>NZ_JAPMXX010000001.1:0-210000 GCF_032227065.1 Sphingobium sp. SA2
CAATTTGCTGGAATGATAATAGTCCGCCGACGCGTTGAGATCGCCCATCGCGCCCAGTGGGATGCGATATTGCGCGCCCAGCGTGAAGGTCGCCTTCGCCACCAGGTCGAACGGGATTTCCTGGGTTGTGAGATAAGCGGCGATCGGCGCAGGGGCGGTCAGTTCGCGCGTTTTGGTGTCGAGCAGGTTGCCGCCGAAGGTGAAGGTCAGCCGATCGGAAAACAGGATGCGACCGTCAAAATCCAGCCCCGCGACGCGCGACTTGCCGGCATTGGCCAGCATCGTGCCCGACTGCGGATCGTTGTCCGCGCTGCAATCGCCATCGGGGGAAAAGGGCGCTTCGCCAAAGACCGGATCGCCCGCAACGCAGCCCGGCTGGGTCAGCAAGCCGCTCAGTGCAATCTGCACCCCGTCATAATAGCCCACAAAGCCCGACAGGTTCAGGCGGACGCGGACGTCGCCCAGCGTCCAGTCGGATCGCACCCCCAGTTCCAGGTCGGTGACTCGTTCCGGCCCGAAGGACTGATAGGGCGCCAGCCGCCCGCCGAAGGTGGGCGTATTGATGCCGCCGGTGCGATAGCCGCGCCGGGTGGAAATATAGGTGAAGAGGTCGGGCGTCACCTGCCAGTCGAAACCCACGGTCCAGGTGGGCGCATCGGATTTGGCGGTGTTGGTGGTTGCGCCGATCAGGATCGGGTTGGTCGATACGCATTCATTGGGGCGGACGGTCCCCTGGGTGGTGTTGTCGGTCGCCGTACAGGCGATTTCCTTGTCCCAGGTGTAGCGCAGCCCGGCGTTGAAGCGCAGACCCTGGGCGATTTCATCCAGCTTTATGTTGACGTTGCCGAACAGCGCTTTGCTCTTTTCGGTGTAGAAATTATATTGGAAGGTGCCGTAATTTTCGGCCGGCAGGAAAGGTGGCAGCACGACCTGGGCGATCGAATTGCCGCTGCCTGTCGGGCCGTAGGGCTGGCTTTTCAGATAAAATCCGCCCACCAGCCAGTCCACCCGGTCGTCAAGCGCGCTGCCCTTGATCTGCACTTCATTGGTATATTGTTCGACGTTGTTGACCGCGCCTGCGTTCAGCAGGGTCAGCGGCAAGCCGGCGGGCAGTCCGGCAGCAGGATTGCCAGTCGTGATCAGCAACGGCACGCCGTCGGTGTTGATATTATAGTTCACATAGGTTTTGCGATAGCCGAAGATGTTGGTGAAGCTGACCCCGCTGTCGCCCAGGTCGATATCGGTGCGGTTGGTGATGCCCCAGCGGCGGGTGCGGTTGATTGCGGGGGACACGTCGCTGTCGATGACGCGGGGACCACGCGCCTGCTGCGCCGCCAGCGCCTCCTGCATCGCGCTGCGCAGACCCAACAGGTCGATCAGGCTGGGATTGTCGAACAGGCTGGTCAGCAACACCGCGTCGCCGGTGTAGTTGTTGCGATACCAATCGAAGATAGTGAGGTTCTTGAAACCCTCGACTGGTTCGGCCAGCACGGACACGCGGAACGCGCGGGAATTGACGTCGTCCAGGTCGCCGCCCAGTCCGATATTCTTGGTATAACCCTCGCGCTTTTCGTACCGGCCCGCGACCCGTACCGCCAGCTTGTTGTCCACGATCGGGATGGACAGCGCGCCTTCCAATTGCTTGCGTTCATAGCGGCCGTAGCCCGCCTCAACATAGCCGCCCAGGACATATTCGGGCGCGGCGGGATAATAGAGGACGGCGCCGCCGGTGGTGTTACGGCCAAACAGCGTGCCCTGCGGCCCTTTGAGAACCTGGACCGATGCCATGTCATAGGTTGCGACGCCGCTGCCGAAGGTGGGCGCGGGCACATCGGCAAAATAGCTGACGACGGCAGGCGCGTTGGACCCGCTCAACGCCTTGGACTGGCCACGGATCTGGAACACCGAATTTTCGCGCCCGCCCGATCCGGACAGATAGACGCCGGGCGTCTTGATCATCAGGTCGGCGGTGGTTGCGATATTAGCTTCGCGCAGCATATCCGCGTTGAAGGCGGTGACGGACACAGGCGTCGACTGGATGCTTTCCTCGGAGCGGCGGGCGGTGACGACGATGTCGTCGATACTAGGCGACGCCTGGGGCTGCGCCGTTTGGGCGATCGCCAGGACCGGCAGGGCCAGGGGTGCAACGGACGTTAAAAGTACCGCAAGACGCGCGGTGAAAATCGGGCGCATTTCATCTCTCCCTGAGCAGCAGAACGTCATGTTCTCGCAAGCCTGACCTTTGCCAGTGCCGTCGGGAGAAGTAGAAGACGATCGTCTTAGTCGTGCCTATCGCCGGAGAGGGCCCTCGATTTTCGTCCATGACCCCGCCAATCGTCAGCCGGGCGTGTCGGCGGCTTCGACGAAGGGCGGCAGCATCAGCAAGGCGCAGCCTGCGGTGATCAGGTCTTCAAGATATTGGTCGGAGCGCGGATAGGCGCCGCCGGTCAGATTGGCGACCCGGTCCCCATAGCTGACGCCCATCAGGAAATTCGTCACCGCCACCGACAGGCGCATGGTGAAGACCTGGTCCGACATGGCGGCGCAGCATCCCCGCAACGCCTGATGAACCAGCGCGACCGCCGGTCCTTCTCTGGCTCGGTCAAAGGCTTCGTCAAACGGATCGTTCAGGATCAGGTGCAGGATGAACTGCGAATAAATCCACCTCTGCCGCCCTGCGAAGGCGTCCAGCACCGGCAACAGGAATAATTCGAGCAGGCCGCGAATATCGTCGGGCAGGCGCGGCAACCCCTGCATCCGCAGCATCCGGCAATCGTCCACTTCCGCCTGGCGGATGTCGTAAATCGCCCGGATCAATAATTCTTTCGATCCGAAATGACGATAGATGGCGGAGTTATTGCCCTGCTTGGCGACGCGCAGGATTTCGCGGATGGATGCACCCTCGATCCCGCGTTCGGCGATGATTTCCTCCACGGCGAGCAGCAGCTTGCGCGCGCCGGGTCCATAATCTTCCCATTTACCCTTCATGCCCGCACGCATCGCAATTCGCTGCCGCCAAGCCAAGCGGAAAGCGAACCACCCGCGACGAGCGCGCCGACCGTCCACCTATCACCCGACAGGTGGGACTAAGGCCACGTCTATGGTCTTTAGCGGCTATGGCGAGGAACTCGAACGGCATGAACCAGAATGGCTACGACTATATCATCATCGGCGCCGGGTCGTCCGGCTGCGTCCTGGCGAACCGGTTGTCGGTCGACCCGGCGGTCAAGGTATTGCTGGTGGAAGCTGGCCCGGACGACAACAGCCCGCTGATCGCCATGCCGCGCGGCATCGGCAAATTGCTGGCGCCGGGCAATCCCCATGTGTGGGACTATGCCGTGTCGCCGGGCGGCAATGCGCCGCAGGAAAGCTGGCTGAAGGGGCGCACGGTCGGCGGATCGAGTTCGGTCAACGGCATGGTCTATGTGCGCGGTGCGCCGGCCGATTACGACGCGTGGGAAGCGGCGGGCTGCACCGGCTGGGGCTGGCAGACGATGGGCCGCCATTTCGTCGCGCTGGAGGATCATGCGCTGGGCATCAAGGCGTGGCGCGGGACCGGCGGCCCGCTCAAGGTGAGCGTCCATCCGTCCGGCGATCCGTTGTGCGAAGCGTTCCTAACCGCGGCCGAGCAGGCCGGGACGCATCGGGTGGACGACATGAACGACATCCCTGCGGTCACGCAGGGTGGCATGGGCTATCAGCCGACATCCACCTATCGCGGCAAGCGCTTTTCCGCTTCGCGCGCTTTCCTGAAACCGGTGCGGGGACGCGCGAACCTGACCGTGGTGACCGATACCGACGTGCAGCGCATCCTGTTCGACGGGCAGCGGGCCAGCGGCATCCTGCTGCGTGACAAAAATGGCTTGCACGAAGTCGCGGTACGGCGCGAAATCATCCTGTCGGCGGGGGCCATCCAGAGCCCCAAATTATTGCAACTGTCGGGCATTGGCCCCCGCGCCCTGCTCGAACCGCTGGCCATTCCGGTCGTGGTCGACGCGCCCGGCGTCGGCGCCAATTTGCGTGAACATCGCTATCTGAGCTTTACCTACAAGGTGCGCGGCAACAGCCTGAACCAGAAACTGTCTGGCCTAGGTCTGATCGCGTCGGTGCTCCGATACTTCTTCGGCTCGAAAGGGGCGCTGACCCACGGCGCGCATGAAGTGGGCGGCTTCATCAAGACGCAGGCGTCGCCTGACCGGCCCGATGCCCAGATCGGCCTGGGGCTCTATTCCTTTCATACCGATGCGAAGGGCGCGGTGGTGCTGGACCCCTATCCCGGCATGACCGTCATCGCCTATTATCTGCGGCCCGACAGCCAGGGGCAGGTGCGGATCAGCGCCGCTGATCCCGATGCGCCGCCCGTTATCGACGCCAATCACCTGGCCACCGATGCCGACCGGCGGCACTTCGTCGCCCTGTTCCGCTGGCTACGCGATCTGGCCACGCAACCCGCGCTCAAGGACTGGATCGTCGCGGAAACCGGCAAAACCGTGGGCATCGAGACGGACGAGGACATACTGGCCAATGCCATCAGCCTTGGCGGCACGACATTCCACATCTGCGGCACCTGCCGGATGGGCGCGGACGAAGACGCCGTACTCGACCCGCAGTTGCGCGTGCGCGGCGTCACCGGCCTGCGCGTGGTCGATACCTCCATCATGCCGACTATTGTGTCGGGCAACACCAATGCGCCAGCGATGGCCATCGCCCTCAACGCCGCGGAGATGATCCTGCGGCCCGGACAGGATATCCACCCATGACCATCCCCTTCACAACGATCGACAAACTCTACATCGACGGCGACTGGGTTGCCGCAGGCGCGGAGCGCGACGCTATCATCAATCCGGCGACCGAAGCGGTGATCGGCCACGCGCCTGTGGGCAACGCGGCGGCGGCGGAAGCAGCGATCGCGGCGGCCCGCGAGGCGTTCGATCATGGCGTGTGGCCGCGCATGGCGATGGCCGAGCGCGCAACCTATCTGCGCCGGATGCACGCGGCGCTGGACGCGCGGCGGCCGCAGATCGTCGCGCTGATCGTGGCGGAGGTCGGTTGCGCGCAGGGCGTGACCCACGGGATGCAGGTCGCCAATCCGCTCGACCATCTTCTCGCTGCGCTGGAACATTCAACGCGCGACGATAGTGTCCGCCTGCCGATCGACATCACCCCCAATCCCTTCGACCCCGATGGCCCCCGCAAAATGGGCGGCACGACGGTCGTTCGCGAGCCGGTCGGCGTGGTCGCAGGCATTACCGGCTATAACTTCCCCTTCCTCATCAACCTGGCCAAGATCGTGCCGGCGCTGCTGGCGGGCAATACGCTGGTGCTCAAGCCGTCTCCCTTCACCCCCTTTTCCGCTTTGCTGTTCGGCGAGATCGCCGACGAGATCGGCCTGCCCAAGGGTGTGCTGAACGTCATCACCGGCGGGCCGGAGGTTGGTACGATGCTGACCAGCGACCCGCGCGTCGACCTGGTCAGCTTCACCGGGTCCGAAGGCGTCGGCGCGGCGATCATGGCGCAGGCGGCCCCGACGCTGAAGCGCGTCCATCTGGAACTGGGTGGCAAGTCAGCGCTGATCCTGCGGCACGATGCCGATGTCGCGCGGGCGGCGGCGATGGCAGTCGCCGTGCTGTCGGTCAATGCGGGCCAAGGCTGCGCGCTCCTTACCCGCCTGGTCGTCCATAACAGTATCCGAAAGGCGTTCGTCGAAACCGCCTGCGCCGTCGCCAGCCAGTTCAAGATCGGAGATCCTGCCGATCCGAGTGTGGCGATGGGGCCGTTGATCCGCGAATCGCAGCGGAGCAAGGTCGAAAATCTGATCGCCATCGGCCGCGATGAAGGCGCGAAGATCGTCCATGGCGGCGGGCGGCCTGCGGGTCTGGACAAGGGTTTCTTCACCGACATCACGATTTTCGACGATGTCGACAACAGCATGACTATTGCCCAGGAAGAGGTGTTCGGCCCGGTCGGCTGCATCATCGGCTTCGACACCGACGAGGAAGCAGTCCGCATCGCCAATGATAGCCGCTATGGGCTGAATGGCGGCGTCGAAACGGCGGATGCGGCCAAGGGATACGAAATGGCCCTGCAAATCCGGTCGGGCAGCGTCATGCTGAACGGCGGCACCGGGCGCATGAGCTATGCGCCGATCGGCGGCTATAAGCGATCGGGTGTCGGGCGCGAATATGGTCCCGATTGGCTGCATGAATATCAGAATCAGAAGTCGATATTCTATCCGGTGGGGATATAAGCCATGGCAACGATCAGCAGCGCCCATGATTTCCCCGACGCCGATACGCTTCTGGACCGCTATCCCCTGCCCGACTATCTGCGCGACAATGTCAGGCCCGGCCTGACGATGTTGCTGGCGTCGATGGCGGAGGACCGCGATCTCAACGCCAATGGCCATGCCCGCGCCCTGCATATCGTCAACGATGATCTGTCGCGCCTGAAAGCGATAGCCGACGATCGCGCGCGCTACCCCGAAATTGCCGAGGTGGAGATCAGACAACCACTGTTCATCCTGGGTCTGCCCCGTTGCGGCACCAGTTTCCTCCATGCGTTGATGGACGGCGACCCGCAGGTCCGCACTCCACTGATGTGGGAAGTGGCCGAACCCTCGCCCCCGCCAGAGGCCGCCACGGCGGACACCGACCCGCGCATCGCCCGTTTCGACGCGCATCTGCGCGCGCAACTGGGCGCGGATGCCGACGAATTGCTCAAGGCCCATCCGCTGGGTGCGAAGATACCGCAGGAATGCGGGTCGTTCATGACCACGTCGTTCCAGAGCAGCAACCCGTGCATGTTCCAGCATCTTCCCCGCTTCTACGACTGGTTCAAGGGGATCGACGCGACCTTCCGCTACGAGGTGCACAAAATGTGGCTCCAGCATCTGGGCTGGCGCCATCCGGGCCAGCATTGGGTGCTGAAGATACAGGAGCATATGTACAAACTGCCCGCGCTGCGCAGCGTCTATCCCGACGCAATCTTCATCCAGCCGCATCGCGACCCTACCACCGTCATCGCCTCCATCTCGCAATTGATCAGCGTCATTCGCGGACCATCTTATGATGATCTCGACCTGCACGCGCTGGGGGCCGAATTTCTGCAACTCTGGTGGGACGGGGTGAAGTGCAGCATGGACTATCGCAAGGCGCATCCCGACCTGCCAATCCACGACATGCGCTACAAGGATCTGGTCGCTGATCCGGTCGCCACCATCCGCGCCGCCTACGACCATTTCGGCTGGGACTTCACCCCGGAATCGGAAACGGGCATCCTTGGCTGGCTGCATGACAATCCGGCGGGCAAGCATGGCGCGCGCAGCTATACGCTGGCCGATTATGGCCTGACCACCGATCAGGTCAGCGACCGGTTCGCCGAATATATCGAGACTTACCGTGCCTATATCTGAACCCTCCGCCTGGCGCGGCTGGCTGGAGACGATGGCCAAAGCGGACAGCGTATTGGACAGTTTGACGGACCCCGCCGACCCGCAGGCACGGGCGGAGGCGCACCGCCTGCTCTTTGCCGCACTCGCCACCGGCTACCAGACTGCCTTTGCCGACGCCGACCGGCCCGATTTCGTGCCGTCGGTCAGCAATGTGCTGAACACCGTCGGGGTCAATCCCGACTTCATCTATGGCGCGGCGCGGATCGATGGCGGGGGCGTGTACCGGCTGTCGGGCCAGCGGGGCGACGGCGTGTTCGTGTTCATCGATCTGGTCGCGGGCGGGCTGGGGCCGATGGAGCAACTAGGGCCGTCTGTCGGGATGATCGACCTGGATGCCTGCACGCTGGGGCCGGACGGGGCGTTCGACATATTGGTCGGCGGACAACGGCCGGAGGACCATGCGGGCGACTGGTTCCCGCTCGATCCGCGCGCCGTCACCATCGGCCTGCGCCACGCTTATTATGACTGGGGCGTAGGCCAGGAATTGCGCATCGCCATCGAGCGGGTCGACCGGCCGGTGGGCGGCGCGCTTATGCCAGCAACCGAGATCGTGCATCGGCTCGATCGCCTGTCCGCCTTCGTCGAACGCTATGCCGGTTTCGCGCTGGGCTATGTCCAGCGGCAGCGGGCGCAAGGCTTCGTTAATCGCCTAGAATATGACGACTGGGCCGGGCGCGGCGGCGTAGCCGGGCAGCATTATTATCAGGGCATTTTCCGGTTGGAACCGGGGCAAGTGATCATCATCGACACCGCGATGCCCGATCAGGTCCGCTATTGGAATGTGCAGTTGAACGATCCGCTGTGGAACACAATCGACTGGATCAACCATCAGAGCAGCTTGAATGGCGGCCAGGCCGTTCTGGATAGTGACGGCCGGTTTCGCGCCGTGATCGCGATAGACGATCCCGGCGTGCCCAACTGGCTGGACCCGGCCGGGCGGCTGGAAGGATCGCTGATGCTGCGCTGGACCGGCGCGAGTTCGGGGCCGGAACCCACGCTCAAAATCGTACCGGCGGCAGAGGTACGCGATCACCTGCCCAGCGATACGCCGGTGGTGACGCCATCGCAGCGCGATGAAGCGCTTCGTAGGCGCAGGCGAGGCGCGCAATGGCGGCGGCGCTGGTGATGGAATTTACCGGCAAGGTCGTCCTCGTCACCGGGGCGGGATCGGGATTGGGCCGTGCCGCCAGCCTGGCCTTCGCGCGGGAGGGGGCGACGCTGTGCCTGTTGGGGCGAAGCGCGGACAAGCTGGCGGAAACGGCGCGGTTGATCGGGGAAGCGGGCGGCCGCAGCGTGGAACTGCCCTTCGACCTGGGCGATGCCGATGATTGCGCCGCGTCGATCGCAGCGGCCATCGCGGCGTTCGGGCGGCTGGACGTGCTGTGCAATATCGCCGCCGACGTGATGTTCCACCAATTGTCGGACGTCACGGCGGACGAGTGGCGTCGCACCATCGCGTCCAACCTATCCGGCCCCTTCTTCCTGATGCAGGCGGCTATGCCGCATCTGGTCGAAAGTCACGGCAATATCATCAGCGTGGCGTCCACCGCGGGCTTCATGGGCCAGGCCTATCTGGCTCCCTATACCGCGTCCAAATTCGGCCTTGTCGGCCTGACCCTGTCGCTGGCGATGGAGATGATGGACAGCCCGGTCAGGATCAACGTGCTGGCCCCCGGCCCGATGCGGACGGAAATGTTGCAGGGGATGGCATTTCCCGACTTCGCCGATCCCAAATTGCTGGCCCGTTACACCGGGATGCGGCCGCCCTGCCCGCCCGAGGACGTGGTGGAGCCGCTGCTGTTCCTGGCGTCCGACCGCGCGCGCCGGGTGCATGGCGCCTGCTGGGCGGTCGATGGCGGGATCATGGCCGGTTAGCCCCGCCGATAAACCATAACAGGAAAGGATAGCTTTGCATGGCCGACCCATTGGCGCACCCGACATCGGCGGCGGACATCACGCCCGCTTATCTGACCAGGCTGATGGCGCAGGCCGTCCCCGGCGTGACCGTCACCCATGTCAATATGGTGGAGGCCAAGACCTATGGCGAGCAGTTCGTGTCCACGGCCGGGCGCGTGATCGTCAATGTCCGCTATGGTCCGGGCAGTCCGGCAGACCTGCCCACCCGTCTGGTCGTGAAGGTCGCGCGCGGCGTCGACACAATATTGGCACCCTTCTACGAAAATGAAGTCAATTTCTACAACCGCGTCCGTCCCGAACTGGACCTGGAGACGCCGCGCAGTTTCGGCGCGGGCTTCGATGCGGCATCGAGCGACTTTGCCATCGTGCTGGAAGACCTGACGCTGCGCGGCGCGACCTTTCCCAGCGTCCTGTCGCCGGTGACGCTGGACACTGTGCGGTCGATCCTGTCGCAGCAGGCCAAGTTGCACGCCCGTTTCTGGGAAAGTCCGCGCCTGCGGCCCGGCGGCGATCTGGCCTGGGCGGGGAGCCATGTCGAGGGCAAGGTGGCCGACCTGATGATGGTGGGCGCGCAGCCGCTGATCCAGCATGAGATCGACACCGTGTCGTTCAAGCGCGAAATGGTGCAGCGGCTGCGCACGACCGGCCCGGACCTGCGCAACGGCACCTTGGCGCTGCACCGGCACCAGCAGAGCCTGCCCCAGACGCTGGTCGAGGGCGACATGCATATCGGCAACAGCTATATATTGCCTGACGGGTCGGGTGGCCTGCTCGACTGGCAACTCACCTGTCGCGGCCATCATATGCATGATGTCAGCTATCTGGTGACGACGGCGCTGTCAGTGGAGGATCGCCGCGCCCATGAACAGGATCTGGTCCGCTTCTATCTGGACAGGCTGGCGTCCGAGGGCGTGATCGATGGGCCTTCGTTCGAGGACAGTTTCACCGAGTTTGGCCGTTGCCTGATGTGGGGCGTCTATATCGGCTGGCTGACGACGCCAGTGGTCAATTATGGTTGGGAAATCAATGTCATGAACCATTTTCGCCTGACCACGGCGTTCGAGGATCACGAAACAGCTCGGTTGATAGCACAGGTAGTGTGACAGATCGAGCTTGGCGACGCGCCCCCCGCTCGTCATTGCAGAGGGCAGCGTCGAGAGGTTCGTAACCACGCCACAACCGCAGAGATCACCAGCATCTTCGAGAAAGAGCGCCTGTCTCCCATTTTCATCGCTATTTGAGATCTAGCGGCATCGACATGAACAATTACCGGATCGCGATCAAAATGGCGACTTCAACCGGCACCTGACGCCAGAAACAGCAGTGAAATGTGGAAGCTGGTGTTGAACTCCGAATTATAGTCAACTTGTTGTATAATCGCGTCCCTCCAGTCAAGCGTGGTTGGCATGGGAAGGCTGATCGCGTCGGTTAGTGCGTCGACACGTTAATCAACCTTGTGCTTGTTTTTCTCAATGCGGCGTGTCGCGCGAGGGTGTTCGTATGCCGGGAGCAGGGTTGTCTTCGCGGTCGGCATAAAGCCGCCGCATGATGGGTCTCCGCAGGCAAGGTCTTCCTATGTTTTGTGCGCAGTCTTTAAAAAGCTGCAGCCGTTAAAGCGGAATGACCTGACCCACGTCCACGGCAAGGACGCCTCAATACGTCAGATGCTGACGCGTTGAGAAGTTAAGCTGGTGAATTGGTTATGCGGTGACGCCAGCCGATGTGTTGAATGCCTCTCCTGTTTTGAGCATTGTGTGCATGATGACTGCCAGTTTGCGGGCCACAGCGACCGCGGCGCGCTTGAAGCCCAGCCGCTCGCGTAGCCTGAGGCCCCAGTCTTTGAGGCCGCTCTGGTTGCTAGCGCTGGTGCGCGTGAGAATGACCGTTGCCGCCTCGTATAAGAGGCCGCGCAGATGGTTGTCGCCTCGCCGCGAGATGTGGCCGTCATAATCCACTTCGCCTGATTGGTAACGCCGCGTGGTAAGCCCGAGCCAAGCGCCGACCGCGCGTGAAGTTTTGAAGTTTGCTGGGTCTTCGATCGCCGCAGCATAGGAGACGGCCGTGACCGCCCCGACTCCCGGGATCGTCATCAGCAGCTTGATTGCCTGGCTTTGCCGGGCTGCGGCGAGCAACTGACGATCAAGTTCAGCGGCGCGCTTGCGGATGTCGCGCCAGGCCTCCAGCAAAGGCAATATGATCTGTGCCAGGCCATCCCTGCCGTCCAGAAGCTCGCGGACATTCCCGTCGAATACACGACCTGTACCCTTGGGAACGACGATGCCAAACGTCTTCATGACCCCGCGGATCTGATTGCTCAGCTGCGTTGAGATGGTAAGCAACAGGTTGCGGGCGCCCACCAGTGTGCGGGTCAACATGGCGTCGAACGACTTCACCCGGACCGCCTTGTAAAAGCCGGCTTCTGCCAGTTGGGCCAGACCGTCAGCATCATTGGCATCAGTTTTGTTGAGCGTCTCGTTCAATATTTTCTGCGCATGACGCGCTTCGATGCAGATCGCGGGAACTCCCGCCGCCGTTAACGCATGATAGAACCAGGTCGACAATGGACCTGTCTCAAATACCACCCGCTCCGCATGCGGGGCGTGTTTGCGGACTATCTGCGCCAGGATCTGGGGATCCGATGCGCACTTGCCGCGCCAGATCCGTTTTCCATCCTGACGAATGGAGATCGCGGTATCTTTTAGTGAAACGTCAAAGCCTATATATTGTTTCATGGTTGCTCTCCGTGCGATGCTTGGGCCCGGTGCCAATCGTGAGCCCGTTTTTCCATCATATCGGGGGGCAACCACCCCTGTCAGCTATATCAAAAAGCTGATGCCCAGGATGAATCGCGCCGCGATTATCCCATGTTTTGTTCCGTGAGCTTGTCCCTGCCTGACGTTTCCCCTGGCTGGTATGAACAGATCAGAGAAGGGGTATCAGACGAAGGACGGAGTAAAGGCGGAGGACACCGGTCGCCTTCTTGATGTTCACGTTAAAGCCGTGAGCCTTGAACAGATGGAGATCGCACGGCTGGAGGCCGAGCTGGTGCGAGTGCGCATGGAGAGCCACATTCTAAAAAACAGCGGTAGACTCGCGAGGGAGCCGCGGTGAGGTATGCCTTGATCCGGCGACATGGTGGCACCTGGCCGATCGTGGTGCAGTGCCGTGTTTTGCAGGTCAGCGCTAGCGGCTATCGTCATCACAGATTGCAGCAAGCCACCGATATTGGCCCAAAGCAGCCGCACCGTCTGCTCAGCGATGCGGCCTTGGCGGTGCATATCAAGGCGGTCTTCGCCGGGATGAAGGATGCCTATGGCTGGCCAATGATTTGACGTTTTCGGTCGTCAGAACATTCAGCACACTTCGCGGCATAAATTAGCGGAGTGGTGGCCTCGTGTGGGGGTAGGTTTAGGGGGCGAGCTTGCGGTGTTGCAAGCGCCGATGCTCGATGGTCTGCCGCTTGAACCTTTCGCGCTGCTTAATGATGGCTGGGCCCCCTGCCAAAGTAGGCGTCGGCGGACGTCACGTTGCTCAGGCTCTTTTGATACCTCTGATGGTTCTAGTGCTCAACGAAGGCCTCGATCTGAGCCTCAAGGTCGCCCGGCATCTGTCAATTATTAATGTGTCGGCTCCGACGTAGCCTGCCAACGGCAGATCAATGCTTCGACGATGTCACGCAGTATGATACGGCCATCTGGGAAATCATCATGATCGCTTCCCCGCGGTAAGAGTACGGCCCCTGATATAGACGCCATCAGGGCTCCTACTGCCGATTGAATGTTCGAATTCTGGTGCGAACTGGGTGCCATTACGGAGCTGACCGCCTGTTCGAAAAAGGCATGGATGCGCGCTGCTGCGGGTGCAGTATCACGAATGGGAGCGCCATTCTGCGTGCCAGCGGGGTCGAACCAGAACAGGAACAAGCTATTCATGCCGAAGGCGGCGATCTGGTCGCGTGAAAAATCGAAGGCCCGATCGGCAACGGCGAACAGGCGCTCTTCCGCTTCGTCATATGTGGCGAATTCCATCTCTAGCCTATCACCGAAATTGGCCAATTCGCTGTCACGGATCGCGAGAAACAGTGAATCGCGATCCGCAAAATACCGATACACGACACCGGAGGAATAGCCGGCATGGCGGGCAATTCCACGGAGCGATATCGGTCCTGAGGGCTTGGCCAGCAGCAGATGACGTCCCGCGTCAATCAATGCTTGCCGCACATGATCCTTAGCCTCTGCGCTGCGCGCCCGACGAGGTGATGCCGTGGTGCCAGCGACTAGAATATCTTGGTGGCCCTTAGCATTGCTCTCCATTGCGCGCTTTCCTGTCCGATGTCGGGTGCTGAATAGCGCAATCACGGCGCATTGCCCCGCGATAAATTCGCTTGAATGAACAGTGTTACCCTATTATGATAACGCTGTTCACATAAAGATTGCATCCGCGTTGCGGTGTGACGAACATTCATGAGGATGCCTGGTGATCGACCAGCCGAACTTAATAGCTGAGCAGAATATCCGGCTCTGGATCCAAGCGACGATGGGCGATATTGTCGCTATGGATATCCTGCCGGGATGGCGCCCGGCGTGGAACGCATCGGTCCGCACGCCAGAGGGCGTAATCCATATCCATATTCGCGGCGATCGCGGTGCGGGCCAGGAAACGCAGCCGTTGCGCGTAGAACATGATGTCTTGCGGTTGCTGGCGGACGAGGGCATCGCCGTACCGCATATCCATGGCTGGTGCGACAACCCCGCGGCGATTGCCATGGAGCGCATCGACGCGACGGCTTTCGCGGGCGGCGCCGACCGCGACGCAAACCTGCATCGGCTGGTCAGCGATTATATGGCGATCATGGCGTCCGTTCACCGGATCGATACAGTAAAGGCCGCAGGGATCGGATTGCCACAACCGCAAAGCCCGCAAGCCATTGCGCTCGCCTATTTTGATGATGCGGATCAACAGTATCAAAGCCATCGCGATGGTCCCGATCCATTGATCGCCTTTCTACGTAAATGGGTGCTGGGCAATCTTCCGCTGCATCGCACGGAAACGGCGCTGCTGATCGCCGACGCGCCGCAGTTTTTTCATGATGGGGACAGGATCACCCATATTTATGATCTGGAACTGGCGCATTTAGGCGACCCCATGGCGGACCTAGCATCGATCAGGGTGCGCGACATCAACGAACCGATCGGCGATCTGACGTCGTTGTTGCAGCGCTATGTCGTGGAAAGCGGTAACCCGATCGACTGGGTGGCGCTCGATTTTCACACCATCGCGTCTTTCCTTGCTGTGCCGATGCGGATGGAGTCGGCACTCCGCACGCAGCGCCAATTGCCTGCCTATGTCGAATATCTGTCCTGGGATCTTGGCTGTAGGTGCGCTGCTTTGGAAATATTGGCGCAGGTGCGCAGCGTCGATCTGACACCTGTCGCCGATCTTGTAACCGTCGAAAAAGCGACCGACATCATTTATGATAATTTGGTCGCGAGTTGTACCGATCTGCCAGCGGCGCGCGGACGATTGCGCGAACCTCCAGCCTTATCGCTCGCCCGCTATGTACAGCGCCGCGACGCCATCGGCCACGAGATTGCGCGCCGCGATCGATCGGAGGCAGAGCAGTTGCTGGGCCAAAGTTTCGCAGGCGCGGCAGCGGCCGAGGCGACGCTGGAACAATATGTGCTGGCCGCCGGGCCAGATAAGGAAGCCGATCTGATCGGCCTGTTCCATCGCCGGACGATGCGCGCGCTGCAATTGCTGCGTGGCTACCCTGGACCCATCGTGGATAGAGCGCCCGGCCCTATCGATCGGCTGGCTTTTTCCGATCCGCCTTCGACGACTGTCATGGCGCACGATTCGGCCACCCATATCTAGAAAGAGGATAGGCGCATGGAGCAGGAGCAGGCTTTCAGGGGTGAAATGCTCTATACCGGAATGCTGGAAGGCGCGCTTGTGGACCCGGATTATTCGGTACGGGTCGACAATGTCCGATGGTCGAAGCCTGGCGAAGCAACAATCCTGTCGGATCAATTCTTCCTGGAATGGCTAATGTACCGGGAGGATGATATCGAATGCGCACGTCCGGGGCGCAACTTCGTGACGTCTCATGCCGTCATCCTCGTGCCGCCAGGGCAGGCGGTGCGGACCCGCTGGAACAGCGGCCGCCTTCGGACCATATCCTGTAGCTTTCGATCCGAATTACTGGCTGACTATCCCGAATTGCTATCGTTCCTCTCCAGTCTCGACGGGGACCATCAGTTTAATCTCGATAGCCCGTTCCTCCATGCCGGCCTGACCCGTATCGCTGACGAGGTCGTCACGCCGGGCCTCGACAGCGGGTTCATGGTCCGGTCGCTACTGTTCGCCATTTGCGGCGAGATACGCCGGGCGACGCTGGGGCAACCGGTGCCGCAGAAGTGCGACGGCACCCTTTCGCCCGGCCAGATGACGATGTTGCGGCAGGTTTTGCATGAAAGCGGCAAATTGCCCACGGTGGTCGATCTGGCACAGCATTGTGGCGTGACGTCGCGTGCCTTGTCACCGCTGGTGAAGCGCGCCACGGGCGTTACGCTGCGCCATTATATCGCACGGGAGCGACTGAACCGCGCCAAGGCGTTGCTCGACGACCAGAAATTGATGGTCAAGCAAGTCGCCTATTCCTGCGGCTTTGCCAGCGCAGCGGCGTTTACGGCCGCCTTTCGCAAGACGACGGGCATGACGCCGGTCGAGTATCGGACGCGATGCTGATCGGCTCCTTCTCCAGATTGAAAGTCACCGACAATGCTGACCGTACATCACCTCAACGACTCCCGCGCCCAGAAGACGATATGGCTGCTCGAAGAACTGGGCTTGCCCTATGATCTGGTGCCTTATCAGCGGCATCAGGTATCGATGATGGCACCGCCCGCGCTCAAGGCGCTGCATCCGGTCGGCAAATCGCCGATGATCGAGGATGAGGGACGGATCGTCATCGAATCGGGCGCGATTACGGAGCATATCATCGAGCGGCATGGCGATGGTCGATTGGCGCCAGTGCCCGGTACGGATGCGCATGAACGGTATCGGCAATGGCTCTATTATGCGGTGTCGTCCGGCATGAACCCGATCATGATAAAGGTCTATGCCCGCGCCTTTGGTCTGGATGGCAGTCCGATCGATGAAGCAGCCAATGTCGAACTGGCTAAGGCGCTGACCTATATCGACGATGCGTTGGCCGACGGTACGTTTCTTCTCGGCGAGGATTTTTCTGCTGCCGATATCCAGATGAGCTTCATCCCGGAAATCGCGCAAACGCTGATGCCGATCGACGCCTATAGCCATATCGTGACTTGGCTGGACAGGCTGCATGGCCGTCCCGCGTTCCGGCGGAGCATCGAGCGAGGCGGCGACTATAGACTGGCGGGCAAGGCGGGACTGCGGGAGCCAGTTGCATGACCAATATATTGTCGGCCACGCCGGACGGCGGTTTCGATCTGGGACATGGCGTGATGCAGCCAGACGCCGCGATCCTGCGCGATGGTCGTGTAGCGGCGGACAGCTTCTGGAGCGAGGCCCAACATGCGGCCGAGCGCGACGCGATATACCGCCGATGCTGGCTTTTTATGGTCCGGGCGGAGGACGTGCCGGAACCAGGCGATTATGTGGTCCGCGATGTCGAAATTTGCGGCGTGTCGGTGCTGATCGTGCGGGGTAGGGACAAGGTGCTGCGCGCATTCCACAATGTCTGTCGCCATCGCGGGATGCCGGTCGCCGATGCCCCCTGCGGCAAGGCAGAGGCATTTCGCTGCCCCTATCATAGCTGGACCTTCCGCCTGGACGGCAGCTTGAAGGCCATCCCCAACCAGCGACGCTTTCCGGCTCTGGATGCGGGCGACCTGGGGTTGGCGCCGATCGCGATCGACATATTTGCAGGGTTCGTGTTCATCAATCTCGATCCGCTGTCGGCCTTGTCGCTCCCGGCGTTTCTAGGCGGCATCGCGCCGCTGCTGGAGGCGACGACGCTGGCCCCCTTCACCCACCGGGACAGCCTGTCGTACGAAGTCGCGGCCAACTGGAAGGCGGGGCTGGATCCGCAATATGAAGGCTATCATGTCGGCACTGTCCACGCGCTGACGATCCGCGAAATATCGGTGACGCCTGCCAACCCCTTTTCCGAATTCCGTAAGATGGCCTTTGCCGGGCCGCACGCGGCAGGCTGGTCGCAGGGTAATCCGAGTTGGCGACCACGCGCCGACCGGATCGTCCAGTCCTTTGCGGTGCAGGCGATGGGGGCATTGGCGGGACGTGTGGCTGGCGAGGGCTACCCAAGCGCTGAGACACCGGCGTCGCTGGCGATATTTCCCAATTTCATGATCCATCCCGGCGCAGGCGGCTGGTTCACGCAGCAGCATTGGCCGCTGACGGCGCAGAGTCATCGCTGGACAGCGCATTATTATTATCATGCCCCCATCACGGCCAGCGAACGCTTCGCGATCGCTCAGGCCACTACATTCGGGCGGGATTCGGGGATGGAGGATTTCATGGTGATGGCGCGGCAGCAAAAGGGGCTGGCGTCCGGCGCGACCGAAAGTTTCTATTATGGCGAGGCGGAAATGTTGCCCCGCCACCGCGCGGCGGTAATCCGATCCGTTTTGAACGGCGCGCGGGCCGATATGAGGAGCGCCGCATGAGTGCCAGCCTGCCCGCGGCCTTTGCCGATCTGGAACCGTTCGCCCATTCGTGGATCGGACTGGAGACGATGGAAAGCCGCTATCGCGCGCGACAGGACATCCCATTCGATGCGCTGAAGCAGTTTTACGATGCTGCCGCCCCCCGACTGGCCGACATCATGGCGCATCTGGATGCGTTCGGATCGGACACCCTGCCATCGGCCGAAGCGCGGCTCTATCGCGTGGCGCTGGGGCTGGTGGAGGCGGCGCAGGCGGTGGAGTTTTTCGCCGCTGCCCGCCTGCCCGGCGCGCCCTATCCGCACACTGTCGCCGTGGGCGGCCAGGCCGCGCTATCAGACTGAGGATATAGGGGCGGTCCGGCTCGCGGCGATCAGGATGAGCGCCGCCACGACTTCCGATCCGATCGACGCCGAGAGGATCGGGGCATAGCCGTCCATCGCGATCGATATGATCCGCGCGACGACGAAGCCTGCAAAGATCACACCCACCGCGAGAAAAAGGGGTTGCCGAAAACGCGGCGTGCCAAGACCATAGAGGATCAACCCGCCCATGGCCCAGAACGAGCCAGCGTAAATAGCGCGGGCTTCGTTCAGGCCGGCCACGCCCCTAGGGTCCAGCGCGGTCATATCGGTAATGGCGGTTGTTGCGACCAGGGCGTAAATGCCGAAGGCGATAAGCGCGAAACCGATCACGCCGGACAAGGCTCCCAATATCTTGCTCACGCAGTTGCTCCCATTGTTTCGCAGGGTTGAAGGTCGGCCTTGCGGACCTGAACCGGAATGCCGTTCAGCACAGCATTGCCCGAAATGACGTCGACCATCATGCCGGGACTAAGGATATTGGTGTTGGCCCCGGCGTGCGCCTGGGCAATCGCGATTTGTGTCTGTGGATCGCGATGCCCCCAGCCGTGCGGCATCGACACCACGCCGGGGCGGATGTCGTCGTCAATCTCCAGCGGTACATGGATTTCACCCGATGCAGAGGTCAGCGCGACCATATCGCCATTGGCCAACCCATGAGCGGCGGCGTCGATGCTGTGCATTTGCAGGGTGCAGCGATCCTTGCCTTTCACCAGCGTATCGATGTTGTGCATCCAGCTGTTGAGCGAGCGGAGATGGCGACGGCTGACCAGGACGAGCGAGGGATTGTTGGCGACCAAGGCCCGCTCCAGCCGGGGAAGATCGGACAGGATGAGGGCGGGCGTGAGGTCGATCTTGCCGGACGCGGTTTCAAACCCCTCATGCGCGCGAGGGATGGCGGGCGCGACGATCAGGCCGTCTGGTTCGTCACGGAAACTGTCGAGTGTCAGGCCGCCCGCTACCGTGCCGAAGCGATCGCCGAATGGGCCGGTTCGAATTGCCAGGTCCAAAATGCGATCCGGCCCACGGTTAGGCAGCGCCATGATCGCCATGTCGGGATCGATCCCGCGCCCGGTGGCGAGTGCGCGGAAATAGCCATCGTCCATGGCGTCGATATCGGCACTTGGTTGCCCACCGATGATCGCGCCGACGCGCGCGACGACGCGCCAATGGTCCGGGCGATCGGTAACTGGAAAGATCGGTGGCGAATAATGGCCGCCGCTGGTCAGGCAGAAGACCCAGGACCACATGTCATAGTGCGCGCTTTCCAGGAAGGATGGGCTGGGCAGGATCACATGGGCGTGTCGAGTCGTTTCGTTGAGATAATTGTCCAAGCTGACCATGCATTCCAGCAGCGGCAGCGCCTCGGCAAGCTTGCCCGAATCCGGCGCGCTGAGCGCTGGATTGGCGGCGAAGGTCAGCAGCCCCTTGATCTGGCCCGGTCCGGGCGTCGCGATCTCTTCGGCCATGCAGGAAGCGGGGAACTGGCCCAGCACCGCAGGAACGCCGCGCACCCGGCTCTTGCCCATGACGACCGGCATATCGGCAGGCAGCGTCGCGAGCATGTCCACCAGTGGTGCGACCGGGCGGCTCCACATGCTGCCGCCCTGCCGGTCCAGATTGCCGGTCAGGATAGCCAGCACGTCGATCATCCAGGACGCCAGCGTGCCAAACGTCTGGGTGCAGGTGCCGATGCGGCCATAGATGGCGGATCGTTCGGTGCGGATCAATTCGTCGGCCAGGTTTTCGATGACGATGGCGTCGATGCCGCAATGATGGGCGACCCATTGGGGGCTGAACCCGGTGACGATCTCCCGCAGCGTCTCCAGCCCATCGACCAGCCCATCAAGGTGCCGCAACCGCACGGCGTCGCGGGCGAACAGGACATGCGCGATGCCCAGCATGAAGGCTGCGTCGCTACCGGGTTTCAGACCGATCCACTGGTCGGCCGATCGCGCCGTCTGGGTGCGGACCGGATCGATCACGATGACTCGCCCGCCGCGGGCGCGTAAATCCCGCATCGCGCCCATCACGTCGCGATGGGAAAAGATGCTGCCCTTCGATGCTGCCGGATTGCCGCCGAAGATGACGAACAGGTCGGTATGGTCGAGATCGGGAATGGGGATTTTCCATTCACTGCCGAACATCAGCATGGCCGACAAATTCTTGGGGTGCTGATCGACCGTGCCAGACGAATAGACCTGTTGAATGCCCGACGTCGCCAGCATCAGCCCCGAATAGCGCGACAGCGTGGCGTCCTTGCCCGCCATATTGCCGCCATAGGCCGCGAACGCATGGGGGCCGTGGCGCTCGCGCACTCCATCGACCAACGTCTCCAGACGATCGAACGCGGCTTCCCACGAAGCGCTTTTCCACTCGCTCCCGTCGCGTATCATCGGCGTGCGTAGCCGGTCGGGATCATGATGGAGCGCGCCCAGCGTCGTGCCCTTGGGGCAGATATGGCCCAGGCTCCAGCGATCCTTCTTGTTGGGGCGGACGGTCGCCGCTCGTCCGCCCTCCACGGTCACGGTAACCCCGCACATCCCCTCGCACAGGGGGCAGGTGCGGTGCTGTACGCCGTCGTGGGTCATCGTCATGCTGTCCTAGCTGCCAAATCGATAGGTGAGTTGGAGACCGTAGGTGCGCGGATCGCCATAATAGACGGTGCTGGCCGGAAAGGAACTGAGCAGCACGGCCGGGCCGATCGGATATTGTTTGTCGAACAGGTTGCGGACATAGGCCGCGATGCTGATGCCGCGCCCGCCAATGTCGCTCAACTCCAGGCGGCTGTTGACGACATCATAGCCGGGCAGTTGCTGACCAAACTGCGCGTCATAGGCCGATGTGTGATAGAGGTCGGCGTTGAAGGCGAGTTCCCCCTCCATCGGACGGATCGGCAGCACGGCGCGTAAAGCGGCTGTCCCCGAGAATTTGGGGGTGGGGAGCGTGACTTCATTCTTGGTCAGCGTCAGCGGGCCGAACGGCTTTACGTCATCGACCTTCTGATCGACATAGGCACCGCCAAAGCTGAACGTCAGCCAGGGCGCTGGCTCGATCACGAGTTCGGCCTCTATGCCGCGCACGGTCGCGTCGGATGCGTTGATGGCGAGCGAGGTCCGGGTCGGCTGATCGGGTGCCGTCGGCGGAATGCCGAGCGGGCGGACGTTGAAGAATTGCAGCGCGTCCTTATACTTCGTTTGGAACGCCGATACGTTGAAGCGGCCTTTCATAGCGCCCGCGCGCCAGTTGAGCTTCATACCCAATTCGACGTCGGTCACCTGTTCCTGCTTCACCTCCTGGTAAGGTCGCAGGTCAGGGCAATTGACCCCGCCCAGGCACGCGCCGACGCCGCCCGTCGTGAACGGCGTTTCGAACAGCGGCGTGTTGACATTGACGCCGCGAATGCCGCGCCGGGACGTAACATAGAGGAACAGGTCGTCGGTTGCCTGATAATCCAGCCCCACGGTCCAGGTCGCGTAATCGCCCTTATTCTTCACGATGCCAGTGCCGTCGGGCAAGCCAAGCGCAGCCTGATCGGCGCATTGCTGCTGACTGAGCGCCCCTGCCAGGCTGTTGCCCGCGCACGCCTCTACCTTGTCCCAGGTGTAGCGTGCGCCTGCGTTGGCGGTCAGCTTGTCGGTGATCTTGAACCCCAGCTGCGCGAACAGGGCGAAGCTGCTGTTGGTATAGTGCGACGTGCTGTAATTCACCGCCGGGCCATAAAGGTCGATGAAGCTGAACTGCTGCGGGAAATTGACGTTGGTGCCGGTGGGCTTGTCCTTGCTGTAAAAGGCACCCGCAAGCCAGTTGAGGCGGCCCATGTCGCCCAGCACCTGAAACTCGTCGGTGAGGAAGGATTTATTTGCTTCGGCGCCGGTGTGATAGATGACAAGCCGTCCTTGAGGACCGATCAACTGGCGGGTGCCCTGGGTATTGACGAATTGATAATTATAGACGTCGCGATAGCCGAAAATGTTGCGGATGGTGACGTCGCCCAGTTCCAGACTGGTGGTATTGGTGATGCCCCAGATCCGGCGATCGGCCGCAACTTTCAGGCCGCTACCATCGTTGACCAGTTCGTTAGTGACCTTGTAGGGACCGTTGGCCTGTTGCTGCGCAAACAGGCTGGCAAGATCCGCTTCGTAGACAGCTGCGTCGGCGGGCGCGAAGCCGAAGCCGCCGACCAATATACCTGACAGCACACCGGCATTGTAGCGATTGGGCACTTCGGCGGCGGGCTTTTCCCGCGCGCGGAAATAATCGAAAACCAGCGTGTTGGTCAGATTTTCGGTAGGCTGGAGTAGCAACGACGCGCGAAAGCTCAACTGGTTGGTGTCGTCCAGGTCGGGATTGCCGGATGTCAGGTTCTTCGTCCGGCCGTCACGGTTGCGATACTGTGCAGCAATGCGAAGCGCCGCCACATCTTTGGCCAACGGCACGTTGAGCGCGCCCTCCAATTCCTTATAATCGAAATTCCCATAGCCGGCCTGGATATAGCCTTCGGTGTCGAAGGTCGGCTTTTTCGAATTGACCAGCACCGCCCCGCCGATGGTGTTGCGCCCGAACAATGTGCCCTGCGGCCCCTTCAGCACCTGAATATTGGCCAAGTCGAACGTCGGAATATTGCCGCCCTCCTTGGACAGGGGCACATCGTTGAAATAGGCGACGATAGCGGGCACCCCTTCGCCGATCGGTAATTGACCAAGGCCGCGCAACGACAGCGTCGGCTGGTTCTTGCCGCCCTCCTGCGAGAAACGGAAGCCGGGTGTGAGCGTGGCGACATCGCTCAGATCCTGGACCGATTTCTGCTCCAGCATCTCGGCGGAGATGGCGGTGATCGATACCGGCACCGACTGAAGCGATTCCTCGCGACGGCGTGCGGTCACGACGATATCCTGTAGCCCGCTATTGACCGAAGGCTGGTCGGCAGGCTGCTGTGCCAAGGCAGGTACGGCGGTCGCGAACAGGGCCAGCGCGCTGGTGGCAAGCACCTGGCATTTGACGGATCTCATAGCTTCATCTCCCCTTGGGCACCTTCTGTGTCGATCCATGGATCGCCTGTGGTGCTCAGGTGCAAACTAGGGCAGCCGCCGCCGGGGCACGACCGCCTTTGCTATCGCTCGTTGCAAAGACGCTATCGCTGAGCGCGCCATACCTATCTGGCCCAGACCAGTGGAAGCGATTCCACATGGATGATGTTGCTGAGATAGAAGGGCACATCGAACCCCGGTTGCACTGTAAAAGCCGGCAGGGCGGCGAGCATTTCCTGCATGGCGATCTGTAGCTCGCGCCGGGCAAGATGTGCGCCGAGGCAGCGATGTGGGCCATAGCCGAAGGTCAGATGCGAAGGGCGGCGGTCGAAACGGATGTGCGTCGGGGCCTCGAACGCTTCGGGATCGTTCGATCCCAAAGGGGTCGACATCGCAACCCGGTCACCCGCGCGGATCGTGACATCGTGCAGCATCACGTCTTTGGTGCAGATGCGGAAGGTCGTGACAGCGGCATAAGCGCGCAGCAACTCCTCGATGGCTACGGTGGCACCCGCCGGATTTTGCCGCAGGGCATCCTGATCGGCCGGATGGGTCGCGAGATGCTGGAAATGCAGGCCGATATTCGCCGACACCGTATCCAGCCCGCCCAGATACAGATTGAAGCAATGGCCGAACACCTCTTCGGGCGTCCATTTGCGCCCTTCATATTCCAGTTGGAGCGCGATGCTTATCAGGTCGTCGCCGGGCCTTTTGCGACGATCTTCGATGGCGTTGAGCAGATAGGCCTTGACCGCGCGCGTGCCCTTGACCCGATCTTCCATGTCGTCGGTGTGTAACAGGGAAAATTCCCAATCGAGAAACTGCTGCATCTCCTCCTGCGGCAGGCCGAGCAGGTCGAGGAAGATCGACACCGGAAAGGGGATGGCGAAATCCCGGACGAAATCGCATTCCCCCCGGTCCTTGAACCTGTCGATATATTCCCGCGCGCGCAGCCGCACCTTGCCGTCCAGTTCGCCCATCCGCTTGGGCGAAAAGACGGGATTGAGCGCATTGCGAAAGCCGGTGTGTCGGGGCGGGTCGAGTTCGGTCGGGATGATGTCCCAGCTTTCGCCGATCCCGGCGGCAAAGCCGGTGTTGCCGCGTTTCCCGAAACTATCAGTGTCGGCATAGATTTTCCGCAGGTCTTCCGCGCGCCGCACTACCCAGCCTGGCTGACGCCCCGGAAACACGTCGGTGCCGTAGAAGATCGGCGGGCCTTCATGCAGTCTGGGAATGATGTCGGTATAGGGATTGACCGTGGTCGTCCGACGCGGCGTAAGCGCAAAGGGCATCACGAGTTCGCGCGGAACATTGTCGGGAAGGTCGATCACGAGCAGCCTTTCTTGTCCAGGTTTCGATCGGGCACGCTTTATTGTGCGCCGAAACGATAGCGCATACCAATGCCGACCACGCGGGGGTCGCCCGCATAGTCGACAGCTATGCCCAGGCCGCCGGTCTGGTAGAGATCGGAAAAGCGGCGGCTGAGATATTTTTTGGCTGTCAGGTTGCGGCCATAGACATAGAGTTCGATATTCGGATCGTTGAGCTGATAGGCGATGCGGCCGTTGAGCAGGCCATATCCTGCCGTTTCACCCAACGCATTTTCCTGCGCGTAGGCGGCTTTGACCGCAGCGGTCTGCTGGTCCGACGCCACCACCGGGTTGAAATGCTGCTTGCCGACATAGGCGTAATTGACGTGCAGGATCAGGTCGCCGGTCGACAGGGCGATGGTCTGGGTCGCGCCGATGCTGAACTGGATCTTGGGCAGCTGCGTCAGCGCGCGACCGCTGAGGTCGACAGTGCAGTCGTAGCGCGGGACGCCGGCGGCGGTCGGCGGCGCGGCGGCGCATCCTGTCAGCGGCGTGGCGCTGGTGATCCGCTGCACTTCGGAAATGCTCCCCGCCTTATATTTGCCGTCGAGCAGCGAGAGATTGCCCGAAATCTCCATGCCCGACCATGGCGCCGCCACGACCTCGAACTCAGCCCCCCAGACGCGGGTGTCGCCGTTATTCTGGGTATATTGGGTGACGCCGACCCCCGGTGCTACGGCATTGACGATCACCTGCGCATTGCTTTTCCAGGTGTGGAACAGCGCGACATTGGTGCGCAGCCGATTGTCGAGCCAGCTTGCCTTGATGCCGCCTTCGACGTCCTTGACCTTTTCCGGCGAGAAGGCGGGAAGCGACCCGGCGCGTATGTTGAAGCCCCCCGCCTTAGCTGCGCCGCGCGTGGCAACATAGAGGAAGATGTCGTCGCTCGCCTGCCAGTCTAGCCCCAGGTTCCAGGCGGGATAGGAAAAATTCTTCGCCTGGGTCTGGTTGCATTGCGTGGCCGTTGGCGTCTGGTCCGGGTTGACCAGATTACAGTTCACGCCGAACGGCGTGCCCGCGACGGGCGCATTGGGGGCAAGGCCCAGCACCTGCTGGTTGTGCAGGACAACCTCACGCCCGTCCCAGGTGTAGCGGAAGCCGCCCACTGCACGCACGCTGTCAGTCAGATTATAATAGAGTTGCGCATAGGCGCCCTTGGTCGTGTTCTTCGCGTCGCCGAAGCTGTTGCGGATTAGCCCGCCAAAAATCTGCGACTGGGAATATTCAAAACCTGTTTCGCGCGACGCATATCCGCCCAGAATGTAGCTCAATTGATCCGTGATATTGCCGGACATTTGAAGTTCCTGCGAATAGGATTCCGAATGCGCGCCGCCGAATACGGCAAGGACCGGCGATGGCGATCCATCGAGATCGATCAGACCGTCGGAATCCGAATAGCGATAGGCGGTGATCGATTTGAGCTTGTGCTCGCCAATGTCGATGTTGACTACACCGGAAAAGCCATAGGCAACCAGCTTGTCGAAAGGCAACTGGCTGTATTTGGCCTGGATGTCGGCAGGCAGCGTGGCGAAGGTCGGGTTGGTCGTGGGCCGCGTCAGCCCACCTGCATAGGTCGTGTACCAATTGTCCTCCGTGTGAATCGCGCTGGCCAGGCCGGGCGCAAAGGCTGCCAGCGGCCCCTGAAACGACAGCGGGTTGAACCCGGCGGTCTGGGCAAGCTGGCCCATGTCCGTTATCTTGTTATAATCGCCGCTCAGGGTGACGTCGAACCCGTCATTTTCATATTTCAGCTTGCCGCGCAGGAAATGGCTTTTCTGATCGCCCACGTCGCGGTTCAGCCGGGCATTGTAGCCATAGCCGTTGCGATCATGGAAATCATAGACGACACGCGCGGCCAGGCCCTCTGCCAGCGGCACGTTCAAAACGGCTTCAACATCCCGATAGGCATAATTGCCGACCTCGCCCTTCAGGCTGGCTTCCAGCCGATCGACAGGATCCTTGGACAGAATGTTGATCGCGCCGCCCGTCGTGTTGCGACCAAACAGCGTGCCCTGCGGACCACGTAGCACCTCGAGCCGCTGGAGATCGTGCAGATCGGTCAGGCCCTGCGAAGGCCGGGCGATATAAACGCCGTCAATATAGGTCGCGACCGCCGGATCGTTGGCGATCAGCGGCTGGAGATTGCCTTGGCCGCGGATCGACACGAATGCGAAGCCGGACGTCGAGGCAGAGCCGGTCGATATGACGACGCTGGGCGCGACACGCTGCACGTCCTGCACGCTGACGATCTGCGCGCGCTGAATCGCGACAGCGCCCAATGCCGTGACGGCCAGCGGGGTGGTTTGCAGGCTTTCCTCGGTCCGCCGCGCGGTGACGACGATATCCTGAATGCCGCTGAACTGTTCCTGCGCCGCTTCCTGTGGTGCGACTTGCCCCCGCGCAGGCTGAGCCATCGCGACAGGCAGGCCCGACAGCATCGTCGCCACCATCAGTTTGGACGTTTTCATCATTCTCTCCCACATATCTTTATTGATGGCGGACAGGCGACATTTCGATGGGATGACAACCTACCTTAGGAAAGGGTGGCACGGTTCATCGATAGTGAAACGCGGGTCGGCGATAGCCGCGCCGCTTCCGCGTCACATGATTGTTGCGAAACGATAGCCTATTGCATTCCGGCGATAGCTTGTCGCCTTGCCCGCCCTTTCTCCCATGGTCAGAGATCGTTCCAGCAATCAGAACAGCGGCTGCGGGCCGCTAAAAAGGACATACAGATGGCAACGCTCGACGCAGACCGGATCGAAGCATTTCTCCGGCATCAACTTGATATGTTCAATCAGGGTCAGCGTGACGACTTCATCGCCGCCTACCGTGACATCGCGCCAGGCGGGCTGCTGATCGATGACCCGGTGGGTAGCGATCGTCAGGAGGGGCTGCACCTGATCGGGGAATTGTTCGACCGCTATGTCGGCTGGAAGCTGACATTTGTCGAACTGATCGTGAACGGGCATGAGGCCGCGGCCTGCGTACGGAACGAAGGCATGATGAATGGCCATCCCGTCACAGTGCACAGCCTTGAGACATATCATTTCGGCGAGGACGGCACCTTCCTGGCCCGCTATTTCCATCCGGCGATGTCGGCATGACCGCCTCGGACCAACTCGCGATACACAGCGACAAGATAGAACTGACCGCGACCAGCGCCCTGTCGGTCGAGACTGTCCTGAAAGTCCGCCATTGGAACGACCGGTTGTTCAGCTTTTCGGTGACACGCCCGGCGAGCTTTCGGTTTCGGTCCGGCGAGTTTGTCATGATCGGACTCGCGGGCGAGGGTGGCAAACCGCTGTTGCGCGCCTATTCGGTGGCCAGCCCTGCCTATGCCGAGGAACTGGAATTTCTGTCGATCAAGGTGGAGGACGGCCCCCTGACGTCGCGATTGCAGAATATCCGGCCCGGTGACCAGATATATCTTGGGCGCAAGCCCACGGGCACATTGGTGACTGACGCGCTGTTGCCTGGCAACCGGCTGTTGCTGCTGTCGAGTGGCACCGGGCTGGCGCCGTTCCTCAGTCTGATCCGCGACCCCGACGTCTATGAACGCTATGAGCGCGTGGTCGTCGTCCACAGCGTCAGGCAGGCAAACGACCTGGCGTTTCGTGCGGAACTGGAATCCGGCCTGCAGGATGATCCGCTGGTATCGGAACCGGCAATGGTGCAACTATCCTATCTGCCCACGGTCACGCGCGAAGCCTTTACTTGCAACGCGCGTATCACAACGATGATCAAAGATGGCAGCCTGTTCGCGCAGGTTGGACTGAGTGGTGCGCCGCTCTCGGTCCAGACCGATCGCATCATGCTATGTGGCGGCATGGCCATGATCAAGGATATCGCTCGCCTGCTGGATGCGCGGGGCTTTATCGAAGGTTCCAACGCGAAGCCGGGCGATTATGTGATCGAACGAGCCTTTGTCGGTTAATAACGGCGGGATGCTGGTCACTTGCCATTTTTATAGATGGGCTTCAGATCGGCCTAGCCTCGGCTCGGCGGGCATCAGAGGTGGCCTGGGAAATCTGGACATTGAGATGAGTGGATTTTCTGCCTGACGGCGGCCAGGATGGCCGCGTGACAGGAGTAGAAATGAGCAAACGACCACGCCGGAATCACAGCCCGGCTTTCAAGGCGAAGGTAGCATTGGCTGCCGTGAAGGGGGAGAAGACGCTGGCCGAGTTGGCGCAGCAGTTTGACGTGCACCCAAACCAGATCACGACGTGGCGTAGCCAGTTGCTGGAGGGCGCGGCCGGGGTATTTGATTCGGACAATGCGTCGGCAACGGCCGAGCCGGCGATTGACGTGAAGACGCTGCACGCCAAGATCGGCGAGTTGACGCTGGCGAACGATTTTTTGGCCGGCGCGCTCGGGAAGGCCGGTCTGTTGCCGAGCGCAAAGCGATGATCGATCGTTCGCACAGTTTGCCGTTGGCGCGGCAGGCGCGGGAACTGGGGATCAGCCGGGGCAGCGTCTATTACCTGCCCAGACCGGTTTCGGAGGCTGATCTGGCGATCATGCGGCGCATCGACGAGTTGCACCTGGAATTTCCGTTCGCAGGCAGTCGCATGCTGCGCGATCTACTGCGGCAGGAAGGCATGAAGATCGGCCGCCAGCATGTAGCTACGCTGATGAAGAAGATGGCGATCGAGGCGATTTACCGCCGCCCGAACACTTCAAAGCCGACGCCGGGGCACAAGGTATATCCCTATTTGCTGCGCAAGCTGGCGATCGTACGGCCCAATCAGGTATGGGCGACCGACATCAGTTACATTCCGATGGCGAAGGGGTTCGTCTATCTCGTGGCTATCGTCGACTGGTTCAGCCGCAAGGTCCTGGCCTGGCGGGTGTCGATCACGATGGAAGCCGACTTCTGTGTCGAGGCACTGGAGGAAGCTCTGGCGCGCTTCGGCAAACCGGAGATCTTGAACACCGATCAGGGCAGCCAATTTACGAGCATGGCCTTCACCAGCGTGTTGCTCCGCGAAGAAATCGCCATCAGCATGGACGGTCGGGGCGCATGGCGCGACAATGTGATGGTCGAGCGCCTGTGGCGCTCGGTGAAATACGAAGAGGTTTATCTGCACGCCTACGGCGGGGTCAGCGAAGCCCGATCATCGATCGGTCGGTATCTGAGCTTCTACAATAGTAGGAGGCCGCATTCGAGCCTTGCTGCCAAGACGCCGGACCAGACCTATTTTGACAACCTGCCCATGTTGATGGCAGCTTGAATTTGGCCGCCGATATGGGGCGTCACTCTGGTCGGCTACGCCCTCCCGACATGACGCCCCATATCGGCAGTTCGATGAAACCGGCAGACGATCCACTTAACCGTTGCAGATCCCTGTTCAAATCAACCCGGCCACCTCTCTCGGCGGCGACGATCCGCAACGATCGCAATCAACGGCCACAGCATCACTGCGGCGAAAACGCCCCATTCTGCATATGGGACAAGCAGCGGCATCGGCAAAAGGCGACCAAAGGCTGGTCCGGTCAGGATGGCCATGCCGCAAAACATCAAACGCCGGTGCCATTCGATCCGCTTGCGCATCGATATCGCCACGACGACCAATCCGCCAAAGCAGAGGATCGACAGGATGTTCATGACAAGAAAATATGCGGGAAGGAAGAAGAACGGCGTGGCGGCATTTCGCGTCATTTCTATGGTCGTATATATGCCGACGAGAACCATGGCGCTGGCCCACCCAGCGCCTACCCAACCGAGCCGCCGGTGAAGAGCGATCGAACCCCGTGAGACTAGGAAGCTTTGGGAAACGAACAGCACCACCCAACCAAAGAAGATGAAGGCGTGAAGGTGGACAAGCGGCGGCGCGCCAAACGTCGAGCGACCTGTCGCCGCCTGAAGGGAAAAGCCCGCAACGATGGTCAAAGCCATCGCGATCGCCATATTTAAAAAGAACCGGTCATCCCGCCCATATCCAGGTAGCGGTTCAGCCAAAGTTGCCATCTGTGACCTCCACGCCATCTAGGTCGTGAACCCATAAACGCGAGATCGTGTCCCACAGCGTGGTGTAGGTTCGCTGGGATAGCCACAGCGACCTCCGGCTAAGCCGGATTGATCATGCTGCCATGGCAGGCAACGTGATGATGGGATTATCGCTTAAACCTGAGACGCTCTCAAGTGTCATGTAGCGGCAGCGTTGGACGGCCCATTCGTCGTTCTGTTCCAGAAGGATAGCGCCGACGAGACGGGTAATCGCCTCTTCGTTGGGGAAGATACCGACAACATCGGTGCGCCGCTTGATCTCGCCATTGAGCCGCTCGATCGGATTGTTGCTGTGCAACTTCGTGCGGTGTTGGGCTGGGAAGGTCATGTAGGCCAGCACATCCTCCTCGGCGCTGTCCATCAGAGTAGCGAGTTTTGGCACGGTAGGGCGCAATTGATCGGCGACGCTACGCCATTGGGCCTTTGCGGCCTCTGGAGTTTCCTGGGCGAAAGCGGTGGCGATGAATGCCGACACGACCCGGCGTCCACTCTTGCCGGCATGGGCCAGCGCATTGCGCATAAAATGAACCCGGCATCGCTGCCAGGTGGCGCTGAACACTTTGGCGACGGAGGCTTTTATGCCTTCATGGGAATCTGAGATCACCAGCTTCACGCCGCGCAGACCGCGACGAGCAAGGCTGCGTAGAAACTCGGTCCAGAAGACCTCCGCTTCGGAATGACCGATCGCCATGCCGAGCACTTCGCGCCGGCCATCGCTGTTAACGCCAACGGCAATGATGACCGCGACAGAGACGATGCGACCGGCTCGCCGCACTTTGATGTAGGTCGCGTCCATCCAGAGATAGGGCCAGTCGCCTTCGATCGGACGATCGAGAAAGGCCTTCACCCGCTCGTCGATCTCCACGCACAGTCGGCTGACCTGGCTCTTTGAGATCCCACTCATGCCCATGGCTTTGACCAGATCGTCCACAGAGCGGGTCGAGATCCCCTGGATATAAGCTTCCTGGATGACGGCCGTCAGTGCCTTCTCTGCCATACGGCGGGGCTCCAGAAACCCTGGAAAATATGTTCCCTTGCGCAGCTTGGGGATCCGCAGCTCGACCGTCCCTGCTCGCGTCTCCCAGTCCCGATCCCGATAGCCGTTGCGCTGCGCGAGGCGCTCAGGATCTTTTTCACCATAGGCAGCGCCGGTCGCACCGCCCACTTCCAGTTCCATCAGCCGCTGCGCGGCAAAGCCGATCATGTCGCGTAGAAAATCGCCGTCGGCTGTCTTCCCAACCAGAGCGTGCAGGTCCATCTTGTCATTGGTCATCGGAGGTCTCCGTAAGTTGAGCTTCGCAACCCAAACTTATCCGAAGTTCGCCGGTGACCACCCGCGAAACTGACCGGCCGCTACAGCGCTTTATCGATGAGCGCGCGTCCGGTCAGCTTCGCTACCCTCAAAACCTACACCACCTCCTGGGACACGACCAAACGCGATTCAGGCTGGGATGTAGAAGCCCCATACACCGTTGGAGAGTTCGCCAGCCGCGAAGCGGATTGGGCTATCTGTAGGCCCGACCTCGTAAATATCGAACCGATGGCGCTGATGCTGGTAGCTTGGATGAGGGAGTTGAATGGCTTCTTCCCCAGTGCGTCGCCAATTTTGCTGCCAGACTGCAATGCCGCTGATTTTCACACCGTCGCCCTCAAAGCCAACGTGAACATCTCGCCACTCGCTCATTTCAACACTGCCTTTGACCTGGATACACGCCGGATAGCACATAATGGGTTTTGTCTCGCTTCGACTTGTGATTCAGCGGCGGCATGAGCCGATATGACCTAACCGATTTTGAGTGGCGCGTGATCGAGCCGCTGCTGCCCAACAAGCCCAGAGGCGTTCCGCGTGTTGACGACCGACGCGTCCTGAACGGCATTTTCTGGGTGCTGCGATCCGGTGCTCCGTGGCGCGATCTTCCCGAGCGCTATGGGCCGCGCACCACCTGCTATAACCGCTTCGTGCGATGGCGAAAGGCTGGCGTCTGGGACCGGATGATGAATGCCATCACCGCTGCGCACGACGGCGACATCCAGATGATCGACAGCACCTCTGTTCGGGCCCACCAGCAGGCCGCGACGGCAAAAAGGGGGATCGAGATCATTGCCTCGGTCGCTCCCGAGGCGGGCTTACGACCAAAATCCACGCGGTCGTCGATGCGCAAGGGTGTGGATCGGCGCCGAAGCGGAACCCCCTAAAATTACTTCCATACCACTGTATTTCAATGAGAAAACATCCGAAGCTGGGGTCCTGATAAGCGCCGATCATGACCCGCCGATATCCCCTTCTCGGTGTCTTTTCAGATAGTTGTACCGCACCAAGGCAGAAATCCCCTGCGACGCCGATCCACATCCTCACCAGTGGTCGAGCCGTTATTGGGTCGCCAAAGTGTTTGGCATATGCTAGGGCATAGGCCAAGGAGCTGCTATGGGTGTCGAACGTCACGTGAAACTGTTCAAGAACGGCCGTAGTCAGGCCGTCCGCATTCCCCGCGAATTCGAACTTCCGGGTGATGACGCTATAATGCGCAAAGAAGGTTCGCGCATTATCATTGAACCCGCCCCCCGAACGTCGTTGCTCGGCTTGTTGGCGACGCTTTCGCCAATCGAGGACGATTTTGGCTCGATCAACGATGACGTACCTGAACCTGTAGTTCTTTGACCTATGTTCCTGCTCGATACGAACATCCTATCAGACCTAATTCGGCACCCTCAAGGCGTAATTGCAAATCGCATCGCGGTTGTCGGAGAAGCAGAGATTGCGACAAGCATCATTGTCGCCAGCGAGTTGCGTTATGGCGCAGAGCGCCGTGGATCCGACCGCTTAACCCGGCAGCTTGAGGCGGTGCTCTCCCTCGTGCCGGTGCTACCGCTGGGCGACGATGCCGACATGGAGTACGGGCGGTTGCGCACAGACCTGGAAAAGCGTGGCCAACCTATTGGCGGCAACGATATGCTGATTGCCGCACATGCTCTAAGTCTCGGAGTCACGCTGGTGACGGACAACGTGAGAGAATTTCAGCGGGTTACCGGACTGACCATCGCAAACTGGTTACGTTCATCATGATATTGCCAGCAATTTAACTGCATCAGCGAAAATTTTTTCGGTCCGTTTAAGGCATGGATTGCGACTTCGTCCTCGGTCTGCATTGCGGCATTAGACGAAGTTGGCCGCGTTTAAGAACGAAACTGGGACATCTCACCGATCGGCGTCGAAACAAGATGGTAGCAACGCCTGAAGAGTAGCCAGCCAAGGAAGCGCTCGCACTGCAATATTGACGCCCCCACTGCCGTCAACTGATCAAGAGCTGTCAGGCGTACAACGTTGCACCAGGTAGGTGGGCGATGTTGCTGCTAACCGGGTTGCAAGGACGGGGGCACGATTTTTTGGCTGATCGGTCCGAAGTGCGTGCCCGCGACCTCCATATGAATATGGTCGCCAAAATGCATGAATGGGGTCACTGCGGATCCGATTTCGATCGCCTCGATGGCCCGCCTCTCCGAAAGGCAGGACGATCCGACGGTTTGATAATCTGCATTTGACACAGTACCCGATCCGATGATCGTGCCCGCGACCAAATGACGGGTGCGCGCGGCATGGGCGATCAGATCATGAAAACCGAACTGCATCTCTCGACCGTGGGGATGGCCGAACCATTCGCCGTTCAACGTCACCTTGAGCGGCAGATGTACCCGACCCTCCGCCCATGCATCACCCAGCTCGTCGGGTGTGACGGCATAGGGCGCCACGGAGCAGGCCGGCTTGGCCTGGATCCAGCCGAACCCGGTCCTCATTTCGACGGGCGCGATGGCACGCAGGGACCAATCGTTTATGAGCAGGATTAGCTTCACATGGGCCAGCGCGTCGCTCGCCGCGATGCCCATCGGAACGGCGTCCGTGATGACGCCGAATTCCCCCTCGAAATCGATGCCATCCGCCTCGCTGGGAAGGGCGACATCGGCATGACCAGGCAGGAAACGGTCGGAAAGCCCCTGATACATCAGCGGACGATTGGTCTCGATCGGCGGCAGGTCGAACGCCTTCTGCATCAAAACACCATGCTGGGGAAAGGCAGAACCGTCGAGCCACTGCCAAGCGCGCGGCAGCGGCGCGAGCAGGGAATCATGGTCCAGCGGCTCGCCTTCGCCCCGCGCCAGCCGCCGGTCAAACGCGCGCAAGACCGGTTCGGTCTCGGTCCAGCGCTCGACTGCCTGTTGCAACGTGCCGTTGGAGGGCAGGAAACGTTGCGCGTCGCGCGAAACGACGACCAGTGCGCCGTCAGGGGTGCCGTTGGACAGGGTAGCAAGACGCATCAGCCTAGTCCTCGATGATCGCGACGGCGCGGGTCCAGCCCGCCGAAGCGCCTTTTATCTTGTGGGGGAAGCAGCTGACGATAAAGCCGTTGCCGGGCAGTGCTTCGAGATTATGCAGCTTTTCGAGATGACAGTAGCCGATGTCGCGGCCCGCCTTATGCCCTTCCCAGATCAGCGACGTGTCGCCGGTTTCTTTCACCTTTTGCGCCGTATAGCTGAACGGCGCGTCCCAACTCCAGGCATCGGTGCCGGTGACGCGCACGCCGCGGCTGGTGAGATACATGGTCGCGTCATAGCCCATGCCGCAACCGACATCGACGAAGTCGGGCCGCCCCAGCGCCTTGCCCGCCGCTGTGTTTACCAGGACGATATCAAGCGGCTGGAGGTCGTGGCCGATGCGGGCCAATTCGGCCTCGACATCGGCCGCCGTAACCACATAGCCATCAGCGAAGTGTCGGAAGTCGAGCTTGACGCCCGGACGGAAGCACCAGTCCAGCGGCACCTCGTCGATGGTGATCGCCCGTTCGCCATTGTCCATGGTGGGATGATAATGATAGGGCGCGTCAAGATGCGTGCCGTTATGCGTCGTCAGCGTCACCCATTCCGCAGCCGCAAAGCCCGCGCCGTCGGGCGTCTGGTCTGCGGTGACGCCGGCGAAGAAATGCTGGAGTTCGCCCACCGTCTCGCCATGCGTCTGATAGGTGATCTTGGGACGTAGGAAGGGTGGATCGGACACCACATCATTGTCGAGCGTGATCGACAGATCAATGAAACGGCGGCTCATGCGGTCCGGCCTCCCAGCGTTTCGGCGAACCAGTCGGCAATGACGTCGCGACCATAGGCCATATTGTCGGCGCCGACATGCTCGACACCGCCTTCGCGATCAGTGAAGATTACCTTCTCGCGGCGCGGGCTGTTGACGAGCTGGTCGTAGAGATCGTCGGCATAGGACAGGCTGATCTGCCGATCCTTGGCGCCGTGCGTCACCAGGAACGGCACGGTAATGCGGTCCATATGGCCGTTGAGGTTCATGTCCGCACTCTTCGCGTGGAAATCCTCCATGTCGCTGGCGCCGAACGCCCACATGACATGCGCCCAATAATGCGGCACCGGATTTTCGCCTTCGCGGTTGAGGCGTTTCTGCTGCACCTCCGCCCAATTATGATTGGCGCCCCATACCGCGCCGCTGGCGAAGCGCGGTTCATAGGCCACGGCCCGCGGCGCGAAATGGCCACCCAGCGAAATGCCGGTCATGCCGATGCGGGCGGGATCGACATCATCCTGCGTTTCCAGCCAGTCCACCGCCTTGCTGGCCCAGCTTTCGCTGTGCGGATCGACGGGCAATTCCTGCAAACGCAGCGCTTCCCCGCTGCCGGGCTGATCGACGCACAGGGTCGAGATACCACGCCGCGCGAGTGCTTCGGGCAAGCGCGACCAGTATAGCAGCTCCTTGCAGCTATCGAGACCGTTGCAATAGACGACGACAGGCTTGCGGCCTTCACCAGGCGCGCGGGTGTAGAGGGCGGGCATGGTGCCGTTTGTCAGCGGGATATCCACCCGCTCGCGATTGAGGCTACCCAGCTTCGTCGATGTTTCGAACGCGGCCAGCGCCTTGGCATAGGTGTCCTTGCGCCCCGGATGGCCATGGCCTTGCATCCGTTCGGCGGTGATAAGATAGAGGGCGGCCCGCTCCAGCTTGTCGGAGGCCGAAAAGGCCCGGCCGCGCGCTTCATCCTCCTGCGCCAGCCCGATCAGCTTGTCGCCCATCGCCGCCCACTGCGCCATGAATTGCGGCGTGCCCGCGTCCGCGCCGCTGGCCGCCGCGTCGCGGATCGGCTGGCACATGTCGATGATCTCGCCAAGCTGCGCGCCCGACTCCATCGCGATCGAAACCGACAGGTTCCAGATATAGTTGGGGAAATATTCGAACAGGGCCATGGTTATGCTTGCCCCTTCACGCTTCTACGGCTTGGAACAGGCCTGTATCGGCCTCCGGGTGCGGCATGGTCTGCGGGCCACCGACGCCAATGCCCCACTGGTCCATCGTCTTGGGGCCAGGCACATGGACCTTGGCCTCATGGTTTTCGAAGTCCACCTCCTCCAGTTCCGACGTATATTCGACCGCAAAGCCCGCGGGCGTGGTGAAATAGCTGAAGGTGTTGTTGCCCGCCGTGTGCCGGCCCGGACCCCAGCGGATGTCGGTGCCCTTCTGGCGCAGGCGGTTGATGCCCACCATCATGTCATCGACGCTCAACATGTCATAGGCGACATGATTGAGGCAGGGCGGTCCAGGCAGGATCGCCATGCGGTGGTGCGCCGCATTGCAGCGCAGGAAGCCCATGAAATCGCCCAGCCAGTCGCTGATCTTGAACCCCAGCACGTCGCAGAACCACTGCGCCATCGCCTTGTGATCGGGCGAATGGAGCACGATATGGCTGATCTTCTGCGGAACGCCCTCCCAGCGGCTGAGCAAGCGGGGCGTGCGGACGGCGACGTCGCTGGAAATCTCGAACGGCAGGCCGTCGGGCGAGAAGAAGCGAAAGCCATAGCCGCCGCCCAGCGTATCCAAATCCTTCGGCGTGAAGATGATGCGCGCGCCCGATGCCGCCACCTTGTCGTGCAGCGCATCCACATCGGCCCGGCTGTCGGCCGCCAGCGCGATCACGTCGATGCGCTTGTCCGCTGCGGCGCGCAGGCGGACGACATAGCCCTCTTCGCCGCCGTCAGCGGCGAAATAGGTCATGCCGTCCTTCTCGCCCGCCTCGACCAGCTTCCACTGTTCGGCATAGAAGGCGCGTTCGGCCTCCAGGTCGGGAACGGCATAGCCGACATAACGAATTTCAGTGACACGGCTCATGGTAGATAACTCCTGGGAAAAGGGCGCGCCTCAGATTGGCTGGGCGACGATCGCGAACATGGCGTGGGTGGCCTTGGCATTGTCGACCGGCGGACCCCGGCCGATCTGGCCGTGGCAGATGGCCAGGCTTTCGCGCACGATATAGGCACAGCGATCGAAACGCCGGTCGCGATAGGCGGTGAAGGCTGTATCCAGATCGTCGTGGCGCGACAATTCGTCGGCCAGGACCAGACTGTCCTCGATCGCCATGCCTGCGCCCTGTCCCATATGCGGCGTCGTCGCGTGTATGGCGTCGCCCAGCAGGGCGACCCGGCCCTTGTGCCAGGGGCCATCGACCAGCAGCCCGTCCAGCGGTCGATAGACCACGCCTTCATCATCCACGATCTGCTCGGCAAGCGCGCGGATGGCAGGCGCTGTCTCCGCCAGTTTGCCGCGCATGGTCGCGGCCAGACCTTCCCGTGGATAGCGCGGATTGTCCGGCTCCGGGGTGGTCACATACATATACATCAGGGCGCTGGAGATTGGCACCAGCCCCACCCCGGTTCGCCCATTATAGACCTGAAGCGCGTCCAGCCCCTCAGGCCGCGCGAAATTATAGCGCCACACGGCCTGGCCGGTAAACTGTGGTCCGGGTGCATCGGGAAAAAGGGCAGATCGGGTCTGCGAATAGACGCCGTCGGCGCCGATGACCAGATCGTAGCGACCCGAACCGCCATCGGAAAAAGCGACGTCGACGCCAGCGCCATCATCATCGATCGACGCCGTTGTTACACCGAGTTGGACAGTTGCGCCGCTCGCCTGCGTGCGGTCGCCCAGCACCTTGTGCAGCGCGCGACGACCGATTCCGACATTGGCGGGCTTCCCCTCCACCAGCCGGGGCGAAGGCACCCGCGCGATCATCGTCCCGTCGGGCAGGAATATCTCCACCGCGTCGAAGCCGACGCCTGCCGAAAGATAATCGTCGAGCAGGCCCAAGTCGCTCATGGCCCGGACGACGTTCGACTGTTGTATGATGCCAACGCCATAGACCGACCAGTCGGGGTCGCGTTCGATGACATGAACGTCATGCCCTTTCGCGCGAAGTGCGATCGCTGCGGTCAGTCCGCCAATGCCGCCACCGATGACCAGAATCCGCTGCGCGTCCAAACTTCGCTCTCCACTCTTATCCCGTGGAGGCAAGTCTAGCGTCGAAAAAAAATATCAAAATTCGATTGTTTGGATGATTATTTATCCGTGATTTTTATGGATGGCGGCAGCGCGTAATTGAGACCGTAACCAGCGCAGGCCTTCATCTGCTGCGCGTGTCTGATGAAACTGCACCAGTTCTTCCATCACCGGGAAGGGGAATGGCAAGGGCTGATAGACGATCGGAAACATCCGGGCCGCCGCAAGCGCCAGTCGTTCATGCATAATGGCAAGCCGCTGCGTTCCGACCAGCAGCCAGGGGACGGTTGTAAAGGACGATGCAGACACCTCGATACGCCGATGCTTACCCATGAGGGTCAGCTGTCGATCTGCGAAAGCCGCATTGGATAGCGCGCCGATCGCGATGGCGACATGGCCAGCGGCCAGAAAGCGCTTCTCGTCCAGTGGCGTGGACAGCAGATCATTGCCCCTCCATCCCGCCACCACATGCTGCTCTTCAAACAGCAGTTCGCTCGGATGATCCTGTGACAGGAATTCACGCGGGCTGATCATCAGATCAGCCTTGCCCGCCGCGATCAGCGATGTGCTTTGTTCGCCTGGCGACATGAGCTGGACCGTGACGGTCGGGGCTTCGACCGCAAGGCGCGCCAGCAACGGGGCGATGACGGCGGCGACAACATAGTCAGATGCGATGACCTTGAAGAGCCGTTGAGACGATTGCGGATTGAATGATGCCGATGTCGCCAGCAGCGTTTCAATCCCGCCAAGACATTCACGCACGAGGGGCGAGAGGCTCTCGGCAAAGGCGGTGGGATACATGCGCTTGCCATGACTGACGAGCAGAGGATCACCGAAATAATCCCGCAACCGCGACAAGGCAGCGCTCATGGCGGGCTGGCTCAGATGCATCTGACGCGCTGTTTCCGACACCGAGTGGGTTTGCATCAGCCCTTGAAACACGGCGAGTAGATTGAGGTCGAGACCGCGAAAACGCATAATCCATCCATTCTATGATTGGATACCGATAAGATCAAACGATTTAACCTATGCGCCCTTCCTGTCTAGGCTTTCCTGACAGACGCGCCGGATCAGGCGCGCGCATTTGGAGAGGAGACGACCATGAAGGCAGCCCTGCTAGCGACCGCCACCGCTTTTTTAACGCCGATCTTACCCGTTCACGCCGAGGCAGGAGCGGGCAATGATCAGGCGAATGGGGGCGGCATCGCGGACATCATCGTCACGGCGCAGCGCCGCAGCGAAAATCTCCAGAATGCCGCCATCGCCGTCAGCGCCGTGACCGGCGACACGCTGGTCCAGCAGAGTATCACCCAGGCCAATGACCTGACGCGCGTCGTGCCTGCGTTGCAGGTCGCACCTGCGGCATCCTTCACGCAAATCTATCTGCGCGGCGTCGGCACCTTCGGCGCCAACGCTTTTGCCGAACAGGGCGTCGCCTTCAACCTCGACGGCGTGTATCTCTCCCGCCCGGCCGCGCCGGCCGGTCTTTTCTACGATCTCGAACGGGTCGAGGTGCTTAAAGGACCGCAAGGCACGCTGTACGGCCGCAACGCCACCGGCGGCGCCGTCAACGTCATCACCGCCAAGCCCAAGCTTGGTGAGACGAGCGGCTATATCAACGCGGAATATGGCAATTACGATGCGCTGAAGGGATCAGCAGCGCTCAATCTGCCGTTGGGCGACAGGGTCGCCTTCCGGGTCGCAGGCCAATATGTGCAGCGCGACGGCTATTATAGCGACGGCTATGACGATGAAGATACGCAAGCCGTGCGTGCCCAATTGCGCGGGGAAACCGGCACCGGCCTGGATGCCACCCTGTCGGTCGATTATGCCCATGTCGGCGGCATGGGATCGGGCGGCACCATCATGCCCTTGCTCGACGGCAAGACGCGTCTGGGGCCGAGCGATCCGCGCGTCATTGCGGCCTATGTCGCCCGCTCTCCCACGCGCCCGGTGCCGCAGGCGATCGCCAGCGACGATGGCTATCAGGACAATAGCTTCTTCGGCGCGGCGCTGACGGTCAATGCCGATCTGGGTTTCGCGACGCTGACGGTGGTGCCCGCCTACCGCAAGACGGACCTTGATTTCCGTTCCTATGCGTCGAGCTTTCTGATCGACATTCAGGAAAAGTCGAGCCAGATGTCGCTGGAAACCCGGCTCGCCAGTCGATCCGGACCAGTGGAATGGGTGGTGGGCGGCTATTACTTCGCCGAAGATGTCAGCGCCCGGCAGTTTTTCGACCAGGCTAGTAACGGCACCCGTCTCAATTCACAGCTGGATACCGAAAGCCTTGCAGCGTTCGGCCAGGCCACGCTGTCCTTCTCGGATCAATTCCGCGTGACCGGCGGCTTGCGCTACACCACCGACACCAAGCGTCAGGCTACCGAGGCGCACACGCTGCCCTTCGTCGGCTTCGTCAATCCGGCTCAGGGCAATTTCACACCGATCATCCTGGACATCCTCAGCAATCCGCGCACGAACGTTGATTTCAACAAGTTGACCTGGAAAGTAGGCGTAGAATTCGACGTCGGTCCACGTTCGCTGCTTTACGCTTCGGCCGCGACGGGCTTCAAATCGGGCGCACTGTTTGCCGCGACAGGTCGTAACTACTCTGCGCCGGAAAATATGATGGCCTATACGGTCGGGTCGAAGAACCGCTTCTTCGACAACAAGGTGCAGGTCAACGCCGAAGCCTTTTACTGGAAATATAAGGACCAGCAGATTTCGCATCTTGGTCCCGTTCAGGTCGCCAGCACCCCAGGCGGCCCGATCTTCGGCCCGGTCTTCACCACGGAGAATGCCGGAAAATCGACCATTTACGGCCTCGAACTGGAAGCGCTGTTCCAGCCGTCCGCCAACGCCCAATTCTCCGCCAACATCCAGTATCTCCACACCAAATATGACGAACTGATCTATCAGGCCTATTCGACCACGGGCATTGCGCCCGTTATCGGCTGCGCGGTCACGCCAACTACCCTGACCGGCGCATCGCCGGCGGCGCGTATATTCAACGTCAACTGCTCAGGCCGTCCGCTGGTCAACGCGCCCAAATGGGTGTTTAACCTCGGCTATGAACATGGATTCCAGCTGGGCGATCATGGCCGGATCATAGCCGCTATGGACACACGGATCGAAACATCGCGCTATCTCTCGCTCGATTTTCTCGATCTGGGCCGACAGGGCAGCTATATGATGTCGAACGCGCGCCTGTCCTACGAGACGCCATCGGGCAATTTTTCGCTCACCGGCTTCGTCAACAACATCGAAAATGAACTGGTGTTCGCCAACTCGCTGCAAAGCCCCGCGAAGCCCGGTGTCATCTATAACCAGCTACGCCCGCCCCGCACCTACGGCATCCGCGCTGGCTTCCGATTTTGATCGGCCATCGCGCAGCGGGAGAATAGCATGGGTACGGAGCCCGGTTCCCCATTTCGCCGGATCGTGACCGGCCATGATGAGAAGCTACGGTCGCGCGTCACCAGTGATGCGGCACCAGCGCGGGTCTTTGATAATCTGGGCGAAGAAGGGCTGGTCTTTTACGAAGTTTGGAATACCCGGCAAACGCCAGCCGTCCTCGACCTGGAGGATGCCGAACCGCCGGAGGATCGCCTCATGCTGGCGCCTCCAGTAGGCGGGACGCGTATTCGCCTGCTTGATATTCCGCCCGAGCAGGCCGGGGCGGATTTCGACGCCGTGTTCGACGCGATCGGCGGCAGCGACGCCCATGTCGGCAAAACGTCAAATCGGCACGCGAGTTTCCATCGCACCCGCTCGATCGACTATGGGATCGTGCTGTCGGGCGAGATCACCTTAATGATGGACGTTGGAGAAACCGTCGCGTGCGCAGGCGATATCATTATCCAGCGCGGGACAAATCATGGCTGGATCAATCGGTCAGGCGCGTCCTGCCGGATCGTGTTCATCCTGATCGACGGTGTATTCAGCGACGATCTGGCATGACGTTGCTGGTAACCGGAGCGGCCGGATTCGTTGGGCGTGAGGTCGTGCACCTGCTGGTGCAGCTGGGCGGGTTTAGCGCCGTGTGGCTTACCGACAGGACCGCACCGCCGATCCCGCACGGCAGCGGATTTGAGGCGATGCCTTTTGATCTGGCCGCAACCGGCGAGTTGGGCTCGCTGCTTGAAGGGGTCGATGCCATCCTTCATCTCGCCGCCATCCCAGGTGGCGGTACGGAGCAGAATCCCGCCCTCGCCCGCTGCGTTAATGTCGATGCGCCGCTCGCCATGCTGGAGCATCTCGACCGGGCGACGCATAGCTGCCGCTTCGTCTATGCCAGCTCAATCGCCGTGTTCGGAACGCCAGCAGCTGATGTCGATGACGGAACTCTTCCCGCCCCCACCACACTCTATGGCGCCCACAAGCAAATGATCGAGAGCGCGCTGGTCCAGTTTACGCGGCGAGGCCGCGTGCGCGGGATCAGCCTGCGCTTACCCGGCATCGTCGCCCGCCCCGCTGCACCCAGCGGGCTCGTATCTGCATTCATGAGCGATCTGTTCCATGCCGCCAGGGACCAACGTCCCATAGTGCTGCCCATATCAGTCGAAGCCACGATTTGGCTGCTATCGGCACGAAAGGCGGCTTGGAATCTGGTCCATGCCCTCGGTTGCGATATCAATGACGGGCGCAGCCTGACGTGCCCGGCCTTGCGCGTTTCGATCGGAGAACTGGTGGGGTGCCTCTTTTCCGATCGCTCTCTCGTCCATCATGCGCCCGATCCTCACATCGAGCGACTGTTCGGCTCTCTGCCGCCTCTGGCGACGCCCGCGGCGCTCTCGGCCGGCTTCCGCGCGGACGAGAGCCTCGACGCATTAATTGCATCCGTGATGGCAGCAATCAGCCCGCCATAGAGCAGTTTACCGGCATGGACGGGTCGCGGCCCAGAAACAGTTCGGCGATCAGCGTGCGAAACCAGACGATCGCCGGATCGCCGTCGACCCGTCTATGCCAGAATTGCTGAAGACTGATGAGAGGTGTTTCGAACGGCGGCGGCAACAGCTTGAGCGGCGCCATGGTGGCCAGGATGGCCGCAACCGCATGGGGCACGGTGGAGATGAGGTCGGACCCGGCGACCAGCAGCGGCACGCTCATGAAATGGGGCGACTGCAACTGGATGCGGCGCGACAGGCCCAGTTGCTGCATCCGCATTTCGACCAATTCCTGGCTGCGCCCCTTTTGCGACACCAGGATATGACCCAGGCCCAGAAACTGGTCGAGCGACAGGCTGTCGCCGATGGTCGGGTGATCGCGCCGCACAATGCAGCTGAAGGGATGATCGAACAGGGTCTGACACAGGAAGCTGCTGCCCTGAAGGTCCGGGAAATAGCCGAGCGCGATATCGACCACGCCGTCCGCCATCGCCCTTTCCAGTTCCTGGGGCGGCATGGAATGGCAGCGCAATGTGGCGCCCGGCGCGCGATGCTTCAGCACCTCCAGCAGGGTCGGCAGGAAAACCAGTTCGCCGATGTCCGAAGTGCTGATCGCAAAGCAACGTTCCGAACGGGGCGGATCGAAGACCGGCAAGCCCATCAATTCTGCGTCGACCGTCTCCAATATCCGTCGAACCGGTTCGCGCAGCCGATCGCCCAGGGGCGTGGGCTGCATGGCGTTGCCGATGCGCACCAGCAATGCATCACTGAAAAACTGGCGCAGCTTGCCGAGCGCAAAACTAACATTGGGCTGGCTCATGTTCAGCCGCCGTGCGGTGGCATGCACTCCGCGCTCCTCTAGCAGGATGTCGAGCACCACCAACAGGTTCAGGTCCAGTCTACGGTAATCCATATCGCTGATCTACCATATCAGCATAACTAGTTACATAAATTAGTTCGAAACGCGCTAAGCCATGTGTGAGACAAGACAGGAGAGCGCATTGACCCAGCAGCCCGCATCCGCCGGCGAGTCCTCTTTCCTTACCGACATCTGGTATGTCGCGGGGTGGGGCCATGAACTGACGCCTGGCACGCGCACAGCCCGCACGATCATGGATCAGCCGCTGGTGCTGTTCCGCACCGAAGCCGGGGCGGTCGCCGCGCTGGAGGATCGCTGCTGCCACCGCGCCATGCCGCTGAGCGAGGGGATGGTCGTCGGGGACAATATCCGTTGCACCTATCATGGCCTTGAATTCGCCGCCGACGGCGCCTGTGTCCGCATTCCAGCGCAAGACAAGATTCCGGCCACCGCACGTATCCGCCGCTATCCACTTGTCGAAAAGGACGCCTTGTTGTGGATCTGGATGGGCGACGCGGCGAAGGCCGATCCTGCCGCCATTCCCGATCATCCCTGGCATAATGATCCGGGCTGGGCCTGGCGCAGCGCTCATTATGACGTGCAGGGCAATTGGCAACTGCTGGTCGATAATCTGATGGACCTGTCACACCTGCCCTATATCCATCCGCTGACGATCGGCGGCGATCCCGAATTGCATTTCAGGACGCCGACGCAGGCGACCCGGCTGGCAGACGGCGTCCGCGTCGAACGGCGGATGCCATCCTCGGTCCCGCCGCCGACTTACGTCGCGGCGGCCGGCTTTGCCGGGCTGGTCGATCGCTGGCAGGAAATCGAATTCCATCCGATGTTCATCCGCATCCACACCGGCGCCTGCGACGAAGGCACGGGCGCCTATGACGGTGATCGATCACATGGCCTGTCGATGCTGGGTTTCCACGGCATCACCCCGGAAACCGAAAGTAGCACCCATTATTTCTGGTCGATGTCGACCAACATTGTCGAGGGCGATATTCCCGACTTAGTGTTCGAGCAAACAGCGCGCACGTTCAAGGAAGATCAGTTGGTCCTAGAAATGCAGCAGAAGCGAATCGCGCGCGAACCTGACCGCCCGATGCTGGACATCGCAAGCGACGTTGGCGGGCGGCAGACGCGCCAGTTCATCCAGCGGTTATTCCGCGCACAAGCGGGCGAAGAGATGTCTGTTGCTTGACGCGATGGACGGTGAGAAGGCGCGCTGTCGGCTACCCGATCTCATTCGTCCATCAAAGACTGCAAGGGTCCGATCGTCCCGTCAGGCGCAGCCTGACGAAGCAATTGGCCTAGCAGTTCGACGGCATCCTGCGTTTCGGCGCGGTGGGGAAGATAGCGTTCTGCGATCGAAAGGCCGCGGACAGACCAGACCATCAGTCGCATCACGGAAAGCGCGAGTTTCTCATCTCCGCCAAAGGCACTGCGTATCGCCTTGAGAGCAGATTGCTCGACGGCCTCCTGCATCGGGACCACGAGCGCCGCCAGTTCTTGATCACTGCGGGTCGCTTGAAGGATTTCAAGTACGGCCATTCCCGACAGGCGGCTAAGAACCGTCCAAAGGAGCTTGGGCCAGTCGTAGAGCTGATTGCCGATCCCGGTTCGCAGCCGGATCTCTTCATAGGTAGCCATCTCGTCATCGAAAACATGCCGCACCACCTCGGCCATCAGTGCGGCGCGGGTTGCAAAATGATGCACCATCGCGCCACGGCTAACGCCTGCTTTCTTCGCGATCAGCGCGGTGCTGGCACCGGCATATCCGCACTCGCCGATCACGGCGATCGCTGCTTCAATGAGCGCCAGCCGCGTCTGTGCCGTCCTCTCTTCCTGCGTTCGACGGGGCCTGGAACCCCTCTGATCGGACATATGATTGCACTTTCACTAAGGCTGGCGACTAGGACTGGCTTGCAACGATCTGCAATGTCGCGCTGCAGTGTGCAAGCACGTCATCCATAACTAAAATCGATCGATAACCATACATACAAACAGCGTTGACTGTTTGTATGTATCACATCAAAGCATGACGCAAGCGCAGGCCAACTGCATGACCGATAGGGGAGGATATATATGCGCAAGACAATGTTGTTCGTGGGCGCGAGCCTGGCTTCGATGGCTCCGAACGTCTACGCCCAGACTGAACAGCCCAGCGAAGGCGTCGCTGAAATCGTCGTGACGGCGCAGCGCCGCGTTGAACGGCTGCAGGATGTTCCTGTCAGCGTGACCGCATTGGGCGGTGACGCGCTCAAGTCGCGCAACCTCAATGATCTCACCCAGGTCGCCCTCGCAGCGCCCAGCCTTCAGGTCGGCAACGATAACAGCTTTGCAATCCGCGGCGTGGGTACGCAGGCGTTCGCGACCACGATCGATTCGAGCGTCGCAACCGCGCTGGACGACGTCAATCTGGGCCGTCCGTTTCTGGCACAAGGCCTTTTCAACGATGTCGAACGGGTTGAAGTTCTCAATGGCCCGCAGGGATTGCTGTTCGGTAAGAATGCCTCGGCTGGCCTGCTCAATGTCGTGTCAACACGACCCAAGATCGGCAAGTTCGAGAGCGAAACTAATCTGGAACTCAATAATCGGGATACGCCCGGCAGCGACGAACAGTCCTGGTCAGCGATCGCCCGCCAGACAGTCAATGTCCCGGTAGGCCAGAGCGGCGCGCTGCGGATCAACGGCACATATTCAATCGAAGAGCCGGGCACCCATTTCGTTGGGACAGGCGGCGTGCGCAATGACCTTGATCGCAAGCAGTACGGCGCCCGAGTCAAATATCTACAAGAGATCACGCCCGCCCTCGAACTGTACGTCATCGGCGAATATGCGGAATCGCATGGTGTTGCGGGCATTTACGACCGAAGCTATCGCCAGCTGGGCGCAGGTAGCATCAATGCCGATCCACTCGCTGCCTCTGGCATCGTTCCAGGCGACCGGAACTTCTCCGTCGCAGGAGACGGTGGATATTGGCGTGATCTGAAACTTGGTGGTGCCCAGGCCTCGCTTGCCTATACGGCCGATAACGGTATCGTCGTCAGCAATATCTTCGCCTGGAAATTCTATAATTTTGATGCTCAACTCGACACCGATTTCACCAACAGCAACGGTGCCAACATCAATTCTTCCCATGCCGATTATGACCAATTCTCAAACGAGTTGCGTATCGCCTTGCCTGCCGAAAACCGCCTGAGCGGCCAGGCTGGGCTCTATTATTTCCATTCGACGATCGAACAGCGAAGCCAGATTGCCGGCAATAATTATCTGCCCGATTTCCTACTGCCGACTTTTCCCTTCTGCGTCGGTGCTACCGCCGTACCTGGGGCATTTCCTCCGACCTGTTCGACCAGCAACGATTATTTCCTTGGCCGCGACAACAGCTATCGCATGACGACTGACAGCTATGCCGCCTTCGGCCAGCTGACCTTCGCCGTGACCGATCAGTTCAAAATTTTTGCCGGCGGACGAGTCACCCGCGACGAGATCGGCATCGACCTGGACCAGAATCGCGGCGCATATTTCGTCACCCTGGGCGTGCCGGGTGCTATCGTCGAATCATACAGCAACACCGATTTCAGCTGGCGTGTCGGTGGCCAATATCAGGTGACACGGGACGCCATGATCTATGGCTCATACGGTCGCGGCTATAAAGGGCCGGGCTTCAACGATACCGGCGCGACCCCGAACGCGCCGCTGGTGGTGCAGCCGGAAAAATCGAACACGGCGGAAATCGGCTTCAAGACCAGCTGGTTCAATCGCCGGCTGATCGTCAATGCCTCTGCCTTCCACACCAAGTTCGACCAGTATCAGACACAGTCGCTCGACACGCAGCTGCAGAGCTTCATCATCCAGAATGCGGCGTCCGTAACCAGCAAGGGCGTCGAGTTGACCGTCAACGCCAATCCGTTCCGGGGCCTGTCGCTCAATGGCTCGGCGACCTTTCTCAGCTCCAAGTTCGACGATTTCGCGGGCGCGGAATGCTATCCTGGCCAGGCCACTCCTAGCTGCGCAACAACCGGCTCCTTCAACGCCGCCGGTCGCCGCACGCCGACGGCACCGAAATTCACATCGTCGCTGCAAGCCATATATGAAGTGCAGACGGACGGCTTCATCCATCCCTTCATAGAGGGTAACTGGTATCATCGCACTGCGATCAACTATCTGATCAATGGTGCGCCCGGTGCCACAGTGCCGACGCTCGACCTGATCGGGGCCAGCGCGGGCGTGCGCCTGGACAACGGCATGCGGTTGTCCATCTTCTGCAAGAACTGCACGAACGAATATAACCCCAATTTCATTGGATTGGACGCAGGAGACGCCATTCAGGGGATTGCATCCTATAACCAGCAATTCGGGTTCGATTCCGTCCGGACGGTCGGCGCAAACATCCAGTTCCGCTTCTAAAGGAGGCACCTAATGCATTCCAACATTTCGCGCCGCTCAATGATGCAAATTGCGGCGGGCAGCCTTGCCGCGACGCTTGCTGGACCCGCTCTTGCCGCCAGACGCAAGCTCGGCCCCGACTTCCTGTGGGGCGCAGCGACCGCCGGGCATCAGGTGGAGGGCGGCAACGTCAACAGCGACAGCTGGGTAATGGAGCATCTCCAGCCCAACAATTTTGCCGCCCCCTCCGGCGATGCCTGTGACAGCTATCACCGCTGGCGCGAGGATATGACGCTCGTCAAGCAAATGGGCTTGAACTGCTATCGTTTCGGGATTGAATGGTCGCGGATCGAACCGGAAGCGGGCGAATATTCACGGGCTGCGCTTGATCACTACCGGGCCATGATTGACGGATGCGCTGAAATGGGTCTCCAGCCCATGGTCACCTATTCCCACTTCACCGTCCCGCGCTGGTTCGCGGCGAAGGGCGGCTGGGAAGAAGCTGCCAATGTCGATCATTTCCTGCGCTTTTGCGAGCGGGCCGCAAAGGCGCTTGGGGCCAACTATAGTCATGGCCTGACGTTCAACGAACCCAATCTGGCGGCGCAACTTTCCTGGCAGCCGGGCTTCCGCGCCACCATGCCCTATTTTGCACAGGCCAACGCCGCCGCCGCGAAGGCGGTCGGTAGCAACCGCTTCTCGTCCACACCCATCTTCGATGCCGCGCGCGCGGGACCGATTCAGGCCGACGCGCACCGCCGAGCAGTGGAGGCGATCAAGTCGGTGCGGCCCGACCTGCAACTCGGCCTTAGCCTCGCCGTGGCCGACGAACAGGCTGGCCCTGACCCCGAAGGTCTCAAGCACAAGATCGCACAGGTTTACGCGCCCTGGTTCGCGGCCGTGGCGAAGGATGATTTTGTCGGGGTCCAGACCTACGGCCGGGCTTTGGTCGGCAAGGATGCAGACCTGCCGCCGCCCGCCGGTGTGGAACTGACCCAGACCGAAATGGAATTTTATCCGCAAGCGCTTGAAGCAGCGGTCCGCTGGACAGCCAAGGCCACTGGCCGACCCGTGATCGTGACCGAGAACGGCGTCGCGACGGCTGACGATAGTCGCAGGATCGCCTATATCGACGGGGCGTTGGCCGGTCTTGGCCGAGCCATCCAGGATGGCGTCGATGTCCGCGGCTATATTCACTGGTCGTTGCTCGACAATTTCGAATGGAACCGCGCCTACACTGCCCAATTCGGCTTGGTCGCTGTCGATCGCACGACCTTTCGGCGCACGATGAAGCCCAGTGCCTTGCATTTAGGCCGGTACGCCCGCGACAACAGCATCTGACGTGCGCCCCTATCGCCTCGTCCCCATTACCTAGGATAGCCCGATGCCCAATCTCGACCGCCGATCCTTCCTTGCTACCGGCGCGATCGTCGGATTGAGCGCTCAGGGCGCGACGGCGGCGTCGCGCGCGAATCCGATGGTGGTAGGGCTGCGCACCGCCATGCGCGAAATGCCGATCGGGATCGATGATCGGCAACCGGCTTTGTCCTGGCGGATCAAGGCCAAAACCGGCACGATGCAGGCCGCGTATCGCATCCTCGTGTCCTCCAGCTTGGCGGAGTTGACGCGGGGGCGCGGCGATTTGTGGGACAGCGGGCGTATCGAAAGCGCGGCATGCACCGGAATCCTCTATGCGGGGCAGCCGCTTCGGTCGGGTCAGACCTGTCATTGGCAGGTGCAGATCTGGGACCAGACAGGCAAATCAATGCAGAGCCATCCTGCTTTTTGGGAAATGGGGCTGCTTGACCAGGATGACTGGTACGGCGACTGGCTGGCCGTGGAGGGCGCAACCGAGCGGGATGATCGCCTTGCAGGTGCCACATGGGTCGGCGGTACCGCGCCTTCCCCTACACAAGCACGGTCATTCCGTCTCCCCTTTCAAAGCGGGGCGCAGACCGCGCTGTTGACCATCGTCGGCGACGGAGTGATGTCGCGGCTGACGCTGGACGGGCAGCCGCTCACCTTGCCGGAACGTGATCCCAATGCGTTCGGCGGAGCGCCCGCCTATCGTTTGCCCTTGGAGATCGGTGCTGGCGAGCATGTCCTCACCGTTGATGTCGCACCCACGCCCGGTTTTTTCGTCAAACCATCCGTATCGCTGGCTGCACAGATCCGTCTGGTCGATTCGACTGGTTCGGCACATCGGATCACCCAGGGTTGGGAGACGCGGCTGGGCGACAGGGAACCCTGGTCGACCGCCGTCGCTCTCGACCGACAGCCCATCTTCCCATGGCCACCGACGCCCGCCCGCCTGCTGCGTCGCGCCTTCGACAGCCAGGGCGCGGTCGTGCGCGCGCGGCTCTATGTTGCGGCGCTGGGCGGCTATCGCCTGTGGCTCAACGGCGGTCGCATCAACGACGACGAACTCCAATGCGAACCAGGCAATTACGCCGCGCGCATTCCCTACCGCACCTATGATGTCACCCGGTTGGTTCGGGACGGTGCGAATGTCATCGCCGCGATGGTCGGTGACGGCTACTTCGCTAGCTATCAGGCTCCCAACGGCCGCTATCCCTTTGGCGCGGCGCCCCGCCGTTTTCGGGCGATGCTGGAAATCACCCGGCAGGACGGGCGGATCGACCATGTCACGACTGACACGACATGGCGGCACGCCGAAGCACCGGTCCAGATGTCGGAAATCTATGCGGGTGAGGATCAGGATCTTCGCCTGGCGCAAAGCGGATGGGACAAGCTGGGCTTCGATGACGGCCAGTGGGACCGCGCTTGGCGGGCGCCATCGCCGACCGCCCCCTGTGCCGCCGCCCTCGCCGAACCGGTGCGCGCTGTTCGAACCCTGGCCCCTGTCACGATCCGCAGAGTGGGTAACACTCGTCATATCATCGATTTTGGCCAGAATTTCGCTGGCCGCGTCCGGTTGCAGGTGAAGGGTGCCGCTGGCCAGCACGTCATCGTCCGCCACGCCGAGATAGTGTCCGACACGGGCGAACTGGACCGCCGCAACCTGCGCGCGGCGCGCGCCGAGGATCATTATCGGCTACAGGGCACGGGCAAGCCGGAGACGTTGGAGCCCGTCTTCAGCTATCAGGGCTTTCGCTATGCCGAAGTGGAGGGCGTCGCCACGCTGACGTCGGCCATGATCGCGGGCATCCAGTTGTCCAGCGCGATCCCGGAGACAGGCAGCTTCCAAATCAGCGATCCCAATGTGCAGAAATTATGGTTGAACACGCTCTGGAGCCAGCGTTCCAACTTCATGGGCGTGCCCACCGACTGCCCCCAGCGGGACGAACGGCTGGGATGGACCGGCGACGCCCAGATTTTCTGGGACGCCGCCAGCTTCAATATGGACGTCGGTGCTTTTACCCGCTCCTACAGCCGCATCCTGCGCGACACCCAAGCCCCGAACGGCGCCTATCCGCTTTGGGCACCTTCGCCCGAAGGTCTGGGATGGGGCACGAACAGCGCAACGCCTGGATGGGCCGATGCCGGGGTAATGCTGCCCTACACCGCCTATCTCCATAGCGGCGATCGCACCGTCGTCGATGAAAACTGGGCCGCGATGACCGCCTATGTCGGCGGTATCCTTGCAACCAACCCTGACGGGCTATGGAGCAAGGACAGGGGTGCTGACCTTGGCGATTGGCTGGCCCTGGACGCCAAATTCCCGATGGACGAAACCACGCCCAAAGCGCTGATCGGAACCGCCATGCTTGCCCGGTCGGTCGATCAACTGGCGCAGATGGCGGCATGGACAGGGCGCGCGTCCGAAGCCGATCGATGGCGCGCGCAACATAGTCGGATCCGCGATGCGTTCGCCGCGGCCTTCGTGACGTCCGATGGCCTGGTCGGCAACGGCAGCCAGTGCAGCTATATCCTGGCCCTGCGCCTTGATCTTGTGCCGCCCGCGCTGCGCGCCAAGGCAGGCGCATTATTGGCTGCCGATATCCGCAGCCGTGGAACCCTGCTCTCCACCGGTTTCCTTGGCACGCCGCTAGCTCTCGACGCGCTTGCCGATGTCGGGGAAGGCACACTTGCCTGGGATTTATTGCTGCGCTCCGATTTTCCCTCTTGGGGCTATATGGTGCGTAAGGGCGCGACCACGATCTGGGAGCGGTGGAATGGTGACACAGGCGATGTCGCGATGAACTCGTTCAATCATTATGCGCTCGGCGCGGTCTGCGGCTTCCTATATCGCAGGATCGCAGGCATCGATCCGATCGAGCCCGGCTTCGCCAAATTTCGCGTGGCGCCGGTTTTCGACCCGCGCATTCCGCAATTCGGCGGCAAGGTCGATAGTATCAGAGGGCCGATCGAGACGCGATGGAACTTCCGGGATGGTCATGCGGCGCTGGACCTTGTCGTTCCATCCAATACGACCGCCGAGATTATTGTTCAGGGTACGCGGCGCGACGTAGGCGCAGGCCATCACCAATTCACATTTTAGCCGTGGTTGTTTTAGCCATTACCTGTGTACGCAATTACAGATCGACTGATCCAGCCCGTTTCTTCTAGATCATTGGATCACCGGCATCCTAAAATAGCCCGCTATCGACTTTACGTAATGACGATTGACACGGAAATTTAGGTACTTTCACCACCTGCTTTCGGTATGGCATCGCAAACCTTTAAAAAACAGCATTATCAGTGGAATACGATTGAATATATACATTTTTTTGATTGGTTAAATCTCCGATTTTTTGTGCCTATAGAGCATCTAATTAGTAGGCGAAAAAGAAATTTTCAGACGGAGTTACATAGCAAATGAAAAGTTATTGGAAAATATTACGCACAGCACTACTCATGCTGAGCGTGTCTCTATGCACATTTGCCGAAACTCTTAATGCATCCACTCCTCGGTCTCGGTCGGCTGATGTTAAGCCACGAGTAATCATTACAGCAGACCCAGAGTTGGACGACTCGAACTCCCTTCTGCGGTACCTGCTTTACAGCTCGGATTTTCGAACGGAAGGCCTCATCTACGCTAGCAGTCAGTTTCACTGGAAGGGTGACGGTAAAGGCACACTGGCTGTACCAGATGGGATGGATTATCGTCGATTAAAGGTGAAGCCTTGTCCTTGTACGTCGTGGAGATGGAACCCAGACGAGCGGTTTATTGACGATGCAGTAGCCCTCTATTCCAAAGTTTATCCGAATTTACGTCGGCACAAGCGAGGCTATCCCACGCCTGCGTCCCTAAAAGACCGAATCCGTTGGGGTAATGTTGCGTTTGATGGAGAGATGTCTGAAGATACGCCAGGATCCGATCTCATCAAGACAGTGCTACTCGACGATGACGATGCGCCGGTTTATCTTCATGCTTGGGGTGGTCAAAGCACAATCGCACGCGCACTGAAGTCCATCGAAGACACCTATAAGGGTACGATCCGATGGAATGCGATTCGTGAGAAAATCATCCGCAAAGCTGTAATTCATCCATCAGGGGACCAGGATGACACATATGCGAAATATATTAAGCCTCATTGGCCAGAGATTCGATATCAATTAACACTCGACGCGGTCAATCTCAGTTACTTCGCGCACGATGCGGTAAGCGCAGATGATGCCTTGTATTTTTCCGCCCCTTGGACCCAGAAAAATATCTCAGCGCGCGGGCGTGCTGGATCTTTTTACTACGTATGGGGTGATGGACGGCAAATGGTCGCGGGCGATAAATTCGATTATTTCGGTTTTGCTGGAAAAAGTGCGGACGAACTGCAACGGGAGGGGTATAACATCTGGACGCCTATCAGGCCGAAGGGGAGCTTCATTGGTGAAGGCGACACCCCCACCTTCCTAAATTTGATAGACAATGGCTTAAAGGGGTATCTCGATGACAGTTTTGGCGGCTGGGGTGGATATCTCGATCCGGCACCGCGCCTGGTCAGCATGCGAGAATTCAATGGACCTTTCTCTACGCCTGTCCGTGCGCCGACGCATCCTTTCCTAGCGGCTGCTCAGCGGGACTTTGCGGGACGATTGGCCTGGAGCCAAGCGACAAGCTATGGGGCCGCAAATCATCATCCGATCATCATTCTTGGAATGCCCACTACCTTATCAGCTAAACCTGGAACAACTTTGTCACTCAAAGGAAGGACAAGGGACCCCGATGGCGACAAAGTGTCGCTGACCTGGTGGTTGCTCGAGGAGAAGGGCGGGACGTTCCACAAACAGGTACTTAACCAGAGAGTGAATGGTCAGGCTGTCTTTGTGGTGGCAAACACTGCTAAAGCAGGAGACAGGATTCAGATCGTCGCAGAAGCGACGGATGCCGGCAAGCCGGCACTGACTCGCTATGAAAAGATCATTGTAACTGTACATTGATGAGTGCGCACAGCCTGATGTATAGCTTCAGGGACAGGAGAATATTAGGAGAATAGACCTCACTGCGTTGCGGTTTTAGATAAAGAACGGCCTGTCCGCCGTCAGCACCAATGGCACAGATTTGAGGTTGTGATCTAAGAGCCCGATCCGAAACTAAGTTGAGTGGTATCAGCGGGTTAGCTTGACGCTTGCGGCAGTCGTTGATTCAGGGGTTTTGCAACAAACTTCCGGAGATCAACGATGTGGACCGATACCACTCGGGCGCAATATGCCCGCGCGGGACTGACTTTGCCAAGCGATTTGACCGATGCCGAATGGTCGGTGCTCGAACCTTTCTTGCCGCCACCCTCCCACGTAGGCCGTCCGCGCAAATGGCCGCTGCGACGGATCGTTGAGGCGATCCTATATCTGCTGCGTGGGGGGCTGCCGTGGCGAATGCTGCCACCCTGCTTTCCGCCGGTCTCGACGGTTCGGCGCTGGTTTTACCGTAACCGACCGGTTGAGGCCGCCTGCCTTGCTGTGATGTGAGCGCGTAAGAGACGTCCATAAGGACGTCGTTATGGACGTCCTGAGCCAAAGCGAGGGACGGCGGTGGAGATATTGGGCCGGGAACGGCGTCGTCGGTGGAGCAACGCGGAGAAGCTCGAGATCGTCGCCGCTGTGGGAATGAACGGAGAGACGTTGGCGCGCGTCGCGCGGCGCTACGATGTGTCGCGAAGCCAGATCTATCAATGGCGCCATCTGTTCAGGAAGCGAGGGTTGCTGCCTGCGGCGGACGGGCCGACCTTTTTGCCGGTTGATATCGGGGCGCCCATGCTGAGCGCGGAGCCCGTGCTCGATGACCGGGTGGTGGTCTCGCCCTTGATCGTCGAGCTGTGTCTGGCGCAAGGACGGCGGCTGCGCTTCGATGCCGGCATCGAGGCTACTGCCTTGACCCAGCTTATCCGGTCGGTGGAAGCTGCATGATCGGACCGGGCACCGGCGTAAGGGTCTATCTCGCCTGCGGCGTCACTGACATGCGCAAAGGGATTTCGGGTCTTGCAATGCTGGCCCAGACCGTGCTGCGACAGAAGCCGGCCAGTGGTGCCGTATTCGCCTTTCGGGGACGGCGCGGCGACAGGCTGAAGCTGCTTTACTGGGATGGTCAGGGATTTTGCCTCTATTACAAGATCCTGGAGCGCGGCCGTTTTCCCTGGCCCTCTGCGGCTGACGGGGCGGCGCGACTGACATCGGCCCAACTCGCGATGCTGTGGGAAGGGATCGACTGGAGGCGTCCGAACTGGGGTGCGCCGCCTACACGCGCGGGGTAACTTTTCTTCTGCAAAAGCGGCTGTTCTGCTAGGCTTTGCGGCCGATTTCCTGTATAAAAAGCCATGCTCAACGCGGCATCCGATCTTCCCGAAGACCCGGCCCTTCTCAAGGCGCTGATCGCCCAGTTGCAGGCCCAGAACAAGAAGCTGACGACGACGCTGCGCGCCCATGACCTGGTCGTCCAGGCACTGCGTTTGCAGATCGCCAGGCTCAGGAAGCAGGCTTTCGGCAAATCCTCCGAGAAGATCGAACGCGAGATCGAGCAACTCGAGTTCGCTCTCGAAGACGTGCTTGTTTCGGTCGCGCAACAGGGCCTCGTGACAAGTGGCCTGGACGATTCCGAGGCGCAAGCGGCGGTCGCGTCTGCCGAGACCACCCCTGGGCCGCGTCCATCTCGGCGCCCACGCGTCTCGGCGGATACGCCGCGCCAACGCCACGAACTTGACCCCGGCAGCACCTGTCCGGAGTGCGGCGGCGAGCTGCGTCTCGTCGGCGAAGACGTGAGCGAGATCCTCGAGATGATCACGGCAAAGCTCCAGGTCATCGAAGTCGTCCGCCCGAAGAAGTCCTGCCGTTGCTGCGAGAAGATGGTCCAGGTGCCAGCCCCGAGCCGACCGATCCCCGGTAGCATGGCCGGAGGAAGTCTCCTGGCTTACGTGCTGATCTCGAAGTTTGACGACCATTTGCCGCTGTACCGGCAGAACGAGATCATCGCGCGCATGGGTGCCGACATCCCACGCAGCACGCTGGCCGATTGGTGTGGTCGCTCGATGCGGATCCTGCAGCCGGTGATCGACCGGATCGAGGCCTCGGTCCTGGGCAGCGACATCCTGCACGCCGACGATACACCGATCCGCGTGCTGGCTCCGGAACGACGCGCCAAGGGTATCGGCAAGGGTGTGATGCAAGGCCGGATCTGGGGCTATGTGAAGCGCCCCGGGTTTCCAGGAGGCTCCAACTTGTGAGAAGGAGCATCCGTTATGAGCAAGACAACCAACAAATTTTCACCTGAAGTCCGCGAGCGGGCGGTTCGTATGGTGGTGGAGCAGCGGGCCGAGTACGGCTCGGAATGGGAAGTGATGAAGTCGATCGCGGCGAAGATCGGCTGCTCGCTGGAGACGCTGCGCCGGTGGTGCCGCGAGGAGGCGAGCCGACGAGCGGGGCCAGCGGCGCTGGCGGCGGATGACCGGGAACGCCTGAGATTGCTGGAGCGCGAAGTGAAGGAACTACGCCGGGCCAACGAGATTTTGCGCAAGGCATCTGCGTATTTTGCGATGGCGGAGCTCGACCGCCCCGGGAGATGATGATGGCGTTCATCGACGTCCATCGCGAGGATTTGGGTATCGAGCCGATCTGCCGGGAACTGGCAATCGCCCCATCCTCCTACCATGAACACGCCGCGCGTAGTGCCGATCCCGGCAGGCGTCCAGCACGTGCGCAGCGTGATGACGAGATCAGGGAGCAGATCAAGCGGGTCCATGAGGCCAGCTTCGGTCTCTATGGCGCACGCAAGGTCTGGCACCAGATGCGGCGTGAAGGCATCATGGTGGCGAAATGCACGGTGGAACGATTAATGCGCGCCATGGGGCTGGCAGGCGTCCGTCGTGGGAAGAAGACGATCACCACCATCAGCAACCCGAAGGCGCCGTGTCCGCTGGACAAGGTCAATCGGGCATTTCGCGTCAGCCGGCCAAACGCCCTGTGGGTCGTCGATTTCACCTACGTGCATACTTGGGCAGGCTTCGTCTATGTCGCCTTCGTGATTGATGCTTTTGCCCGGCGGATTGTCGGATGGAAGGTCAGCACGTCAGCCACTGCCAGCTTCGTTCTGGATGCCCTGGAGCAGGCGATTCATGCCCGCAGGCCAGATCCCGATGATGGACTGATCCACCATAGCGATAGGGGAGTTCAATATCTTGCGATGAACTATACCCAGCGCTTGGCCGAGGCCAAACTCGTCCCCTCGGTCGGTAGCGTAGGTGATTCCTACGACAACGCCTTAGCCGAGACGATCAACGGCCTTTACAAGGCCGAGGTCATCTGGCGGCAGCGATCATGGCCAAGCGTTTCGGCCGTGGAAATGGCAACGCTGCGCTGGGTCGATTGGTACAATAATCACCGGCTCTTCGGCCCTATCGGGCACATCCCGCCCGCTGAGGCCGAAGACAATTACTATGCAGCCCTCGAGAACCTCGATATGGCTGCATAGCCAAATGAAAACTGCCTCCTGAAAACCCGGGGCGCTTCAATGTCTGTGATCAGCGGCCTTGGGCCGGCACCGCGCCGCCTGGCGTCCTCTACCGCTATGCGCCCAACTGGAAAGCCGAGCACGTGCTGGCGCACTTGGGCAGCGCAAGCGGTATTCTTCAAGCCGACGCCTACAAAGGCTATGCTAAGCTCTACGAACCCGTCGCGGATGGTGAGCCTCGCTTCCGGGAAGCGGCCTGCTTTGCGCATTGGCGACGCGATTTTCATGACATCTGGACGTCGCAAAAATCCGAGATCGCACACGAGGCGCTCGAGCGTATCGGGCAACTCTACGACATTGAGCGCAAGATCGCGGGCAAGCCTGCCGATATCCGCCAGGCAATACGCCAGGAGTTGAGCCGACCCAAGCTTGAGGCTCTGCATAGCTGGGCCGAGAAGCAACTCACCCGTATCTCGACCAAGGGAGACCTGGCGAAGGCCTTTCGCTACGCCCTGGGGCGCTGGCACGCCTTCAGCCTCTTTATCGACGATGGACGCGTCGCCATCGACAACAACGCTGCCGAGCGGGCTGTCCGGCCCATATGCCTGGGCAAGAAGAACTGGTTATTCGCCGGCTCCGAAACAGGCGCCGAAACCCTCGCCCGCGCCATGACGCTGATCGAAAGCGCCAAAATGAACGGTCTCGATCCACAAGCATACATCACCGACTTGCTCAATCGCATCCACGATCACAAGATCAACAGGATCGACGAGCTGTTACCCTGGAACTGGGTGCCGCTCACCATCCCGCTAGCACTGGCCGCCTGATGGCCGCCGTCACTTCCTTGCTCACCCTCGACTATGTCGCCAAGATACTCGACGAGAACGTGGAGTTGCTGGAAGCCATCGTTTCAAACGACGACAACCTCACCTACGGCGCCATCGTCAGCGTCCACACCGGTCTGGACGAGTCCATCACCGCGCTGACGGATCACGGCGTGGAAGAACTGACGGACATGCTTAGCCAAGCACGTCTCACGACCAAGGCCTGGCACCAATTCCTCGATGACTTTATCGACGATCCCGAGCTCGCCGCGCGCTTCAAGGCCCATAAGCCGCGGTAACAATCGGACGGTTACGTTTTACCTGTGGCGCGATAACAAACTGTGGCTCTCGCTCAATCATACCCTGCTATTGATGGCGCGTGAAGCGACGGGCCGAGAGGCTTCGCCCAGTGCTGGCGTGATCGATAGTCAGAGCGTGAAAACAACGGAAAGTGGCGGCCCGCGCGGCTTTGACGCAGGCAAGAAAATCAAGGGGCGCAAGCGCCACATCCTCACCGACACCGAGGGTCATTTGGTTCATGCGGTGATCCATACCGCCGACATTCAGGACCGCGACGGCGCGCCGCTGGTCCTGCGTGAAATCATCCACCGCTTTCCATGGCTGCGCCATGTCTTTGCCGATGGCGGCTACGCTGGCGACAAGCTCAGGCAAGCGCTCCGGCGTATCGGCAAATGGACTGTCGAGATCGTCAAGCGATCCGATGGTGCAAAAGGCTTTGTGGTTCTTCCGCGCCGCTGGGTCGTCGAGCGAACACTGGCTTGGCTGAACCGCAACCGTCGGCTCGCAAAGGACTTTGAACGGACCATCGCATCGGCAAATGCGTGGCTGTTCATAGCCTCCATACAGCTATTCGCGCGCCGCATCGCAAGGCTATGAAATTTCATCGGATAATTATGAATCAGGCTCTAAGGAGGATCTGGGCTTCGTCGTAGTGACGAAGGAACGAAGATGAAGCCCAGATCCTCCAATGTAAAATCGCCCGCCAAGGCCCCAGCAGAGCGGGTAGTGAAGGACATCCGCCGACAGACCCGGCGCCACTTTTCGGCCGAGGACAAGATCCGCATCGTGCTGGATGGCCTGCGCGGGGAAGACAGCATCGCCGAGCTATGCCGCAAGGAAGGCATTGCCCAGAGCCTGTATTACACCTGGTCGAAGGAGTTCATGGAAGCTGGCAAGCGCCGCCTGGCCGGCGACACCGCCCGTGCCGCGACCACCGGAGAGGTCCAGGACCTGCGCCGCGAAACCCGGGCCCTGAAGGAATGCGTGGCCGATCTGACACTGGAAAACCGTCTGCTCAAAAAAAGCATGATCGCGGATGGGGGCAACGACGAATGAGGTATCCCGCATCCGAGAAGCTCGAGATCATCAGAACCGTCGAGCAGTCGCACCTGTCGGCCAAGCGCACGCTGGACCAACTCGGCATCCCTCGTCGGACATTCTACCGCTGGTATGATCGCTACCTCGAAGGCGGGCCGGAGGCGTTGGAAGATCGGCCATCGGCGCCGAGCCGGGTGTGGAACCGCATCCCGGCGGGCATCCACGACCAGATCATCGAGCTGGCGCTGGAACAGTCTGAGCTGAGCCCCCGGGAACTGGCCGTGCGCTTCACCGATGGGCAGCGCTACTTCGTGTCGGAATCCACGGTTTACCGCCTGTTGAAGGCCCGCGACCTGATCACCAGCCCGGCCTATGTCGTGATCAAGGCTGCCGATCAGTTCCACACGAAAACCACGCGGCCGAACGAGATGTGGCAGACCGACTTCACCTACTTCAAGATCATCGGGTGGGGCTGGATGTATCTGTCGACCGTGCTCGACGACTTCTCGCGCTACATCATCGCCTGGAAGCTGTGCACCAACATGCGAGCCGAGGACGTCACCGACACGCTGGACCTCGCCCTGGCGGCTTCTGGTTGCGACAGCGCCACGGTGCTGCACAAACCCCGGCTACTCAGCGATAATGGCCCCAGCTACATCGCGGGTGAGCTGGCGGAATACATCGAGGCCCGGAAGATGAGCCATGTCCGCGGCGCCCCGTGTCATCCCCAAACCCAGGGCAAGATCGAGCGCTGGCACCAGACCCTGAAAAACCGCATCTTGCTGGAAAACTACTTCCTGCCCGGCGACCTCGAAGCTCACATCGAGGCCTTCGTCGAGCACTACAATCACCAGCGATACCACGAGAGCCTGGCCAATGTGACGCCTGCCGACGCCTACTTCGGCAGGGCTCCGGCAATCATCAAACTGCGCGAAAGGATCAAGCGACAGACCATCGAACATCGGCGCTTGCAGCACCGCAAGTTCGCCGCCTAACATCAACCCCCTGACGAGGTCCGCACTCCGCTAATCTACGCCGCGAGTTGTGCCGAATGTTCTGACGACGGACAGAGCCAATGTTTCGTGGCTATTTTCCGACCGCCGCACAAACAATGGCCGACAGGCGCCGGGTGCGTGGTGGCAAGATTGCCCGAAAGCCCGAGCTTGCCGCCTATATCGCCGACCGCTTGTCAGCAGCTTCTTCGCCCGAGCAGATTGCGGGATATCTTCGACGCCATCGCGGTATTCGTGAAGCCGTCTGTCATGAGACCATCTACCTGTTCGTCTATGGGCCGGACGGACGACGCCAGGGCCTGTGGCGCCTTCCGCCTGTTGCCCGCCGATCCCGATGGCGACGCTATGCGCGCAAGCCGCGCGGTCTGCATATCCCCTTGGCCAACACCATTGGCAAACGCCCTTCCGAAATCGGTAATCGCAGGAGCTTTGGTCATTGGGAAGGCGCCTGATGACCTTCAGGTTGGAATATGGCAAAGCCAACCTCACCTCGCTGGTCGAGCGCCGCAGCCGGTTTACTGTCGTCGCCCGCAATCCCAGGCGGCTTTCTGCCGGCGTCATGTCGGGAATCCAGCACCACTTGCACATGCTGCCCCTTTCCCTGCGTCAGAGCATCACCTTTGACCGGGGAACGGAATTTTCTGCCTTTGCGACACTTCAGAAGAAACTCGCGATGACGAGCTATTTCTGCGAAGCGGCACCCAATCGAAGCACACCGTTTTGCGCCCGTCAGAAGGGCGGGGAAAATGGAAATTGTCAGCTGTCAGCGAAATCAGCACCTGGCGGGCGCTGCCAAGCTCGCGGAAACGCGAAAAGATGAGGCGGATCGCCTCCTGTACCCGGATATCGGGATCCAGCCCCAGGCCGTATTCGCGGTGCCAGATATAGCCGATCGGAACACTGAGGCGCAGTTCTCCCCGCCTTGCCTTGGCGCGCGCCGCGTCAAGCATGCGTGTTCGCAAAATGCCAAGCTCAAACTCGCTGATGCTGCCCTTCATGCCCAACAACAATCGATCGTTTGGTCGACAGGGATCGTATACCCCGTCGAGATCGATCACGCGCGCTTCAACCAGGCCACACAGCTCCAAAAGGTGGTGCCAGTCCCGGCCATTACGGGAAAGGCGCGATGCTGTAGCGCGACGATTACGGAGTCCGGTCGGCGTCAATTTTGATGGCCGATAGGTGGCCGCGCCGGTTGGTGAATTCTGGCTACCATTTGCTGTTGCGAGGAGCAACCGTCGAGCGACAATTACGACGCTGGGTAATTGTCGCTGGCGCTGGCCGGAAGCGAGGGTTTGAAGCGCATGGGATGGTTGGCATGTAATTGCCGCTGGCGACAATTACCCGTTGCCTCAGCAAGGGTGCTCCCGAGCGCGAAGCCAGCGACAATTATGATGGCCGGTCCGGGGCGCCATTGGGCGGGTCGTAATCGCCGGCGTTGATGCGGGCGACGGCGGAACGCTTGCGGTAGCTTTCGCCGTTCATCTCGATGATGGTCGAGTGGTGCACGAGGCGGTCGATCGCGGCGACAGTCATGGCGGGATCGCCGAACGTTTCATGATGCTGCTTTCCTGGAAGGGGTCATACTGTAATTTGGCGCTGTGAGCGCCTTTATTTGCTGGAGGGTCAGTTCCACCTGCCACGGCTGTCCCTTCTTTAGTTGCCGGCCCTGAAGCTTACCGCGTTTCAGCCATTTGAACACCGTCTGCTCAGTGACGCCGAGCGCGGTCGCGGCACCTTGGATCGAGTAGCTGCCATCCGGCCAACGGGGCGGATTATGCTCGACGCCGTTGATCTTTACGGTGGGGATATTCCAGCGCTGGCGCAACAGGTGCACCGTGTTGTGGTCGAACAGCCCGTCCAGGCTGTTCCGCAGACCCTCTGTGTTGAGCGCGGTAGCGACCTCGGCGTCCATCATGCCAGCGGCGTTGAGCTCTCGGATCCGCTGTTCTAGCACGTCGGCATGAGCAGCTTCAGCATAGGATTGAGTGCGCCGCATGACCCAGTGTTCGGTCGCTGCGCCCGTCTGCCAGATGATGCGGATCCACACCATGCCTTTCGCCCGCCGCTGATCTAGAATGACCTTGTCGATCACGAGGCGGAGCATCGCCTTGCGTTCGCTGTTCTCGATTCTTTCCCAAAGATCAGGCAGGTCGATGCCGAACGCTGCGATACGGGCGCGATCGTCGGCATTCAACGCAACGGTTTGCTCCGTCTTCCACCGCCGATAGTCCTGCTCGACCTTTTCGACCTCACGCAGCTTGCTTTCCCAGATGCTTTCGAGCGAACGGGCAACGAGGCGGTTTTCCGGCTCGACCGCGTCATATTGGCGCCGGGCACGCTCGCATTCATATTCGGCGCGTTCGCGCTTGAGTGTCCATTGCCGTTCGAGTCCATGGACGTCCGCGTCGATGGCGTCGAGCGCGGCCAACGCGATGGCGAGTTGGTCAGGGGTGAGCGCTGCAAGGAACTGCCGTTCGACCTCAGCCTCAACCCGCGGCGCACGCACCTCTTGGCAATATTGACCGACGCAGGTCGCTCGTTCGGAACGGCACCGATATACCGGATGGTTGCTGTCAGGGCCAGAGTAGTTGAGTGCCATGCGCCGTCCGCAACTGCCACACATCGCTATACCCTGCAGCAGCGCCTTTCCCTTCCGAGGCATGCCACGATGCCCGGCTTTGAAGTTGCCGACATTGTCCGTGAGCTTGTCGCTGATCGCCATATGCGTCTCCCAACTGATATACGCTGGATGAGCATTCTGGATGCAGACTTCCCACTGTTCGCGCGGAACAGCGCGCGTCGGGTTATTGGCCCCCTCGCTTCGCTTTTCGGGCGCAGCACACCGGCGTCCGTAGACATAGGCTCCCGCATAGACAGGGTTTTTCAGGATATTGCGCACACGCGCATCGGTTGCATCGCGCCAGGCTATTTCGTGTGGCGCCGGTCCCTTCAACGGCCTGACCGGCAGGGCAAGATCGGCCTGGCGCAGATAGCGCACTGCTGCCTTTGCGCTTCCCAGGCGCATGAAGCTGTCGAACACAAGTCTGATGCGCTCCTGAACCTGGGCGTCGGGATTGAGCATGATCCCTCCGGCGGGCGCGTAGATCAGCCCTGCCGGAAGCGGGATACGCAGTTCGCCGCGCGCCGCCTTCTGCCGTTCCCCCGTGTGCAGGCGCATGCGGATCTGATGCAGCTCAGCCTCGCTCATGATCCCCGAGAGACCCAACAAAAGCCGATCATGGTAAAGTCCAGGATCATATATTCGTTCGCTGTCGGCGATGAGAACGCTGAACATCGAGCAGAGCTGAAGCAGTTGATGCCAGTCACTGTTGTTGCGTGCGAGGCGCGACGCGTCGTAGCTCAGAACGAGACCGGCGTGACCCAAGCCAACTTCAGCGATTAGGCGTTGGAAGCCGTATCGGTGCTGAGCCTCCGCGCCGGATTTCCCCAGATCGTCGTCGATGATCTCGACCCGTTCGCGCGGCCAGCCAAGGCCAAGCGCGCGGTCGACAAGCCGATACTGAAGCGCCGTGCTTTCCTGGTGATGGCGGATCTGGCCGACGCTCGACTGACGGACATAGACATAGGCCAGCTTGGCCTGCTGCGTGGTGCTTATCCGTTCATCTACGGCATAATCTCTCAACATCGGTGTCACCGGCGTAGCGGGCAGTTGGGCGCGAGCACAAAGCCTGCGCTATCGTCGCCGCCAGCTGACGCTGGATTGCTGGCGGCAGGCTCGACCATATCTGGATCTTTGGCCGTCTCCGGGGAGAGCTGATGTTCACTCTGGCATTCCTCGTCCTGTGATGAACGGCGCAACGCCTCTGCCAGCGCAACGACTCGCATTAGGATGGAGCCTGAGACCAACGGCGCGGATTTCGAGTCAGGCGGAGCGGTAGCCAGATCGGTGACGGAGCGAAGGATGTTTCGCTGCCCGCCATGCGGCACCCGGATAGTCATCCAAGCCGGCCCGCGATCAGACACCAGCTTCAGAACTTCGAACCGCTCGCCGAAGAGCGGATGCTGAGGGCACGTCACCGTTACATGGCGGATCAGCCCGTCGATATCAGGGGTATCACTGGATGGTTGGCTCAGGGAAGACGTTGTCCCATGCCGAAAATGGCTAGTTGGCGGTAATGGCGAGCGAGTGGCGTTCGTAGCGGTGGGCGATGAGCTCGAACAAGGCGCTGGTCTCGACCTGGTCCTTGCGGACGTAGGACAGATCGTCGAGCACGATGAGATCGAACTTGTCGAGCTTGTCGAGCATGGCGGGCAGGCTGAGGTCGCGGCGCGCGGACTGGAGCTTCTGGACCATGTCGGTGGTGGAGCAGAACAGGACGCGCCGCCCCGTGTCGATGAGGGCATGGCCAATGGCGGCAACTGCGTGCGTCTTGCCGGTCCCGCTCTGGCCGAACAGCAGCAGGTTGCCGCCGTTCTCGATCCAGTCGTCACCGGCGGCGAGGGACAAGAGGTGCGGTTTGCGGATGCCGGGGGCGGCGTCGAAATCGAAGGTGGCGAAGGTCTTGCCTGCGGGCAAGCCGGACTGGTCGCGATGGCGCTGGATGCGCCGGGAGGAGCGATCAGCCATCTCGATCTCGAGAAGCGAGGCCAGCAGGTTGGCGGCCGGCCAGCCATCGCGATCGGCGGTGTCGGTGAGGCGCTTCCAGTTGCGGTTGATGCTCGGCAGGCGCAAGGCCTTCAGCAGGGTAGGCAGTACGGCGGCGGCCTGATCCTTGGTGCGGGTCATCAGTGCACCTCCCCGCTGGCGATCAGGCTGTTGTAGCTGTGCAGATCGGGTGGCGGGATAGCGACATCGCGCTGCGATCTTGCGGTTGGCAGGAACTCGTCCCTGAGCGCATCGACATCGGGCAAGCGCCCGCTGTCGAGAGCCTCATCGATCCGCCGGGCCAGCACGTCGACACAGTCGCCCCTGGCGGCGATATCGAGCAGCGCGACGGCATCGCGGCAGGCCTGCCGTCCATCGAGTTGGGCATCGAAGGCTTGCCAGGCCCGCCGGTAGGCGTGATCGGGGAAGAGGGCTTCGCGGTAGACGAGGTTGCGCAGTGCACCGCGCTTGCGGCGCAGGTTACCGATCATGTGCCGGAAATCGATGCTATGCCCCCGGTGGGGATGACTGATCCGCACACGCGGCGTGGACATTACCCTGTCCGGACCGAGGAAGAGCTCGATGCGATCGTCAAAGAGATGCGCGTTGAGGCGCCGTCCGACGAGGCGGGAAGGCACCGAATAGGTAACCCGATCGATGGCGACGGTGCCGTTGCGGGTGACATCGACGGTGGCCATGGCGAAATCGGTGGTTCGCCTTGCGGGCAGCGCCTTGAGTACCCTGCGTTCTGCATCGATGCGCGCAGCATGCCGCCGGTTCTGTCTGGCGACCTGCGCCTCAACGAACTCGCGCCAGGCCTCGATGCTGACGAAATCGCGGCTGCCCCGCCGGCGTAAGGCCTGATCGAGCCGTCGCTTGAGATGGGCATGGGGACCTTCGATCGATCCGTTCTCGTGCGCCTCGCCGCGGTTGTTGCGGGTAGCAAGCATGCCGTAATGACGACACAGCTCGTCATAGCTTCGGGTGAAATCCCGCTGCGCATCGGCGTCGAGGTTTTTGTAGGCGGCTGACAGGGAATCGCTGCGGTGTTCGGCCGGCGCACCGCCCAGCTTCCACAACGCATCCTGCAGGTGCTCCGAAAGGGCGGCAAAGCTCTCCCCGCCCAGCACGACAGCCGCATGCTCCCAGCCACTCGCCGCCAAGCGGAAGTGGTAGAGGCGATAGGCCAGGGTCTCGCCGGCAACGGTGACCTTGAGACTGTCGCATACCGTGAAATCCGACAGGCCCTGCCGACCGGGCTCATGATGCTGCGGGAAGAAGATCTCCTTCTCGCCGCCGTGCAGTGCCCGCCAGCGGGCGATCCGGCGTTCCAGTGTTCGTCGTATCGCATCGGGAACAGCATCCTCGCCGAACTCGTCCTGGAGCGTCTCGAAGACCGTGACGGCAATGATACCGTCGATCTGGAGCAACTCCTCTATACGTGGCCAGAATGGCTCGAGCGGATCGGCGCGGGTGCGCCAGTGGCGCTCCTTCTTCTTCTGGGACGGAAGCTGCGGATCGTTCTCGATCCGGCGTGCGCTGCGTTCGCTGATACCGGCCTTGGCAGCCGCGACGGCCTGGGTGTGTTGGCGACGATGGGTCATGAAGAGAAATACCTGCTGATCGGAAATGTGGTGGCCCGGCATCGCAAACCCATCGCTCGTTGTTCGATGAGTGTTCCGATACCACCGCCCGCCACAGCCCCGATCTGCCCCCCGAAAGAAGGGGAAAAAGATCGCCACCGGTTGTCTGGTCCGCTCTCCGGTCGGGGCTGCGCCCCTCCCTACGATCAGACCAGACAACCGATCCTACCGGCCATCATAGTCGCCGCTCAACCGGCCATCGTAGTTGTCGCCGCGCAGATGCGTCCAAGCAAAGCACCGCGCCAACCTTGCCCGTGCACAGGCCGCTGGCCAGTCGTTCGAAACCGGGGCGGTCGACAGTGCCGCTGGCGGTCCGACCAAGGTCATCGTCGATCACCTCGACATCGTGAAATCCCCAGCGTCGCGCAACATCGACAAGCTCATATTGTCGGCGCTGGCTCTCCAGGTTGTTCTGGACCTGACCCGGGGTCGACTGTCGGACATACACCACAGCTTTGCGCTTGAGCACCGTGACTGGAAGGAGATCATTGCCCGTCATCGCTGGCCTCCTTCGCCGCGACGCCGGCTGCGGCCATCAAGAGGGTCGCCAGCCTGGCAACAACGGCGCTTCGCTGCGCCTCGCTCAGGCCTCGCATCTGCGGCGTATCGAGCGGCATGCTCAGCTGCTGGGTCAGCATCGATAGCGACGAGGGTCGTGGTAGTGCCTTCATGGCGCGCCTCCTGGATGGCCGTGAGTCCATCCGTCGAAGTCTGCCTGAAACCGCGATCGGTAAGCAGTCCATGAAGCTCTACAAGCCCAATCACCGCAACGCGCGGTTCGCCCATCTCCATGTCGGCGCACAACGCCCTGTCCAGCATCCACTCTGCGACCTGGATGATCTCACCCGGCCTGATCTCTACCCGGATGATCGCGCCATTGACCCGGTCCTCGCGGCCTTCATGCCGAAAACGACCGCCGTAATATGGATGCCAGCGATAATGAAACTCTACCATCTGCCCGACATGGGCAGAATGACCCTGCGATGGCCTTGGGCAGAAAATCATGGCTCTTCGCTGGGTCAGACCGCGGCGGTCAGCGCACCGCTTTCATGTTGACCCTCATTGGCACGGCGAAGCTCAACGACATCGATCCTCAGGCTCGGCTCGCCGATGTTCTCGCGCAGATCGCAGACATCCCATAAAGTCGTCTCCACGAACTGTTTCCCTGGAATTGGTGCGCCGCCGAAGATCAACGCAAAGCCGCCTGATCCGCGGCCTTCACCGAATGCCTACGCCCTTGCCGGCGAGAACAACGGTGAGGATTGCCATCAACCAGGCAGCATGCGGCGTCCAGCGCGACGACCGCGGAGAGAACCCTGGAGCCCGGCGCGCCCGCTGAAACGCTAAGGATCAGCTGTTGACGGTGGCGATTAGAGAACCCCGTGGACACGGCCCATGCTGGGCGGCGGGCTGATCGAGAGGACTGTTCAAGCATAAATTCTCCACTTGCAGGGGAAGATTCATGCTTACTGTCCCCGCAAAATCCTAATGATGTCACCGACCAGCGGCATCGGGTCGCGCCAGTCCCACACATAATAGCCGGTGCGCGGATGGAGATACTCCACCGCAAAGGCGATGCTCTCCCGCAGACGGCTCGGTGGCCTCTGCCCCGGCACGGACACGGCAGCGGGTGCGCGCAATATCTGTACGAGCCGCTTGGCATCCGGGATCGCGTAGCGGGCGCGGCGATTGCTATAGAGAGGCGGCGCGGCATCGCCAGCTTCGGGCACCGCCGCGCGATACTGTTCCCAGGCGAATTGCGCCCCCGCCTGGCTGGCCAGCGGCAAACTGCCCCAAAAGCGACCGTTGATCTCCATTAGCCAGTAAGTACCCGTCGCAGGATCATGGCGATATTCCACCATCGCTGGCCCTTCCCAACCGATATAACGCAGCAGTGCCTCGGACTTCGCCATCTGTGCGCGATGGTCCGACAGGGGAACGGTTGCGCACAGGGTGGACACGCCGCCGCTCGCGGGAAATTCGCGCAGTCGGCGATGCTGGAAGCGCAGCCGAGCCTCCCCGCCCGCCATCATCAGCATCTGCCCGAAGCCGTAACCGCCGCACCAGCCCTGCACTAGCGGCCACACCGCCAGCGCATCATAGGGTACCAGCTTCGCCAGCAGGTCGGTGGCGTCGGTCGCGTAGGCAATCTTCTCGAACGGCAGGCCCGCCGCATCGAGCGCGGCCCACATCGCGGGCGGATCGCTCCATTTCAGGATGGCAGGATAGGGCAGAGTCGCGGCCTTCGCGGCGAAATCCTCACCCGTCAGCGGCTGCCAGCTTGGCGGGCCGGCGATCCCCACAGCTGCAGCCGCTTCCAGCGTGCGCGTCTTATCGAGCACCACCGCCAGCCGGTCGGCGCGCGGGGTCAGGATGCGGCAGCCTTCGATAACCTCCGGCAGATCAGCGAGCGCGATCAGATCGCCCTCGCTGATCGCCAGCAGCACCGCCGCGCCCGTTTCTCGAATCACCTTGGGCAACCAGTCGGCCAGATCGCGCGCCCTAGGCCGCACGACGAAGCGCGCGGTGTGTCGCGAATAGCGCCCGATCGCCTTTACGCTCCTGCCGATGGCGACAACCGGCACGCCAAGGCGGCCAAGCTCACGCACGACCGTAAGCCCGATGGCGCTGTCCACGCCCAGAACGATGGCAACGGGCAAGGTCATGCGAACTGCAGCGCATTTTCATAGCGGATTGCCGCCCACGCCAGCTGAACCATGCGTGGGTCCGTGCGGACCCGGCTGGGCGCGAGCCGGTCATGCGACAGCATCTCGAAACTATGGGTCGCCACGACGAAGCTATGCTGCCCTTGACTGGCCGCGAACCGCAGGCCTGCGGCCGCCTCCGCCTCGATCAGCGCATTCTGCGCCCTTCCGGTCAGCAACGTCAGACCCTCTAGCGCGAAATCGCCTATATGCCGTCCTAGGCATCCGTCTACGGGCGAGTCGGAAAACCATTCCAGCCGTTCGGTGTGGAAATGCACCTGTACCCCATGCCCACGCGCCATGATCGGCTCGAGCATCCGCGTCACACGATCGGGGCCACGGACGACGCCGGGCATGGGATCGAAGAACATGCTCGTGATCCCGCGCGCTTCCATCCTTTTCATCAGCCAGCCGACTCCATGCTCGCCGGTGACGGACAGCCGCAAATTCTTGTCCGCCGTGATTTCCGTTGCCAGCCGGCTGGCGGGCAATGCCGTGTCGATCGTAGTGGGCGCGCGCGTCATCCGCCGGGCATAGCATCATAGCCTTACCAATTGTTAGCCAATACCAAGGCGCACTGATGTTGAATCACGTTCGGGTGTGCATCGACAAATTCGATAGCCGGTCTGTCCGTCGTCAGAACATTTGGTGCAACTCGCGGCGTAAATTAGCGGAGTGCGGGCCTCGTCAGGGGTTGATGTTTAGGCGGCGAGCTTACGGTGCTGCAAGCGCCGATGCTCGAGGGTCTGTCGCTTGATCTGCGTGTTTCGGAAAATCCCGGACAGATATTTCACTAAATCGCGGACAGGGGGCCTTCAGCGACGATTTTTTCAAGGAGGGTTTGGACTTCATCTTCGTTCCTTCGTCATTAAGACGAAGCCCCAACCCTCCTTAATTCACAACCTCAAATCTGTGCCATTGTTGTTGCCCCCTAAAGGCCGGACAGTTCCTCACGGGTTGAACGTTCGATAAACTCTCTTGGCGATCTGTAGCCGAGAGCGCGATGCGGATGCACGCGATTATAGTGGTCGAGCCATTTTGGCAGCTGGTCGATGACGGCCTGTGCGTTGGGTCGCGGGCTGACGCGGGCGTAGTCTCGTTTGAGGGTCCGGACGAAAGCCTCGGCCATTCCGTTGCTCTGCGGACTTTCGACCGGCGTGGTGCGTGGTGCCAGGCCGATGTCGCGCGCGAAGCGCCTTGTATCTTGGGCAGTGTAGCAGCTGCCGTTATCAGTCAGCCATTCGATGGTGTGGGGCAGCTTGTTCACCTGGCCGAAGCGATGCTCGACGGTGGCAACCATGAGGTCGCGCACGTCCTCGGCGGTGATGCCGCCGGTAGTGGCTACATATCCCATCGCCTCCCGGTCGCAGCAGTCGAGGGCGAAGGCGACGCGGACCTTCTCGCCATTGTCGCAGCCGATCTCGAGGCCGTCCGAACACCAGCGTGTATTGCGGGTGACGACGGCGATCTTGCCGTCATGCCGGCGTTCCTCGCGGCGTCCGGCGTGGCGCTGGAGCAGTAAGCCATGCAGCTTCATGACGCGGTAGACGCGCTTTGGATTGGGCGCTGCGCGTCCGTTTTTTTCCGCCTCGCGGCGCAGCAGGGCATGCACGCGCCGATAGCCATAGGTTGGCAGGTCGGCGATCAGCCTGCGGATATCGGCGGCGAGTTCGGCGTCGGGCAAGGGCGGACGCCCGCGACGCCGTCGTTCTGCTGGTCGTTGCATTGCGGAGAGATGCGGTCGTGACATGCCGACGGCATTTGCAACCGCGCTCACCGTCCACCCTCGGGCCACGAGGTCGAGCGCAACAGCTGTTTTTTTGGGCCTGCGGCCCGGGAGACAGCCTCGCGCAGCAGTTCGTTCTCCATCGTCTTCTTGCCGAGCAGGCGCTGCAGTTCGCGGACTTGCGCCTCAAGCGCGCGGTAGTCGGATGCGGCCACAACTTCCTCGCCGGCCGCAGCGGCTGTGAGTGCGCCCTGAGTCATCAGCCGTCGCCAGGTGAATAGCTGGTTGCCCGCGATGCCATGGCGGCGGGCGACCAGCGACACCGAGTTCCCCGGCAAATAGGTCTCCTCAACGATGCGAATCTTCTCCTCGGGCGTCCAGCGCCGACGGCGCTGCACCGAGGTAATGACCTCTACGCGGTCATATGTTCCAGTCATACGGTCAGGCATATGCATCACACTTCCATAAGTGTGAGGGCCTGTCAGGCGATTTTGGGGGCTACTTCAGCCATTGGTGCTGACGGTGGACAACCTATGAGAATCGGCACGCGGCTTTTACGATCAAGCAATCATTCCTAAGCGTCGTTAACTATCCTCTAACGCTTGCGATGCCATTATATGGCAATGCTAAAAATCGCACCGGGGTGAACATGAGCAGCATCTCCATCAACGACCTCTTGGCTATGCGAAGCGCCATCCTCGACAGGAATGCGGCGCTTCGAAATGTAGCAAGCAGCGCGGGTTCTGTTGGTAGCCCCGGGGGTGCGGGAGCAAAATTCGAAGCAGCGATGGATACCGTGCTTGGAAAGGCGGACGGTGCAGACTCGCTTGCAGGCCCTGGCTCAAACCAAAGGATTTTGGGGACTGAACGCACGGAACCAGGCGGCTTTACCTCTACACTGCAAACACAGCTTCAAAAGATTAATGACATCAACGCTCGCGCCGGCCAGTTGACAGTCGCCTATGAGCGCGGCGAAGAGGTCGATATTGCAAAGGTCATGCTCGCGCGGCAGGAGTCGTCGATCGCCTTCGAAGCGACGCTGCAGGTTCGCAATAGGTTGCTTTCCGCGTATAAGGACATCATGAGCATGCCGGTCTAGCGCAAGCTGTCGACCGTATCATTGTAAGCAAGTCAAGCACCGGATCAGCTATGATGGTTCAGCTCGGCATCGAAGGGTATTATGTTATGAGAAGATCGAGGGCGCTTATCGCGGCCATGTTTCTGTTATCCCTAGCCGTAACGGCTTGTGGCAGCAGCGAAAAAACGTCGGACATCTCCGAGGATCAGATGAACCATTATGCCGGCATAGCGGAGCACGATCACCCGACGAACTCTACAAACGCGACAGCGCACTCGCCTACGCCAAATCCAGCGAAGAAGCAGTAGCGGCCACAGACCGATCAGGAGCCTTTCGGCTTGCGACCGCTATTGTGCATGCTGACGATTTTCCAGCTATTTCCCACGCGCGTTAAGACGCTGGTCGCGACGCCAATACGCTCGGCAACGGCTCCGTTCTTGGGTTCGATCCGATAGCGGTAGGTCTCAGTAGCGAGTGCAACCGGTCCCTCAAAGCGAACGCTGACCTTGTAGTCAGAAAATGTGAACGACTTGAACGCCGCCAGCTCTGGCGCAAGATGATGGGCAAGGTATGTTGTGTAGGTTCCCTCGTAGCCACCCGTTTCGAATATCTGCGAGTCGACCGCGAAGAGATCCTCGGTACCCTTTGCGTCGAGCTTCTTGATCGCCGCCTTGTACTGTGACAGCACCGCCTCCACGGCCCCTGTATCCGCGACTCGCTCAGGCTGCGCGGTGACTGCGATCGGCATGGCCAACGCTGTGGCTACTGCTACTCTCAATACCAAAATCATGTTTCCCCCTTTGATACCGCAAGATGGTTGAGGCCACCATTCATAAGGTGCCCTCAGGAATTCTTGTACCGATATCGCTAGTATTATCAAACCAAGCAAATCCTGCTAGGTGGATTCTAGATCGAAGTGCGAAATCCTAGGATTTATAGGGGTTTGATCCCCTTTCCAGGAAGGCACATGATGAACGGCTACCAGCATCTGGGTTTGGATGAGCGGCGACAGATCTATCAACTGGCTGCAACCGGGCGGTCCGTGCATCAGATAGCAGCGTCGCTGCAGCGACATCGTTCGACCATCTATCGCGAGCTCAAACGTAATCAGCATCTCGATGACGAGCCGGTGTTTCGTGGCTATTTTCCAACGGCCGCACAAACGATGGCGGACAGGCGCCGGGTGCGTGGCGGCAAAATCGCCCGAAAGCCCGAGCTTGCCGCCTATATCGCCGACCGCTTGTCAGCAGCCTGGTCGCCGGAGCAGATTGCGGGATACCTTCGACGCCATCGCGGTAATCGTGAAGCCGTCTGTCACGAGACCATCTACCAGTTCGTCTATGGGCCGGACGGACGAAGCCAGGGCCTGTGGCGCCTTCTGCCTGTTGCCCGTCGATCTCGACGGCAGCGCTATGCGCGCAAGCCCCGCGGTCTGCATATCCCTTTGGCCAACACCATTGGCAAACGCCCTTCCGAAATCGGTAATCGCAGCAGCTTTGGTCATTGGGAAGGCGACCTGATGATCTTCAGGTTGGAATATGGCAAAGCCAACCTCACCTCGCTGGTCGAGCGCCGCAGCCGGTTTACTATCCTCGCCCGCAATCCCAGTCGGCATTCCGCCGGCGTCATGTCGGGAATCCAGCACCACTTGCACATGCTGCCCCCTTCCCTGCGTCAGAGCATCACCTTTGACCGGGGAACGGAATTTGCTGCCTTTGTGACACTCCAGAAGAAACTCGCGATGACGAGCTATTTCTGCCTGCCATCGGCACCCTGGCAAAAGGGCAGCGTGGAAAACAGCAACGGTCGCATACGGCGCTTCCTGCCGTCTGACACGGACCTGGCGTTGCTATCGGATAAGGAAATCCAGGCCGTTGCTGATCGCATCAACAGCACCCCTCGCAAGTGCCTGAACTATCGCACCCCGCATGACGTTCTGGGAGAGCAAATCACCCTCCTCAACGCCCGGTAGATTTGCCATCCAGGGTGGGGCTCGCCCCACCCTGGATGAAATGCTACGCATCCCATGGATGTCGCGCTTCAAATCGAAACCGCCCTACCTGAACAAGAGAGGTAAGAGAGGTGGCCGGGTTTGTCTGAACAGGGATCGGCAATGGTTAAGTGGATCGTCTGCCGGGTTCCTTGCCTTGCCAATACGGGGCGTCATGCAGGGAGGGCGTAGCCCGATCGGAGTGACGCCCCGTATCGGTTGCCAAATTCATGCTGCCATCATTACCGGCAGGTTGTCAAAATACGCCTGATCCGGCGTCCTGGCGGCGAGGCTCGAATGTGGCCTCCTTCCATTGTAAAAGTTCAGATAACGACCGATCGACGCGCGGGCTTCGCTGACCCGCCGTAGGCCCGGAGGTAAACCTCCTCATATTTGACTGAGCGCCACAGGCGCTCGACAACGACATTGTCGCGCCACGCGCCCCTGCCGTCCATGCTTATGGCGATTTTTTCTCGGAGCAGCACGCTGGTGAAGGCCATGCTCGTGAATTGGCTGCCCTGATCTGTATTGAAAATCTCCGGTTTGCCGAAGCGCGCCAGTGCTTCTTCCAGAGCCTCAACACAAAAATCGGCTTCCATCGTGATCGACACCCGCCAGGCCAGAACGTTGCGGCTGAACCAGTCCACGATGGCAACGAGATATACAAAGCCCCTCGCCATCGGAATGTAACTGATGTCGGTCGCCAAGACTTGGTTGGGACGCACGATCGCCAGCTTGCGCAGCAAATAGGGATAGATCTTGTGCCCCAGCGCGGGCTTCGATGTGCTCGGGCGGCGGTAGATCGCCTCAATCGCCATCGTCTTCATCAGCGTGCCAACATGCTGGCGGCCGATCTTGAAGCCCTCCTGCCGGAGCAGGTCGCGCAGCATCCGGCTCCCGGCGAATGGAAACTCCAGGTGCAGTTCGTCGATCCGCCGCATGATGGCGAGATCGGCAGGCGGCACCGGTCTGGGCAGATAATAAATGCTGCCCCGGCTGATCCCCAGCTCCCGGGCTTGCCGCGCCAACGGCAGTGCGTGCGAACGGTCGATCATCGTTTTGCGCTCGGCAACAGTCCCGCCTTCCCGAGCGCCCCTGACAAAAAATCGTTCACCAACGTCAGTTCACCGATTTTGGCGTGCAGCGTCTTTACGTCGATCACTGGCTCGGCAGCCTCGCTCCGCGTCTCGCTCCCGAATACACCGGCAGCCCCTTCCAGAAGCTGCCCGCGCCATTGCGTGATCTGGTTCGGATGCACGTCAAACTGCTGCGCCAGCTCCGCCAGCGTCTTCTCGCCCTTCACGGCGGCCAATGCCACCTTCGCTTTGAATGCCGGGCTGTGATTCCGGCGTGGTCGTTTGCTCATCTCTACTCCAGTCACGCGGCCATCCTGGCCGCCGGCAGGCAGAAAATCCACTTATCCCGATGTGCAGTTTTGCCAGGCCACCTCTATCCGATCAAAATGGCCTTTTCCAAACTCAAGGCAATCCTGCGCAAGGCTGCCGCACGAACTGTTGCCGACCTGTGGGATGCGATCCGCGACGTCCTGCCGCGCTTCACCCCAATGGAATGCGCCAACTACTTCTCTACCGCCGGATATGAACAAGAGTGATCGGATTCTGCTCTAGCGCTGTTCGCGAGGCGACTGAGCGCCCAATGTCTAGACTGCTCTCCCCTGAGCAAATATTCCGGCGGGCGTCTCGACGGCACCGCTGGGCGTAGGGCTGAACGGAAAAGTTCTCCAGCGACGCGTCATAAGCCTTATCAGATTTGCAAGGTTTGACGCCAACGATACCGCATCTGTTCCCAACGCGAAAAGAGCTCCAACGATCAAATTATGGGCGAGCCAAAATGGAGCCCCCACGAGGAACAGACCCTTCATACGCGTCGTCGATGTCTGCAAGCGGGCCAGACTACCCAGCGAACTACCGGTCAACGCCAGCGCGGATGGTATTCCGTGCCATGTTATGACCGATAGGAAGGACAACACAATGAGGCTGGCGCCATAGAGTCGCACGACGACATAGCGGTCACGCACCGATGCCGAGACGAGGAGTTGCGCGCAAGAAATGAGGCATGCCACCGCCGCAGTGGGCGATCCCAACATTAAAAAATACACCGCAAACGCGGCAGCACCCACGCTCTGAATTTTTACGACTGTCCTGTAGTCGCTGAAGAACGGCCAGATAATGACGCAAAAAAGCGCCACGCAACCGAAGGCGGTGGCAATCACGACTGCCACCGCTCGGTTCTTCCAATTTTGATCTGCGTTTCGCGCTCAACCTGTGATTTTCTCATGGCTGAAGCGTGAAGGAACGAGGTTAATTAGCCTTTAATGGGCCTTATAAAATCCCCTCCTTAAGGCTTCTTTTGGATCGCTGTCACCTCACCGGCGCTGCCCACAAGCGTGACATCAAAATCGACCTTGTCGCCCACCTTCGCCGCGTCGGTGATGGCGGACGCGGCCTTGAACGCCATCGTCATCGCTGGCCACTTAGCTTCGGGGATGGGGCCATGGTTGAGGGTGATCGTGCCGGCAGCCTTGTCGATGGCGGTGACCGTGCCATGACCCTTGGCCATGATCGACGCGGGGGCCGCCGGCGCCATCGCCATGTTCCCCATGTCTCCACTCATGGCTGCAGCAGGGGCCGCCTGATTGGTCTCGACCGCAACGGGTGTTTCCGCCTTCTTGCCGCAAGCGGCAGTCAAGGCGGCCAGGCCGAGGGCAATAGTCAGTCGTGCATGCTTCATGGTTTTCTCCGTCTTTATATAAGGGGTTGAGATGTGGGCTTGCTCTTTGGCCGCCGGAGCAAAAGATAGGCGGCAGGAAGCACGAACATGGACAGCAGGGGCGCGGTGAGCATGCCGCCGATCATCGGCGCCGCGATCCGGCTCATCACCTCCGAGCCGGCGCCCGAGCCGAGCAGGATCGGCAACAGACCGGCGAGGATCACCGCGACCGTCATCGCCTTGGGCCGTACGCGAAGCAGTGCACCCTCACGCACCGCGGCCTCTACCTCGGCTGCATCCGGATCGGCGACCCGCTCCTCAAGCGCGTTCTTCAGATAGATCAGCATCACCACGCCGAACTCCGCCGAAACGCCGGCGAGCGCGATAAACCCGACGCCGGTCGCGACCGATTGGTTGAAACCTAGGAAATAGAGAATCCAGATGCCACCTGTGAGCGCAAACGGCAGCGTGCCCATGATCAGCGCGGCTTCATCGAACCGGCCGAAGATCATGTAGAGCAGCACAAAGATGATCAGCAGGGTCGCGGGCACAACCAGCTTCAGCTTGTCGACCGCACGCTCGAGATATTCGAACTGGCCGGAATAGGCGATGCTGACGCCCGGCGAGAGCTTGACCTGCTTCGCCACCGCGCGCTGGAGATCGCCGACGACCGAGGCTAGATCGCGGCCGCGGACATCGACATAGACCCAGGTCGAGGGCCGCGCATTTTCGGTCTTGAGCATCGGCGGCCCTTCAGCGATCGATATGTTCGCAACCGTGCCGAGCGTGATCTGCTGCCCCGATGGCGTCAGGACCGGAAGCGTGCGTAGGCCTTCCAGGCTGTCGCGCACCTCGCGCGGGTAGCGCACGCTAATCGGGTAGCGGGCTAGGCCTTCGACCGTTTCGCCGATCGTCTCGCCGCCGATCGCGCCCGAGACGATTCCCTGCACATCGGTGATGTTGAGCCCGAACCGGGCAGCAGCGGCACGGTCGATATCGACATCGACATAGCGCCCACCGGTCAGCCGCTCGGCCAGCGCCGAACTGACGCCGGGCACGGTCTTCGCCACCGTCTCGACATCATGGGCGATCCGGTCGAGCTGGACGAGATCGGACCCCGACACCTTGACCCCGATCGGGCTCTTGATGCCGGTCGCCAGCATATCGATGCGGTTGCGGATCGGCGGCACCCAGACATTGGCGAGGCCGGGGAGCCTCACCGTGCGATCCAGCTCATCGACCAGTTTCTCCGGCGTCATCCCCGGCCGCCACTGGTCGCGTGGTTTGAACTGGATCGTGGTCTCGAACATTTCGAGCGGGGCCGGATCGGTGGCGGTCTCGGCGCGACCGGCCTTGCCGAACACGCTCTCAACTTCGGGCACGGTCTTGATCAGCCGGTCGGTTTGCTGGAGCAACTGCGCGGCTTTCGCGGCCGACAACCCGGGCAGTGCCGAGGGCATGTAGAGCAGGTCGCCTTCGTCCATATTCGGCATGAACTCGCCGCCGAGGCGGGTGAGCGGCCAGGCCGTGGTCGCAAAGACCAGCGCCGCGATCAGGAGCACTGTCTTCGGTCGCCGCATCGTCCAGTCGATCGCAGGCCGGTAGATATTGGTGAGCCAGCGGTTGACCGGGTTGGATTGCTCGGGCGGGATCTTCCCGCGGATCAGCAGACCCATCAGGATCGGCACCAAGGTCACCGATAGGATCGCCGCCGACGCCATCGCGTAGGTCTTGGTGAAAGCGAGCGGCGCGAACAGCCGCCCTTCCTGTCCTTCGAGTGTAAACACGGGAATGAAGGAGAGCGTGATGATCAGCAGGCTGAAGAACAGGGCGGGGCCAACCTCTGCGGCGGCTTCGGTGATGACAATCCAGCGCATCTCGCCCTCGAGATGCTTGCCCGGATGATCCTGTTCCCAATGCTCGATCTTCTTGTGGGCATTCTCGATCATGACGACGGCCGCATCGACCATCGCGCCGATCGCGATGGCGATGCCGCCCAAGGACATGATGTTGGCATTCACCCCCTGGAACCGCATCACGACGAACGCCGCCAGCACCCCCAGCGGAAGGGTGAGGATCGCGACCAGCGCTGAACGGACGTGCCAGAGGAACAGGCCGCAGACGATCGCGACGACGATGAACTCTTCGACCAGCTTGTGGGTGAGATTCTCGACTGCGCGATCAATGAGCTGCGAACGATCATAGACCGTCACCACCTCGACGCCGGGTGGCAGGCTCTTTTTCAGTTCGGTGAGCTTGTCCTTGACTGCGGCGATCGTTTCGCGCGCGTTCTTGCCCGAACGCAGGATGACCACGCCACCGGCGACCTCCCCTTCGCCGTTCAGCTCGGCGATGCCGCGTCGCATCTCGGGGCCGATCTGGATGGTGGCGACGTCGCCCAACCGCACGGGCACACCACCGGCGCCGGTCCTGAGCGGAATCGCCCGGAAATCGTCGAGCGTCTTCAGATAGCCCGAGGCGCGAACCATATATTCGGCTTCGGCCATCTCCAGCACCGAGCCGCCCGCTTCCTGATTGCCTTGGCTGATCGCCTGGACCGCTTGCTGATGGGTGATCCCATAAGCGGCCAGCTTCACCGGATCGAGCAGCACCTGATACTGCTTGACCATGCCGCCCATGCTGGCCACCTCAGCGACGCCGGTCACGGTCTTCAGCTCGTAGCGCAGGAACCAGTCCTGAATCCCGCGGAGCTGCGACAGGTCGTGGCGGCCGGTGCGGTCGACCAGCGCATATTCATAGACCCAGCCAACCCCGGTGGCGTCCGGCCCGAGCGCGCTGCGGGCGCTTGTCGGCAGTCGTCCCTGCACCTGATTGAGATATTCGAGCACCCTGCTGCGCGCCCAGTAGAGATCGGTGCCGTCCTCGAAGATAACATAGACAAAGCTGTCGCCGAAGAAGGAATAGCCGCGCACCGTCTTCGCGCCGGGAACCGACAACATGGTGGTGGTGAGCGGATAGGTGACCTGATTCTCGACGATCTGCGGCGCTTGGCCGGGGTAGCTGGTGCGGATGATGACCTGCGTGTCGGAGAGATCGGGGAGCGCGTCGATCGCGGTCGATCGCACCGCCCAGACGCCCACGCCAATGAGCGCCAGTACGCCGATCAGAACGAAGAAGCGGTTCCTGACCGACCAGCGGATGAGATGGGCGATCACTGGCCAGCTACCTGCGCCATGCGACGCACCGTCGGCCCAGCCGGAGGTTGATCGAATGCGAAACGGACCCGATCGCCAGTCTTAAGGCCGCGCGCGACCTTAGGATCGGGAAGCTGGAAGGTCATCGTCATCGCCGGCCAGCCGATAGCCGGCACCGGCTCGTGACTCAGTGTTACCGTATTGGCGGTTATCTGCTCGATCTTGCCGACAGTCTCGTAGAGTCTGCCGGTAACGGCGGGTTTGGCGGCTATGGGCGCGCCACCCCCGATCGGCCGCGCCTGGACTCCGGACAGGCTCGCCTCGGAGTCTATCAGGAACTGGCCCGACGCCACGATCTTCTCACCCTCGCCCAGGCCCGCCAGGATCTCAGTCTGGCCCCCGGATTCCCGCCCGGTCTGGACCTCAGCCGGCCGATAGCGGCCCTTGTCGAGCGCGAGCATCACCAATGTCCGCTTGCCGGTACGGATCAGCGCCTCGGAGGGCACCAGCAGCGCCGGTTGCGTGGCTCCGCCAAACGACACGGTGGCGAACATGCCGGGACGCAGGCGTCCGCTGCGGTTGGGCAACTCAATCCGGACGGTCAGCGTCCGGCTGTCGGCTTGCGTCTGCGGCAGGATCGCTGAAACGCGGCCCGACAAGATCTCGCCGGGAAATGCCGCGAGCGTCGCCCGCACGGTTTGCCCGGGTTTGAGCGGTCCGGCGATCGCCTCGGGCACGGCGGCATTGAGCCAGACAGTGCCGAGACCATTCACCTCTGCGAGCGTCTGTCCTGCCGTCAGTGTCATGCCGGCCCGCACGTCCAATGTTTTGACCACGCCGCCGATCGGCGTGGAGATCGTGATGACATTGTGCGGACGGCCGCCGCGCTCGACCGACGCGATGGTGCCAGACGGCATGCCAAGCAGCATGAGTCGCTGGCGGGCCGCCTGGGTCAATGCTGCGTTGCCGGTGCGGCGCACCGCGAGAAACTCGGCCTGCGCCCCGCCCCACTCCGGCACCAGGATATCGGCGAGCGGCGCCCCCGCGCCGACCACGTCACCCGGCGCGCGACCATAGACTCGCTGCACGAAGCCCCCGGCACGTGCCTGGACGATCGCGACATCGCGCTGGTTGAAGTCGATTGTACCGGTCGCGGTGAGGCTGCTAGCCAGCTCGCCGCGTTGCACCGTGGCGATCCGCAGACCGAGCGCCTGCGAGGCGGAAGCGTCGACCGAAATGCCCGGCACCTGCGCGCTTGCTCCGCCCTCGTCCGCATACCGAGGGATCGTCTGCATCCCCATGGATGAGAGACCGGGACCCTCATGGTGCTCGGCCGGTATCATCGGATCGTACCAATAAAGAATTTTGCGCGCTGCCGGCTTTACGGCCCCACCATCTTTTGTGCCCTGGAAGCCCGCCAGAGCGAACCCGAGACCGCCGGCAGCAAGCGCAAGAGCAGCAGCTGCGCCAAAGAGCCACCCGCGGGCTATCATAACCTGGCTCATCGATTTTCGCTCCGGTAGGTGAGTGTCAGCCGCGCACCGTCCGCGGTGACCAGGGCTTCACGATCAAGAGTCGTGATGGTGGCATCGGCCAGCGCGGCATAGGCGTCGGCGATATCGACGAGACTGGCACGACCAGCCGCATAACTGGCGGTTTCCAATTTCACGCGCTGCTCAGCGAGCGGTTGCAGTGTGCTCTGCGCACGCATCCATTGCTCATGGTGCATGACATGGTCGGCGATATCCGCATCAAGGTCGGCGGCGAGCGCGCGCCGCGAGGCCTCGCGTTCAGCCAGCACTCGTCCGGCATTTGCCTGGGCTGCCGCGATCCCGGCACTCTGGCGACTGCGCGTGAAGAACGGCAGGCTGACTGTCACACCGGCCGAGACATAGTCGCCGAACCGGGGATCGCGGCGCTGGTAGGCCAGGTTGACACCAAAATCGGAACGCCGGCCGGCATCGGCTACGCGCACATCGGCATCCGCCTGCCCGGCCTGGGCATCGATCATCTGGATGGTGGGGTGGCGGTCGAGTCCTGCGCGCAGACCCGCTGCGTCGACCGCAAAATCGGGGATCGGTCCGGCGATCTCCGGCGCGGGGTCTCCGGTCCAGCGGGTTAGCGTCGCGCGTGCCCGCGCCACGTTCGAGACGAGTTCACTGCGGCGATCCTGCATCGCGGCGACGGCTTGGCGCCCTGCAAGGGTCTGCGCCGGGCGCGCGCCTCCCGATGCGACCGCACCTGGCGTCGTTCCCACCACACGCTCGAGATCGGACAGAATATCGTCGAGCACGGCGAGCCTGCGCTCGGCATAGGCCAGGTTGATCCAGGCTAGCGCGGTGCCAACCTCGACCGTGCGCGCCTCGACTGCGGTATCAGCCTCGGCCGCCTTTATGTCGCTGTCGGCGCGCGCCCGTTGCGCATGGCGCTTGGCGAGATTGGGAATGTCCTGGGACACGCCGACCCGCGCCATGCTGAAATTGTCGCGCTGCGGCTCAAACGCGAGCGGTCCCGATATCGGGAAACTGTCGATCCCAACCGCAAGTGTCGGATCGGGCAGGGCGCCGGCCGCGCGGCGCGCGGAACGGGCGGCATCGGCACCAAGAGCCTTCGCCTTGAGCGACGGCGCTTCCTGTCGGGCGCGCTGGAGGGCCGCGTCGAAGGTGAGCGGCCCGGCGAAGGCAATGCCGGGGATTGCCGCTAACAGCGGCATACACAAAAACAATCGCATGGAGATCTCCTGATCGGAGGTTCAGGCAAGCATGGCACACGATACCAGGCATGTCAGTGGCGGCAGGAAGGGGCGTCCCGCCGCCACTGCTGGCCTAGCCGTCTATGCGACCTGAAGCGGCCAGAACCTGCTGCTAGCCTGCCGAGGCGCCGGACGGAGACATCATGCCATGCATTTCCTTCATGCAATCCGCGGCGCTCATCTTCATCATGTTGCAGTTGCAGTTTGCCATCTGGGCGTGGTCTGGAACCCACACTCGCTTGGACGTTTGCAGAGGTGCGCGGGGGCCATATTGTGGCGCCGCGCGCCACTCGTAATGACCCGCGCTGGCGGCGCTGTCCTGCGCGAACGCGGGCGCAAAAGTGAAAGCAGAGGCGGAAGCCGCAACGATGGCAGCGGCGATTTTGAGCGTTTTCATGTTACAAATCCTTGGCAAATAATCGTTGGATAGCCGCAGGTCTGCCGGGGGTCTGTTTGCGCTCAGGGCGCACGGAAACCGCCAGCCTACGGCTGTGGTCGATCAGCCAAGGATAGTCGGTGGTTCAGGCTCGGGGGTCAGATCACTGCCATGCAGGATCGATGTCGTAGTCCAGAATGCCATAGCTTCGTGAGCCACGGGCGATGCCGGGACCGGCGGCGCGTCGCGCAGAACCATCGGAACCACGCAGCCCATTGATGCGATGCAGTCGAGCGTCAGCCCCTTGCAGGGCTTGCCCGAGGGCTGTTGTTCCTGAGCCATCGCATTCATGCAGTCTGCACTCATCCCCGACATCGCCATCGGCGCGGAGACCGAAGCCGGGATAGACGCATAGGCTGTCGCCTGGCCCATCAGACCAAGCAAAGCTCCCAGCAGGAGAAAGAGAGGCAGCATCCGTTTCACAACTGTTACTTCTTACACCCGTCCTTATCTTAGAGCAACGACATCATCGTCCGCCATGACGCGCAAAGACATGCTGTCCGCCTGGACCGAAGGCGATCACATTATAGGTGTCGGCGCGTTGTCCTGGAACTTCCATCCCTGGCGAGCCCATCGGCATCCCGGCAACCGCTAGTCCACGCACGCCGTGCGGCTTCTGAGCCAGCAGACGCTTCATGTCGGCGATCGGGACATGACCCTCCAATGCCATGCCGTCTACAATCGCTGTATGGCAGGACGACAGGCCCGAAGGAACGCCTTGGGTCCGCTGGAAGCCGGAGCGCTGGCGATCGTCGATGATCGTTACCTGACGTCCGAATTGCTTACGCACCTGCGCCGCCCACTGCGCGCAGCAGCCACAGCCCGGATCGCGGTGGACCACGATAGGCGTCGCCGCCGCGCTGGCGACCGAAACCGATGCAAGGACCAACGATAATGCGGCTTTGAGTTTCATATCGTCCTTCACCGCACCCATTCTTCAAGGCTACTGTTCATATTACGCGCGACCGCCGCCGACCCCTCAAAAAATTGCAGACGGTCGCTAGCTTACCGTAGCGATCACGAACCGACATTCGTCGATGAGCAACCCAGGGCCGTTGCAGACCTCTCGCACTCGCGTCGATGATGCAGTCGAAAGCCATTATTGCACCCGAGTAGGGCCGCATTTCGCATCTCGGCGACCCGATCGCACGGCCATAAGTTGGCTATTTCGAGTCCCGCCTTCCCGACAGGCGTAACGTATCCTTTCCTGTTCGATTCCACATCACGCAGAGCGACTTCAAATCACATACTTGTCCCAGCTCGCATAATGTTCAGCGCTGCGCTTGCCGCGGGGAAGGCTGAGACCGGCGAGGGCGAGCCCTATGACCACCGAAACGATCGTGCCGAGGTGGCCGGCCCCCGTCAGCAGGAACGGGGCAGCAACCAGCCAGGCGCCGAGCGCGCTATTGATGAAGCGCACGGCGCGGGCAACTTCGGCGGTGGCGATGATCGCGACGGTGATGACCAGGGCACCAATCACATGGTCGCTGTTCGCCATGGCGCCCTCATTGCCCAGTGTCACCCGCGTGAGCATGAGGAATGCGCCGAGCGCGATACTGACCGCCAGCGTCCACGGCAGGGTCAGCCCCCGCTTTGCATCGGCCCAAAATGCGGCAGGCGACGACATCACGTCGGACGCGTCCTCACTGCCGGCCTCGATCGCGTCGCCCTGGAAGAAGGTGCGGATCAGCGGCTTGCCGCGGCATTTCGCCCACACAAGGAACTGACCCATGGCGATGACCTCGTCCAGCGCGAAAGGAATCATGATCAGCATGGCAAGGGCGGCGATCAGCGCCAGCGTGCTCCAGGTGCCGATGACGATGGGCTGGCTGATGATGAAATAGATGCTGACCACGCCGAGCGGAATGACCAGGATGCCGAAGAAGGTCACCATCCACGGCATCGTGCGCCAGCGGTCGCGGGTGCCCATCACCGCCATCAGGATCTCGAGCACATAGCTCACCGTGCCGAGACCGCCGTCGGGAATCGGCCACGCCTTTGACATGTTAGACGTGATGATCTCCTCGGTACCGTTGCGCGGGTCGCTCAGCGAGCCGGCAAAGAAGGGTTCCCAGACGCTATCGATGTGGCCCAATTGGTATGCCGTCAGGATGCGCGAGGTAAGAAGACCTATCAGACCCATCACGACGATCGGCAGCCGCTGGGCATCGGTAGACGGGGAATAGGTCCAACCGGGTGGGATGTTCTTGGGGTCCATCATCCCTGCCATGCTCATGCCCGGCATCATCGGCACGAGCACCGACAGCGCGATGACGGCCGAGCCGATGAGCAAATCGTTGTTGTACTGCGCCGCGCTCGGGCTCCAGAAGATCAACGGCGCGAACAGCAACCAGATGCCGACGAATGCGACAGCCCATTGAGCCCACGTCTTGGTGCGTGGTACGAGCGACAGCGCACCGAACAGCGCAATGGCAAGCCCGCTGACGAGATCGCTGATGGACAGTGCGCTCGCCCGCCACTCGATCGACGGCAGCCCGCGATCGACGGTCACGAAGCGCGCGGCCTCGCTGACGCTCTGCGTCGTCATAGAGTCGTAGATGAGCGGGCTCGACGCGAGCCACAGGCCGAGACCGACGTTGGCGTAAAGCGCCCAGCGCGCACGGCGCTCGTCGCGGTCCATCATTGCCATGTGATCGCCATGTGCACCGTGGCTGGGCGTCGCCATGTCCCCATCCCCGGGCGCGTGCCCCATAGCGGCATGGTCCATGTTCCCATGGTCCTCAGCTTCGGGCTCCATGCCGGGCATCGCGCTGGCTGCCGCTTCAGGCGGGTTATGGTCCAACTCGGCCGGCTTCGGATCGGACTTGTCGTTCCAGGCGACGAGGTTCTCGTTGAGCTTGTTGTTCCGGTACCAGGCGCGCGGGTGGCGCTTCAATGCCGCAACGATCGTCGGAAGCGTTTCGCGAAGACTGTGCTTCGGCTCCCACCCGAGCAGCGACCGGGCGCGCGAGATGTCGAGGATGTAGTGGTCGTTGCTGCTATCGATCATCCATGGCTGGATGAAGTCGTCATCGCCGAGTGCCTCGCTCTGAAGAACGATGCCAGCCTTCGCGAGCGGCTGCGGGATGCGGATTGTCTTCCAGCCCTCGCCGTGGAGCGCCTCGCCGACGATATTCTGGATTTCGGCGTAGCCGGGGGCATCGGGTTCGCCGATGAGCAGGGGCAGTTCAGACGGAAGATCGTGCCGCCGATCGACCAGGCGCACCACGGCTTCGGCCAGGTCATCGCGGTGCACCGATGATTGCGCCGCGCACAGCATGCCAGGATAGAAATGCGAGATCAGGCGGTGCTCGTAGATCTGCGATATCTGCTGTGCGAGGAACGCAGAGCGCCCATCGTCGTCGTAAACTCCGGCGGGTCGCAGGTAGACGACGGGTATCCGTCCGTGACGCTCGTTCAGCAGCGCCTCTGTGTCGACTTTGGACTGCGGGTACGCCCAGGAGGCACCGATCGGCGATTCCTCGTTGATGCGCTCCTGCGGAGTGGCGGTCGGTTTATGGACCAGCATCGTGCTGGCGAAGACGAATTGCTCGACATCGAACGACTGGAGTCCGTCGATCAGCCGCCGGGTGCCCTGGACGGTGACCTTGTCGTAGAGCGGATTGGGATCGCCAGAAATGTCATAATAGGCGGCGAGGTGAATCACCGAAGCGATGCGGTTGCCGTATCGCGCGCGAACCTCCTCGAGCGCAGCGTGAACCGCTTCATCCGAGCCGACATCAATGTCGATAGCGGCGGCGGGCGGTGGTGGCTCGGGCGGACCGGCGCGATCGAGACCGACGACCGTGTAGCGCTCGCCGAGCCGGGCGATCAGGGCCGCGGCGATAAAACCGCTCGCTCCGGTGACGAGGACGATCTCAGAAGCGCCTTTGGCGCCACTCGGACCGCTGCGCTCGATGTCGGTCATAAGTACACTATCCTGGCTCTTTCGCGGAGAGCGCCGATCGCTGGGGCGTTTGAGCAAGATCGCGCATGACGAAGCCTTTCCGGCAGTACCCGATCATATGCCATCCTGTTTTACTTCGAAGAACCGACCTCAGGAAATCGGCTTTCGAGTATCTATACCGGTGCTTTCATCGGTTTGCGGGGGCGGTGGCGACGCACCGCGATCGCGATACGAGGGCAGGTCCGGAGCACCCTCCGGCGCCGGGTTAGCCTGCAGGCGCGCGATCATCTGTTTCATCTGAGCGATCTCGCGCACCTGCGCATCGATGATGCCGTCGGCCATTTTCCTGACTTCCGGATCCTTGATGTGCGCGCGCTCGCTGGTCATGATCGCGATCGAGTGGTGCGGGATCATCGCCTTCATGTAGGAGACGTCATCGACCGTTTCCTGGCTCCGCACCAACCAGAGCGCTAAACCAAAAATGACGGCACTGCCGATCAGGATGCCGATGTTGAGGCGGGTGTTCTTGTACATGCCCCACATGAAACTGAGCATGATCACCGCCATGACCGCGCCCATGACGAGCGCCATCCAGCTGCGGGTCTGGCTAAACTGAACATGGCTCAAAGCATAGGTGTTAAGATACATCAGCCCGAACATTACGACCGTAGACGTCGCAATCATCGCCGCGAACCGGCCATAGCCCATGCCCATGCCCATGCCGCCCTTTTTGTCTTCCATTTACCGTCTCCCTATTACACCTATGCCGCCCTTCCCCCGAATTGGCGCGCCTCAGCGCGCATTAGTCCAACTCTTTCATGCTCAACATGATCCCGCGGTCGTCGTCATTGATCTACAAGCGAGATCGAGACCATCAGTTATCATATCTCTCTAATTCAGCGCCCTCGCCCGGCCTCGCCGCGGAGTGCGAACGCAACGCCGCATTTGGGTCAGAACCATATGCGCACACCTGCCACGAGGCTCGTCGTCGTTGGATCTTCGCCATCGGCACGCGCATAGTCCGCTGTCCGCCCCGTCTTGGCTTCATAGGAAACCCCGACATAGGGCGCGAACTGCCGGGTGATCTCATATCGCAGGCGTAGCCCCAACTCTGCATCGACGAGACCGGAACCTATCCGGTTTTGAGGAACGTCCTGCGCGGCAAGATTGAATTCGACGCGAGGTTGGAGAACGAGCCGTTGGGTCAGTCTCTGGTCGTAATAGCCTTCGAGGCGGCCGAGGACGTCGCCTTTGTCCGAAAGGAAGACTGCTCCCTCCACCTCGAACCAGTAAGGCGCAAGCCCCTCGAAACCGATGGTGGCATAGGTCCGGGACGGCGATGGCTGAATATCATGGCGAATACCCGCCTGCAAATTGAAATAGGGACCGATCGCCCGGCTGTAGAGCGCCTGAACCTCGGCGCTTTCGACGCCCTGCCTGAAGACGCCCTCCCCTTCGGACTTGATCGTCAGGCGGTTGATGTCCCCTCCGAACCAGGCCTCTCCATCCCAGCGATAGGCGTCGCGGCCTTGTCGCACTTGCACTTCGGCAAGATTGAACATCACCTGATAGAAAGCTTGCCCGCCCTGCTCGTGCATCATCTCCATCCGAGATCGTTCCATCTCGGCGGACGGGAACTGCCTGTCGGCATAGTGATCCACCGCCGGCCTGGGAGCCGGGGCATTTCCTGGCGGAAGGGCGGTTCCGGTCATTTCCATGCCCTGCATCTTGCCCATGTCGTGGCCGGCATGGTCTGCTGACATATCCATGCCGGGCATCGAGCTGTGATCCATTGCTGGCGTGCCCTTATCCTCCGCCGGAGCGTTTTGGGGCATCGCCATTCCAGGCATGGCCGAATGATCCATGCCTTCCATATCATGGCTGGCCGCCGGCTTTGCAGGGGCCGCTTTCTTCGGCGCTGCCTTCTTAGGGACCGGCTTCTTCGGCGTCGGCCTTTTGGCGGGCTTGGCGGGAGCGGTTTTCTTCGCCGGCATCGCCATGCCGGGCATGTTGGAATGATCCATGCCCTGCATCGATTGACCTTGTGCGATCGCCGGCATGGCGAGGACCATCGCCGAGCCGGCAAATAATGCCGTCAAAGTACGCTTCATGCCGCCTCTCCTTTCGGACGGACACTCACGACGCGCATCATCCCGGCGTGCATATGGTAGAGAAGATGGCAGTGGAACGCCCAGTCGCCGACCGCATCAGCGGTAAAATCCCATGTGACCTTGCCACCGGGTTGTACAATGACCGTGTGCTTTCGCGGGGCATGATCGCCATGACCCGTGACCAGTTCAAAAAAGTGACCATGAATGTGGATCGGGTGGCCCATCATGCTGTCATTGATCAAATTGATCCGAACCCTCTCACCCTCGATGAAGGGGATCGGGTCATGCACGTCCGACATCTTCTCGCCGTCGAACGACCACATGAACCGCTCCATGTTGCCGGTGAGATGAATATCGAGACTGCGGTCCGGAGCACGCACGTCAGGATTGCGCTCCAGCGCCATGAGATCCTTGTAGACGAGAACCTTGTGGCCGACATTCTCGAGACCCTGACCGGGTTCTCCGGTGCGGTCCATCGGCATAGGCGAGATCGTCTGCACGCCCGGTGACTGTCCGTCGTCAGAACATTCGGCACAACTCGCGGCGTAGATTAGCGGAGTGCGGACCTCGTCAGGGGGTTGATGTTAGGCGGCGAACTTGCGGTGCTGCAAGCGCCGATGTTCGATGGTCTGTCGCTTGATCCTTTCGCGCAGTTTGATGATTGCCGGAGCCCTGCCGAAGTAGGCGTCGGCAGGCGTCACATTGGCCAGGCTCTCGTGGTATCGCTGGTGATTGTAGTGCTCGACGAAGGCCTCGATGTGAGCTTCGAGGTCGCCGGGCAGGAAGTAGTTTTCCAGCAAGATGCGGTTTTTCAGGGTCTGGTGCCAGCGCTCGATCTTGCCCTGGGTTTGGGGATGACACGGGGCGCCGCGGACATGGCTCATCTTCCGGGCCTCGATGTATTCCGCCAGCTCACCCGCGATGTAGCTGGGGCCATTATCGCTGAGTAGCCGGGGTTTGTGCAGCACCGTGGCGCTGTCGCAACCAGAAGCCGCCAGGGCGAGGTCCAGCGTGTCGGTGACGTCCTCGGCTCGCATGTTGGTGCACAGCTTCCAGGCGATGATGTAGCGCGAGAAGTCGTCGAGCACGGTCGACAGATACATCCAGCCCCACCCGATGATCTTGAAGTAGGTGAAGTCGGTCTGCCACATCTCGTTCGGCCGCGTGGTTTTCGTGTGGAACTGATCGGCAGCCTTGATCACGACATAGGCCGGGCTGGTGATCAGGTCGCGGGCCTTCAACAGGCGGTAAACCGTGGATTCCGACACGAAGTAGCGCTGCCCATCGGTGAAGCGCACGGCCAGTTCCCGGGGGCTCAGCTCAGACTGTTCCAGCGCCAGCTCGATGATCTGGTCGTGGATGCCCGCCGGGATGCGGTTCCACACCCGGCTCGGCGCCGATGGCCGATCTTCCAACGCCTCCGGCCCGCCTTCGAGGTAGCGATCATACCAGCGGTAGAATGTCCGACGAGGGATGCCGAGTTGGTCCAGCGTGCGCTTGGCCGACAGGTGCGACTGCTCGACGGTTCTGATGATCTCGAGCTTCTCGGATGCGGGATACCTCATTCGTCGTTGCCCCCATCCGCGATCATGCTTTTTTTGAGCAGACGGTTTTCCAGTGTCAGATCGGCCACGCATTCCTTCAGGGCCCGGGTTTCGCGGCGCAGGTCCTGGACCTCTCCGGTGGTCGCGGCACGGGCGGTGTCGCCGGCCAGGCGGCGCTTGCCAGCTTCCATGAACTCCTTCGACCAGGTGTAATACAGGCTCTGGGCAATGCCTTCCTTGCGGCATAGCTCGGCGATGCTGTCTTCCCCGCGCAGGCCATCCAGCACGATGCGGATCTTGTCCTCGGCCGAAAAGTGGCGCCGGGTCTGTCGGCGGATGTCCTTCACTACCCGCTCTGCTGGGGCCTTGGCGGGCGATTTTACATTGGAGGATCTGGGCTTCATCTTCGTTCCTTCGTCACTACGACGAAGCCCAGATCCTCCTTAGATCACAACCTCAAATCTGTGCCATTGGTGCTGACGGCGGACAGCTCGTCCTCCTGGGCAGGCGACCCCAGCTGTTTGCATAACGCGTCGATCATGCGTTGATACGAAGGGCGGCTACCATCCGTGATATTCAGTGCCTTCTGGCCAAGGCGGTAAATCTCATCGCCGATCTGATCGGTATACCGACTGTGATTCGGGGCGTGCCGTTCATAGGCCCGGCAGATCTTAAGTATGCTGAGAGGCGTCTGCGTAAGCGTGTCGACCAAAGGCGCTAATTGATCGTCATTGCTCATACCCAGAATCTTGTAGATGACGGGAACGGCGGTGACGTCCGCTGGGGCATCCATGCAGGCTATACCGATCTTTGATTGAAAAAATAGCTCGATCCGATGTCCGCCAGAACCTGATGGCGGTCAAGATATTGTCACTCTTTTTAAATTTTTCAGGCGGCCGATAGAGACCGAACGCGACAATTATTTTTCAACGCGATCGGTCTTCAACTGAGTCACAATGGCTGGTTGTCGAGGAATCTGGCTTCTTAGGGCATCGTCTGGGATGGCCAGAAAATCGCAGGTTGCACGTGCCGTTACCGATCAAGATAGTCGCTTAGGACCGCGCTAACCAACGTCAGGTATCGACGGAAGCTGCCATCGCGCCTGTTCCGAGCGAACCGTCTCTTAAAAGGGAGCGCCGCCACATCCGCACCAACGGAGTCGCGAACGACGTCTCAGTGGCGGTCGATCTCTTGAAATTTGATTTATCGTTCCCGCATGGCGCACATGCATGCGCCAGGCCGAAATGGATCAAGCTCGCCGATCAATCGGGCCCGCCGTTCGGTTCCTCGATAAACGAGCATTCCCACGATTGTGCGCGAACCATGTCTACCATGTCCTGATCGTACTTGAACAACGGCACGTGCAGGTGCCGGCCCGCCAGCGAGAACGCTCCTTCTTCCCACCGCGGGTCGGCTTCCACGAAATAGCGCAGCTCGATCCCTTCCAGGTGAAGGAGGAGCGCATCTATGTCCGCCAGCTCCCCTCGGGCACGCATCTCGCCGAGCGCAAGCGACAGAAGCGGCAGCGTGATCCGCGCGATCCCTAGCGCGGGATCGAAGATCTCGGGTGCACCGAAGCACGACCGAGCGAGGATGCCGTGCCGGATGTCAGCCACCGCAACAGGCCGCCCGACGGCGGCACTCGCGATAGCTTCCTACTCGGTGACCTCCAGTGCGCGGAACTTCTCCACTTGGCCAATGCCTTCGCGAATGCGATCGGCCAGTCGCTCCGTCAGGCGAGCCCCCTGCGGTGGCAGCGTCCCCTTGGCCTGGATGAGCAGCACAGGCCCGGTCTCGCCAACGACGACGAGGTCGATTTCCCCACCCGCATAATCGTAGCCGGGTCGGAGGAACCAGGGATGGCTCCGCCGCAGGAACTCGATTGCCTGGCTGATGAGCACCGGCTCCAGCTCGTGGGAGACGTGGTTCGCATAGGTACGGGCATCCAGCGTGGAGAAGGCGAAGACGGCATTGCGGAGATGGAGGAAGTTCAAGACTAGGATCGGTGAGAAGACGTAGCTCTTCTCGAAGCGCGCGAAGGGCGGGAACAGGCCATCCCCGCCGTTGTGGCGCGCTGGCGATTGCCGGAAATCAACGCAGAAAAATCGGATGAAGCGCTCGACATCCCGGGCTCGGCGGCCGACAGCCTCGCGATCAGCCCGACAAACCACTCTGCCTCGACGTTGCACGAGATCCATTCGAGGGTCTCGTCGGAGATGCCCTTCCCGTCATTTTCGCGGTTGGACGTCGCCCCGAGGATCATCGATATCTCGAGCGCCAGCTCGGCATAGGCGAGGATCGCTGCGCGAATGCGATAGAATCCCGAATATCCCGACCCGAAGATGCGCTCCATGCCTTCGGGCGCGACGAGGTTGGGCTCGGCGAGCGAGAAGAGCAGCGCTTCGATCTTGCGGCCCAGCAACGGGCCGACCAGGTCCCAGTTCGCATCCGGGAGATCCCGCACGATCTCGCGCAGGACAGGATCCAGCTCCTTCTTCGCCGGGAACGGGAACACGAGCGCAAGCTCGCTGAGCAGGATATCGCGCGCCTGCATCTGCTCAAACCATTCGCTGCGCAGGACGAGGCGAAACCCCTCCCTGATGGTCGTGACCGTATAGTATTTCTTGTGGGCCTCCGGCATGAACTCGCTGAAATGCGCGTAGCTCAGCAGCTGCGCCATCTGCTCGCCCGTGGGATCCGCTTTCAAGAATCCGTCCAGAGCGTCGCGGGCTGAAACTCCAAAGGGTTCGGCCTGGCGCCGCACCAATAGCGGCAGCAGGTATCCCATGCGCCGTATCGCGGTCTCGGAAACCCCCGGTTGCGGGTCCAGGTCGAGCAGGCCTGCATGCTGGGTGACCCAGAGGAAATAATGCAGTCCCGCCAAGACCGCCCGGGCGGGAAGCGCCATGATCGGCATCGCGGCAATCGCGGTGTCCGCCTCATTCTCGAACTGCCGCAGGTCGTCAATGCCGTCCACAAAGTGCTCCGCCAGAAGGTCTTGCCACGATATTGGCGCAATCGTGTCAGGGCAACTGCTACCGCCGATGCATCTGACGCCGCCCTCAATACTGCGAGACGCGGAGCGAGCCTTCGGCGCGCGATGCCATCGGGCACGAGCTGTGGCTTGACTGCCGGAGCGCTGAAAAGCGCCCGCCGCGCCGTGTTTAAAGTGTCGCGTGCATCCGGCAGGACTGTGCATAGCCGGGCGCGGTGACGAGGCACAGGTACAGTTTGGAAGCGGGATGCTGACCGGATCGGCATCGCCCATCGTCTTGAAGGCCCTCGGCTACCAGACCGCCTTGGCCTGCGCGTAGCTCGGGCCCTTGAGGACCTCGATGCCCATCCTAAAGCTGCCCATGAGCAAGCAGCGCACGCACTGTCGTTCTGCGCTGACGATCGGCCCATTGAGTGTCGGCTTGCAAGACAAAACCGGCCATCGACGTACTCCCCACGACCGGCAGAAATGTCCCAAAACGCGGCGATCGATTTCAACGAAGCCGGCGCCGTACCGCCGCCGGCAGCACCCGACCAACATACGCCTTTCTATTCCCGAGCGCGAACGGCGCCTCGCTCGAAAATCTGCCGTTCGGCTGAGATAGATTTGCTGGCCTGCTCTTCCTGTCAGTGGCCACGAGTAGATACAAAAGGGTCCGGCGGCGTGCTGGTGGCTAGAATTGCTTTGGCGCGAGCAACGCCAGAACTGCGAAGCTGGTGAGCCAGTGCTCTCCCATATAATCGCCAGCCACATGCGGCAGCGCTGCCTCAAGATGTTCGTTCGCCAAAAGCATCAGCGCCTTTTGCGTTTCCTCATCGTCAAGCGCATCTGCGATAATGCGAAGACACCAGGCGCGGCTGAGATTGAGACCATCGAGATGAGCGATCTTTCCGTCGGTGCGATCGGAAACGAGCACAGGGCGGCATTCGTTCTCAAGCCAGCCATTGGCAATCACCAGGGCTCGGAACCAGGGAGCGAAAGTCTGCTTCGAACGAGTCTCGGTCATCAATAGTGCCGCAGTGAGAACGGGGGAGAGAAATTCATCGCCACCTGGCTCCCAACCGCGATAATCGGTACGGTTGCCAAAGGCTCGCTCTGTCCACGCGTCGATTAGAGCCACCATCGCCTCGTCGCGACCGAACGCCCAACGTCGTGCAAGGATCAGCGCAAAAGGCGTATTGAAATGTGTGCCCACGGTAATCGGGTAAGTCAGTATCCTAAGGTAATCGCAAAGGCGCGCCGCGAAAGCCAGCGCCAAGGGTTCAAGACGGACAGACCATTCGCGATCATCGTGCCGTTCAGCCTCAAGATGCAGGTATAGCAGCCAACTCCATCCGTAGGGCCTCTCGAAGCCGCGCGACATCGGCCGGTCGAGATAGGCCAACTCCACCGCAAGCTTGGCAACCGTAAAGGTTTCGTCGGCTAGCGCTTCGATTGGCCCAGCTTCGGCCATGCCAGGATATTGCCGCCTTAACGTCAGTAAGGTCCACCATCCGTGCACGCAGCTGTGCCAGTCAAAGCTGCCGCAGAAAACCGGGTGGGCCATGCGCGGGGGCCGAACGTCCTGGTCGCTCTCGAAGACATGGTCGTCCTTGTAGGGATAGGGCCGCGTCACGTGGCTAAGCGCTATCCTTGCGAAATGGCGGGCAATATCTTCGGTCAATTCCACAACAGGAAAGCCCCTACATAAATGATGACAATATTGCAGACCAGCAGCGGAAGAGCGGTCCCGATCTGTTGGCGGATCACCCCATGCTGATCTTTCAGCTCAAGCAGCGCGGCGGGAACGATGTTGAAGTTAGCCGCCATCGGGGTCAACAGCGTTCCGCAGAAGCCGGCGAGCATGCCAACTGCGCCGATCACCGCCGGGTTGCCGCCATATTGCTGGACCAGTAACGGAATCCCGATCGCCGCTGCCATGACCGGAAAGGCAGCAAATGCATTGCCCATAATCACCGTGAACAACGCCATGCCCAGCGCAAAGACGACAACTGTCAGAAAAACGCTACCGCGAGGTATGATATCACCTGCAAGGCCACCAATAATTTCGCCAACGCCCGCGAGCGCGAACACTGCACCGAGCGCCGCCAACATCTGCGGCAGGATCGCCGCCCAGCCGATCGAATCGAGCAGCCGCCGCCCCTCCTCGGCCGGAGCCAGCAGCGGCGGGCGCAGCCACCCGATCGCGCCCACCAGCGCCGCCAACACGCCCAAGCCGAACAGGATCAGCGTTTCGCGCCGCGACTCGAACAATCCGGTCTCGCCAAAAGCCGTGTAATTGTAGAGCAGCGTCCCCGCGACAGCGGTCAGCGGTACCACCAGGGCTGGCAGGAACAACCGGTTGCCGAGCCGTTCTGACAGCAGTTGCCGTTCCTGGGGCGTGGTCGTCGCAGGATCGCTCCGCGTCAGCCCGCCACCCCCCGCAATTGCCACCATCGCCAGCACCAATAGTCCGTTCATGAAATCGGAGACATGACTGCCCAGCAGGAAGCTCGCGGCCAGCAGCGCCCAGAACCCGGCATTGCCCCAGCGCCGTTCATGCAAGCTGAGCAGTGCCCAAAGCGCGAAGGCCGCGCCCGCCAGCGCGTAAAGCCATTCGTAGGTGATCACTGGCGCGCCCTCCCCAACCGGCGGTCGAAAGCGAGGATGCGGCCGCCGTGGATCAAAAAGGCGCAGATGGCCGTGGGGATTGCCCAGACGGAAAGCTGCAACGGGGTCATGGGGTAGCCCGCGCTCTCGAACACGCCCTGGATCAGCAGGATCGAGGCAATCGCGAAAAAAATGTCTTCGCCAAAAAACAGGCCCACATTGTCGGTCGCAGCGGCCATGGCCTTGATCTTGTCGCGGTCACCTTCGGATAAATCGCCATGGATCTTGATGGCGGCCGCCTCCGCCATCGGCGCCACCAAGGGGCGCACGGCCTGCGGATGCCCGCCAATATCCTTCATGCCGAGCGCTGAGGTGAGTTGGCGAAAGGCAAGATAAGCGACCAGCAACCGGCCCATGGTCGCGCCACGCATTGCTTCGATCACCGCGCGGGCGCGTTGCTGCAACCCGTAACGTTCTAGCAGGCCTATCACCGGAAGAATGATCCATGTGACAGTAATGTAGCGATTGTCATTAAAGGCTTTGCCCAGCGCTTCAATCACAGCAACGATATCCAGCCCGGCGAGCACACCAGTCGCAAGCGCCGCACCCACCACCACCATCAGCGGATTGAACCGCAACGCAAAACCAACAACGACGATCGCAATTCCAAGGAGTGGCCAATAGCTCATTGAGACACCTTCCCAAATCCGCCGCCACCGGGGGTGAGAATTACAAAACAATCACCCGGTTGCATATGCGCCGACGCTGTCGCCCCGAGCTCCTCACGCGATCCGTCCGCCCTCTCCACCCAGTTCCGGCCAGCCAGTGCATCTTCGCCTCCGCATATCCCGCTTGGCGCAATCCGCCGGCGATTGGCGAGCATGTTGGCACGCATCGGTTCAAGGAAGGTCACGCGCCGCTCGACACCGTCGCCGCCGCAATGCAAACCCGTCCCGCCCGAACCATGACGGATTGCGAACCGCTCGATCCGCACGGGCAGCCGCGTTTCCAGTATCTCCGGGTCGGTAAGACGGCTGTTGGTCATATGCGTCTGCACCGCGCTCGTCCCGTCATGATCGGGACCCGCGCCCGAACCGCCGCAGATTGTCTCGTAATATTGGTGATATTCATTACCGAACGTGAAGTTGTTCATCGTCCCCTGGCTCGGCGCAAGGCGTCGGCACGCGGCGAACAGTGCATCGGTGACCACCTGACTGGTTTCGACATTCCCGGCGACCACGGCTGCGCCGGGCTTCGGGTTCAGCATCGAGCCTTCTGGCACAATCAGTTCGACCGGGCGCAGGCAGCCATCGTTCATTGGAATGGTATCGTCGATCAGCGTGCGCAGCACGTAGAGCGCGGCAGCACGAGTAATCGCGCGCGGCGCATTGAAATTGTCCGGCAACTGGTTGCTGGTGCCCGTAAAGTCGAACACCGCCGAGCGGCTTGCGCGGTCGATGCGGATGGCGACCTTCACTGTCGCGCCATTGTCCATTTCATAGGCAAAGCCGCCATCTTCAAGCCGATCGATCAGCCGCCGCACGCTTTCTTCGGCATTGGCCAGAACATGATCCATATAGGCCGCGATCACGTCTGGACCGTGATCCATTGCTGCGCCCCGCAGCAGCCCCGCACCGCGCGTGCAGGCGGCAAGCTGGGCGCGCAGATCGGACAGGTTGCGGTCGGGATTGCGGGCGGGGAATGTCGCTGCCGCCAGCAATTTGCGCATTTCCGCTTCGCAAAACTGCCCTTCGTCAACCAGCAAGCCATTGTCGATCAGGACACCCTCTTCCTCGATCGTCCGGCTTTCCGGCGGCATGGATCCGGGCGCGATCCCGCCAATATCGGCATGGTGCCCGCGCGCTGCAACAAAAGCATCGGGTTCGCTCGCCTCTTCGCTGTAGAACACGGGCACGATCACCGTGATATCGGGTAGGTGCGTGCCGCCACGATAGGGATCATTGAGCACATAAGCATCGCCGCGCCGAAACCCGCGCCCGTCGCGCCCGCTCCCACGCGCATCGATCACCCGCACAATGCTGTCGCCCATGCTGCCAAGATGCACCGGAATGTGCGGCGCGTTGGCGATCAACGCCCCGCTGCGATCGAAAAGTGCGCAGGAAAAATCAAGCCGTTCCTTGATGTTGACCGAGGTAGCGGTGGATTGCAGCACCACCCCCATTTCCTCGGCGATGGCCATGAACAGGTTATTGAAAATCTCGAGACGGACCGGATCGACATCCGTTCCCGCCGCGCGCTCACGCTTCAGCGGCACGGCGCGGGTCAGGATCAGGCTTCCTTCATCGGCCAATCGCGCCTGCCAGCCTTTCTCGACCACGGTCGTCGACCCTGGGTCGATGACCAGCAGGGGCCCGGGCTCGCATTTGCCGACATCGAAGGCGCGACGCGACAGAATCTTCCAAGCGCCATATATAAGGGCATTACCAACAGCCAGCGCCTCGGGCAACTCGACCGATGCGGACAGCCCACCCGCTTGCCCACTGGCTTCGACGCTCAATGCCTCCACCATGATTGCCGCCCCCGCGTCGGAATAGCCGAAACGCTGGCGGTGCAGCTTGCGGAAAGCTACATCCATTGCCGCCGGATCGGTGCAAGTTATGGCTAGCTGGCTGTCAGTGCCAGCAAAGCGCAGCCTTGCGCGGCTGTCGGTCCGGATTGCGTCGGCAGCGATGCCCTGATCAAGGAGCTCCTGCCGCGCCTGTTCCTCAAGCGCAGCTAGTTCACGAGCGAAGCTTTCGTCCAGCGCGCGCACGAGGCTGACCTCGCGGATGGCCTTCACCGGCGCGAGGCCTATGCCATAGGCCGAGAGCATCCCTGCAAGCGGATGGACCAACACCGTCTCCATCCCTAGCGCATCGGCGACCTTGCAGGCATGCTGTCCGCCCGCTCCGCCAAAGCAAGCAAGCGCATAGGTCGTCACATCGTGCCCGCGCGCGACCGAGATCTTGCGGATGGCGTTGGCCATATTGTCGACCGCGATGGCAAGGAAGCCCTCGGCGATCTCTTCAAGCGGCCTTGGTTCGGGGAGCATTGCGGCAACTTCTTCCAGCCGCCCTCGTGCCACCACCGGATCAAGCGGGGCATCGCCCTGTGGACCGAACACGGCCGGGAAGAACGCAGGATCGAGGCGACCTAGGAAAAGATTACAGTCGGTCACGGTCAGCGGTCCGCCCTTGCGGTAGCAGGCAGGGCCAGGGTCCGCCCCGGCGCTTTCCGGCCCGACCCTGAAGCGAGCGCCGTCAAAGCGGCAGATCGACCCGCCACCCGCCGCGACTGTGTGGATCTGCATCATCGGTGCCGCGACCCGAACCCCCGCAACCACACTGTCGCCGGTCAGTTCATATTCGCCGGCATGATGTGCAACATCGGTGCTCGTGCCGCCCATGTCGAAGCCAATCAGCCGGGTATGGCCCAGTGGTGCGCTCGCCGCGACCATGCCGACCACGCCGCCAGCTGGGCCGGACAGGATAGCATCCTTACCGCGAAACGCGCCCACTTCCGCCAGCCCGCCGTTCGACTGCATGAAACGCAGGCTCCCGGTCGCGGGGAGGCTGGCCTCGAGCGCATCGGTGTAGCGCCGCAGCACCGGCGAAAGATAGGCATCGACCACCGTCGTATCGCCGCGCGGGATCAGACGGATGAGCGGTGCCACCTCGTGACTGACGCTAACTTGCGTAAAGCCGATATCGCGCGCCATCCGCGCAAGCCGCGCCTCGTGGTCCCGGTGCTTCCACCCGTGCATCAGGATAATCGCAAGAGCATCGAAGCCGCCGGCACGCAGGGCGTCGAGTTGCTGCCGAACCTGCGCGTCGTCGAGCGGCCGCAGAACTTTGCCATCAACCCCGACCCGCTCGTCGATCTCGACCACCCTGGCAGGCAGTTGCTCGGGCAGCATAATGTGACGGGCAAAAATATCGGGCCGCGCCTGCGTGGCGATCCGCAATGCATCGCCGAAACCGCGCGTAATGGCCAGCGCCAACCGTTCCCCCTTACGTTCGAGCAGCGCATTGGTCGCTACCGTTGTCCCGATACGAAGCTCAGCAATCGGTCCCTTGCCATACCGCAGCATCAGGCGCCGCACGCCTTCGCTGGCGGCATCTGAATACAATCCCGGGTTCTGCGACAGCAGCTTTTCGGTCACCAGCTCCCCTTCAAGGGTCGTCGCGACGATATCGGTGAAAGTACCGCCACGATCTACCGCAAAGCGCCAAGCCTTCATTCTGCTACCTTCTCTCAATCATGGCCTACGAACTAGGCCGCTGCCAGCAGCTTTGTCCAGACTTGGGGCGTCTAGTGGATGTCCGCTTCAGGTGTCGCAATTGCCGGAATCGGCCATTAAAAATCGTCAAAGTCACGGGACTTGCCGTTCGGCAAACGGCCCAGAAGGCGCCACACAAGTCGATGTGGCTTTGCATCGCACGTGCGGGCAAGGCGGGCGTGGAATTAGGTGCAAGACGAGGAGCAGCGGCAGACGTCAAAGAGTTGACGATCGGTGTAGGGCAAATGGGGGTATTCTGCCTCGCTTTCCCATCCGCATCCGGCTAGCTTTGTTTTCAACAAGAAGACGGCTGGCCAGCCTGCCAGTTCATTCGAGAAGCGACGGAGCACCTGATGCGGGCCCTTATCCTTTCATTGCTGCTATCGAGCGGTGCCGCAGCAGCAGGTGCGGCGCAAACGCCTCGTCCTGAGGACATTGTCAAGGCCGAGCCAGTTTCGCTCGCGCCCAAACAAGATGGCAAACTCGACATCACCCGTTTCCTGCTTGTACGGAGCCCGCGCGGTGCAGCCCTCTCCGCGGAAGGGACGCACATTGCCTGGATCAGCGACATCACCGGTTCGCCCCAGATCTGGACGATGCCGGTAAGCGGCGGCTTTCCAGACCAACTCACCTACGGATCGGGCGTCGACTGGCTGGAGCCCGGCCCCTCGGGGCATTGGCTGTACGGCGCTGATACCGACGGAGACGAGCGCGTTGGCATGCACCTGCTCACCATCGACGGAAACAAAGAGCGGACAATCGTTGAGAAGTCGCCAGCGTTCCGCAGCTTTGGTGCTTGGAGCCGCGACAGGCGCCGGTTCGCCTATTCCTCGACCGAGCGCAACGGTACCGACTTCGACATCTACGTGACGGACGTTGAGACCGGCCAAAGTCGGCGCGTTTATGATGGAAAGGGCGGCTTCTACGCAGTCGCATGGCAGCCAGGTGGTGATTTGATAGCGGTTAGCGAGACCCGCGGGGGTGGTAATAACCTTCACCTGCTCAACGCCGCGACCGGCGAGATGACAACCGTTTTCGAGCCGAAGACTATCGCCGAATACAGCTCTATCGCATGGAAGCCCGATGGCCGCGGTTTCTATCTTTCGACCAATCAATCCTCAGACTATCACGAGATCGCTTTTTATGATGTAGGCGCGGGTCGGCTCCAAACGATCGTTAAGCCAGGCTTCGATATCGGTCAGATCGCGCTCAGCCCCGATGGCCGCTACCTGGTCTGGACCACGATCGAGACTGGGTTCAGCCGTTTGCACGCGCGCGACTTAAGCACCGGCCACGACATCCCTGTGCCAAAATTGCCCTCAGGCACTGTGTCTGTCCAGTTCGCTGGGGAGAGGCCAATGCTCCTGATCAGTGCGAACAGCCCGACTACGGCGGGCGAAGTGCTTTCCTGGGATCTGTCCGCAAAGGATGTCGCCGCCCGTGTTCTGGTGCCGACCGATGCGCCCGGGCTCGACCTGTCGCAGATGGTGGTTCCAGAGCCAGTCCGCTTCGCCGCGCGTGACGGGGCACCGCTCACGGGGCTCCTGTATTTGCCGACGACATCGCCCGACGGCCGCAAGCCGCCAGTGTTCATGCGTATCCATGGCGGCCCCAGTGCTTATGCTACGTCAGGCTTTTCGGCGGACATCCAATATTATGTCGCCCGCGGCATTGCGGTACTCGACTTCAACTATCGCGGTTCGACGGGCCAAGGGAAGACGTTCGAGCAGTTGAATGACCGTGAGAAGAAGGTCGACGAGGTCGGAGATCTGGCCGACGCGGCGGAATGGTTGCGCAAGTCGGGTCAGGTCGATGGCACCCGTATCGCGGTCGGTGGCGGCTCTTATGGCGGCTATCTCACCAACCAGGCGCTTGGCACATATCCCGACATGTTCGTGGCCGGCGTTTCTATCGTGGGTGTATCGGACTGGGTAACAGCGCTTGAGCAAGCCAGCCCCGGACTGAAGGCCGCTGACAAGCTTGAATTCGGTGATATCGCAGATCCCAAGGTCCGCGCCTTCTTTGCCAAGCTGTCGCCGATCAATAACGTAGCCAAAATTACCACGCCGATGCTCGTCATGCACGGAGCGAACGACCCGCGGGATCCGGTCGCCGAGAGCGACCGTTTGGTGGAGGGCATTCGAGCAAGTGGTGGAACCGTCACCTATCTGCGCTTCCCGGACGAAGGACATGGTATCGCCCGCCTTGCCAATCGCGTTCACGGGTATCGCCGCATCGCCGCCTTCCTTGAAGATCGTTTCGGTTTGAGTCGCTGATCAGCCAGTGACAATTTTGCGCTGCCGCCGCCAAGCAGAAAAGCGTCTTGCTTGGCTTGGACACAGCGCAGCAGCCTCCTTGCGGCCCGGCGCTCGTTACGATGCAGTCCCCTTACCCCTCAACCGCAAGGATACCTATCCGTTCGTCCACCTTGCGCGGTGCTTGCTCACCATGCTGCTTCATCACTATCGACACCTTCCCCCACAAAAGCTGATCGTGCGTCATGACAGGGTGATCCGCTCGACGGCAATCAGATCAAAACCGTCACGCACGCCGATGATTGTGACGCGCTTGCCCAGCAGCGGCCGCCAGGCCTTGGTGATCTCCAGTCGCCACTCGCCTCCATCAGCAACACGCAGCACCGGATAGAAGTCGCCTTCCAGAAGAATGCCGGTCAGTTCGTGGCGCGTTCCTCTCGGCATCAGCGGCAATGCCCCCGCGCATAGCGATCCCATCGCAGGACAGTGTCTGACCTGATCATGGCGCAGCTTATGTCGCCCGTGCCCGGCAGATTGCACCATGCCCCTGTGCGACCGCCCCGTGCCGATCCATTCGACACGCAGCGCATGGTCGGCGCCGATACGAGAATATGGCCGGTCCGCGCCTTGCCTTTCGCGCCGCCCAGCAAGCGCACCAGCCGGTCTCGTGCTGCAATAGCCGATGCCTTGGGACAGGGGTGCCCCTTTTTGCATGTGCCGTCCATCTCGCGGGCAGCTATACCGGCCAAACGCACCTTTGGACCTTCCGCACACCAGATCGGGCCGTCTCCGTCCCAGACATGGGTAGGCGTGCAGACAAAGACCTGTCCGGATGCCAGAACGACCGCGGATAGGACGGCAAGCATGAGCCTCGCTTCAGCCTTCGGCCAGGATGGTCATGACGCTGTCGAGACTGCCTTTGACAACGATATAATTTCCCTTCTCGAAATTGATCGCGCTGGTGCCATTTTCACCGCGGTAGCGCCGAACGAAACTGACCCGATCGACATTGACGACCACAAAATCGCCGTCCACCGTTTCCAAACGTACAAATCCGTTCATATCTATTCCCGATCGCTCAAACCGAGACGCTAGCGTGGCGGTGCCGGATTGCACAGCCGCTATGCCGTCTATTGCTCAAGATCAGGAAAGCGGCAGACTATTCAGCATCGCTGACCATGTGCATCACGCGGATGTACCGCAGGCTTTGCGTCACAGGGGCAGCGTCATCTGGCGGATGTCAGGGATTGTGGGGGGATGCTCGATAGCCGCGATGACGCTTTGCGCCAGTTCCACCGCGGCCTGTTCGCGCAGGCGCTCGTTGGGTGCGGTGAGGGCAACGCGTGCCCAGGCCGGGGCATGAAGCAGGCTCTGCGCGAGCCAAAGAGAATCAGGGTGAGTCATGGGTCTGATCGTAAAGAACATATCAGGAACGAAGCAAGAGGCTTGCGATGAAATTGGCGATCGCTAGGCTGCCTGGATGTGCAATCATTATCGAACCGACCCCGACAAGATCCGGTGGATTCTAGATCGAAGTGCGAAATCCTAGGATTTATAGGGGTTTGATCCCCTTTCCAGGAAGGCACATGATGAACGGCTACCAGCATCTGGGTTTGGATGAGCGGCGACAGATCTATCAACTGGCTGCAACCGGGCGGTCCGTGCATCAGATAGCAGCGTCGCTGCAGCGACATCGTTCGACCATCTATCGCGAGCTCAAACGTAATCAGCATCTCGATGACGAGCCGGTGTTTCGTGGCTATTTTCCAACGGCCGCACAAACGATGGCGGACAGGCGCCGGGTGCGTGGCGGCAAAATCGCCCGAAAGCCCGAGCTTGCCGCCTATATCGCCGACCGCTTGTCAGCAGCCTGGTCGCCGGAGCAGATTGCGGGATACCTTCGACGCCATCGCGGTAATCGTGAAGCCGTCTGTCACGAGACCATCTACCAGTTCGTCTATGGGCCGGACGGACGAAGCCAGGGCCTGTGGCGCCTTCTGCCTGTTGCCCGTCGATCTCGACGGCAGCGCTATGCGCGCAAGCCCCGCGGTCTGCATATCCCTTTGGCCAACACCATTGGCAAACGCCCTTCCGAAATCGGTAATCGCAGCAGCTTTGGTCATTGGGAAGGCGACCTGATGATCTTCAGGTTGGAATATGGCAAAGCCAACCTCACCTCGCTGGTCGAGCGCCGCAGCCGGTTTACTATCCTCGCCCGCAATCCCAGTCGGCATTCCGCCGGCGTCATGTCGGGAATCCAGCACCACTTGCACATGCTGCCCCCTTCCCTGCGTCAGAGCATCACCTTTGACCGGGGAACGGAATTTGCTGCCTTTGTGACACTCCAGAAGAAACTCGCGATGACGAGCTATTTCTGCCTGCCATCGGCACCCTGGCAAAAGGGCAGCGTGGAAAACAGCAACGGTCGCATACGGCGCTTCCTGCCGTCTGACACGGACCTGGCGTTGCTATCGGATAAGGAAATCCAGGCCGTTGCTGATCGCATCAACAGCACCCCTCGCAAGTGCCTGAACTATCGCACCCCGCATGACGTTCTGGGAGAGCAAATCACCCTCCTCAACGCCCGGTAGATTTGCCATCCAGGGTGGGGCTCGCCCCACCCTGGATGAAATGCTACGCATCCCATGGATGTCGCGCTTCAAATCGAAACCGCCATCCTCAGTTGGCGGGACTATGCGGGGTTCGATATCCGCCAGCCCAACGCCGCGTTCGCCACGGACGTCTGGCCCAAAAAGCCGGGCATGATCGTCCGCAACGATGACGGTGTGCTCCGAAGCGACGTCATGTCCTGGGGCGTGCCAACCCAGGTCAAAGGCAAAAGCGGAAAGATGCTGGAAAAGCGCGTCACCAATGTGCGGAATCTCAGCAGCCCATTCTGGAAGTCGATGCTGGCTAATCCTCCGCAGCGGTGCCTCGTCCCCTTCTCGACATTTGCGGAACCCAAGATCGGGGAAGGACGCGATGAGTGGTGGTTCAACGTGATCGACCAGCCGATCGCCGCGTTCGCCGGTATTTGGCGACAGAGCGACCAGGGTCCGGTTTATGCGTTTCTGACCTGCCAACCCAATGCGCTGGTCGCGCCGCTGCATCCCAAGGCGATGCCGGTCATCGTTGAACCCAGCGATTATCAGGCATGGTTATCGACGGATTATGACGGTGCCTGTGCGATGGCATATCCTGCCGCGCGGATGACCGTTCAAGGGTAGAACATAAAAAGAACAAATGACCGTTTCGGACAATCAGGCTATGCCGGATCGGGTATCTGATTCGTGGCCTATTTGATGTTTGAACCCATACCCATTTGCCTTGCCATGCCCGATCTGCCGCTGCTGCTGGTGAGCCTGCCGGCAGGCTTTCCTTCGCCCGCGCAGGACGACATGGAGGAACCGATCAATCTGGCCGACTGGCTGGTGGAGCATCCGGCGGCAAGTTACATCATGCGCGTCGATGGATATTCCATGACCGGGGCCGGGATTGCCGACGGCGACCTGATCATCGTCAGCAGGGCAAAAAAGCCTGTTGCAGGCCATATCGTCGTCGCTGTGGTCCATGGCGATCGCACGTTGAAGCGGCTGAAACGGCGCGACGGGCGCTTCTGGCTGGTCCCGGAAGCCGATGGCTTTGCTGACATCATCGTGGATGAATATGTCGAGATATGGGGTGTGGTCGTCGGACTGGCCCGCAAATACGGATGAGCGCGCCGGTCGCCCTGATTGACTGCAACAATTATTATGTGTCCTGCGAGAGAGCGTTCGATGCCAGCCTAGTTGGTGTCCCGGTCATTGTCCTCTCCAACAATGACGGCTGTGCGATTGCCCGTTCGGGTGAAGCCAAGGCGCTGGGCATCAAAATGGGGGATCCGGTCCATCTGATCCGCGACAAGATCAGGCAGCACGGCATCCGCGTCCTCTCATCCAACTATGCGCTCTATGGCGATATGCAGCGGCGGGTCGTCGCGGCGATCGAGCCATTTGCGCGGGATTTCGAGATTTACTCGATCGACGAGACCTTTGTCGATTTTGCAGGCTTCGAGCATCTGGATCTCGCCGCGCATAGCCGTGCCATGCGCGCGCAGGTTCGGCAGTGGACCACCATTCCCACCTGTGTGGGCATCGCTTCGACCAAGACGCTCGCAAAGCTGGCGAATGCGGCGGCGAAGAAAAACCCGACATTTGATGGCGTCGCCGACCTGCGCGACGAAGACTTATGCCGCCGGGTGCTCGACCAGTTCGACGTGGGCGATGTGTGGGGTGTCGGCAAGGCGAGTGCGGCGAAACTTGCAGGCTTGGATATCTGTACCGCCGGGCAGCTGCGCGACATGGCTCTGAAGCAGGCCCGCGCCATCGGCGGTGTCGTGCTGGAACGGCTGGTCGCTGAATTGCGGGGTGTTCCGGCGTGCGCCATCGAAACCGTGGAGCCTCAGCGCAAGGGCATGGCTGTCACCCGTTCATTCGGCACGCCTGTTACCGATAAGGGCCTGCTGATGGGTGCCGTTGCCCAATATGCGATGCGGGCGGGAGAGAAGCTGCGGCAGCATGGCCTGGTAGCAGGACGCCTGACGGTATTTTTCCATACCAATCGACATAAGCAGGACCGGCCGCAATATTCCGCGACACGGACGCTCGCCATACAGCCCATGACCAACGATGGCCTCATGCTTCTTGCCTACGCCCGGCGCGGCATAGAGAGCGCTTGGCGAGAGGGCTATGGCATCACCAAGGCGGGCGTCATGCTGGAAGACCTCATCGACGCTGACCGACGACCGCGAACGCTGTTCGAGGAGGATAGCGGACGGCGTGATCGGTTGATGGTCGCCATGGATCAGGTCAATATGCGTTTGGGGAAGTTCGCGGCCGTTCCAGCCAGTCAGGGGTTCAAGCGCGAATGGGCGGCCAGATCGGACAGCAAGTCGCCCAACTACACCACCCGCATTGCCGAGGTGCCCGCCGTAAAGGCGAGATGAGCGAGGTTTGCTGCTGGAGATCCCTTGTCCGATGTGGCTGGATATCGCCCAACCGGCCGATCTCGAGCGATGAACGATCCTGGCAGTGAACGGTCAGCGCTGCCCACAATTGGGCATGCAGGCAGTCCCTCCCCTTCCCGGTCAAGCACCACCCCCCCCTACCCCACAGCCCCAGCCTCATGATGCGGACCCACGCGACAGAGCCGGACCACAGCCTTGGTCCAAGCGTCCATGGACCATGGTAACTCCCACTGAAATTGACATTCCCCACACTCTTGGTCGCGATGAGGCCATACGGCGCATGGAGAGGGGGCGTTAGCAAACTGGCCTCGCACATCCCGGGCGGCGCAGCCACTGTGACCCATTCATGGCCCAGCGCTGAGCGTCTTGCAGTGACGGTCGCGACCATGGGCGTCGAAGTGCCCTGCACCGTTGATGCGGAAGACAATCGGCTGCGGGTGACGCTCCATCTTCCTGGCATGCTGAGCCTGATGTCAGGGCCGATCGCCGCCATAGTAGAGAAGCAGGGCGAAAGGCTGATGCTGGACGATAGGGCCGACAGGACGATTTAGGTTCGCGCCATGCGGAGAGACACGTCATCTACAGCAATCCTTCTTTCCCTGGAGAGGAAATGCCGCCAAGAAACAGCCATGCGTATATTCTCCCTTCTCGCCATCCCATTCCTTGCATGCGCACCTGCACAAGCTTGGGGTCCTGTCGGCCACCGCATAACCGGTGCCATCGCCGATGAAAATCTGAGCGGTGTTGCACGTGCCCATGTCCGGCTCTTGCTTGGAGCCGAGAATTTGGCGGAAGCGGCGACCTGGCCCGATGACATGAAGTCCGACCCCGCTGAATATTGGCAGAAAAAGGCTGGCCCATGGCACTATGTAACGGTCAGGCAAGGGAACAGCTATCAAAGCAAGTACGCGCCGCCAGAGGGTGATGCCATGAGCGCGCTCGATGGTTTTACGGCTACATTGCGCAATCCCAAATCGTCCATCGAGGACAAGCGGCTGGCCCTCCGCTTCATCGTGCACATCATCGGCGATCTGCATCAGCCATTGCACGCCGGCGGTGGAGATGACCGGGGCGGCAATGATGTCAAGGTGACCTGGTTCGGCCGCGCGACCAACCTTCATTCGGTGTGGGATTCGGCCATGATCGAACAACGCGCCTTGTCCTATTCCGAATATGCGCAATGGCTGTCGCGCTCGATATCGCCCGAGCAGCTAATCGACTGGAGCGATCCTGCGCCTTCGGTCTGGATTTCCGAGAGCATCGCGCTGCGCAGGACGATCTACCCCGCCGACCCCAGCATATCCTGGGACTATGCCTACAAGCATCGATCGGAGATGGACGATCGACTGAAGCGCGGAGGCATAAGGGTCGCGGCCTATCTCAATTGGGTGTTCGAGCCTGGGAACGGCAAAGGTCCGGCCGCACGAACTAAATGACATATCATGATGCATATTGTGAATGTGTCGACGTCTACGGCCAGCGGCCATGCGATTTCCGACTTCGGCAGGTCCATGGCCGAGCTTCCCCCTGTCCGGCAGCAGTCAACTAATCCAAGTCATCCTACATTGAGCGGGCGCAAGTCCGTTATGTTCTTCGAACATGTCCATGCACGCGGAGCCCTGCGTCTTCGCCTCTGATAGCGATCGCTAACGCGGACTTGAGGCGCCGTGCAGAAGTGTATTGAAGGTTTCCACACGACTTCATACTAGCGCCGGATTGGTTTCTTCAATCGCTTCGCGCGCGGCAACCGTGCCCAGCCTCAAATATAAATGTAGATCGTCAAGCAGTCGGGTCGCAATGAATTATCGCCATTCCTTCCATGCCGGCAATAGCGCCGATGTCGTCAAGCACAGCCTGCTGATCGCCCTCGTGCGGGCCTTGCAGCAAAAACAGAGCGCGCTGACCCTGATCGACACCCATGCCGGCTGCGGGCTTTACGACCTTGATGGGGAGGATGCCCAACGCACCGGCGAGTCCACGCAGGGCGTGCAGCGGGCTTTTGCCGACTCGAGCGCCTTGCTGAACGACTACCGCGCCGTCGTACAAGCGGTAAATGTCGGGACCGAGGCACATTTCTACCCGGGCTCGCCGCGCATTCTGGCGCAGCTTCTTCGGCCGCAGGATTTCCTGATCCTGAACGAAAAACATCCCGAGGATGCCTATACCCTGCGCGGCATGATGCGCGGCACGACCGCTGCCGTACATGAGCGCGACGCTTACGAGCTTTGGCTAGCAATGCTGCCACCCCGCACCGCGCGCGGCGTGGTGCTGGTCGATCCGCCTTATGAGCAGGCAGACGAACGCGAACGCATCACAGCCACACTTGCCGCCGCACACCGCAAATGGGCGCATGGCGTGACGGTGATCTGGTATCCGCTGAAAGACCGCGCCACGCATTGGCGGTGGAGGGAGCAGTTACGCAAACTCGGCATTCCGAAATTGCTGCGGGTGGAGCATTGGTTATACGATGGCGACCAGTCCGGCTTATACAACGGCGCGGGCCTTTATATCGTCAATCCGCCCTACGCCTTCACGCAGGCGCTGCCGCCTCTGCTGGAAGCCCTGCGCGCCGCGCTGGCGCCGAAAGGGCATAGGGGCGAGATCACGACCGATTTGTTGAGCTAGTGGCCAGCCCTCTCGAGCTTTTCCGAGCCAGTCCGACAATGCGCCAGTCTTCTGAACATAGGTTGGGACGAGCCTGTCTTTCAACGTCCTGATCGTCTCATTCGTTAATCGGCCCTTTGTCGGATTTGCTTTGTCCAGAAGTCATGCCGCTATCTGAACGTCTGATCCGCTCGAGAAGCGGTTGCGATATTCGCCAGGTGCCAAGCCCAATATGCGATGGAACACGCGGCGAAAGGCGGTTGCATCCTCATAGCCGACTGCCCAGGCAATCTGGTCTACAGACCGCCTGGTAAATTCCAGCAGTTCGCGTGCCTTACCGACGCGCAGGTTCTGCACATATTCAATCGGCTTCATGCCGGTCGCCGCCTTGAACCGGCGCAAGAAGGTGCGCTCCTCTAGCCCCGCCGTTCCCGCCATATCGCCGACGCTGACCGGCCGCTCCGCACGCCCCTGTAGCCAGTGCTGCACCTTCAATATCGCCTCGTCGCCATGCGTCAGGCGCGGCGCAAAGCTGGAAAAATGGCGCTGTTCCCGGCCAGATGCATCAATCAGCAGGAACTTGCCCGTCTCGATCATCACGGTGGGACCCAGCAACCGATCCACGATCCGCATGCCAAGGTCGGTCCAGGCCATGAGGCCGCCCGCCGTGATGATATCGCCATCCTCGATCACCATCTTGGCCGTGTCGAGCCTGACGTCGGGAAAGCGATCGCGAAACTGGTCGGCAAATAGCCAGTGCGTTGTGGCGGGCCGGCCTGCCAGCAGGCCCGTCGCCGCGAGCAGGAAAGTGCCCCCACAATTTGATGCCAGAACGGTGCCCTGCGCATGGCGGTCCAGCAACCAACGCGCATAGGGCGCGGCCTCCTGCGCGTCGGGCGGGCCCGACAGCCGGCCCGGACTGATCAGGATCGTCGGCATGCCCGGCTGATCTGGATGGGTGTCGAACGTCCGGGTGAAAGTGCGAGCCTCGTCGACTGACCAGTGGCTGACGCGCAACGCCTTACCGCCCCGGTCCAGCGAAAATTGTGATGCGATCATGAATAGATCCGTGACCCCATACACCATGCCGATCTGGCACCCGGGATAAAGAACCAGCCCCACTTCGGCACCCAGGTCAGCCACCGTTCCCGCCCCCACCGCCATGTCTATGCTCCCTTTGTCGGTTTTGACCTGCTTAATGTCGGAACCGCCGCTCCTGCCAGTCGCGCAACGATCCTATTCCTCTGATCACAGGGCGCAACCGCCCCATTCAACAGGGAGTGCCAACATGAGCAGGATTACGACCAAGGATGGAACCAGGATCTTTTACAAGGACTGGGGATCGAAGGAGGCCCAGCCGATCCTCTTCTCGCATGGCTGGCCATTGAGTGCCGATGCCTGGGACGCGCAGATGGTCTTTTTTGCCGATCAGGGTTTCCGCACGGTCGCCCATGATCGCCGCAGCCATGGTCGTTCGGACCATGTGTGGGCCAACAACACCATGGATCAATATGCCGACGATTTGGCCGAGCTGATCGAGACGCTGGACCTGCACGACGTGATCCTGGTCGGCCATTCGACCGGCGGCGGGGAAGTGACCCGCTATATCGGCCGTCATGGGACGGCCCGCGTCGCCAAGGTCGCGCTGATTGGCGCGGTGCCGCCGTTGATGCTCAAGACCGAGGCCAATCCGGGCGGTCTGCCGATCGATGCCTTCGATGGCATCCGCAAGGGCACGTTAGACAACCGCAGTCAGTTCTTCAGGGATCTGACGATCCCCTTCTATGGCTATAATCGCGAAGGTGCGGTGATATCCGACGGCATCCGCGATGAATTCTGGCGGCAGGGCATGATGGGCGGGCTCAAGGGTCAACTCGATAGCATCCGGGCCTTTTCGGAGAGTGATTTCCATGCCGACTTGGCCAAATTCGATGTGCCAACGCTCGTCCTGCATGGCGACGATGACCAGATCGTGCCGATCGGCGCATCGGCTCTGGAAACGGTGAAAATCGTCAAGGATGCGGTGCTTACCATCTATCAGGGTGCCGACCACGGCCTGACGCAGACCCATCAGGATCGGTTCAATGCCGATCTGCTCGCCTTCATCCGCAACTGACGCCTCCGTTTCGCACAAAGGATATTCGCCATGAACAATATGTTCCTCATCACCGGCGCTTCCGATGGCATTGGTGCCATCTATGCCGACCGGCTGGCCCGCCGCGGCCACGACCTGATCCTCGTTGCCCGCCGCGCAGACAAGCTGGCGGCCCTGGCGCAGCAGCTTACTTCGCAGACAGGCGTCGCAGTGGAGGTCATCAGCGCGGATCTGTCCAACGCGGACGATCTTGCCCGTATCGAAAGCCGACTGCGAACAGACGACCGCATTGTTGGCTTGGTCAACAACGCTGGCATCGCGGGGGAAACCACGCTGGTGGAAGCAGATCCATCCTTCCTGACGGGCATGATCAACCTCAATGTGCTGGCTGTCACCCGCCTGACCGCGGCCATCGCGCCGCGCCTTGTCGGGTTGGGCAGCGGGACGATCATCAACATGACCTCCGTCACGGCGCTGATGCCCGAAGGCTTCACCGCGCTCTATCCAGCAACCAAGGCGTTCGTTCTCGCCTTTACCGAGGCACTGCAGAGTGAACTGGGAACAAAAGGCGTTCGAGTCCAGGCCGTGCTGCCGGGGATAACCCGCACCGCCATCTGGACCCAGGAGCAGCTTGCCAACATCCCGGCCGACATGGTGATGGAAGCCGACGAGATGGTCGACGCCGCCATGAGGGGCCTCGACCTGGGCGAAACTATCACCATTCCAGCCCTACCCGACAGCGCCGATCTTGATGCCTATCTGGCCGGACGCGCGGCGCTGCGGCCCAATCTCTCCCGCAACCATGCCGCCGCCCGCTACCGGGCTTGATGCGGGCCGTCCACAGAAGGGAATCTAGTCATGACCAGATCAAAGACCATTGTCCTCGTGCACGGTGCCTGGCTCAATGCCAGGAGCTGGGACGGCGTCAAGGCCCGCTACGAGGCTCGCGGCTACACCGTGATCGTCCCCGACTGGCCGCTCGACGATCGCGATCCGGCTGACCTGCGCGCGGTCCCTCATCCTGGCCTCCACAAAATCGGCCAGCGGGAAATCGTCGCGCATTACGAGGCGATCATCCGCGCCCTTCCGGAACAACCAATCCTGATCGGTCATTCGGTCGGCGGGGTGTTCGTCCAGCATCTGATGGACCGGGGACTGGGCGTTGCGGGCATCGTGATCCATCCTGCGCCCACGCCTGGGGTGCCGCTCTATCCCCATGCGATCGTCTCGGCGCTGCCTGTGTTTCTCGATCCGTTCAGCCGGAACAGGGTCAAGCATATGTCGCGCCGCTTCTTCGCACGTCGTTTCGCCCAGACGGTGCCAGCCGACCGGGCCGACGCGCTCTATGATCGCTATATCGTCCCAACCCCCGGACGGGTCTATTGGGACGGCGTCATCGACCCGATGAAGATCGACTGGCGCAATCCGGCGCGCGCGCCGATGCTGCTCATCGGCGGGGGCAAGGACCTGATCGCCGACGCAGCGATGACGCGCGCCATCTTCGCCAAACAGAAGCAAGCGGCGACGCTGACCGAATATCTCGAATTCCCAATTCGTTCGCATTGGACTTTGCTCGACGAAGGTTGGGAGGAGGTCGCCGACACCGCACTGGATTGGGCAGAGCGTCATCAACGCGGTGTGACTGGCTGATCGTTACTGCCTGGACGGCAGAACTGCAGCTTGAACAATCTACTGGATCCAGGCAGCTGCTATTGAAACCGAACCAAATCTGCCACTTAGTGTTCAATTTTTGATCCCGAAGTGCCGATTGTCCGCCTATCGCCCCCCTGCTAAAATTGCGAGCGTTCACGCTCGGTGCTTCGAACTATTTCCGAAACTTGGAGCGTTGATCGGTCTGGGTCGCAGCCATTCCCTCTCGCTCTGCCAGGCTGAGCCAAGAAACGCAGTTTGCAACATCTTTTCGAGCGGAGCCTGTAGCTTTCGAAGCAGGGCGTCTTTAGATGGGCGCCTGGGTCGTGTCCCGGCGCGTGGTGTAGGTTTTGAGGGTAGCGAAGCTGACCGGACGCGCGCTCATCGATAAAGCGCTGTAGCGGCCGGTCAGTTTCGCGGGTGGTCACCGGCGAACTTCGGATAAGTTTGGGTTGCGAGACTCAACTTACGGAGACCACCGATGACCAATGACAAGATGGACCTGCACGCCCTGGTTGGGAAGACAGCCGACGGCGATTTTCTACGCGATATGATCGGCTTTGCCGCGCAGCGGCTGATGGAGCTGGAAGTGGGCGACCTTACGGGCGCGGCCTATGGCGATAAGGATCCCGAGCGCCTCGCGCAGCGCAACGGCTATCGGGATCGGGACTGGGAGACGCGGGCAGGCACGGTCGAGCTGCGGATCCCCAAGCTGCGCAAGGGAACATATTTTCCAGGGTTTCTGGAGCCCCGCCGTATGGCAGAGAAGGCACTGACGGCCGTCATCCAGGAAGCTTATATCCAGGGGATCTCGACCCGCTCTGTGGACGATCTGGTCAAAGCCATGGGCATGAGTGGGATCTCAAAGAGCCAGGTCAGCCGACTGTGCGTGGAGATCGACGAGCGGGTGAAGGCCTTTCTCGATCGTCCGATCGAAGGCGACTGGCCCTATCTCTGGATGGACGCGACCTACATCAAAGTGCGGCGAGCCGGTCGCATCGTCTCTGTCGCGGTCATCATTGCCGTTGGCGTTAACAGCGATGGCCGGCGCGAAGTGCTCGGCATGGCGATCGGTCATTCCGAAGCGGAGGTCTTCTGGACCGAGTTTCTACGCAGCCTTGCTCGTCGCGGTCTGCGCGGCGTGAAGCTGGTGATCTCCGATTCCCATGAAGGCATAAAAGCTTCCGTCGCCAAAGTGTTCAGCGCCACCTGGCAGCGATGCCGGGTTCATTTTATGCGCAATGCGCTGGCCCATGCCGGCAAGAGCGGACGCCGGGTCGTGTCGGCATTCATCGCCACCGCTTTCGCCCAGGAAACTCCAGAGGCCGCAAAGGCCCAATGGCGTAGCGTCGCCGATCAATTGCGCCCTACCGTGCCAAAACTCGCTGCCCTGATGGACAGCGCCGAGGAGGATGTGCTGGCCTACATGACCTTCCCAGCCCAACACCGCACGAAGTTGCACAGCAACAATCCGATCGAGCGGCTCAATGGCGAGATCAAGCGGCGTACTGATGTTGCCGACATCTTCCCCAACGAAGAGGCGATTACCCGTCTCGTCGGCGCTATCCTTCTGGAACAGAACGACGTGTATGGACCACCCCCACCTTGCAAGGCTTTTCAACAGATTTCGACGATTTCGGATCTTGCGGTCGTGTATCCGGCCTTGTTGTGCGGCATAACACGCCGCAGGCCCCTATGGTTTCCGCGGATCGACGGCCGGACAAATGGACGAACTCAAATTGGTTCGCATCATTTCAGTGACCTTTGTCGATCCCCGGTGATACCGGTTCGCCATACTCTGTCGTTGCCCTCGCAAGTCGGCACCATCACATCGGCGCCGAACTGGTTAGGCCGCCATCGGCAAAGGCGATGGACGGCGGTATACCTCATTCCTGGTCAACATGGCCCAGATCGAGCGAGCCGTCTTGTGAGCGACGGCTGTTGAGGCTACATTCACGGGCCTCCTGTCGACCAAAGCTTTAAGCCAGGGCCGAGGTGTCACGTCCTTGCGGAACGTTGTTCCTACAACGGCCCGAGCTCCATGGATCAAGAGCGTTCGGAGATATCGATCGCCGCCTTTGCTGATCCGACCAATCTTCTCTTTTCCCCCGCTCGCTCGAATCCGTGGCGTCAGGCCAAGCCAAGCTGCAAAATGACGGGAAGACTTGAACTGACTGCCATCGCCGACGGCTGCCACAATCGCTGTCGCCGTAATTGGGCCCACGCCCGGAGCAGTAGCCAGACGCTGGCTGTCCGGGTTTGATTTGTGCCAGGCGACGATCCGCTTCTCCATCTCGCCAAGCTTATCGGTTAATGTGTCGATGTGCCGGAAAAGACATCGCAACGCTTCTCGCGCTTCGTCCGGGACGACGGTCTTGTCCGAGGTTGCAAGACGCTCGCTCAATATCGCGAGCTGTCGCACGCCCTTGCCCGCGATAAGCCCGTATTCGCCCAGCAGTCCGCGCAGTGCATTGATCGTCGCCGTTCGCTGTCGGACCAACAGGCTGCGGACACGATGCAAAGCCAGAACCGCCTGTTGCTGCTTCGTCTTGATAGGAACAAACCGCATGTTCGGCTTGGCGACGGCCTCGCATATGGCCTCCGCGTCGGCGGCGTCCGTCTTGTTCCGCTTCACGTACGGCTTAACGTACTGAGGTGGAATGAGCTTGACCGTGTGGCCGATCTCCACAAGCAAGCGCGCCCAGTGATGCGCGCTAGAACACGCTTCCATTCCGACTAGGCACGGCGGCTGCTTTTTGAAGAAGGCCGCCATATCGGCCCGAGAGAGCTTTCGGCGAAGCACGGTTAAGCCGGCCTCATCTACACCGTGAACTTGGAAAACCGTTTTGGCCAGATCAAGGCCAATCGTAACAACTGACATCGCGCTTCCTCCACTTTAATGGCACCATATAATATGATCGTTTGCATGGGGGTGGTCCATGCCATCAAATGGGCCGTCCAACGCTGCCGCTACATGACACTTGAGAGCGTCTCAGGTTTAAGCGATAATCCCATCATCACGTTGCCTGCCATGGCAGCATGATCAATCCGGCTTAGCCGGAGGTCGCTGTGGCTATCCCAGCGAACCTACACCACGCTGTGGGACACGATCCCATTGGAACCTTCAAGGTTCTGAGAAGGCGGCCGAACCGGCGTTGACCCGCAAGCCAGGAGACCTGCCCGTCGCAGTCGTTCTTCGTCCGGACAGGGTGTGCCGGTCGAACGAGGATATCCTCGCGCAACGACAGTTCGACCGTGCGTGTTCGCGCGGTGTGGTGTCGTGCGTTCTGCGCTCGTCCCCGCGCCGCGTCGTGCGCGCCCGGTCTTGTCAAAGACGGGGGATTAACGATGCGTAACATTTTACAAACCACTGTGGCCGCATTGGCCTGCCTTCCCATGGCCGTCCAGGCCGAACCCCTGGCGGCGATCGATGCGGGCGGCGTTATTGTCGTGTCGGCCCTGCGCACGCCAACGCCTGTCGACACTGTCGCATCCAGCCTCACCGTGCTCGACAAGAAGGCCATCGACGCATCGCAAGCACCGGTCGTGTCGGACCTGCTGGTCCGCACACCGGGCATCAGCTTCACGCGCAATGGCGGCTATGGCACGGCGACATCCATCCGTATCCGCGGTGCCGAGGGCGACCAGACCGTGCTGGTCATTGACGGGGTGAAGCTGGCAGACCCATCTTCAACCGATGGCGGCTATAATTTCGCGACACTGATGACCGGCGACATCGACCAGATCGAAATATTGCGCGGGCCGCAATCGATCCTGTGGGGCAGCCAGGCGATCGGCGGCGTCGTCAACATCGTGACGGCAACGCCCGATCGCGCGCTCGAGGCGTCCGCCGATATCGAAGCGGGCTCGCGCGATACCGTCAATGCGCGGGCAGCCGTGGGCGGGCGCAGCGGCCCCGTTCACTGGCGCGTTGCAGGGGGGCGCTTCACAACCGAGGGCATCTCCGCGATCAGCCCGCGCTTTGGCGGCAAGGAGCGGGACGGATATACCAACAGCACGCTCAACGGGCGGGTCGGCATTGCCCTGTCGCCCGGTATCTCCGTCGATCTGCGCGGCTATTACGCCAAGGGGCGCGCCGACATCGACAGCGCAGGATCGGTCCCGGACAGTCCGGAATATTCGCTGGTCGAGGAGTGGACCAGCTATGCCGGGCTCAATGCCGATCTGTTCGACGGCGCGCTGCGCAACCGCCTGGGCTTTAGCCGCAGCGAAACGGTGCGCGACAATAGCAATCCGTTGCGGACGGTGCGTCCGCAAAGCTTCGCCGCCAAGGGGCAAACCGATCGGTACGAATATCAGGGCACGCTTGGCCTCGCCCAGGGCTGGACCATCGTCTTTGGTGTGGAACGCGAAGAACAGAAAATGCGCTCCGCCTCGCCTCCCAATAGCCTGGCCAGCTTTACCACCATCCGGGCGTCGGCCGAGATCGACAGCCAATATGCACAGGTCAGGATCGAACCGGTCGTTGGCCTCACGCTTAATGGCGGGCTTCGCCATGATCGTCATTCGGCCTTTGGTGGCAATATGGTATTTGGTGGCGGCGCGGTCTGGTCGCTGTTTGACGATCGCACGATCCTGCGCGCCAGCTATGGCGAGGGCTTCAAAGCCCCTACCCTCTACCAGTTGCACAGCGAATATGGGAACAGCGCGCTCGACCCGGAAAAGTCGCGCGGTTGGGACGCAGGGGTTGAGCAGCATCTTTTCGACCATAAGCTGATCCTGTCGGCCACCTGGTTCGAACGGAACACGGACAATCTGATCACCTATAATGGCTGTCCGACAAGCAACCGCCCGCCGCTTTGTCTTGCGCCAGGAACGACTACGCCGCGGGCGGGCTATTATGCCAATATCCAGCGCAGCGAAGCGCATGGTCTGGAAATGGCAGGCCTTGCCCAGATCGGCCGCCTGACCATCGACGGCAATTATAGCTGGATCGTGGCGGAAGACCGGTCGCCGGGCCTCAATTTCGGCAATCAGCTTGCGCGCAGGCCGCGCCACGCCGCCAATGCGACAGCGCGCTATGCCTGGCCGTTCGGCCTCAACACGGCGGTCGCCATGCGATGGTCAGGCGAGACGATCGACACGGCGCGGACCAGTGCCACGGTGACGCCCTTCGTCAACCGCGCTTATACGATCATCGACTTGCGCGCGGAGATGCCGGTGACGCAGACCCTCACCCTGTTCGCGCGGGCCGAAAATCTGTTCGACGACTATTATGAAACCGCGCGTCGCTATGGCCAGCTTGGCCGCAGCATCTACGCCGGGTTCCGGGCGCGGCTGTGATGACCCGGCCCTATCCCCACCCTCGTAAAGCCAAGGAGTGCCTGTCCATGCAGCCTATGTCCCCTGCCGCCGCCCGCAATTTGTGGATCGGATCGATGACCTTCGCCAGCATAGCGACGACGCTGGTGCTGGCCTGCGCCACGCCCTTTCCCGCTCTGGCTGCGCTCGCGGCTCTCTATGTGCCGCGCAAGGCGGGGATCATCCTCATGCTGGCCGCCTGGTCGGCGTCGCAAGCCGTCGGTTATTGCCTGTTGGACTATTCGCTGACGGCGCAGAATGCCGGTTGGGCCGTCACTCTGGCGCTGGCGGCTATCGCTGCCTTGCTGGTAGCTGATCGCATAGTCAGCGCTTTGCCGAACCAGTCCTCCTTTGCGCGGCTCGTCATGGCCTATATCGCCGCCTTTGTCGGGTTCAAGCTGGTCGTTCTGATCGGTGCCGTGGCGATGAACGCAGGCTATGGGGCGTTCACACCGGACATCCTGCTGCGGCAATTTGTCCGTTACGCTCTTATCCTGGGTGGCCTGCGCCTGTTCCAGCTTCTGCTGGAAAGCGGCGGCCTGCTGAGGCGCGATCTGCGGGCGGCGGCCTGACCATGTTGCAAGCGGTCAAGGATGGGCCTGCCATCGTCGCCTGCAACAGCTGTCGCTTCTCCCCCGAGGAGCGGCAGGACGCAAATGGCCTGTTCGGCGGAGGGAAGCTGGTGGAGGCACTGCACCAGGTCAAAGCGAGTTCGAACCGCTATGATGGCGTGGACGTCCAGGAGATGCCCTGCCTTTTTGCCTGCAAGGCGCATTGCACCATCCATCTGCGTGCGCCCGGCAAGATCAGCTATGTGCTTAGGCACTTCCTGCCCGATGAGGCGGCGGCACGCGCCATCCTTGATTATGCGGTTCACTATGCACAGAGCGAACATGGGCAGGTGCCCTATGCGCAATGGCCCGACGGGGTGAAGGGCCATTTCATCACACGCGCGCCGCCCGTTGGCTTTGGCGACATAAGCGTCCAGCTAAACGGGATAGCTTAGACTCGCACCGAAGTTCTGCGGGGTGATTTCGGCTGGGCAGAAGGCAAAGCCCTATCCAGTTTAGGTCGTTGGTCGTTGATTTGGAGGTCCGCGTTCAGGGGAAAAACGGCCTACTCAATTCCGCGATCGAACCAGTCCAGCCTTTCAAAGGGAAATTCCTGATTCGCGCAACCGGGCGTTGCGCTCCGTTCTCGAGACAATGATTTTGTGCTCTCGGTTCGCACCGATCTTGATCAGGACCACGCTCCTTGCCTCCCTTGTTCCCGCATGGCCTCAATGAACACGCGAACCGCAGGCATAGCCGCCCGACCGGGATCGTAGAGCAGGCTTACCGGCATGGGGGACGGGGCATGATCCGCCAGCACCTCCACTAACTGCCCGTTCGCAATGCGCGGGGCCGATTGGTAGCTCAGCAGATTGGCGAGTCCCACCCCCGCCTCAGCAGCGGCGATGGTCGCATCGATGCTGTTGACGATCAGGCGGGGGACTATATCCACGATATTGTCGCCCCCCCCGTACACCCCGGAGATCAAGCCCGGTAAGAAGGGCAAGCTGCCGACCTGTAAAGAATGGCGGACCTACCAGATGCCAGATCACCACCTCCTTCTTAGGTCAGCCTTCAAGGTAGACTTTGCGTCCCATTATTTGGAGGATCTGGAAAAGCCGTAATCCCGATCGGGTCAGCGCCTGCCAGATCGCTTCCCCTGAACGAGCAGTATCTGCACCTTAGCGCCGACACCCCCCTTGCAACGCTGTGTAGATTTGGCATTCTCACTTCCGGCGGCCAGATCCATGAGGACCATGGATCATGCCGAGACTAACCGCACGCGAACGTCTGGCCGAGCTTGAGACGAGACAGCGCAAATCGTCCAACGAGATCGACGCTGCGCGCATCTCCGTGCAATCGCGCTATGCTGCTGTTGTCCAGGATCTGTCGGTAGAAACACTGACTGAACGGGAGTTGCGCGAGCTGCGGCAGCTCTCGATCCAACGTGGTGGCGCAGCAGCCATTGCCGCCCTCAAGCCCCCGCTACCACCCAAAATGCCTGGCAAGAAGTCGAAGCCGCCAAGATAGGCGGTCGATCAGTGATGAGAATGCTGACCTGGCATTATCGCGAAGATCACTGCCTAAACCCATCGCCCAAATCGCAGCACCGTGCCTTGTGTATCGGGGCGGGCGGGCCCGTTGAGGCGCGCTTGCCGCCGATAGGATGTTGCGTCCAAGCCACGCCTTCGATGACAAATTTGTGAAAAGAACATTTCGGTTTAAAACCGACTTGGCGCTGACGTCGCCGCTGTTACTCTTCTCCCGTTCCGCTGAGCAAAGTGACCCCGGCTCTCCTCCACGGCCGGGATGGGCAGCAGCCCGGCAGTGAGCGGACCGATGCGCCAGGATCGCGTCGTCAATTTGGACAGTGTCGCCGACAGGCCAACCCATATGAGGAGAAAGTCATGTATATGTCACCGCGTCTCGCAACCTTTGTAGATGACTGCAGAGAAGTTACGGACGAATTTGCGCTCAAAGCGCTGCTCGGCGAGGCAACGCCCTCGTTGGGTTTCGAGCAATTCGCCCTCGTTGATCATGTGGATCTGATCGGTCCGCCCCACGACACCATGGTGATCACGAGCTACCCTGAGGGCTGGATAGAGCGATCTCTGTTACGCAACTATTATGTCGACGACCCCGTGCATGCGGCCAGCACGAAAACGGTAACGGCGTTCCTGTGGAGCGTCATTCCCGCCATGATCAGGATGACGAAACGACAACGCCACATCCTGGAAGAGGCCAAGCCATTCGGTTTGCGCGAGGGCTTGACCATCCCGGTGCAGGCGGCTGGCGAATATAGGGGAAGCTGTTCGTTCGCATGACGCGAGACTGTCAGGCCCACCGCCGACCTGTTAGGGGCCGCTCAAGTCATCGGCATGTTCGCGTTTGAAGCGGCGCGCCGTCTGCAGCGAGCGCGATGGGCACCCGGCACGAAAACGCCCGACATTCCCGCGCTCAGTCAGAGGGAGCTTGACTGCATTGCCCTGGTCGGATGCGGTAAGGGCAATGCCGAAATTGGGGGTATCCTCAATATTTCACCGAACACGGTCCGCCAATATATTGAGGATGCCATGCGCAAATATGATGTCTACAAGCGAACCGAGCTGGTCGTGCGCGCCTTGTTCGACGGACAGATTTGCTACCGCGCCCTCAATATCAGAAGGTAGATCTTCCAAAGCCGCACGCTTTGCGTGCGGCACTATCTTCGGTCCCCCGCTCTCCGCCATCCCTCTTTTTGGAGGAATTGTTCCCCCGTCCCTGTTGCGCGACGCTGACTTGCCAACAGGACAAGGGAGCCGACATGATGCAAATCATTCGAGGCGGGAGCCTCCAGGAACAAACCGTTCTTCGATCCATGTATGAGGCGCGCAAGCGCGTCTTCATCGATCTGCTCCGCTGGGACATCCCCGTCCTGGCCGGACGTTATGAAATCGATCAGTTCGACGGTCCATCGACCATCTATCTGATCGCCGCCGAGCGCGACGGCACCCATCTGGGATCGATGCGGCTTCTGCCCACCAGCGGCCCCAACCTGCTTGGCGATATTTTCCCTGAACTGTGCGACCTGGCGCCACCCGCGAGCACCACGATCTGGGAGATATCGCGCTTCTGCCTGTCTCGCGACTTGCGCGCGGCCGAGCGCCGTCAGGTCCGCGATCATCTTGTGACGATGGCGGCCAGCTTCGCGCTTGAGGAAGGCATCGAGAGCTATTGCTGCGTGGCCGACATGCCCTGGTTCAGCCAGATCCTGTCTTTCGGGTGGGAATGTCGCCCGCTTGGCCTTCCAAGGACGCTGGCCTGCGGCATGCTGGGTGCGATGCAGATCATCATCTCGGAAGACACGCCCGCGTTGATGCAAGCCGCCGGCGTCTGGCGCCCTGCCCCCGCTCAATTCGCCGCGGTCGCCGCCGCATAGGAGAAACGACCATGGCACATTTACCCGATACTCCATGTGCAGAGTTTCACGCCGATCTACTGCTCGACCAGGGCTATTGCATCATTCCGCAGGCCATATCCCCATGTGAGGTTACAGCCCTGGCGTGCGACCTCGCCGACGACTTTAGCGCCACCCCGCTTTCGGCGGGGCCATTTTACGGCGACGATACGAAACGCTTTGGCAGTCTGCTCAGGCGGTCAGACCGGACAAGGGATTTCGTCCAGCATCCCATGATCCTCGATATCGTGCAGAAAGTGCTGGGTCCCTGGTGCGATCATTTCTCGCTCAACCTTACGCAAGCGATTGAGCTGATGCCCGGTTCGCGGAAGCAGGTGCCGCATCGCGACCAGGATATGTGGCCATGCAGCCGCCTGGTCGATCCGGCCCTCGGGGTCGAGTTTCTGGTCAATGTGATGTGGCCGTTCACGCCCTACACCCAGGAGAATGGCACAACCCATGTCTGGCCTGGCAGCCATCGGCGCTGCAGCGAGGTGCTGATCGATCCACACGAATCCATCGTCGCCGAGATGGAACCAGGCGCGGCGCTCCTGTTCCTGGGCTCCACGCTGCATGCCGGCGGGGCCAATCGTTCGCTCGCGCCCCGCCGCGGCATGATCATCAGCTACACACTGGGATGGCTTAAGCCTTATGAACTGCAGTGGCTGGCCTACCCGCCCGAAGTCGCCCGCACCTTCGATGCCGATCTGACAGATTTGCTGGGCTACCGCATTCACCGGCCTAATCTTGGCAACCATGAGGGGCGCTGTCCTTCCCTGCTGTTGCGCGATCCGGGGCGGCAGGTCGGCGCGATCGACATGCTCGCCTCCGAGCAGCACGCGCTGATCGACGCTTTCCGGGCTGGCGAATTGCCGAAGCCGGTCACCGGCTGAGCAAAAGCAGGGATAGATATTCGCGTGCATCGACAGGGGATAAAATGCGGCACAACGACGACGATCTGGAAGAGGCCGCAGCGAGGCGGCGGCATAAACGGCTGGAGACGTGCCGGGCACTGATCGAGGAACGTCGTCTGATCGAAAAGAGCCTGGGCAGTCACCTGTGCACCAATCCCAACTGGGACATGCTGCTCCATCTGTACCAGGCCGAGCTGGAAGGTTTTGCGGTCTATCAGTCCGCCCTCTGCACGGTCGCCAACATCCCCCATTCAAGCGCGCATCGGTGGACCGCCAACCTTGCCGTGCGGAAGATATTGACGCGCCGTCCCGACCCGCGCGACAAGCGGCGGATCACGGTTCGGCTGGCGCCGCCAATCAAAAATGCCCTCAACCATATTATGGATGGGGCTTGTGCGGCCGCCGCCGCATTCGTCCATCGTTGCGCCATCGATTCAGATGGCATATGATGCGCGATGCTCAATGCGTGAGGATGATGCAATGCGGACGACCCTTGTGATCGATGATGATGTCATGGCGGCGGCGCGTGCGATCGCCGATCATCAGCATAGTTCGATCGGGCGCGTCCTGTCGGATCTCGCCCGTAAGGCGCTCCGTGCGCCCGAAGCAACGCGCACGCGCAACGGGATCAGTCTCTTGCCAGCCAAGCCTGGGGTCGTGGTGACGCAGGATATCGTCAACGCCCTTCGTGATGAGGCGCCATGACCTACCTTCTGGACGTCAACATTCTTGTCGCATTGATCGACCCCAATCATGTCGGTCACGAGGCAGCGCACCGCTGGTTCGAGGCGGAAGGCAGCAAGGCCTGGGCGACTTGCCCTATGACCGAAAACGGCGTGATCCGGATCGTCGGCAACGTCCGCTATCCCGCAACGCCGGGTTCTCCGGCCGAGGTCGCGACGATCATGGCCCAGATGTGCAGACTTCCCGGTCACAGTTTTTGGCCGGACGATATCAGCCTGCTGACCGCAGACCATGTCGATGCAAGCCAGATCCTGACGTCAGCGCAGGTGACCGACACCTATCTCCTTGCCCTTGCGGTCGCAAATGGGGGCAAGCTCGCGACTTTTGATCGCCGCCTGACGCCCAAGGGGGTGGCCGGGGGCAAGGACGCGATCCACCTCATTGGACATCAGTGATGCGTACCAACCTTGACCACCTCCCAGCAGCCAAGCAGCGAGAGCTCGAAGAGGTCGTGCGCATCTTGTTCGCCGAGTTTCGGGAGGCAACCGAGAATGCGACTGGCCGCAAGAAGTCGGCCCGCATCCTCAAGATCATCCTTTTCGGCTCCTATGCGCGGGGCGATTGGGTCGATGCGCCCTTCGATGCCAATCAGTATAAATCCGACATGGATATCCTGGTCATCGTCAACCAGAAGGAACTGGCCGACGTCGCTGCCTATTGGTCGGTCGCAGAGCAGCGCCTCATCGACGCCTATCTGATCGAGAAGCGCATCCATACGCCGGTGCATTTCATCGTTCACTCGCTTCAGCAGGTGAACCAGGGCCTCAGCCATGGCCGGGTCTTCTTCATGGAAATAGCCGAACAGGGCATCGCCCTCTACGAAGCCGATGATCGCGAACTGGCCAAACCCAAGCCCAAGACGCCGTCGGAAGCAGCGAATGCGGCGCAGGACTATTTCGACGATTATTTTTCTGAAGCCATGCAAGTGTTCGAAGTCGCAAAGTTTGGCATTGAAAAGTCATTCGTCAGGAAGGCGGCATTTGATCTCCACCAGACTACTGAGCGTCTCTATCAAGCCATTTTGCTAACTCTCACCTTCTACACGCCATATGACCACAACATCGCATTTCGCCGCGCACAAGCTGAGAGCAGGCACCCTGCGCTGTTTGACATATGGCCACGGAACTCCCGAAAGGAGCGGGCGATGTTCCAAAAGCTCAAGGACGCCTATGTGAAGGCGAGATATTCCAAGCATTATCAGATCGATTTAGAAGAGCTGCGTTGGCTAGCTGAACGCATCGAAAATCTCGGCCAGACGACCCATTCGATATGCGTTTCTCACATAACCAAGCTAAAGGAAAAAGCGCGCCATTGACGTTGTCGCACGGATTTGCTGCGTAAAATATCCGACGCCGGAATGACCGAGTTTGGGACACCGCGTAATTGATGTAGCCACCCTTCTGTATGGTACGAAGTCGCATGAACGCTTCAATGCAGGAGGGTGACCATGTCGATCTACGCAGGACTGGATGTGAGTGACAAGTCCACGCATGTGTGCGTGGTTGATGGCGAAGGCGCTGTGTTGCGGCGCGAGGTTCTGGCGAGCGATCCCGACGTCATCGCTAAATGGCTTGGCCGCTATTGCCCGGATCTGGTGCGCGTGGTGCTTGAGACGGGGCCGCTGTCGGCGTTTCTCTATCATGGCATGGTAGCCCGCGATGTGCCGGTAGAGTGTATCTGTGCTCGCCATGCCAAGGGCGTGCTGTCGGCGCGGGTCAACAAGAGCGATGTTCATGATGCTGAGGGGATTGCGCAGATGGCCCGAACGGGCTGGTTCAAGCGCATCCATATGAAAGCTTCCGCCACGCATTTTGATCGTGCCGCGATACGAATTCGTGCACAGCTTATCACGGCGCGGACTGCCATGATCAACCAGTTGCGCGGCTTGTTGAAGCTGTTCGGCCTTCGCTTAGGTTCAGCCCGAGCTCCCGGCAAACGAACCGACCGCCTGATAGTGCTTTATGCCCAACGCCCCGATCTGGAGGCATTGTTCGCGCCGCTTATGGCATCCATCGAGGTGATCGAAGCGCAACTGCGCGCCTCGAACCGAATATTGGAGAAGAGGGCTGCCTCGGATCCCGTTTGCGCGCGTCTGATGACGGTCCCTGGCGTTGGGCCGATCACCGCCCTCACCTACACCATGAGCATAGAAGATCCTCGTCGCTTTGCCAGAGGTGAGGACGTTGGGGCGTATGCTGGGCTTGTCCCTCGACGAAGCCAGTCTGGCGAACGTGATACGCAAGGTCATATCTCAAAGGCCGGCGATCCGATGCTGCGACGGTCGCTGTACGAGGCGGCCAACATCATATTGTCGCGGGTAAGGCAGCCATTCGCACTGCAACGCTGGGGTAGGAAATTGGCCGAAGTCAAAGGTCCTAAGCGTGCCAGGGTCGCAGTCGCCCGGAAGCTGGCCATATTACTCCATTCCCTTTGGTTGAACGAGACCGAGTTCCGCTGGGTCTGACCCGGCGCCCCGCTCCCGATCAGCCATGCCCGGACGATCTCGTCACAAAAGTGGAGGGTTAAACCTCGTTTGGGACCCGGAGACGTCCACCCACCACCGCTCGGCCGCGATCATGAGGCACGGACAAAAGGCTCTCCCAGCTGTCCGATGACCCCGAAGACAACCATTGGCTGTGGATCGGCGTGCAAAAAGGACCCCGTTAGCGGGGTGATCGGCGTCTAAAAGGGACCCCTCATTTCGATGGTTTAAGCAGCCGGCTGGATTTTCAGGCGGCGAGATCGGGATGTTGGTTTTGGAGACAGTTTTACGGATCCGGCGCGAGTATGCCGGAGGCAAGGCGATCAAGGCGATCGCACGGGATCTGCATGTGTCGCGGAAGGTCATCCGCAAAGCGGTCCGAGCGCCGGAGGGCGCCTTTGATTATCAGCGCAAGGTTCAGCCGCTGCCCAGGATCGGTCCGTTTCAGGAGCGCCTGAACACGCTGCTGGAAGAGAACGAGCTGCGCGGCAGGCGTGACCGGCTGCGGATGACGCGGATCCATGACCTGCTGGTGCGCGAAGGCTTTGAGGGTTCTTACGATGCGGTGCGGCGCTATACGACGCGCTGGAAGATCGAGCGGCGCAAAGATGCCGGCGATGGTGTCACGGCCTTCATCCCGCTGATGTTCAGGCCAGGCGAGGCCTACCAGTTCGACTGGAGCCATGAAGATGTTGAGATCGCCGGGGCACCGATGCGGGTGAAGGTCGCGCATATGCGACTGTGTGCCTCACGCGCGGTCTATGTCCGGGCTTATCCTCGTGAGAGCCAGGAGATGCTGTTCGACGCGCATGCGCGCGGCTTTGCTTTCTTCGGCGGCGTGCCAGGGCGCGGCATCTACGATAATATGAAGACGGCTGTGACGAGCGTGTTCACCGGCAAGGAACGCGTCTTCAACCGGCGGTTCCTGATCATGACCGACCATTATATGGTCGAGCCCACGGCCTGCTCGCCTGCGGCGGGATGGGAGAAGGGTCAGGTCGAGAACCAGGTGCAGACGATCCGGGGTCGCTTCTTCCAGCCCCGGTTGCGGTTCGCCAGTCTCGAAGAGCTCAATGGCTGGCTGGAGGCCGAGTGTCGGCGCTGGGCGGAACGGCAGCCCCATCCCGAACAGGGAGAGCTGACCGTGGCGCAGATGCTGGAGATCGAACGATCTGCGCTGCAGCCGATGCTGGGACCGTTCGACGGCTTCAATGAGAGCGAGCATGCTGTGACCGGCACCTGCCTGATCAGCTTCGACCGCAATCGCTACTCGGTGCTATCGACGGTGGCACGACGCACGGTGCAGGTCCGCGCCTATGCCGATCGCATCGTCGTTCGCTGCGGCGAAGAGGTTGTCGCTGAACATCCTCGCTACTTTGGGCGCAACCGCACGATCTATGACCCCTGGCATTATCTGCCAGTGCTGGCCCGCAAGCCTGGCGCGCTGCGGAACGGTGCCCCCTTCCAGGACTGGGATCTGCCACCGGCGCTTGCCCGCCTGCGCCGCAAGCTGGGTAATGGCGACGATGCCGATCGCCGGTTCGTCCGTGTACTGTCGGCCGTACTGACCGATGGCCTGGAGCCTGTCGAAGCCGCTGTGCATGAGGCACTGGCGACGGGCACGGCAAGCGACGACCTGATCCTCAACATCCTGGCACGACGCCGGGAACCGCCGCGTCCGCTGACGATCATCACCTCCGAGGATAGCGCTCTGCGCCATCCCCCGATCGCCGACTGTGCCCGTTACGACCAGCTGAGGACCTTCGATGCAGCGGCATGATATGATCGAGGCCATGCGCGGGCTTGGACTCAAGGGCATGGCGGGCGCGTTCGACGATGCCGTCATCACCGGCCTTCAGCGCCAGCGCACCACCATGGAGATACTGACCGATCTCCTGCGAGCGGAGGCGACGCATCGTCATGCCGCGTCGATCCGATACCGGATGGCCGCTGCCAGGCTGCCAGTCGTAAAGGACATCGATGCCTTCCGGTTCGAGGGTACCCCGATCAACGAGGGGCTTGTGCGTTCATTGCACAGCGGCGCGTTCCTGCCCGCACGGCGCAATATCGTCCTGGTCGGCGGCACAGGCACAGGAAAGACCCATCTGGCCATCGCCATCACCGCCAATGTAGTGCGCTCCGGCGCCCGAGGCCGCTACTTCAACACGGTCGATCTGGTGACCCGCCTCGAAGAGGAGGCCAGGATCGGCAAGAGTGGCGCTCTCGCCGCCCAGCTATCCCGCCTCGATCTGATCGTGCTCGATGAACTGGGCTATCTGCCGTTCGCCCGATCAGGCGGCCAGCTGCTGTTCCACCTGATCAGCAAACTCTATGAGCAGACCAGCGTCATCATCACCACCAACCTCGCCTTTGGCGAGTGGCCCACCGTGTTCGGCGATCCCAAGATGACCACCGCGCTCCTCGACCGCGTCACCCATCATTGCGACATCGTCGAGACCGGCAATGACAGCTGGCGCTTCAAAAACCGCAGCTGATCCCCCCCAGCACCGATCAATTAGAAGATGTTTTGCGCTGCGCGCGCCTCCGGTCGGGCTACGCCCTCCCTACGCCGCGCGCAGCGCAAGGAAGCCCGTCACATCAACGCTCCGCCATCCTGACAGGGGGTCCCTTTTGCGCGCCGATAAGGGGTCCCGTTTGCACGCCGATTGACAGGCACATGACCGGGAAGCTGGAAGGACCCGATAATATCAGCATCGTTCCGCTGCCGCCAAAATGTCCTGAACTCAACCCGGTCGAAAATATCTGGCAATTCATGCGCGATAACTGGCTATCCAACCGCATCTTCACGTCCCACGACAACATCGTCGACCTTTGCTGCGAAGCCTGGAACAGGCTGATCGATCAGCCCTGCTGGGGTGGACGGCCTCCGTATGGCATCAGAATGTGCCAGAGTGAGTCGTTAGATTTCGATCGAAGGAGACCGCCCATGGAACAGATTATCCGCATTGGCATGGATACGTCAAAACATCTCTTTCAGCTGCACGGTGTGAATGCAGCGGAACAGCCGATTTTGCGCAAGAAGCTGCGACGCAAGGAAATGATCGACTTCTTCCAGAAGCTGCCGTCAACGGTGGTCGCCATCGAGGCGTGCGGCGCCTCACATCATTGGGCCCGCCTGCTGGGCTCGTTCGGTCATGAGGTGAAGCTGATCGCACCACAATTGGCAAAGCCGTACGTGAAGCGCGGCAAGAATGATGCCGCCGATGCCGAGGCGCTGTGCGAGGCCATGAGCCGCCCGACAATGCGCTTCGTGCCGGTAAAGACCGCAGAACAGCAGGCAGCGCTAATGCTGGTCGGAATGCGCGACAGGCTGGTGAGAAGCAGAACCCAACTCGCCAATGCGATCCGCGGCTACGCTGCCGAGTTCGGACTAACCACAGCCAAGGGCATATACAAGATCGAGCCGCTGCTCGAACGCACTGCAACCGATGAGACCGTTCCGACATTGGCACGCGAACTCTTCGCGTTGCACGCCAGCGAATACCAACAGTTGGAACGGCAGCTTGAAGACGTCGAGGCAAAGCTACTAGCATGGCACCGCAAAAATGAGTGCAGCCGACGCCTGGCCCAAATTCCAGGCGTCGGGCCGATTGGCGCATCGCTTCTCATGATGAAAACGCCCGCCCCGGAACTCTTCGCGTCGGGGCGTCAATTTGCAGCTTGGCTAGGCCTGACCCCGAAGGATCACTCAACCGCCGGCAAAGCAAGGCAGGGCGTTATCACGCGCGCTGGCGACGAAGCATTGCGAAGTATACTGGTGGTCGGGGCCACATCATTGCTTCGACGTGTCAGGGATGGAAGCGGAAAAAATGCCACGCCCTGGCTGCTCTCCATGCTCAAACGCAAACCGCCCAAGCTGGTGGCCGTGGCATTGGCGAACAAAATTGCGCGGATCGCTTGGAAAATGATGGCCACCGGCGAAACTTATCGAAAAAGCGTCGTGCTATCAGAGTTGAAATGCACGGCATAAGAGATCAGGCAGCGATGGTGAGCGGACAGTCAGAGCTACCATCCTGAACTGATGCGTGAACTTGCAAGAAACAGCAGATGGTGGATCGATCGATCCGAGACGCGTGATAGCCCGTATGCGCCAGTGGCCGTTGCAGGTCGCAGCCTTGTTTGGAACTCGTGTCGCGGAAACCATCTTGGCCAGCGTTCATGTGCGAACGCACCCACAGGCCGGACATATGAACGCAAGCGATCCGATCAATATTATCTGCCAAATCTTGCAGGGAGGGGGCCGTCCACATATGGCGCATCATGACAATTGGACGCCGCAAATGGGCACGTGGGTCGTGATCAATGCAGGTTGGTATCAGGTGCAACACCGGGATAAAATCGGGCCAGGCTGTCAAGACCGGTCGACAGTCGAGCACTGGCGCGCTTCGGTGATTACCTCTGCGGTCGGGGATCCCCGCGTCCGAAGGCGTACTCGCTAATCAGCGAGCCGCAGACACCGTTATTCCCGCTACATCATCTAGTGGAAGCTGTGCACCACAGTGATGGCCGGCGGCGTCACCGACACGCTGGATCTAGCTTTGCTCCATACCACCTGCCCCTCCGAGTTGCACAGTGGCAAGTGGTATGGCTAGCCGCTCATCCTTTAGGTTTCAGCGTCAAGGGAAGGCCGGCGAACATTATGACTGCCTCTTCAACCACTGCCGCTATTTCCTGATTGATGCGGCCCGCAACATCGCGAAACCTTCTGGCAAGGGCGTTGTCGGGTACAATGCCCAGACCCACTTCGTTGGCGACCAGAATGACCGGCCCCCGTGCGGCTGAAAGCGAGCGCGCCAGTCCGTCTGTAGCGGTAGCAGTATCGCGTTCCGCTAGCATCAGGTTCGAAGCCCACAACGTCAGGCAATCGACCAGCACCACCGTTTCCGGCGTGCTATATGCCGTGATTGCCACCGCCAGGTCCAGCGGTGCCTCGACAGTTGACCAGCGCGGACCGCGATCGGCGCGGTGCAGCTCGATTCGCTCGCGCATCTCATCATCGAAGGCCTGCGCTGTCGCCAGATAGACCAGTTTACCTGTCAGGGCCTCTGCCCGGCCCTGGGCAAAGCGGCTTTTGCCCGAACGCGCTCCGCCCAGCACCAGCAAATGGGGCAAGGCACTGCTCATGCGCTGTCTCTCGCTGGGACGGAGGCGGGTGGTTCCGCCATCGCCATCGCCACCAGCGCGTCGATATCGAGATGCTCCTCCAGCGCGGCTGCGATCTCGTCCAGCGCCGCCTCGACGGTGAAGCCATAGTCCACCCCCCCGGCTTCTACATCCATGCGCGACAGCAGCGCTCGGCGCAACTCCGCATCGGCCAGCAGGCCGTGGACATAAGAACCAAACACCGTTCCGCCCGCATTTATCGCGCCATCACGGCGTCCATCGGAAAGCAGGGCGAAGGGCCGCTGCGGGTCCGGCCCGCTGGTTTGCCCCATGTGCATTTCATACCCATGAAAAGGCGCGCCCATCGCCATACCGCTGACCGGACGCAGCGCCTTGTGTGCGTGCAAGGTCGTTTCGACATCGAGCAGGCCGAGGCCGCTTGCGGTGCTGGGCGGGCCTTCCAGACCATCGGGATCGGCGATGCTTTTGCCGAGCATCTGGTAACCACCGCAAAGCCCAAAGATCAGCCCGCCGCGCCGGTGATGCCCCAGAATATCGATGTCCCAGCCCTCTGCGCGCAGAGCGGCCAGATCGGCGATGGTCGCCTTTGACCCGGGCAGGATGATGAGCGCGGCCTCTGCCGGGATCGGCTGGCCGGGCGGAACCATGTGCAGGTCCACACCATGTTCGAGCTTCAGCGGATCGAGGTCATCGAAATTGGATATGCGCGGCAGGATCGGACAGGCGATCAGCTTGCGGCCCCCCGCGCGCGCCTTGCCGCGCTCCAGCACCACGGCATCCTCGCTTGGCAGCCGTGCGGTCGCGCCCAGCCACGGCACCACGCCGAATCCGCGCCAGCCCGACAGGCTCTCGATCTGGCGATAACCATCGGCGAACAGTGCGGGATCGCCCCGGAACTTGTTGATGATGAAGCCCTTGATCATCGCGGCATCCGCCGGGTCGATGATCGTCTTCGTGCCGACGATGGCGGCAATGACTCCGCCGCGATCAATATCGCCGACCAGCACGACGGGCACGCCTGCCGCTCGCGCAAAGCCCATATTGGCGATGTCGCCAGCGCGCAGGTTGATTTCCGCAGGAGAGCCCGCACCCTCGGCCACGACAATATCGCACGCCCGGCGGAGCCGGTCGTAGCTCTCCATAACTTCACCCAGCAGCGCGCCCCGTGCCTGCCGAAAATTGCCCGCGCCCAATGTGCCGCGCACCCGGCCATGCACGATCAGTTGCGATGTGCGATCGGCCTGTGGTTTCAGCAGTACCGGGTTCATGTCCGTATGCGGCTCCACCTTGCAGGCTATCGCTTGCAAGGCCTGCGCCCGGCCGATCTCGCCGCCATCGCTGGTGACAGCCGCATTGTTCGACATATTCTGCGGCTTGAACGGCAAGACCCGCAAGCCCCGCCGCACTAGGACGCGGCACAGCCCCGCCACCAGCACCGATTTGCCCACATCAGAGCCGGTGCCCTGAAGCATTATAGCGCCCATGCTGCACCTCCTGCAATTCCGGCCGCCATCAACCACAGGCACAGACATGCACGGGCGTAGACGCCCAATCCGCGCCGCATATCCTCTGTCCGGGCCGGGCGGCCTCCCTCCCCAATCCAGAGCTTGTCCGAAACAATTCCGTCATAGGCAATTGGCCCGGCTAGGCGCAGCCCCAGCGCCCCGGCCATCGCGGCCTCGGGCCAGCCCGCATTGGGCGAGGTGTGCCTGGAAGCATCGCGCAACAATATCCGCCAGCCACCCCCGCCGCACAGGCAGATTAGAAATCCCGACAGGCGCCCTGGAATGAGGTTCATCGCATCGTCGGTGCGGGCCGCAGCCCAACCATAGGCGCGCCATTGCTCCTCGCGGTGCCAAATCTGCTGTCGGCGGTGTTGATCGCCTTATAGGCCCAGATACCGGGCAGCCCCAGCACCAGCAGCCAGAACAACGGCGCGACCACCCCGTCGCAGAAACTTTCCGCCAGACTCTCGATCGCCGCGCGGGTAACACCCGCTTCATCAAGCGCCGTCGTATCACGGCCAACGATCATGCCGACAGCGGCGCGCGCGGCGGGCAGATCCTGCCGCTCCAGCGCATCGGCAACGGGGCGGACGTGGTCGTACAGGCTGCGCTGCGCCAGACCCGGCCAGGCCAGCACAGCGATCAGGGGCCAGGCCCACGGCCCGGCGATTGCCACGAGCAGACTTTGCAGCATCCAGCCCGCACCGCCCGCCATACCCAGCAGGATCAGGACGGTGACCGCCCCGGCCATGCGCCGCTGTCCATCGGAACGCGAGGGGACATTCCAGCGCCGTTCCCGCGCGGCGATAATCCGCGCAAAAATGCCCACCGGATGGCCGATCCGGCGATACAGCGGCTGAGGCCAGCCCACTGCCGCGTCGAGCACCAAGGCCAGGAAAGCAGTCAGATCAATCATCAGCCAGCGCCGCATCAAGGCGATCCAGCGCCTCTCGGTCGGCGGGCAGGCCCAGGCGCAGCCAGCGCGGATCGTAATCGAACGGCCGCGTCAGGATGGCATGTCGCGCAAGGCGTTCGAACAGCGCGGCGGCATCGTCGGTTTCGATCAGCCGGAACAGTGGGCAGGCGCCTATCGCGCTGAAGCCCCGCCGCGCCAGCACCGTATCCAGCGCGGTGGCCTGTTCGCGCAGGGCCATCCGCATGGCGGCTGTCCAGTCCACATCCTGATATGCCGCTGTGCCGATGGCCAGCGCCGCTGCCGATAGCGGCCAACTGCCCAGCCGCTGCCGATATTGCGCGATCAGCGCGCGCGGTCCCAGCACAAAGCCGAGCCGCACCCCGGCCAGCCCGAAGAATTTGCCGAACGAGCGGAAGATAATCAGCCGCTGTTCGTCCTGCACATGGGCGGCAAGGCTGCTGTGCGGGGCGGCATCGGCAAAGGCTTCGTCCACGACCAGCCACGCTGCGCTGTCGCGCCGCGCCTCCAGCCAGCCCAGCAGCGTCGCGGGCGGGGTGATCTGCCCATCGGGGTTGTTGGGATTGGCGAGGATGAGGGTCGCTTCCTCTGTCCCCGCCAATTCGGTCAGGGCTACGGGACGGCTGCGGGGAATCATCTCGCCATGGGTGCGATAGCTGGGCTGGGCATGGATAGCGGGGCCGGGCACGATGTCGCCCAACATCCGCAGGCCGATCTCGGTGCCCGGCACCGCGCAAACATGGGCCGGGTCCGTGCCGAAATGGGCAGCGGCAGCGGCCTCCAGATCGTCCAGCGCGCCCGCGTCGGGCAGCGCCTGCCAGTCCATCGCCAGATCGCCCGCGCCGGGCCAGCCAAGCGGATTGATGCCGGTGGACAGGTCGACCCACGGCGCCTTGCCCATGCCGAACTGCGCCATGGCATCGGCCAACCTGCCGCCGTGAAAACTGAAGCTGTTCATGTCGTGTGTATCCATAGGCCCGTGATTGCCACGCTCAGCAGCAAGCCGGTTTCGATCAACTCGATGCCTGCACCATGGCCATCGCCGGAAATCCCGCCCAATGCGCGGCGCACGTGCCTCCCCCACCACAGAACGAGCAATGGTGTGATAAGCAGCGCCGGAGTGAACCACGCCGCCGCAGCCAGCGCGGCCGCCCAGCCCGCAAGATCGATCGGGCCGATCGCGGAACGGAATCGAGCCGCCAGCCCCTGATGCAGCGGCATCAGCCACCATGTCCACACCAGCGGGCCGATGCGCGCGGCAAACGGCACCAGTACCAGCGCGCCAAACGCCCGTGCATCCACCAGCATATCCAGCAGCACCAACTTGCTCAGCAGTTGCAGCACAATCGCGACAACGCCGAAGCTGCCGACATGAGGATCGGCCATAACGGCCAGCAGCCGCTCGCGATCTTTATGCGCCGCGCCGCTGGCATCGGCGAGGTCGGCCAGGCCATCAAGGTGCAGCGCGCCGGTCACGCCCACCCAGACGATCAGCGCGGCCAATGCGCCCAGCCGGTGATCGACCAGCGCGCCTGCCCATGCGGCTCCCGCAACCGCTGCACCAATAACCAGGCCTACAGCGGGAAACCAGCGCATGGATCGGGCGAAGGCGGCATCGTCAACGACAACCACGGGTGTCGGCAAGCGCGTCAGAAACTGCAGGGCGATGATGAAGCCCCTCACGGATAAAGCCCCGCGATCTGTGCTGTGGGGCGCTCGCCCGGTCCCTCAGCGGGCCAGACGCGCAACGCCAGCAGGCCGTTGTAGGGCAGATCAACTGCCCAGGTCTGGCGCACATCAAACCCGCAAAGCACCGCCACTGCTGCCCGCATCGCGCCTGCGTGCGTGACGATCAGCGTCGACCGGGCGGCCAGATCGCCAATGGCAGCGGACACACGGTCCACCAGCGCCGACCAGCGTTCTCCACCGGGCGGCGCATGGCCATCGGGATCGTCCCAGAATCGCGCCAGCGCCGCGCCTTCGACATCGCCCGGCGCCATCCCCTCCCATGCGCCAAAGTCCAGCTCGCGCCAGCGCGGATCGATTGACAGCGGCACGCCGGTCTCCAGCCCGATGGCCTCGCCCGCCAAACGCGCACGGGAAAGGTCGGAAGCGATCAGAACTTCCGCCGCCAGATCCCGCGCCTGATCGGCGCAGGCCGCGATACCTGTGGCAACAGGCGGCGCATCGGTGCGGCCGATCAGCCGCCCCGCGCCTTCCGGTTCGCCGTGGCGCAAGAGGTAAAGTGAAAAGCTGCTCACAAGCCGTCTGCCACCCCGGCCTCGGCAAATGTCGCCATACCATTGTGCGTGGCCAGCGCTGCCCGGATTACCGACACCGCCAGTGCCGCGCCGCTGCCTTCGCCCAATCGCATCCCCAGCGACAGCAGGGGATCAAGGCCCAAATGCCCCAGCAGTCGGATATGCCCCGGTTCAGCCGAGCAGTGCCCCGCCAGGCAATGATCAGTGATCGCCGGAACGGCGGCGGCCAGCGGCGCCAGCGCGGCGCAGCTGATGAACCCGTCCAGCACCACCGGAATACGCAGGCGGCGCGCCTCCAGCACGGCCCCGGCAATCGCGGCGATTTCGCGCCCGCCCAACCGGCGCAAAGTCTCAAACGGGGTGTCCGGCACATTGGCATGACAGGCCAGTGCCTGTTCCACCACCGCCACTTTGCGCGCGATTCCGCCCGCATCAACCCCCGTGCCCGGCCCGACCCATTGCGCGGGCGCGCCGCCATAGCTGCGCGCGCAGAGCGCGGCGGCGGCGGTCGAATTGCCAATGCCCATTTCGCCGACGACCAGCAGGTGCAGCCCCGGCTCCACCACCGCCGCTCCGGCAGAAAGTGCAGCAAGGCACTCCGTCTCGTCCATTGCCGCAGCGACGGTGAAATCCGCCGTGGGCCGGTCGAGATCGAGTGCAACCACCCGCAGATCCAGTCCGGCCGCCCCGGCCAGTGCGTTGATCGCCGCGCCGCCAGTAGTGAAATTGCCGACCATCGCGGCGGTCACGCTGGCGGAAAAGGCGCTGACCCCGTGGACGACGAAACCATGATTGCCAGCAAAGATCGCCGCGCGACCCTGTTTGATCACCGGCTGCGCTATGCCCTGCCATCCGGCCATAAACACGGCAATGTCTTCCAGCCGGCCCAGCGATCCGGCCGGCTTGGTCAGGATGGCCTGCCGCGCGCGTGCAGCGGCCATGGCGTCCGCATCGGCCACGGGCATATGCTCCAGCGCCGCTTCAAACGCGGCCAGCGTGGCAAACCGGCTCATTCTGTGACGAAGCCCTGCGGCGGGGTGCGGGTGATGAAATGGCCCTTCACCCCTTGCGGCCATTGCTTGAACGGCACCCGGCCATGCTCGCTGGCGGCATAGTGGACGGCATAGTCCAGAATGGCGGTGGCGGCGTCCTCGTCCGGCGTGAACCGGCCGAGCACATAGCCGACCTTGCCCGGTGCGCGCAGGTGGATGGTGCAGAAATCGGTGCAGGCGAACAGGCACGGCATCTCTTGCACGGCGACCCCGGCATAGCGCGCGTCGCTTTCCTGAACCGAGCGCAGCGCCGCCACCATCTGCGCGCCGCCGCGCATCCCGCCGTCATCCTCACGCGCGTCGGCGCTGTGGCGACAGGTGTTGCAGGCCACGATAGCGGGGCCATCCTCCACGGGTATCAGCATGGTTTTCTGGTCCTTTGATTGAAAATCATCGTTCGAACACCCGGTCAGCCCACGGCTCACGCTGCTGCCAGCCGCGCTGTTCCAGTTCGGGGGTATCGGACGTGTCTGCCGGGTAACCGATGCACAACAGCGCGATCAGCGACCAGGTGGCGGGAACGTCGAGCAGGGCATGGACCGCCGGTGGATCAACGATCGACACCCAGCCAAGGCCAAGCCCGCGCAGCCGCGCCGCCAGCCACAGATTGTGGATCGCCAGCACGCACGAATAGCGCAACATTTCGGGCATGGTGGCAATGCCAAGACCGTGCCCCGCCTCGGGCTGTTCGTCGCAGAACACCGCGATCAGTTCGGACGCCTCACGCAGTCCGTGCAGCTTGAGCGACAGGTAGTGATCGTACCGCGCCTGCCCGGCATAGCGCTCTGCCGCATGGGCGCTTTGCCCATCGGCATGCGCGGCCAGCGCCTCCCGTATGTCCGGCGTCCGCACGCGCACAAAGCGCCACGGCTGGGCATTGCCGACCGACGGCGCCAGCGCGGCGCAGGCCAGCAGCACGCGCATGTCAGCTTCCGCCACGGCGCGGCGGTCGAATTGCCGCACATCGCGCCGCCAGCGTAGCAATTGCGTGAATTGCTCCGTAAATTCCGCGTCGAACACAGGCGGGGCGTCGCTCAGAATTCGATCCCCGGTCAAAATTCAATGCCGGCCTGGGCCTTCACGCCTGAACGGAAGGGGTGCTTCACCATGGTCATCTCGGTGACAAGGTCCGCCACCTCGATCAGCGCGTCGGGCGCATTGCGGCCCGTGACGATCACATGCTTCATGGCGTCGCGCGCGGTCAGCACCGCCACCACTTCATCGACCGGCAGATAGTCATACCGCAGCACGATGTTCAGTTCGTCGGCCAGAACCATGTGATAGCTGGGATCGGCGATCATGCGCTTGACCTCGTCCCAGCCGGCGCGGGCCACCGCAATGTCGCGTGTGCGGTCCTGCGTGTCCCAGGTAAAACCCTCGCCCATCGGCTTGAATTCGACATGGTCGGGAAAGGCATCGAACACCGCCTTTTCGCCGGTCTTCATCGCCCCTTTGACGAACTGGACCACGCCCACTTTCATGCCGTGGCCGATGGCGCGAACCACCATGCCCAGCGCGGCGCTGGTCTTGCCCTTGCCCTTGCCGGTGTGGACGATCAGCAGGCCCTGCTCGCGGGTCTTGCTGGCCATGATCTTGGTCTGCGCGGTCTGCTTCTTGCGCATCTTTTCGGCGTGGCGGGCATCGTCGCTCACCGCTTGCACTTCGCTGTCAGTTTCCATCAATTTGTTCCTTTCGCATGAGGTAGACATCCATGATCCAGCCATGGCGCGCGCGCAGTTCGGCCCGGCACTGGGCGATCCGGGGGCCAGCCTCAGCAAGCACACCCCGCTCCAGCACTTCATGCGCCATGCCCAGATAGGCGCCCCACCAGATGGTGATGCCCTGCGGTTCCAGCACCTCAAAGGCAGAGCCGCTGTCGAGCATGACAACGAGCGTGTCGGTCCCTTCGGGCCAGCCCTGGCCGCGTAGCCTACGCCCGGTGGTGATCGTCACCGCCCCGGCAAGGGGATTGAGCGGAATGGCATGCGCGGCGGTCAGCAGTTGAATGCTTGTGATGCCGGGCACAACGCGCACCTGCATCGTAAGGCCGCCAGCTTTGAGTTTTTCGGCGATCCGTAAGGTGCTGTCATAAAGCGAAGGATCACCCCAGACGAGCAATGCCAACCGCCCGCCCGCTGGCAGATGCGTGGTGATCTGGGCGCGCCATGCTGCAGCGATAGCCTCGTGCCAATCGTCAACCGCTTGCGTGTAATCCCGGCCTGCGTCGCGAACCGGCATGTCGAATTCGACAATCGGCACTGGGCCGGTCAACACCTGCCCACAGATGGCGCGGCGCAGGTCGATCAGGTCGGACTTGGCGCTGTCTTTGCGCGGCAGCAGAATCAGGTCGGCGTTGTTCATCTCCCGCACGGCTTGCGCCGTCAGGTGATCGGGATTGCCCGTGCCGATGCCGATGAGGGAAAGCTCGATCATGCTTCCTCCAACAATGGGCCGTAGAGGATCAGGGCCGGGGCGAACCCCACGCCCTCAGCCAGCGTGTCTGCCAACCCGGCAACCGAGCTGCGCGTGAGACGCTGATCGGCGCGGCCCACATTCTCGGCCAACAACGCCGGCGTTTGTGGGGGCAGCCCCGCAGCGACCAGCCGGGCGGCCAGTTCAGGGAAGGTTCGCTTGGGCATGAACACGACGGTTGTCGCTTCGGCATCGGCCAGGGCTGCCATGTTGAGGTCATTAGGCAAGGCACCCGTCGCACCATGCCCGGTGATGAACTGGACCCGCCGTGAAAGCGCGCGCCTTGTCAGGGGAATGCCGGCAGTGGCCGCCGCTGCACTGGCAGAACTGACGCCTGGGATGATCTCGAAACCGATACCAGCAAGCCGCAATGCCTCGATTTCCTCCTCAAGACGGCCAAAGATCCCAGAATCGCCGGATTTTAGCCGCACTACACGGCCACCCGCAGCGGCATGATCCACGAGTTGGCGGTTCACCTCGGCCTGGCTGGGCGATTGCCGTCCCGCCCGTTTGCCGACATTCACCAGTGTGGTGTCCAGGCGCACGCGGTCAAGGATAGGACCGGAAGCCAGATCGTCGAACAGCACGACATCGGCGGCCTCCAACCGCGCCAACGCCTTGAGCGTCAGTAACTCGGGATCGCCCGGCCCGGCCCCCACGAAGGAAACAAAACCGGTCATGACACGTCCACGGGGTTCAGTGGCGCAATCATGTGGAAATAGCTGCCGGTGACATGGCCGCGATGCGATCCGGTTTCGGCCACCGCCGCGCCCTCGGCATCGGTCACCCGCGCCAGCGGCGCGTCGCTCTGTTCGACAATGGTTGAATAGTGGAACTCGTGCCCGCGCAGCCTGGTCCCGGCGGCAAGGCCCGATATCGGCACCAGCAGTTCGGCATGGCGATAGCCAAGGTGCATCTTGCGCTGGGCATGGCTGGTGACCAGCCCCAACAGCCCGGCCATCCGGTGCCGTTCACCACTCTTGTCGATCAACCCCTCACCCAGCACCATATAGCCGCCGCATTCGCCGTGAACGGGGCGCGTTTGGGCATAATGGCGCAGGCCGGACAGGAATGTCGCTGCGGCGGCGATGGTTCCGGCGTGCAGTTCGGGATAGCCGCCAGGCAACCACACCAGATCGGCATGGGCGGCGGGCGCTTGATCGGCCAGTGGCGAAAACGGCAGGATCTCCGCCCCGGCGCGCCGCCACCCTTCGATCAGATGCGGATAGACGAACGAAAAGGCGGCATCGCGCGCCATGGCGATGCGCTGGGCCGGCGGGACGGGCAGCTTGCCGCCATCGGCTTGTGGTTCGGCACCGGCGGCACGGCGAACGGCATCAAGATCAACATGGGCGCGCAGGAACGCCGCAAACTCGGCAATCGCGCGATCAAGGTCGGGATGCTCCACCGCCTGAACCAGCCCAAGATGGCGTTCGGGCAGGGTCAGGTCGCCGCGCCTTGGCAGGGCACCCAGCACCGGAATGTCCACCGCCTCCATGCCCTTGCGCACCAGCCGTTCATGACGCGGACTGGCCACGCGGTTCAGGATCACCCCGGCAAATGGCAGCCCCGGATCAAGGCTGCTGAACCCGAGTGCGGTGGCGGCGGCGGACTGCGCCTGCCCCGATACATCCAGCACCAGCACGATGGGCCAGCCCATGCGGCGGGCCATGTCGGCGCTGGCACCATTGCCCGATGCGCCCTTGCTGGCCACGCCGTCAAACAGGCCCATCGACCCTTCGGCCAGCACCATGTCCGCGCCCGCAGCCTGCCCCGCGATGGCAGCGATCAGATCGCCTTCCATCGCCCAGCTATCAAGGTTGAAGGACGGTCGGCCACAGGCGGCGCGGTGAAAGGCCGGGTCGATATAGTCCGGCCCGCTCTTGAACGGCTGCACCGCCAGCCCGTCTTCGGTGAGCGCGCGCAGCAGGCCCAGCATCACCGTGGTCTTGCCGGTGCCCGATGCGGGGGCGGCGATCATCAATCCCGGAGTCTGGTGGCGCGCGCTCATTCCGATGCCCCCGCAAACCGCGAACCGGCATCCTGAGGCCGAAAGCGGCGGTCATAACCGGGCGCATAGAGGCTGCTTTCGGCAAAATCCTGCGCCGCCAGCACCCGCCCGACCAGGATCAGGGCGGTGCGTTGCAGATTCTTGGCCGTGCTGCCCGCCACGGCCTGTTCGATGGTGTCGAGCGTCGCCCGGACAATCTGCTGATCGGGCCAGCTGGCGCGCCAGACCACCGCGACCGGGCAATCCGCGCCATAGGCCGGCGTCAGGTCCGCCACCACTTGCGCCAGATTGTGAACCGAAAGGTGAATGGCCAGCGTCGCGCCGGTAACGGCAAAATTGGTCAGGCTTTCGGCGGGCGGCATGGTGCTGGCGCGGCCCGGCGTGCGGGTCAGCACCAGCGATTGTGACAGCGCGGGCAGGGTCAGCTCTGCCTCCAGCGCAGCGGCGGCGGCGGCGAACGCTGGGACACCGGGCGTCACGGTAAAGGGAATGTCCATCGCGCGCAGCCGGCGCAATTGCTCGCCCATCGCCGACCAGACTGACAAATCGCCCGAATGCAGCCGCGCCACATCGTGCCCGGCGGCATGGGCAGTGGCGATCTCGGCCATGATCTGGTCCAGTTCCAGCGGCGCGGTGTTCACGATCCGGGCACACGGCGGGCAATGATCGAGCACGGCGACCGGGATCAGCGACCCGGCATAGAGGCACACCGGGCTGCCCGCGATCAGATCGCGTCCGCGCAAGGTTAAAAGGTCGGGCGCGCCGGGACCGGCGCCGATGAAATGGACGGTCATGTTGGGGTTCCCTGAAAGGTGACACTGGCCGCAATGGCGCACGTGGCCATGCGGTCGGGCGAGATGCGGCGCGGCGACAGCAGGCGCGCGCCGGCGCCTGCTTCGGCCATGGCGGATGCTTCGGCCACGCTGCCGACGTGGCGGGCGGTCAGGCTGGCGGCGGAGCGCGTGAGGGTGGCGACGGCGGCCAATGCATCGGGCGCCACGCCCGTCAGCGGCAGGCCAAGCGCCTTTGCCAGCGGGACCAGCGCCGCAAGCTTGTCCTGCGCGGTGGCCAGATGCGTCACCGGCGGCTGCCCTTGTTGCGCCAGCGCGAACGCCGCGCGCAGTGAGGGCAGGGCCGCGCCCGCGCGAAAGCCGAAGCCTGCGACGATCACAGCGTCACGCTCCATTGCACCACCGGATAGCGCGCGCGCCAGCCGTGCCGGTTGCCCAACGGTGCGGCGTCGGCCAGTTCGATGCGCAGGAGGCTCCCGCCCTTCTGGCCATGCCACCGGGCTAGCAGCGCTTCTGATTCCAGCGTCACCGCATTGGCCACCAGCCGCGTTCCGGCGGGCAATCGTGCCCACAGCGCGTCCAGCAAGGCTTCCGATAATCCGCCGCCGATGAACACCGCATCGGGCACTAGTCCCGGCGGCAAAGTATCCGGCGCACGTCCGATCACCACCTGCAATCGGTCGACACCCAGCGCAGCGGCGTTGGCCCGCGCCCGGTCCGCGCGCACCGGATCGGCTTCCATCGCGCAGGCGCGGTTGGCCGGGTGGGCCAGCAGCCATTCGATCCCGATGGAACCCGATCCCGCGCCGATGTCCCACAGCAGTTCCCCCACACACGGGGCCAGCGCCGACAAAGTCAAGGCGCGCACCGGGCGCTTGGTCAACTGCCCGTCGGATGCGAACCAGTGGTCCGGTCGTCCTGCCGCCTGCGGCAAGGCATCACCGTGGCCCACACAGTCGATCCCGACCGCAACCGGATGGGCAATGTCGGTGAAGGTCAGCGCTTCTGCAGTCACCCGGCGTACCCGTTCGCGCGGACCACCGAGCGCTTCCATCACGTGCAGCACTGACGGGCCAAAGCCTTGGCCGGTCAGATAATCGGCCAGCGCGCCCACGGCCTCGCCATCGCGCAACAGCGCCACAATGCGCTGCCCTGACGCCAGATGGGGCTTAAGTCGCTCCAGCGGCGCGGCGTGCAGGCCAAGGCAGGCCACATCCTGCAACGGCCAGCCCAATCGTGCGGCTGCCAGCGTGAAGGTGGAAGGCGCCGGTATCGCCACCCATTCGCCCGGATCGAGCTGCCGGGTTACGCTGCTCCCCGCCCCGAACCAGAACGGGTCGCCCGACGCAAGCATCACCACGCGCTGTCCGCGATGTTGCATCAACAGGGTGATGCCATCGGCAAAGGGCACTGGCCATTCGGTCGCAGGGCAGGTAATCGCGGGCAGCAGCGACAGATGCCGGGCCGGTCCCATGACCAGTTCGGCCCGCGCCAGCGCCGCCCGGCTCGCAGCGGACAGGCCATCCGGCCCGTCCTCGCCGATGCCGATGATCGTCAACCACGCTTCAGGAGCCGTATCAGCCATGCGACATGTCCTCCTGCTGGGTGGAACGACCGAGGCGAGCGTTCTTGCCCGCCTGCTTGCCGCGCAGGGCATTGCGACGACACTCAGCTATGCCGGACGGACGAAAAATCCCCGCGCTCAACCGGTTCCGGTGCGGGTTGGCGGGTTCGGCGGGATGGCTGGGCTGACCGATTATCTGCGCGACCATCGCGTGACCCATCTGGTCGACGCGACCCACCCCTTTGCCGCGACGATGAGCCGTCATGCGGTGGAGGCTGCGCGGCTTGTGGGTGTGGCCCATGTCGCCGTGACCCGTCGCGCGTGGGAACCGGTTGCTGGTGACCGCTGGACCCGCGTTGCTGATATCGACGGCGCGGTCGCCGCGCTGGCAGGACAGGCCCGCCGCGTCATGCTGGCGCTGGGGCGGATGCATGTCGAAGCCTTCGCCGCGCAGCCACACCACCACTATCTGCTGCGTTTCGTGGACGCGCCGGAGCAGCCGCCGGGCCTGCCCCATCACACCCTGATCGTTGATCGCGGGCCATTTACCGTCATGGGCGACAGCCAGCTGATGCAGGCGCACGCCATCGATCTGGTGGTGTGCAAGAACGCTGGCGGCAGTGGTGCCGATGCCAAGCTGATCGCCGCGCGGGCGCTGGGCCTGCCGGTCCTGATGATTGACCGACCCGCCGTTCCGGGCCGGACCGAGTGTTATCGCCCGGAGGATGTGCTCGCGTGGCTGGGTCATGATGCCGAACCCAAGGCCGAGCGGGGGGTGTAGAGAATGGGACCAGCCGCACGTTCGATGATCCGCGTCAGGCTCGATCCGACGATCACCATCGTGCGCATATCGGCCATGTCCGCGCGGGCCTGACCCAGCGGTACGATTTGCAATTGTTCGTCGGGCGTCGATAGGGCGCGGGCGAACAGGATCGGGCGATCATTGCCACACACCGCGCGCAGCAATTCCAGCACACGTTCGAAACCTTCCGGCCGGGCTTTCGACCGCGGGTTGTAGAACGCCATCGCAAAGTCTGCCTCTGCAGCCAGCCGCAGCCGCTTTTCGATCACGGACCACGGCTTGAGGTTGTCCGACAGGTTGATCGCGCAAAAATCGTGCCCCAGCGGCGCCCCCGCTCGCGCGCTGGCGGCCAGCATGGCAGTGATGCCGGGCAGCACCCGGATGTCGAGATCGCGCCAGTGGGCCGGGCCAGCCTCCAGCGCCTCGAACACGGCGGCGGCCATCGCGAACACGCCGGGATCGCCAGAAGACACCACCACCACGCGCCGGCCCTGCGCCGCCAGTTCCAGCGCATGGGCCGCGCGATCCAGCTCCACCCGGTTGTCGGATGGATGCAACGTCAGCCCCTCACGCGGGGCGATGCGGGCGACATAGGGGATATAGCCGATAACATCGCTTGCCCCTGCCAGCGCGGCGGTGACTTCGGGCGTGATCAGTGCCTCGTCGCCCGGTCCCAGACCGGCGATGGATAGCGAACCGCTCATGGACGACGCCCCTGTCCATGAATCAGCAGGATCGAGAAATAGGGCGTGACGCTGGTCGCCTCGATCAACCGCGTGACGCGCTGGCCGGGCATGGCGGCATGTTCGACCAGCCATGCCGCGTCCTCGCGCCCCGCCGCTGCCACCGCGCGGCGCAATTTGGGCAGGTTGCGCCCGATCTTCATCACCACCAGCGCATCGGTATCGCGGATGCGCCGGGCCAGTTCCTCCTCGGGCAGGGTCGCCATCGCGATGGTCAGCACGTCATCGCCCCAGGTGATGGGAATGTCAGTCGCGTTCCATGCCCCGGCCATGCCGGTGATACCCGGCACCACCGTCACCGGGACGATGCCCGCCAAACGGCCATGAAGGTGCATGAACGAGCCGTAGAAAAACGGATCGCCCTCACACAGCACAACCACGTCCTCGCCCGCCTGCGCCAGCGCCAGCAAACGTGCGGTGCATTCGGCATAGAAGGCGGAAAGACAGTCGTTGTAGCGGGGATCGGACAACGGGATCTCGGTCGTTACAGGATATTCCATCGGGATTTCAATCACGTCGGCGCGCAGCATCCCTTCGACAATCCGCCGCGCCTGCCCCGGCCGTCCGGCCTTGCGGAAATAGGCAACATGGCGAGCGCCACGCACCAACCGGTCGGCGCGCACGCTCAGCAGATCGGCCGCGCCGGGACCAAGCCCGACGCCGTGGATGGTTCCGATTGATGACGACGCGCTCATTCGGCGCGGCTTGCCAGCGCGTTAATCGCGGCGACCGTGATCGCGCTGCCGCCAAGCCGCCCATCGACAATGCAGCACGGCACCGGCGGCGCGGCCCACAGCGCGGCCTTGGATTCGGCCGCGCCGACAAAGCCCACCGGACAGCCGATGATGGCCGCAGGGCGCGGGCAATCGGGATCTTCCAGCATATTCAGGAGATGGAACAGCGCGGTTGGCGCATTGCCGATGGCCACCACCGCGCCCGCCAGATGCGGTCGCCACAGTTCCAGCGCGGCGGCGGAACGGGTGTTGCCCATCGCCCGCGCCATGTCCGGTACTGGCGGCGCACTGAGCGTGCAGATGATCGGATTGTTGGCCGACAGGCGGGCGCGAGTGATCCCTTCGGACACCATCCGCGCATCGCACAGCACCGGCGCGCCATCGGCCAGCGCGGCACTGGCCGTTTGTGCGAAGCCGGACGAAAAGCGGATATGCGCCGCCAGTTCGACCATCCCGGCGGCATGAATCATGCGGACCGCCACCGGCTCCTCATCGGCAGAAAAGGGCGCCAGATCGGCTTCGGCGCGGATCGTGGCGAAGGACTGGCGATAAATGGCCGCGCCATCGGTTTCATAGATATGGGGCATCAAGCGGTTCCAAATTGGGCAAGAAGGTCGGCCGGGCCAAGCGCGGAGTGAACCGCAGGCCCTCCGGCGCGCGCGTTCAGGGAAAGATCGAACAGGCCATCGCGGCCCGTCAGCGTGACATCGGCGGCGCGCGGGCGGGCACAGCCCTTGGCACAGCCCGAAACATGCAGCCGTCCCGCGATATGCGGGGCAAGGCGGCGGGCAAGATCGCGGGTTTCAACCGACGCCTGCGTGCAGCACGGCGCGCCCGGACAGGCATCCACATGCAGCAGCGGATCGGCAGGGTCGGTGATCAGGCCATCCACCTGCATGGCAGGCGCGCCTTCTACTACGAGCACCCGCCACGGGCTAATCCGCACCCCCCCGGCAGACGATCCCTCCATCACACCAGCCAGTATCGGCGCCTCTATCCGGCCGAACGGCAGGCCATAAGCCCAGCCCAGATCATGGATGCCGGGCGCGATGCGAGCAGCCGACGGCGCGGGCAGAATGTCGCCACAGGCCCATTCGGGCAGGGCAACCGTGTGCCGGGCCATGCGCCCCGCTTCCGCGCCACCGCTGGCAGAAAACCAGTGTGCCAGCGCGATCAGGGCGTCCACTTCCTGACCTGCGACAACTGCAACACCGCCCGGATGGCCATCGGCGCGCAGGATCAGGCCGCCTTTTTCGTCGCGCTCGATGCGGAAATCGCCCACCTCGCCGTGCAGGGCGCAGGCCCGACCAGCATCGATAACGAAGCCCATCTTGCCCGGAAGATCGGGCAACTCATCCAGCCGGGTCAGCAACGCGCCCGCAATGCGATGGCTGTCATCACCGACCCGCCAATCCGGCGCGACCAGAATGTTGCGTCGCTGTTCGATGACGGGGTCACCGTCCACCAGATCGAGCGTCAGCAACCGGTCGAGCAGCGCCTGCCAGCCGGTATCGCGCACCCCACGAAGCTGGAGATTGGCGCGGGCGGTGATGTCGATCAGGGCATTGCCATGCGCGATGGCGGCATCGCACAGGCCCAGCACTTGCGCGCGGGTCAGGCGGCCAAGCCGCGGCTTTACCCGCATCAGCAACCCGTCGCCCGCGATCATCGGGTGCCACGCATCGGGGCACCAACCCCTCACCATAGGCCCGGTCATGTCCGGTCCTCATGGCTGGGCAGGCTGGCGAGGATGGAATTGCGCCGGGTCTGCCACAGCCCGGCGGCATGGAGCGCTGCAAAGCGGGCTTCCATCGCCGCCAGCGCGCCGGGATTCTCGCGCACAAGAAACGCGCGAACATCGGCTTGGCCCAGCGTCGCATCGTGATAGAGATCGAACAGATGCGGCGGCACGCTACCTGAAAGGTGCGCAAAGGCGCCCATATGATCCAGCGTCGCGGCCAGTTCCGCGCCCCCGCGAAAACCATGCCGCATCATGCCTGCAACCCAGTCGGGATGGGCGGCACGGGCACGGACCACGCGGGCGATCTCTTCGGTCAGGGTGCGCGCGGCCGGCTTCAGCGGGTCGCGACTATCGAGGTGATAGAGCGCTGCCGTCCCGCCTATCAGCGCCTTGGCAGCGGCAAAGCCCGCCTCATGCGCGGCAGAGTCCGCGGCCAGCAGCAGATCGGTTTCCGGCAAGTCCTGAAGATGAACAAAGGCGTCTGCCGCTTCGACGCGCCGACGCAGGCCCTCAGGATCGGGCGTGCCCCCGATCGCATCGGAGGTTGCGTCAAACGCATGATCCGATGCCGCCAGCCATGCCTCTCCGGCCGAGCGTCGCGCCGCATCGGTATAGACCTCGGCCGCATCGCCAAGGCCAAGGCCATAACTCCCCGGCGCCGGTCCATAGACTCGCGGGGCCGGCGCCTGCCCCGCAAAGGGGTTCCAGTCCGCCGGTTCGTCCCGCAAACACAGCGCTCGCACCGCCTGTCCGAACAACATGGGCAGCGCCGGGAAGGCATCGCGGAACAGGCCTGAAACCCGCAGTGTCACGTCGATGCGCGGCCGGTCCAGCAGCGCCAGCGGCAGAATCTCAACGCCCGCCACCCGTTCGGATGTCATGTCCCACAGCGGTTTTGCGCCGAGCAGGTGCAGCGCCATGGCGAATTCCTCGCCCGCCGTGCGCATCGTGGCCGATCCCCACAGATCGACCACCAGCCCGCGCGGATAATCGCCATGATCCTGCAAATGCCGCCGGATAAGTTCCTCTGCCAGTGTCACGCCTTGCGCGTGGGCCGCGCGTGAAGGCACCGCCCGCGGGTCTATTGCATAAAGGTTTCGCCCGGTCGGCAGCACATCGCTGCGCCCGCGAAACGGGGAGCCGGAGGGACCGGGCGGAACGCGCCGTCCGTCCAGCGCCGTCAGCAATCCGGCCCGCTCGGCTGCGCCCTGATCGCCCCGCCCGAACACATGCAGCCCGTCACCGAACTGGCTGTCCTTTACATCGCAAACGAAGCGATCGATCCGGGTGATCGCCTCAACCAGCGTGGCCGCGCCATCAAGGCCCAGTTCCGCCTCCAGCCCCAGCACGCGCGCTTCGTCGCGGATGCTCGCTTGCAGGCGGTCGCGGCGGGCCGGGTCCAGCCCGTAAGCGTTGGAGAATTCATCCAGCAGCGCCTCGATCCGGGCCAGCCCCGCGCCGCTTTTAGTTTGCACCAGTGGCGGCGGAACGTGTCCGATAGTAACCGCACCGATCCGGCGTTTGGCCTGCGCAGCTTCTCCGGGGTCGTTGACGATGAACGGATAGATCACCGGCATCGCGCCGATCAGCGCCTCGGGCCAGCAAGCGCCAGACAGCGCGACCGATTTGCCCGGCAGCCATTCCAGCGTGCCATGCGCGCCGATGTGGACCAGCGCGTCGCTGCCCCGTTCGCGCAGCCACAGATAGAACGCAACATAGCCATGGCGCGGGCAGCGGGACAGATCGTGATAGTCCCCGTCTCGATGGACGCGCTCGCCGCGTTCGGGCTGCAAGGCGACCAGCGCGCTGCCGATGGACAGCGCGGCAAAACGGAACGCGCCGTCAGCGACTGCCACATCGGCTTCCGGTTCGCCCCACGCGGCATGAAGATCAGCGCGCAAGGTCTCGGGCAATGCCGCCTGCGCCTTGCGATACGCGGCCAGCGGCCAATGCTGATGTTCGCTTTCAAGGCGCGCGCCCAGATCGGTCTGGCCATCCGTGGCATATCCCGCCTCGGCCAGATCGGCCAGGGTCGCCTCGGCTGAGGCGAGCGCATCCAGCCCCACGGCGTGGGCCATCTGGTATGCCTTGCCGGGATAAGTCGACAGGATCAGCGCAACCCGCCGATCGGCAACCGGCCTTTGCGAAAGGGCGATCCAGCCTGCCACGCGCGCAGTGATCGCCTCGATCCGGTCGGGATCGGCGCGGTGGACGGTGCGGGCAAAACCTAGTGCGGGATCGCGCGCACCCGCTTCCTTGAAGCTGGCGACCCCGGCAAAGACCCGGCCGTCAATTTCGGGCAAGACCACGTGCATGGCGAGGTCTGCGGGGGACAGCCCGCGCGAAGCCGCTGCCCAGCCGGTGCGGCCCGACGTGGCCAGCGCCAGTTGGAACACGGGAACGCCCGCGCCATCGAGCGGGGTATCGCCGTCTTCGCCACGCGCGGAAAAGGCGGTGGCGTTGATGATCGCCGCCGGGCCAAGGCCGCGCACCCAGCGGTCCACCTGATCGCGCACCTGCGGGGCTTTCAGCGAGGGGACGAAGATCGACAGTGCGTCAAAGCCGTGCCGGTCGAACGCGGCATGCAGGGCGGCAAACGGGTCCAGATCGTGGGCGGTCAGGTAAGAACGATAGAAGATGATCAGGACCAGCGGTCGTCCGGGATTGCGCGCAAAGGATTCAGGATCGACGACGCCCCGGTCGGGATGCCAACCTCCCGCCATAGGCAGCGGCTCGCAATTTTGGGGAGGGGTATCGATCAGCCCTGCCAGCCGTGAAAGCGCAACAAGCGCCGCCTGCGCCGCCCCTGCACCGCCGGCATCGCACAATTGCGCAAGGCTTCTCAAAGCAGGCACGGGGACGGTCGAAACTGCATCCAGCCGCCCGTCCTCCCAGCCGTCGCCGGGCAGCACGGCCAGCGCGATGCCTCGCGACCGGGCCAGAGCCTCCACTCGTTCCAGCCCGTAACTCCAATAGGGCGTACCGCCAATCAGCCGGATCAGGATCGCCTTCGCACCTGACAGCGTCCGCTCGACATAGGTGTCGACCGATAGCGGGTGCATAAGCGCTGCCAGATTGGCGAGCCGCAGCGAAGGAAATGTCGCATCGTCTGCACGGGCCTGATGCCATGCCGCCGCGAACGCCCCCAGATCGCTGTCCGAAAAGGACAGGACCACAAGATCCGCAGGCTCTTGCCCCAGATCCTGCGGGACGGCGGTTTCCTCCATCCCGTGCGTTTCGCGGAAAATGACGTGCATCGCCTGCGCCTTACGCCAGCAGCACCGCGCGAATGGCGTCTGGATCGACATGATCGTGCTCAGCAATGGCGACCAGCGTGGTGCGGCGCGGCTCGTCAGGCCGCCACGGACGGTCGTACTGGTGGCGCACCCGCGCGCCTACCGCCTGCACCAGCAGCCGCATCGGCTTGCCCGCAACGGCGGCATAGCCCTTCACGCGCAGGATATGGTGATCGCGCGCCAGCGTTTCGATCCGCGCGACAAGGGCCGCCGGATCGGCAATTTCGCCCCATTCGATAACGGCGCTGTCAAAATCATCGTGTTCGTGATCATCATCCCCATCATGGTGCGATGGGCGCGCGGCGATGTCGTCCTCGGCGGCGGCATCAAGCCCCAGAATCACGCGCGGATCGACCACGCCTTCGGTCAGTTCGATCACCGGCACCGGGCGGCCAAGCTCTGCCGCGATGATCGCGCGTGCGGCGGCAACGCCTTCGGGTCCGGCCAGATCAACCTTGGTCAGCAGGATCATATCGGCGCAGGCAAGCTGGTCCTCGAACACTTCGGACAGCGGCGTTTCGTGATCGATGCTCGGATCGGCGGCGCGCTGGGCGTCAAGCGCGGCCACATCGGGCGCAAACCGGCCTGCCGCAACCGCCTCGGCATCGGCCAGCGCCAGCACGCCGTCCACGGTGATCCGGCTGCGGATCGCTGGCCAGTCAAACGCCTTGAGCAGCGGCTTTGGCAACGCCAGACCCGATGTCTCGATCAGGATGTGATCCGGGCGGGGATCAAGCGCGAGGAGCTTCTCGACCGTAGGAATGAAATCGTCCGCCACGGTGCAGCAGATGCAGCCATTGGCCAGTTCGACGATGTTTTCCGCCGGGCAGTCTGGAATGGCGCAGGATGCAAGAATGTCGCCATCCACACCCAGCGTACCGAATTCGTTGACCACCACCGCCAGCCTGCGGCCGCCCGCATTGCGGATCAGGTGGCTGATAAGCGTGGTTTTCCCCGCGCCCAGAAAGCCCGTGATGATGGTGACAGGCACCTTTGACAGGTCGGCCACAAGCAATTCCTCCGCGCGCCAGAGCGACAAACGGCGGGGCTTGCCGGACAAGTCCGGTCGGCGCGCGACGACGGGCGAGCGCGACAAAGCACCCGTTACCACGCGACCGTGCAGCCCCAGCCACACAGCTTCGTCGCTCAGACGGAGAGTTACCGTGCCGTGACCATCCCCTGGATCAGGCAAGAGCGACCGGTGCGCCGGCAGGTCTCCTGGCTCGCGGGTCACAGCTTGATGCACGCCTTCCCAGACTTGGCGCTTGCGCGCTGTCCAGTGGCCGCCCCTGAGTTCAGGAGCATATGCATCGCGCTATCCGCTTACAGTTGCAGGGACAGCCACGGATTTGGGAGCAAGCCCCCGCACCGCATTCCCGATTAAGCCCCTTGCGAGGGCACCGGCGCGATCATCGAAGGGCGGAATCAACCCGTCCTTCGCCATGCGCCCTAGACGAAGATCGGAGCCAAGCCAATTGATGATGTTGCTTCATGCAACGATGGACGATCAGGTAACGACAGAAACCTCGATCTCATCGAACCGCTTCCAGCGATAGATCGCGTAACTCGCCAGCCAACAGAACACGAAAAGTCCGATGATGGCGAAGCCCAGACCATTGAAATTTTCGCCCAATTCAATGGCGATCCGCCATGGGGCACCCGTAAGGGCCAGTTTGTCGCCAATCAGGGCCAGCGTTTCGATTCCACCAATGACAATCGCCACGATGGCCGAGATCAGGGTGATTGTGATGTTGTAGTAGAGCTTGCGGATCGGCTTCACGAAGGCCCATTCATAAGCGCCCAGCATCACCACGCCGTCCGCCGTATCGATGAGGGCCATACCGACCGCGAACAGGGCGGGCAGGACCAGGATTGTCCCGATCGACAGGCCATCGGCGGCCTGGCTGGCCGACATGCCCAGAATGGCAACTTCGGTTGCGGTATCGAACCCAAGCCCGAACAGAAACCCCAGCGGGGCCATATGCCAGCTTTTGTTCACAAGGCGGAACATCGGCCTGAACAGTCTGGAAAGCAGACCGCGCCCACCCAATAACAGATCAAGATCGTCCTCGACATAGCTGCCGCCTGCACGAACATGCGCAAAGGTCCGCCAGACAGAGCGCAGGATGACCAGGTTCATGCCGGCGATCGTGAACAGGAAAAGCGCGGAAATCACGGTTGCAATCACGCCGCCGATTTCCTTGAAGGCGCCGAACTGCGACAGCGCGCTGGCCGTCACCGCAATGATGATCGATGCTATGGCAATGATCCCGGAATGCCCGATCGCAAACCAGAAGCCGGCCGAAACCGGGCGCTGACCATCCTGCATCAGTTTGCGCGTCACATTGTCGATGGCCGCAATATGATCGGCATCGACCGCATGGCGCAGGCCAAGCCCCCAGGCAAGCACAGCGGTGCCGAGCATTAACGGCTGCGCATGAAACAGGCTGAATGCCCAGACCCAGACGCCAATGTTGGCGGCGATCAATCCGGCAAACAAGGCACCAATTCGTAGGCGCAGAGACAGGGATGGCAGTGTCTTCGTGAGGGGCATGATTGGCTCGGCGATTAAGGAATGTACAAACGGAGGATGGCGCAGCAGACGTGCTGCAGCGCCGCCCATCAAGGGATTTCGCTAGAAATTGACCTTTGCGCCAATCCTCACGGTTCGAGGCTCGACCACACGACTCAACCGGCCTTCCACCGGAGCACCTGCATCAAAGGCGGGGATGTAGGACTCGTAATAATAGGCGATGTCCTTGTCCCGGCTGTCGAAGATGTTCAGCACTTCTCCAAATATCTCGACCTTCTTGCCCGTCCACGCGGCGCGGGCATTCATGACGGTGCTGCCCCGATCCCGGACACTGTTGTCCTCGACAAGCGGAGAAGGTCCGAGGTGGCGCACCCGAATGCTGGCTTCCCAGGGATCAAGAATGATGGCGGCACCGGCTGAAGCCGCGTTCTCAAATGCATTAGGGATGTGATCGCCATTGTCGAAGCGGGCATGGCTGGCAGTATAGTTTCCATCAAGCGCAAGCCACGGGAACGGCCGCCAGAAGGCGACGATTTCATAGCCATGACACCCACTGGCACCCGACGTTCAACAGCATTGGAATCGCCAATGAAACGAAGCTCGCTGCCGACATGCAGCCACCAGTAAGTCGCGGTTAACGTGACCCCGGAGAATTGAAGGCGTCCCCCCAGTTCCTTGCCGATGCCGCGAACGAGAACCGGAACAGGCGTGCCCCTGTTTACCGCACCCCGAACGTCGTTGGAATGGAATCCACGGACCCAGTTGGCGTAGAGTTCAAGTTGCGGCGTAACCTGATAGGCGATCGAGACCTTAGGTGAGAGAATCGACGCCGAGCCACTGCCTTCTCCCAGCGACGCCGCAACCACATCTCGTGCACGCACGGAATAGTGATAATAGTCCCCGCGAAGACCACCTGTCACACGCAGTCCAGCCAAGAGTTTCCAAGCGACTTCGCCGTAGAGCGCGGAAGACAATTCCCCGACCTGATAGTGCCCGAGAGATTCAAGAAATGTGCGGACAGCCGTTCGATCGACACCAACATTCCCGATGGCATCGTATCTGTTTTCGGTGCCAAGGCTCACAGCCAGACTGTCAGCGATTTCCCAATTTTTTTGAGCGGACAGCCCTAGTACCCAATGCCGGTCGAACTGCTTGATCTGCGCGCTTGTGCCATCCGGATCGGTGTAAGTGGGGTTCGACAACATCGACCAGTCGTAAAACTGGGCATAGACATTGGCGCGCCATGTCGGTTGCTTGACCGCGATGTTAGCCACCTGGCGCGTCGTCTCACCCCGCGCGGAAGGATCTGGAGAGCAGAACACATCCGCACACAACGCCGTGCCGATAATGCGCTCCGGGATTTGCTCGGTAGGGTGCCATGTCGCCCGGTAGGCATGGAGAGATGCCTCCAATGTGCCCGCACCGCTCGGCATGCTATATTTCGCGAAACCCGAGTAATGGCGAAGACGTTCAGTTTCCTGCCACGGTCCGTCGTAGGTCTTGGCCTGAGCGACAAGCGTGAGATCTCCCACGCCCACGTCGTGCACTGTTCCGCCTACGGCGACGCGGCGCCAACCATATGAACCAGCCTCGGCCGATGCCCACGGCCGGTGGTAACCCTTGATGGTCATCATATAGGCTGCTCCCGCCAGAGCGAAATCACCGCCGTCGGCGCGATAGGGCCCTTTACGAAAATCCTCCCGGCCCACGATCTCCGGAATGAGGCCGTTGAGGTCGAGATAGCCGTGACCGTGTCCGTGTGTGCGAAAGTTCATCTGCAGTTCATCGATATAGGTGGTGAAGTCAGACCCATGGTCGAGGTTGAAACCGCGCAGGAAATACTGGTTGGCTTTGCCGCTCCCCGAATGCTGGGCTGCAACCAGCCCGGGCACCGCTTCCAGCAGTTCCGCCACGCGGAGAAGTGGCCGCACGAGGACATCGGCCCCTCCGACGCTTCCCTCGCTGGCTGATCTGGCAGTGCCGATCATGGCCTCACCACGACCGAAAACCACGATGTCGTTGCCCGCCTCGACCGCGTCCGCGCTTGTTTGCGATCCCTTCTCAAAGGGTTCGGCAAAGGCTGGCGTTCCCATACAGATCAGCGCAAGTGCGCTGCTGGTAGTAATGGTCTTGATCACGAAATAGTCCTCCGGCGTCTTGCGACGTGGCCGGGGCATACCCGCGCGAACGGGCGAGCCGCGCGGCGGCCGGACGCCATGGGCGGCCGACGCACGTCTCCGATGCGGCCCCAGCCGCTCATTCGTCGCTCAGACGGAGTTCACCGTGCCGCAGCCATCCTCTGGACCAAGGCAAGAGCGACCAGACGCCGGCAGGTCTCCTGGCTCACGGGTCACAGCTTGATGCACGCCTTCCCAGACCTCGCATGATTTAGCGTCCGGCCCAGTGGCTGCCCCTTCAAAGAGGAGCCATGTACATCGCGCTATCCGCTTACAGTTGCAGAGACAGCCGCGGATTTGGAAGCAAGCTTCCGCACCACATTCCCGATTAAGCCCCTTTTGGGGGCACCGGCGCGATCAATGAAAGCCGAACTTGTCCGCCTCTCAATCCCTCGCCTAACTGAAGTGAACGGAAAAGCCAATAACGCTTGGAGCTGGGATTTAATCAACGATTACTGCATCCCGCGCCACCATTGCCATTGGCACGGCCAGAGCGCGCCAACCGCACGCACTCGCTTTGAATGGCGGGTTTTCCCTGAACCTGTCGTTGGCCATCGGACTCCTGTACGCCCGGAAGTGGTCGCGACCTGTCGATTAGCGGAAGGACCGCACCTAGGAACAAGAAATTGGCAGCTGAACGGCGACAAAGGGTCGGATTTTACGAAGCACACTTGCCCCTCTCTTAATCAAATGGGTGGGATCTGCACGGCCCAGCCTACTAAAATGGCTCGAACTTCATGGCGGCTCACTGATGATTACAGTTTTCCAAGCCGCACCGCACCTACCCCATTTGCCAAACAACATAAAATCAGTGTCGGAATCCGGTCAGTGCCCAAAACAGACTCGAATTGATCGAACGCTTTACGGACCGCGCTATCCATCAAAAAATCAGCTATGCGATTGCCTTGTGCGCGCAGGCTCCCAATCTAGACGTTGATGGCCAGCCTGTTCCCCGACCTGTTTGAGACTCCGAAAATCCCGGGCTTGTCCTATCGGGAAGACCTTATCTCCCGCGATGAAGAGTTGAGGCTGATCGACGGGATCGACGCATCCGCGCTCGAGCCGTTTCGTTTCCAGGGTTGGCTCGGCAAGCGCCTGACCAGTTCCTATGGCTGGCGCTACGACTTCGACGACGCACGCTTCGGACCTACAGATCCCATGCCGGATTGGCTGCTACCTGTGCGTGCAAAAGCCGCTGTCTTTGTCGGCCTTGAGCCCGCCAGCCTAGCCCAGGCGCTCCTCATCCGCTACGATCTTGGTGCCGGCATAGGCTGGCACCGTGATCGCCCGGTCTTCGACCATGTCGTCGGCATTTCGCTGGGCGTGTCGGCCCCCTTGCGTTTTCGGCGGCGCAACGCCAGCGGGTTCGATCGCGTCACCATTCCGCTCGCGCCGCGTTCGGTCTATCACCTTCATGGCGAAGCGCGGTACCAATGGGAACATAGCATAGCCGAAATGGGAGAGACCCGCTGGTCGATCACCTTCCGTACGCTCGCTGAGAAACTGACGGGCCGGAACATGATCAGATAGCTGCCCTCCTTCAATGCGCCATGGTGCCCGCATCGAGAAGCTGGTCCAAGCGCGTCGCAACGTCGAGCCACCGCGCAACACCGGCCTGATCACCCGCCAGCGCCAGCGTTCTTACTCTTTCTGCAATAAAGTCGCTCGTGTTCGCGCCATGCTGCCGTTCGACCGCCAGCGCTTCGGCCCAGCCTGGATCATGCTCGAGAGAATCGAAGCAATGCAGGATCAACGCTCAGCAGTACCACGGCCCAGCGTACCCATCAGGAATAACTATTCGTCTTGACCTCTTGATCTGCAGACTGGGCCGCGGCATCATAGGTCGGCAGGGGGGATTTTGCTGACGGCCCCGCTGTAGGATTATCCTGTCAGGCATAACTGACGCCCCTCTGATTTTTGGGGCGGTCGGAGCGACGGCCCGCCATCGCTTGAGACACACCTAGCTCAATCGCCCCCGGGATTCTCGGGACCGATTCTGTCGGCCTGTTGGCCAAGCTCGCGTGTTACGTCCTCTCCCCATCAATCGATCCCAGACGGATCGCGCTCAACCGCTTCCTATGCCCGACAAGCATCCAGGCGGCTCCCTATCTGTCGCAAAAGACAGCGCATACACGGCGATTCTAAGTGATACTTACAGCACAGAAGCTCCGGGCCTCATCCGCTATTTCAAGCAACGCATGCGGGATGACGAGGACGCCAACGATCTCATGCAGGAAGCATTTGCCAGGCTTGCAGCCCATATGCGTACGAAGATACTCGTTCATCCAGCGTCCTATCTGCAACGCATAGCCCGCAATCTTCTCGTGGATCGAATGCGCAGTGCGAGACGTGCGGCCGCGACCATAGGGCCGACGCTGGATGAACTACCCGAAATCGGCGCTGCCCCGGAGCAAAGCTTCGGAATCGAAAGGCAGGATGTCATGCGTCTCTACAAGGCGGCCGTCGATGGTCTCCCCGACCAGACCCGGCAAGTCTTCCTCATGCATCGGGTAGAGAATCTGACCTATCGAGAAATCGGTGAAAAGCTTAGAATCGCGGTCCCTACCGTTCAATATCATCTGGGCCGCGCACTGGCGCGTATCGCACAAGCTCTGGACGACTGACATGCTCGATGAACAAGAGAAGCGCTCCGCCATGCGCGAAGAAGCCGCATCCTGGTTCGCCGCGATGCAGGGTCCAGATGCCCAAAACCGCGACCAGGAATTCAAGGCATGGCTTGCCGCAGATCCAGACCACCGAATTGCCTACGCGCGGATCGCGGAAGTCTACAGCATAGGAAAGTCGCTGGTGTCGCCGACCAAAGCCGAAGCAGACGCTGCGCCGACGCACTCCCGACATGCGGTGGCTCTTGCTGCGGCGGTCGCTGTGATCCTGCTTTCCTTCTCTGCCATCGTCTGGATGCCAGCTGGCAATAAGGGCCAAAAGAACGGACCCGCAATCGTCGCCGACGCTGGGCATCATACCGCCGAATTCGCAAGCAGGGTCGGACAGATCCGTAAGCTTCAGCTTGCAGACGGATCAGAGATTACACTCGACACGGACAGCATCGTGTCGATGCGATTTACGCCAAGTTCAAGGTCGCTCCGCCTCGAGCAGGGCAAGGCTCGGTTCGAAGTGGCCCATGATAAGAGGCCGTTTATCGTTTCTGTCGGCGATGCCATCGTGACCGCTCACGGAACAGTTTTTGATGTCGGCTTCCGCTCGGACCAAACATATTTCGTCCGCCTCCTGCGCGGATCGGTGGACGTCGCGCGAGCCGACCATGTTGTTGGACACGATGTTACCGGCTCTGTTGCAAAAATCGTGAAGCTTGAGCATGCTTGGCGGAGATTGGACGGACGGAACGATGACGGATTTCAAGTGGCGCCATTTCCAGGGTGATGTGATCCTGTGGGCGGTGCGCTGGTATTGTCGCTATCCGATCAGCTATCGCGACCTTGAGGAAATGCTGGCGGAACGCGGCATTTCGGTCGACCATACGACGATCTATCGCTGGGTCCAGTGCTACGCCCCGGAGATGGAGAAGCGGCTGCGCTGGTTCTGGCGGCGTGGCTTTGATCCGAGCTGGCGCCTGGATGAAACCTACGTCAAGGTGCGGGGCAAGTGGACCTACCTGTACCGGGCAGTCGACAAGCGGGGCGACACGATCGATTTCTACCTGTCGCCGACCCGCAGCGCCAAGGCAGCGAAGCGGTTCCTGGGCAAGGCCCTGCGAGGCCTGAAGCACTGGGAAAAGCCTGCCACGCTCAATACCGACAAAGCGCCGAGCTATGGTGCAGCGATCACCGAATTGAAGCGCGAAGGAAAGCTGGACCGGGAGACGGCCCACCGGCAGGTGAAGTATCTCAATAACGTGATCGAGGCCGATCACGGAAAGCTCAAGATACTGATCAAGCCGGTGCGCGGTTTCAAATCGATCCCCACGGCCTATGCCACGATCAAGGGATTCGAAGTCATGCGAGCCCTGCGCAAAGGACAGGCTCGCCCCTGGTGCCTGCAGCCCGGCATCAGGGGCGAGGTGCGCCTTGTGGAGAGAGCTTTTGGCATTGGGCCCTCGGCGCTGACGGAGGCCATGGGCATGCTCAACCACCATTTCGCAGCAGCCGCCTGATCGGCGCAGAGCGACAGCCTACCTCTGACTGCCGCCAATCTTTGCAACAGAGCCGGATGGAGATTGCCAGAAGCGGCGGCCGTCCGGCAATCGCACCGTGCCGGCCCCACCGACGATGACGACCTGGATCGAAAGCTCCTGCCCAAGGTCCGCCACGGACTTCATGATACGCTCGTGGAAATCGAGGACCGCACTCGGCTCAATTTCGCCACGCAGGCGCACGGCATTGACGATGATCGTGCAGCCCTCGACAGCGGCGGTAATCGAACGGGATCATCGATGTCGACTGGCGCGACACGAATATGTCCATTAGTCGCCTTCAACGCGGCCATTCGGCAAAGCCAGAAACCGAAACGCTTGCCACTCCAGCACCCTGGCGGCATCAGAGCCCGGATGGCTAGTGAAATATTGCAATATTGCAAAATATAATTATATAAACGAACATGAGCATCGATATCAGTGAAGCACTCAAGGCCTTGGACAATCCCGCCCGGCTCGCAATCCTGGCGAAGCTCAAGGACCCGCGAAAAAGTTACCCTGAACAGGACGTTGATCCTGAGCAGATTGGCGTCTGCGTGAGCATCATTCAGGAACAGGCTGGCCTGTCCCAGTCCACCGTTTCTCTGTACCTGACCGCTTTGCAGCGCGCCAAGCTGGTGACCTCGCAGCGCATCGGACCTTGGACCTATTACAAGCGCCACGAGGAGAATATCGCGGCCCTCCTGAAGGAACTGCGCGACCTGATCTGAGCGGCGCGCTCCGGCGCCGCTCCATCCCCATCTGATCAGTTCCGATCGATCTCAACGACCAGACGCCCGCGCACCTTCCCCGCGAGAATGTCGGCTCCGGCCGCGATGGTATCTTCCAGACGGATGGTCGAGGTGATCCCGGCAAGTTTGCCGCGATCGAGGTCGGTCGCAAGGCGTGCCCAGGCTTCAACGCGACGCGGCTTCGGGCACATGACGGAATCGATGCCGAGCAGCGAGACACCGCGCAGGATGAAGGGCGCCACCGAGGCAGAGAGATCCATCCCCTGCGCGAGGCCGCATGCGGTGACGGCACCGCCATATCTGGTCATCGACAGGACATTGGCCAGAGTATGCGATCCCACACAATCGACGCCGGCGATCCAGCGCTCCTTGCCCAGTGGCCGCCGGCGCCAGAGAGTTCGTTGCGATCGATGATCTCGGTCGCGCCGAGGCTTTTGAGATAGTCCGCCTCTTTGGCCCGGCCCGTCGACGCGATTACGTGCCATCCAGCCTTGGCGAGCAGGGCAATCGCGACCGAGCCGACGCCACCGGCCGCACCTGTGACGACGACAGGCCCGTCAGTCGGCTTCAGTCCATGTTTCTCAAGGGCAAGCACGCTGAGCATGGCGGTATAGCCGCGGTGCCGATCGCCATCGCTTCGGCAGGCGTCAGGCCGTCCGGTAGCGGCACCAGCCAATCGCCTTTCACGCGGCTCTTTTCCGCATAGGCGCCCAGATGCGTTTCCCCCGTGCCCCAACCGTTGAGGATAACGCGATCTCCGGCCCGGAAGTCGGGATTGCTGGATATCTCGACCACCCCGGCGCAGTCGATGCCGGGGATCATGGGAAAGCGTCGCACGACCGGGCTCTTTCCGGTCAAGGCAAGGCCGTCCTTGTAGTTTACCGTCGAATGCGTCACTCGGAGAGTGACATCACCCTCCATCAGGTCGGCTTCGCTGAAATCTTTCAGCGTGACGGTCTGGCCCGTGTCGTTCTTCTCAATCACGACCGCACGAAATATGCTCATGGTTGGGTTCCTTCCTAATAATTAGACCGATCGACTAGTATTATTCAAAAAAGGGGGTCAGGTTCGGATCATTGTGAAAAACCCCTCTGCGAATGTTTGAAGCGGGCTGCCGCTGCGTTCGAGTTTGGCTCGCAGCACAGCGCCTTCCCAACCGATCCAGAAGAACGCGGCAAGGTTATCGGCATTGTGAAGAGAGCCGATTTCGCCTGCGGCTTGCGCGGCCCGCAGGCACCCGGCTGTGCGATGCTGCCAGTCGGCGAAAACGTCGCAGAGTTGCTGGCGGAAGGGTTCGGGCAGCGCCCCCATCTCCTGTCCGAGATTGCCGACAAGGCAACCGCGCGAATAGGCAAAGCGTTCCATGGCCGCTTCCGCATCGGCTATGAAGGCTTCAATCCGCGCCAATGGGGAACGGGAATGATCGTTGAAGAACCGTTCCAGCTTGCCGGCGAAATACGCCCCATATCGGTCGATGAGCTCTGTGCCAAAGGCCCCCTTGCTATCGAAATAATGATAGAATGAGCCCTTGGGTACACCGGCCACCTTCAGGATCTCGTCCAGCCCAGTGGCGGTGAAGCCTTTCTCGGTCAGCCTGACCAGCCCTGCACGCACCAACGACGCGCGGGTTTCGCTAAAACCTGTCGCAGCTTTCGGGGGTCGTCCACGGCGACGGGGAACATTGGCAACATCCATGTTGATTTAATAGACCGATCGTCTAATAAATGCAAGAGCATGTGATGTCGGAACTATCTCTTTAGGAACCGTAGCTCCAAGTCCTATGGCTTCATTTTATGCCATCGCCAACCTAGGGTCAGGACCCATTGATCAGATCGAGCCGGTTATATCAATGGGTCCTGACCCTAGGGTTTGAGTGCCCGTCAGGTGCGCCGTGTTCGTGTGATACGCGGCGTGGCGGACGGCCAATCGCTGGCCATCCGCCACGCTTGCTTTGTGCGGACCTTCTTCAAGGAGAGGGCCCTCACATGGTTCGTCGAAACGCCCCGTCTTAATTCCCTGCTGCGAGCGCTGCGCCCACGCCTTCTGCGATTTCCTCAACGAGTTTGGCACAGAAGGCGGGCAAATCATTGGGATCGCGGCTGGTAACAAGGCCGTTGTCGACCACGACTTCCTCATTGGTCCATGCACCGCCGGCGTTCTCGATATCGACCTTCAGCGTCGGGTAGGACGTCAAGGTGCGACCCTCAAGCACGCCCGCCTCGATCAATGTCCAGGGTGCATGACATATAGCCGCAACAGGTTTTTTCTGATCGAAGAAAGCCCGGATGAAAGCAATTGCCTCGACGCTGCCGCGCAGCTTGTCGGCACCGACAGTCCCCCCGGGCACAACAAGTCCGTCGAAATCGTCGGCTTTGACCTCGGCAAACGTCTTGTCGATAGTATAGCTGCCGCCCTCGTCAAGGTCGCTATTGACTGTGCGAGCCACGCCCGCTTCAAAACTGACCACGGTCACTTTGCCGCCAGCCTCCTCGATAGCTTGCTTGGGCTTCGAGAATTCTGGCTCTTCCGTCCCGCGGGGCGCGATCAGAACGGCAACTGATTTGCCCTCTAACGTCATAACTTATTCCCTATTCCGTAGAAGACTAAGGTCAGGCGGTCGGCTTAAGCACGACCTTTGTCCATCCATCATCGCGCGCATCGAAATGCTTGTAGGCGTCGGGTGCCTGATCAAGCGGCAGGCGGTGCGAGATGATTTGGGCAGGATTGGCCCGGTCTTGCTCGATAAGCTTCATCAGTCGCCGGTTGTAGTGCTTTACATTGCACTGGCCGGTGCCGATCTTCTGGCCCTTGAACCAGAAGTTGCCGAAGTCGAACGCCATCTTGCCTTCCTTCTGGAGATCGTCGGGCGCGTTCGGGTCTTCCGGAATGAACACGCCGACGACGCCGATTCCACCGGTGGCCTTCGTGCTCTTGACGAGGCAGTTCATCGTGTAATTGCTGCGCTCCTTGCCGTGGCGATCGCAACACTGATACCCGACCGCCTCGACCCCCCGGTCGGTCCCGAGGCCGCCGGTCGCGTCAAGGATCTGTTGGGCGGGATCGCCCTTGCGCATGTCGATCGGAATGGCGCCCATCGCCTCGGCCAGTTTCAGGCGGTCATCGTGAGAATCGACCACGAAGATCTGAGAGGCACCGCGGATTTCGGCTGAGTGCGCGGCCATCAGACCGACCGGACCGGCGCCGTAGATAGCGATGCTTTCGCCAGGCAGGAAACCGGACAGTTCGACGCCATGCCAACCCGTGGGGAAGATGTCGGAGAGCATGACATAGTCATCCTCCTTCTCTTCGGCGTCTTCGGGCAGCTTCAGACAATTGAAGTCCGCATAAGGAACGCGCATCAACTCGGCCTGACCACCTTGCCACGGACCCATCTCGGCAAAGCCATACGCCGCGCCGGCGGTTCCAGGGTTGGTCGTGAGGCAAAATCCCGTCAAACCGCGTTCGCAGTTTTCGCAGAAACCGCAACCGACGTTGAACGGCATGCACACGCGATCGCCCTTCTTGATACGATCGACGGCAGAACCGACTTCGACGACCTCGCCAAGGTTTTCGTGACCGAAGACCCTGCCCTTCTCGAAGCTGGTCCGGCCCTCATACATGTGAAGGTCCGACCCGCAGATATTGGTCGTGGTCAGCCGGATGATAACATCGGTCTGCTTTTCGATCTTGGGATCATCTATGGTGTTGACAGAAACATCTTTGGGCCCGTTGTACACGACAGCTTTCACGGATCTTTACCTTTCGCAGTTATTCTTCAATGCGTCATCAAATCGAGAGCTTGCTGATGATCCGGGCCATCGCAACGGCGGAGGACATCGCGCCCTTCCAAGTGATCTCAGTTTCCTGAACCTTATGCTACCTGAGAGGTTCCTTCCCGCAGGGCCATCCTGGGATCGGTTCGCGGCGGTTTTATGAATGATGTAGCCAGAACGGCCGAATAACGCGCCAAATTGAAGTGCTCAAAAAATCTCCAACGAAGCAATGATGTCGTTACGTCGCGACACATCAACGGCGCCTTATCAGCAAATTCAGAGGTTTGATAAGCGCAAAAGACAAGGCCATCCACTATCGCGGATGGCCTGTCGTATTCATTTACTCATTTCTCGGTTCGGCCGGGGCATCCATTCGGGATGGAGACACGAGCCTTACACTGCAGCCAAACGGCAGCTTAGGGTGCCGACCGCTCCGCTATTTCGCGGCCAGCAGGGTGAACTTGTGAATCTGCGGCGGTTCGGAAAACAGTTCGTCTGCCTTGTCCATCAGTGCGGCGGCAACCTTGCCGTCAAGATGGGCCTGGCGATCATCCTCTGTGTCGAACGTATCGAAGATCGCGTACGCACCGGGACCTTCCTCGATCGCATACCAGGTCAGAGTGCCCGGCTCAGCTTGAACGAGCGGCAATGCCGAGGTGAGGAAATCGGCGACATCGCGCTCTTTTCCGGGCTTGGCCTTCAGTGGTACATACAGGGCAAGTTTGGGCATAAATGACTCCTCAAGTGAAACGGACAGATATTATTCGGCAAAGTAACGGACGAGCAGACCGGTACGTTCCCCATGAGGCGGAGCACACGCGGCCCCGCCTCCTCGTCGAAATCAGAACTCCTGTGCGGTCGGCCGGATGACGATCGCGTTGACATCGACGTCATCAGGTTGTTCGACAGCGAACGCGATAGCACGCGCCACCGATGCCGCCGGGATGGCCTGCTTGTAGAAGTCCAGCACCGTCTCGGCAGCCGTGCCGGATGTCGTGAACTTCAGATTGCTTTCGACAGCTCCAGGCTCGATTGACGTGACCCGGACCTTTTCCCCCACTTCGTGGCGCAAGCCCTCGCTGATCGCGCTGACGGCAAACTTTGTGCCGGAGTAGACCGTGCCGCCCGGTGCGAAGACCTTGATGCCCGCAACCGAGCTCAGGTTGATGATGTGACCGCTGCCCTGCTCGAGAAAACCGGGAAGGGCAGCCGCGATGCCGTAGAGCGTACCCTTCAGATTGACGTCGATCATCTGGTCCCACTCGTCGGTATTGACCTCGGCCATCGGACGGATCGGCATGAGCCCGGCGTTGTTGATCAGCACGTCGAGGCGGCCGAAGTCGGCGACGATCGCGGCGACGACAGACTGGACCGCCGACTTGTCGGTTACGTCGAGCGCGTAACTACGTGCCGTGCCGCCGCTTGCGGCGATGTCCGCGACGACCTCGTCGAGCCTGTCCTTGCGCCGGGCGGCGATGGCCACCTTGGCGCCGCGTTCAGCGAGAAGCCGCGCGGTTTCTGCGCCGATACCGGTGCTGCCGCCGGTGATGAGAACAACCTTGCCTTCGATACCCTTGGTCATGACTGTATTCCTTCAAGTCAGTTGTTGATTTTTCGCCGGATCGCGGCCCCGCGCGAGCCCGCCCGGCCTGATGGGGTCACTGCGAGCGCAACAGGACGGGACCGGCGCCCACCTTGATGCGGAGCAGTTCGTAGGGCTTGCGGCGCAAGTCCCGCCCGCCGTGGAAGCCTGGCTGGCGGTGAAGCTGGTTGGCGATGAAGTAGAGGTAGCCGTCGGTGCCGATCGACAGCGTGTCGGGCCAGCTGATGCGCGGGTCGCTGACCACCGTCGTCCAGCTGCCCTGGTCGAGCACGCGGATCGCGTTGTTCTCGTAATCGCCGGCGAACACGCGGCCGTTGTCGTCCTCGGCAATCCCGTCCGAGGCGCCTTTGCGCCCCAGGTTGCGGACCGCGCGGCCCAACCCCTCCTCGGACACCGCGGCATCGCGCAGCAGCGCCGTGGGCACCGCGTGCAGCATGCGACCCGACAGCGGTCCATAGTAGAGCAGGCTGCCGTCGGCGCTGAGCGCAATCGCGTCGCTGGCGATCGCGACCGGCGTCGCGGGGCCGTCGGCCGGGCGGTTCATGAGCCCGCGCCGTCGACGACCGGGGTGAAGCCGCGCTCGGGGTTGGTCGTCGCATGGTTCGACAGGCGCCGGATCGCACGCCCGCTGGCGATATCGACGACGATGATGCCGCCGACACCGGCGTTGCTGCTGTCGGTGATGTAGGCGACGCCCTCGGCGCCCTGACGCAGATCGAAGCGCACGTCGTTGAGGTAGGTCGTGGGCAGCACCACGCTGGGCGGCAGAACGATCGTCTTCACCACCCGGTTGGTTGAAAGATCGATCGCCACCAGCTTTGCACCGCCGGCCTGGGGCTGGGAGAAATTGGGCGCCGCCGTGTCGAGCACCCAGAGGCGGTTGGCGCCATCGGCCACCACGCTCTGCACCGAGATGAAATGCCCCGCCGGGTCTGCCGGATCGGGCCGGTTGGTCGCGGCGTCGGGATAAGGCACCGTCTTGCCGTCGACCAACTCGGTCACCGTGAACGGCGCGTTGTCGCCCCATTGCGGGAAGTTGACAAAAATGCGCCCGTTGGGGGCGACGGTCACGCCAGTCGGCATCGCGCCATCGAAGGTCGCGACCTGTTCGATCTGGGGCGCGGATGCACTCTCGCGGGTCGTCGAGCAGGCGGCGAGCGTTAAAGCCGCGCCCGCGGCAAGAAGCAGTTTGACGGAGATTTTCATGGGATCATTTCCTTGAGAATGCGGCCCGCTTCCTGGGGCTCGGACCGGAGATATTGCGGGGGCGCCTTGACCGATGCGCCAAGCGCGGCGGCGGCGTGCCAGGGCCAGCGCGGATCCCACAGCGCAGCGCGGGCTATCGCTATGGCGTCGGCATGCCGGTCTTCGAGGATGCGCTCCGCCTGATGCGGATCGGTGATCATTCCGACCGCCACGACAGGCATGGCGACCGCGTCCTTGACCGTCCGCGCCAGCGGCACCTGATAGCCGGGGCCGACAGGGATCTGCTGGCGCGGGTCGAGGCCGCCGCCGGAGACGTGGATTGCCGAACAACCGCGCCGCTCCAGCTGCTGTGCAAACAATGCGGTTTCCTCCGCCGTCCAGCCGCCTTCAACCCAGTCGGTCCCGGAAACGCGGACGGTCACCGGGCGGTCGGCCGGAAATGCTTCGCGCACGGCATCGAACACTTCGAGCGGGAACCGCATCCGGTTGTCGAGGCTGCCGCCGTAGTCGTCGCCGCGCCGGTTGGAGATCGGCGAAAGAAACTCGTGGAGCAGATAGCCATGCGCGGCGTGGATCTGGATGGCTTCGATGCCGAGCCTGCCGGCGCGCCGGGCGGCATCCGCGAACGCCTCCCGGATGCGGGCAAGCCCTGACTCGTCCAGTTCGACAGGGGGATGGTCGTCCGGAGCGAATGGGATGGCGCTGGGTGCCACGGTCTGCCAGCCATTCTCCGCATCGGGGGCGATCTGCGTTCCGCCGTGCCACGGCTTGGCGCAGCTCGCCTTGCGGCCGGCATGGGCCAGCTGGATGATAAGCGGCATGTCCGACCAACGGCGCACACTTTCGAGCACGCTTCGCATCGCCGCTTCGGTACGGTCATCGTACAGGCCGACGTCACCGTAGGTGATGCGCCCTTCCGGGCTGACCGCGGTCGCCTCTATCGTCAGCGCGCCCGCGCCCGAGAGCGCCAACTCCCCGAGATGCATCTGGTGCCAGTCGGTCATCGCGCCGTCGACTGCCGAATACTGGCACATCGGCGCGATAACGATGCGGTTGGCGAGCCGCAGCCCGCCAACCTCAATCGTTTCGAACAATTTCGCCATCACCATTCGCCCGTGTTGGGCATGGAGGCCCAGGGTTCGACCGGAGCCTTGTGTTCGCCCTGCTGCAGCAGTTCGATCGAGATCCCGTCCGGAGAGCGGACGAACGCCATGGGCCCGTCGCGCGGGGGGCGATTGATCGTCACGCCGCCCGCCTGCAGCCGCGCGCAGATTTCGTAGATGTCGTCGACCTGATAGGCGAGATGGCCGAAGTTTCGGCCCCCCGTGTATGTCTCGGCAGGGCTGCCGTCCTCGGGCGGCCAGTTGTACGTCAGCTCGACCTCGGCATCGCCCTGCTCGCCGTCGCCGCGGAAATCCTCGTCGGCGGCAAGGTAGATCAGCGTGTAACGCCCGGCCTGGTTCTCCATGCGCCGGGTCTCCTTGAGGCCCAGCAGCGTGAAGAAACGGATCGACGACTCGGGATCGGCGACGCGCAGCATGGTGTGGAGATAGCGCATGATCAGGCGACCTTTTCCTTGAGGGCTTCCATCACGAGTTCCGCGGTGCGCGCCGCGCTGGCGGGGTTCTGACCGGTCACCAGATTGCCGTCGCGTAGGGCGAAGGGGGCAAAATCGGGGCCGCCCTCGTGCTTGCCCCCAAGTTCCTTGAGGCGCGTTTCGAGCAGGAACGGCACCGCCTGATCGAGGCCGACCGCGCGCTCCTCGCTGTCGGTGAAGCCCGCGACACGGCGGCCAGCCACGAGGGGCGTGCCATCGGCCTTCTTCGCCGAGACCAGCCCTGCCGGTCCATGACAGACGGCGGCGACGATCTTGCCTTCGCGGTCGAAGCGTTCGACCAGGCGGGCCAGTTCGTCGCTGCCGGGGTAATCGAACATGGTGCCGTGGCCACCGGGCAGGAACAGCGCGTCGTAGCCGCCGGGATCGATGCTGGTGAACACCGGCGTGCCGACAACCTCGGCCTTCAGGGCCTCGTCCTTCAGATAGCGCTCGACCGAAGCGTCGTTCTCGCCGTCGGCATTGACGCTGCGCTGGTCGACGGGGATGGCGCCGCCCTTGATCGAGGCAAGCGTCACCTCGGCGCCCGCATCGCGGAAGGCATAATACGGGGTGGTAAGTTCCTCGAGCCAGACACCCGTCGGTTCGGTGCCGGGGGTCATGCGGTCGGCGGAGGTGGCCACCATCAGAATGCGGGTCATCGTCAATTGTCCTGTTCCATTGATGTCGGGGACACGAGCAAACGCACCCGGCGCAGCCGCACCCGCCACAAAGACAGCTGTGAGAGCTTTCAGCAGTTGGCGGCGATTTTTCATTCGATCGTGCCTTTCGGCGGCTTAGATACGCCGGGAACGGCATCATGAAATCCAGCGGGAATGGCGGACGGCCATAAATCCGCTTATGGAACCGCAATGTCCCTCCTGCAGTTGCGCACCTTCGTCGAAGTCTACCGCCGTCGTTCACTGAGCGAGGCGGCCCGGGCAATCGGCATTACCCAACCGGCTGCGTCGCAGCACATCGCATCGCTCGAGGCGCAATTGGGCCGTCCCTTGTTTGATCGCCATTCGCGGGGTGTTCGACCAACAGCGATTGCCGACGATCTGGCGGCTTCGATCGGAAGCAGCCTCGACACGGCGGAATCGGCACTGGCCAGCGCGCGGGCCCGATCGTCGCGCATCTCGGGCACGGTCCACATCGCCGCACCGTCGGACCTGCTGGGAGAGATGATCACGCCCCGACTGGCTCCGCTGCTGGAAGCAGGGCTGGACCTGCGCCTGCATATCGGCGGGCGCGAGGCGCTCTACGCCATGCTGCTCGAGGACAAGGTGCACCTGGCCGTCACCGCCTCGCAACCCGACGATCCGCGGCTGGCCTTTCATGCGCTGGGCGAGGAACACCTACGCGCCGTAGCCTCGCCCGCCGTGGCGAGGCGGATTGCTGAATTGCCGCTGGTCGAAGGGCTCAATCAAACAGCCCACCTCGCCTACGATCTCGACCGGCCGTTGCTGCGGACCTGGCTCGAGGCAAACCAGATCGAGCTGACCAGCCAGCCGGCCTTGACCGCGCCCGATTTGAGAGTGTTACGCTCGGGATTGTGCGCGGGCCTCGGCTGGACGGTACTGCCCGGCTATCTCACCCGCGGCGAACGCTCGGCCTGCACGCTGATCGAGATACCCGCCCCAGTCACGGTGCCGCGCAACGCTTACTACCTCGTGTGGGCACGCTCATCGCTGCGACACCCGCGGGTGGCGATGGCGCGCGACGCGCTGATCGCTGCACTCCGAATATGATTGTGGTGACGGCTATTAAGCCGGGAGCGCAATGTCGGGTCTGAACCATTGAGCGCTGGCTGAACGAATGGCGGCTTTCGGGATCGTCGGCGACAAGGCCGAACGACCGATTTTAGGGCGCATTGCCGCCGGGCAGCATCGGCGCGCGCGGACGGCAGATTTTATCGAAACCGGTCGATCGCTGTGATGACTGTGAACGACTGGATCTGGTCGGCACATGCCTCGTAGGAATTTACCAATCGGGCCGACAGGCGTTCTTCAGATGGCCAATTATGGCCATTGGAGAACAATCATGGAGATGCCTGAAACAGAACCCACTACCACCAAACTTCAGGTCTGGAATGCGGGAAGGACCGTCGGTGCCAAGCGTGCCCTGAAACCGAAGCAGATATGGGAGATCCGATTTTATCTCAATCAGCGGCGCCGCCTGCGAGACCGGGCACTCTTTGATCTCGCGATCGACAGCAAGCTCCGCGGTTGCGATCTCGTCCGGATGAAAATCGGCGACATTGTCAGCGGTGGGCAAATACGAACGCGTGCAATAGTGATGCAGCAGAAAACGGCTCGACCTGTTCAGTTTGAACTGCTGCCCGATGCCCGGGCCAGCCTATTGGCATGGCTTGAACGTCGGGGCGGCACGGTAGACGATTATGTCTTCCCAAGTCGGGTCGACCATAATGGTCATCTCAGCACTCGCCAGTATGCCCGGCTTGTGGATGAATGGGTGAAGGGCGTCGGCTTGATGCCAAGCGATTATGGCACCCATTCACTTCGCCGGACAAAGGCATCTATCATCTACCGGGCAACTGGCAACCTGCGCGCTGTCCAGATTCTCCTCGGTCATAGCAAGATCGAGAATACGGTACGCTATCTCGGGATAGATGTGGAGGACGCGCTCGCCCTTGCCGAGAACACTGAAATTTGAACTCCTCGGCTCCTCGTCGCCGGCGAGGAGCCGAACTCGGGCCCTTGGGACAAAGCCGTCGTTCAGGTGCGCACTTGAATGGCGGCTTTCGCTTAATCCGGCCCTTCGGGAGACAATGTCTCATTCTATCGCCTGTTCAAACATCTGTTGCCGACCGCATTCCTGCACGAGATAATCGATGAGAATCCGTATCCGATGCGGGAGATGGCGTTGGGCCGGATAGACGAGGTGGAACTCGAAATCTCCTTTCGGATCGCTCCAGTCCGTCAGTATCGGCACCAGCGATCCCCCTTCGATTTCCGCCGCTCCATAATAGGATGGCAACCGGATGACGCCATTTCCCGCGATACCGGCAGTCACGAGCAAGGCACCGCTGTTGCTGCGGAAGGTGCCGGCAGCCGTTATCGCATATTCCTCGCCCCCTCGGCGAAACGTCCAGAGCCGTTCGCCAAGGGGAAGGCATATCGCAGGGTCGAGCAGCCCCGGGTGGTCGGGATAGCCGACACGTGCAAGCAAGGCCGGCGCCGCCAGGGTGATGATCGGGAAGCCCGCCAATTTGCGCGCGATCAGCGCAGACGTTTCGAGCGGCCCAGCGCGAACGGCCAGATCGAAGCCTTCATCGATCAAGGCGACGTTGCGGGAATTCATCTCGACCTCCATCAGTATGTCGGGATGCTGGACGGCGAAAGCGGCAAGTGCGGGAGCAATCCGGCTCTCGGCGAAATAGCCATTCATGCTGATACGGATTGGCCCGCGAACGGCGTGCTGCCCGGTCTGAAGCCGCTCACGCGCCTCCGTCAGCTCTTCTAATATATTGCGACACTTATCGAAGAAACTACGCCCGGCATCAGTGAGGCTGCTCTTGCGGGTATTCCTCTGGATCAGTTGCACGCCGATCTGCTGCTCCAGATCTCGAACGGCCCGGCTTACATGGGCAACGGAGACGCCCATGGATCGCGCCGCCGCCGAGAAACTGCCGCCCTGCGCCGCTGAAACAAATTCTACGATACCGCGGAGTTGATCCTGTTTATCCATTTCGGAACGATCCTGGCTCACAATGCCCAATCCTTACCGTGTAGCAAGGGTTGCGCCGCTTGCCATCGAAATTGGGGCAAGCGGCGCGACATCTTCAACTCAGGCGACCGCCGCCGTCCACATCCAGCACCGTGCCAGTGATAAAGGGGTTCGTCATCAGCAGGATCGCAGCTGCTGCCAGATCTTCGGGTGTGCCGATCCGCCGGGTCGGCAAGCTGGTCCGAAGCCCCGCAAATAGAGCCTCGCGATCTGCCATCGGCATGAAATCCCAGCCGGGCGTTTCCGTCACGCCGGGAGAGAGCCGGTTGATGCGGAGCGGTGCCAGTTCAACCGCGAGCGCTTTCACCATGCCTTCGAGCGCCGCATTTACGGTCGCGACCATGACGGTTTCCGGACCGGGTCGGTAGGCGGCAAGGCCCGTGAAAAACGTCATCGATCCGCCATCACGTATCTGCGCTGCCGCAAAGCGGGCAGCGAGCAGAGGGCCCATAATTTTGGAACTGATCATAGCGTCCACATCAGCGAGGCTGATGGTGGTCACAGGGGCATAGGTAAGACTGGCGGCTGTCGATAGGAAATGATCGATCGGGCCGATTTCGCCATAGGCGTTCGCGGCGCCTTCGGGATCGCCAGCGTCGAAGGCGATCGTCGTTACCTTGCCGCCCAAAGCGCGCCTGGCGGCATCCAGCTTCTCCTGCGATCGTCCACCAATGACGACCGAGGCGCCTTCGGCCAGTGCGCGGGCGGCGACGGCCTGGCCAATCCCGGAGCTTCCGCCGATCACGACGATCTTCTTGTCCTGCAATATCATCAATAGTCTCCTTGGCGACGGCTCAACTGCCATGTTGGCCCTGGGCGACGAAATTAGGTTTTACCGAATGAGTTTGGAACGCCGCAGAAAGAGAATGAGATTTACCCTGCTGCAACGCTGGAAGTTGCTTCAGCTTTCCACAGCGGTAAAACTCTATCGCCATGGAAGGGGCTACCTAACACCTGTCCGCCCCTCCATCTCTCTCGTCAGCAGCATTGCAGGAGTGCGTTATGAAGAGAAAGATCATCGTGGCGGGCGTTCATGGCGTCATCGGTCGCGCCGCCGCGCTTCATCTGTCGGTCCAGCCCGATACAGAGGTCATAGGCCTTTCGCGACGGACGGATCCGTCTATTCCCGGCGTCGAGACCCTGTCGGTCGATCTGCTTGACCCGCAGCAGGTGCAGGCGAGACTGGCGGACGTGAAGGACGTGACCCACATCGTCTTCGGAGCCTATATCGAAAAGCAGACGGCCGCCGAAAAGAGCGAATATAATGTCGCGATCCTGCGCAATCTGCTCGACGTCGTGGAGGTCGCGTCGCTAGGCTTGCAGCATGTTAGCTTCTATCAGGGCGGCAAGGCCTATGGCGCGGATCTTGGTCCCTTCAAGACGCCAGCGCGGGAAGATGACCCACGCCTGATGCCGCCGAACTTCTATTATGATCAGGAAGACATGCTGCGGCAGCGTCAGGTGGGCAAGGATTGGGCCTTTACCGCCCTGCGGCCAGAAGCGGTATGCGGCTTTGCCGTCGGCAACCCGATGAACCTGCTTACCGTCATCGCGGTCTATGCCGCCATATCGAAGGAACTCGGCATCCCGCTTCGCTTCCCCGGCACCCAGGCCGCCTATACCGCCCTCTATCAGGTCAGTTCGGCCGACATCCTGGCGCAAGCGGCGGACTGGGCCGGCACAAGTCCGGCAGCGCGCAACGAGATTTTCAACATCACCAACGGCGATTATTTCCGCTGGCAGCATATGTGGCCCAAGATTGCGAAGATGTTCGACATGGACTGGGCCGATCCCATTCCCATGCCGCTTGCAACCTATATGACCGACAAAGCACGGCTGTGGGCAAGCATGGCCGCACGCTACAATCTCAAACCCATCCCTTATGACCTGATTGCCTCCTGGCCATTTGGCGATTTCATCTTCGCCAGCGGCTTCGACAATATCAGCAGCACCATCAAGGCTCGGCAGGCGGGTTTCCATCCCTGTATCGATACCGAACATATGCTCGAACAGCAGTTCGCGCAGTTGCGGGCCGACAGGATCATTCCGGGCGTTTGAGGGCTATCCCCGGCGCTGGACGGCTAATCGCCGCCAGCGCCGGCGCGTCTCAGATATTGCTATGCTCGGGACGTCCGTCCCTGACCAGAACGTCACGGGCGCCCCCCTCCCGGATGCTGACCGCAGACGCGACGGTCAGTCTGGCCTTGGATTGCAGCTCTGCGATCGACAGCGCGCCGCAATTGCAGAGCGTCGAGCGAAGCTTGGCCAGAGTCGTATCAAGGCCATCTTTCAGCTTGCCCGCATAGGGGACATAGCTGTCGACGCCTTCCTCGAAGATCATCTGGCGGGTGCTTTCCTTGCCATCACCATGGTCGTAGCGTTCCCAATTGCACGCCCGGCTGCTGCCCTCGCCCCAATATTCCTTCATCACCTGATTGTTGATCTGGACCTTGGCGCCGGGCGCTTCATCGAACCGGGCGAAATAGCGGCCCAGCATGACGAAATCCGCTCCCATCGCGAGGGCCACGGTGACGTGACAGTCCTGGGCGATTCCCCCATCCGAACAGAGAGGGACATAGATAGCGGTTTCGCGATGATAGGCCGCGCGCGCCTGCGCCACGTCGAGGACGGCGGATGCCTGCCCGCGACCGATACCCTTTTGTTCGCGGGTGATGCAGATAGAACCGCCGCCGATCCCGACCTTGATGAAATCAGCCCCGGCGTCCGCCAGATAGCGAAACCCGTCCTGATCGACGACATTGCCCGCCCCGACATAGGCACGTCCCGGATAGGTCTGTTTGATCCATATGATCGCCTCGGCCTGCCATTGCGAATAGCCGTCGGAGGAATCGAGGCAGAAGATGTCGGCACCGGCCGCCAGGAGCGCCGGAACGCGCGTCCGATAATCGCGGGTGTTGAGCGCGGAGCCCACGATCAGGCGCTTGTCGCTGTCGACATTCTCAAGCGGATGGTCACGATGGGTCTCATGATCCTTGCGAAACACCAGATGGGCAAGGCGACCATCGCCGTCGAGGACCGGCAGGCAATTGACTTTATGCGCCCAGATCAGATCGTTGGCTTCGCCCAGATCAATGCCCACACGGCCGCAATGAACCGCGTCAAGCGGCGTCATCAATTGGGTGACGGACGTGTCGAGTGCGGTGCGGCCAAGGCGATAGTCCTGGCTTGTAAGGATGCCGAGAAAGAGGCCGCTTGACGTCCCATCATCGGTGATGGCGATGGTCGAATGGCCGGTAGTGGCGGTCAGGCTGATGGCATCGGCCAGTGAAGCTGTCGGCGGAAGATTGGAATCGCTCGCGACGAAGCCCGCCTTATACTGTTTCACCCGCGCCACCATGGCCGCCTGCGCCGCGATCGACTGGGCGCCGTAGATGAAGGACAGGCCGCCCGAACGCGCCAACGCGATCGCCAGCCGATCGCCCGATACCGACTGCATCAACGCGCTCGTGAAGGGCACGTTGATCGTCAGCGCGCTGTTCTTCGCATTCGGCGCACCGTCCGCGACAGGGCTGTCGAAGCGAACCAGCGGCGCCGCAAGATCAACATTGGCGGGCACGCACTGACGTGCCGTGAGATTGGGGATGAGCAGATATTCGCCGAATGTCCGGCTCGGTTCGGGATAGATGAAAGCCACGCCGTTTCCTGTCGTAATGATATTATATGCGGGATCAGAATTTCTGGCTGATGGCGATCGCTGTGCGGCAACCAAGCCGGATGGAATGATAAACAAGGGCGTAAGCTGGGGCCCTTTTTGCCCCGGCCGCCACGGCATGATCGCCATGCGCCTGCTCCTCGCCCTGGATGCGTATGATTGTAGTCCTGAGATCCGGCTCTGTCTCGCCGAGCGCAGCGATCTGATTACCATAATGCGCAACCACGCTGTCCTCGACCGCCTGCGTGCAGGCCATGGCTGCCTCCTTGCCCATAAGGGCGGTTGCCGCCCCCAGTGCGAAGCCCGCAAAGTGCCACAACGGCAGCAGCGCCGTCGGCCGCACCCGTCGCCGCGCCAATATGTCGGCGAAGGTCGCGAGATGCTCGCATTCCTGGTCGCGCATCGCGCGCAGGTCGTCGCCAACCGCCGTTCGCCCCAGGATCGCCAGTTGTCCGTCATAGATGCGGACCGCACCGAACTCGCCAGCATGATCGACCCTGACCATTGCCGCGAGTACCGCATCGTTCGGCGCGCTCGTCATCGCTTCATCGCGTCGACGAAGGCCTTGCCTTCGGCATCGGGCCGGGAAAGGATCGCAGCGAGGCCTTCCTCCTGGCCGGTCGCCAGGATCATGCCAAAACGGATAATCGGGCTGGAAGCCGACGCCCGGCGGCCATGGCCGGCCGGATCAATAGTCACTTTCCTGGTCGACATGTTCGGCTGCTCCCTTCTTCCAATAGCCCGATACGTGCAGGGACTTTTTGTCGGATCCCATCTGCCGATATTCCGCCCTTAAAGCGCGCGCCGCGTTGCATTCGCAGGCGATCCAGACCTGGGTAGATTCAGCGCCGAGTGTCAGGTTGCGGACATAGTCTGCCAGCGGCTCTCCGGGCTCATGCTGCGCGTTGACGATCCAGTGCCAGCGGACCGACGCACGCGACGCGACCTGCTGTATGGCGCACCGATCGGCGACCTCCACGACCGCCATCACCCAGGCGGTCGCCGGCAGGTCTTCGACGATGGCAGAAATGGCGGGTAGCGCGGTTTCGTCGCCAAACAGGAACAGTTTGCTGCCGGGCCGATGCTGGAAGTCGCTCCGTGGGCCTGCAAGGCGGACGGACGTACCTGGCTGAGCGTCGCGGACCCATCGACCGGCCAGCCCATGGCCATGCCGCACGAAATCGACCACCAGTTCGCAACTGGCAGGATCCCATTGCCGGATCGTGAAGGCCCGCCCGCTGTCGCTATCGCAAAAGAACAGCTTGATCCACTGGCCCGGCCGATCGCTGCGAAACTCCTCCAGATCGTCGCCGTACAATGAGACGCGCCGCATACGGGGCGTGATGTCTTCCACGCGCTTCACGACGGTATCAAACATGCGATAGACGGGACGCTGATGCATCATGCTCCTTTTCTGAGGCGCATGGGGCGCTCCAGTGATAGAGTATTGATAATCATTCGCAAATCTGCTGGCATCGCGGTATCGTGCCATCAAATAATGGCAATCCGCCAAATCATTGCGGATGGCTGCTCAGCCGGATGTCTCGTCGAAATAGGTTCCGGGGGTCTTACTGAACATGGCGCGAAATGCCGCGATAAAGCTGGAAGGATTGTCATACCCCACGGCGAAGCTTGTCGCGGCCACCGAATCTCCTTCCGCCAGCAATTCGATCGCGGTCATCAGGCGATGCCGGGTGCGCCACATGCCAAAGCTCATCCCGGTTTCCGAAGCGAATAGTCGTTCCGCAGTACGCATGCTGGCTCCAGCCAGGGGCGCGAGTATCGACAGAGGCCGCCGATCGGTGACGTCGTCCCGCACGATCTGGGCGAGGCGGACCGCTCGAGGGTCCAACGGTTCTGGCAGGTCGACGGGCGCTTGCGCCATGGCGGCAAGCTGATCGACCAGCACATGCGCCAATCGCGATTCCGCCGAGGCGGGCGCATAGTCCCATGGCAGCGCGATGCTCGATGCGATCAACTGGCGCAGCAGGGGCGAGACATTGACGACAGTGCATCCGCGCCATCCGGGCACGCCCGTCATGCCCGGTTTGATATAGAGATTATGGAGCGAGACGGGACGGCGCACCGCAAGGCCATGCTGCGTTCCCGCCGCGATCCATAAAGCGCTGCCCGTCGGCAATATCCAACGGCCCGCAGGCGTCGTGACATTCATCATGCCGCGCACCGCGTACATGAGTTGCGCCCGGTCGTCATGGACATGGGTCGCCAAGATGCTGGGTGCGTGATCGCTCGCCAGCCCAACCAAAGGCGCATGATTTTCGGCGGGATGGGTTTGGCGATTTTGCGACATTATCTGTCTTTATAGGCCTAACACTGCAAGCGCGTCTCGCTCTAAATAAGCCTTATGAAAGCGCCCAGCCGATTTCCCGCCGCCTCGCGCGGGCCGCAACATGTCAGGATGGAAGCCATTGAGGAGGCCTGCGTGCGGCATGGCGGACGCATGACTGAACCACGACGCCTAGTCGCCAGGGTTCTCCAGACGTCGGACGACCATCCCGACGTCATGGAGATACATAGGCGCGCCAAGGGCATTGATCCCAATATCAGCGCTGCGACCGTCTATCGCTCGGTCAAGCTGTTCGAGGATCTCAAGCTTGTGGTCCGCCACCGCTTCGGCGATGGCCCGGCCCGCTATGAACTGGCCCCCCTATTGCCGCACGATCATCTGATCGATGTCGAGACTGGCCAGGTCATCGAATTCCGCGATCCGCGCATCGACGCCATTCAGGCGCGGCTGGCGGAGGAACTGGGCTATGATATCGTCTCCTATCGGCTGGAGATATTCGCCTTGCCTTCCCGCAGGTCGGCACTTGTGTGAGATAGAGTGACTTGGAACAGCGAGCCATCCCTTCCACCGGCGAAAGTCTGCCCGTCATAGGCTGCGGCACCTATCGCGGCTTCGACGTACCTGAGGAGCGTATCGAGCTGCTTATCGATGTCGTCACTCCCCTGCTCGATCATGGCGGAACCATGATCGACTCCTCGCCCATGTATGGTGAGGCGGAAGCGAATGTCGGGCGGGTGATGGCCGCAACCGGCCGCCGCCATGACGCCTTCCTCGCCACCAAGGTCTGGACGCGCGGGCGAGCGACTCGGATCGCTCAGATGGAAAGATCCTTGAACCTGCTGCAAACGGATCATGTCGACCTGATGCAGGTTCATAACCTGATCGATGCCCGTCATCATCTCGACACGTTGGCCGGATGGAAGGCCGATGGCCGCACGCGTTATGTGGGCGTTTCTCATTATCACAGCGGAGCCTATGAGGAATTGGAAGAAGTCCTTCAGCACTATCCGCTCGACTTCGTGCAGATCAACTATTCGATCGAGGATCCTGCGGCCGAAAGGCGCATCCTGCCGCTCGCAAGGGACAAGGGGATTGCCGTCATCGTCAACATGCCCTTTGGCGGCGGGCGTTACCTGGCAACGGCACAGCGCGAACCATTACCCGACATGGCGATCGAGATCGGTTGCGACAGCTGGTCGCAGCTTTTCCTCAAATATGTGATCGGCCATGATGCCGTGACCTGCGTCATCCCAGGCACCGGCAACGCTGCCCATATGGCGCAAAATATGGCCGCGGGCAGCGGCGCGCTTGCCCAGGATCGCGAGCGCATCATCGCCTGGTGGCATGATCGCTGACCTTTTTTTTGCGATCAACAGGCCACGGTTTTCACGGATGAAGGACAAATGATGAACCGTCTCTCTGGCAGGGTTGCGCTGGTTACCGGCGCGTCACGCGGGATCGGCCGCGCAATCGCGCTTACGCTGGCAGACGCGGGCGCCGATGTAGCCATCGCCTACCGCAGGGGCGCGGATGAAGCCTGCGCCGTCGCCGACGGGATCAAGGCGCGCGGTGGCAAAGCCGAGGCTCTTTCAGCCGATCTGTCCAATCCGCAAGAGGCGGCGGACATGGTAAAGAAGGCGACCGATGCCCTTGGGACCATCTCGATCCTGGTCAACAATGCCGGGGTCAATCCGTCCAGGCCGCTCGATCAGATCACCGCGTCCGATTGGGACGAGACGATCCGGGTGAACCTGAGTTCGGCATTTTACGTGACCCAGGCTGTGCTCCCGGCGATGCGTGCGCAGGGTTGGGGCCGCCTCATCATGTTGTCTTCGGTCGCCGCGCAACTGGGCGGGGTCATCGGTCCGCATTATGCAGCCAGCAAGGCGGGTATCCTTGGCCTCGTTCACAGCTATGCCAGCCTGCTGGCAAAGGAAGGCATCACGTGCAACGCGATCGCCCCCGCTCTCATCGAAACGAACATGCTCAAGGGCAACTACCGGATCAAACCCGACCTCATACCGATGGGCCGCTTCGGGCAACCAGACGAAATATCGTCGGTCGCGTTGCTGCTCGCCCAGAACGGCTACATCACCGGACAGACCATCAACGCCAATGGCGGCTGGTACATGAACTGAATTTCCCTGAATGGCTAAAGGACGACTATCATGGAATATCGGCGATTAGGTGCTTCGGGCCTGCGTGTCCCTGCCTTGAGTTTTGGCACGGCGACCTTCGGAGGCACCGGCGATTTTTTCAAGGCGTGGGGATCAACCGACGCGGATGGAGCGGCGCGCCTGATCGACATCTGCCTCGACCATGGCGTGTCCATGTTCGACAGCGCTGACGGCTATTCGAACGGACTTGCCGAGCAAATTCTTGGGGAAGCGATCAAGGGCAAGCGTGATCGGCTGCTGATCTCCACGAAGGTCACGTTCCCCACTGGCGAGGGTCCGAACGATTATGGCTCTTCGCGTCAGCATCTGATCCACGCAGTCGAGGCGTCGCTCAAGCGGCTGGGTGTCGATCATGTCGATCTGCTGCAACTCCATGGGCAGGATTATAATACGCCGGTCGAGGAGACGCTTTCCACGCTCGACCAACTCGTGCGCCAGGGCAAGATCCGCTATATCGGGGCATCCAACTTCTCAGGCTGGCACTTGATGAAGTCGCAGGCCGTCGCCAAACGCTATGGTTATGCCCGTCATGTCGCACATCAGGTCTATTATTCGCTGCTCAACCGCGACTACGAATGGGAATTGATGCCGCTTGGCCGGGATCAGGGCATTGGCGCAACCATCTGGAGTCCGCTCGGCTGGGGCAAGCTGACCGGCAAGATCCGCCGAGGCCATCCCGCGCAGCCGGGCACCCGCGCACACGACATCGCTGGGACCGGCCCTGTCTATCCAGAAGAACGGCTGTTCGCGATCGTCGATGTGCTGGACGAGTTGTCGCAGGAAACCGGCAAAACTATCCCGCAGATCGCGCTCAACTGGCTGTTGCGTCGGCCCACAGTCGCCAACGTTATCATCGGTGCGCGCAATGAGGAACAGCTTGTTTCCAACATCGGTGCTGTCGGATGGGCGCTGTCGCCCGATCAGGTCGCCCGCCTGGATGCCGCAAGCGACGCCCCTGCTGCCTACCCCGTCTGGCACCAGCGCAGTTTCCCCATGCTCAACGAACAGGGCTGACAGGCGGCATGAACGTGATGCCGCTTCGCGCCCTTCCCGCGGTCTCTGTCTGCTATCGCCCGGCCACCTCATAGCCGGCTTTGGCGAACATGCGGTAGAGGCGCGTATAATAATCGGGAAGGTCGTTGAGATGGGCGATCGCGATCTTGGCGGTCGCATCCAGATCATCGTCCGTCACGTTGGTCGAGGGGTTTTCGGTGCCATGTTCAAGCTCGACACCCAAGCCAAGCCTGAACTCCTCGACATCATATCGCGTCCAATCGATGGAAAGCCGATTGCCGATCGCTAGGGCCTCTTCTCGCGTAAAATCATGATCTGCCATGTAGGCCTCCGCATCATTGCATGTGCCACCGATATAGTGGCCATGCTCAAGGCGGTATAGCGCTACAACGTCTATTTATAATTGAAATACGCCAAGCCAAGGAAGTCATAATGCGATCGAAGCAGATGCTGACAGCCGACGACGCCGCGGCAATCAATGCCGCGTGCAAGCGCCATGGCTGGATCGTAAGCGTGGCGGTGGTCGATGGTGGCGGGCATGTGATGCATCTGGTCCGCCATGACGGTGCTGGCTATGGCACGCCCGATGTCGCGCTGCGGAAAGCCAGGACATCGACCATGACGCGCAAACCTTCAGGGGTGGCTGAAATCGCGACGCTCGACCGCCTGACCATCCTGGCATTTAACGACCGCCTGCCCTTGCAGGGCGCCTTGCCGATGATCGTCGATGGACAATGCGTAGGTGCCGTCGGCGTGTCTGGCGCGACCTCGCCCCAGGACGAGCAGATCGCGCAAGCGGGCATCGACGCCCTCGGCCTGCTGACCGGATGAAGCTTTGATTCAGGGCTGGATGGCGTGACGCTGCCTTGCGTCGTTCAGCGCAGTTCACCCAGTTGCGCCGCAATGCGCGCGGCGATCGACCGGCGGACCGGATGTCCCGCCTGGACCTTTCGCCATGTATTGTAGCTGATCCCCAATTGCGTCATGAGCGACACGCTATTGTCCGCCGACCGCATGGCCTTCAACTGTTCCACCAGCGATGGCGCCAGCACGGCAAAGCATCGGCCGGCATTGTTTATTTCCGTAAATAGCGTTGCATAATCGCCATAGCTCTCGGCTCGGCCCATTTCCATAATTCACTCCAGACGATCAGCATGAAGCCAATGCCGACTCTCCGCTTAGCTGCCAGCGACATGAAAAGGACGGTGATCGCCAATATTTCTATCGGCGATCACCATCGGCATGTCAGAATTTGAAGCTCAGCGTCGCTCCGAAGGTGCGTGGATCGGCATAGCGTGGTTGCGCCGTCTTGGTGATCACGTCCGGATTGGCGAGAGCTGTGGGGAGGCTGTAAAATGCGAACCAGAAATTTTGGCCATAAGTCACGACATTCTCGTTCGTCAGGTTCTTGCCCCAGATGCGCAATTCCATCTTGTTGGCGAAGCGATAGCCGATGCTGCCATTGATCATGGATTTCACCCCGCTCCTGAACTGCGGCGTATCGTTGAATTCCAGTCCGTAGCGGCTCTTATGGGTGAAATCGCCGTGCAGAAAAACGGCGCTGCCATTGGCGAACTCATGTTCGAAGTCAGCGCCAAGCACTATGGTATGGGGAATGGTGCCCGCAGGCGGCGTGCCATCGGCTATTTCCGCCTGAACCGGAATGCCCTTGGAACTGCCCTTCTGATATGAATAGGCAGCCGACAGGGTCACACCACGCACAGGTGCCACGACCGCATCGATTTCAATTCCCTTGACCGTCGCCTGACCGGCATTGGTCGTCACGCTGGCGTCGCCGGTGTTCACGAAAAACTGGAGATCGGTATATTTTGCGTGGAAAACGGCGACATTGAACTGAATCATGTCATTGAAGAGACGGCTCTTGAAACCGACTTCATGGCTAAGAACCTTTTCCGGCCCGACCGGCACCGCTGACAAGGCAGGGTCGCTCTGCGTGAGTTCATAGGCACCGCTGCGAAAGCCCGTCGATCGCGACGCATAGAGCAGAATATCGTCGGTGACCTTCCAGTCGACCGCCGCGCGATAGGTGAACTGTCCCCAACTCTCGGAGTCATCCACCAGGATATCGGCCGGATGCCAGAAAAATTCGAGGTCGCCCGATGAGAAGCCCGTCGCGGATTTCTTGTCATAGGTGTAGCGGCCGCCAAGCGTTAGCTTGAGCGAATCGGTCAGCTCGTAATTGCCCTGCAAGAATGCGGACGCGCTTTTCGTCTTGGTGCGCTGGAAGACCCGAAAGTTGGATGGTTCGAACAGCGAGGCATAATTATCCTTGCAGGCCTGGGAGACGACCAGCTCGTCCGGGTTCTGAAGAGGGCATAGGGTTAGAGATTGGAAATAGCCGCCGACGGTATTTTCTTCCCACTGGGCGATGCCGTTCAGATCCCGGCTTTCATTCGCATAGTAAAGAAATACGCCTCCGACGAAATTGAATGGGCCGGAATAGTCGGAAATATACCGAAATTCCTGACTGGCCGCATCCAGTTCACGCGGTTCGCCGAAATCATAGACTGGGGTGGTGACACCGGCCAAGGAAATTGGCGACTGCTGTGTCCGCAGATTGCGGTAGGATGTGATAGACAGCAGATTGGCGTCGCCCAGTTCCTTGGTTACATGAAGGCTAGCGGTGAACTGTTCTGATTTGTAGCTGCCGTCCGTCCACATCTGCACGACTCGTGGATCATTGTCCGGCACAAAGCCAGTCGCAAGCAGCGCCTGGTTTTCGATCGGTACGCCGGTAAAGATCGCGTCGCGCGCCGGTGCCGTTTCATTGACGCGGCTATAGCCTGCGCCGAGCACGATATTGACGCTGTCCGATGGTGCCCACGCGAGCTTGCCGCGCACTGACGACCGATTGATCGTATCGACCCGGTTACCCGTAAAACTGTTGAACGACGTGCCATCGCGATCGCTGGACGTGAAAGCGATGGAACCGGCGAGAGTGTCGGTCAGACCACCGGCGAGATAGCCGCGAACCTGAAAATAGTCGTAATTGCCCATCGACACTTCGCCTTGGGCCTGCAATTCCTGCGTCGGCGTTTTCGTCACGACATTGATCAGGCCACCTGTCGTGTTGCGCCCGAACAGCGTCCCCTGCGGCCCCTTGAGCACTTCGATCCGCTCTACGTCGAACAGGTCGATCTCGAAATCGCCGCTGCCCCCGAAATAGACGTCATCGATGAACAGACCGATCGCCTGTTCCGCCCCTGGCGCCGACAAGGATGTGGATCCACCTCGCAGGGCCGGGTTGGCGCGCGATTGGGAGAAGGTATTGACGCTGAAACCGGGAATCCGCGTTGCTAGGTCGTTGAAGCTTTGAATGCGAGCCGTGGAAATGGCGTCGGCGCTGAACGCCGTCACCGCTATAGGTACGTCCTGAAGGTTTTCAGACCGGCGTTGCGCCGTCACCACGATATCTTCGATACCAACTGAGGCGCTGCTCGTTTCGGTCGCATTCGTCGGCGGGGTAGCTGCATCCTGCGCGGAGGCCGGGCAGGTAATCGCGATCGCCGCCGTGCTGCAGGCAAGCGTCATCATCTTGGAACAAAGCATAAAATCCTCCCAATCTTTTAATTATTCAGTTGTCGGTTGAAGTGGCGTTATCCGGTCATCGCCAGAGTCCTTCGTTGTGAAGGATCGAGTTCGCGGTGGAACTGGCCATCCTTCATGACCGCGGCGATGCGATTGCGGTCTTGCAAGATCGTAATGTCGACCAGCGGATCGCCATCAACGAGAATGAGGTCAGCAAGGAAGCCGTCCTTCACCTGGCCCAGTTCATGGCCCATCTTCATGACGTCTCCACCCAGCGCGGTGGCGGATATGATCGCTTCCATCGGCGTGAAGCCGAACAGATCGACAAAATATTCCAGATCCTTGGCGTAGGTGCCGTGCGGGGTCCAGGCGAAGCCATAGTCGCCGCCCGGCACGATGCGCACGCCTGCTGCCTTCATTTTCTTCACGCCCGCAATGCAGGCTTCGAGTTCGCGCGGATAATCCATGGCCAGTGCGACTTCGGGCGTGACGCCCCAATCCGACGCATTGTAAACGGTCTGATACAGCCAGGCGACGCCCGGCCCCACGAAATGCTTGTCGCGGGCAGCGGCCAGTTTCTCGATCGTCTCGTCGGTGACGTAGCTGGCGTGGTAGATGAAATCGATGCCATATTTCAGGCACTGCAAGACGCTCTCGTTCGACCGTGCATGGGCGCAAATCCGCGTGCCGGGCTTACGCCGCGCTTCCGTCACCGCCTCATGCACCTCGTCATCGGCCATCGGCGTGCGCTCGGCTTCCATGCCGGTGATGTTTTCGCCCGACAGGTTGAGCTTGATGTTATCGACACCCTCCTTGAGGAATTTACGGACGGAACGCCGCATTTCCATGGGGCCATTGATGACATCGACAAAGGTATAGGCGGCGACATGACAGGGGTTGAGATCGCCCAGGCCACCGATCGTCGCGATCTCGGTGCTCGCCGCATAATAGCGCGGACCGGGGATCTTGCCGGCATTGATATAGTTGCGGATGACCACGTCGAGCCGGGGCTTGGCGGAGGCCGCGCCCATGCACATGGTATAGCCCATGTCGAGATAGGTCGCCGCCGACCGCATGGCTTCAAGCGTATGTTCCTCAACCGGCAGCATCCCGATCGCGTCCAGCGATGGCTGGTCGATCCAGCTGAAATGGGTGTGCGCGTCGCACAGGCCCGACATCAGCGTCATGCCATCGCCTTCGACGATCCGGTGATTGTCGCCCGTGATGATATTGAGATTGCGTTCTACCCTGGCAATGCGGTTGCCTTCGATCAGGACATCGCCTGCATAGGGTTTCTCGCCCGTGCTATCGAGCACCCGGACATTCTTGAACAGCGTAGTAGCCACTGCATCTTCTCCTTGGGCATGGACACCGATCTTCGTCGGCTGGTCCGCTGCGCGTTATCCGCCTGTGGGGCGGGGTTTTACATAGGTCGCCAGATGTCCCTTGAGCGCTGGCGGCCAGTCTTCTTCAGGGACATCGCCCTTAGGCGACGCCGCGAACAGTTCGGCGAGGCGTATCAGGTCGTCCGCATCCTGCGCGGTCACCCGATTGATCCTCATCTTCACCTTGGCCGAAGCGCCAAGCGCGATGTTTCCCGGCTGCTTGCATCCAGAGAGACACGGAACCCGCCGGAAGGCCAGCCGGCCGCCGGCAACCATGTCCGTCGACGCCGCTTCCAGCGCATCGGCCAACCGATCGCCTATGCCGCCCTGTACGGGCGCATAGCGATCGCAGGTCGTGCAAACCTTCAGCCACGCTGGTGGCGGGAACAAAGAAGCCACCGGCTTGCATCACAGCTTCTGAGAGAAGAGAAAGTTGACGATCGCATCGCTAACCTCTCCTGCCCTTTCGAACGTCGTCCAATGCCCCGTCCGACCCAATATTATGAGATTGGCATCGAGGAATTTTGCGGCGAGCGCCGTCGAGGCTGGCGCGGGCGAAGTATTGTCCTCGTCCCCCGTCACCAGCAACGTCGGCACGTCGATCAGGGCAACATCAGCCGCCTGTGCTCCTGCCAGCGCTTCACAATGCCGGGCATAGCCCTCGGCATCCTGCCGCATGATGATCTCACGCACGAAAGCCGCGACTTCGGGGCGCGCTGCCCTAGTTTCGGCTGATGTGCCGCCGATGACGATGGCGTCGGCTATCGATGCCATGCCTTCGGCGCGGACCTTGGCGGCCCGGTCCCTGATCGCGGCGCGACCTGCTTCGCCAGGCGCATGGACTGGGCCGATCAGCGACAGGCTCGCGACCCGATCTGCGACCTTGAGAGCGAGATGTTGCGCAACCACCGTGCCCATCGAATGGGCCACGATATGGACCGGACCTGAAAGCCCCAGCCCGTCCATGACGCCAATGGTCGCATCGACCAGCGCATCGATGCTGTTCTCACCGGACGATGGCGACAAGCCGGCCCCTGGCAGATCGAACCTGTGGCAGGCAAAGAAGCGCGACAGCACACCGACTTGGGGGGCAAACACATTGCTCGTCCCGCCCAGCCCGTGAATGAACAGGATCGGATCACCCGTCCCTATGCTCTCTACGAAAATATCCGGCATGGTTCAGGCCAATATGTTGGAGAGGCGGCCAAGGCCGGAAATCTCGATGGCGATCTCGTCGCCCCGCGCCAGATATTTAGGCGGATCGAAACCGATGCCGACGCCGGCAGGCGTTCCTGTTGCGATCACATCGCCAGGTTGCAGGGTGAGGCCTGCCGACAGCGTTTCGATGAGCGTGGGCACATCAAAGATGAGGTCGGACGTATTGGCATCCTGACGCAACTCGCCATTGACCCAGCATTTCAGGTCGAGGTTCGCGACGTCCACCTCGTCCGCGCTCACCAGCCACGGCCCCATCGGACAGAAAGTGTCGAGCGATTTGCCAATAAACCACTGTTTGTGCTTCGACTGGAGATCGCGCGCCGTCATGTCGTTGATGATCGTATAGCCAAAGACATGGTCGAGGGCATTGTCCTTGGAAATGCCCCGGCCCGCCTTGCCGATGATGACACCCAGTTCGGCTTCATAGTCGATGCTGTCGGACAGCCCCGTTGGGTAACGAATGTCATCGCCGGTTGCGATCACTGTCTCAGGCACCTTGGTGAAAATGATCGGGGCGGTCGGGATCGCTTCGCTGATGTCCTTGGCCGAGCTGTCGAACCCACTCTTGGTGAATTCATGCGCATGGGCATGGTAATTTTTGCCGACGCACATGATGTTGCGCAACGGCAGCAGGGGGGCGTTAACCTTGACGCCTGCCAGGCTGCGCGCGCCGCCGTTAGGTTTGAGTTGGCCCTTGACCTCATCATAAGCGCGGATCAGGTCTACCATGGTGGCAATCGGGCGACCGACCAAGTCTTCAAGCGGCCAATACTGGTCTCCCTCGGGCGAAATGGCGGCGACAATCTTCTGCCCGCCGACAGTGAGGGTTGCGAACTTCATGCATACGCTCCTAAACCAATAATATACCAATCATCTTGGCTTCGTGAACCAATATGATCGCGAATCACATAATCTGTCAAGTGGTTTAGTAATGGTATCTTGATTAATTGGCGGAATGCCACTATTGGGTCACAAATGGATCACCAAATAGCAAAAACGTCCAGCCAAGTCCGCGTGCGCGCCGCAGAAGCCGTGGCGCAGATCGTGGAGCGCATCGAAACCAGGATTGCGGAGGGCACATGGCAGCCAGGCTTCCGGCTACCGACCGAGCGCGAGCTTGAGGAAGAGTTCGGCGTCGCCCGCAATACGCTTCGCAAGGGGCTCAAGACTCTGGAGGATCAGGGCAAGATTGTCCGCCATATCGGCCGGGGCTCGTTCGTGGCCGAAGCCAGACCACAGATGGTGTCGGATGCTCAGGCCTTGCTCGATCGCGTGATCGGATCCAGTCCGGCAGAAGTGATGGAAGTGCGGCTCGTGCTGGAACCCTGGGCAGCATCTCTTTCTGCGACACGGGCCACGTCGGCGGACCTTGCGGCCATGCGCGAATGTTTCGAACGCGCCGAAGCGTCAGTCGATATACCTGAATTTGAGATATGGGATGGACGATTGCACGAAGTCATCATCGCTTCGGCCAAGAATGAACTTTTGTCCGGCCTTTACGAAGCGATCAACATGGCCCGGCACCAACCCGAATGGATGAAGCTCAAGGAGCGCACCGTCACGCCCGATCGGCGCCAAACTTACCAGAAACAGCACGGCGCGATCGTCGAAGCCCTAGGAGAACGGGATGCGGCGAAGGCGGCGGACCTAATCAAGGCCCATCTACTTGCCGTCAGAATGTCGCTCGTCGGACATTAAAGCGCTGGGCTTGGATTACTCGAACCCGCTTACGCCGACACAATGAACGAATGCCAGTATCTCGCAGGTTATTTGCGTCTAGGAGTGACTGATGTGGCATTGCTGAGCACCCAGTCGATGCCAAGTAATGGCGGGTTCCGGCATGAACGGTCGTTCGCGTACCTGTCGGGGAACGTCTCGTAGTGGTCGCGACCTGCCGGAAATGGAGCGCCGCATCGTGGGGACAGAGCCGTCGTCCGCTAATCCCTCGCAAACGACGGCCTTCGACAGAAATGGTCATCCAACGCGCCAACATCCAGACCAGAGCCGGATCAGCGAGGCTGATCCGAGACCGTGATGGTCAGACGAATAATTGTGCGTCGGACGCCGCTCTCCACCTTACTCGATCGTGATGACGACCTTACCGCTTAAGCGGCCATCCTCCATCCGGCGATGGGCCTCCTGTACGTTCTCAAGCTGAAAAGTGCTGTCAATCCGCGGCTTGAAGGCACCTGAGGCAACAGCGGTGCGGATGTATTCCTGCGCAGCAGCGAACCGCTCCGGAACGTCGGTCAGTTCGAAGAGGTCGACGAAGGAAAGAGAACGTCGGTCGAGTGCCACAAGGGGTACATCAACGCGAGCGGCAGTAATGTCTGGCGACGTCTGAGCGCCGTAGCTGAAGAGGCTTCCCTCTTCTGCAAGGCATGCGACACACTGCGCCAGCAGGGCGCCGCCAACCGTATCCAGGACTACCTTCACGCCCTTGCCGTTGGTTGCGGCCATGACGATGTCGGCCAGCGCCTCCTCATCCGTGGCGACGGCATGGTGCGCGCCAAGATCGAGCAGCTCCCGCTTGCGCCCATTCGTCCGGGTCGTAGCAAGAACGGTCGCCCCCATATCACGTGCGAACTGGATGAGCGCACTGCCGACCGGCGAAGTTCCGGCAGTCACCAAAACGAAATCACCGGTGCCGACCGGAACCTTGGTGATGAGATTATAGGCCTGAAGACCCGCCATCCAGACCGCGGATTCTTCGATCGCCGTCGTTCCAGGGATCGACTTTACTAACGCCGATGCCGGCACGTTGGCGTGGGTCGCGTAGATGCCGGATCCAACGAACGGCGTCTGCACAGGGAGAATGGCGACACGGTCGCCGATGGTGTGGCCCACGACCTCAGAGCCCACCTCCATGACGGTGCCGACGCCCTCGACACCCATGACCGAAGGCAGACTGGGGGGAACGACGTAGAAGTTGCGCCGGTACAGTGCCTCGAACCGATTGACCCCGATCGCCTCGATGCTGACCCGAACCTCATCGGGTCCGGTCGGCGGCAGATCGAAGGACTCAACCGCTAGGACTTCGGGTCCGCCGATCTCGGAAAATATAACGTGCTGCATGGTATCCTCGCTGTAGCGGCGCGTGTTCCATTTCGAACGGGGCCCACGCGCATCGATGCTCGTAGGCGACCTCTCCGATGACGAAAGCGCCTGTGGGTTCACCTCACCTTGAGGCGAGATAGTAGCGATTGCTATAACGGCAATCACTCAACGCCACAAGATAATAGTGTTCACTACAACTGGCGCGATGAAAGCGGTCACACCATGGATGCAGACAGGCCAGCCTTGAACATGAAGGCGGCCTGCTCGGCCGCAGCACGGAGCCGACTAGCCTCCATCCCCGTGTAGGCTGCGGCCGAAAGCCCACGCACCATGGTCACAACCGCGTCAGCGACAGCATCTGCGTTCTGAGGAACGCGCTTGCGGATTTCCTCTCCGATCGCGGACACCATCACAGCGCTGATCTCGCTCGCGATCGCCCGTGCTTCGGGATCGGCCGCGCGCGTGCCTTCCGTGACCAGGCAACCCCGCGCCGCGGCATCGCTGGAATACTGCTCAGCGGCCGAGACGAAGATCATCGTCACAGCCTCGCCAAGATCACGACCCTCGAATATCTCGGAAACCGGTAGCGCGTGTACGGCCGCGTAGCGGCGCAGGGCATGTTCGAAGAGACCCGCCTTGCTGCCATAGGCCGCATAAAGGCTGGGCGGATTGATCTCGAGCGCCTGCGTCAGATCGGCGACGCTCACGCCGTCATAGCCCCTCTGGTGAAACAGGCGCTGCGCCTTCTCGACGCCGAGTTGCCGATCGAACGGCCTCCTAGGCCGCCTCTTGCGGACATTTTCGCTCACTGGGACCTCCTGAAAACAACAGAGATAATAGTGTTCGCTATAAAAATTTGCAACGCCCCCTTGCGCACTGTTAATAGCGATCACTATTATTCCGGCTGAGCAGGAGTTAGCGATGCCAACAGATATGAAAGTTGCCCTTATAACGGGCGGTAGCAGCGGGATCGGCTTCGCCATCGCGCGCAAAATGGCCGCCTTAGGGATGCGGGTGATCATCGCGGGTCGGCGGCAGGATGCATTGGATCGCGCGGTGGGCAAGCTGGGCGCGAACGCGTCCGGTATGATCGCAGATGTCTCCGACCCCGCCAGTCTCGCGACACTCTTCTCGCAGATCCGCTCCGACTTCGGCCGTATCGACACCTTGGTCGCAAACGCCGGCGGCGGTGTCCATGCGCCCCTGGGCCAAATCACCGAAGCGGCTTACGATCAGCAGTTCGACACGAACGTGAAGGGCATCGTCTTCACCGTCCAGGGAGCTTTGCCGCTGCTGCAGCTCGGCTCGTCCATCGTAATCGTCGGCTCTACTTCCTCGATCGATCCGGGTCCGTCGATGAGCATCTACGGAGCCACTAAGGCCGCCGTGCGCAATCTGGTCAGGAGCTGGGTCAGCGACCTGAAGGGCTCCGGCATCCGCATCAACATCGTCAGCCCGGGGCCGACGAACACACAGGCGCTGCGGGACGGTTTCGGCGAGCATGCGGAAGAGGGGCTCGCCTTCCTGCGGGAGAAGAGCCCGATGGGCCGCATCGGCGAGCCTGAGGAGATCGCGGAGGTCGCGGCGTTCCTTGCCAGCGACGCCGCAAGCTACATCAACGGTGTCGAGCTTTTCGCCGATGGCGGGGCGTCCCAGGCATGAAGGAAAATCCGACTATGAGTATCATCAACCACATCGAACTGCCCGTGGGCGACGCGGAAGCGTCCCGCCGCTTCTACGATGCGGCGCTGGAGCCGCTTGGGCTGTCGCTGGTCGTCAGCATCGATCCGGCGCGCACCGCGTCTGGGGGCGCGAGACACGGGTTCGGCCAGGAGGGGTATCCGAGCCTGTGGTTCCACGAGGAGACTGGCAACCGACTTCCCGTCCATGTCGCGTTCACCGCTGGCGACAGGGAGGCCGTCGATGCGTTCCACGAGAAGGCGCTGGCCAACGGCGGGAGCGACAACGGCGCGCCCGGCGTCCGCGAACGGTATCACCCGAACTACTACGCTGCCTACGTGCTCGACCCCGATGGCAACAACATCGAGGCCGTCTGCCAGACCGAGTAGTTCGGGTCCGCACCGTCAGGGACCGGCGAACAGCCTCCAAACGATCTCAGTGGGAAGCACCCGGCAGAGCCGCCGCGGCTATCCATCAATAAAGGAACTCATCATGTCATTCGCCGATAAGGTTGTCATCGTGACAGGCGGTACATCCGGCATCGGGCTTGCTGTCGCGCAGGAACTCGCGTCGCAGAAAGCCAGAGTCATCATCACGGGTCGCAACCGTGGGAAGCTGGACGAGGCGGTTGCCGTGCTCGGGAGCGGCGCCGAAGGCGTGCGCGCGGAGGTCTCGAACCTTGCCGATCTCGACAGGCTCTATGCCCATGTGAAGGAGAAGCACGGTCGCCTCGACCTGCTTGTCGCCAATGCCGGCGCCGGCGAAATCGTGCCGCTAGAGGCAATCACCGAAGATCATTTCGACCGCGCATTTGATAGCAACGTGAAAGGCGTGACCTTCTCCGTCCAGAAGGCGCTGCCGCTTATGGGCGAAGGCGGCGCAATCGTCATCGTGGGATCGACGTCCTCGATCCAGCCAGGTCCGGGCCTCAGCGTCTACGGCGGCACCAAGGCGGCGCTGCGCGCGATGGTGCGTGGCTGGGTGACGGAGGTCAAGGGATCGGGCGTTCGCATTAACATCGTAAGTCCCGGTCCGGTGGACACCGCCTCACTGCGTTCCTTCCTCGGCGAGCAGGCCGACGAGGCGCTGGCCTACCTCGCCGATCGCAGCACGATCGGCCGTATCGGTCGGCCGGAAGAGATCGCGCGCGCGGTCGCGTTCCTCGGCAGCGATGCCGCCAGCTACATTAACGGCACCGAACTGTTCGCCGATGGGGGTGCTTCGCAGGTCTGATGGACCGTACTCGTCCTGTCCCAATCATCGAGCTGCCGTGATCGCGCTCGCCCCCCTCGCGCGATCATAGCCTGCGTGCCGTCGGCCTACTCCCCCCGGGCCGGCGGCACAAAAAGCATCTCACCGACCGTGAACGTCACATCAAAATCATCATGAAGGAAAGACCCATGTCCACCAATGCCACCCTCCCCAGCGCGATCGATAAACTCGTCATCGAGAGCGAGGTTCGCCGCCTGCTTGCAGAATATGTCCACAACCTCGACTACGGGAAGGTCGATGCGAATGCCGAGCTGCTGGCGGCTGCCAAGTTCAACATCGCCGGTACGATCGTGGAAGGACGCGACAGCATCGCTCAGTTCCTGCGCAACAACCTCCAGTACCATGTCGATGACACGCCCCGGACCTGGCATTCGGTCTCGAACGTACTCGTCGACGTTGCCTCCGTGACGGCCGCCAGTTCTATCTGCTACTTCACCGTCCACCAGGAGTTGCCTGGCCTGCCGCTGCAGCCGATCGTGACCGGCCGCTACATCGACACTTTCGAGCTTCATGACGGGGCATGGCGTTTCGCATCGCGTGAGATCGAGCCCCGCCTGTTCGGCGACATCAGCAAGCATGCCGCCGCCCCGGTTGAAGCCGCGGAGGAGTGAGGCAGTGATGACCCATAAGCGCCAGGCGCTGGTGACCGGCGCGAACAAAGGCCTCGGGCTTGCCATAGCCAAGGGACTCGCCTCCGCCGGCCTCTCGGTATGGATGGGCGCACGCGACCGTTCCCGAGGGGAGGAGGCGGTGAAGTCCCTACGCGGCGAGGGCCTCGACGTCCGCTTCGTCGAGATCGACGTGGCCGATGACGCAAGCGTTCGTCGCGCGGCCGAGACGGTCGGACATGAGCTCGACGCCCTCCACGTCCTCGTGAACAATGCAGGCATCGTGCTCGATCTCCAGACCCCGCCAAGCGAGCTCGGCATGGATGACGTAAAGGCCACCTACGAGGTGAACGCCTTCGGCCCTATCCGGGTGACGCAGGCCTTCGCCCCTCTCCTGAAGGCCGCCGACGACGCACGGATAGTGAACATGAGCAGCGGCTTGGGTTCGCTGACCCTCATCACCGATCCGACCTCGCTGTTCTCGACCGTCAACCTTCTAGCCTACACGTCATCGAAGGTCGCGCTGAACGCCGTGACGGTCTCCTTCGCCAAGGAGCTCGAGCCGTTCGAGATAAAGGTCAATGCGGTCGAGCCAGGAAACGTGCGAACCGACCTCAACGGCAACTCGGGCCTTTTGACACCGGAAGAAGGCGCCGAGCTTGCGATTAGGATGGCCCTGATCGACAAGGACGGTCCGACCGGCGGCTTCTTTGGGAGTCACGGCCGCCAGCCATGGTGAGCGACGAGCTGGCTCGGCAGCACTAGGCTACGATCCGCAGAAGAATTTGCTGCTGATCGCCCACGGCAGCGCCCGGATCGTCGATCGGGGGCCGGTCGCGGCAAAACAGATGCTCCGTGCCGTTATATGCATTCAGGATCGGCTCCGGGCGGCGCATCGTGCCGCCCGGAGCTTAGGATCGCACCGACTGCGAAGACGACCAACGTGTGCTGACGATCAGACGTCGACGATCGTCGTGTCAGCGATCGTCTCGGCGAAGCCGTCGCCGAACAGGCCGGCGGGAGTCTGGAAGCCTGCCCGGGCTTCTCCGCCAACCACGCGTCGCGCCGCCTCGGCCGCAGCCAGCGTCGTGAACGTATAGCCGTTCACCGTATCGAGAATGGAGCGGACGACGGTGCCGTCCCCGCCCGTGACCTCGACCGCCGCATGGTAGCGGTTGGCTTCGCGCTCCTCGAGCGTGGGGCCATCGGGCATGGCTGCGAGATCGCCCTCTGGGAAAGCGCCGTCGGTCACGTGCACGTACGTCTCGATGTTCGGAATATCGGTGGCCCGCCAAATCGTGATCAGTTCCGGCAGGGTGACCGGGAAGGAGGTGGCGGGCCCATTCCCGAAGTCGAATTCGCGGAGTTCGTCGGCCGCACGACTGACAAGCTCCCCGTCCACCCTGTGGAGCGTCTCGGTAGTTACGTTTTCGCTCGCGCTGACGGCCGATCCCCGGGAGAAGCCGCCCGCCACATGGAGAGCGATGCTCAGCTTACTGGGATTCGCCACACGCTTGGCCGCATGCCCGGCGAGGCATCCGAGCAACGCCACGCTTCCGCCGCTGCCCGGTAGAAGCATGACGCCGGCGGCCTGTGCGTCCTCATCGTATCGCTCGGCCAGGCGGTAGCTGTCCAATTCGGCCGCGATGTCGAGATAGTGGGTGCCGGAGGCCATGCACGCCTGCATCAGCGGCTCCGCCGTCCGCATGAACGGACCTGCGCAGTTGAGCAGGCCGGCGATATCGCAGAGCGCTCCTTCGCATCCCGTAACGTCGTCGACCGCGAACAGCCGGTACCCGGCGCCCATCTCCGCAGCCAGCCTGACCAGCTTCGCCTCGTCCTTCGGTCTGCCCGCGAGGACCAGGTCAATCCCCGCAGCCTTGGCGTTCGCGCTCGCCATGCGGCCGGTATAGCCGGCTGCCCCGTAGATCATCAGCCTGTTCATCGTATCGATTGCCTTCTTTTGAATTATTCGAGGTGGGCGTCGATGCGGACGATCAGCCCTGCGGGATCGGTGACGATCTCCAGCAGGCCGATCTCGTGTCCGAAGTCGCCGGTGAAATCGACGCGCAGCCGCGCTCGGTGCTCGTCGATGCGCGTAAACGAAAGCGGCCGCGTGGCCGTCCGGTAGCCGACGAAGAAGCGCTTGATGTAGTCACGCACGCCGGCCTGCCCGTCGAAGCGCTCCTCGGTCGAGGGATCATCGATCACGGCGTCAGCCGTGAACAACCCCAACGCCGGCTCGACGGCGAACGCATTGGTCGCCGAAATCAGCGCGTCGGCGATCGGTCGCAGGTCGCCCGCGTGACGGGCCTCAGTCCTCATGCTGCCAGCTCTTGAAGACGAATTCGAGACTGTAGCCGTCCGGATCACGAACCTGCGCCGCATAGTAGCGCGGATCGTAGTGGAGCTGTGGACCCGGCGGGTGGATCTGACTGGCTCCTGCTGTCATCGCCGCGGCATGCGCCGCGTTCACCATCGCTTCGGAATCGGCGACCAGGCCGACATGCACTGCGTCCGGCGCGGCAACGCCCTGCCGAAGCCAAAAGAACATGCGGCCCCTGGCGCCGAAGCCCTTCAGGTCGGGATGACCGGGCGGTCCGTCCTTCCCGTCATAGTCGCCGCGTGCAGTGATTCCGAGCACAGGCAGCACCCGTTCGTAGAAGGCGATGGAGCGATCCGTGTCGCTCACCGTCAGGAAGATGTGATCGAGCATGTGCTTTTCCTCAGATGATGTAGCCGCCGGCGACTTCGATGTTCTGGGCGTTAATCCAGCGATTATCGTCGGACAGCAGGCTGGCGATCATGCAGCCGATATCGTCGGGCTCGCCGACCCGCCCGAGCGCTGTCTGGCTTGCGAGCATGGCTTCGAACTCGTCGTTGAGGCCACCACCCAGTTCGGTCTTGATCGCACCTGGAGCGATCGAGTTGGCCCGGATGCGGCGGTCGCCGAACTCCTTGGCCATGTAACGGGTCAGCACCTGCAGTCCGCCCTTGAAGGAAGCGTAAGGTGCAACCCCTGCGGTCGCGACCCGGCTCGTGGCGCTTGCGACATTCACAATGTGGCCCCCGTTCGAGATCAGCGGCAGCAGCGTCTGCGTCAGGAAGAACGGGCCCTTGAGGTGCACGCGGAACAGTCCGTCGAACTCCTCCTCTGTGACCGTAGCGATCGGATTGTAGAGGCCATAGCCGGCGTTGTTGACGAGCGCGTCGAAGTCGCGGCGGTCCCAGATCGCCTGCAGCGCGTCACGCACCTGATCGCGAAACGTGGGAAAGCTGGCGCAGTCGGCGACGTTGAGCTGCAGGGCGACCGCCTTGCCGCCCTTCTCCTCGATCTCGGCGACGACGGTGTTCGCCGCATCCGGGTTGCTGTTGTAGGTGAGGATAACGCCCATACCGCGCGCGGCGCACTGGATGGCGGTGCTCGCGCCCAGGCCGCGGCTGCCTCCTGTGATAATGACGATGCTCATAGCTGCTCCTTCAAACTGTCTGTCAGCGTTGTGCCGTACCTGCGCTCCGTGCGCTCACACGATCCTCCTCTATGATTGCCTATTTCTGCTTTTGTGTTGATGCCGTGCCGCTTGGATGAGACAAGGGCAGCATGGAAATGCAGCTTCAGGAACTCCGCGGTCTCGCAGCCAAGGCAAAGAACCGGCGGACCGAGACCGGCATCCCGCGCGTCGCTATGGTCCAGGGCGAAATCCCGGAGCACCAGCTCGCCGCGGTTTACGAACCGATGGTCAATCTGATCCTGACAGGATCAAAGACGATGACGGTCGCGGACCGAACTTTCCGCTACGACCCTGCAACGTACTTCGTCATGTCCATCGACCTGCCGGCGGTGGGCTCAGTTCACCCATCCGAGGAGGGGGAACCCTACCTCGCTGTTAGCCTTACGCTGGAACCCACGATCGTTGCCAATTTGCTGTCTGATCTGCCTAAACCTGCCGGAGGCGGGCTCTACGCGCCTGGCTTCTCGGTTGCGCCGGTGACACTCGACCTGCTCGACGCCTGGGTCAGGATGCTGCGATTGATGGAGCGGCCGAACGAAATTGCGGCCTTGGCGCCCGCTTACGAGCGCGAGATCCTGTTCCGCGTACTGCAGGGGCCATTAGGTTGGATGCTGCGGGACATCGCCACACCGAACACTGCGCTTTCTCGGGTCGGCGTTGCGATCCAATGGATCAGGGAGAACTTTGCCAAGCCGCTGCGGGTCGAGGCCTTGGCCGAGATGGCGGCCCTGAGCGTCTCCGCCTTCCATCGGCACTTCAAGGCTGTCACTGCGCTCAGCCCCCTTCAGTACCAGAAACATGTTCGGCTCCTGCACGCACGATCGCTGCTGCTGGCCGGCGAGGGCAACGCGACCGCTGTCGCGTTCGGTGTTGGCTATGAGAGCCCCAACCAGTTCAGCCGCGAATACGCCCGCCAGTTTGGCCTCCCGCCTTCGCGTGATGCGGCCCTGTTACGTAGAGTGTACGACAATCGTCTGGGTGAAGTGTCAACGGTGTAGCTTTCCGGTAACTTGCTGCACGAACCGGTTAGCCAAGCCTGAAGGTGACGGCCGTCTCCTGCGAAGGTGGCGGCGGGTTCTGGTGTAAGCTGACGTTTGCCCGTTGACTGTCGAACGACTTGGTTTGGTCGACTCCCGCCGGATTAGCAGGAGACAGACTGCACCCGCTTATCGATTCCGGCATCGCAGACCCCTGTGCAGTGAGGGGGCGGAATTCCGGGGGACAGCATAAAAGCGCGCTCCAATTTTGATATCTTCCTCAGATTGGCAAGAATGGTCAAATCTGTAGACTGACCCCAAAGCTCATCTCTGGAGACTCCAAATGCCCCGCGTAGCGCTTTATGCCCGCTATTCCGACGATAAGCAGAGCCCTGCATCGATCGACGATCAGTTTTTGATATGCCGTGAACAGGCGGCGCGCGAAGGCTGGCGGATTGTCGCCAATTATAAAGATGCCGCGATCTCCGGCGCAAGCGTCATACTCCGTCCAGGCATCCAGTCACTTTTGCACGATGCGCAGATGGGGCGCTTCGACATTCTGCTGGCCGAGGCGTTGGATCGGGTGTCACGCGACCAGGCCGACGTCGCCACGCTCTACAAGAATCTCCAGTTCGCCGGCGTGAAGATCGTCACCCTGGCAGAGGGTGAAGTTTCTGAACTGCATGTCGGCCTCAAGGGCACGATGAACGCGCTGTTCCTCAAGGATCTTGCGAAGAAGACCCATCGCGGTCTGCGCGGCCGCGTCGAGAAGGGCAAATCCGGGGGCGGGCTTTGCTTTGGCTATGACGTCGTGCGGCGCTTCTCCAGCGAAGGCGAACCGGTCCACGGCGAGCGGAGTATCAATGCCGCCGAAGCTGAAGTCATTCGCCAGGTTTTCCGACAGTTCGCCAACGGGCTCAGCCCCCACGCAATCGCCTGCCGTCTGAATGATTCCGGGATTTCAGCCCCAACGGGCAAGCTGTGGACATCAACCACGATCCGCGGCCACGCCAAGCGCGGCACAGGCCTCCTCAACAACGAGCTTTATATCGGCAAACTTGTCTGGAACCGGCTGCGCTATCTGAAGAACCCGCAAACCGGCAAGCGGGTCTCCCGCATCAATCCCAAATCCGAATGGATTGTGACCGAGGTTCCTGACCTGCGGATCGTGGATGAAGAACTCTGGCAGGCTGTGAAGGCAAGGCAGGAGAATATCGCGATCCAATATGCCGACGTCATCGAGGCAACGCGCTCTGCCCATACAGCTCTTAATCGAACGCATCGCCCCAAAAGCCTTCTCTCAGGCCTGGTCTATTGCGGCTGCTGCGGCGGTCCTTATTCCCTTCGCGGGCAGGGGCGGTTTGCCTGTTCGAACCATGGTGATACGAAAAGCTGCTCGAACAGCCACAGCATCACACGCGACAAGCTGGAAGCGCGCGTCCTTGATGGTCTGCGCGATCGCATGATGACCCCCGAGGTCGCGGCAGAGGCCATTCGGACCTATGTCGAGGAGAATAATCGCATTAACCACCAGCGCCGCGCGTCAGAAAGTGCCGATCGAACCGACCTGCAGAAAGTCGTCAAGGCCATCAAGGGTCTCGTGACACTCGCAAAGGCAGGCAAGGGCACGCGCGCGCTGGTCGATGAGCTTTTGGAATTGGAAGCCCAGGAGGATGCGATCCGCGCTCGTTTGGCTGCGGCCCCTGCTGACGTGCCGGACATCCATCCCAACATCTCCGAGATTTATCGGCGCAAAGTCGAGCGATTGACGCACGCACTATCGCAGCCGGAGGAGCGCCAGGAAGCCGCCGATGCGTTGCGGGCGCTGATCGAGCGCATCGAGCTTACGCCCGGCGCGAAGCGTGGTGAGGTCAACGCCATGCTCCATGGCGAGTTTGGCAGAATCCTGGAGTGGATCGAACGTAACCGACCGGTTGAGGCCGCCTGCCTTGCTGTGATGTGAGCGCGTAAGAGACGTCCATAAGGACGTCGTTATGGACGTCCTGAGCCAAAGCGAGGGACGGCGGTGGAGATATTGGGCCGGGAACGGCGTCGTCGGTGGAGCAACGCGGAGAAGCTCGAGATCGTCGCCGCTGTGGGAATGAACGGAGAGACGTTGGCGCGCGTCGCGCGGCGCTACGATGTGTCGCGAAGCCAGATCTATCAATGGCGCCATCTGTTCAGGAAGCGAGGGTTGCTGCCTGCGGCGGACGGGCCGACCTTTTTGCCGGTTGATATCGGGGCGCCCATGCTGAGCGCGGAGCCCGTGCTCGATGACCGGGTGGTGGTCTCGCCCTTGATCGTCGAGCTGTGTCTGGCGCAAGGACGGCGGCTGCGCTTCGATGCCGGCATCGAGGCTACTGCCTTGACCCAGCTTATCCGGTCGGTGGAAGCTGCATGATCGGACCGGGCACCGGCGTAAGGGTCTATCTCGCCTGCGGCGTCACTGACATGCGCAAAGGGATTTCGGGTCTTGCAATGCTGGCCCAGACCGTGCTGCGACAGAAGCCGGCCAGTGGTGCCGTATTCGCCTTTCGGGGACGGCGCGGCGACAGGCTGAAGCTGCTTTACTGGGATGGTCAGGGATTTTGCCTCTATTACAAGATCCTGGAGCGCGGCCGTTTTCCCTGGCCCTCTGCGGCTGACGGGGCGGCGCGACTGACATCGGCCCAACTCGCGATGCTGTGGGAAGGGATCGACTGGAGGCGTCCGAACTGGGGTGCGCCGCCTACACGCGCGGGGTAACTTTTCTTCTGCAAAAGCGGCTGTTCTGCTAGGCTTTGCGGCCGATTTCCTGTATAAAAAGCCATGCTCAACGCGGCATCCGATCTTCCCGAAGACCCGGCCCTTCTCAAGGCGCTGATCGCCCAGTTGCAGGCCCAGAACAAGAAGCTGACGACGACGCTGCGCGCCCATGACCTGGTCGTCCAGGCACTGCGTTTGCAGATCGCCAGGCTCAGGAAGCAGGCTTTCGGCAAATCCTCCGAGAAGATCGAACGCGAGATCGAGCAACTCGAGTTCGCTCTCGAAGACGTGCTTGTTTCGGTCGCGCAACAGGGCCTCGTGACAAGTGGCCTGGACGATTCCGAGGCGCAAGCGGCGGTCGCGTCTGCCGAGACCACCCCTGGGCCGCGTCCATCTCGGCGCCCACGCGTCTCGGCGGATACGCCGCGCCAACGCCACGAACTTGACCCCGGCAGCACCTGTCCGGAGTGCGGCGGCGAGCTGCGTCTCGTCGGCGAAGACGTGAGCGAGATCCTCGAGATGATCACGGCAAAGCTCCAGGTCATCGAAGTCGTCCGCCCGAAGAAGTCCTGCCGTTGCTGCGAGAAGATGGTCCAGGTGCCAGCCCCGAGCCGACCGATCCCCGGTAGCATGGCCGGAGGAAGTCTCCTGGCTTACGTGCTGATCTCGAAGTTTGACGACCATTTGCCGCTGTACCGGCAGAACGAGATCATCGCGCGCATGGGTGCCGACATCCCACGCAGCACGCTGGCCGATTGGTGTGGTCGCTCGATGCGGATCCTGCAGCCGGTGATCGACCGGATCGAGGCCTCGGTCCTGGGCAGCGACATCCTGCACGCCGACGATACACCGATCCGCGTGCTGGCTCCGGAACGACGCGCCAAGGGTATCGGCAAGGGTGTGATGCAAGGCCGGATCTGGGGCTATGTCTGTGATCAGCGGCCTTGGGCCGGCACCGCGCCGCCTGGCGTCCTCTACCGCTATGCGCCCAACTGGAAAGCCGAGCACGTGCTGGCGCACTTGGGCAGCGCAAGCGGTATTCTTCAAGCCGACGCCTACAAAGGCTATGCTAAGCTCTACGAACCCGTCGCGGATGGTGAGCCTCGCTTCCGGGAAGCGGCCTGCTTTGCGCATTGGCGACGCGATTTTCATGACATCTGGACGTCGCAAAAATCCGAGATCGCACACGAGGCGCTCGAGCGTATCGGGCAACTCTACGACATTGAGCGCAAGATCGCGGGCAAGCCTGCCGATATCCGCCAGGCAATACGCCAGGAGTTGAGCCGACCCAAGCTTGAGGCTCTGCATAGCTGGGCCGAGAAGCAACTCACCCGTATCTCGACCAAGGGAGACCTGGCGAAGGCCTTTCGCTACGCCCTGGGGCGCTGGCACGCCTTCAGCCTCTTTATCGACGATGGACGCGTCGCCATCGACAACAACGCTGCCGAGCGGGCTGTCCGGCCCATATGCCTGGGCAAGAAGAACTGGTTATTCGCCGGCTCCGAAACAGGCGCCGAAACCCTCGCCCGCGCCATGACGCTGATCGAAAGCGCCAAAATGAACGGTCTCGATCCACAAGCATACATCACCGACTTGCTCAATCGCATCCACGATCACAAGATCAACAGGATCGACGAGCTGTTACCCTGGAACTGGGTGCCGCTCACCATCCCGCTAGCACTGGCCGCCTGATGGCCGCCGTCACTTCCTTGCTCACCCTCGACTATGTCGCCAAGATACTCGACGAGAACGTGGAGTTGCTGGAAGCCATCGTTTCAAACGACGACAACCTCACCTACGGCGCCATCGTCAGCGTCCACACCGGTCTGGACGAGTCCATCACCGCGCTGACGGATCACGGCGTGGAAGAACTGACGGACATGCTTAGCCAAGCACGTCTCACGACCAAGGCCTGGCACCAATTCCTCGATGACTTTATCGACGATCCCGAGCTCGCCGCGCGCTTCAAGGCCCATAAGCCGCGGTAACAATCGGACGGTTACGATCGAACAGCGTCGAGTGGCGCAGAATGCACAAAGCCCCGGCGCTTTGGCGTCGGGGCTTTGTGGAATGTCGGTTTCGGTGGTTGCGGGAGTAGGATTTGAACCTACGACCTTCAGGTTATGAGCCTGACGAGCTACCGGGCTGCTCCATCCCGCGACACGTGGTTGCCCCTTGGTTTTGGGGTAACGCAAAAAAGGCGGCTTTGGGGCCGCCTTTTTTGACAATGTGAATGGGTTTTTGCTGATTTTGCGCGAGCTTCAATGCCTGGCGACGCCCTACTCTTCCAGTGCTTGAGCAATAGTACCATCGGCGCAGACTGGTTTCACGGCCGAGTTCGGGATGGGATCGGGTGGGTCACAGACGCTATGGTCACCAAGCAATGAAGCTGGCGCAAAATCAGGGTTTATAATCGATACCGTGCACGGTGTTTTGCGTGTGTCGTGATTTCTGGCTGGCTTAAGAACCACGCCATCTCATTCAAGCTACCTGTTGCCAGTGCTGTCATTGATGGTGGGACTCTGCGATTCACGAATGAACCGTTTAAGCGCGAACAGAGCAATTAGGACTGGTTAGCTTCATGGATTACTCCACTTCCACATCCAGCCTATCAACGTCGTGGTCTACGACGGCTCGATGAAATCTTATCTCGAGGGAGGCTTCCCGCTTAGATGCTTTCAGCGGTTATCCCGTCCATACATAGCTACCCAGCTGCGCTCCTGGCGGAACGACTGGTACACCAGAGGTATGTTCAACCCGGTCCTCTCGTACTAGGGTCAACTCCTCTCAAATTTCGACGCCCACGGCAGATAGGGACCAAACTGTCTCGCGACGTTCTGAACCCAGCTCACGTACCACTTTAATTGGCGAACAGCCAAACCCTTGGGACCTGCTCCAGCCCCAGGATGTGATGAGCCGACATCGAGGTGCCAAACGATTCCGTCGATATGAGCTCTTGGGAATCATCAGCCTGTTATCCCCGGCGTACCTTTTATCCGTTGAGCGATGGCCCTTCCACGAGGGACCACCGGATCACTATGACCGACTTTCGTCTCTGCTCGACTTGTCAGTCTCGCAGTCAGGCGGGCTTATGCCATTGCACTCTAACAGACGGTTTCCAACCGTCCTGAGCCCACCATCGCGCGCCTCCGTTACTCTTTAGGAGGCGACCGCCCCAGTCAAACTACCCACCACAGAGGGTCCCTGTACCGGATAACGGTACGAGGTTAGACATCAGAAAACAGCAGGGTGGTATTTCACCTATGGCTCCACATCAACTGGCGTCGATGCTTCAAAGCCTCCCACCTATGCTACACAGCTCTTTCCTAATGCCACTCTGAAGTTGCAGTAAAGGTGCACGGGGTCTTTCCGTCTAACCGCGGGTACTCCGCATCTTCACGGAGAATTCAATTTCGCTGAGCATATCCTGGAGACAGTGGGGAAGTCGTTACGCCATTCGTGCAGGTCGGAACTTACCCGACAAGGAATTTCGCTACCTTAGGACCGTTATAGTTACGGCCGCCGTTTACCTGGGCTTCAATTCAGTGCTTGCACACCTCCTCTTAACCTTCAGGCACCGGGCAGGCGTCAGGCCCTATACGTCGTCTTGAAGCCGACTTAGCAGAGCCCTGTGTTTTTGCTAAACAGTCGCTACCCCCTGGCCTGTGCCCCCCATAAGAGCTTGCGCTTATATGGGGCCTCCTTCTTCCGAAGGTACGGAGGCAATTTGCCGAGTTCCTTCAGGATACTTCTCTCAAACGCCTTGGTATACTCTACCATTCCACCTGTGTCGGTTTAGGGTACGGTCTATACGGAGGGGCTATTTCCTGGGACGATTTCACAGCCTGGAGCAATCCAATAAGCCCAGACCATTTACACCATCCGTCACACACCTCCAGGCCCACGAATATTAACGTGGTTCCCATCGACTACCCCCTTCGGGCTCGTCTTAGGGGCCGGCTTACCCTGCTCAGATTAGCTTTAAGCAGGAACCCTTGGAATTTCGGCGACAGTGCATCTCACACTGTTAATCGCTACTCATGTCTGCATTCGCACTTCCGATACCTCCACGACCCATTACCAGATCGCTTCAACGGCCTACGGAACGCTCCGCTACCGCGTGATCGTAAACGATCACACCCTAAGCTTCGGTGCATCACTTTAGCCCCGTTACATCTTCGCCGCAGGATCTCTTATTTAGACCAGTGAGCTGTTACGCTTTCTTTAAAGGATGGCTGCTTCTAAGCCAACCTCCTGGTTGTTTTGGAAATCCCACATGCTTTCCCACTTAGTGATGACTTGGGGACCTTAGCTGTAGGTTAGGGCTGTTTCCCTTTTGACGACGGACCTTAGCACCCGCCGTCTGTCTGCCGGACTAGACTCGTTGGTATTCGGAGTTTGGTTAGTGTTGGTAGATCTCGCGACCCCCGCAACCATCCAGTGCTCTACCCCCAACGGCAATCATCCGACGCTCTACCTCAATAGATTTCGCGGAGAACCAGCTATTTCCCGGCTTGATTGGCCTTTCACCCCTAAGCACAACTCATCCGACAATTTTTCAACATTGAACGGTTCGGTCCTCCAGTGCGTGTTACCGCACCTTCAACCTGGTCATGCATAGATCGCCGGG
>NZ_JAPMXX010000001.1:215000-605000 GCF_032227065.1 Sphingobium sp. SA2
GGGTCGGTATTGCTCGGCAATGTCGCCGATCGCATCGGCCGCCGACCCACGATCATCGGGTGCCTGGTCGTCATGGCGGGCGGGATGAGCGCAGCCACGATCGCCTGGGACGTGACCTCCCTTTCCCTTATCCGCCTGATAACCGGCCTTGGTATCGGCGGGATGCTTGCCTGCACCAACGCGATGGTCGCCGAACTCGCCAATGCGCGCGCGCGCAGCCTGGCGGTCGCGATCATGGCGGCGGGCTATCCGGTCGGCGCCATACTGGGCGGATCGGTCGCTTCCTATCTGCTGATCGCGGGTGATTGGCGCGATATCTTCCTGTTCGGGGGAATCGTCACCGCCCTGTTCCTGCCGCTGTCGCTATGGCTGTTGCCCGAATCGATCGGTTTCCTGGTACAGACGCGACCGCAAGGCGCGCTGTTGAAGATCAATCGCCTGCTCGCCCGCATGGGCCACGCCCCTGCCACGGCGCTACCGCCGCTGGACGCAGCCGCGCCCAAACCCTCCTTTACCGCGCTGTTCGCCCCCGGCCTGGCGCGCACCACCATCCTGCTGACGCTCGCCTATTTCTGCCACATCATGACTTTCTACTTCATCCTGAAATGGGTGCCCAAGATCGTTGTTGATATGGGCTATCTTCCGTCCAGCGCAGGTAGCGTGCTGGTCTGGGCCAATGTCGGCGGGCTAGTGGGTGCGTTACTGCTCAGCGTCCTAAGCTGGCGCATCGCTGTCCGCCCTCTGGTCATCATTACCATGGTTGCATCGACCATCATGGTCACGTTGTTCGGCCAGGAACAGACGACACTGTCTGGCCTCAGCTTGATTGCGGCATCCGCCGGCTTCTTCACGAACGCTGCGGTCGTGGGTCTCTATGCGCTGATCGCCCAGTCCTTTCCGACCGCCGTGCGCGCGGGCGGGACCGGTATCGTCATCGGCGTGGGCCGGGGCGGCGCAGCGTTGGGGCCGATATTGGCGGGCTTTCTGTTCAGCCTCGACTTCACCCTGCCACTCGTCGCCATCGTCATGGCTTCGGGATCGTTGCTGGGCGCGGGATTGCTGCTGGCGCTGCGCCAACGCCGATAAGCCATGACCGCCTCGCCCCTCCCCAGCTTCTATCTTTATGGCGAGCCACAGCGCAGCGTTGCGGAGGGGTTCGTGCATGTCGAAAGTCTGGACGACCGCTCGCGACCCAGCGAATGGACAATCCGCCCCCATGTCCATCGCGACCTCAATCATATCATCCTGATCGCCGAAGGGGGCGGGGCGATGCAGGCGGAGGAGGCTGCGGTTCGCTTCGACGCCCCCTGCCTGCTGCTCATCCCGGCGGGCATCGTCCATGGTTTTACCTGGGCCAGTGAATCGCGCGGGGCCGTGGTCACCATCGCCGACAGCTATCTGCGCCACCTCGTCCTGCGCGATGCGGACCTCGTTCCTCTCTTCGCCCACCCTCAAGCCGTCGCGCTCCCTCGATCGGACCGCGCCGCAGCAGAAGACGCCATCACCCGCATGGATCAGGAGTTAAGCTGGGCCGGGCCAGGCCAGCGCGCTGCGGTCGAATCCGCATTGCTGCATCTCATGGTGCTGGCGCTACGTCATGCCACTTTGGGCCAGCAGGTTCAGCCCGGCACCCCGCGCCAGGCCGCATTGGTTGCGCGCCTGCGGGAACGGATCGACCAGCGGTTCCGCCTGCGCGAGCCGGTATCCGCCCATGCCCGCGCGCTCGGCGTCAGCCTCACGGCCCTGCGCCAGGCCTGCGCGCGCGTCGCGAACAGCTCGCCCGCGCAGATGCTCGACGACCGCGCGTTATTGGAGGCGCGCCGGATGCTGCTTTATTCCCAGCTGTCGGTCACCGACATCGCCTATGCCGTCGGCTTCGAAGATCCCGCCTATTTTTCGCGCTTCTTCGCCCGCCATGTCGGCCAGCCGCCGCGCAGCTGGCGCGCCGCGCGCGAGAGTTGACGCACCCGCCTGCGCCTTTAAGGGTTGGCGCATGACGGCCGACAAGCTCATCGACCTGCTCGTGGCCCGACTGGTGCGCGACCATGGCAGCAGCAAGCATCACTGGCGCCGGGTGATCGGCCCGCTGCGCGTGTATAGCCGCGCCACCCACCCCCATTGCAACTGGAACGCGACGCCGACCGGTACGATTGCGGACGTCGCGCTCATAGAAAATATGCTCGACGATCTGCGCATGGCGCATCCGCTGCTGACGGCCTGACGCAAAAGGGCGCAGCCGGTTGCCCCGACTGCGCCCTTTCGTGCGACCCCGAAGGGATGTCGATCAGACCAGCTGTTGTTCCAATTCGCCTAGCACGCGATAGCAGTCGAAGACCTTCGCGACGCTCGAATTGGGCTCGCGGCCTTCGCGGATCGCGCCGATGAACTCGCGGTCCTGCAACTCGATGCCGTTCATCGACACGTCCACCTTTGACACGTCGATCGGCTCTTCCTTGCCATTAACCAGATCGTCGTAGCGCGCGATATAGGTGCCCGTGTCGCCGATATAGCGGAAGAAGGTGCCGAGCGGCCCGTCATTGTTGAACGACAGCGACAAGGTGCAGATCGCCCCACTCTCGCTCTTCAACTGGATCGACATGTCCATGGCGATCCCCAGTTCGGGATGGATCGGCCCCTGCATCGCATGGGCCGACACGATCTTGCCCGCCTGATAAGCGAACAGATCGACCGTATGCGCCGCGTGATGCCACAGAAGATGGTCGGTCCAGCTCCGCGCTTCGCCCTTCGCATTGATATTCTTGCGGCGGAAGAAATAGGTCTGCACATCCATCTGTTGAATGTTCAGATCGCCTGCGGTGATCAGATTATGGACATATTGGTGGCTGGGGTTGAACCGTCGCGTATGCCCGACCATGCAGACAAGGCCCGTTTCCTGTTGTTTGGCCAGCACCTCCTGCGCATCGGCCCAGCTATCCGCTAACGGAATTTCGACTTGGCAGTGCTTGCCCGCGTCCATGCAGGCAATGGCCTGCGCCGCGTGCATTTGCGTCGGCGTACACAGGATCACCGCATCGACATCGTCGCGGGCCAGCGTCTCGGCCAATTCGGTGGTCGCATGGCCAATGCCATATTTGTCGGCAATCGCCTGGGTCGCGTCCAGCCGGCGACCGACCAGCGACGTCACCGTCACGCCATCGATATTCTTGAGGCCATCCAGATGCTTTTCGCCAAAGGCACCCGCGCCAGCCAAAGCAATACGCATAATAATCTCCGTACCAATCAAAAAGCCCCTCCCCTTCAGGGGAGGGGTTGGGGTGGGGCCGTGAGGCAGGCGCTGCGCCTGATCTCATGCGCCCACCCCGCCGATTTACTCCGCCGCGATCGCCGTAACCGTATCGCTTCCGGTCATGTCCAGCCCTTCGCCATTGTTCGGGCGCAGCACCAGATGGCCGATCGCGGTGTTGGAGCAAGGCACATGATAATGGCGGTGCAGCGCGCGGGTCTTCTTCCCCAGCGCGCCGCGCATCACCAGCCACATCACCATCTCGATACCTTCGCTGCCGGTTTCGCGCAGATATTCGATATGCGGAATGCGGCGCAGATGGTCGCTGTCACCGATCAGCCCGTCCAGGAATTTATTGTCCCATTCCTTGTTGATCAGGCCCGCGCGCGGCCCCTGCAACTGGTGGCTCATGCCGCCCGTGCCCCAGATCTGAACATTCAGATCTTCGGGAAAACTCTCGACCGCTTTGCGCACCGCCTCGCCCAGTGCCCAACAACGATTGCCCGATGGCGGCGGATAGGTGACGACGTTGACCGCCAAAGGCACGACCTTGCACGGCCAGGCGTCGGGCTTACCGAACATCATGGAAAGCGGCACGGTCAGGCCATGGTCGACATCCATCTCGTTGATGATGGTCATGTCGAATTCGTCCAGCACCAGGCTCTGCGCGATATGCCAGGCAAGGTCAGGATGCCCCTCGACGTCCGGCACAGCGCGCGGGCCCCAGCCTTCATCGGCCGACTTGTAGCGCTCGCCACAGCCGATCGCGAAGGTCGGGATGATCTTCATGTCGAAGGCGGACGCATGGTCATTATAAACGAGGATGATGACATCGGGCTTTTCGGCCTTCTCCCATTCGCGCGTCCAGTCATAGCCCGCGAAAATGGGGCCAAAATACTCGTCCCGATCCTTGTTGAAGTCCGACGCCACGCCCAGCAGCGGCACATGGCTCGACGCCACACCAGCAGTAATTCGCGCCATATCAGCGATCCTCATTCTTGGCCGCAGCCGCAGCTTCATTGGCCCTGATCGACCGCACGCCTTCGGGCGAACGACCACCGTTCATCATCATCTCGCGATATTGCGGGAATTCCATGTCCGTCATGGTGCTGACGGCTTCGGCGAACGGAATGCCATCGGTCGAAAACAGCTTCGCCAGAAAATAGACATTGCCGCCCAGATCGAGGCAGCGATTATAATCGCGCGCCAGCATTGCTTCCTTCTGGTCCTCGGTCAGCGGCCATTCGTCCATATAGGCGCGCTCGTCGGCCTTGAACCGGGTGCGATTCTCGTCCTTCATCAGGCTCATCGCAAACTGGTTCATATGATAGCCCTGCCGCGCCCGCTTGGCGGTAAAGACACGGGTGCCGGGAATATCCTCCATCTCGGCCAGATATTCATGGATATCCTGGTGCTTGGGATCTTCTGTTATCATAGTCCCTTCTCCTTCAACTGGGCATCAAGGCGCGGGAACACCCGGCGGGCATTGCCCTCGAAGATCGCAGCGCGCTCGGCATCGCTGATCTCCAGCGCATCGACATAGCGTTTGGTGTCGTCGAAATAGTGGCCAGTGGTCGGGTCGATGCCGCGCACCGCGCCGACCATTTCCGATCCGAACAGGATATTCTTGTTGTCGATCACGTCGGCCAACAGATCGACACCCGGCTGATGATAGACGCAGGTGTCGAAGAAGATATTGTTCATCAGATGCATCGACAGGTCCGGCTTCTTGAGCATGTCGGCGAGGCCGCGATAGCGCCCCCAATGATAAGGCACCGCGCCGCCGCCATGCGGGATGATGAAGCGCAGCGTCGGGAAATCCTTGAACAGGTCGCCTTCCAGCAACTGCATGAAGGCGATGGTATCGGCGGCGATATAATAGCCGCCGGTCGCATGCATCGCCGGGTTGCAGCTGCCCGACACATGGATCATCGCCGGCACGTCCAGCTCGACCATCTTCTCGTAGAAGGGATACCAGTAACGGTCGGTCAGCGGCGGATGGGTGAAATGCCCGCCACCCGGATCGGGATTGAGGTTGCAGCCGATGAAACCCATCTCGACGCAGCGTTCCAGCTCGGCGATGCTGTTGCTCATGTCGGCCTTGGGCGATTGCGGCAACATGCATACACCAACGAAGGTTTCGGGGAACATCGCCACCACCCGCGCGATCAGGTCGTTGCAGCGCATTGCCCATTCCTTGGCCATCGCCTCGTCGCCGACATGCGGCGCCATGGCCGACGCGCGCGGCGAAAAAATCGTCAAGTCCGCACCGCGCTCCTTGATCAGCCGCAACTGGTTCGCCTCGATCGTCTCGCGAATTTCCGCGTCGCTGATGTCGGGATAGGGCGGACAGGCCGTGCCCGCCTTGAACGCAGCCTTCTGCTCTTCGCGCCAGGCGTCATGCCCCTTGGGCAACACCGTATAATGGCCATGGCAATCGATAATCAGGCTCATCGCGTCTCTTTCCTCAACCCTTATTCCGTCACCCCAGCGAACGCTGGGGTCTCAGGCGACAGCGCACCACGCCCGTCCCAACAACCCCGTCATTCCCGCGAAGGAGGGAACCCATCTCCCAACGCTTCCGCCACCGCCAGGGCCGGAGTTGGACCCCCGCCTTCGCGGGGATGACGGAGTGAAGAATCACACACGACGCGCGCAATCTTCGCGCCCAACCCCTCCGGCACCATCTTAACCCCCAGCGCCCCGATCGCCCGCTGCCGCGCGACCGTACCGCGCGTCATCGCGGCCCCCGTGCCAAGCCCTTCGAGCGTCTTGACCACTTCCTCCATCTCGGCCGCACGGCGCAGGCCATGCACTAGCATCCGGTCGAGATTATAGTCGGCCCGCGCACCCCAGGGCTTGGCCTTCTCGCTCGCGTCGAGCGACGCCAACACCTCGTCAAGCACATCCGCCGCCTCGGCCGCCAACACACATTCGGCGGTCAGCGCTTCCATCCCCTTGACCATGACCGAGCGGATCATCTTGATCGATGAGGCGCGCCCGACATCGGCACCCACGATGCGGGTCTTCGCAAAGCCCAGCGCCGCCAGCCGCGCCTGCGCTTCGTCGGCACGGCCACCGCTCAACAACAGGGGGACATTCAACCGCGCCGGATCGACCGGCGCCATCACAGCAACATCGACATAATGGGCACCCGCCGCCGCGATCGCGCGCTCCGCGGCCTGCTTGGTCTGCGGCGCAACGCTGTTCATGTCGCAATAAAGCGCGCCTGGCGCAATCATCGCCGCAGCAGCCTCGGCCACCGCCAGCGCCTGGTCCGCCGTCACCAGCGACAGGATCAGCCCGACGCCATCCAGCGCGTCTTCCAGAAAGCGCGCGGGCAGCACACCCGCCTGCCTATAGGCCGCCAGCATGGCGTCGCGCGTGGCTGCCGCATCGGTCTTGGCATCATAGACATGGGCGGCCGCAGCCCAATCCCCCGCCAGTGCAAAGGTGGACCCTGCCTCGCCAAACCCGATAAGACCGACTTCCTGCTCCATAAGAAAGGACATGCCGGATTGTATCCCGCCCGGCCAATCATATCCGGGGGCGTCACATAAGATTTTACGAATTCATGGTTGCGACCGCATGTTCGATCGCCGCCATGAACTGTTGCTGCAACCGGGTCGGTCGCCAATCGGCGCGACTGGTGACACCGATGGTGCGGCTGATCTCGCCCGGTGCCGGACCGATATCGGCCAGCATCCCGCTGTCCAACTCGACGCGTAACTGATCGACCGACAGCAAGGTGAGATAATCGCCGCTCACCAGCAATTGCCGCACGGTCATCACGGAGCCGCACTCGATCGGCACGGCAGGCAGGTCGCCACCCAGCGCGGCGAACATCGCCTGCCATAATTGCCGCAGCGGCGTCCCTTCGGGCGGCAATATCCAGGGAAAGTGCCGCAGATCATCGCCATTCCAGCCCTGCTCCAGTACATGCCCCGCCCGCGCGAAGATCGTCGGCCGATCCTCGAACAAGGGTTGCTGCACCAGATCCAGCCCGATGGTCGCATCGCGCAATGCGCCGACCATCATGTCGATCTCGCCATCGCGCAATGGGCCCACCAGTTCGGCATGCGACCCTTCAACAACGGAAATATCGACCTGCGGAAAGTCCCGGCGAAAGCTGGTGATCGCCAGCGGCAGCAGCCGTGCCCGGCTAAGCGGCATGGCTCCCACCAAAATCCGCCCGCTATCTTCCCCCGTCAGTTCGGCAATCTCTTCCAGCCCTTGGCGCAACTCGGCGAGCGCCAGCCCGCAATCGGCGCGCCAGCGTCACGCCCGCGCGGGTGAGCATCAGCCCCCCCCCCCCGCCGCTCGGCCAGCCGCACCCCCCAGCGCCAGCCCCAAATCGCCAACCGCGCGGTGCAACGATGGCTCCGCCACCCCGGCCTGCACCGCCGCCGCCGCATAGCTGCCACCGCGCGCCAGCGCGACGAAGGCCCGGATTTGCGCGGCCGTTACCGGGCTGCTGCCGATCAGCCGCAACGCCACATCGACGCGTGGCTTGAAGCGCAGCGCGACCGGCGTTGGCACCATCCCGCCCGGTCGCCGCTCGAACAAAGCCGCGCCCAGTTGCGCCTCCAGCTTGGCGATGCCCTGGGTCACCGCAGGCTGGGTCAGGTTCACCGCCCGCGCCGCCAGGCTGACACTGCCTTGCTCCACCACGGCGGCCATTGCGGCAAGATGCCGGATATTGAACTGATCGACCTGCATTTTTGACAATTAGCAAAATTTTATGCAGCCGCGCCAGAACGGATTTGAGCATCGCGCCACTATTGTCCATGTCGCTGTCTGGTTTAGGAAAGAGGAGCAAGCGCCCATGTCCGGCATCGTCGTTCAGAATATCGAACGGGCGGACCTTTCCGTCATCGACGGCCTCGCCCAGTGCGGCGTAGCGACCGTTCATGAAGCGCAGGGCCGCACCGGCCTGCTCGCCCCGCACATGCGCCCCATCTATCCCGGTGCCCGGATCGCGGGCAGCGCCGTCACCATCTCCGCCCCTCCCGGCGACAATTGGATGGTCCATGTCGCGATCGAACAGCTCAAGGAAGGCGACATCCTTGTCCTCGCGCCGACCAGCCCCTGCACCGATGGCTATTTTGGCGACTTGCTTGCGACCTCCGCCCAAGCGCGCGGTTGCCGCGGCCTGATCATCGATGCGGGCGTCCGCGACCTGCGCGACTTGAAGCAGATGAATTTCCCGGTCTGGTCGAAAGCGGTCCACGCCCAGGGCACGATCAAGGGCACGCTGGGGTCGGTCAATGTCCCGATCGTCTGCGCCAATGCGCTGGTCAACGCGGGCGACGTGATCATCGCCGATGATGACGGCGTGTGCGTCGTGCCACGCGCCGACGCCGTTGCCGTGCTGGAAAAGGCACGGGCTCGCGAAGCCGCCGAAGAAGCCAAGCGCGTCCGCCTCGCCGCAGGCGAACTCGGCCTCGACATCTATAATATGCGCCCCCGCCTCGAAGAAATGGGCCTCAAATATGTCTGAGACCCCTGCCTCCGCTAAGGTTATGTGGATGCGCGGCGGCACTTCGAAGGGCGGCTATTTTCTGGCCGACGACCTCCCCACCGACACAGCCGCCCGCGACGCCTTCCTCCTGCGCGCCATGGGCTCCCCCGACCCGCGCCAGATCGACGGCATGGGCGGTGCGGACCCACTGACCAGCAAGGTCGCGGTCGTGAAGAAGTCAGTCCGCGAAGGCGTTGATATCGATTATCTTTTTCTGCAGGTCTTCGTCGACCAAGCGATCGTCAGCGACGCGCAGAATTGCGGCAATATCCTCGCCGGGATCGGCCCCTTCGTGATCGAGCGCGGCCTTGTCGCCGCGCAACAGGACGAAACGCGGGTCGCCATCTTCATGGAAAATACCGGCCAGATCGCCATCGCCACGGTCCAGACCCCCGGCGGCACTGTCCGCTATGACGGCGATGCTCGCATCGACGGCGTCCCCGGCAGCGCCGCACCTATCCCGCTGGAATTTCGCGACACCGCTGGCTCGTCCTGCGGCGCGCTGCTCCCGACCGGCAACGCCTATGACGAAGTCGAGGGCGTCCGCGTCACCCTGATCGACAATGGCATGCCCTGCGTCGTGATGCAGGCGCGCGATGTCGGCATTACCGGCTATGAGGATCGCGATACGCTGGACAAGGACAGCGACTTGAAGGCCCGGATCGAAAAGATCCGCCTCGCCGTCGGCGAACGCATGAACCTGGGCGACGTCACGGAAAAGTCAGTCCCTAAGATGATGCTCGTCGCCCCGCCCCGCAATGGTGGCGCGGTTACGGTGCGCAGTTTCATTCCGCATCGCGCCCATGCATCGATCGGCGTGCTGGGTGCAGTCAGCGTCGCGACGGCCTGCCTGATCGACGGGTCGCCCGCCGCCGACGTCGCCAACATCCCTGACGGTTCGCGCAAGACGCTGTCGGTGGAGCATCCCACCGGCGAAACCACCTGCGTCATGGAACTGGACGAAAGCGGCACGGTCACCAGCGCCGCCATGCTGCGCACCGCCCGCAAATTGATGGATGGTACCATTTTTTCTTAACCCGTTGGGGCTGAGCCTGTCGAAGCCCTGCACTTTTCTTGAGAAAACAACAGCCGTTGGCTTCGCCGACCTACGGTTCGACAGGCTCAGGGCGAACGGAGTTTTTAGGATATGACTCGGATCGTTTCATGGCACGGCAACCCATCCAAGCCGCTCTACACGCCCCCGCCCGGCGCGATTGATGCACATTGCCATGTGTTCGGGCCGATGGCGGACTTCCCGTTCAGCGCGAAGGCGAAATATCTGCCCGAAGACGCCGGACCGGACATGCTGTTCGCCCTGCGCGACCATCTCGGCTTTGCCCGCAACGTCATCGTCCAGGCCAGCTGCCACGGCACCGACAATAGCGCGACGCTCGACGCCATCGCAAAATCGGATGGCAAGGCGCGCGGCGTCGCTGTCGTTGATCCGGCGATTTCAGAGGCTGACCTCCTGGCCCTCCATGACGGCGGAATCCGGGGCATCCGCTTCAATTTCCTCAAGCGCCTGGTCGACGACGCGCCCAAGGACAAGTTTCTGGAAGTCGCTAGCCGCCTACCCGCGGGCTGGCATGTCGTCATCTATTTCGAGGCGGATATCCTCGAAGAATTGCGCCCCTTCATGGACGCCATCCCCGTGCCTCTCGTGATCGACCATATGGGCCGCCCCGACGTGACCCAGGGACCGGACGGCGCGGATATGAAGGCCTTTCGCGCCTTTCTCGATTCCCGCGACGACATTTGGTTCAAGGCCACCTGTCCCGACCGCCTCGATCCGAATGGCGACCCATGGAACGCCTTTGCCGATGCGGTCGCGCCGCTCGTCGCTGACTATCAGGATCGCGTGCTGTGGGGCACCGACTGGCCCCACCCCAATATGCAGGATGCAATTCCCGACGACGGGCATCTGGTCGACATGATCCCACGCATCGCGCCGACGGCGGAGTTGCAACGCAAATTGCTGATCGACAATCCTATGAAGCTTTATTGGCCGGAGGAGGCAAAGGGCTAGGAGCAGGATCGCCGGGCCGATATCGGCCAAGGCTGTGATGACGCGCCGACACCATCCGGCTTAGACCCTTCCCATTGGAAAAGGGAGAGGCCGGATGGACGCGCTGCACATATTGGTCGCCAAGGAAGAGATACGACAGCTGGCGCAGCTTTATTCGCGTGGCGTCGATCGCAAGGATCTCGCGCTGCTGCGCACGCTCTATACGGACGATGGGATCGACAATCACGGTCCTTATTCCAGCGGCCCGGTCACGAACTACTACGCCTTTCTCCAACGGTCGCTGCCCCACATGCATATTGGCAGTCACCATATCTGCAATCATCTAATCAGCGTCGATGGCGACACGGCGCAAGGTGAAGTCTATGCCATCGCCTGGCACCTGATCCCCGATGGCAAGGGTGGCCTCGCGCATGACGTCCAAAGCGTCCGCTATGTCGACAATTATCGCAAGGAAGACGGCCGCTGGCTGTTCGCGCGGCGCGACGTCCAGTTCGATATGAAGCTGCTGCTTCCGGCCGCCGATCATGGCGCAAAGCCTGATCCCACCCAAGACGCGACCTATGCCGTGCTGCCTGCGGCGCTGTTTGCGCGGTATTGACCCTGCGCCACCGGTTCGCCGAGGCGATCAAAGCCGGCCTTGCTTGACAGGCTCGGCAGCGATGTTGATCACCCGTTCAAACGACGAAATGGTCGGCATGGCAGGAAGGATTTTTCGATGACACGCTCTCTCAATGGCAAGGTCGCGGTGGTGACGGGCGCGGGGTCGGGCATCGGGCGGGCCATCGCCATCCGCCTAGCCGAAGACACGGCGAAGATCGCCATCTGGGACATCAATGCCGAAGGTGCCGCCGAAACCGCGCAGATGATCGAGGATGCCGGTGGCACCGCCATTGCCATCGCCGCCGACTGTTCGGACAAGGCCGCCATCCACGCAGCGGCGGAGGAAACCCGCGCCACGCTCGGCCCCGTCGCCATCCTGGTCAACAATGCCGGCATCGCGCCCTTTACCCCGTTCATGGAGATTGACGATGATCTGTTCGACAAGGTCATCCACATCAACCTGCGCGGACCATATCTGCTGACCAAGGAAGTCTTGCCCGACATGCTCGCCGCCCAATGGGGCCGTGTGATCAACATCACCTCCTCCTCGGTCCAGTCCGGTTCCTTTGCCCAGGGCCATTATGTCTCGTCCAAGGGCGGATTGATGGGCATGACCAAGGCGCTGGCACTGGAATTCGCCGCCAGTGGCGTGACGTTCAACATGGTGCCGCCCGGCTTCATCGACACGCCCATGCTGCGCGCGGCACCGATCGACGTCGATGCCTTTGCCCAGACCCTGCCGATGAAGCGGGTGGGCAAGCCGGAGGATATTGCCGCCGCCTGCGCCTATCTGGCGTCGGAGGAGGCCAGCTACATTACCGGCCAGACGATCAGTACCAATGGCGGCCGCTATATGGGTTCACATTAAGCCCGAACAGAAGAGCGCCGTGCCCCAAGCGCCTTGCGCACGCGTCACCGGCTCTTATGCTGGCACCATGGTTCAGAAACGTCGCATTGGAGCCGAAAGCTCCGAAACCCGCGCCCGCATCGTTGACGCTGCCGAACAGGTGATCCGCGATGAAGGCTATGCCGCCGCCAGTTCGCGGCGCGTTGCCCTGCGCGCGGAATTGCCGCCATCGCTGGTGCATTATTATTTCCCCACCACCGATGACCTGCTGCTCTCTGTATTCCGGCGCGGCGCGCAGCAAAGTGACGCGATGATCGATCAGGCGCTGGCCAGCGACGATCCTGTGCGCGCGCTGTGGCGTTTCTTTACCGATACCAGCCGCACGGCGCTGGCGATGGAATTTGTCGCGCTGGCCAATCACCGCAAGGCGATCCGCGCGGAGATCACGCGCCACAGCGAAGCGATGCGCGCGCGCCAGACCGCCTGTCTCGACCGGCTGCTCGGTCCGAAACTGGCCGAGCAAGGCATGACGGCTGCGGCCATGAGTGTGCTGCTCGCGAGTGCAGGACGGGCGTTGGTCATGGAAAAGGGTCTGGACGTCAGCGCCGGGCATGACGATGCGCGCCACGCGGTCGAACGCTGGCTGGATAAGCTCCTCGCCTGAAAAATGAGGCATGTTGACTTTTTTTCGACCCCATGCTGAACATGTGTTCAAGACATAGGGAAGACTGAGGAGAGTCGGACATGGCAAGCACCGCAATCACGCGCATGGCGCATGAAGAGATCAAGCCGAACATCGGTAGCCGCATCCTGAACAGCAAGGCGGAATTGCTGGCGGGCGATCTGGGACCGCAACTGCGCGAGCTACTGGAACAGCGCGGCGTGCTCGTGTTTCCCAAGATCGATTTCGACGATGACGAGCAGATCGCCTTCACCAAGACGCTCGGCACATTCGCGCCCGAAATGCAGGACGGGACCAACCACAAGATTCACAAGATCACGCTGGACGTGAAGGAAAATCCGCAGAGCGCCGAATATCTCAAAGGCTCGCTCTATTGGCATATCGACGGCACGATGAACGACACGCCGATCCTGGCGTCGCTGCTGTCGTGCAAGGTCAAGGCACCCTGGGGCGGCAATACCGGCTTCTGCAACACCTATGCCGCCTATGAGGCGCTGAGCGACGCGCAGAAAGCGGAGTATGAGAAGCTGCGCGTGATCCATTCGGTGTGGGCGACGGTCTTCTATTATGAACCCGAACCCAGCCTCGCCAAGATTGAGGGGATGCAGCGGATCGGCGAGAATGAACTGCCGCTGGTGTGGAACCACAAATCGGGCCGCAAGTCGCTGGTCCTTGGCTGCACCGCGCATCGTGTCAAAGACGTGACCCCCATGGAAAGTGCGAAAATTCTGGTTGGGCTTCGTGAATGGGCAACGCAGGAAGAATTCAGCTACAGCCATGAATGGAGCGTCGGCGATCTGGTGATCTGGGACAATACCGGCACCATGCACCGCGCCGAAGCTTATGATCCCGCTTCCAACCGCATGATGCATCGCACCAAGTTGCAGGGCGAAGAGCCGTTCGAATAAAACGGCTTGAGCGCCGGCAAGTTAGAAGCCCGTCGCCAGATATGGCGGCGGGCTTCTCAATAGGTATCTCAGATATTTAGTCGATCGACTTTGGTCCCCCGGTGCCCATGTAACGCGCCAGATTCTGGTGCAGGCTGGCGACCGAGCGCTCCATATAGGGGTTGGGCTGGGTGCCGCGGAAGCCGACATTCTTCATGCCCTGCTGGACGGCGGCCATGTTGGTGAAATCCTGTTGCAGGACCGGCGGCCATTCCTCCGGTTTGGTATATTCCCAGTCGGTCGCGGGTGCTTCGCCGTCGGGGAACAACTCGAATACCGCCGCCTCGAAAATACATTTGTCCGGGTCGCCCTGATAGGGACGGGCCGAATAGCAGAGCATGTTGTTGACGGCGTGGCCGATCTGGAAATTGGGGAATATCTGCCAGGCGGTGCCGCTCCTGGCGGTATGGGATGGTTCGACCACCGGCCAGATGACGCCGCGCTTGGCGTCGTCGGCGCGGGCACTGGCTAGCCAGTGCTGGAGTACCTGGGCCGCGGGGGTGCCTTCGGGCAATTCTTCCTTCAGTCGCTGCGCCGCGTTGACCAGCGTCATGGTCGTATTGGTGTTGGCATTTTCCCAGGTGAAGAGCTGCATCTCCGCCGTCGAGAGGCGCGGGTCTTCGCCCGATCCGACCCGCAATTTGGCCTGGTTCTCGTCCATATTCTTGGGCGCGTCATAGCCGATATTGCTGTGCAGGCCATGTTGGCGCGCCCAACCGCGAAATTCGCCGAAGGCATTGAATTCGGGGTGGGTGGTCTGGACATGATAGGTTTCGCTGAACGCTTCCAGCGCGACTTTCCAGTTGCAGTCGAAGATGATCCATTTGCGCCAGCGATAGCGCATATTCTGAAGGCCGAAGGGATCGAGCATGCCCGGCACCACGCCCAGATAGTCGGTCAGCGACTCCCCGTCGGGATCAAGGCTGATCCATGCCCAGCCGCCCCAGGTGTCGACCCGTACCTTGCCCAGCGCGGTGCGTTCCGCGGTCAATTTGCCCTGCCAGTCATCCTGATGGTTGACGAAGGTGCATTGCCCCTGTCGATCGAAGGTCCAGCCGTGGAAGCCGCAGATGATGCTCGTCCGGTTGCCGCGTGCGTTGCGAGCCCCCGCCGGCGTGTCGATCAGGCGGCGGCCACGATGCGGGCAGACATTATGGAAGGCACGCAGTTCGTCGGGGCCAGCCCGCATGACGATGACCGAGTCTTCAAGGATGTCGTAGGTGACGAAATCGCCGACATTGGGGATGTCCTCCAGCCGGGCGGCCTGCAGCCAGACCTTGCGCCACAACCGGTCCTGTTCGGCGCGGGCATAGGCGGGCGATATATAAGCCTCGACCGGGACGGTGACCGGCTGTGTAAGATCTGTCATGGCATCCTCGCTTGTCATCTATCGGCCCTGCCACCGGGGCGGGCGTTTTTCCGCGAAGGCGCGGGGGCCTTCCTGTGCGTCTTCGCTTTGGTAGGTGTATTCCGACGCGGCACGGGCGGCCTGGAGCGCAGCGGAGCGGCCCATCTCGGTCGCAAGCATCACCGTGTCGCGGCCCGCCTTCACCGACAAAGGCGCGCCGTCCAATATTTCGGTGGCAAGCGCGATGGCGGCGTCCAGCAGCGCTTCGGGTTCGGCGAGACGGTTGACGAGACCGATCTCATAAGCGCGCTGCGCGGTGATCGGCTTGCCGGTCAGGATGATCTCCATCATGATCCGCTGCGGGATCATGTGAATGAGCGGTGAGGCCCAGGGGGACGAGCGGCCGACCTTGACCTCGGTGATGGCAAAGCGCGCAGTGGTGCTGGCGACGCACAGGTCGCAGGCCTGCGCGATCATCCAGCCGCCCGCGAAAGCGACGCCGTTGACGGCGGCGATCGTGGGCTTGGTCAATTCGATCGTGTCGTAAGGCAGCGGGAACATGGCGCGCGGCGGAACGGTCATGCCGGTTTCGACCATTTCCTTGAGGTCGCCACCCGCGCAGAAGGCCTTGTCGCCTGATCCTGTCAGGATGGCGACCCGCAGCGCCGGGTCCGTTTCGAACCTGTCCCATGCGGCGCGCAAGCCCTCGCGCACTTCGCGGCTGAGGCAGTTGCGCTGGTCTGGGCGGTTGATCGTCAGGACGGCAATGCCATCGGCGCGGGCGTCGAAAAGAATGGCGTCGGTCATGTCGCTGACATTCCTCCCCTGGCAGGGGAGGTGTCTGGCGCAGCCAGACGGAGGGGTGTCGCCCTATCGATAGGGTTACACCCCTCCGTCAGCACTGCGTGCTGCCACCTCCCCTTACAGGGGAGGATTTCAGGCTTCGACCGGCGAGACTTCATCTAAAACCCCCTTTGCGCGATGATATGGGCGGCCCGGTTCAATTCCTCGCGAAAGTCTGGATGGGCGATGGCGATCAGGCGGCGAGTGCGCTCGGCGAGGCTTTGCCCCTTGAGTTCGGCCGCGCCATATTCGGTGACGATGACGTCCACGTCGGTACGGGCGGTGGTGACCGGGCCGGAAAGCTGGGCGACGATCTTGCTGAGCGTGCCGCCCTTGGCCGACGCCGACAGCGCGATGATCGAGCGGCCGCCGGGTGACCTAGCCCCGGCCCGCACGAAATCGACCTGCCCGCCCGTGCCGCCTAGATAGGCCGCGCCCGATTGTTCGGCATTGACCTGTCCGGTCAAATCCACCTCCAGCGCGCTGTTGATCGTGACCAGGCGCGAGAGGCGGCCCAGCACAGCGGCATCATGGGTATAGCTGGTCGCGCACATGCGGATGGCGGGGTTGCGGTGCGCCCAGTCGTAGAGGCGCTTCGTGCCGATGAGCGCGCCGTTGATCGACACGCCGGGATCGACTTCCTTGCGGGCGTTGGTGATGACGCCTGCCTCCACCAGTTCGACAAGGCCATCGCCCAGCATGCCGGAATGGACGCCCAGATCCTTGCGGTCGTGCAGCAGCCGCAGGATCGCGTCGGGGACGGCCCCAACCCCTGTCTGGATCACCGCGCCATCGCCGATATAGGCGGCGCAGTGGCGGGCGATGGCTTCGTCGGTCGGGCCGATCGCGGCAGGGGCGACCTGGACCGGCGGCCGGTTGACGGGGATGGCGACGTCGATCGCCGAGGCCGGGATGGTTTCGCCCGGCGTGAAGGGGACCGCTTCGTTGATTTCGGCGATGACGACCCGCGCCTTGTCGACGGCGGCGCGGACATAATCGCTGATCAGGCCGCAGCTATGATTGCCATGCTCATCCGCCGGACTGACCTGGATCAGGGCCACGTCGCAGGGTATGACCCCGGCGGTGATGAGCGGGCCGACCTGGCTCACATGGACGGGGATGACCTGTAATTTCCCTGCCTTGGTCATGGATCGCAGCGCACCGATCGCGCCCATGCTTGAGAGGGCGAAGCTGTCGGCGGTGGCGGGGGTGAAGAGGCCGGAAAAACTGGTGGCGATAAAGGCGGAAAGGCCCGGAATGCCGCGGCCCTGGTCGATCAGCGCCTCGACCAGGGTCGTGGGTTCGCCACAGGCCTGGCCGATGACGATATGGTCACCGGCCTTTAAGTGTACAGCGAAGCGGACACTGGTTTCGCTTTTCACAATCGCCCTACTTGTCGGAGTAAATGTTCGGCGCGGCTGAGATGGGGACGATCAAGCATCCCGCCCTTATAACCGATCGCCCCGACGCCCGGATTTTTCGCAAATATATCAACTACTTCAAGCGCCTGCGCGATTTCTTCCTCGGTGGGCGTGAAGGCGGCATTGATCACATCGACCTGCGCCGGGTGGATCGCCAGCATGCCGCGATAGCCATCGCGCCGTACTTTTTCCGCACGGGCCTTCAACCCTTCGAGATCGCGGAAATCGCCCTGGATCGTTTCGATCGCGGTCACGCCGGCGGCCGCTGCGCCGAGCAGGCACATGGAGCGCGCCAGTTCATAGGTGAAGCCATAGCTGCCGTCGTCATTGCGGTTGTTGCTGGCGCCGATCGAGTCGGCCAGATCCTCCGCGCCCCAAGTGAGCGCAACGACGCGCGGCGCGCCCTTATAATCGCCCGTATGGAACATCGCTTTCGCCGTTTCGGTGACCAGCACGATCAGCAGGGTCGAGCCTTCATCAATGCCATTGGCGACTTCAAGCGCGGAGAGATAATGGTCGAGCCGCTCCACATCCTGCCGCCCATCGACTTTGGGCAGCATGATGCCACCGGGGCGCGCAGGCATGATCGCGGCAAGATCGAGCAGCGTATGGGGACCGTCCAGCGGATTGACCCGGACCCACAAACGGTCCCGGCCTTCGGGACGGCTGGCGAGACAATCATGGACCAATTGGCGCGCCAGCGCCTTATTGTCGGTCGTGACGGCGTCTTCCAGATCGAACAGCGCGATGTCCGCCGCGCTGTCGGCGGCCTTGGCCATCTTCTTCTCGCTGTCGCCGGGCGCGAACAGCCAGGAGCGCATCTTGATCGAGAGGGTGGCGGGCGTGGACATGATTTTCTCTCCGGTCAGTAGGATTTGGGCAAGTCCAACACTTTTTCGGCGAGAAAGTTAAGGATCATATGCGGACTGACCGGCGCGGTGCGCGGAATCAGCACTTCGCGCAGCAATCGTTCGACATGATATTCCTGGGCATAGCCCATGCCACCCAGCGTCAGCATGGCGGTATGGCACGCCTCGAACGCGAATTCGGCGGCGAGATATTTGCCCGCATTGGCCTCGACGCCGCATTCCTCGCCCTTGTCGAATTTGGTCGCGGCCTGCATCACCATCAGATTGGCGGCTTCCAACTGCGCCCAGCATTTGGCGAGCGGATGCTGAATTCCCTGATTCATGCCGATCGGCCGGTCGAACACGATGCGTTCACGGGCGTAGCGCGCGGCACGCTGGATCGCGTTGCGGCCAATGCCCACCGCTTCGGCCGCGAGTAAAATGCGTTCGGGGTTCAGCCCTTTGAGGATGATGCGGAAGCCCTGCCCCTCCTCGCCGATGCGGTCTTCTTCGGGGATGAAGAGGTCGTTGATGAACAGCATGTTGGAGCCGACCGCATGACGGCCCATCTTCGGGATCAGCTGATGCTCGATTCTATCGCGGTCGAGTTTGGTATAGAAGAGCGACAGGCCGTGGGTCTTGTTCTCCACCTCATCGATCGGGGTCGTCCGCGCGAGCAGCATCATCCGGTCGGCGACATGGGCGTTGGTGATCCAGATCTTTTCGCCATTGACGCGATAGCCGCCCGCTTCGCGCACAGCGCGGGTCTTGAGCTTGGTCGTGTCCAGCCCGGTATTGGGTTCGGTGACAGCAAAGCACATTTTTTCCGCGCCCGACAGGATCGGCGGGATCATGCGCTGCTTCTGTTCCTCGGTGCCGAACAGGTCGATGGGTTCGAGGCTGAATACCGGGCCATGGATGGTGGAGGCCGCCGTCATGCCGCCGCCCGCTTCGGCCACCGCCTGCATCATGATGGCCGCTTCGGTAATGCCAAGGCCAGCGCCGCCGACCGATTCCGGCATGGCGACGCCGAGCCATCCCGCCTGCGCCATCGCCGTGTGAAATTCGACCGGATATTGGGCATCCCGATCACGCGCGAGCCAATAATCGTCGCTGAACTGGCTGCATTGGGCCAGCACGGCGTCGCGAATATTCTGCTGGTCGTCGGTAAAGGCAAAATCCACGTTTCTGGTCCCGATTGCCGCAAGGGGCGGTCCTGATTGTCGGCCTTTTGGGTATCAGTGGGGGATAAGGCGCACAATCGAACGGCTGTTCAACATCCGACATATCGGTGGGGCGAAGTGGTTGGCCATGGCGTCGCCGCGCCGCCTGTCCTAGCCCGACGGCATGGAACAGGAGAGAGACATGGGCGAGCCAAAGGGCCATGGTGGGCCGCTGACAGGCGTGCGGGTGGTCGATCTGACCGCGATGGTCTTTGGCCCCTATGCGACGCAGATCATGGCCGATATGGGCGCGGACGTCATCAAGGTGGAGCCGCCGGGCGGTGGCGACCAGACCCGTTATATCAATGGCGGCAATGCGCCGGACCTGGGCGGCGTGTTCACCAACGTCAATCGCGGCAAGCGCAGCATCGTGCTGGACCTGACGCGCGAGGCCGACAAGGATGTGCTGCGCGCGCTGATCGCGACGGCGGATATCTTCATCCATTCGATGCGAGGCAAGGCGATCGCGCGGTTGGGGTTCGATTATGCGGCTGTGAAGGCAATCAAGCCCGACATCGTCTACACCAATTGCTATGGCTATAGTCGGCGTGGGCCGGAGGCGGACAAGCCGGCCTATGACGATACCATCCAGGCCGAATGCGGCATCCCGCATCTACAGGCGCTGATGACCGGCAAGCCCGATTTCATGGCGACGATCATCGCCGACAAGGTGGCGGGGCTGACCGGCCTGTACGCGACCATGATGGCGCTGTTCCACCGCGAGCGCACCGGCGAGGGGCAGGAGGTGGAAGTGGGCATGTTCGAAACGATGGCCGCCTTCATGCTGACCGAACATGCCAGTGGCGCGATGTTCGATCCGCCGATCGGCCCCGCCCATTATCACCGCGTGGTCGCGCGCAACCGCAAACCCTATGCGACCAAGGACGGCTATGTCGCGGCGTTGGTCTATAATGACAAGCATTGGAACGCCTTTATCGGCGCGGTGGAGCCGGAATGGGCGAGCGAAGAGTTCGACAGCCTGCCCAAGCGGGCGAAGCAGATCGACCGCGTCTATGGCTTGCTGGGTGGGACATTCGCGCAGCGCACGACGCAGGAATGGCTGGATTTGCTGGCCTCGCTGCATATTCCCGCCGCACCGTTGCGGACGACGGATGAGCTGTTCGAGAATGACCATCTGAACGCCATCGGCTTTTTCGAGACGGTGGAGACCGAGCATGGCACGGTGCGCTTTCCGGGCGTTCCGACCTGGTTTTCCGCAACACCGGGGAAAGTGGCGGGCGGTGCGCCAGGGCTGGGCGCGCATGGGGATGCGGTGCGGGAGGAATTACGCCATTCCTCCCCTGGCAGGGGAGGTGGCAGGGCGTAGCCCTGACGGAGGGGTGTCACCCTCACGATAGCGTGACACCCCTCCACCACGCGCTTCGCGCGCGGTCCCCCTCCCCTTACAGGGGAGGATTTTTATGGATTTCCACCGCCACGGCGATGAAGCGGGGTGCCCGCCCGATCCGTCTTGAACCCCCCTCCCCAGCCTTTACCCTTCGCCCTCAAAGCTAATAGCGGACAGGGTGACATGGCAGAGGATTTGGCAGCGACGACATCGGTTCCGTTCGAGATTACCGATCCCGAACGCATCCCCACGCCGCGCTATTATGACGAAGCATTCTACAAGCGCGAGTGCGAAGAGCTTTGGCCACATGTCTGGCAGATGGCGTGCCGCGTGGAGCAGGTGCCCGAAGTCGGCGACTGGATCGAATATAGCAATCTTGGCCAATCGGTTATCATCGTGCGGACCAAGGATGGCATTCGCACCTTCCACAATGCCTGCCGCCATCGCGGCGTGCCGCTGACCGAGGGGAGCCATGGCAATTGCAAGGGCAAGGGGTTCATCTGTCCCTTCCATGGCTGGCGCTGGAATATCGAGGGGAAGAACACCTTCGTCTATGGCCGCCATCTGTTCAGCGAGGGGCAGTTGGACGAAGCCGATCTGGCGCTGCGCCCGTGCCGCAGCGAGATCGAGATGGGCTGCGTGTTCATCAATTTCGATGATGATGCGCCAGGATTTCGGCAGCAATTGGGGCCGCTAGCGGCGGGTCTGGACGCCTATAATGCCGACAAGATGCGCGCCGAATGGCAATTCGCCACGGTGCTGCCGGCCAACTGGAAGACGGCGATGGAAGCCTTCATGGAGGGCTATCATGTCATGCGCACGCACCCGCAGCTTCAGCAGAAGGTGCCGATCCTCTATAATATGATGTATGGCATGGACACGGGCGGGATCGGCGTACCGATCAACCCCAATCGGTCGATGCGAGACAATATCGTCGATCAGGTCGACCATCTGCAATTGTTGAGCGATGGCATGGCAGGCATGTGCCACGCCAAGGATGTGGCGGTGGCGCGCACGCTGATCGACGTCGAATTGCCCGACGATCCGGGCCAGGCGATCATGCAGTGGTTCGGCACGCTCAACCATTGCGTGACGCAGGCGGGGCTGGCGCGCGGCGAACCGGCGCCCGACCTCAATCACATTGCGGTCAATACGCCGGTGAAAGCGGTGGAGTTCATCTTCCCCAATTATTTCCTGCTGCCATTCCTTTCCAGCATGGCCGCCTATCGCATCCGCCCGCTGGGACCGGAAAGCTGTCTGTTCGAGCTATGGTCGCTGACCCACTTCCCCGAAGGCCAGGAGCCGCCGCCAGTGATGGAAGCCGTGACACTGCCCTATGACAGCGACCAGTTCCCGATGATCCCGCGTCAGGACTATAGCAATATCCCGATTCAGCAGAAGGGGCTGCACGCCCAAGGCTTCGACTTCATGCGATTGTCGAAGGAGATAGAAGGGCTGATTTCCAACTATCAGCGGATCATCGACGGCTATCTGAAGGGCGTGGAGCCGGAAAAGCTGAGCGCAGCGACGCAGAAACTGGCGGGGAATTTCGACGGACCGATACTGGATCTGGGGTTTTAGAAACGCTTGTTCCCCGGCGGAGGTCGGGGTCCAGTTCAGAGCGCGGGACTGGACCCCGGCCTTAGCCGGGGAACGCTGAATTTCTAACCCCAAAGCGCCTCTGCAGCCGCCAGTCCCTGCCCGCCCCGTCCGCCAAGGTCGCTGATCAGCGCCTTGAGGCGATAGGTCCACAGGTGCAGCGGATGTTCGAGCGTGACGCCCATCGCGCCGAAAAATTGGTGGAAATCATAGACGGTCGTACGAGCCGATTCCTGGGCGTGAAGCGCGGCGAGCGCAGCGTCGCCGGGGTGGAGCGTGGCGGCGGCCTTGAGCGCCAGCCAGCGCACGCCGTTGGCGCGGACCTGCGCTTCGGCCAGCCGGTGGCGCAGTGCCTGGAAGGTGGCGAGCGGGCGGCCGAATTGCTGGCGGTCGGTGACATGGGCGACGGTACTGTCGAGCGCGGCGGCGAGCAGGCCGGCGGCTTCGGCGGCGAGCGCGACGCGCCAGCGGGTGAGGATGTCCTCTACAGAAACGGCATGGCTAATGCGGTCGGCGGGCGTGGCGAGCAGCGTGGCCATGGGATAACCATAAAGCGCTTCGGGTTCAGCGCGGACCTGCTCTGTCGTAGCGATAAAAGTCGAAACGCCGGATGGACCGACGATCAGCACGGTCGCGCCTTCGCGCAGGAAGCGAATGGGGCGGGTCGTGCGGCCTTCTTCGACCAGGCAGAGCGGACGCGGCAGATCATCGCCCAATAGCGGACGGATCAGCGCGCTGGCCGCGGCTTCGACCGTTTGCGGCAGGCGGGCGAGGCGTTCGACCACCAGCGCGGCGGACACTACACCGAGATCGGGATCGAATCCTATGTCGAGAAATCCACCCTTGGCCAGTTCGCGGTCGAGCTGCGCATCGGGCAGGGCAAAGCCGGCTTCATGCAACGATGCGCCCGCATAGGGCCGGGTCAGCGCGTCGATCGCGTCGAGGATCGCGACCTGATCGTCGGTGAGCGACAGGTCCATCAGCGCGGCTCCCTGGGCAATTTGAGGACATCGGTGGCGATGATGTTGAGCTGGATTTCCGCCGCCCCCGCCGCAATCCCGGCGACGATGCCGCGCTGGTGATGCATTTTGAGATAGGGGTGCGCGTCGGCCAGAGCCTCCGGCAGATATTCGACGATGAACTCGCACACGCGCCGCTCGGCCATGACAGTGGCAAAACGCGCGGAGCTGGATTCCGCGCCGATCGCCTCGCCCTTGGCCCGGCGATCGACGATGGCGTAGCTCGCCATGCGGGCGGCTTCGGTGAGGGCTGCCGCATGAGCGGCTTCGATCCTGACCGCTTCGCTGTCGACCCCCCCTTGCTCCTTTAGCACCGCCACGGCACGGTCGAGCGCGGCGCGGGCCAGCGCATAACGGGGTATGCCCAGCCGTTCATTGGTCAGCGAATAGCCGATAATCTCCCACGCCTGGCCCTCATCGCCCAGCCGCGCGGTGACCGGCACGGTCACGTCATCGAAAAACACCTCGTGAATATCGCCTTCGCCGATCAGCGAAGGGATTTGGCGGACGGTGATGCCGGGCGTGTCCATCGGCACCAGCAGGATGGAAATGCCGCGCTTGCGGTCGTCGCTGGTGCGGCAGACAAGGAAGCAGGTGTCGGCCAACCCCGCATAGCTGGTCCAAATCTTCTGGCCCGTCACGCGATAGACATCGCCATCCCGTTCCGCGCGCGTGCGCAGCGAAGCGAGGTCGGAGCCGGAGCCGGGCTCGGAAAAACCCTGGCACCACAGCGCCTTGCCTTCCGCGATCGGCGGTAGATAGCGCGCCTGCTGATCGGGCGAGCCGTAGCGGATCAGCGTCGGGCCGATCCAGTTGACGTTCATATATTGGCCGCCGCGCGGTTCGCCCGCGATCCACAGTTCTTCGGCAAGGATGGTCTGGTGCCAGGGGTCCAGCCCCTGCCCGCCCAATGCGACCGGCCAATGCGGGATCAGCAAGCCCTGCTCCGCCAGCGTGCCGCAAAAACTTTCGGCATAGCGGGTTAACGCAGGCGAGGCCGGGCCATGCTGCGAGAAACGCTCCCAATCGTCCGGCAGCGTATCGGCCAGCAGCGCGCGCAGCCGGGCGCGGAAGGCCGTTTCCTGATCTGTCCATGCAAAGTCCATGGGCCAGTGATTACGGGATGCCGCAGGGCGAGAATAGACGACCGCCCAAGAGAACGCCCCGGTGATATGGCAAAGGTGGGCTTGGACAAGAGCGGCGGAGCGGTACCATGCACAGGCATGGACAAGGACGCCGCCTCTTACATTCCCCTCCTGCCACTGGCCGATATCCCCGATGGCAGCGTCCATGCAGTGGAAGCGGCGGGCCGGTCGATCATGCTGTGCCATTTCGAGGGACGCATCCATGCGCTCGACAATATGTGCTCCCATGCGCAGGAGCCGCTGGCCTGCGGGCGGATGCGGTTGGGATGGATCGCCTGCCCGGCGCATGGTGCGCGGTTCGACCTGGAAACAGGCGAGGCGTTGACCGGCCCCGCCAGCGACCCCATCGCTACCTATGCCGTGCGCGTGGCGGACGGGATGATCGAGGTCGCGATCTAGACCATCGCCTTGGGGATATTGCGGGTGCGCCCCTTGCGTGGGGGGCCATATTTGCGACCTAGCAGATGCGTATTTTGTGGAGGCACGGGACTTGAGCGACGCACTGGACAGCTTGCGGCAGGAGGTGCGCGAATGGCTCGCCATTCATGCGCCAAAGGACTGGCGCGCGCACAGCACGAGCGAAGCCGCCTTTCTCGCCATGCAACGCAGTTGGTTCGCGACGCTGGTGAAGGGTGGCTATGCCGTGCCGCACTGGCCCGAAGGTTGGCCGGGCGGCGGGCGATCGCTGGCCGAGCAGAAAGTTATTTACGAGGAGTTTGCGCGCGCCGATACGCCGCGCCTGCTGCTGTCCTTCATGTCCACCTATCATGCCGCATCGACCTTGTTCGAATGGGGCAGCGCGGAACAGCAGCAGCGTTACATTCCCCGCATCCTTGAGGGTGAAATCTGGTGTCAGGGCTTTTCGGAGCCGGGCGCGGGGTCGGACCTTGCCGCATTGCGCACGCGGGCGGAGCGCAAGGGCGATGTCTATGTTGTCAACGGGCAGAAGCTCTGGTCGACCATGGGGCAGTTTGCCGACCAATGCCTGCTGTTGGTGCGGACCAGCAGTGAAGGGGTCAAGCAAGCGGGGCTAACCTATTTGCTGCTGGATTTGAAGGCACCAGGGGTCACTGCGCGGCCGATCCACCAAATTCATGGCGACGAGGAATTTGCCGAAATCTTCCTCGACAATGTCGAGATACCGGTGGCCAACCGGCTGGGCGAGGAAGGCCAGGGCTGGGCCGTGGCGCAATCGACTTTGTCGTCCGAGCGCGGGCTAACGCTGCTGGAATTGAGCGCGCGGATGCGCGGGGCGATGTGGCGGATTGCAGACCTTATTCGCGCGCATGGGCGCAGCGAGGATGCGGGCGTGTTGCGCGATGTCGGGCGGCTGGCCAGCAAGGTCGATGCGACCTGCGCCGTCGCCGACCAGTTTCTCGCCAATCGCATCGCGGGTGAGGAAAAGGTGGGCGACGCCTCCATCGTCAAGCTGGCCTATTCGCGCACGCTGCGTGACTTTACGGCGCTTGGGCTGCGGATTGGCGGGCTGGACGCGCAATATCACGCGCCGATCACCTTTGGCGGCGGCATGGAAACGGGCAACTGGATGGCCGATTTCATGAACAGCTATGCCTGGACGATCGCAGGCGGCAGCGACGAAGTGCAGCGCAACATCATCGCCGAACGGCTGCTGGGAATGCCGCGCGAACCCAAAAGCTGGACGGTGAAGGAGAGCGCGACATGAGCATGACGCGAAGCGAATTGCAGGACGCAGCCGCCAAGGCATTCGACGGCGACCTGACCCCCGATGCGGCGCAGAGCTGGACCCTAATCACCGACATGGGATGGCTGATGATGGCCGTGCCGGAGGATCAGGGCGGGCTGGGCCTTGGCCGCGAGGCGGTGGGGGTGATCCATCAGGCGCTGGGGCGGACATTGGTGGAGGGGCCGACGATTGCGCAGATGCTAGTGATCGAGGCGCTGAGCGGCGCGGGGCAGGATGAATTGCTGGGCCGGGCGATGGCGGGCGAGATGATGACCGCGTCGCTGAGCGAAGGCCTGACCGCCGTGCCCGATGCCGACCGGGCCAGCCATCTGCTGTTTGTCGATCAGGAGCGGGTGGCGTTGCTACCGACGCAGCGCCTTGGCCTGACGGCGCGGGCGACGTGGGACAAGACGCGGCGGCTGTTCGATGTCGATGCCGGTGAGCAACAAGGCATAGTGCTGGCGCGAGGGGAAGCAGCGGCAGCGCTGGGCGATCGCCTGTCGGCACTGCGCAGCCTCGCCCTCGCGGCCGACAGCCTGGGCGGAGCCGACGCGGCGCTGCGCATGACGATCGACTATCTGGAAACGCGGCGACAGTTCGACCGGCCGCTGGCGCTGTTCCAGGCGCTCAAGCACCGCGTCGCTGACATGAAGACCGCGCTGGTAGCCGCGGAAGCGCTATTTTGGGGGCGCGCCGACGACAGCAATGCCGACGCGACCCGCATGGGCGCGATGAAGGCCCATGCCGCCAATGTCTATCGCCTGATCGCGGAGGAAGCGATCCAGCTCCATGGCGGCATCGGCCTCACCATGGAGCATCCCTGCCACCTGTTCCTCAAGCGCGCGACGCTGAACGCAGCGTTGGGCGGCGACGCGGAACATTGGGAGGAAGCGGCCGGGCGACGTCTGCTCGCCGCCTGACGCCTTCACGCCATCGGTTCGCCGTCCCAGGTTTCGGTATCCACCTGCGCCTGCGCGGAGCGCTGATAGCGCGGGCCGGACACCGCTTCGAAGGTGAACAGCGCGTCGACCGCCGCCAGCGTATCGGCCGACAGGTCGAGTGTCAGCGTCGCCATATCCTCGTCGAGATGGGCGATGCTGGTCGTGCCGGGGATCGCGACCACCCAAGGACGGCGCGACAATACCCAGGCGAGGCTAAGCTGCGCCATGGTGCAGCCCCCATCCGCCGCGATTGCGCCAAAGGCGGCGGCCAGTTCCATATTCCGCTCGAAATGCGGCGATTGGAAACGCGGCATGGCGGCACGGATGTCCCCTTCCGACACGCCGTCCGCGCCGACCCCGCCCGCCAGCACGCCGCGCGCGACCGGCGAGAAGGCGACGAAGGCGACGTCAAGCTCCCCGCACGCATCCAGCACCGCGACTTCGGCATTGCGGGTCCAGGGCGAATATTCGGTCTGCATCGCCGCGATCGGATGCACCGCATGGGCGCGGCGCAGCGTCGCGGCGGACATTTCGGACAGGCCGATCGCACCGATCTTACCCGCTTCGACGGCACGCACCAGCGCACCGACCGACTCCTCGATCGGGACATTGGGGTCGAGCCGATGGAGATAATAGAGATCGATATGCTCGACCTGCAGCCGCCGCAGCGAATCTTCCAGCGTCGCGGTGATGGCCGCTGGCGATCCGTCAATCCCGCGCTGCCCGTCCTTGCCGCCCAGCACGCACTTGCTGGCCAGCGTGAAGTCGTCGCGCCGGTGCATCAGCGTGCGGCCCAGCAATTCCTCATTGGCACCAAAGCCATAGAGCGCCGCGGTATCGAAGAAATTGACGCCGACATCGAGCGCGTGACGCAGCAACCGTTCGGCTTGCTGCGCGTCGGGGCGGGGCAGATAGGCGTGGCTCAGGTTCATGCAGCCAAGGCCGATGGCCTTGACCGTAAAGGGACCGACAGTGCGGGGCGAGGGCAATAGGCTCATGAGCGAGGCGTTATCCTGTGTCCGTTGGCGTGGCCCTCCCCTTAGCGGGCGATCATGCTCTGGGCCAGCGGGGCGATAAGGTTGCATCATGGGGCACAGCCTATTGGCTTGGGGCAGAAAGGCGGCGATAGTCGGCGGCAGGGGCTTGGAACGGAAGGATAGTGCGATGACGCAGGACGCAGGCAATGGAGATACGACAGGAGCGGCCGCCTTTCCGCGCGCGGTGCTGGACCTGTTCGACGCCTATGTGCATGGCGCGATCGACCGGCGCGGCTTCCTTAGTCAATGCGCGCTGCATGTCGGCGGCACCGTGGCGGCTACGGCGACGCTCGCCGCGCTCAGCCCCGATTTCGCGCGCGGGCAGGTGATCAAGCCCGACGACAAGCGGATTCTCATCAGCCATGTCGATATCGCGTCCCCCGATGGCAATGGCACGGTACGCGCCTATGTCGCGCGGCCCGCGGCAAAGAAGGACGCAAAACTGCCGGTCATCATCGTCGCGCATGAAAATCGCGGGCTCAATCCGCATATCGAGGATATTGCGCGGCGGCTCGCGGTCGATGGCTATATGGCGGTCGCGCCCGATGCGCTGACGACGATCGGCGGCTATCCGGGGGACGAGGATAAGGCGCGCACGGCCTTTGCCACGCTCGATCGCAACAAGATCGGCGAGGATTTCGTCGCGGCCGCCACCTATGCCCGGACCATGGCGGGCAGCAATGGCAAGATCGCTGCCGTCGGCTTCTGCTTTGGCGGCTGGATCGCCAACATGCTGGCGACGCGCCTGCCCGATTTGCGCGCGGCGGTGCCCTTTTATGGCAGCCCGCCGACGCTGGCCGATGTGCCCAAGATCAAGGCGGAGCTACTGATCCATTATGGCGGCAATGATACGCGCACCAACGCGGCCTGGCCCGATTATGAGGCTGCGTTGAAACAGGCCGAGGTGCGCTACAAAGCCCATATCTATGACGGCGCCGAACATGGCTTCAACAATGATACGACGCCGCGTTTCGACAAGGCGGCGGCGGAACTCGCCTGGGCGCGGACATTGGCGCTGTTTCGCCGGACGGTTGGCTGAGCCGCCTTCGTGCCGGGTGCCGCCACGACCTATGCGCATAGGCTGCTGGCGCAATTGGGGCTGGACGCTATCGCGCTGGATGGCCGGGCCGATCCTGCGCCGCTGGCCTGGCGGCGCGCGGGGCTGATGGCGGTGACGGGCCGCGCCGATGGCCCGGCGCTGGTCTGCCCGGCGGCGCTGGCCAGCGCGGCCGACGGCGTGATGATGGCGCTGCGCGCTATCGCGCCGGATACGGCCTGGCCGCTTAACGGCGCGCTGTTGCTGGGCGAGCGGGCGCGATTGCTGGGCCTGACGCGCGGAGGACGGCTGTCGGCCAACCGATCCTGCCGATTGATGCGGATCAGTGATGGCGAGGTCGCGCTCAACCTGGCGCGGGAGGCGGACCGCGACCTGCTGCCCATCCTGCTCGCTGACCATGCGGCCGACCTGTCGGACTGGGCCGCGATAGAGCGGGCAGCGGCGGGCTGTGACAGCACGACGCTACTGGCGCGCGGGGTCGAGATGAGCATGGCCATCGCTGCCGTGGTGCCGCCCCGCCCCCCTGCCCGGTTCTTTCCAGCCCTCAAGTCTGTCCGCACCGTGCTTGATCGCCCGCCTTTGGTTGTCGACCTATCCTCGCTCTGGGCCGGTCCCTTGTGCGGATCGCTGCTGGCGATGGCGGGCGCGCAGGTGGTCAAGGTGGAGAGTCGCACCCGGCTTGATGGTGCGCGGTTCGGACATGGCGAATTTTACGACCTGCTCAATGCGGGCAAGGCGAGCGTTACGCTCGACTTCCAAGACAAAGCGGACCGGCGCGCACTGGCCGCGCTGGTTGCACAAGCCGACATCGTGATAGAGGCCTCGCGCCCCCGTGCGCTGCGCCAATTGGGGATCGATCGCGACGCCGAAGTCGCGCGCGGCGCGATCTGGATCGGTATCACCGCGCATGATGATCCTGACCGGATCGGCTTTGGCGACGATGCGGCGGTGGCGGGTGGCCTGGCCGCGATCATGGCCGAGGGATGGGGCGAAGCGCTGTTCGTGGGCGATGCCATCGCCGATCCCCTGACCGGGCTGCATGCCACGCTCGCCGCGCTGGTGGCATGGCGACAGGGGCAGGCCGGGCTGATCGCGCTGTCGCTGGCGGGCACTACGGCGTTCGCCTGCCACGCGGGCCTTGCGTCCCCTGCCCTGTTGCGCGACTGGCAAGCGCAGGCGCAAGCCGACGATGCGCCGCTGTATCCTTTGCGCGCGCCGGTCGGCAAGGCGGCGCTGCCGGGTGCGGACAATGACCGGGTGCTGGCGTCATGCTGATCCGTGATGCGGAAGTGGACGGCCAGCGCTACGATATCCGCCTGACCGATGGCGTGATAGCGGCGATGGCCCCTGCCCTGCCCCAGCTGCCCGAAGAGCCGACGCTCAATGCGCGTGGCGGCGCGCTGTTGCCGGGGTTGCACGACCATCATATCCATCTGAACGCCACCGCCGCCAGCCTGACGTCGGTGCGCTGCGGCCCGCCGGACGTGGACAATGAGGCAGGCCTGATCGCTGCCCTGCATCACGCACCTGGCGACGACTGGCTGCGCGGTGTGGGCTATCATGCCAGTGTGGCGGGGGAGATCGACCGGCAGTGGCTCGACCGCAACGGCCCTGCCCGCCCCGTCCGTATCCAGCATCGCAGTGGGCGGATGTGGATCTTCAACAGCCTGGCGCTGCGCGAACTGGGCGACGGCGCGCCTGCCGATGGTCGGCTGATCGACGGCGATGCCTGGCTGCGCGGCCGCCTGCCCGTGACGCCGCTCGACCTGCGGCCGGTCGGCGATCGCCTGGCCGCGCTGGGCGTCACGGGGCTGACCGAGGTCACGCCGCGTAACGACCGGGCCGATTATCTGCGCTATGCGCAGGCGGGCCTGCCGCAACATCTGCTGGTGATGGGTGGTCCGACGCTGGACGATGCGCCGCCGGTCGGCCTGGCCCGCCGGGGGGCGGTGAAGCTCCATTATCACGACCATGACCTGCTGCCGCTCGACCAGCTCGTCGCGGAGGTCGCGCGGGCGCACGCAGCAAACCGCCCCGTCGCGTCGCATTGCGTGACCCAGGCCGAACTGGTCGTCACCCTCGCGGCGATCGAGGAAGCAGGCGCGATGGTCGGCGACCGGATCGAACATGCCGCGATCGTGACGCCCGACAATGCCGACTGGATGGCGCGGCTAGGGTTGGTCGCGGTGTCGCAACCGCATTTCATCGCCGAGCGGGGCGATGCCTATCGTCGCGATGTTGGGCCGGAGGATCGCCCCTGGCTCTATCGTCTGCGCGGGCTGCGTGCGGCGGGCATAGGGCTGGCGGCGGGCAGCGACGCGCCCTTTGGCGGGTTAAACCCTTGGGCGTCGATGGCCGCCGCCGTGCAGCGCCCCGACGATCTTGGCCCCGACGAGGTGCTGACGCCCGAAGAGGCGCTAGCGCTCTATACGGGGCAGCCCCACGCCCCTGCCGTGCCGCGCAAGATCGCGATGGGGGAGCGCGCCGACCTGTGCCTGATCGACCGCCATTGGGCCGCCGCCTGCGCCGATCTGGCCGCCGTTACCGTGCGCGCGACATGGGTCGCGGGCCGCCTTGTCTATGGCACGATCGCGTCCACCAATCCCCATTTGAGCGCCAGCGCCGCCGATATGCGCCGCATCGACAGCGCCATATAGGCCGTCTTCTGCCGCCCGATCCGGCGCGGCAGGCTGACCGTTCCCCCTGCCCCCGGCAGCAAGCCATATTTGAGTTCGGGCAATTGGAACCAGCTATCCGCCCGCGCCTCGACCCGTCCGGCAAAGGCGGCCATCTCCACCCCTGCCCCCACCACCGCGCCATGGACATGGGCCGTCACGCGCGGCGCAAGCTGTGCCAATAATGTAGCGGGCAGGCGCAGCGTGCGCACCCAATGGGCTTCGGCCACGTCATGGCTAAGGCCGAATTCCGCCACATCGCCGCCAACGGAAAAACAGCGTCCCGCACCCGACAGATGGATGGTCGTGATCGCCGGATCGAGCAGAGCAACACGCAGAACTTCATACAGGGCATCGCGCATCGCGACATTGACCGCGTTGAAGCTGGCCGGGCGGTTGAGGCGCAGCGTTAATCGACTGCCCTCCATCTCCACCATCACCGGTGGCCCCGCCTCGTCGGCGTGCGACTGTGCAGCAGGAGCGCCCGCCCGCCACACCAGAAATTCGCCACCCCGCTGGATCGTCGCAAAGGCCAGGCTCTCGGCCGTCAGCGCCGCGGCCATCGGCAATTGTTCGCTCAGGCGCAATTGCTGCACCAGCAGCATCGCCGCAAAGGGCCGCGCCGCGACATTAGCGATGATCGCCGCCAATCCCGCCTCGTCCGCCAGCAAGACATCGCAAGCGCTAGCCAATGGCCCTGCACCGATGCCAATGACCGGGCAGGGCAGCCCCCGCAACCAGTCCGCCAGCCCGGCATCGCTCCCCACCAGCGTGAAGGCGAGGCAGGGCCGCTCGCTGCGCGGGCCGAAATCCTCCGGCGCTGGGTGACTTGCCGCGAGCAAGGCCAGCGCGTCTGCGCTCAGGATCATCGCTGCCTCATCCACCCATTGTCCATCGGCAGGACTATAGGGGGATCAGCCCGCGACGCCAGCCTGCCCGCTATCGCCGCGCCTCGACGAAAGATGTCTGCATCGGCTCTAACGGGACAACCGGCGCGCCCAGTTCGCGGGCCAGCATCCGTTCCATCCAGCCGCGATGCCGCACCATGAAGGCGGCAAAGCCATCGGGGTTCGCCGGATCGAACATAGGCACCGCCCAGTCGACCTCCGGCAGCGCATAGTCGGGCTGCATCACGCCCTTCTCATCCTGCGGCGGGTCGATATGGCGGCCGAGAAAGCGGTTACCCTGGAAACGGATATGGGTGGCGGGACCAAAGCCTGGCTCGATCAGATAATCCGGCCCGTTGCGACCGACTTCATGGCCGTAGCGCACGGTGCCCGCCACGGCGAAGACATTGTTGCGGAAGCGGACGTCGCTGGCCCAGCCATCCCATTGGGTGGCGATCACCATCTGTATGTCCTGCTTCGGGCCGACATGGACGACATTGCCCTCGATCAGGACATCAGCGACCGTGCCCGCCAGTTGGAACGCCCGGCTGCCATCGTTGCGGCTGACATTGGACCGCGCCACCGTGCCGCGATTGCCCAGATTATCCTGATCGCTACGCTTTGGCGAACAGACGAGCAGAAATCCGCCCGCATTGTCATGGCTATAATTATAGGCGATCGTCGTGCGGCGCGAATTGAAATCGGAATCGAACCCCTGCCCGTCATAGCGGGTGCGGGTAAAGGCAGCTTCGTTGAACTGAATGAGGCTATGGTCGGTACTCCATTGCCAGATCGCGGCGGTGTAGCCCGGCGCGCGGCTGCCCGCATAGCGCACGATATTATGCTCGATCAGCGCGCCGTCCGTGCCGCGCGGGACGATGCCATCGCCGCCGACATCCTCGACCAGATTGTCGCGGATCACTACCCCGGCACTGGGGAACCAGCGCGCCTTCGTCACCTGGTCGCTGATCCCGGCAATGCCCGACCGGTCGACGCGCCAGACGATGTTGCGCTCGATGCGGATATCCTCGAACCGGGTCGGTCGCTTGGGGCCGAGCGCGCTGAAGACGATGCCGCCATTATCCTTGCGGTCATTGGTGCCGCGCACGTCATGGATATACATGTCGCTGATGCGGATGCCGCGCGTCACCCCGCTGTCCTGCGCCGACACCAGCACGCCAAAGCGCGACCCGGCGGGCGGGCCGTCATTGGTGACTTCCAGTCCGCTGATCCGCACATATTCGGCGTTCAGGATGGCGACCCCATGCGCGGCGACCCCGCCTGCATCGATGCGCGGGCGCTGGCCCATGCCGGTCGGCCCGACCGTGATCGGCGCATCCTTGCGGCCCGACCGGGTGATGACCAGCGGCTCCTTCCACACCGATCCTGCCGCCAGCAGGATATGATCGCCGGGTTGCAAGGACGTGGCCTTGATCCGCCCCAGCGACCGCCAGGGTGCGGTGGCGGACCCGGCATTGCTGTCCTGCCCCAGATTGGCGTCGATATAATAGGTCGCCGCCTGCGCAGCGGTTGCGCCCGTCGCGAGCAGCAACGCCGCCAGCATCAGCGCACCCGATCGGCGGCCGATCTTCAATTTTCCGTCCCGTAATAGCGGCATGCGTCCCCTGTCCCACAGCATTGATTCCCATTCTGGCAGACCCGGAATAGATCGATGCTGAACGACGGGCGACGCGCCCTTAGCCCGTCATCCCGCCGCTGCGTTCGCCCGCATCCTTGCCCGCCAGATAGCCGAACACCATGGCCGGGCCGAGCGTTCCACCGGCGCCGCCATATGTCATCCCCATGGGCGACGCCATCGCGTTCCCCGCGCAATATAGCCCCTCGATAACCACGCCGTCGACATTGAGGACGCGCGAGCGCGTATCGGTCAACGGGCCGCCCTTGGTCCCCAGCGCACCCGACTTCACCTCGATCGCATAATAGGGGCCATCGCCCAGCGGCCCCAGCGTCGCGCGCTTGTCTCCGCGCCAGCGCGGGTCGCCCCACCACAGGTCGTTATTCGCCTCGCCCCGCTGGAAATCGGGATCATTGGCCTGTTCGGCATGCTGATTGAACCGGGCCACCGTCTTTTCGAGGCCGTCGGGGTCGATGCCGACCCGTTCCGCCAGCGCGCGCAGCGTCGGCGCGCCCGGCACCCATTGTGGCGGTGTCGCCCCCGCCTCGAAACTATCGGTCAGCCCGCCGACGAGGAACGGATAATGGCCATAGAAGGCGGCGTTGAAAATGAACCAGCAGGGCAGATTGGCATAGGTGAAGGCGCTGACATCCTGCTCATGGAAAGCCGCGCCGAACGCATTGTAATTGGACGCTTCATTGGTGAATCGCTTGCCTTTGCGATTGACCATCAGCCCGCCGGGCATGGTTCGTTCATAGGTGAAGAGCTGGCGTCCCATGCTGTTGAGGTCAGTCGGCACTTCGATCACCGGCATCCACCAGGCCTCGCGCATATTGCCCAGCATCGCGCCGACCCGCATCGCCATCTTCAGGCCATCGCCGCTATTGGTCGGCACCGACACCGGATGTGTCATCGGCCCACGGGTGAAGGCCCGCACCAGATCCTTGTTCCATTCAAAGCCGCCGGTCGCGATCACGACATTGGGCGCATGCGCCGTGCTGCCATCCTCGAACCGCACCCCCGCCACGGCCGCGCCGTCCATGATCAGTTCCATCGCGCGCTTGCCGGTTTGAGGTTCAATGCCCCGGTCGAGGCAGGCTTTCATCAACCGTCCGACCAATGCCGCCCCCATGCCGCGCGCATCGACCGCGCGCCGCTGTGCCTTCACCTCCGCACTGGCGGGTTGGGGCACGGGCTGGCCTAGCGTCGTTTCACCGACGGTCATGGTGTAGTCCGGATAATAAGGCGACGCCTCCATCCGCTCGGACCAGTCGCCCAGCTCCTGATAGGGGAAAGGCGGACATTCCAACGTCCGCCCGCCGGTGCGCTTGGCACCGGGAAACTCGGAATGATAATCGGGGAAATCGGGAATGCTGTAGAAATGGACCGGCGTGCGGGCCTCCAGAAAGCGGATCATGTCCGCGCCTGTATCCACGAAGGTTTCGGCCATCGCCGGGTCGATCATGCCATGCGAGAGGGCGCTCAGATAGGTCAGCGCCTCTTCCCGACTATCGGTCCGGCCCTTGGCCATATGGGGATGATTGGGTATCCATATCTGCCCACCGGACCAGGCCGACGTGCCGCCGATCTTGTCCGATTTCTCGAACACAGCGACCCGCGCGCCATATTCATGGGCCGTCACGGCCGCCGTCAGCGCCGCCGCGCCCGACCCCAGCACGATCACGTCGATGTCGCTCATCGCACTTCCCTCCCCTATCTTTTGTCCCGCCATTCTCGTCTTCCAACGGCGCGGGGCAACTAGCGATAGTGGCAAGGGTGGCGCGCGGGCCTTGGCCCAAATGCGCGACGGCGGGGATGCCCATCATAGGATGGACACCGCCCGCCGTCAGGATGGCTGGCCGCCGGATCGGGCGGCCGCCGGGCCGGAGACATTCAGCGCTGTGCGAGCTGGACCGTCGACTTGTGGCTGATGGTGAGGCCGGCCTGCGCCCATTCTTCCTTCGACTGGCAGGTGGTGACGGGGATCAGCGATCCGGTCACGACTTCCTTGAAGCAATAGCGCTCGGTCTTCTGGTCGTAGCGGACCTTGGCCTGGCCATAGGTGCCGGTGGGCTGGGCGAAAGCGGGGGTGGCAGCAGCCGAAACGGCGACAGTGGCGGCGGCGATGGCGGCGACAAAAGCGATGGTCTTCATGATGATTATCTTCCCTGAACAATGTGTGGCGATCCGTTGTGGATCATGCCGACAGCATTGCAGGGAGCGTGCCAATTCCAAAAAGGGCCGAAAAATAGGGGGTTTCGCCGCACCGATACGGAATTTAGTGTCAGAATTTTACCGCATATTGGCGAAATATCCGATAGGTTTGGATATTTTTCATCTCCGGTTCACATTAAGCGCGCCAGCATCTCAAACCCGACCCGTCACGGGGATCAGCGCGCCCGTAATCGCGTCCGCAGCGGGCGACAGGAGGAAAGCCGCCACCCCCGCCAGTTGCGTCGGCGTTACCCAGTTTCCAAAGTCCGCGTCGGGCATGTCGGCGCGATTGGCCGGGGTGTCGAGAATGCTGGGCAGGATCGCATTGACCCGCACCCCCTGCGCCTTCACCTCTTCCGCCAGCGCTTCGGTCAGCCGGGCGACGCCGGACTTGGACGCAGCATAGGCCCCCATCCCTGCCGCCGCCTTCGTGGCCGCCGCCGCGCCGATATTGACGATCGCCCCTCCGCTCGCAGTAAGCAGCGGCAGCAATGCGCGGCTGGCGATCAGCGCCGTGCGGACATTCATGGCATAGAGCCTGTCCCAGGTCGCGACGCTGCCATCCGCCACCGTTTCCCAGGCAAAGCCGCCCGCGATATTCACCAGTCCATCGAGCTGGCCCAGTTCGGCCGAAATCCGCGCAGCCGCGCCGGCCATCGCCGCTTCATCGGTCAGATCGACCCCGCCGAGCGCCAGCGCGACGCCGTCCGCAGCGACCTCGCCCAGATCGATGCCCACGACCGTCCACCCGGCGGCCCCCAATATCTCCACCGTCTTGCGCCCCAATGCGCCCGCCGCGCCGGTTACCGCCACTATGCCTGTCATTGCCCTGCCCTCTCCCTGGTCCGCGCCTTAAAGGCCCGCCATGCACATATATTTCATCTCGACATAATCTTCGATGCCATGGCGCGACCCTTCACGGCCCATGCCGGACTGTTTGATGCCGCCAAAGGGTGCCACCTCAGTCGAGATCAGCCCGGTATTGATGCCGACCATGCCGACCTCCAGAGCCTCCCCGACCCGCCAGGCACGGGCTAGGTCGCGGGTATAGAAATAGCCCGCCAGCCCGACCTCGGTATCATTGGCCAGCGCGACCGCTTCTTCCTCCGTATCGAACAGGAACAGCGCCGCGAGCGGGCCGAAGGTTTCATCCTGTGCCAGCAGCATGTCGGGCGTGCAGTCTGCAACGACAGTGGGTTCGTAGAAGCTGTGCCCCAGTGCGTGTCGATGCCCTCCCGTGACGATCCGACCGCCCTTGGCCAGCGCGTCGGCAACATGCTCCTCCACCTTCTGGACCGCCTTATCGTCGATCAGCGGTCCTTGGGCGACGCCCTCCTGCGTGCCCGGCCCCACTTTCAGCTGTTTGACGGCGGCCGCCAGCTTCTGTTCGAACGCGGGCGCAACCTCTCGCTGCACCAGGATGCGGTTGACGCATACGCAGGTCTGGCCACTGTTGCGATATTTGGACGCCATCGCCCCTTCGACCGCCGCATCCAGGTCGGCATCGGCAAAGACGATGAAGGGCGCGTTACCACCCAGCTCCATCGACAGCTTCTTCATCGTCGGCGCGCATTGCGCCATCAGCGTCTTGCCGACCTCGGTCGATCCGGTGAAACTCAATTTGCGGACCAGCGGGCTGGCCGTCAGTTCGCCGCCGATCACCCGCGACGATCCGGTGACGACGTTGAACACGCCTGCTGGCACCCCTGCCCTTTCCGCCAGCACCGCCAGCGCCAGTGCGGTCAACGGCGTCTGGGTCGCGGGCTTCAGCACCATCGTACAGCCCGCCGCCAGCGCAGGCGCCGCCTTGCGCGTGATCATCGCTGCCGGGAAGTTCCAGGGCGTGATCGCGGCGACGACGCCGACCGGTTGCTTGACGACGACGATACGGCTGTCTGCGCGGTGGCTGGGGATCACTTCGCCATAGAGGCGCTTGGCCTCTTCGGCGAACCATTCGATGAAACTCGCGGCATAGCCGATCTCGCCCTTGGCCTCGGCCAGCGCCTTGCCCTGCTCGCGCGTCAGGATCATCGCCAGGTCATCCTGATGCGTGATCAGCAGGTCGAACCAGCGCCGCAGGATGCGCGACCGTTCGGCCGCCGTCTTCGCCCGCCAGGCCGGGAGCGCCGCATCCGCCGCCGCGATCGCCGCCTGCGTTTCCGCAACGCCCAGATCGGGAATGAACGCGAGCGTCTCGCCCGTGGCCGGATCGGTTACCGCAATGCTGGGCGAACCGGTCCATGCGCCGTCGATCAGACATTGCTGGCGCAGCAGATCGCGGTCGGAAAGGGCAATGGTCATGAAGGCACCTCTAAATAGCGTGTCCGCCATCAACGCAGCGGGGCAGCAACAGGATGCACAGATGATCGGCACCCATCCCAGCGTCAACGCGCCGGATGACCGCCTGCCGAAGGATCGACACGGCGATCCTATTTATGACTTTCTATATCTGTTTTCCCGTTTAATTATACGCCGTATACAATTGTTATTAGACTATTTATATTGTTTTTCAGTTCGGATATGAATCGAACCTAGCGGCCTAGTATCGGATCATAGCCATGGCATCTCCCGATCATAATATGCTTCTCGCTTATGCCCAGGCGCAGGCGGCGATCGAACGGATCGAGGAGCGACGGCGGCTCAGTCCGGTGCGCCATCCCTGGCGAACACGGTGCCTGATCGCCGAGCGGCAGGCCTTGGCCCGCATCGACGGACAGGTGCTGGACGACCTGGATATCGAGGTAGGCGCAAGGGGAGCGGTCTCCACCTCGCATTTCGATCTAAGCGCCGCGCGCGATAGCATCGGCACCGCCATCGGCCTGGAGGCACTGGTGCAGGATGGACCTGCGCTGTTGCGCTGGCTCGGACAAGACCGCCATCCGACAACTGGCGGGCGCACCATCGGGGACCAGCTGATGGCGATCGAACGATGGCAACGAGACGCCCGCGCCCTGCCCCCCTCCCCGCCCCTTCTTCACAGTGCCGATCTGGCCCGCCTCTGGCGCCACCACGCCCCCCTGGGACGGGGCGATCTGGTCGCGAGCCTGTTGATCGGCGATCGTTGGGGACCGGGCCGATGGGATGGCTCGGCCGGAGGACTGACGGCGATGGGGCTTGAGCGCAGCCACGCCCCTTGGCTACTGGCTCAGGGTGATCAACTTTCACTGCTTTGGTTGAAGGCGATTGCGGCGGGTGCGCAGGTCCAGCTTGATCTGGAGATGCGGCTAAGGAGCTATGCGAAGCGCGCGATGGGCCATGTCGCCGGGCGGCGGCGTCCGGGGAAATTGAAGGATGTGCTGCTGCTCGCCATGGCACGGCCGCGCGTCACCAGTCGGCAGGTCGCCGCCGCGCTGGGCCTGACATCGGCTGGCGCGATCAAGCTGTTGACGATTGCCTCCGATCTTGGACTGCTGATCGAACAATCTGGCCAAGCAAGCTATCGCAGCTACGCGATACCCGTGTCTCTATCTTACAGCCCCTGCCCTCCTCCAGCCCGCCTCAAGATCGGCATGAGGATGAATTTTGGTCGTACGATGGGAAAAATGAGGCCTCGCCAGAGCCTCTCTGAGAGCCAACAAGGCGGCGTCAGGTACCAATCTGTGCCGAAGAGTCTGTAGCGCCTCAGAAGGCCTATACGGCCAATTTTCGCTAATTCTCTTTTTGTTCTGCTGAGTCGGTACGCAAATTTCGTGAGGGATAGGCGGGAGCGTCCCCCGATGTCCGAAGGCGTGATTCTAAAAACACGTTTGCTGCATCGTGCAGCCCGAACCAACGACCGGGCGGGCCGGATAGATCAAGGCCTATATGGCTTAACTAGTTTTGACCGATCGTCATCTCGCTATGCGACGTGTTTTCAGAATCACCGCGATAAAGCGCTTGCGACCCGAAAGGTTTGAATGCCGATCTGCCTAAGTCACGCAATTGCGCGGTCTTTGACGTGGTTGCCGAACGATACGGGCGAATGCCGACAGACCAGCCATCGGTTTTATGAAATTTCGAAAACACGTCGAAGGTCGATAGGGAAGGGCGCTAGCCGCCGTCTTCCATCAAAGCCGATATTTATTCCGGCGATGATGCTCCTTCACGAAGCCATAGAAACGCTTGGAATAGTTGCGCGGCAGTTCGGCGGGATTTTGGCCAAGAAAGGCGTCGAACCGCCGCATCAGTTCGTCATAGTCCCAACCCGGAAAATCAGCCCGAATGGCCGCGTAAATGTCTGGATCGAGCATCTTGCTGGCGCTGGAGCTGCGGGCAGGGGAGGGGGGTCGCGCGCCACCGGTCGACGCGCTGACGCGGGCGGGCCGATCGGCAACCCGCATCCCTTCCGACACGCGAGAGATGAGTCCAAGCGCCAGGCCGGCATCGACCATATCATCCTTCGCGCTGGCCACACTCGCAGTCGCTTTGCGTTTGCGGCCGAGCTGTTCGGCAAGGTGGCGACGCATGACCATCTTCATCTTCGGTCGTGCGCTATCGCCATCGATCACATCCAAGCTGATATCGGGCAGGTCGTTGCCCTTAGCCAGCTCCAGCAGCTTGCGCTTGAATACGGGATAGCTGCTCTCGCTACCGCTTTTCTGGTGGAGGGTTTCAAAGCCGATCGTGAAGCCCTCGGCACCATTGCCGCCCGCATGTTTGCGCGATGCGCGATAGAGCCATTTGCCAAGGCCGCTCGTAATCTCGAAATAGAGCGGGGAGATGGACAGGATATTGCGCTTATCCATCACGCCATCGAAAAACCATTTCGACAGGGTGATCTCCATGCCAAGCGACCGTTGCGTCCGCTCGTCCACGAGATGGGTGTAGCTGTCGATCCAGGAAAAGGTCGTCTCCCGGCTTTTGGCACTAGCGCGGATATTGGTCTTGATCGTGGTGGCCTGCAGCCGGTCGAGCGCACTCACCAGGCGCTCATAAGCACGCCCGCTGGTGCCCCAGCATATGCGTTTGAGCAGATCGCCGGGCTGGATTCGAATGACCGGCGACAATTCATTCTGCCCCCGCTCGCGCAATTCATTCAGGTGAGAGGCGAGATAGATCATGATGTCGGCGTCCCAGATTGTCGCCATGCCATAGGTGGGATTGGCAGAGACATGGACGGTTACCGACTTGTCGGGACTGATATATTCGATGGGCTTCACGCGCCTGCGCTTCGACAGGCTGAAGAAGGGCCGCTGCATCGTCTCCTGATAATCGCGCAGCGAAATGTCGCTGAAATCAGGCAGAGTGAAGAACATTTCGAACTGGACCTTGCGCTCTTTCAGCGCCGTCTTGAGTTCGCCCTCTTGTTCCACCACTATGATCCCATTTGCCTTCCCCCCAGGGGGAAAATCCATATAACAATATGAAATATAACGATAATATGGCTATTCTTAGCTTTTCACACCCACACCTAGCGCCGCTTGGCCGTGCAGATCTTCGCCCGTTCAATGATGGGGCGCAGCGCCGCCAAAATCTCGTCCACCGACAAGTCCGATGGCGACAGGGACAGCGTCAATATCTTCTGCTGATCCTTTTCCACCTGACCGATCGCAGCACCAACCGGGCTTTCGATCGCGGCTTTCTGGACCCGGCCCTTGGCAACCATGGCCTTGAGCAAGCGCGCCATGACCTCCGGCCCGGCAATCGGCTGCTCATCCCCGGATCGGCGAAAACTCTGTTCGGACGCGATCTGCTCAGCCGCCGCCTCCAGCTTCGCCCGCGACGACGGATCGCGCAGCAACGGCAGCAACTTCTCGGCATATTTCGCCTGAAGGTCCATCGGCGAATGAAAGGCGCTGACAAGGGCAGGGGGAATTTCGGTCAGCGCAATATAGCGCGAGAGCTGCGACTTAGAAATCTTGAGCCGCTCGGCCATGCGCAATTGCACGCCGCCATAGAAATTATCGACCGCCGCCTTGTAGTTCATGCCGCGCTCAAGGTCGGAAATATCCTCGCGCTCACGGTTCTCGATGTCCGCCAACCGGAACGCGGCCTCATCGTCCAGATCCTCGATAATCGCGATCAGTTCGATGTCGGGATAATGATTGGCGTTGAGCCAGGCGATCGCCCAGTGCCGCCGCGTTCCGGTGACCAGTTCGTACGGCAGTTCGGCATTGGGCGTGCGCCGGACCACCGCAGGCACCCGATTGCTGCCTTCGGCCAGGATCGAGTCGATCAGGCTGCGCAACCGATGCTCGTCCAGCATCGAATAGTCGCGCGCATTGCCAGGCCAGACCGAACATTCAGACGGCTTCAACCGGATCGTCGGTCGCTTGACGATCCGCGCTGCCTCACCAAAGGCTTCCAACCGCTTGTTGGTGAAATTGGTGCGCGGCGCGGCCGGGCTTGGCTCGCTCGTCGCCGGGGGAGGGGCCGGATCGTTCAGCGCCGATGCCAAAGCTTCGCTGATGAGGGAACGACGGCTCATGCCGCCACGCCCACGCTGGAATCAGCGGTCAGGCTGGTCGATGGCCATTGCTGGCGGATCTGTTGTTCAACCTCGGCAAAGACCGAGTCCAGATTGTCGCGGCAGCGCGTATAGGTCTGGTGCGACGCGGAGGGCTTGGATTCATAGATGGACCGAAACGCCTGGGTCGCATTCTTGATTTCCTCGGACGCGAGGATGGGTTGTCCCAGCAGCAATCCCGCATAGGTCGCCTGCATGATCCGCCACATGTCGTTCTCGCCAGGCTTGCTCGGCGAGAAGGCGGAACAGACGACGCGGATGAAGCCATAATCGACTGGCGTGCCATTTTCTTCGAGAATTTCGATATTGTCCGCGATCGTATCCATGAAATGGATGGTGGACAGATAATCGAGCTGCCGCGCGGGCACAGGGATCAGCAGGCCGGTTGCCGCCGCCATCACGTTGAGGCCAAGGAAGCCCATAGCTGGCGGCGGATCGAGCAGAATGACGTCAAAATCCTTGGTCACGCTGGCAATGCCGATGCGCAGCGCCTGCAAACCCTCCCGCACCGCCTGCCCGCCTTCGCGCAGGGTCGCGGTCAGATCCCATTCGGCATCCTGCAAGCCCAGGCTCGATGGTACGATCTTGATCGTCGGCCAGGGGGTGTCGCGGATGGTCTGCGAAAAGTCGCTGAAGGTGCTCCGCGGCGACAGGAACGCGCCCAATGTCTGTTCGTCGTCGATCAGCGTTTCAGGCTGAATGTCGAACATGGTCGTCGTCGACGCCTGCGGATCGCAATCGATCACCAGCACGCGATAGCCATGCAACGCCAGATAATCGGCGAGATGCTTGGTGATCGTGCTCTTGCCGACCCCGCCTTTGAAATTCTGCACCGCCAGCACGACGGCATCCTCATCGGGTTGCTTGCCGACATGGATGCCCAGCGCCTCGCGGATATGGGTCAGGTCTTCGAGTGTGTAGTAGCGGCGGCCATTGGCCTGCTGCTTGGGCTGGGGCAGGCGCCCTTTGGCCTCCGCCTTGGCTAGCGCTTCGGGTGTCCGGCCGATCAGTTCGGCGGCGACGGTCGGGCCAAAACTGATATCGAGCGTCTTGTGATTGTCCGGCCGGAACACGATCGTCTTGATGTGATCGCGCATTTGCTGGCAAGCGGTGGTGACGTTCCGCAATGTGTTGACCGTAAACGACATGATGCCCCTCAGCGCCGAATCACGACTGTTGAAAATGGTTGGCGTTTAATGCCTTCATTTTCGCGTCAAAGTCAAACCGTAGCAGATGACTGTTGGGAATTGCCACTTGCGGCGTTGCGGTAGCCTCAAACGACAACCTTTGCAGTGTCGCGCATCGGAAGGGTCTAGAGCCCCCTGATAGCCCTTCAACCTCTATCCATGCGCTGCGCGTGGTCTGGATAGCAAACCTGCCCCCCATTCGCCGGTCAATCGGCTTAGGGGATTTATTCGGAGATTAGCAAAGTTAGCGCCATCGTCACGCATCTGTAACGCAACCGTCATCGCGAGTCGCAGCACGACCGATGAAACCGATCCCACGTCTGATCCAATCCGATAGCACGACCAAGCGATTCCGAAACCACGATGCATCCGCGTTGATAACACGTTGGATACCGGTCATTCAGGGACGTGGCTAGGCCGGTTATTGACCAGCGGCCTCAGATAGGAAGGGTCGCTGCCGTCGCGCGCCGATACGCCATTGGCCGCAATGCCGGGCCAGTCGGCAAAAGGAAGGGGCAGGGTGGGGACCAGGCCCGACCATTCGATGATATTGGTGCGCAGCGCGATCTTCCAGTGGCCCTCCCGCTTTTCCAGCCGATCGAGATAGCGACCGCCCGCAACCCAATTGCTGGCATCGCGGTTGCGCCCGACGAACAGATAGTAGGTTTCGACATGGGCTTGGGCACCGTCAATGTCGATCATCTGGTTCAACAGATTATGATGCGTCGCCTCCTGCCCGGCATCATGCAGCCCCGTTGCCCAGTCATAGAGCGCCTCGGCCCCACCCACGAACGGCCCGGCCGCAATGGTCGCGTCGGAATGAAAGGCCGACAGGAACAAGGCCCGGTCGAACCGGTCCATGCCGCGGGCGAAGCGGACGATGCAGTCGGCGATATCCTGCCGATCAAGCAGCGCGTCCAGCCGCGCCATACGCTCAACGTCCATGGCCAGCCTCCGCGATTGGCCGCCAGATCGGCGATCCCCGTTCGGCGCGCAGTGACGGGATGGTCTTCCCGTCAATATCGCTAATGCCATAGTCCCGCGCGACTTCGGCGGTAATGAACGTGCCGCCCGACCGCGCCATGATCGAAGGATCGGCCGCCAGCGCGGCGATGACGCGGCCCGGAAATTCAGGCGAGCAGCCGACCAGCGGGTTGGTGACGGTGCGTGCCTGCATGGCGGGGTCGGCGGCCAGATTGCGGTTCGCGCGCTCGGTAAAGGTCAGCCCTTGCCAGAGCGAGAGCGAGGCAACGCCATGCGGCTCCAGTTCGATCGCCATGTCCCGCGCCATCCGGTCGACCGCCGACTTGGCGGTGCCGAATATTGTGCCATAGGTGTAGGTGACGCCGACATAGCCCGAAATCGCGACGATCAGCCCAGAGCGCTGCGGTGCCATGATCTTCGCCGCGTGCCAGGCGGCGGTGAAATTGGACCGCACGCCTACATCCACCATCTGCCAGTTGGACAGCGGCTTTTCCCAGAAGGGCAGGGGGGTGGTCAGGTCTTCGGGCAAGGCGAAGGCGTTGTTGACGAGAATGTCGAGCCGACCCTGTTCCTGCACAACCCTCTCGAACAGCGCCGCCACCTGCACGTCGTCGCCATGATCGACCGCGACCGCTATGCCCCGCCCGCCGCGCGCCTCGCACTGCGCCGCGGTCTCGCCGACCGTGCCGGGCAGGTCATGCGCGCCGGGAGTGACCGTGCGCCCGGTCACATAAACGGTCGCGCCTTGCTCGGCGAGCGCAAGCGCGATCCCCTTGCCGATCCCCCGGCTTGCGCCCGTCACCACGGCTACCTTGCCTGTCAATTGTCCCATCGCCTGTCTGTCCTCAATCGGCTTGCGCGAAAAACATGTCGCTGAAATCGCCTGCCACCCGGCCGGTGAAATGCGGCGCGCTGAACGGCATTCCCATCAACCCTTGCGACCAGTCGGCGGCCGCGCCTGCATCCTGGCACCAATCGTAGAGCATGGTCCGTTTCGCGATCCGCCAGACACCCGTCCGTCGCGCCATCGCGTCGAGATAACGGCCGCCAAGCCACATATCGCGCGCGCCTTCGCCCGCATCGATCCGGTGATAGGCGCTGACATGGGTTTCGATCTTCGCCACATCGCCGTCGATCTGGATCAGGCTTTGTCCCAATATATGCTGGGTCACGGCGATCGCGTCGGACCCCGGCACCACCCAGGCGAGATAGGCGTCGAAATCGCCCGCAAAAATGCCATAATCGACCGTCGCATCGGGCCAGAAGCACGCGCGGATCAGCGCCGCATCGCGCCGGTCCTCACCCCGCGCCAGTCGCGCCAGGCAATCGCCTATCGCCATCCGGTCAGCCAGCGGCCGCCAGGCTTCGCCATCAGCCATGGCTCCAATCTCCCTCATTCCCGCAATTGCCATGGATCCGATATGGACGGCTTCGCACCCGCTCGACAGCAGCGCGCCCGGATATCGGCCCGGCGATAACCCCGCCATCGGTCGGCCAAGCTGGTTTTCCATCGCTGCCTGCGCGTGCATCATTAGGGCGTGCCCCTGCTCAGGAAGGGGCGGATCATGAGCAGGAGAGACAGTGTGAGCAGCCCGACGCTAGATTGTTCGGATATCGACCAATATCTGGGCAAGCCGATCCAGCCCGCCCGCATGGTGGAGCCGATCGCCAATAACGATATCCGCCGCTGGGTGCAGGCGATGCACTATCCCAACCGCCTCCATTATGATGCGGGCTATGCCGCGCAAAGCCGCTGGGGCGGGCTGGTCGCGCCGCAGAGTTTTGCCGTGACGATGGATTGCGGCCATGGCTCCGCACCCGCCTGCGTCGGCGGCATCCCCAACAGTCACCTGCTGTTCGGCGGTGACGAATGGTGGTTTTATGGCCCGCGCATGCAGGGCGGCGACCGCATCTGGAACGAGCGGATTCCCTTCGACTATACCGTCAAGGACACCAAATTCGCTGGCCCCACCTGTTTCCAGCGCGGCGACAATTTCTATTATAATCAGGCTGGCGACCTGATCTGTAAGCAGCGTTCGACGACGATCCGCTACAATCAGGAAGCGGGCAAGGATAATGCGCCGACCGATGGCTTCGATGATCCGGTGTGGACAGATGACGACCTGGAATCGCTTGAAGCGCGCAAGATGGAATGGATCCAGATGCTGCACGATCTGGGCCATGACCGGCGCTGGTGGGACGATGTCACGATCGGCGCGGCCTTGCCCGAACGGGTGATCGGCCCGCATTCGATCGTGTCCTTCACCACGGAATGGCGTGCCTATAGCTTCACCCAATGGGGCGGCACCCATCGCCGTACCGACCTCGACATGGAAGCCTTGGGCTTCGTCAAGGAAATGGCGGGGCATGAAAATGATCCGGTGATGGAAGCGATCAACCCTGAATTTACCGATGGCGCTTATTTCGGCCCGTCGCGCGGGCATCTCTTCCCGCGTTGGGCGCGCTTCATCGGCATGCCGCGCGGCTATGGCTATGGCGCGTCGATGGGGGCGTGGATCACCGATTATTTCGCGGGTTGGGCAGGGGAGTGGGGCATGGTGCGCCATTCCGCCTGCAACTATCGCGGGCCTGCGCTGACGGGCGACATTACGGTAACGACCGGCACCATCCTCGACAAGTTCGTCGATGAGGAAGGCCGCCATATGGTGCAGCTCGATTGTCGCCTGATGAACCAGGCCGGTGTGACGCTGGCGACGGCCAAGGCCGAAGTCGAATTGCCCAAAAAGCCTGGCTGATCGGATCGACCCTCCCCGACAAGGGGAGGGTCAGTCGGTCAGCGGTAGCGCCACCTGCCTGCCGTCTCGTGCGGAAATCTGTGCTGCCTCCACCACTTCCTGCACCGCAACGGCGTCTTCCAGCGTGACGGGAAGGGGCGTGCCCGACAGGATCGCCGCCGCCATCTGCGCATAATAATCTTGCTGACAGCCCGCGAGCGCAGGCCGCACAGTCCTGCCGCCTTGCCTATCATAGACGACAACCGGATCATCATCCGCACCCCAGCCCGGATCGCCGGGGCGCAATCCGGCCACGAGCTGCGCTTCCTGCTGGTCGAGCCGCATCTTGACCAGCGTACCGCCCTGCCCATGCACGAGGAAGCGCGGGCTGCCGCCGGCCTCTCCTGCAGGCGCGCTCATGCTGGCATGCAATATGACCCGCATCCCGGCATAGCGCAGCACGACATGCGCCCAGTCGTCCGATGGCGATCCGTCCCGCAAGGCGGCAATGTCGGCGCTCACGCCATCGGGGCGCCCGAACAGGGCCAGCGCCTGATCGACCAGATGTGGTCCGAGGTCGAACCATATGCCTGACCCAGCCGATCCATCCTCGCGCCATCTATCGCGCACGTCCGGCCGGAAACGGTCGAAATGCGATTCGAAATGGGTAATGCGCCCGACCACGCCTTCGGCAATGGCCGCGCGGATGCTCAGGAAATCGCTGTCGAACCGGCGATTGTGGAAAACCGCGAGCAGTTTCCCGCATTCGCCCGCCAAGGCGGCGAGATCGCGCGCCTGTTGCAGCGAAAGCGCGAACGGCTTGTCCACCACGACATGCTTGCCCGCGCGCAACGCCTCCGCCGCCAGATCGGCATGTGTCGCGCTGGGCGTCGCGATCACCACCAGGTCGATGGCGGGGTCGGCGAAAATCTCGGCCGGTGTCGCTACGCACGCAATGGCCGGGTCCAGGGCCGCAACCTCGTCCACCCGGCTCGTGCTGATCGTCGTCAGCCGCATGGCCGGAACGGCGCGCAACAAAGGCGCATGAAAGACGCGACCCGCCAGACCATAGCCGACCAGTCCGACCTGGATCACATCAGTCACGCAAGGCGCCTTCGACGATCGGCGTCAGCTTGCCGACGATCACTTCCACCCCCTTGTCATTGGGATGAATGCCATCGGGCAATTGCAGTGCCCGGTCGCCAATCACCCCGTCCAGCATGGAGGGATAGAGCGTCGCGTCATATTTCGTCGCCAGCGTCGGGAAGATCGGATTGAAGGCGGCGGCATAATCCGGCCCCATATTGGGCGAGGCAAGCATGCCGGTCAGCAGCACCGGAATGTCGCGCTTCTTCAACTCGGCAAGGATCGCGTCCAGATTGTCGCGCGTCGTTTCGGGACTCAATCCGCGCAGCATGTCATTGCCGCCAAGCCCCACCAGCATCAGGTCCGGCTTGCGCGCCAGCCCGTCGAGCGTGAAGGCGAGCCGCGCCAGACCCGCCGCGCTGGTATCGCCCGACACCCCGGCATTGACGACCTGCGCTTGCATGCCGCGGGCCGCCAAAGCCTGCTCCAGCATCGGGGCCAGCCCCTTGCCCTGGTCCAGATTATAGCCCGCATAAAGACTGTCGCCGAACGCCACCACCAGCTTGCCATCGGCTACCGGCGCAGCGGCGGGCGCGGCCTGCGCGCTGTTGGCGACCTGGGGCGGCGGGGGCGGCGGGGGAGTGTTGTCCGAACAGCCGCTCGCCAGTTGGACAATCAGCGCCAACGCCCCATATTGCGATATTCTGCCCGCCAAGGAGCGCTCCTTATTCATGCATATGCCTATCGATCCCGCCACTATCGCGATCCGCGCGCATAATGTCACCCTCTCGCTTGGCACACGCGACGCGCCGGTCGAGATATTGAAGGGCGTCGATCTCACCTTGTTGCGCGGCGAGAGCATCGCGATCCTGGGCGCATCGGGATCGGGTAAAAGCTCGCTGATGGCGGTGCTGTGCGGACTCGAACGCGCGACCGGCGGCGATGTGCATATTGGCGGCGTCGATTTCGGCGCGCTCGATGAGGACGCCCTGGCCCGCGCCCGGCGCGGCCGCATCGGCATCGTGCTGCAGAGTTTCCATCTGCTCCCGACCATGACGGCGCTCGAAAATGTCGCCGTGCCGCTCGAACTGGCGGGCGTGTCCGATGCCTTCGCCCGCGCCGCCGATGAATTGCGCGCGGTCGGGCTTGGCCACCGGATCGATCATTACCCATCGCAATTGTCGGGCGGCGAACAGCAGCGTGTCGCCATCGCCCGCGCCGTCGCGCCGCGCCCGACCATCTTGTTCGCCGACGAACCCACCGGCAATCTCGACGCAACCACTGGCGTTACCATCATGGACCTTCTGTTCGACCGCCAGCGCGCGGCGGGCGCGACGCTCGTCATCATCACCCATGATCCGGCGCTCGCCGACCGTTGCGGCCGGATCATCGAAATGCGCGACGGCCAGATCGTTTCGGACCGCGCGGCGTGAGCGCGCTGGATTGGGCGTCGAGTTGGCGCATCGCCCGGCGCGATCTGCTCGGCCGGTTCCGGAGACTCCGCCTGCTCTTCCTCTGCCTGTTTCTGGGCGTCGCGACGCTCGCGGCGATCGGCAGCCTAACCTCGGCGATCACGCAGGAACTCAGCCAACGCGGGCAGGGGTTGCTCGGCGGGGACGTCGAAATCGCCATGACCCAGCGCGAAGCGGGAGAGGGCGACAAGGCCGCCTTCCGTCGCCTCGGTCGCTTGAGTGAAACCATCCGTTTGCGCGCCATGGCGCGGGGCGAGCGGCCGGACTCGGCGGCGGTGCTGACCGAACTCAAGGGCGTGGACAGCGCCTATCCGCTCTATGGCACGCTGGCCCTGCAAGGCGGCGTCTATCGCGCGCCGCTTGCCCCCGACCGCATCCTCATCGGCCCGGCGCTGGCCGACCGGCTGGCCGTCAAGCCCGGCGACCGCCTCGTCTATGGCACCGCCACTTTCACTATCGCCGACATCATCGCCGATGAGCCCGACCGGCTGGGCGAAGGCTTCACCCTCGGCCCGGTGGCGATCGTTTCACTGGACGGCTTGCGCCGCACCGGCCTGATCCAGCCCGGCAGCCTCTATGACAGCAAATATCGCCTTCGCCTGGCCCCCGGAGCCGACGCGCAGGCGGTGCGCGAGGATCTGGAAAAGCGTTACGCTTCGGCCGGATGGGAATATAAGGACCGCGATCGTGCCGCGCCCGGCGCCAGCCGTTTCATCGTCCGCATGGGTCAATTTCTTTCGCTCATCGGCCTCGCCGCGCTGGTGATCGCAGGCATCGGCGTCAGCAATGGCGTCGCCTCCTATCTCGCGCTCAAGCGCCCCGGCATCGCGACCTTCAAGGTCCTGGGCGCGACCTCCACCGACATTGCGCGCATTTATCTGCTTCAGATCGGCTGTGTCGCGCTGCTTGGCATTGCCTGCGGCTTGATCGTCGGCGCGCTCCTGCCGCCTGCCATCGTCGCACTGGCGGGCGATGTGCTGCCGGTCAGCCCCGGTTTCCAACTCCATCCCTTGCCGCTCGTCACCAGCGCTGCCTATGGCCTGTTGATCGCCTTCCTCTTCACCCTGCCGCCGCTTGCCCGTGCGCGGACCCAGCCGGCCGCGCTTCTCTTCCGTGGCGTGGTCGATGCGCGCCATGGCATCGACCGGCGCAGCCTGATCGCCATGACGGCGGCGGGCGCGCTGTTGGTCGCGCTGGCGCTCGGCACCGCGCGCGATCCGCTCTTTTCCGCCGCTGTTCTCGGCGCGACCGCAGCCGTCCTGCTCCTGTTGCTCGGCATCGGCTGGGGCGTGCGCCAGCTTGCCCTGCGCGCGCCGCGCCCGCGTCGGCCCTTGCTCCGCCTCGCGCTCGCCAATCTCCACCGCCCCGGCGCGCAGACCGCCGCGCTGATCGTCGCGCTCGGCCTGGCGCTGACCCTGTTCGTGACGCTGGCGGGTATCCAGACCAGCCTCGACAGTGAAATCCGCAACGTCGTGCCCAAGACGGCGCCGGCCCAGTTCGTCCTCGACATCCCATCGGGGGAGGGGGACCGCTTCCAGACGATCGTGCGCAGCCAAGCCCCCGACGCGCAGTTCAACATCGTCCCGGCGCTGCGCGGCACCATCGTCGCCTATGGCAATCAGCGCGTCACGGACCTGAAGGAACTGCCCGACGGTGCCTGGTTCCTGCGCGGCGAGCGCGGCATCACCTACAGCAAGACACTGCCCGAAGGCAGCGAACTGGTCGAGGGACAATGGTGGGCACCCGATTATGCCGGGCCGCCGCTCGTCTCGTTCGATGCGGAGGCGGCCAAGACGCTCGGCATCGGCGTTGGCGACACGCTGACCGTTAGCCTGCTGGGGCGGGAAATCACCGCGCGCATCACTTCCCTGCGCAAGATCAATTGGGAGACGATGGGCTTCAACTATATCATGGTCTTTTCGCCCGGCACCGTGTCCGCCGCGCCGCATAGCCTGGCCGCGACCATCACCATGGACCCGCGCCAGGACAATCAGGTCACGCGCGCCCTGCTCGCTGCCTTCCCCGGCGTCTCGGTGATCGCGGTGGGCGAGGTGATCGAGCAGGTCGGCGCGATCATGACGCAAATGTCCGCCGCCATCGTCGCGGCCGCCTCGGTTGCGATCCTCGCCGGGATCGCGGTGCTGGTGGGCGCCATCGCCGCCTCGCGCCAGGCGCGCAGCTATGACAGCGTGATATTGAAGACGCTCGGCGCAACCCGCTGGCAGATATTGGGCGGCCAGGCGCTCGAATATGGCCTGCTCGCCATGATGCTGGCGCTGGTCGCGCTGGCGCTCGGATCGGGCGCGGCCTGGTTCGTCATCGTCCAGATCTTCGATTTCACCTGGTCGCCCGACTGGCTGATCGTCCTCGCGACGCTGGGCGGCGGCGCATTGCTGACGCTCGGCATTGGCCTCGCCGGATCGATCCCCTTGCTGTCGGTGCGCCCGGCCACCGCCCTGCGGCAGCTTTGAACGTCGGGTTACACGCAAACGGCACCAAGCGCGGTTCGGCCTTATGCGCTTGGTGCAACCTGCCGCTGCCGCCGGGCTAGCTTCTCCCCAATCCGATTTTTTTGAGGGACAGCCACCATGACAACAACCGCAACCGCGACCCGCTCCTTTGTCGATCTGCGCGCCTGGGCGGCGGGCGCGCGCGTCGGGGCAGGGGAGGGCGATGCCTTCCTGTCCGCCCGCGCGCTGCTTCCCCAGCCCGAAGGTCCGGTCACGATTGGCCTGATCGCCCTGACGCAGGGCAGCGGCACGGTCGATGCCATGCCCGCCGACGAATTCATCATCGTCGAATCCGGCACGGTGCAGATCGACCAGCGCACGCTGAACGAAGGCGACAGCATGGTCCTGTGCGAAGGCGCGACGTTCGGCTGGACCGTGGCGTCGGGCGCGCGCCTGCTGTTCGTGCGCCGCACGGGCGGCTCGGTCGCCGATGGCCAGATCATCCCGATCGACACCCGCGCGGCGCTTGAACCTTCTGGCGCGCCGCTGGCCGAATTGCTGGTCGGGCCGACGCCCTCCTGCCGCAACTTCACCGACTATCGCTCGGCCGATGGCGAGTTCGTCTGCGGCACCTGGGATTCGACCCCCTATCATCGCCGTCCGATGACCTACCGCCATTATGAGCTGATGTATCTGCTCGACGGCAGCGTCACCTTCGTCGACGGCGCGGGCGCACAAGGCACGTTCGGCAAGGGCGACATCTTCCTGGTCGAACAGGGCGCGTCGTGCAGCTGGGACAGCCAGGTCCACGTCAAGAAAATCTACGCCATCTACCGCCCGGCATAAGCTCATACCCCGTTCGCTTCGAGCGAAGTCGAGAAGCCCGCGCGCGCATGTCTCGTCTTCGCTCGACACGAACGGCGGTTTTAGCCCATCGGATCAAGCGTTCCCAGCAAGGCCACAAGCGTCATTATCGCAATGGCCGCGCCCGTCTCGACCGCCAGCGACAGCCGCAATGCCCCGATCGCACCGTCTCCCCGCTCCAGCGCCGGTGTCAGCCGCCAGCGATTGAGCGCCGCCAACCCCAGCATCCCTGCGAACAGCAGCAGCTTTCCGCCGAGCAGCCAGCCATAGCGGCTCCCCGCCAAGGCGGGCAGGTCGGCAATCCCCACGATCATCAGGCTGTTGACCACCCCGGTCACGACCAAAGTCGCGACGAACACCGTCCCCAACAGCGCAAACTTCGCCAGCATCACCGCGACCCGATCGACATTCGGCCGCCGCACAGTCACCGCATGGAGCAACGCCGCCAGCGCCCCGATCCACCCGCAAGCCGCCCAGATATGCGCGACGTCGGCGGCCCGGTGGACCGTCCCCGCCATAGCCTCGGTCGCGCCCGCATGGCCGGTCCAGGCGATCGTCGCCGCCGCCACCGCCGCCGGGATCAGGACCAGGCGGTTGCGCCCCGCGACGGCCAGCCCCAGCGCGGCCAGCAACGCCGCCGCCCGCACTGCCAGCACCGGCCCGATCGGCGTCATCGTCACCAATATCTCCGCCGTCGCCCAATCGGGCGGCAACATCGCCGTGCCGGTCATGCTCGCCCCGCTCGCAAGCAGCCACAGCGCCGACAGCGCCATGCCACCCAACGCCAGCGCCACCAGCACAACCCGGCTCCCCGCCATGCCCATCGCCCACCAGAAGAGCGGTAGGCCCATGAGCAAGGCGAGGTCGGCCATCAGGCCGAACCGGGCAAAGACCAGCATCCCCCCGTCCATGACGGTTTACTTGACCTTGAAGCTGTAGCCGCCTTCCATCTTATGCTGGTCGGCCCCCACAATATGCCATTTGAGGTCATAGTCGCCCGCGGGGAGCGCGCGGGGCAGGGTGACGACCATGGTCTTGCCGTCGGGCGCGAGCGCGGTCTTGAACCCCTTGATCGGCATCGGCGGGTGATCGGCCATGCCCGGCATCCCGGTCATTACCAGGTCCACGCCGCTCATCGGCGCCAGGAATTTTTCCGAAAAGGTCAGCGTCAGCTTGGTCGGCTTGGCCACGGTCGCATTGGCCGCGGGGCTGGACGATACCAGCTTGCTATGCGCCAGCGCCGCACCCGGCAGGATGGCGAGCGACAGGGCCGCGGCGGCGATCAGGAAACGGGACATGGACTATACTCCTTGGATGGTGTTCGAATGGGCCGGGTCGGAATAGAAACAACGTCCGTTCGTTTCGAGCGTAGTCGAGAAACGCAAGGGCGACGCTGGCCGCTTCTCGACTGCGCTCGAAGCGAACGCCGGGAGTGATTTCCACCGCGATCGCGACAAGCTCTACGCAACATTACGCATGGACTTGCCCCACCCCTCGCCCAGGGTGCATGATTTTTTCTCGCCTCTGCATCGTGAGGGATTGGCGCGCGCCGCGCGTATGGTGCGATGAGGATGGAGTATGTGCGATGAATGATCTCGATCAATGGCTGGGCCAAGTGCGCGCCATGCCGACCGATGCCCGGCTTGAGGGCCTGGACGATGCGGTGATGCAGGGCGTTGCCCGCCGCCGGGAGCAAGGCGCGGCACGGCGCAGCCTGATGCTGGCAGGCTTCCTCGCCATCGGCATCGGCTGGGCGGGCAGCATCGTGCCGGGCGCACCGGCGCAGGCTGCGCCTGCGCCGATCGGCATGTCGGATTATGCCCCCTCGCGCCTGCTCGGCCAATGAGCCTCAAACGCTATCTGCTGGTCGCGCTGGTGGCTTTTGCTGCAGCGCTCGCGGCCGTGCTGGTCGCGCGCACCTGGCTCGCGCCGCAACCGCGCGTCGAAAGCGAAGTCCACGCCCTGCTGCACCAGCGGTTGACGCTCGACGCGGCGCAGGAACAGCGTATCCACGAACTCGAAGCCGCCTTTGCCAAGCGTCGCGAAGCGCTGGAGGCGGAAATGCGTGCCGACAATGAACGGCTCGCCGCCGCGATCGCCGCTGAACAGGGCTATGGGCCAAAGGTCGCAGCGGCCGTCGACCAGACCCACCATGTGATGGGCGCGCTGCAAAAGGAGACGCTCCAGCATATCTTCGCCATGCGCGCCGTCTTGCGTCCTGATCAGGCCGCGCAGTTCGACGCCGCCGTCGTCAAGGCGCTGACCCAGCCCGCCCGGTGACATCGCCGCCCGTCGACCTTGATGACCGGGCACTGGCGGCGCGCGCGCTGGCCGGGCATCAGGACGCCTATGCCGCGTTGATGCAGCGCCATCGCGATGCGGTCTGGCGGCTTGCCCGCAGCCATGTCGGCGATGCGGACGAAGCGCTCGACATTACGCAGGAGGTGTTCGTCGCTGCCTTCGCCGCGCTCGCCCGCTATGATGGCGCGCGCCCTTTCCGTACCTGGATCGCGCGGATCACGCTCAACAAATGTCGCGACTGGGGCCGTCGCCGCGCGGTGCGGCGCTTCTTCGCCTTTGCCCTCCCCATCGACGAAGCGGGCGAGATCGCCGACGCTGCGCCGGACCCGGAACAGGCGGCACAGTCGCAGCGCGAACTCATCCGCATCAACGCCGCCATCGCCGCCCTGCCCGCATCGCTCAAGGACGTCCTGCTGCTCCGCACGATCGAGGCACTGAGCCAGGCGGACACCGCCGCGCTTTTGGGCTTGAGCGAAAAAGCCGTAGAAACCCGCCTCTACCGCGCCCGTGCAAAATTGTCGGCCGCACTTGGGGAATAGGGACAAGAGGCGCGCCTCAGACAATCCTCCCCCTGCGGGGGAGGGGGACCGGCGAAGCCGGTGGAGGGGTGTCACCCTCTCGATAACGCGACACCCCTCCGCATGGCTACGCCATCCACCGCCCCTGCCAGCGGAGGATTTTAATGCATTACTGCGCCAAATTTTTGAGGGATGATGCCGCGCCCCGCGTATGAAGGGGCATGACGCATTTGACCCTCGACCGCCGCACCCTGTTCAAGGGTGCTGCCGCCCTCAGCTTCGCCAACGCCTTCCCCGCCTGGGCGCAAAGCGGTACCCATGGCCTGGCCCCCGCGCCGGGCGTTCTGTCGGGCGAGACGATCGCGCTCACCGTGGCTGACAGCCATTTTTCGACCGGCGGCGGCTCGGCCCATGCGATCACCATCAACGGCACGCTGCCCGCGCCGCTGATCCGCTTGCGTGAAGGCCAGAATGTCCGCCTCTCCGTCACTAACAAGTTGAAGGAAGACACGTCGATCCACTGGCACGGCCTGATCCTCCCTTTTCAGATGGACGGCGTGCCCGGCGTCAGCTTCCCCGGCATCCGCCCCGGCGAAACCTTCCACTATGAATTTCCGATCCGGCAATCGGGCACCTATTGGTATCACAGCCATTCAGGGATGCAGGAGGCGATGGGCCATTATGGCCCCATCGTCATCGATCCCGCCGGCGCCGATCCAGTGCAGGCTAGCCGAGAACATGTGATCGTCCTGTCCGACTGGTCGCCGGTCCACCCGCATGTTCAGCTCAAGCGGCTCAAGCAGATGGGCGGCTATTATAATATGCAGAAGCAGACGCTGGCCGATCTGCTCAAGGGCAAGAACCAGTCCTTGAAGGAGCGCGTCGAATGGGGTGCGATGCGGATGGACCCGACGGATATTTCGGACGTCACCGGCTCCACCTACAGCTTCCTCGTCAACGGCCATGGCACGGCGGAAAACTGGACCGGGCTGTTCACGCCCGGCGAGCGCGTTCGCCTGCGCATCATCAATGCCTCGGCCATGACCAATTTCAACGTTCGCCTGCCCGGCCTGGCGATGACCGTGGTGCAGTGCGATGGCCAGCATGTCCAGCCGGTCGAAACCGACGAGTTTCAGATCGGCATTGCTGAAACCTATGACGTGATCGTCCAACCCACTGACGCCACCGCCTATGCTTTGATCGCCGAAGCTATCGACCGCTCTGGCCTCGTCCGCGCGACGCTCGCGCCGCAAATTGGCATGGTCGCGGCCATCCCGCCGCTGCGCGCGCGCCCGTTGCTCACGATGAAGGATATGGGGATGGACATGTCCGGCATGGACATGGGGCAGGGGGGCGTCATCGACCTGTCCCAACCGGCCAATGAAAGCATGGCCGGGCACAGCATGAAGATGCTCGACCCCTCGGTCGCGCCCGACGTACCGATGGGACCGGGCGTTGCGACCCTGTCCTCCATGCCTGCCGATCGCACCGCTGACCGGCCCACAGGATTGGAGGATGTCGATCATCGCGTGCTGACCTATGCCGACCTGCGTGCGCTCGAACCGAACCAGGATACGCGCGCGCCGACCCGGTCGCTCGACATCCACCTGACCGCGAACATGGAACGCTATATGTGGTCGTTCGACGGGGTGAAGCTGTCCGATGGCGCGGAGCCGATCGCTTTCCGTCATATGGAACGGGTGCGCGTCACGCTCATCAACGATACGATGATGCCGCACCCCATCCACATCCACGGCCATTTCTTCCAGCTCATCACCGGCGAGGATGCGACCCACAACCCGCGCAAACATACGGTCAACGTGCTGCCGGGCGGCAAGATCAGCTTCGACCTGACCGCCGATGCGCTGGGCGACTGGGCCTTCCACTGCCATATGCTGATGGGCTCTGTTGCAAAAATCGTGAAGCTTGAGCATGCTTGGCGGAGATTGGACGGACGGAACGATGACGGATTTCAAGTGGCGCCATTTCCAGGGTGATGTGATCCTGTGGGCGGTGCGCTGGTATTGTCGCTATCCGATCAGCTATCGCGACCTTGAGGAAATGCTGGCGGAACGCGGCATTTCGGTCGACCATACGACGATCTATCGCTGGGTCCAGTGCTACGCCCCGGAGATGGAGAAGCGGCTGCGCTGGTTCTGGCGGCGTGGCTTTGATCCGAGCTGGCGCCTGGATGAAACCTACGTCAAGGTGCGGGGCAAGTGGACCTACCTGTACCGGGCAGTCGACAAGCGGGGCGACACGATCGATTTCTACCTGTCGCCGACCCGCAGCGCCAAGGCAGCGAAGCGGTTCCTGGGCAAGGCCCTGCGAGGCCTGAAGCACTGGGAAAAGCCTGCCACGCTCAATACCGACAAAGCGCCGAGCTATGGTGCAGCGATCACCGAATTGAAGCGCGAAGGAAAGCTGGACCGGGAGACGGCCCACCGGCAGGTGAAGTATCTCAATAACGTGATCGAGGCCGATCACGGAAAGCTCAAGATACTGATCAAGCCGGTGCGCGGTTTCAAATCGATCCCCACGGCCTATGCCACGATCAAGGGATTCGAAGTCATGCGAGCCCTGCGCAAAGGACAGGCTCGCCCCTGGTGCCTGCAGCCCGGCATCAGGGGCGAGGTGCGCCTTGTGGAGAGAGCTTTTGGCATTGGGCCCTCGGCGCTGACGGAGGCCATGGGCATGCTCAACCACCATTTCGCAGCAGCCGCCTGATCGGCGCAGAGCGACAGCCTACCTCTGACTGCCGCCAATCTTTGCAACAGAGCCCTTGATGATCTCAGCGAGCACCAGCGGCGCACCGTCACGGTCCTGGATGTCGGCAGTGTGGACTACGGCATGGACGAGATTGCCGTCGGTATCGGTCAGGATATGGCGTTTGCGGCCCTTGGTCTTCTTGCCTGCGTCATAGCCACGAGGTCCGCCGCTTTCCGTGGTTTTGACGCTCTGGCTGTCGATCACCCCGGCGCTGGGCGAGGCCTCGCGGCCTGCCGCCTCGCGCCCGATCAGCAGCAGGGCATGGTTGAGCGAGAGCCACAGCCCATTGTCGCGCCACAGGTAGAACCAGCGCCGCACCGTGGAGACCGGCGGAAAACACGGCGGAAGCATCCGCCACGGCAGACCCCCGCGCAGCAGGTACAGGATCCCCTCGACAATCCGCCGCATCGGCCACTTGCGCGGGCGCCCCACATGCGATGCTGGCGGGAAGAACGGTTCCAAGAGCGCCCATTCGTCATCGGTCAAATCGCTTGGCAAAGCCAGTGCCGCACGGGCATACTGCGCCCGAGTGGTATCGGTCCACATCGTTGGTCTCCGGAAGTTTTCGCAAAAACCCCTGAATCAACGACTTGGGATGGCGTCAAGCTAACCCGCTGATACCACTCAACTTAATTTCGGATCAGGCTCTTAGCGGACGCTCGAGTCACAAATGGGGGGATCCAAAAACGGTCTTTCGTTCAGGTCGATCTTTGCCATCCCGGTCGCTTTTGATGCAAAAATCAAAACTTTTGCATCAACGAAATGGGCAACCACAATGCCATAAATTATCGAGAAGTTGACGGATTTACCGACGCTGGGATTTCATTAGAGCATGTCGTTCGACATGTGCCAGCAGCACTTCGATATCTTCACGACTGATATCGAAGCTTTCATGCATATCTTCCAGTGCCGCATCGATATCGGATGAATGAAAAGCTCGTGGAACGCGAGGCTCCGGCGTGAGGGCTGGTACGTGCGGATAGCTATGTGTGGTCATACGATGAAAGAACATAGCTATCGACACAAGTGCTATGGAATTGATCGCTACCGGCGCGAAAGCGAAGCTATATCCTGCTGCGTGAATGCCTTGGCTGCCAATTACTGCAGTAAGCGCAGCCGCGCCTCCCGGAGGATGTAGGCAGCGTAGTAGCGACATCACCAGAATCGCGCCGCCCACCGCGACGCCAGCGGCAAGTGTGATGTCTGGAAACAGATTGAACGCCCATACGCCAATCAAGGTTGAAATGGTGTTGCCGCCGACCACGGCCCAAGGCTGGGCTAGAGGGCTGGAAGGCACGGCAAATACCAGTACCGCTGAAGCACCAAGGGGTGCGACAATGATCGGCAAATCCATAGCAGAAAGAGGAAGGCCAGCACAAACTACGATGGTAAGAGCGATGGCAATCGCAGCACCCAAACTTGCGATCAATCGATCTGGCAAGGTCGCGCCTGCAAGGATTGGCTTGAATATGTTTAGCACGATATCTGGGAAATTAGTTGTAGACTAAAGTGGTGCTGGCGCGGGGTACGTTCGAGAACTGGATCGCTGCAGGGAGCCGTGAGCCAGCGGCAGCCTGCGCAAGAGTTTGTTGGTCCAACTCAGCGAGAAATACGCCCATAGCTTTGTTAAGCATACCTCTTAGACCACAGCTGCCGCGCAGGATGCAGTTTTCGCAATCGGCAAGATTCAGACATGGCTCGGTAAGTCTCACCACTTCACCAAGCGTGATAGTTTCGGCTGAACGCCCGAGACGAAATCCTCCGCTGCGCCCGCGCACGGTCTGGAGTAGACCAGCGTTGGAAAGCACATTTACTACCTTCATCGCATTATTGCGTGAAATAGCATGGTCGGCAGCCACTTGCGCGACCCCCAACAGCCCGTCTCCATCCCGAGCAGCTAGTGCTGCATGGAGCAAAATGCGTAGCGCGTAGTCGGTATGCGCGGTCAGGCGCATCTCAAATCTTGACCTTAAACATGCAGGTGCATTGCATCTTTTTAGAGCAGGAGTATAGATGCATTCCATCAGCATGTTTATATGGAATTGCCCATGACCACGCCGCTTTCTGAACAGACTATCGCCATCGTCAAATCCACTGCGCCGATCCTGCAGGTTCATGGCGTGGAAATCACGACGCGCATGTACGAACGGCTGTTTGTCGATCCTGAAATCAAAGCCCTATTCGATATGGCGGCTCAAGAATCTGGCGAGCAGCCTAAGCGGCTTGCGGCTGCCATCCTTGCCTTCGCACAGAACGCCGACAAGCTTGAGGCGTTGAAACCCGCGATCGAACGCATCGCTGCGCGCCACGTCGCGACGCACATTAAGCCAGAGCATTACCCTGCCGTTGCGAACGCCTTGCTCCCGGCGATCAAGGACGTTCTTGGGGATGCGGTTGATGATACCGTGCTGAATGCATGGGGCGAGGCGTATTGGTTCCTTGCTGACGTTCTGAAGGCACGTGAAACCATGCTCTACACTGAGGCGGCGTGACATCGGAAATCATGCCATCAGAGGCCGCTGCCGAACTTCCCGAAGGCTTGGAGCCATATCGTCAGACTGACGTGTTTACAGAGGTTTCGATTCCAGCGGGCCTTCGTAAGGATCATTGTACGAAGCCAGGGGTATGGGGGCTCATACAGGTGGCGGAAGGCCGATTGCGCTATTGCGTAACCGATCCACGCCGAGTGGGTGCCGAACTTATACTGACGCCTGAGAGCAGACCAGGTTTGGTGGAGCCTACGATCCTCCATCATGTTGTGCCGCTTGGACCCGTCCGGTTTCATGTTCAATTCTACCGTCAGCTTTCCGAGGCTGTGCCGCTGTGTCGGTTTGAAGAACTGGCAACACGGGAAAACCGACTGCGCAGCGGAGCCACTGCGGCAGAGCCGCAAGATTAGTTTGCCCAACGGTGGCTTCGCCCACTATTATGGGCACTATCTGTGCATCAGATTTTTGCATCAGGGAGAGGCGCAGATTTCCGCCATTCTCGATCTGATGCACAAATTGTGAATTATGCATCAGACCAAGGAATTAGGTTGTTTGATCTCTTTTTGTTCTAATATCTCTCTTGCCAAAAGCAGCTGTCCATGGCTTAGATGCATTGCACCACTTCGGTGCAATATGGTGCAATGCAGAGGTCGGTATGGCTTATAAGAGAGCTGATGAGAGCCATCATTCAGACACCAAGCGCCTCTCGATCAGCATTCCCCATGATGTTTATCAGGCGCTTGATGCCTGCGCTTCTAGTAACGACGTGTCTTTGGCCTGGGTGGTTCGTAAGGCGCTGATTAATTACCTCGATCGCGACATTCCTCTGCTGCGCGCGGGAAGCTGAATATTCATGACCTTAAAGCGTAACACGTTACATGAAGGCGATTGTTTAAAGTTGCTTTCCAAAATCGACAGCTCTTCTGTCGATATGGTTCTCTGCGACCTACCTTACGGAACAACACAAAATAAGTGGGATAGTTTAATTCCGCTTGATGAATTATGGGCTCACTATGAGCGTATTGTTAAACCTAAGGGAGTTATTGTTCTTAGCTCGCAAGGTTTATTCACCGCACGCCTCATGTTAAGCAAAGAAAGCTGGTTTAAGTATAAATTTGTTTGGATTAAAAGTAAGCCTACAAATTTCTTGAATGCACGAAAGCAGCCTTTACGTCAGCACGAAGACATATGCGTTTTTTATAAACAGCAGCCAGATTATAGGCCAGTTATGTGGTACTCTGATCCATACAATAAGGGTACTCGCAAAGATCAATATACTGGCAGTTATGGAGATTTTCGCCCAGTTCAGGTTAAAAGTGATGGAGCACGTTTTCCTACAGATTCTCTATACTGTAAAACTGCAGAAAGTGAGTCTGGCGGTGTTGTTTGGCATCCTACTCAAAAACCAGTTGCGCTAGGGCGCTACCTCATCAGAATGTTTACGGCGCCTGGCGATCTGGTTCTCGATAACGCATTTGGAAGTGGCAGCTTTCTAGTCTCGGCTCTCCTTGAAGGTCGAGATTATATTGGAATTGAGAAGAACGAGCACGTCCACAAGTTTAAAAGTGATCCAATAGACTACATGGAGGTTGCTGCGATGCGCTTGGCGGAGGCGAAAAGATTGATGAAAGATGGTGCGGCTCCATCGTTGAAGGATATTGAGCCTGCTAGCCGCGCTACGCCTGCTAAACGACGTGGTCTTATCGACGTGGATGATATTATTGGGCCAGCATTGCTAGGCACGTTTCGTTAATGGCTGTCGCAGTTTATAATGAGCGGTCATGGGCTATTGACCTAATCGGTTATTTAAAAGGGATCGCTCATAATGAGGTTAGAACTGTTCGCGATGTGAGTGGCGAGCAGACTATTACTGATCTTTCCGGCAGCCTTTTTCCAGATGTATTGCTTTTTGGCGATCGTGACACAGCTCGGATTCTCCAAGGATGGGAACTTAAGCTTCCAGACACGGACATTGCTGATCAAGATTTCTTCGACAACGCTGAGCTTAAAGCTCGCATGTTGGGTCTTGATAGCTTTGTGCTTTGGAATGTCCGTTACGCACGTTTGTATGCACTCGACCGTGATGCCGACGAGTTTGTTCTTCACACCGAATGGACCGATCTGCGCGATATCGTGACCCGGTCGGCCGTGCGCGCCGCCCGCACGCGCTGGGAAACCCTTGGTGCTGAAATCCTGCAAACAATGAATGCGCTGTTCGCGGATGGCAGCCTTGAAGGCCGCCAGTTCATTGATGCCTACCGAAGTGGCGGCCCTTCCAACCTGATCCTTGCTAATGAGGGGCTGGTAGCAGAGGCGCTAGAAGCTGCGGCCAAAAAGGATGGCACGTTTCGAGCCGAGGTCACACTGTGGTGGGATCGGCACCAGAATGAATATGATGGTGACAACCGATTTGCCGCGCTTGCCCGTGCCAACCTGATGAATTGGACCGGGAAATTTCTATTTGCTCATGTACTACGTGAAAGGGATGATCGGGCCGGTCCTGTCGCAACCATCTCTACCGAAATGTCCCCGAGCGACGCCCTTGGCGTCTTTCAAGACATCTCTAACCAGTGCAACTTTTGGACCGTATTCTGCGATACCCTAGGCCTCAGCGTCCTGCCTTCTCAGTCATGGGAGCAGTTGTGCCAGTTCAACCGGCTGCTGTCTGATCTGCGGCTCGGCTCGGTCGATCAAACACAGATTTCTACAATTCTAGAAGCGGCCGCCTCTGTCGGCGATCGCAAACTGCGCGGGCAGTATACTACACCCGCCCCCCTAGCGAAATTAGTGGTGCGACTAGGAATCAACGACCTAGCCGATCGTGTATTAGACCCATGCTGCGGTAGCGGAACCATCATCCGAGCAGCGCTAGACGCAAAGCTCGCAGGGGGTATCTCTGGAGCGGAGGCCGCAAGCCAGATTTGCGCATCGGACATTGACCGCCAAGCCGTCCAACTCGCGACATTCTCGCTTTCTACGCCAACGCTAGCCCGTCAGCCGCTACGGGTGTTTGCGCTCGACGCATTTAAGCTTCGGCCTACGCTGGGGATCGAGTTCCGCGACCCTAACGACGGAAGCCTGATTAAAGAAACAGTTGGTAGCTTCGCCTGCATAGCAAGCAATCTCCCGTTCGTTGCCCAGGACGGCAGGCGCGCCTATGGCGACGCAACGGCATCAGTTAATACTCTGCTCGAAAAGGACGGGGAAGGTTTGCCCGGTCGATCTGACGTATCGGCATATCTCCCATTCGTCTTTTACGATCTGCTAAAAGCGCGGGGCCGTGTCGTTATTATCATCCCCAACGCATGGCTCGGTACAGCTTGGGGCCAAGCGTTTTATGATCGGCTGATCGCCTTTTACCATCTTCGTGCGGTTATCACCTCCGGCGCTGGTCGCTGGTTCTCTAACAGCGATGTGGTTACGAACGTCCTGGTGTTGGAAAAGCGTGCCGCTGACGATGAGAGTCGATCAGACACAAAGTTCGTTATCCTCAAGCAGCCCGTCGATCTTCTAGCCGACGATGCACATGTCGATAGCGTTGCCGCTCAGATTGAAATCGGCAGCGCTCAAGAGGATGTAATGTCCATCCGTTCGGTGAGCCACGATCAGCTCATCAAGGCCCGACCATATGGCTTGGCAGGGTCTGCCCAATTTGTAGACGTGGACTGGCTCCTGGACTGCCCCTTAGTGCCAGTGCGAACCTTATTCACTATCCGGCGCGGTGAGAGGCGGGGCTGGGATAAGCTGTTTTATCCCGCCAAAGGCCATGGGATCGAGGCGGATTACATCGAACCCGTCCTGAAATCCTCGACCAAAATTGAGACTTACGAGGCCAAGGCCGATGGGGAGGCATTTTGTTGTAGCCTTTCCGAAAGTCAGCTGAGAAAGCTTGGCCACACAGGAGCGCTAGACTGGATCAAGCGCTTCAAGACCGTGCGAAACGGAACGGGTGATCCACTGCCTGATGTTTTGGCGAAGGCAGGGCATCAGTGGTATGAAATGCGGGCCGATCGCGTCGCCGAGCTCGTCATCCCGCTTGCTTATGGCAAGCGTCTCTACGTAGGCCGCGTAAATCCAGCGTCATTCGTCAATCAGCGGCTTATGGGCATGAACGCCCATGCTAACGTCAACGTCGATCTGGCTCACGCGCTCCTAAATTGTACGATTGGGCTACTTATGATCGAGGGCATAGGCTTCGGTCGTGGCTTAGGCGCTCTCGACCTAAATAAGGACAGGATCGAAGCTAACTTACACATGCTTGATCCCGAAAAACTAACTAAGGTTCAGCGCAGCGAAATTATTGCAGCTTTCAAAACTGTCAAAAAACGCAAAATTCTTGAAGTGTCTGATGAATTAGATCAATCAGACAGGCATAATTTAGATGACGCCGTTATTAAGAATTTTGGAATCAAAGTTCCGAGAGAAACTATATATGATGCTCTCCGAGCATTAGTAGAAGTCAGACATGCTATTGAATTTTGAATTATAATTTTTGAAAGGCATTTTTACTTATGGTGAGTTGGAGCAAAAACCTTTCTACAACTGATGCACAGCAGCAGACAACTGGTGGTATTGTCCCTTACCTTCGCCTCACATCAGGAAATCTGGCGAACGGGAATTTTCAGACTTGGTTTCGACAGACATTTTTTAATGGCTGCGCATGGCAAGCTGGGAGCTTTAATAATAAACCCGTTGAAGAAGCACAGGTGTTTTTCGATGTTACTATACAGGGACAGCAACTTGGCAGCATACCTTTTATAGTAACACATGATAATTCTCGACAATATAATAATAATGCTCCCAACACTTGGTTGCACTGGCCAAACCAAATGTCTGCAATTTTACAGAGCACAAGCTATGCAGGCCGCCCCATACTTCTTTCTCGTAGCAACACGAATTTATTTACCTTAGAAATACAGTGATGACGATTGATCTGGCAAACCTACGCACACACGTCCAAGCAATGGACTACCTGCACGGCACGCCTGACGAAGTGGCGCAATGGCACGAGGATATGGCGGAATCCCGCGCTAACCTTGCCATTGAAGGCATGATCCTGTCGGACGACGAGGAAGCCATGTTCGCGATGATGCTGGACGAGGGACTACCCCCTGCGCTGATGCCGTCGATCATCCTCACCCTTTACGGGCAGGGCACTACCGCTCCCGATCAGGCTGACGCTGCGCCCTAACACGCCCCGGAAACATCTCTTCGTGGATCGGCTCGACCACCGCCACCGCGCCCTTCTCACCGTCCCGCACCTTGCCCGGCTCAAACACCCGGCCCTTATCTAGCTGATCCGCAATCCACTCGCGCGCGTGCGCCGCATCCCGCGCCGCGCCTTCGGGATCGCCTTTATTCAGTCCGTTGGCGATCGCACGGGCCACCATGTAATTTCCCTGTGCCGCCCGTAGCTCCGTAACCGACCGGTTGAGGCCGCCTGCCTTGCTGTGATGTGAGCGCGTAAGAGACGTCCATAAGGACGTCGTTATGGACGTCCTGAGCCAAAGCGAGGGACGGCGGTGGAGATATTGGGCCGGGAACGGCGTCGTCGGTGGAGCAACGCGGAGAAGCTCGAGATCGTCGCCGCTGTGGGAATGAACGGAGAGACGTTGGCGCGCGTCGCGCGGCGCTACGATGTGTCGCGAAGCCAGATCTATCAATGGCGCCATCTGTTCAGGAAGCGAGGGTTGCTGCCTGCGGCGGACGGGCCGACCTTTTTGCCGGTTGATATCGGGGCGCCCATGCTGAGCGCGGAGCCCGTGCTCGATGACCGGGTGGTGGTCTCGCCCTTGATCGTCGAGCTGTGTCTGGCGCAAGGACGGCGGCTGCGCTTCGATGCCGGCATCGAGGCTACTGCCTTGACCCAGCTTATCCGGTCGGTGGAAGCTGCATGATCGGACCGGGCACCGGCGTAAGGGTCTATCTCGCCTGCGGCGTCACTGACATGCGCAAAGGGATTTCGGGTCTTGCAATGCTGGCCCAGACCGTGCTGCGACAGAAGCCGGCCAGTGGTGCCGTATTCGCCTTTCGGGGACGGCGCGGCGACAGGCTGAAGCTGCTTTACTGGGATGGTCAGGGATTTTGCCTCTATTACAAGATCCTGGAGCGCGGCCGTTTTCCCTGGCCCTCTGCGGCTGACGGGGCGGCGCGACTGACATCGGCCCAACTCGCGATGCTGTGGGAAGGGATCGACTGGAGGCGTCCGAACTGGGGTGCGCCGCCTACACGCGCGGGGTAACTTTTCTTCTGCAAAAGCGGCTGTTCTGCTAGGCTTTGCGGCCGATTTCCTGTATAAAAAGCCATGCTCAACGCGGCATCCGATCTTCCCGAAGACCCGGCCCTTCTCAAGGCGCTGATCGCCCAGTTGCAGGCCCAGAACAAGAAGCTGACGACGACGCTGCGCGCCCATGACCTGGTCGTCCAGGCACTGCGTTTGCAGATCGCCAGGCTCAGGAAGCAGGCTTTCGGCAAATCCTCCGAGAAGATCGAACGCGAGATCGAGCAACTCGAGTTCGCTCTCGAAGACGTGCTTGTTTCGGTCGCGCAACAGGGCCTCGTGACAAGTGGCCTGGACGATTCCGAGGCGCAAGCGGCGGTCGCGTCTGCCGAGACCACCCCTGGGCCGCGTCCATCTCGGCGCCCACGCGTCTCGGCGGATACGCCGCGCCAACGCCACGAACTTGACCCCGGCAGCACCTGTCCGGAGTGCGGCGGCGAGCTGCGTCTCGTCGGCGAAGACGTGAGCGAGATCCTCGAGATGATCACGGCAAAGCTCCAGGTCATCGAAGTCGTCCGCCCGAAGAAGTCCTGCCGTTGCTGCGAGAAGATGGTCCAGGTGCCAGCCCCGAGCCGACCGATCCCCGGTAGCATGGCCGGAGGAAGTCTCCTGGCTTACGTGCTGATCTCGAAGTTTGACGACCATTTGCCGCTGTACCGGCAGAACGAGATCATCGCGCGCATGGGTGCCGACATCCCACGCAGCACGCTGGCCGATTGGTGTGGTCGCTCGATGCGGATCCTGCAGCCGGTGATCGACCGGATCGAGGCCTCGGTCCTGGGCAGCGACATCCTGCACGCCGACGATACACCGATCCGCGTGCTGGCTCCGGAACGACGCGCCAAGGGTATCGGCAAGGGTGTGATGCAAGGCCGGATCTGGGGCTATGTCTGTGATCAGCGGCCTTGGGCCGGCACCGCGCCGCCTGGCGTCCTCTACCGCTATGCGCCCAACTGGAAAGCCGAGCACGTGCTGGCGCACTTGGGCAGCGCAAGCGGTATTCTTCAAGCCGACGCCTACAAAGGCTATGCTAAGCTCTACGAACCCGTCGCGGATGGTGAGCCTCGCTTCCGGGAAGCGGCCTGCTTTGCGCATTGGCGACGCGATTTTCATGACATCTGGACGTCGCAAAAATCCGAGATCGCACACGAGGCGCTCGAGCGTATCGGGCAACTCTACGACATTGAGCGCAAGATCGCGGGCAAGCCTGCCGATATCCGCCAGGCAATACGCCAGGAGTTGAGCCGACCCAAGCTTGAGGCTCTGCATAGCTGGGCCGAGAAGCAACTCACCCGTATCTCGACCAAGGGAGACCTGGCGAAGGCCTTTCGCTACGCCCTGGGGCGCTGGCACGCCTTCAGCCTCTTTATCGACGATGGACGCGTCGCCATCGACAACAACGCTGCCGAGCGGGCTGTCCGGCCCATATGCCTGGGCAAGAAGAACTGGTTATTCGCCGGCTCCGAAACAGGCGCCGAAACCCTCGCCCGCGCCATGACGCTGATCGAAAGCGCCAAAATGAACGGTCTCGATCCACAAGCATACATCACCGACTTGCTCAATCGCATCCACGATCACAAGATCAACAGGATCGACGAGCTGTTACCCTGGAACTGGGTGCCGCTCACCATCCCGCTAGCACTGGCCGCCTGATGGCCGCCGTCACTTCCTTGCTCACCCTCGACTATGTCGCCAAGATACTCGACGAGAACGTGGAGTTGCTGGAAGCCATCGTTTCAAACGACGACAACCTCACCTACGGCGCCATCGTCAGCGTCCACACCGGTCTGGACGAGTCCATCACCGCGCTGACGGATCACGGCGTGGAAGAACTGACGGACATGCTTAGCCAAGCACGTCTCACGACCAAGGCCTGGCACCAATTCCTCGATGACTTTATCGACGATCCCGAGCTCGCCGCGCGCTTCAAGGCCCATAAGCCGCGGTAACAATCGGACGGTTACGTAGCTCCGGGTCGCGCGCCGCCTGCTCGGCCGTTGCTTCCCTGAACCTGTCGCCCAAGGTCAGCACGCGACCGACGCCGCCGCCCGATGCGCCGGCAGTGCCGGCGACGAACTGGGCCAGCGTCTTGCCCATGGCATCCACCTTGCCCTGCATTGTCTCGACCTGACCCGCCAAATTCTCCACCGCCGCCAGCACCGCCCGCTGGGTCGCCAGCAGCGCCATCACCGGATCGTCGCTGTCATCGCTCATCGTTCGCGGCCCCTGTCCCGGTCTCTGTCTCTGGTGCGCTCCCGATCGCACTCGGCCTGATCATGGTCCGACCCGGCGCCTTTGCCACCCATACGCGATGCAATGCGCTCGGCGGCGCTTCCCGGCTCCGGGGTGTCCTTGTCGCGATCCACGCGCTGCGCCGTCGCCTCCGCGATCCGTTCGGCCGCGCCGCGATCGGCGTCCTGCTCCTGACGCCCCCACGCCGCGCCCAGACGGTCGCGCAGACCCTGCGCCATATCCTTTGCCTTGTCGCCGATGCCGCGCATGGTTTCCGCGATTCGGGCGCTAAGGTCGCGAAGCTGCTGGGTCAGCTCGCGCCGCTCCCGGTTGCGCGCCTGTACCCCGCGCTGTTCGTCGCCGCGCTCGGTGGGCATGCCCTTGCGCTCCATCGCCACCGCCGACAACGGCACCTTGCCCAACGGCTCCCGGCCTAGATCCTCTTGCCCCTCCACGTCACCACGATCGCGCGCCGCTTCGGGGGCGGTACATAGAACGGACCCAGATATACGCTAAGGTTTCGCCGGGCCTTCGACGGCGTGCATCTGGCGAAGCGGCCTGAGGGCCGGCGATGGCGCATCGGGGTCGGTCCAAAGATAATCGCCGGTGAGGTTGATGTGCTGCCATCCGAGCGGCGAAAGGTGTTGCAGCAGGTCCGGCGGGATCGACCGGCCTAGACTGGCAAGATGCATGCGGGCGGCTTGCATGTAGGTCGTATTCCAGAGGACGATAGCACCGGCGACGAGGTTGAGTGCGCTCGCTCGATGGGTCTGGGCTTGCAATGCGTGATCGCGGATACGGCCGATCCGGTGGAAAAAGATGGCGCGTTTCAGCGCATTTTCGGCCTCACCCTTGTTGAGTTCGCGGGTCGCGCGACGCCGCTGTTCGGGTTGTTCGATCCAATCGAGCGTGAACAGGGTGCGCTCGACGCGGCCGATCTCGCGCAGTGCCAAGGCCAGGCCATTGGCGCGGGGATAGGAGCCAAGCCGTTCCAGCATGATTGACGCACTCACGACGCCGGTGCGGATCGAGGTGCCCAAGCGCAGCACGTCGTCCCAATGGGCAGCGATCAGGCCCTCATCGACCTTGCCCGCGAGGAGCGGCGCAATATCGGGGCCGGGTTCGATGCCGTCAAACAGGTAAAGCCGGCGCGCGGAGATATTCGGTATGCGCGGCGCAAACCGGAATCCGAGTAGATGGCATAGCGCAAATACATGGTCGGAAATGCCCCCACCATCGACGTGATGCTCCTCGATGTGCAGATCAGCACCGTGATGGAGCAGCCCGTCCAGCACCTGCGCCGCCTCGCTCGCGGATGCGGAGATGACGGTGGAATGAAACGGCGCGTAGCGATCCGAGACATGGCTGTAGAAGGAGACGGCAGGCTCCGCGCCCTTGTGCGGATTGACCGCACCGGTCGCCTGGGCACGGCGATCGAGCGGGAAGTTCTGACCATCCGAACTGGACGATGTCCCGGCCCCAAACAGGGCGGCGAGTGGCGCGGTGTGCTGGGCATCGACCAACCTGGCGAGAGCCCGACCGTAGGTTTCCTCGCGTAAATGCCACGAGGCGAGCCAGCTGAGTTGGCGTTGGGTCACGAGATTGCAGGCTTCAGCCATGCGCGTATGACCAAGATTGGTTGCATCGGCGAGCACCGCCGTGAGGATAGCGCGGGGTTCATCGGCAACCCGACCGCTTTGCAGATGCGTAAAGCACTGGCTGAATCCGGTCCATCGATCGACTTCAGCAAGGAGATCGGTGATGCGGATCGCGGGAAGATGGGCGTAAAGCGGCGCAAGGGCGCTATCCGCTTCAGCCGGCGTGACCGCCTTCAACGGCGAAATCCGCAGCTTGCCGAGGCTGAGTTGTACGTCTTCCAGCGTATCCGTCTCCGCTTTTCGCTCGACCTCTGCCAATCTACGGGCGAGCCGGGTACGCCGTTCGGCTAGCCAGGCATCGGCCGTATCAGGTGCCGGAATCGGCAAAGGGCCGGCTGCCCGCATGGTGGCGAATACCGGGCCAGGAATAAGCTGTTGCTCGACGGCACGATAGCGTCTGCTTCCCTCGACCCACATGTCGCCGGCACGAAGCCTGTCCCGAAGCTCGACCAGGACGCAAAATTCATAAACTCTGCGATCGGGAATGCCGGGGCCGATCGCGCGACGCCAGGCCTGCCGAATGAAGGCAACCGGCGTATCCGGCGGCAGTTTTTTCAGGCGACCGAGATGAAGGTCGCGCATGATAGCGACTGCTCGCGCGAGCGTATGGCAGGCCGGGACCGCTCCGAACGTGAACGAGGCGATGAACAAGGGACCGACCTGTCGGAGGACGGGGTAGTTGGTAGCGGCGATCGTAACGGGATCGACGGCATCGGGGCGGATCAGCTTGCGGGCTTCATCGACTTCACGGCCGAGATCGTCCCATCCAACTACGGCCTCGACCGCGGCGCCGATGTCGCCGCCCGACACTTTGGCAGTGAGCAGGGCATCGCCGAGCCGGGCGAGTAGCCGGATTTTACCATTGATGGTGCGCCGGTCGCGCTTGAGCGCTGTGTCTGCACCGTTCTGCTCGCGCCGAAACATCTGACCCAGCAGGCGGTCGAACATCAGCACCGCATCGTCGGTAAGCGTGACGATGGTTTCGAGGGCTCTGTTGCAAAGATTGGCGGCAGTCAGAGGTAGGCTGTCGCTCTGCGCCGATCAGGCGGCTGCTGCGAAATGGTGGTTGAGCATGCCCATGGCCTCCGTCAGCGCCGAGGGCCCAATGCCAAAAGCTCTCTCCACAAGGCGCACCTCGCCCCTGATGCCGGGCTGCAGGCACCAGGGGCGAGCCTGTCCTTTGCGCAGGGCTCGCATGACTTCGAATCCCTTGATCGTGGCATAGGCCGTGGGGATCGATTTGAAACCGCGCACCGGCTTGATCAGTATCTTGAGCTTTCCGTGATCGGCCTCGATCACGTTATTGAGATACTTCACCTGCCGGTGGGCCGTCTCCCGGTCCAGCTTTCCTTCGCGCTTCAATTCGGTGATCGCTGCACCATAGCTCGGCGCTTTGTCGGTATTGAGCGTGGCAGGCTTTTCCCAGTGCTTCAGGCCTCGCAGGGCCTTGCCCAGGAACCGCTTCGCTGCCTTGGCGCTGCGGGTCGGCGACAGGTAGAAATCGATCGTGTCGCCCCGCTTGTCGACTGCCCGGTACAGGTAGGTCCACTTGCCCCGCACCTTGACGTAGGTTTCATCCAGGCGCCAGCTCGGATCAAAGCCACGCCGCCAGAACCAGCGCAGCCGCTTCTCCATCTCCGGGGCGTAGCACTGGACCCAGCGATAGATCGTCGTATGGTCGACCGAAATGCCGCGTTCCGCCAGCATTTCCTCAAGGTCGCGATAGCTGATCGGATAGCGACAATACCAGCGCACCGCCCACAGGATCACATCACCCTGGAAATGGCGCCACTTGAAATCCGTCATCGTTCCGTCCGTCCAATCTCCGCCAAGCATGCTCAAGCTTCACGATTTTTGCAACAGAGCCACCGGAGATGGCGCTGGGGCTTGTCGTCATGCACTACGCGCCCAAGTTGCGGGTGGTTTTGAGCGTCGAGGAGACAGCGCGACTGCTCGAGGCTGCGCCAGGTATCAAATACAAAGCAGCGCTCAGCGTCGCCTATGGCGCGGGCCTGCGCGTCTCGGAAGTTGCCCACCTCAAGGTCGATGACATCGACAGCACCCGGATGGTGATCCGCGTCGAGCAGGGCAAGGGACGCAAGGATCGCAACGCCATGCTTTCACCGCACCTGCTGGATTTGCTTCGTCAATGGTGGCGCGAAGGCAAGCGGCGGGGAGTAATGTTGCCACATGGCTGGCTGTTCCCCGGCCGCAACGGCACGGATCCGGTCTCAGCGCGCCAGTTGCATCGCGTCGTGCAGGAAGCGGCCGAGCGCGCCGAGATCCACAAGCGGGTAAGCCCGCACACATTGCGGCATTCGTTCGCCACTCACCTACTCGAGCAGGGTGTCGATATCCGCGTCATCCAGGTCTTGCTGGGACACGTGAACATCAACACGACCGGCATCTATACTCAGGTTTCGAGTAAGACCATGCGGGCGGTGGCCAGTCCGCTCGACCAGATCGTTGCCGTGATGGAAGGCAGGGGCCCTCCCGGTTGAACCGGTGCGCACCTCACTTGAGGTCGCCGACATCTTCCGTAGCGCCGGGCCAGCGTATCGCGCAGCCCATGCCGGGCATCTCAGTCTCGGCCAGCTCAAGGTCATGACGGCGATCGAGAACTGCCGCACCGCCGCGCTGGGCGGTCACGTCGAGGCCTGCGACGACTGCGGGCACTGGCGGATCGCCTACAACTCCTGCCTTATGGGCAGATCCAGTAATGGGGAGCTGGCGACTGCACCGCCAATATTTTCCCGTGAATCGTCGATTTTCACTCTTCATAACATGGCGCCGGTGGTGCCCCGTCTGCTCGGCCTCGGATGGCCGATACGAGCGAGGACAAACATGTTGGAGATCTACTTTTCTGCGTCGAAGACGCTGGAGCATCTGCGCAGCGGGCCGTGCGGACCATTTCTAGATGGCTTTGCCGGGGCGCTCGAACGGCAGGGCTATGGACCCGATACGGCGGTACGCTATCTGCGGGCAGCATCTCACGTCGGCCACGCGATGGCAGGGCGCGATGCCAGCGTGAGCGACATCGATTTAGCAGCGTTCGAACAGCATTTGAGGACTTGCCGATGTCCGCGCGCCAAGGGAGGGCGCCGTAACCATCACACCATCTACGGTGCGAGGCTCTTTCGTCGGCACCTCGAGAAAATAGGCGTGTGCAAGCCCGCAGTCGCCGCGATGCGCCCTGCTGAACCGCAGTTGGTCGCGGGCTTTAAAGCATGGCTTAGCAAGCATCGCGGGGCATCTGATGCGACCATCGGGCTATACGCGCGCAATGCGATCGGTTTTATGGCAGCACTTGGAGCGGACCCGACACATTGGTGTCCCGCCGATATTCGCTGCTATTTCATGACGCGCGTGAGCACATGCGGGCGCGGCACTATCGAGAAGATGACCACGAGCCTGCGGGCGTTCTTACGCTACGTCGCGATGCAAGGGCACTGCCTGACCGGCCTCGACAATGCCGTTCCGGCCTACGCGCATTGGCAGCTTGCCGAGATGCCGCGATATCTATCGGGCGAACAGGTCAGCCGCTTGATTGCCGCCTGCGATGGAGACGCCGGCGCGCGCAGGCGGGATCGCGCCATTGTACTGCTGTTGGCTCGCCTCGGACTTCGGGCTGGCGACGTGGCACAGCTCCGCCTCATCGATATCGAGTGGCAGGCCGGTTCGCTGCGGGTTACGGGCAAGTCGCGCCATGAAGTTCGCTTGCCGCTGCCCCAGGACGTCGGGGATGCGGTCGCGGCCTACCTCGAATGCCGACCGTCTTTTTGCCGAAGTGATCGGGTGTTCCTGAGCACGATCGCGCCCACTCGCCCGTTCCTGAACGGTGACGCCGTCTCATCGGTGGTCAGGCGCATCATGAAGCGGGCTGGGCTCGTGACACCGTTCAAGGGGGCGCACGTCCTGCGGCACACCGCGGCAACAGAGATGCTGCGCCACGGGGTACCGCTCGACAAGATCGGCCTGGTCCTCCGACATAGTGGCATCGACACGACGGCCCACTACGCCAAAGCCGATGTCGCGCTTCTGAAGCAGGTGGCGCAGCCATGGCCGGAGGTGCTCTGATGTTGAAGACCATCGAGACCTATCTCGCGCTGCGCCGTGCCACAGGCTTTGCGATGTCGAATGCCGAGTATCTGCTCAAAAGCTTCGCCGGCTTCGCGGCTGAGCGCGGACACGCGTATGTTCAAACGCAAACAGCCATCGATTGGGCTGCACTGGGACCGTCAATTGCACAGCGCGACGCTCGGCTGAAAGCTGTCTGCCGCTTCGCACGCCATATCCGCATCGAAGACTTGCGGCACGAGTTGCCCCCGGGCAATCACTTCGGCGCCCGCAAAACGCGCCGGCCGCCGCACATTTACTCGCGCACGGAGATCGCTCGCCTGATCGAAACCGCTGGCCAGCTTCGACCTCAAGGATGCCTGCGCCCGCTGACTTATGCGACCTTGATAGCCCTACTCGCGGCCACGGGGCTGCGCATCTCCGAAGCCCTCAAGCTCACGTTCGCCGACATATCGAGCGACGGTTTGCTGATCCGCGAGACCAAGTTCCGGAAGACCCGTCTTGTGCCCCTGCACGATACGGCGGCGGCAGGCTTGCAACGCTACCTGCAGCGCCGGGGACCCGGCTCGGGAGATGATCCTGTGTTCGCCGATGCACATGGCCAGCCACTTCGATACATCGCAGTCAAAGAGACCTTTGACAGGCTGGTCGGCAAAGCTGGCATCCGACCATCGTCGGCGCGCCGCCCGCGGCTGCACGATCTGCGGCACACATTCGCGGTGCGGGCACTACAAGACAGTCCGACGGGCCGAAATGGGTGCGGTGCGCATATGGTCGCGCTCGCAACGTACATGGGGCACGTCAACATCTACTGAAGCGCCCCGGGTTTTCAGGAGGCAGTTTTCATTTGGCTATGCAGCCATATCGAGGTTCTCGAGGGCTGCATAGTAATTGTCTTCGGCCTCAGCGGGCGGGATGTGCCCGATAGGGCCGAAGAGCCGGTGATTATTGTACCAATCGACCCAGCGCAGCGTTGCCATTTCCACGGCCGAAACGCTTGGCCATGATCGCTGCCGCCAGATGACCTCGGCCTTGTAAAGGCCGTTGATCGTCTCGGCTAAGGCGTTGTCGTAGGAATCACCTACGCTACCGACCGAGGGGACGAGTTTGGCCTCGGCCAAGCGCTGGGTATAGTTCATCGCAAGATATTGAACTCCCCTATCGCTATGGTGGATCAGTCCATCATCGGGATCTGGCCTGCGGGCATGAATCGCCTGCTCCAGGGCATCCAGAACGAAGCTGGCAGTGGCTGACGTGCTGACCTTCCATCCGACAATCCGCCGGGCAAAAGCATCAATCACGAAGGCGACATAGACGAAGCCTGCCCAAGTATGCACGTAGGTGAAATCGACGACCCACAGGGCGTTTGGCCGGCTGACGCGAAATGCCCGATTGACCTTGTCCAGCGGACACGGCGCCTTCGGGTTGCTGATGGTGGTGATCGTCTTCTTCCCACGACGGACGCCTGCCAGCCCCATGGCGCGCATTAATCGTTCCACCGTGCATTTCGCCACCATGATGCCTTCACGCCGCATCTGGTGCCAGACCTTGCGTGCGCCATAGAGACCGAAGCTGGCCTCATGGACCCGCTTGATCTGCTCCCTGATCTCGTCATCACGCTGCGCACGTGCTGGACGCCTGCCGGGATCGGCACTACGCGCGGCGTGTTCATGGTAGGAGGATGGGGCGATTGCCAGTTCCCGGCAGATCGGCTCGATACCCAAATCCTCGCGATGGACGTCGATGAACGCCATCATCATCTCCCGGGGCGGTCGAGCTCCGCCATCGCAAAATACGCAGATGCCTTGCGCAAAATCTCGTTGGCCCGGCGTAGTTCCTTCACTTCGCGCTCCAGCAATCTCAGGCGTTCCCGGTCATCCGCCGCCAGCGCCGCTGGCCCCGCTCGTCGGCTCGCCTCCTCGCGGCACCACCGGCGCAGCGTCTCCAGCGAGCAGCCGATCTTCGCCGCGATCGACTTCATCACTTCCCATTCCGAGCCGTACTCGGCCCGCTGCTCCACCACCATACGAACCGCCCGCTCGCGGACTTCAGGTGAAAATTTGTTGGTTGTCTTGCTCATAACGGATGCTCCTTCTCACAAGTTGGAGCCTCCTGGAAACCCGGGGCGCTTCAATCAACGTGGCGCCAGCCGACACACCTGCGATTCTTATGCTCAGAGTTTCCAGCTGCTGTTCGAGTTCGCGGCTGCAAGGTTCAAGACCAGACCATCCAGGTTGATGCTGGAGCAGATCGACCCCGGCTTGGTCAGCGCCTTCCTCGAGCATCTCGAGGATGAGCGCCACAACGCCGCCGTGACGCGAAACGTTCGCTTGGCGGCCATCAAGTCCTTCTTCCGCTTCCTCGAATACCGGCAGCCGGCGGCCCTCGATCAGGTCCGTCGCGTTCTTGCTATTCCGTTCAAGAAGACGGACACGCGTCTCGTTCCCTATCTACGACGCGAGGAACTGCAGGCGCTTCTCGACGCCCCAGACCCGGCAACGCGCGACGGTATCCGCGACCGAGCGATGCTGTATGTGGCCGTGTGTGCAGGGTTGCGCGTCTCGGAACTGACGGGTCTGACGATCGACAATATCGACATGTCGTCGATGAGCATACGCGTTGTTGGCAAGGGACGGCGGGAACGAGCTCTGCCGCTGTGGAAGCCGGCAGCCACGGCACTGCGCGCATGGCTCGCCATTCGCGGAAAGGTTGCGGCACCCGAAGTGTTCATCAGTGCGCGCGGTGAACCTTTGAGCCGATGGGGCTTCGCCTATCTACTCAAGCAGCACGCCGCGGCCGCTACCCGTCAACAGCCTGGGCTCGCGAAGAAGCGCGTCTCGCCTCATGTGCTCAGGCACACCTGCGCGATGATCATCCTGCAGGCGACCCAAGACATCCGGAAAGTATCACTGTGGCTGGGCCATGCTACGATGACGACCACCGAAGTCTATACGCGCGGCGATCCAACCGAAAAGCTCGAAGCAATGGAAGCGATCGTGCCGCCACATCTGCGTCGTGGGACATTCCAACCGACCGACAAGCTGATGGCGCTGCTGAAGAGCACCACGTAATGGTGAGCGGGGCTGGCGGCGAAATGGGCGAAGGAGCGACCAGGTCGCTGCCAGCTCACCATTACTGGATCTACCCATAAGACAAGTAATGTGGAACGCCCATTACTTGTCGCAACCGGCACTGCCCCAAGTGTCAGGGCGCCGCCGCGCGCACATGGCTGGCCGCGCGCGAGGCTGATCTGTTGCCGGTCGGCTACTTCCACGTCGTGTTCACCGTGCCCGCCGAGATCGCTGACATCGCCTGGCAGAACAAGGCGGTGGTCTATGACCTGCTGTTCCGCGCGGCTGCGGACACGATGCTGACCATCGCCGCCGATCCCAGACACCTCGGCGCGCGGGTCGGCATCACTGCCGTACTGCACACCTGTTGGAGTGGACGACCCCCAGCGGCATCGAATGTGCCAGAATGAGTTGTCAACGCTCAAACAAGGGAGCCGCCCGTGGAACAGCTTATCAGAATCGGAATGGATACGTCGAAGAGTGTTTTTCAGCTTCATGGAGTGAATGCGGCCGAGGAGGTCGTTCTTCGTCGCAAGCTGCGTCGGAAGGACATGGTGACGTTCTTCGAAAAACTGCCGCCGACCGTCGTGGCGATCGAGGCGTGCGGTGCCTCGCATCACTGGGCGCGCCTGCTCACCTCATTCGGTCACGAGGTGAAGCTGATAGCCGCACAGCTGGTTAAGCCGTACGTCAAGCGTGGGAAGAATGACGCAGCCGACGCCGAGGCCCTGTGCGAAGCAATGAGCCGACCGACTATGCGGTTTGTGCCAGTAAAGACGGCCGATCAGCAGGCCGTGTTGATGCTGATGGGTGTGCGTGACCGGTTGATCCGCAACCAGACGCAGCTCTCGAACGCTATCCGCGGCTTTGCTGCAGAGTTCGGGCTGACGGCCGCCCGGGGTATCGATCATCTCGGTCGATTGCTTGATCAGCTGCAAGCCGACAACAGCCTTCCTTCATTGGCCCGCGAATTGTTCGCGGCCCACGCGGAAGAATATAAGCAGCTTCAGGCAAAAATCGCGGAGGTCGATGCCAAGCTGGCAGCCTGGCAGAAAACTGAGCCTCACTGCAATCGCCTAGCGAAGATCCCCGGTATCGCAGCGATCGGCGCCGCATTGCTCGTGATGAAGACGCCGGCACCAGAGAGGTTTGCCTCAGGGCGCCAGTTCGCTGCCTGGATCGGCCTGACACCGAAAGATCACTCCACCGCCGGCAAAGTCAGGCATGGCGGCATCACCCGCGCAGGCGATGAAGGGTTGCGCAGCGTCCTGGTGGCGGGCGCCACAGCGGTCGTCAGGCACGTCGCCGCGGGCACCAGCAAAAATGCCTTCGCGCCTTGGGTGGAACAGTTGCTCAAGCGCAAGGCTCCCAAACTCGTCGCCGTTGCTCTCGCCAACAAGATGGCTCGCATAGCCTGGAAGCTGATGGTTACCGGCCAAAGCTACGCCGGCAAGACTGCACCGGTCGAGATAGCCGTCGCCGCATAGAGGTCAGCCAACGCGGGGAGCAAAGAGATGCAACCGCGCTGAGCCGATGCCCGAACTTGCAAGGAAAAAGCAGATGGTGTGATCGATCGATCCCGACGTAGGAAAATCCGGTAGCCCCAATGGCCTTCGAGGTCGCACACTTGGCTGGAACCGACGTCGCGGAAACCATCTTGGCCAGCGTTCACTCGAGCGCGCAAAAAGGCCGGACATATGGAAGCAAGCGATCTGATCAAATTAATGCCCAAGAAAGACCTTGTAAGAGGGGGTCGTCCACATATGGGGATCGGCGCTAACTCACCACCCGCATGTGCACATGATCGTGCCCGGCGGCGGTATCGCGCTGGACGGCACGCGCTGGATATCGTCGCGCCCTGCCTTCCTGTTACCAGTGCGCGTGCTGGGCGCGTTGTTCCGCCGGCTGTTCCTCACACGCCTGCTGGCGTTGTTCGACGCTGGGAAGCTGGCCTTCTTCAACACCTTGGCGAGCCTGGCGACACGCAAGGCCTTCCTGCGGCATCTATCCCCGATCCGGAAGAAGCGCTGGGTGGTCTATGCCAAGCCACCCTTTGCCGGACCGCAGGCAGTGCTGGCCTATCTCTCGCGCTACACCCACCGCGTTGCCATCTCGAACAGGCGCCTCATCGGCTTCGACGAGGCCGGAGTGACATTCCGGTACAAGGATTATCGCCGCGATAGTGCTGAACGCCAGCAGGTCATGACGTTGGCGACCAACGAGTTCATCCGCCGCTTCCTGATCCACGTCCTGCCGCGCGGCTTCCACCGTATCCGGCATTACGGCCTGCTCGCCAGTTCGACGCACAAGGAGGCTATCGCGCTCGCGCGCAGGCTGCTGGGCGTTGCTGCGCCGATCGATGAACCCGAACCCGACGAGCCGCCCGACCATCGCCCGCCATGCCGATGCTGCGGCGGACACATGACCATTATCGAGACCTTCGCCCGCTGGTGCCAACCGCGCGCACCACCAACGCCAGCCTCACACGCCCGGAGACACGCGCCATGATCCGGCATGGCTCGCTCTACATGACGGTCACGCTCATAGCGTCCTGGCCGACGACCGGGCGCATGCCCATCCCGGAATTAAAGCGGGCGCAGGACACGCTGATCCGTAAAACCACCGCTGCTAGCGGCCTACCGCCGCCCGAAATCACGCCGTTCCGCCCGATAGCCGCACCTCCGGCCCGGCAACGTTTACCCGCCAGAACCATCCCAAAGCCTATTTACCCATAGAGCAGCGCCTGGGGCCCGCGGGTTCCTGCACTGGAGGCTTTCGTACGCAAGCGCCCGAAACCCTTCACAAAGGCGGTCGTCCAGATCTGCTGCCGCGAACGTCCGCTCCTGACAAAAGCTGCCTATGAACCGCTCCGATGCAGATCGTCAGGAAAGCGCCCTAATTCGGTCATTCAGCATACCGCCGTCTCGGCCCGAAAGCTGCCATCGCGACATAGCGGCGGGAAGTACGCATTTCGGTGGTTGGCAAACGGCAGTTCACGAGCTTGCGATTGCTGCCCTTTTTTATCGGCAGGATCTCGCAGTTCTGCTTGTGCCAGCTGGTTAGCTTTAAGCTCGTATTGCTTCTGCCTCTTACGATGTGCTGGCAGGCCTCGATCGGATCCTCCAGGTCACCAGTGGTTTCTCGCGCTGGCGGGGTAGCGGCTGGCCCCGACCGTACAGCGTAGGCCCCGCCAACCACCCAAGCCGCCCGACTTCATTCCGCGGTTGGTGGGATATCATGCACTTCGCGCCTTTCCGCACACGGCCCGCCCAACCTCAGGCCGCGGCTTCGCTCAGCGCCATATCGCTCCCGACCGAGTAGCTTGCCATGACATTGTCGACGAGGCCGGTCGCCTGTGCCCAGTCATAGGTGCGAAAGCTGTGTCCCTTAGTGACGAAGGTCGCGCCCGCGTAGAACATTTCATACTGGCTATGCCGGCTTGCGAATTCCGACCCGATTGCGTCCCAGGCTAGCTTGAAGAACTTGACCCGCTCCTCGGAACTCGCGGTCGGTGACTGCTGCGTTTTGCCGATGATCCGCGCGATTTCGGGATTTGCGAAATCGCGCGTGCTCGACGGCAGCATGATCAGACCGCCGCCCGCGAGATCGCGCAGCGAATTGATCACCTTGGCGTAGAGCTGCTGGGTGAGGACCTGCGCCGAATAGAGGATCTGGGCGTCAGGGACGTAAAAGCCGTTCACGACCTTGCCCTTGGCCTCCATTCCATAGACCATTCCCTCGACCAGCGTCGCCTCCGCTGCCAGCTGGCCGAGCGTGTCGCGAACCGGCGGCAGCGCGATCGTGCCGTTCACCTCGGCGGTGCGGCGGGCCAGGCCCATCAGGAAGCGCATCTTCACCATCAGGCGCACCTGGCACTGATAGTTCTGCAGAACATGCGCGGGGGTCGCATGGAACTGCTTCATCATCATCGCCGTATCGCCGGCGACGAAGACGCGGTCCCACGGGACCTTCACATCGTCGAAATAGATGACCGCGTCATTCTCGTCGAAGCGGCTCGCCAGCGGATTGTCATAGATGCTAGGGGCGGCCGCCTCGTAGGATTTGCGCGAGAGCAGCTTCAGGCCCGGCGCGTTCATCGGCAGCGCGAGCGAAACCGCATATTTCTCGTCGCCCGGCCCGAGCGGCTGGATGCAGCTCACGAACACCTCGTTCGCCATGATGCCGCTGGTCGCGAGCATCTTGGCGCCGCGCAGCGTGAGCCCGGTCGAATCCTGGTCGACGATGCCGGCAGTCAGATACTCGTCGGCCTGCTCATGCGCCGCCTTCGACCGGTCGGCCTGCGGGTTGATGATGACATAGGTGAGGAAGAGGTCGTTATCGCGGGCATAGCGGAAATAGTCCGCAAGCGCCCCCGCGCGGACCGGATCATAGCTCTCGAAGACGTCGAGGCCCATCATCATGCCCGCGAAGCAGGAGGCGACGTGATCGGGCGAACGGCCCATGAAACCATAATGGGTCTCCGCCCAGGCTTCCATTGCCCGGCGCCGCTCGACGAGCGCTTCGTAACTCGTCGGCAGGTCCCAGGCGCGGCTCACCCGCCGACCGCTGGTCGGGCTCTCGATGGTCATCAGTTCGGCGTTGGCCGCCTGGAAATCGTAGAGGCTGGCGGCAGAGGCCACCGAATTGCGGAAGGCTGGATGCGCGGTGACGTCGCCTGCCTCTTCGCCGCCGATATAGACCATGCGCCCATCGCGCAGCGCGGCCAGATGACTGGATCCGGTTTTCACTTCTTTTTCTCCCTGGAAGACGTCAGGCGGCACGGCCGGCGATGGCGTGATATCCGCCGCGGAAGAAGACGAGCGGTTCGCCTTCCTCGGCAATTTCGAAGCGCAGCACATGACCGACGACGATGAGATGATCGCCGCCCTCATGCACCGCGAAGGGCGCGCATTCGAAGGTGGCAAGGCATGGTCCGATCAGCGGACAACCGGTCTCGCCCAGCACGGGGGCGAGGCCTGCCCATTTCTCGCCGCGTCCGCCGGCGAAGCGGCTCGACAGGTCGCTCTGGTCGTGCCGGAGCACGCTGATGCCGAAGTTCCTGGCGGCGAGCAGCGCCGGCAGGCTCGGTGCGGTGCGGCCGACGCTGAACAGCACCAGTGGCGGATCGAGCGAGACCGCGTTGAACGAGCTCACCGTCATCGCGATCGGATCGCGCCCTTCGGTCTCCGCTGTCACCACCACGACACCTGTCGGGAAGTGGCCCAGCGCGTTGCGAAAGGCGCGCTGGTCGAATGCCAGACCCATGACGATCAGGCCTGCCGGCGACGCTGTTCGGCCTGGAGCCGAAGCAGCGCCAGCGCTTCCTCGGTACCGCCGACCAGCGAGGCGATGATCTGCGCAAAGGCGCGGAACTGGTTCGCGCTCAGCCCGTCGAAGATCGTATCGTTGACCGGGCATTGGGTCGCGGCCAGCTCGTCGAGCAAGCTGCGAGCCTTGCCGGTGACGGTGAGGACGACGCGGCGTCCGTCCTCGTGATGCGGCACCTTGTCCACCAGGCCCGACTTGACCAGCTTGTTGACCTCGATCGTCACGAACGCGCCCGACAGATGCAGATGCTCGCCGACCTTGCTGACGCCGACCTCACCCTGCTGGCCGAGATGCTCGATCGCAATCAGGATCGAATAAGCGGGACCGGAGAGGCCGATCACCTCACCGAGCCGATTGCGGATTTCCTGGAGCCGCGCACTGAAACCGAGCGCGTCATGGACGGCCTGGCGGAACAGATGGTCCTCGCCATCGACCAATAATTCGGCTTTGCTGACTGTCAGTGGCATCGCTGTCTCCCTCTGAGTCGGATAATGACTTTGCGACAAAGCTATGTCAATTAGTTTATGCCGGGTCGAAATAATGAATCTCGAGCAGCAGGCAGCCATTGTTCGACTTGAAGGGACCGTGGAACACGCCCGGCGGGCGGCAGGCATAGGTGGGTGAGAGGAAGGCCTCGCCGCCATCGCCATTCTCGTCATTGCCGACGGTCAGGTCGCCCTCGAGGAGAAACACCTCCTCCCAATAATCATGGACGAACGGCTTGGTGGTGAACACGCCCGGCTGGAAGCGCAGCAGGCGGGTGCGGCTGCCGCGGCGTTGCTCGGGATCGAGGCTGCCGGACAGGATCTTCTCGTCGACTCCACCGCCGGGCTTATAGCCTTCGGGAAGCTGCCAGCCGTCATCGGCCATGTCGATCGGATGGAATTCGCGGTGCTGCTTGGTAACGGCCATGTCAGGCTCCTTTCAGTAGGGATTGCACGCTCGTGGCGACGCTCAGCAGATGGTCGTCACGGCCATGGAGCGCGGCGAGGGTCAGGCCGACGGGCGGTCCGTCGCCGGGGCATGGGATCGAGATCGCACAACCGTCGAGCAGGTTGGCGACGGTCGAGTTGCGCAGCGCCTGCGCATTGGCGGCGTGATAGGCGGCATCGTCGGCTAGCGACGCGATCGTGGGGGCGATGAAGGGCACCGTCGGCCAGAGCAGCGCATCGAGACCCGCGATCTGGGTGGCGATCGCGTCGATGAAAGCGCGGCGCCGCGCCAGCAGCCGGACATAGCCCCCGGCGCTCATCGCCCCGCCGGCGCGGATGCGCGCGACGACCCGCGGATCATATTCACCCGCCCGCCCGGCGGAGAGGAACGCCTCGTGCCAGGCAAAGGCCTCGGCGGCGGGGAAGGTCGCCTCCTGCATCATCGCCGGAATGTCGGCCAGTTCGGCGAGTTCGACGGGCTCGACCAGGCCTCCGCCCGCCTCGATCGCCGAGACCGCGGCGTCCATCGCGCGCACCACCTCGGGCGCCATCCCGTCCCGGACATAGGTCTGCACCAGCCCGAGCCGGATTCGGCGCGGGGGGAGGGTCGTGCGCGGCAGGCCGGGACGATCGCGGATCACGTCGAACACCGCCGCGCAGTCGCCCACCGACCGCGCTATCACGCCGACCGAATCGAGTGTCGTCGACAGCGGCAGGACACCCTCCCGCGTGATGGCGTCGGCGCTGGGCTTGAAGCCGGTCACGCCGCACAGCGCCGCCGGGATCCTGATCGAGCCGCCGGTATCGGTGCCGATCGCAACCGGCGCGATGCCGAGCGCCACCGACACGGCGGCGCCGGACGAAGAGCCGCCGGGGATGCGCTGCTCGTCCGGGAAGGCGGGATTGAGCGGAGTCCCGAAATGCGGGTTGAGGCCGAGGCCGGAGAAGGCGAACTCGGTCATGTTGGTGCGGCCGAGCACGACGAAGCCGGCGCGGCGCAGCCGCTCGACGACGGGGGCGTCCCTGCGCGCTTTCGGCGCATCCGCCAGCAGCGTCGACCCTGCCGTCGTCGCATGGCCCATCAGGTCGAAATTGTCCTTCACCGTCACCGGCACGCCGAGGAAGCGCGCGCGCGAGCGGGCGGCGCGCCGCGCGTCGGCCGCCTCGGCAAAGGCGCGGGCGTCCGAATCGAGCCTCAGCGTGAACACCGACGCGGCATCGGCCGCGTCGGCGCGCAGCAGCGCGGTGTCGATGCTCGATCGGCTCGCTGCGGTGATCATGCTTCGGCGATCGGCAGGACGGTGACCGAATAATGGTGGCGGAGCGCACGGCTGCGGACGGGATCGATCAGCTCGACGCCCATGCCATCGGCGAAGCGGATGCCGCCTTGAACCGGGAGGGTGCCGCAGAACATGACGGTGCCATCCGGTACCACGCCTTCGCGCGCTTCATATTCGGCAAGCAGGTCGTCCGGCCGACGAAGTCCCGAGACCGGGCCTTCCTGGTAGACCTCGCCGGTGCCCGGCAGGGTCGAGCGGAGCCGAAGGTCGTCCCAATGGGCGGAGACTTCCCGCCAGGGCCATATGACGGCCGAGACGGGTTTGCTGCAGACCTGCTTCGAGAGCGTGATGCCCACGGTTTCGAGCTTGCGGTCAGTGTGGTCGGAGCCGACCCCGACATAGAGTTCGCCGCCGTGCTTCCAGAGAACCGCCTCGACTTCGCCCGAACCGTCGCGGCCGACCATCTCGACCGATGGCTCGGTGGTCAGCTGACTGGCGCTGACCCTGTAGAAGATCGGCACGGCGCTCGGCCGCGCGACGCCGAGCGCCGCCAGTTCCTCGATATGCGCTTCGAGCACCGCCGTGTCGCGGCCCGTCCATCCGGCGATCACCAGTTTGCGCGGTGTGAAGGCCAGCGGCTCGTTGCCGGCGTCCTGCTGAATGACAAGATTGATCATATCGCTGCTCCCGTTGCTGCAGCTTGGCTATAAGCAGAAAGCTTTTTAAACAAGCTATTTTTATTAGTAGACAAGCTAGGCAAAGTAGATAAGTTACAAAGCAACTTTGGGAGCGACTCGATGGGATTTGCAGTAGAGCGCTGGGGCAACGGGCCTGAACGCATCGTGCTCGTGCATGGCAGCTTGAGCGTGGGAACGGGAGCCTTCTCCGAACAGCGGGCGCTGGCGGACCGTTTCACGGTCGATGTCGTCACTCGCCGCGGCTATGGCGAGACATCGCCGATCGCGCGGGTCGACATCGCTCAGGACGCGCTGGACGTGGTGGAGGTGCTGGGCGATGGCGCGCATCTCGTCGGCACGTCGATGGGCGGGGTCGTATCGATGAACGCCGCCGGGCTTCGTCCCGATCTCGTCCGTTCGCTGACGCTGATCGAGCCGCCGGCCTTCGCCCTGGCAGCCGATCATCCCGATGTGCGGCGCGTCTCGGACGCCATGAAGCGTCATTGGCGCGAGGCCGATGGCATCGGCGATCATGCCTTCGTGACGGGTTTCGTCGCCGCGCTGGAAATGGAAATGGTGCTGCCCGATCCGCTCCCGCCGGCGCTTGCCAACGCGGTGCGCAACCTGATCACCGAGCGTCCCTGGAAGGTCGATGTGCCCATCGGCATCGTTGCCGATGCAGCCTTCCCCAAGCTGGTCGTCACCGGTGGCTGGAGCGGCGCCTTCGATGCGATCTGCCGTCGACTGGCCGACCTGCTCGAGACCGATCTCCATGTGCTGACCGGCGCCGGACACGGCGTCCAGAAGCTCGGCCCCCCCTTTAATTCCCTGCTGACGCGGCTCGTCGAGCACGCCGCCAGCCCCCTCGACGGAGTTGTGCCATGACCTTCCCCACGGATGACAAGATCGAAATCCAGGAGCTTTGCGCGCGCATCTATCTGGCCATCGATGGCAATGACGCAGCGGGCTTCGCCGCGGGCTTCGCAGCCGACGGCACCTTCGTCGCGCCCTATGGGGAGTTTACCGGGACCGACGCGGTCCGCACCTTCATGGAGCATCATATCGCGGCCGGCAAAGAGGATGGCGTCCGCCATTTCATCACCAATCAGGTCATCGACCCGCAGGCCGACGGCGCGCGCTACCGCTTCTACATCCTCAAGATGAACATCGCGACCGGTCCGGTCGCGATCGCATCCGCCGCCGGCGACGCCATCGTCGTCAAGACCGCCGAAGGTTGGCGCTTCCAGCGCTTCCAGCTGATCATCGATCCGGCGATGTTCGGGTCCGAGAAGCCCGCGCTCGCCAAGGCGGCCTGACGTCAGAGCTCCGCGGGGGGAGCCATAATCAAGCACGGGTGCCGGGCGAGACCAACAAGGTCCGCCGATGACGGCCCGTGTTCAAAAGACAATGGCCACCGGCCATCCAAAAAGGGGGCAAGATGATGTTCGATTTCAGGAAATTTCTCCGTGCGTCGACGATGTTGTCCGCGCTCTGCGCGACACCTGCCTTCGCACAGGCAGAACCGCAGAGCGCCGTAGCCGACAGTGGCGGGCTCGATGATATCGTCGTCACGGCCCGAAAGCGCAAGGAGTCCCTCAACGACGTCCCGCTGTCCGTCAGTGCTGTCACCTCGGTCACGATCGAGCGCGCCGGCATCACCTCGCTCGACCGGTTGAACGCCATCGTACCGAGCTTCAGCCAGGTGCCCGCGCAGGATCCCGGGACCAACATCATCACGATCCGAGGCATCACCCAGGTGCGCTTCGGTGAGCCTCCCGTGGCGCTGGTGGTCGACGGCGTCCAGTCCTCTTCGCCCGATCAGGGCACGCAGGAACTGACCGATATCGAGCGGATCGAAGTCCTCAAGGGGCCACAGGGTTCGACCTATGGCCGCAACGCGATCGGAGGCGCGATCAACATCGTCACCAAGCTGCCGACCAACACGGTGGAGAACGAGCTGTCGGCCGAGATCGGCCAGGGCCTGTTTTACCGGCTGTTCGGGTCGTCCTCCGGGCCGATCATCGACGATGTGCTGCTTTATCGCATCTCGGCGATGTACAAGAACAACGAAGGCCGCATCCGCAACCTCACCCTCGGCCGCAAGGTCGATGATTATGACGCGGTGAGCCTGCGCGGACGGCTGATCTTCAAGCCGAGCGATGTGCTGACCCTCGATCTACGCGGCAGCTACGAGAACCTCGATGGAGGCTCGGCCTATTATTACCCGATCTTTCCAGGGCAGGACCTCAATGCCGTCCACCCCGTAATCGCGAACCGCGACGGTAAGGGGGTGCGGCGCCTGCGCGATGTCTCGCTCAAGGTCGACTATGACTTCGGCGGGGTGACGCTCACTTCGATCAGCGCCTTCGCTTATGCCAAGGCGGCGACGCTGGGGCAGGATCTCGACTTTCTGCCATTCCCGTTGGCGCCCGGTTTTGGCGGCCTCATCCTCGATCAGACCAGGCGCGTGAAGAGCTGGAGCGAGGAGGTCCGCCTGACCTCGCCGTCGGATCAGCCGCTGCGCTGGCTGATCGGCGCCTATTATCTGAAGACCCATCGCGACGCCGCGTCGTCAGCCTTTCTCGATCTGGCGGGGGAGGGGCCGTACCAAGCGGTCCAGCTCAGCTATCTGCCAGAGCGTAGCCGCAACAATGCTTATGCCTTGTTCGGCACCCTGGATTACGACATCTCGCAGGCGTTCAAGCTGTCATTGGGGCTGCGCCAGGACTGGGACGATCGTAAGCAGACCAACCCGGCCAACGGCTCGCGCATCGCCAAGGTCTTCAAGTCGCTGCAGCCCAAGGCGTCGCTCAGCTACTTCTTCGAGCCCGACAAGATGGTCTATGTCTCGGCCGCACGCGGGTTTCGCAGCGGCGGGTTCAACGCTCAGTCGCTGATCTTCCCGCGTCAATATGGCTCGGAGGTCGCCGAGACCTATGAGCTGGGATCGAAGCTGTCGCTGCTTGATCGGCGTGTTCAGCTGAACCTCGCCGCCTTTTACACCGACCAGAAGAACGTCCGTAATTGCTCACGGGGTCGGCAATTGGTGGGCTGATCAGGCGACCATGAATCTGCCGTCGACGAGTTCGCGGATGGCTACGAGGGCCGATTTGCCGCTGAGACGAGCGGTTCCGGTGACGGATCGATATCCAGCGTGGATCTGGGCGCCCCAGTCGGACCGGAAGCCGTTGGTGACCTTGCGGAACACGACTGAGGGGCGGATCTCGCGCTCTGATATATTGTTGGTCGCAGGGACGTTGCGGTTGGTGAGGAAGATGAAGAACTTGCTTCGCCAAGCCTTGATTTGTTTGAGCAGAACACGTCCCGCAGGGTGCGCGACAGGCATCTGTACCAGGCGGGTCAGCAGATTGTCGGCCTTCGCAGCGTAGGCGGCCAGCGTTGTGTCCTTCAGGCTGCTTCGTCGCTTGCCGATGCGGATCGCCCAGCGCAGGTGGTCGCGGACTTTGGGGGCGAAGGCGGTATCCCCGCAGTCGATGGCATACTGAACATCGCGCAGGACATGCGCGAGGCAGACCTGATGCTCCTTGCCCAGTTCCTGCTGTCCAGCGTAGCGATCGGAGACCCACACATCAGGTTGGTGGCCGCCCAACACCTCCTCAGCAACACTGCGCGCCCGGCGCGGGGCGATCTTGTGCAGAACCGCGTCTTTCGAGAGGAAGACCCATTGCCAATGGGCAATGCCGTTGGTGCGCGTGGACGTCTCATCGGACGCGATAATCTTTGCCGTGAGCAACTTGTCGGTGATCGCCTTCGTGGCTGCTGTCATTCCGGCCTCCATACGCCTGAACGCGTTGGCGATCGCCCCTTGGGAGATCGTGAGGCCAAACAGCTCCGCAGCAATGCGCGAAAGTCGCTCGAAGCTGACATGGTGGCTGTGATGCAGATAGGCCAGCAGCGAGCGGATGCCGGGGCCAAACGGCGTGCCCGGCTCCATGCCCGCCGGTGCTGCGGCACGGTAGCGACGGCCACATCCCCCGCAGCGCGCACCAAACAATTCGATGCGGGTCACAATCGGACGGATCGGCGGCAGGTCGATATGATCGTAGCGGTGGCGGCAATGCTGGGCCTGCGAGGATATATCGGTCCCGCAATGGCAGCAGCTTGCCGCCATGATGCGTTCGGTTTTGTCCGGCGTCTCGGTCAATGGGCGGTGCTTGCCTTCGCGCGGCGGGCGCTTGCCAGCCTTGGGCTTACCGCCTTTGCCACCGCGCTTGCCAAAGTCGTCCTTCGATGGCGGAATATGCGAATTCCTGGATGTCTTGCGCGGCGTGCCGACCAGGGATTCCAACTCAGAAATCCGCGCTACCAGTCGCTCGATCATCTCGTGCTGCGCGAGCAGCAACTCGTTCTTCTCGGCTTCGGTCAGCACATGAAGCGGCGGCGGTGACATCCGTAGGGTGAATCAGCCAATCGACCTCCGCGCAATACTTTTCTGCCAACCCCGTGAGCAATTACGAACGTCCAGTTCTACCGCTGGGATTCCCAGTCGGCCGCGCAGGGCATCCTGACGATCAACGACGCCTATCATTATGGGATCGAGGGCGATCTGACCGCGCGGATCGGCCGAAACCTTCGCCTGTTCGCCGGGGGCTCGCTGATCGAGTCCAAGATCCAGGACTTCAACGGCACGGCACTGTGGCGGGGCAACAAGCAGCCGCACATCAACGGCTGGAAATATAATCTCGGCGGACAATATGAGGCGCCGCTCGGCTCGGAGGCCCGTGCTATCCTTCGGGCTGACTATTCGGCCTTCGGCGATCTCTACTGGTTCGTCGACAATCTGGCGAAGCAGGATCCCGTGCATCTGGTGAATGCGCGCCTGATCGTCGAGCGTTCGCCGTGGACGCTGACGCTGTCTGCCGAGAACCTGTTTAACAAGCGCTACAACACCGACTATTTCTCGGCCTTCTTCGCAGGTACGCCGACGGATGTGGGGTTCCCAAACAGTCCTCGCCAACTCAATGCGAAGCTGTCGGTCCGCTTTTGAACGGGCAGCGCCCCGACGCCATGGCGGGGCGCTGCACAACTTCCTACAGGTAGCAGATGGAAGTCTGCTCTGTGGCCTCAAGTGTTCAAAGCGGATGAGGTGGATGGCTCCCGCTCACGGCATCTAAGTGCCAAGATGGGTTTGCTGTCATGCGACCCGAGAAGGAGCCACCCGCCATGGAGATTAGCACGATCGGCCTCGATTTGGCCAAAAACGTTTTTCAGGTTCACGGTTGTCAACGGCGGAGCAAAAGTCGGCCATTCGGCGGCGTAAAACCAGGCCATCGTGTTACATGCCGGGGGGAGTGGCGTGAGGGCGTAGCCCGAGGGCCACTCCCCCCGGCATTGGTGTAATTTTCAGGGTCTGGTTTTGGCCTTGCGGGCCCGGCTGTGCGCGAGGCGATAGCTTTCGCCGTTCATCTCGAGGATGCTGACGTGATGGGTCAGGCGATCGAGGAGCGCGCCTGTGAGACGCTCAGATCCGAAGGTTTCGGTCCATTCGTCGAAGGGCAGGTTGCTGGTGATGAAGGTGGAGCCGCGTTCGTAACGCTGGGAGATCAGCTCGAACAACAGTTCGGCGCCGGTCTTGGAGAGCGGCACAAAGCCCAGTTCGTCGATGATGAGCAGCTTGTATCCGGCCATCTGCTTCTGGAAGCGCAGAAGACGGCGCTCGTCGCGGGCCTCCATCATTTCGCTGACCAGCGCTGCCGCGGTGGTGAAGCCCACCGACAGTCCTTTCTGGCATGCTGCCAGTCCGAGCCCCAACGCTACGTGCGTCTTTCCGGTGCCTGATGGCCCCAGAGCGATGGCGTTCTCACGCCGCTCGATCCACTCGCAGCGCGCCATCTCGAGCACCTGCATCTTGTTGAGCCTGGGGATGGCGGCGAAGTCGAAGCTGTCGAGGCTTTTGACGGCGGGGAAGCGCGCGGCCTTGATGCGCCGCTCGACCATGCGACGCTCCCTGTCGATCATTTCCATCTCGACGAGGCGGGCGAGGAAGCGGATATGATCGACGCCTTCAGCGGCACATTGCCGCGCGAGCTTGTGATGCTCACGCAGGCACGTAGGCAGCTTGAGCGCCTTGAGATGGTGAGCGAGAAGGATCTCCGGGGCCTGATCGCTCATGCGGCCTCCTGCCGGTCGGAGAGCAGGCTCAGATAGGCTCTGGCAAAGGTCTTCTCGACCGTGGTGCGTGGCAGGAAGGGATAGACGTCCAGGTCCAGCCTGGGCGGTACGCGTTCGATCCGGCACAGGACGAGGTGCTTGACGGCATCGAAGCCGATGGCGCCAAGATCGATGGCCTGTTCGACCGCCGCCTGGAGATCGGCGAGGGTGAACGTTTCCAGCAGGCGCAGTACCTGCACATATTCGCGCTTGCCATGTTTGTGCATGCGCCCTTCCATCAACCGCTGCAGTGTCGTGAACGCTTCGGGCAGGTCCCAGCCCTGCAAAGGCGCAGCCTGGTCGAATGCGTTGATCTTCTGCTCGATCAGCGGGAGATAATGGAGCGGGTCGAAGACAACCTCCTCGCGGGCATAGCAACGAGGATGACGGGCGATGACTTCGCTGCGGCAGCCGATCACCACCTCATCGACATAGGCCCTGATCCAGACCTCCTGATGGCCCCAGGCCACCGGAACCGAATAATCGTTGGTCCTGTAGCGCACCAGGGATTGCGAGGAGACCCGCCCGCCTTTCTGATCGCAGGCCTCGAAGGGTGTAGCGGGCAGAGGCTGCATGGCCGCGAGATCGCGCTGCAGCCGCTCACCGATCGTCTCGCTCTGCCCGCGCACCTTGTCCTGCTGGCGCTCGCGGCATTGCTCCTCCAGCCACAGGTTGAACGCCTCCCAGGTCGGGAACTTCGGGATCGGCACCATGAAGTTGCGCCGGCAATAGCCTACCAGCCCCTCCACATTGCCCTTCTCGTTCCCCTTGCCCGGGCGAGCATAGCGGTCGCGGATCACGTAATGTGACAGGAAAGCGCTGAACAATGTTGCACGCTGCCGCGTGCCGTCGGGCAGGATCTTCGCCACAAGGCAGCGATCGTTGTCATAGACGATCGAGCGCGGTACCGCGCCGAAAAACGCGAAGGCATGCACGTGTCCGTCCACCCAGGCCTCCGCCACCGCCGCCGGATAGGCCCGCACATAGCAGGCATCACTGTGCGGCAGATCGAGCGCGAAGAAGTAGGCCTTCTGCTCCACCCCGCCGATCTCCACCAGCGCTTCCCCGAAATCGGCCTGCGCATCTCCCGCAGGGTGCGCCAGCGGCACGAACATCTCCCGGCTGCGCTGTTCGCGCTCCCGGATGTAATCCTTGATGATCGTATAGCCGCCGGTGAAACCATGCTCGGTGCGCAAACGGTCGAATACCCGCTTCGCCGTATGGCGTTGCTTGCGCGGGACACTGCGGTCACCCTCAAGCCATCCATCAATGATCGCCACAAACCCGTCCAGCTTCGGGCGCTGCGGTACGGACTGGCGCCGGTAACCCGGCGGCGATGAAAACGACAGCATCTTGCGTACCGTATCGCGCGACACATTGAAACGCTTCGCCGCCGCCCGTTGGCTCATGCCATCCGCGCAAGCCAGACGGACCTGAAGATAAAGTTCCACGCTGTAGATCCCCACACCTCCCTGACTCGGCAGAAAGGCTTCAAGGTGGACGACTTTTACGCCGCCCGCAGCAGGACTATCCCGCCGCTACCGTGGTCGAATATTGCTCCGCCGTTCTCATAGCCCCTATGCCAAACATGGAACGGGGATCGATGTGCGTCTGCTGATCTTCGACAAGGGATGGATCGGCGTGCCGGAGCGTCACGTCGCCCGCGACATCGAGGCAGCACTGGACCTTGTCCTCGCCATCCCTGATCGGCTCGATCCCCTGCAGCCTCCACCTCTCCTTCCTCCGCCAGCCGTTGGTCTTTTGCCTTCCCGACCAGCCACTAATGTCGCGCGAGGAAGCCTCTTTGGGCATATGAGCGGGCAAAGGCTTGCGCCGCCGTCGCGCGTTGCAGCGGTGGCAAAGGACGCGCGGCCAATCACATATGTGGTTCGGGAGGCGCCGCTTGCTCCCGGCGAGACCGTGGGCATCTATTCTGCCTGGCGGCCCGCACGGATCTCCATCGATGCTGCCTCCAGGCATCCCGATGTTCTTGTCGAATCCATTGCCATGGCCTCGGTGTCCCTGCCGGTGCCGCGCTATCAACCCCTGCTCCAGGACCGCGCGGCCAAGGCGCTGTCAGAGGCGCAGCTTGAAACCGTCATTTATGCCGGGGAAGCGCATACGCGCGATCTTGTCGGCCGCTTTTCATCTAACCTCGCCGGCGATCGCCTGATCGAGGACAGGGAAGGCAAAGCCTATCGGACCGGCTTTTTCATCGCTGACGGTACTGGTGTGGGCAAGGGTCGCGAGGCGGCGGGCATCATCCTTGATCAATGGAACCGGGCCAATCGCCGCGCGATCTGGATTTCCATGGCCGACCTCATCGAGGACGCCCGCCGCGACTGGACGGCGCTGGGCGGGCTTGCCATCGATATTCAGCCGATTTCAAACTTTCCCCTGGGTACGTCGATCACGATGGAAAGCGGCATTATCTTCCTCACTTACGCCGCCTTGCGCTCCGCGCGCCACGATACAGCCTCCCGCCTGCAACAACTACTGGACTGGACTGGCGAGGATTTCGTCGGCGTAATCGTCTTCGACGAGTCTCACGCGATGGCGCACGCAGGCGGGACCGAGACGGATTTTGGCAAAGCGCAAGGCTCGGAACAGGGGCTTGCCGGCGTTCGATTGCAAAATGCGCTTCCGCGCGCTCGCATTCTCTACATGTCCGCGACCGGCGCGGCCAGGCCGGACAATCTCTCCTATGCTGTCCGCCTGGGGCTCTGGGGACCGGGCACCGCGTTCGCCACGCGCGACATGTTCATGAAGGCGATGGAAGAGGGTGGTATTGCAGCCCTTGAGGTCGTTTGCCGCGATCTCAAGGCGATGGGCCTCTACACCGCCCGGGCATTGAGCTTCGCGGGCGTCGAATATGAGCCGCTGGAACATGCGCTGACGCCAGATCAGATTTCGATCTACGATGCTTATGCCGATAGCTGGAGCATTATTCATCGCGGATTGCGCGATGTGCTGGCCGAGATCGGCATAGTCGACAGGATATCGGGCAAGACCCAGAACGCCCGGGCGCGGGGATCAGCCCTCAGCGCCTTTGAATCCGCGAAATTGCGCTTCTTTTCCAGCCTTCTTGTCAGCATGAAAATGCCCTCGCTCATCAACGCGATCAAGCAGGAGTTGGCGTCGGACAATGTAGTGCTGGTGCAACTCGCCAGCACGGGCGAGGCCATCATGGATCGGCGTCTATCCGAACTCTCCGCCCAGGAACGGGCGACGATGGACGTTGAGGTTTCGCCAAAGGAAACCCTGATCGACTATTTGAAGAATGGCTTTCCTGTGCGTCAGATGCGGGTCTTTCGAACCGACGATGGCGCGACGCGCGCTGAACCGATGATTGATGCTGAGGGCAATCCGGTGCTTTCCCGACAGGCGATCGCCGCACGCGACGAATTGATCGAGGAGCTGTGCGCACTGCCCGCGATTCCGACCGCGCTCGACGCACTTATCGCGCATTTCGGAACCGACCAGGTCGCCGAGATTACGGGGCGCTCGCGGCGCATCGTGACCGACACCACCGGGCGACAAAAGGTCGAGAGGCGCAGCGCTCGGGCCAATCTGTTCGAGGTTCAGGCGTTTCAGGATGGCCGCAAGCCCATCGCCGCCTTTTCCCTGGCCGGGAGTACCGGACGATCCATGCATTCCGATCGGAACTGTGCCAGCGCACACAGGCGCCGCGCGCATTTTCTGCTGGAACTTGGGTTCCGCATCCTCTCGGCGGTACAGGGCTTTGGTCGTAGCCACCGGACGAACCAGCTGACGCCGCCCGTCTATCGCCCGCTCACCACCGATTGCCGGGGGGAGCGGCGCTTCCTCAGCACCATCATCCGCGGTCTGGAAGCGTTGGGCGCATTGACCAGGGGACAACGCCAAACCGGATCGCAAAATCTGTTCGATCCTTCCGACAATCTGGAATCCGACTATGCCCGCGATGCGCTCGTTCAATGGTTCGATCTTCTCTATGAGGGCAAACTCCGCAGCGTCTCGTTCGCCGATTTCCAGGAGATGACGGGCCTTGAGCTTTGCGACGAAGGCGGGGAACTTCTGGAACGTCTGCCGCCCATTCATCGCTGGCTCAACCGCATATTGGCACTGCGGATCGCGACCCAGAACAGCATATTCGAGGAGTTTCTGGGGTTGGTCGAGGACCGCGTCGAAGCGGCGCGCGCTGCCGGCACGCTTGACCTGGGCATTGAAACCATCCGCGCCGAGAAAGTGGTTCTGCTTTCCGACAGGCTGCTGCGCACCGATCCTGTAATCGGCGCCCAGACACGGATTTTGCGTCTGGAACTGCACCGGCGGCCATCGATCACCAACTGGGCCGCGTTGCAGCTTATTTGCAAGAACACGGACAATTTTGCGTGGCTCCGCAATGCCCGGTCCGGCCGGGTCGCACTGTGCATGCCAACATGGCCGGGACAGGACGACGATGGCAAATGGATCGAACGCTGCTATCTCATTCGTCCGAACGGTCAGCTCCGCATGGATAGAGCGGCCCTAAAAGCCAGCCATTGGAGCGAGATCGAGCCCGATGCTTTCCAGGTCTTTTGGGAGCAGGAAGTGGCCGAAGCGACGAAAAATCTCATGGTCGAAACGATCACCATGGCCACCGGGCTGCTGCTGCCCGTATGGCATAAATTGCCGGAAGATGACGTGCGCGTCTGGCGGATCGACGATGGTGCTGGCGGTTCAATCCTGGGTCGCATCATCCATCCAGCGGCCGTGGAACGGATCCAAAGGGAATTCGGCCTCGATGGCGCGACAGCTCTTGGTGCCGACGAAATCATTGATGGTGCGCGTTCGGTGGGCGGAGTATCGATCCCAGGTCTTGGTCCGGCCAGACTTGCCCGGGTTCATGTCAACGACAGTGCGCGCCTCGAAATACGAGACTATCGACCCGATGATCGGACCTGGTTGAAGGCTTGCGGAGCATTCAGTGAGGTCGTCGCCTTCAAGACCAGGCTTTTCCTGCCTCCTCATCGTGCGGGCGACATCCTTGCCAGGATTATGGCAGAGCGGAGCTAGTCTTCGCCGCGGTGCGCTCCATCGCGCGACCGATGACGCTCGCAAGGTCAGCGTTCAGACGAGATATGGGTTGGATAAACCCATATCTCGTCGGTGACCATTATTCCGTAGATGTCGGTGCTGGAACAGGCGCTTTCTTCTGCTTTACACCGGATACCCGCCGCCCTGCACCTTTCGGCTTCGTGGATGCCGCAGCTGTTGGCGTTGCGGTCTTTCCAGCTGCCCTTTTCCCGTTGGCTGGCTTGGCAGGTTTGGCCTTTGCGGGCTCTGATACTGCGGGTTCCAAAGGCTCCTTCACGGATGCTGTCGGGGCCTTCGCAGTTCGCGGTGCGGTTTGTACGCCCAGCTTCTTCCTGGCAGGCTTTATTGCCGCGGCCTCCGCTTTTGCAGGCACAGTCGCAGGTTCTGGCTTAGGTTCGGACGATACGATTTCGGCCTGTTCGCTGGGTTTGGCAGCGGCCGCCTTGCCGCGGCCGCGCTTGGGCTTAGCTTCCGTCGAAACTGCCGGTGTGGCTTCGACAACCGGTGTCGCTTCGACAACTGGCGCCGCCTCTACTACGGGTGATGCTTCCACCACCGGAGCAGCATCCTGCGCTTTCGCGCCAACCCGCCGTCCAAGGCCGAGTTTTTGCGCGACGGTGCGCCGCTGTTCCGAATAGGCAGGCGCGACCATGGGATAATCCTTGGGAAGCTTATAGCGCTCGCGATATTCGGCGGGTGTCATTCCATTGACCGCCAGATGCCGCTTGAGGGTCTTGTACGGCTTTCCATCGAGCATGCTGATGATGTGTTCGCGTGAGCCAAGGCTCTTGCGGATCGATACAGCAGGAACATGATCGGGGGCCGCTGGCACTTCCACGTCGCCCTTCCGTTCGAGCGCGCCGCGGGTCGCTTCGATGATGCCGGCGATGTCGCCGGCCGGAACCTGATTGTTGGAGAAATAGGCGCTCAGTAACTGCACCGTCATGGCGGTGAAATCAGGCTGCTCGGTATCGGCCACGAAAGGACTCCTGGTTGAGAAACGAATGGAGGATGCCGGTTATCGCCGGACTGGAACTGCGCTGTAGCTAAGCGGGAATCTGCAGCTCATGCAAGACGGGAATGAGTGACGGTCATACGGTCCGGTAAAGGGGAGGGGGTGAGGATGGAGAGACCGACTGGAGTCCAGTAACTACGAAAGGCATGTCATGGCCGACCGTGTATCCGCACATATCATGATAGGCGGTGTGCTTTCCCGCTCACAATATCCCGTTCTCGTTCAGGCGATCGGCAGCGACAATGCGGCTGTAGATTGGGACGGAACGCCCTTCGATCCCGCCTATCTTCCCGTAAATAATCCTCTCACCTTGATGGATCACGAAGTGGCCAATGGATGCTTCGCGAGAATCGAAGAAAGCTGTCGACGTCTTGGCCTTCATTATGTCCGATGGTCAGGCGGATATGCAGGAAGCTTCCCCTCTGTCCGCGTCATTTACAAGGGCCATGGCGAACCGCGACACTATCTGACGACTGAAGATGACCAGCAGCTCTTCTCGATCGAACGCATTCGGGAATTGGGAGGCATCGTGGCAGTCGAAAATGACTACCAGCTTGCACGCCAGAACCCGCCGCCGCTGGTGCTCATCGATGAAGAACTGATCAATGAAGCAATGATGGAGCCGGTCCATGGCTGACCATTATGTTCAAGCTTCCTTTGCGTTCACCTGCACGGCCCGTGAAAGCGCGCTGATCGAGGAGGCGTGGCAGCACGCGTCCGACCTGTTGGGTGATTTTGCCCCGGGGGAACCGAGCGCTGAATTCCTCGCCGCCTTCATGCCGACCGATCTCGCCAATCCGTTCAACGGCTTGCTTGAAATCTTCGATGATCCGGACTTCCCGCATTTCGGGGCTGAGATCGAGATCGCGGGTGCAGCCGAGAGCATTGTCGCCATTTATGGCACGACCTACTTCCAGCCTGGTCCGATTGCTGAACTCATCCGGCGCTGTTGCCAGGAGAGCTTGAAGATAGCGCCTGTCGGGTTCGACTGGAGCTATGGCTGTTCGCGCCCACGCCGCGACAGTTTTGGTGGAGGGTGGTGCACGATATTTGCCGATCATGTCGAATTTGCCAGCACCCAGGAGGAACTGGCGCGCCGTTTGGGCCGATCTGCAGTGACGCCACCGGCGGAGCCGCCTGATCCATGGATCGACTATCCACAATATCCTTCGGTCGATTGGCAGACCGAAGTCGCCAACGGCGATACGCGTCTTGGCTATCTCGACTGGGTTCTCGCCCGAACTGAAGCAGACCACAGCGTGCCTCCCTCAATGGAATTGCCGTCGGCCTGACGCACTCGCCCCTCCAAATCTGATCGAGCCATAAGGATGACATCATGACCGACGCTAACGCGCCGAGCGCGTCCGCGCGCCTGTATAGCCAGACCGACCATGACGAACGCGGCAATTTCCATTATGAAGGCGATCTCTACCGTGCCGACGAAGCGTTGCCATCGCTCGCCTCCCGGATCGATCGCCACCTCGCCCAGCATTTTACCGGCACCAGCTTTGCGATCCGCACCGAGACATTTGCGGGCGGACGCAAGGTCATCGCGGAAATCCTCGATACACCTGACGACCTCACCGGCCGTGAAGCGCAGGACGCCTTCATCGGCGAGGTGCGCGATCAAATGGAACGGTTCGGGTTCACGCGGACCAATCCGTTGCAGGATTTCTGGTCATGCAGTTTCTACAGCGAAGCGCGCATCGGCCAGGCCTATTGGACGGCATTGGCAAAACGTCAGGGTATCCGCAATCCCGTCGATACTGTCCTATCATTAGCGGCGTTCAAGAAGCGCGTAAAAGCAGGTGATCGGCTGAGGCTTCTGGACGCACCGTCTGGTCATCGACTGCTTGGTACGACCCGCGACATCACCAAAGTGCGCTCGGGCGACCTGATCCTCGAAGGTCGTTCCTACCTGTCCTTTCCCAGGGCCTCTGCCTTCGCCTGCGACGGCCGTCTGATCCGGATCGCCATCGGCTCGCAATATGGTCCTGACGATCATCTGCTCTACGAATGGCTAAGGGCTTCCTGAGCGCCATTTCCTATGGTGATCGCGCTTGCCGAGGCCATGCGCGATATCGGGCTAATTATCAGCGGCACCTTCATGTGACAGCGATCGATATCGATCCGCGTGCGATCCACATGGCCTATATCCAGTTTTCATTTCTTCATATTTCAGCCCATCTCATGGTCGGAAACGCCTTGTCGGGCGAGATACAGGACCATTGGTTCGCCCCGGCGCATATATTGGGGGGATGGACCGCTCGGTTCGCCCTTCGCCAACGTCGTGAACCCGTGGCTGAGACCGCCCAACGCGCGACCATCGCGATCGGCCCGACATCACCATCGCAAGGCGCCGTTCCGCCATCGCACGAGCCAGGGGCATCGCAGCGATCGATGCCGCGACAGTTGAGCCTATTCTGACATTCTCGCGCCTCACATCATAGGAGATTGGCATGTCCCGACATGTCCATATCGACGCTCTGGGCCGGATTCCGTCTGGCACAGCAATCATAACTTTGGCCATCTGCGGACCGCGCGGCGGATTACGCGCCGTCGAGGATATTTCGATCGATGAAGCCGAGAAAATGGTGACGCAACTTCAGGCTGCGGTCGCTCATGCTCGAGCCGGGGCCGCCATCGCTCCAGTCGATCGCTTCATGCAGGACGTCATCGACCGGCTCGCCGATCAGGGGCTCGCGCTCGATCCTTCCTTCCGTACATGGTGTGCCGACAATCATGGCCTGCTCAGTCCACGACAGGCGGCTGAACGCTGGTGCTGCTGGCATGTTGCCTGACCGATCCTGCCCGTCGAGATGATGGTCGGTTTCCCGTGCCTATGTGACGGGTCAATACAGGATGACGCCCGTCCCCGGAATGATCTGATCGAAAAAATCGAAATCGCGCCGGTTGCCGGTCAGCAGGTCACAGCCGGTCGCCGCAGCCTGCAGAAACAGCAGGGCATCGTTGAGCAGGGCGATCGAATGGGGTTGGCCGCAAAGCCGTGTGACCATGCCTGCCAGCATACCGGCCTCTCCGAACATGCGGGAGGAGGGGGCGCTCAGACGATGCTCCGGGATATCGTCGATTGTCCGTCCCAGGGTCTTGAGCACCGACGCCGTGCGCTTGTCGGCAGGATCGAGCGCGCCCATCAGGTGGGTCATTTCGGCAAGCGCCACGCAGGAATGATTGACGATCCGGTTTTCCAGCAAACAATCTACTTCAACCGGTGTCTTGCCCTGAAGCACATCAATATAGACGCACGTGTCGAGCAGAAGCTCGCGGCCTATGACAGCTGCCTTGTGAACAAGCGGCAATGCCTCTTCGGGTCGTCGCGACAGCCTGGCACCAGATCGCTGCGGCCTGATCCGGCGCAACGAGGCCTTGCGATCAAATCCCAAGCGCAATATCCGCAGGGATCGTGCCCTTTCGGCGCACTAGCCTGGCTCCAAAATCATCCTCAAGCGCCACTTTGGCGAGCGCATATTCGACAAGATCGGTGGTCGAGGCGATGCCGCTGCGCATCTTGGCGCGATCGATGAGTTCGCGTGGCACGCGGGCGCCGACCGCGCTGTTCGTGCCCGACAGTAAACCCGCCGCCTTGGCAGCGGCCACGACCGCTTCATGTCGCTGAGACAGATGATCCTCATGCTTCGTCGCCATCATGGCCTCCTTTCGTTGAACATATACGCCAATTTGTAAAACATACAAGCCGCCGTCGTACCTGCTGCCGCCGGTCGGGGTCTCGTGAACCCAATATCGCGGTGCGCGAAAGGGAAGGGAGGGGCGGGGATGTGACAGGAGCGGTGAAGCACCTGTCGCTCTGCATCTCAAGGAGACGATTTCCATGGCGACCCTTGCCCCCATGAACGAAAGCCCCCGCGTTACGGCGCCCTATCGGATCGATGTCTCGCGCGGACGCATGAGCAGCCGCGTATCGTCCGAGTGGTTCTCCCGTCCCGACGACGAGAAATATCTCTCGCTGACCAGTCTCTATGATGCCGTGCGCGGCCGCGCGGACCGTGCGACCACGCGTATCGTTGAAAGCCGCTCGATCCGGGTCGAGGCGAAAAGCGACAATCCAGAGCGGCTGATGCTGGTGGCGCCGGGCGATGATCGACCGCTTGCACCCACTAACTGGTCCTTTGGCCAGGTAGCAAGTCTCGTCGGTGCCCCGGCCTCTTATCTGCGCCAGCTGCCTGCCGCGCTTGCCGGCATCAACCTGCAGCATGGGTTGATCAACCACCGGGGCGAGCAGGTTAAACTGCTCCAGACCGAGAATGGTCGCACCGAATTGCGGGCGGCGACCGGGTCGGAATATGGCAGGATCTTCGACTGGGAACTGGTCCAGGCGGTGATGGCCTTTGCCGGCGATGGCGTCGGCGACACGCGCTGGAAGGTGCCCGGAACCATCGACTGGGGCAGCATGACCTACAACCCTCATGTCGATATCACCAGGGAGACGACCACGCTCTACGCATCGGACCGGGACATTTTCCTGTTCCTCGTGGACGACACGCACCCCATCGAGGCCGGCAAGCTTCCTAATGGCGATCCCGACCTTTATTTTCGAGGGTTCTACGCCTGGAACAGTGAAGTCGGCTCCAAAACGCTCGGGATCGCGACTTTCTATCTGCGCGGCGTGTGCGCCAACCGGTGCCTGTGGGGTGTCGAGAATTTCGAGGAGGTCAATATCCGCCACTCGAAATTCGCCGGTGCCCGTTTCGCGCATCAGGCCGCGCCCGCGCTCGAGCATTTCGCAAACTCCTCGCCGTCGCATTTCATCTCCGGCATCAAGGCCGCTCGCGAGCGGATCGTCGCGCGCAAGGAAGAAGAGCGCGAACCCTTCCTGCGCAAACGCGGCTTTTCCAGGGCCGAGACGGCAAAGATCATCCAGACCGTGCTGGCCGAGGAAGGCCGTCCGCCTGAATCCATCTATGATTTCGTCCAGGGTATAACGGCGCTGGCCCGATCGAAGCCGCATCAGGACAGCCGCCTCGACCTGGAGAACAAGGCCAGAAAGCTGCTCGAACAGGCGCTTTGAGGCCCGGCGCCGCCGCTCTCATGCCTTCTCCACCTTCTTCCTCGCCATCCCGGTCAAGCGCCGGGGTGGCCATTGTCATGAAAGGATGCCGCCATGCGCGCCCATTCGTCCCTTCCCCTGCCGCAATTTATCGTCGACATCGCCTTCTTCAGCGGCGGCGAATACTATGCCACCGAGACTTACACCGTTCCTGCATCCACCTGGTTTGCTGCGGAGCAACAGGCGCTGCAGATGTCGGTAAACAGCGTCTATGACGATGCGCGCATTCCTGACCTCAGCCGAACAGCCACTGTCCGCACGGCCTGATCATGCTCTGAGATCAATCTCGATGACAGAACTTCCGAACCGGAATCCTGGGACGGGTGTGCCGATCCAGCCGCTGTCCGAACCGTGGGCTCGTGCCACCTTCCCCTGGAGCCATCTCCATGACCCGCTACACATTATCCCATCTCGAAACCGCTGCTTGTCTTTGGGAAGCCGTCCTTGAATTGCGCGATCGGCCAGAGACCACTCCCGATGCAAGCAGTCTGGCGCTCGCCTTGCGCAAATGCGTCGATACGCTCGGCACGGCGGCGCTGCGTCTGATCGTGGTAGGCTGGGTCGATGCGGTGGAGTCCGCATGGCGTACAATAGAAGGCGAATATCCGTTGTCGTTCGATTGGGATTTCGTGCCCCGTTGGATTGCCGACACGATCGACTGGTCAGATCCGCGCAGTCCGGTCATTCGCGCAACTGCGCCCGTTCGGTACGTCAGATCGACGTCGTTTCCACCTATAGGATATGACGCACCCCCCCAAACCGCGATCGGGACCAGCCATGAGGACCATCTGGCGATAGAGGTCCACACTGCCGTGATTGAACATCGACATGGAATGAATATCCACGTCGCAGTCGATGCGATGGCTCTCGACGTGGAAATCGCTGCTTATTGCCGTGAATATTGGAGCGAGATCGACGACGCGCGCGACCCGGATACCCTGTCCGACACAGAAGCGATATCAATCTATTTCGAATGTCATCCGTCGGAAAGCTGCACGAAGGACCGCATGCGTATTGCGTCCGTCGCACACCCGTCTCCCCTTGTTGCCGGATCGATCGAGCAAGGCCGCTATTGTGTACTATCGACCGCCCATCTGACGGTTCATACCGCCTCATGCCTCGATAAATGGGCGTCCTGGCCGCCCAGTGATCGACCGATCGACATCGCGGCTTCGGTCTATGGCTGGTTCGTGCCGACGCGCGCCATTGATGATGACCGCCGTGCGCAATTGCCGCAGGATCTGCTGCGGCTCATCGCCTTCGGCCGCGCGCACGGTTTCCAGTTCCTGCTCTTCGACTGTGACGGCAGTGACGTCGACGGACTGCCGCTCCACCATTGGTAGGGAGGTTTCCAATCTGGCCGCCCCGGCTTCTCCGCGATTATCCGAATTTCCCCGCGACCTGATTCCAGAAGCCGATCTTGCGTCCATGAATCTTGCGAAGATCGGCCAGCCAGTCATCATGCGGTACGACATCGACATCGCCTGCGATACGGTCGGCCAAATCCGTCGCGGCTGCAAAGTCCCGCGCGGCATAGGGGTAGTATTTCGAACTCGCCCGGTCGAGCACGCCAGTCACCAGTCGGCGATAAAGCAGGGTGGCCCCGCCTGGATCGATCTGAGATAATGCCTCGGCGGCAGGACGCAGAATGTCATAGGCCCGGGCTTCCAGACCTTCGAGCCTTTCCCTGGTCAGCTTGCTAGCGCGCTTGAGATCGGGCCAGGCAACCACGAACGCCAGTGCCGATGTCGCCCGATCATATGCCATGGCCTGATCAAGGGCCTGCCTTTCCGCAGCGACATCCTCGAAATCAGGCAAAGCCCTGAGCCATTCGCGTAGCGCCTGAGCGTCAAGCCAACGGTCGAAGATCGCCTTGCGCTGCGCCTGCACATCGTCCCTGCGGCCCAACGCCTCAAAGGCGCGTAATTTGAGATCGGCGATTTCGCGCTCATTATGGCAGCGCTCAACCGGAGCATCGATCCAGTCGAGAGCTTCTGCCGCACGACCCTGCGCGATCAATCGGGCGGCAACCTGCGCATTGAGCAGCGTATTGCGCCGATCAGGATCGACTGTTGCAATATAGGCGTCCACATCGCCGTCGAGGTCGGCGAGCTTGGGCAACAGCCACCCGACCTTATAGTCGAATTGCCGTCGCTCCGGGCCGGTCAGCCCCGCCTGCCGCTCCAGCAGCATCCGTCGCAAGGCTGCGCGGCCTGTCTGTCCCAGAGCCGGGGAGGCTGCGTCCGGCAGGTCGTCGAACACGCCATAGCCATCCCCTTCAATCAGCGTTAAAATATCCCCGGCGAGCTGCTCGACATCGGGTGCATCGGCTCGGGCCCACAGCAGTCCCAGATCCTCGCCTCCCTGGCGGAACACTGCGCCCAACGAACCGCTGCTGTCGTCGGACCTTTCGAACACTGGTTCGGCAAGGCTCAGCAGCAGCTTCATGCTGTCGACCGCCTGGCTCAGCGAGGTTTCGGCCAGTGGTCCCAATATGGTTTCCCGCAACTGGTCGAGTTCGCGCGCGAGCGGACCTACCTTGTCCCATTCGACGAACCCGCGCGAACGCCGAATGGTCTTCAGCCGCTTGTCGATTTCGTGGGCCAGGGCCCCGCTATCGTCCTTCGCCGCCAGCTCCATGCGAACCGCGCGGGCGAAGACGGCGTCACGCTCGGCCTGGGCTAGCACAAGCCGGGCAAGGCGCGCTGGTCCCAGCGCTTGGATCGCATCGAGCGTCACCCTGCCGGTGCCGCGTTTACCACTGTCAGAGGTCGCCATCAGATGTCTTCACCGCCCGATCGTCCTGTCCCCTTGACCAGCGCAAGCAGCATGGCGTGCAGCGCCTCTTCCGCGCGCTCGCGCCGCGCGGGATCGGCTGCAGAGATGTCCCGGCGCATCCAGTCCGGCATGCGGCGCAGAAAGTCGGTGAGTTGCGAATCCAGATCCTGAGGCATTCCTTGTCCTTCGCAGTCCACGACCGCTGCCGCAATATCGGATGCACAGTGGCACCCGCGGGCGTCATGGCCCTGGAAGACGAACGGAGGGAAGGAAGAGGGGAGGGATGATGGGTTCCAGTCCGGAACCAGGGAGACCGCCATGCCCCTTCCAACAACGATCCATAGCGCCGTCAGCCCGGACGCGATCCGCCGCGCGTCCCGCCTTTTTTCGGGCGACAGCCGGGACTGCCTTCATGAGATGTTCCAGAATGCCAGACGCGCCGGCGCCACCTGCATCACGGTCGATCTGACCGAACAGGACGGCCGATCCCTGCTGCACATCCGGGATGATGGCTGCGGCATCGACGATCCAGCCGCCCTGCTGATGTTGGGACATTCAGGCTGGGGCGATGACATCGCGCGTAGCGAAGACCCGGCCGGCATGGGCATGTTCAGCCTTGCCGGCCGCGCGGTCGAAATCCAGTCCTTCTCTCCCTCTGCGGGCGCGGCCTGGAAAGTCCAGATTCCGGCAGACGCATGGGACAGCGGCGCGCCGCTTGCCATCGCCCCGGCCATGATCGGTTGGGGCACGCTGATCTCGATCGAACTGCCGCCCGACTGGAAGCAAGGCTTGTCTGCGGTCGTCGCCGATGCAGCCCGTCACTATCCCTTACCGGTCACCTTGAACGAAACGCTGCTGCCCCGCGAAGACTTCCTCAAGGACGCCATATTTGTCGAAAACGCCTGCGGCTGCCGTATCGGTGTCTATGACCGGGATCCTGATTGGCCAAGAGACCAACGCATCAATTTTCACGGGCACCGCGTCAAATGCGCCTTGCCGACGGTTCGGGAAGAAAAAGACAATGGCAGTCTTTGGACGGTCCGGATCGATATTATGGATGCGCCGGAAATTCATATGGTTCTGCCGGCGCGCAAGGAGGTCATCGACAACGCGGCATTGAAGGCGCTTCGCGACGCTGCCGAGCAAATCCTGTACAAGGCCATCGCGACCCGACCGGACCATCGGCTGCCCTTTACCGCCTGGCAGCGGGCGTGTGAGCTGGGCGTTACGCTGCCGCAGGCGCGCTCAGGGCTGGCGATCTGGCGGCCGCAGACCGCTGACGATTGTCATGGACGCAGCAGCCGCATGATCGCTCCTGAAGGCGCAATGCTGATCGTGCCGGCGCTGGAGCCCGATATTGCGCAGGCGCTTGCGCTGGCGCGGGGCAAACCGCCCACCCAGGACGTGCAACTCGTCGAGGCGGAAGACGCGCTGCAAGGCTACGCTTGGTATGACACGCTCCCGGTGATCAGGGATATTTCACTGCGCATCGACCGGGAAGGCTCCGTCCATCGCTACGACGACGACATGTGTCTCCCCGCCGATTTCGCTTGTGGCCTGGTCGACCGGATCGTCATCGAGCTGACGGTTTGTGAAACCGGTCGCACGGACGCGCCACGCAGCGTCCATTCCATCGAAATCCCGGCGCTCGTCTGCCGCAATGGCGGTTGGGATATTGAGGAGGCCATCATCCTGGCCACGCGCGATGATGGTATCACCCCGGACAGACTGAGCCGCATGATCTATGCGACGATCTTCTGTGGGGCTGATGATGGCGACTGCGACAGCTGGGACACCCAGTCGCGATCCTTCGAACGCGAGGCGCGGCAGCACGCTACGCATATCCTCCTTGGGGAGGACGCTGCCACCCTCGAAGCCATCAACATGAGCGCATGGGATAATCTGAGCTGGCTGATCCCGCTCGATCGCAAGATCGTCATTCACGCCGAGCGCGGTGCCATCACGGTCGATTTCTTGCCGAATTGAAAGGGTGCCCGAGTTTGCTCGCCGCGCCTGTCACCCCTGTCCCAACCCAATCAAGGAGACCGGCCATGCGCCGCTTCCCCGTCTGCGCCTGTTCAACAGCGCATCTTCCCCGCGCCGAGAATGACGCCATCGACCGGCTGATCCAGCACGCGCCGCGAAGGAGCGGCCGGATCATCGTCGATCATCCGATCTTGTCGATCGAGGCCCATCAATATGGCTTCTGGGTCCATCTTGGCTTCATCGATGACTGGCCCGATCGCCCCGATGGGCTTTCGCCCGAATTCTGGGCTTTGCTGTCGGACGCCCGCAAGGCTGGAGCGAATTGGCTGAGCTTCGACCGTGATGAACCGCCTTCCGATCGGTTCCCGGTCTTCGCGGCCGGGCAGGGGGAGGCAACAGGCGACGCCGGGAAATCGGTCAATGCCGCAAACCCCGCTGCCAGGATCACGATCCGCTGTTCTGCATGTGGCAGCGCCGAGGTGATGCGCGATGCCTGGGCGCGCTGGGACGATGATGCCCAGGACTGGGCGCTTGGCGCTGTCTTCGACGCAGCTTTTTGCGAGGCCTGTGAAAAGGACGCCACGCTGTCCCAACAGCCGCTCAAAGGATGGCAGCACAGCCATTCCTGATTGCCAGGCCGCCAGGCCACTTATCGCGTCAAGCCCATTCCCTCGACCAGCATCTCCGGCCGCTCTGCGCGACGCCGGGTGAAGAAGGACATCAGATGACCATCGCCAACCATGATTTCACTCGTGACACGAAAGTCCCGCTCGGCCGCTCTTCGACGGGTCCGCTAGAACTGGATCTCGGCAAGCTGATGTCGGGGCGCTGTCTGATTCAGGGATCTTCGGGCGCGGGCAAAAGCCACACGCTGCGCCGGATCATCGAAGAAGCCTTCGATTATCTCACCACCATCATCATCGACCCGGAAGGCGAGTTCGCCAACCTTGCTACGCATATCGGCGCAACGACGGTCATCGCACGCGAATATGCCAATGATGGTCTCACAGCGCTCGCGCTGCGAACGCGGCAGCATCGTATCGCCCTCCATCTCGACCTTACCGATCTGGAGCCCGATCATCGCATCGAGAAAGCGGCGGCCTTCTTTGCGGGCCTTCTCTCGACACCCCGCGAACATTGGGGCCACACTGTGCTGGTATGTATCGACGAGGCGCATCTGCTCGCGCCGCATATGGCAGCCTCGGCCCGCGACGCGGAGACCCGCCGTCTGGGCGTCGCCACCTTGACGGATATGTGCGCGCGGGGTCGCAAGCGCGGCATTGGCACGATAATCGCGACCCAGCGTCTCGCCAAGCTCGCAAGTTCGGTGGTTTCCGAACTGCACAATCATCTGATCGGCCTCAATGTCTTCGACCGCGATGTTGCGCGCGCTGCCGATCTTCTCGGGTTCGGCAGTGAACAGGCCGCGTTGCTGCGCCAGCTTCCGCCCGGCGAATTCTTCGCCTTTGGCCCCGCGCTCGCGGCAACGCCGGTGCTGGCGAAGATCGATACCACGATCACTCCCCATATCGGGCGCACGCCCGATCTCGTCGCTGCCGCCGATCTTGATGCCGATGAAAGCCGGACCCTGCTTGATCTTGACGCCCTGCGCGAGGTCATGCCGACAAAGGGCGATCGGGTGACGATGCGAGGCCAACGTGCGCTCGACGCCTTCCTCCTCGATCCCGCCGCCCCCGCCGCAGCACGGATTGTCGGCGCACTGGGCAGCATAGCGCCCAACGCCACCACGGCGGACGATCTGGTGCGGCACCTTGCCCTGCCTGCGAACGATATCGATGCCGGGCTCGACCTGCTCGCCGCGATCGGTGCGTCCGACACGATGCCGCGCGGCGATACGCGGATCGCGCGGCTGTCGGCCCGGTTGCGCCTGCGTGTCGTCGATACGCCCGTCATCGGCCTGGTCTGAACGGAGAGTGCCATGAAAGAGACAAGCTTCGATCTCGACGCTGATATCGTCGAACTCACCCCGTTCGTCCCTGACCAGCAAACGGGTACAACCGCGCCACTTGCCGAGCTGGCTTTCCGTGCCGACGCATGGCTCCCCGATGAAATACAGCGCCTGCGGGCCGCCTTCGCCGATGACTGCACGCTAGAGGAGATTGCCACAATGCTGGGCCGATCGCGTGCCAGCATCGCCACGCGTATCTATGATCTTGGCCTTCGCCGAAACTCGCGGCGATCCTGGATCGCGTGGGAGGATGAGGAATTGGCGCGCTGCTATACGCACGAACCAACCGCGACACTGGCCGCCCGCCTCGGCCGCGGTGTGAGCGCCCTATATGCCCGTGCCCAACTGCTCGGACTCTCAGAACCGGGATCGCCGCCCTATAGCGGTTGGGAAGATGCACAGCTTCGCGCCGGGTACGCCAAGGGTGTTCCCGTCGCCCAGATTGCCAGCCTCATCGGCCGTCCCTTCGCTGGCGTCATCTCCCGCGCTTCGGCGCTGGGTCTGCGCCATGCCGGCCAGCCAGACGACTGGAGCGACGCGGAAATGGCTCGCGCACTCGCACTCGCGGCCACCGGCGCGCGCTATGTCGCCATCGCGCAGGCGCTTGCCGCCGAAGGTTTTCCGACCCGGAACAGTCGCAGCCTTGGCCAACGCCTTCGCAAACTGGGTTACGGCAGAGGGTGGGGCAGGCCGTGGATCATCGAGGAAGACGAGCTGCTGCGCCACGCCTACGCTACCGGGGCGAGCCTTACGCCCCTGCGGGAGCGGCTTGGCCGCAGCCCGCATTCCATCCGCTGGCGTGCAGAGGCGCTTGGCTTGCGCGGCACGCATGTCCGCCGCGACGGGTTTCGGCGGGGACCTGTCTGGACGGCCGGGGAAGAAGCCCGGTTGCGAGCGGATTATGGCAAGGTCCCGACACGGGACATTGCCAAAGACCTTGGTCGCGGCGTGCGCGCTGTCCTATATCATGCCAATCGCCTGGGGCTGGTGCATGGCTTCATGCGCGCGTTCAGCGCGCATGAGGACCGGGCGATCCGTAACGCCTGGATCCATGGCATCTCGATGGTCGATGTCGCCCAGGCGCTCGGCCGCGATCCCGCCGTCATCGGCAAGCGCGCTGCGCGTATCGGCTGTCGGTTCAATGATCCGGCCAGGCCCTCCCGAGGCCCCAGGACCCGGCGGGCAAATCGCACACCCGTCACGCTTCAAAGCCTGCTTGCACTGAAATCTGCTGCGGCGGTCGATGCCGACCGGTCAATCGCCGCCTGAACCCATTCCAGCATGGAGGCCCTGATGCCCTCGTCCGATCTGCCCGCCCGGTTGTCACCTTGCCGGCGCCGCTTATGCTCATTCGATCACGCCTATAAAATCGCTCTCAACCTCCGGCGGGACACGGGCATCCCACATTATGTCATTCGCGGGATCGTGCCCCTTCAGGCCTATCGGGTAACGACAAGGCCGCCGGTCTGGCCGGACCGCTGGCTGGCAATGGCGGCATGAGCGCGGGCAAGCGTGCGCCCGCGGTCGCAGCATGGGGGGCAGGCACCAACTCGACCGCGATGATCATCGAACTTGTCCGTCGGGGCGAAATCCCTGACATGACCTTGTTGGCGGCAATGCCCGAGCAGCCTCATACCCGCCGGCTTATCCCTGTCTTCCGTCAGTGGATGGACGATCATGGCGTTCCCAATGAGATTGTCGAATATCAGCCCAGATTCTTCAAGCACTGGCCGCCCTATACCTCGCTTCTCGATGCCTGTTTAACCAATGGCACATTGCCGTCGATCGCATTCGGGCAGCATAGTTGTTCGGCGCGGCATAAAATTTCCCCGCAGGACAAATGGGTCAAGGCCTGGCCTGCGGCACAGCATGCCTGGGCCAATGGCCAGAAGGTCGTCCGGCTCATTGGTTATGACTGCTCGACCCGTGACAATCAGCGTTACGCCCATCGCGAAGGGCATATCTCAGATCTTTATGAATACCGATATCCACTGCGGGATTGGGGCTTTACGCGTGAAGATTGCGAGCGTGTCATAGCGGAATAGGGCTTGCCAGCTTTCCATAAAAGCTCGTGCTTCTTTTGTACCGCCATGCAGGTGTCGGAAGTGCGCGCGCTGCCGCGCGAGGAATTGCGCCTTATCGTGCTGCTCGAATCCCGCGCGGCGCCACGCCTGCGCACGATAGAGGGACTATGGCGCAAATCGACCCGGAAGCGCCCCGGATCGATGACGGTCTTCATTCGGGCCGAGGGATTGCTCGATGCTGCCGAGATTGACGAGATCGTAGCCAATGCTCCGCTTGATCTTCTCGAATTCCAGCGTGCGGCCGCCGCTGTCCCGATCGAACGCCGTGCCCATATCGGCACCTGGATCGAACGCTTCAATGCCGGACAGGCCTGCTCCTCATTGCCTGCCAATGCGATCAATGTCTCCGAGGATTCCGCTATGCGGTCCGCCGCCATCAGTTGATCGCTCGAGACTGGAAACGCACCGGTCCGTGCCGGTCCTCGCAAGGCTGTCGGTTCTGCCTGTAGGTGCCACCTGATCTTGCCTCGCGCACCGCTACCACTACCCGCTCGACCCTGGCGCCAACGCGGCTACCGCCGCGCCTCCAGCCTCACCCCCCAATTCAACGTGGCCGTCGCCTGCTCGTCGGCATTCGGGCCTCGTCGTACTGCAGGTTTGCGCAGAATTTTGGCCTGGCGTGGCGTTGCGCGTGGAGGGAATGGGAGAGCGTCGCGCCGGAGGATGTGGAGCGCTGTTCCAGGGGCGGGCGGCGCGCGGGGCAAGGGCGGGAAAGAGAGGAGAGAAGGGACGGGGAGGGTGTCGCCGGAAAATGGATTTCGAGCGACATTCGAAAGGTCAAGACGATGAACATCGGTGAAATCTTCAATCAGAACGGCCGCCTGACGGGCTCGATCGCCACTCGCACGATCGATCTCCCGCGCATCGGGCTGCGCAAGGTCATGAGCGAGAATGAGAAGGCTCCGGTCTATGAGATCCTGGCGCTCAACGTCGCGCGTCGCTGGGTTCAGGTCGGCGCATTGTGGGAGGCTGCGTCCAAGCGCACCGGCGAGGTCTTCCTTGCCGGCAATATCGACGATCCCAGCCTGCCTGAACCGCTGCCGATCGCGCTCTTCCCGGCCGATCATGGCGGCTACATGGTCGCATGGCGGCGCGACACCATGCGCTCCGACTTCGGGGGCAGCATGGGGACCAGCCGCACCAATTATGACGATCGCGGTTCGCGCGACGAAGGCGGCTTCGGCGACAGCACCGCAGGGGCTGACGGCGAGCTAGCCGGTGCGGGCGCAGCGTTCGGCGAGGAGGACCCGTTCTGATCACCCGTTAATCGGAACCCGTTCGGGGCCGGGGAGGTGTCAGGCTTCCCCGGCCCTTTTCCTTTCTTCGCATGAGGAGACAGTCCATGCCGCTTCCTTCTTTTCATGACGTTGCGCCGCTGTCCGATCTCTCGGCGCTCTGCGCCGCGATCATGGCCAGTCCCGCTATCCGGGATCTGCTGGCACCCCAAAACACGCTTGCGGTCCGCTCGCCGGAGATACCTGGCGGCGTAACATGCGGCGAGATCATCGCTGCTATCTATGACCTGCTCGAAGGCACGCCCTTTGCGCCCCATGCGGCGCAAATCGTAGATGCCGTCCTGACGCGCTCAACCGCTTTCGCCAGCGTACGGGCGAACATGCACTGATCGACATAATGGGGCGGGACGCTTTTGCGCGTTCGCGCCCCTTTTTCCTTTTCCATGATGAGGAGAAGTACCATGACCCATGACCATTCGCGGCGTATCAGCCACTTCGCAGACCTGCCGACACTGTTTGCACAGATGACGGCGACACCGGAATTCAAACGCGCTTTTGGCGATCCCATCCCGCTTTCGATCATCACGCCGGGCGACGAGCCGGGCGAGCATGATATGCCCGAACCGCTCCACGCGCAGGCTGATTGCGCGGGTGTGATCGCCACCATCTTCGATCTCTTGACCGATACCCGCCTCGACGCGCTTGCGCCCGAGATCGCCTGGGGCATGGTCAACAGCTTCCACTTCGTCGCTGGCAAGCTTGAACGACAGGAAGACATGCTGGCCAATGAGCTGCGCGATATGATCCGGCGGATCGAGCCTTCCGAGGTTTTCAACAGCGAACTGGAGGAGAAACAGCTCCTGTGCCAGTCGCTGACCGAACAGCGCGAGGCGGTCGAGTGTATGCGCGATTATGCCGCCGAAACTTTCCGCGTGCTGTCTGGTCGCCCCTGGTCGCCGGCTCGCGGATCGCGTGTCTCGAAGGCGGCTACCGCCACGCAAGTATCGATACAGGATTTCCTGCGCGCCCGTGAACTGGCCGAACGGGAGCGGTACCGTCCCCGTGGACCGATCGTTATCGCCTCAGGCCATGCCGAGTGGCATGACTGGCAATTGCTCTGGGATCGGCTAGACACCATCCTCGAACGCATCCCGCATATGACGCTGGTGACGACCGCGCAGCGCAAGGGCTTCGACGCAATCGTGGCCTCTTGGGCTGGCAATCGGGAGGTGCAACTTGTGACATATTCGCTGACGGGGTCGGGGCGCGGTGCGCCCTTCGCTCGCAATCGCAAGCTTGTGGACCTGAAACCCGTCGAAGCCTTGCTGGGTGAGGGATCGGGTATTCAGGCCAATCTTTATCAGGCCCTGCGCAAGGCCGGCGTTCCGATCCATGCCTTCCGCAAGGCCAATCAGGTTCCGGTCGAAAAGGTCACTCCGCCCCTGCGCAGCCGACGTCGCCGCGCCGCCTGACAATACATCGTTTGCATTCCGTTCGGGGACAGCACTACGCGTGTTGTCCCCTTTTTAATGGAACAGATGCTACCTCGGCGATCAGGGCAAGCGTTGCCGGCACTTCCCTGCGAGGCCATCGCCAGGAGGCACCCATTTGCGAATCAGGGGCATCGAGCCCCAGATTCGCAACGCCTCTTCTCTCTCTCTCAAGAATTCCAAGGGTGGCACGGGACCGCGTCGGCCTCAAGGACGACGGGGCCCCACCATTTTTTGGGGCGGGTCAGGCGCCGCGCTTCTCACTCGACCATGGTGGCCGCCCCAAAAAATCGTGACCCCCATCGCCGGCTGCGCCGGTCGCGTTCCGCGATCCTTGACCCCGCCGCTCGGAGCCCGTGCCCAAGGGGGAACCTCTTTCGTTTCAACAGGAGGTTCACATGACGAAGATCAACCAGTCTGACCGCACATTTTCCGACATCGCCGCATTCATCACGCAGGAGACAGCGGCCACCACCGACGATTTCCACGCCGCCTTCGCGTCCGATCTAGATGGTGTCCGCATCGGGCGAGGCGGTGAGGAGATGGCGACCGACATGCCCGATCCGAGGGATGCCCAACTCGCCGTCGAACTGATCGTCACGACACTTTTCGATGTCCTGCGCGACACGCGTTTGGAACCCGCCGCGCAACGCCTGGCATGGGGCATCGTCAACAGCTTCCATCACGTCGCTGACCAGTGGGAGGGCCAGGCCGACAAGGCGATACGCGAGGTCCAGGACCTGCTGCGTCGCGCCGATGGCAGCGAAATCCACAGCGTCGAACTCGAACAGGCACGCGACGAACTTGAATATCTCGACGAAGCTACCGATGCGCTGCGGTGCATGCGCGACCATGCCGCTGACATCTTTCACACCGAAACCGGACGGCCATGGTCCGCGCCTAAGGGGTCGCTGGTATCGAGCAAGCGCACCGCGTCGGTTATTGCCGCCACCGATTTCCTCGCCGCCCGTCGCCAGCGCAAAACCGACGCGCACAATCCGCAAGGACCCGTCGTGATCTTCTCAGGAGGAGCGGAATGCTGGTTTGACGACCGTCTCATCTGGGGCAAGCTCGATGAAGCCAAATCCCGAAACCCAGCGATGGTGCTGGCGACGACTGCGCAGGACAAGGGGTGCGACGCCATGGCGGCCGCGTGGGCGGCATCGCGCAAGGTGACGCTCATCACCTTCCGGCTCAGTGCAAAGCTTGGCAAACGGGCGGGCTTTGTCCGCAACGAGCAGATGGTGGGCCTCCGACCCGTCGAAGCGCTGGTCTGCGAAGGGTCGGGACTGCAATCACACCTCGCGCGACTGGTCAGAGAGAAGCGTATCCCGGCGCGGTTTGTGAGGCTCAGCGATCAGGAATGGGAAGCGCAGTGACGCCCGAGAGGATCGGTCCGGTTTACCGGGCCGGTCCTCATTTCTTTTTTCGAGCGCAGCACTCGCCCCCGCTCAGGGACCCGCAAGCGGGCCCGTCGCGGACGCGATGCGGAACCGCCAGCGCGGTCCCGGCCTCCTGCGCGCGGCTTCGCCGTGCTCGTCGCAGGGACACCCTTCGGGTGCGGTTTGGAAGGGCGGGGCATCGCGAAAACGTTCAGCGTGACCATCAGAGGTAGGGAGGGCCATAGCGCGGAATGCCTCCTATGGCTTTATCATCTAGAACAATCGGAGCAGGGGAAGTCTCGCCGATATCCGTCGATGTGCAGAACGGGGATGCTTCGTCCCTATCTGGTTTGCCCGGAAGGCCGTATCGTCATCCTGCGCTGTGATACCGACAGGAATGGGCTTCTTATGCTCCACCCCTGCCGGTCATCTTCAGATTGCTGCTTCGCGGCGGGTCAGGTCATCGGCGGCAACTTTTTCAGGGCCGTCAGCGCTGCGCTGCCACCAACCCGGATCGCCTGCATCAGAAGTTCGCGGAACTCACGTTCCGTAAGCGTCTCTATCGGCACGTCGTTCACCATGGCCGCATATTTGCCGCGCAGAGCGCGGCGGGCGGTTTCCAGATCTTCTGTCAGCTTGCGCTGACGTGTTTCGAGATCGGCAAGCCGATCCCTTTCGGTCATCTTTGGCATTTCCATCGTCCTTCCCCGATGGGCTGCCCGTCACACGCAACTGTGCCATATCGACGGGCCAAAGCAAGAGCGGCTTGCCGCTTCCTGGGGAACTGGCGGGGTGTACGGCGCGCCGGCGAGGCAGCGATGCTGGCATGCGAAGCCCGGCGTTAAATCTCCTGATGACGGTAATCACGCTCTCGGGACCGGGCCTGATGCACGGCTTCCTTTTTTACATTCTGGGAGAACAAGGCCATGAGCTCTACCCTCAAACCACCCGATATCGGCCCCCGAAAATCAGCAGAAAGGTTGCCCCGCGCCTACCGGCACGAGGCAGCGCAGCGCGAGCGCGCTGCGTAAGGCGGGACGCACGGCGCAAGGCCGTTTTGTAATGGACCCTACGCACGGGTGCTGCGGGCGCATTATGCCCTAAAAACATCGAGATAAGTCTGTATCACACGTCTCACGTCGAACCGGTGGGCTGTCGTACGCGAAACACCACGCTCACTTGGTCCAACCTATCTTATTGAAACGACTTCGGGAATTTTGTGATACGCGTCGTACGCCATTGAGGATCCCAGAATGCTGTGTCCCCGGAACCGTCGGGGCGACGCCCGTTGAGTCCTGGCCAAATTCATGGTCTTTTTGTCGCGGCAAAAAGGATAGCGCCATGACGGAATTGAACGAGGACTATATCAGCGACCTCCGCCGGGCGGTGGTCAAAGCCATCTGCGAAGTGTCGGCGCAAAGGCAACACGCCCCGGAAGCGGGCAAGGGGGATACTCTCTATATCGGGACAGCAGAAGTCTGTCAGATGCTCACGATTTTGCTGACCGAGTTTCTGGAGGGCGTCCCTGGTCTCGATACGCCCAGTGAGGTGCGGCGCATGTCGGACGTAGTAGCCAGGAGGATCAGACTGGGGATCGGCGAAATCCGTCGCCACCGCGAGGAGACAGGCGGAACCCCGCCGCCGTCCATCATCATCAGAGGCAACTGACCGAGCTGCTCAGCCTGTTTTTATGACGGCACCTATTCTCAGCGCTAAATCTCTGGATCAATCTGGTGATAGGGCGGCTTGCGCCAATATTGCCATTCCGGTAATATGCGACCGCTTCATGATATTTTCGAAGGTCTCCGGATAAGGAGACCCTTCGCTTGCCCAAGCTTAATTTCCGCCTCGATGAATCGCTGCATGCCGCCTTGATGCGCCGTGCGCTCGGTGCGAACCTGTCCTTATCGGGGTTCATCCGTCAGCTACTTGAGCAGGCGGTCGATGAGCGCAAACGCTATGTCTTCTCCTCCCAGGATGAGATACTCGCCACGTCGATCCAGATCCTATCGATAGTCGCGACGTCCGTCGGCCAGCAATCTCCGAGCGCGCTCGAGCAGGGCATGGCGCAGGCCCGAATGATCCTTGCCGAACGCGGACTGCTTGGCGGGGAGGATATCCCATGAGCATCTTTCGCAACGACACATTAGGCTCCTGGACGCGCGGTGGCCAGGCGATCGTCCACAATGTCCGCATGACGACCCAGGTCTTTTATCAGACCATATTAGCGGGCTTCATCATCTGGATCATCGGCACGCTCTGGTATGCGTTCGAGAAGTCGACCGAATATGAGCGGTTCGTTCTGGTCAAACTGGCTGAGGCCACGATCAAGGTGGATGCGGCCGCCGGAACCAATGATCCGGTGCAGTTTCGCACCCCCGAAGGCCAGGCCTACTGGACATCGGCAGACTGGCTGGTTGCCTCCACCCTCACGAAAAAGACCCTCCATGCGTTCGAAGGCTATCTGCTGCATGGCGCACTGCTCTCTGGCCTGTTCACCTTTGTCATGCTCGCCTGGGCCTGGTTCTACTTCACCCGGACGGGTAGGGGCCTGGGCTCCAACGAATATCTGCGAGGGGCAAGGTTCGGCACGATCCGCCAGGTGAAACGTGCGCTATGGCGACAGACCAAGGGACCACTGGTGATCGGCAATGTGCCGGTTCCTGAGGCTTACGAGCCTGAGCATATCCTGCTGTGCGGTGCGCCTGGTACGGGAAAGACAAACCTCATCGTCGGCATGCTCGACGGCATCCGCAAATCGGGTCGGCGCGCCATCGTCTATGATACCGCCGGGACCTTCGTCGAGAAATTCTATCGGCAGGGCACTGACATGTTGCTCAACCCGCTCGACCAGCGCGCGGCGCGCTGGTCGCCCTGGGTCGATGTGCCACGCGATTATCATTACGACCAGATCGCGGAATCGACCATTCCCGACAAGCATGGCGATCCCTTCTGGGCGAAGGCGGCGCGGGGCACGCTGGTTGCGGTCATGCGCAAGCTGGCGCGCCAGAAGCATACCTATGTCTCGGTCCTGCTCGACCGTCTGCTGCGCTCGAAACTGAAAGACCTTGCCGCTTTCGTGACTGGAACTGACGCCGCCGCTTTCATCAGCACCGAAGGCGAACGAACATCCGCCGGCATCCAGGCCGAACTCGCTTCGGTCATGCGCAGTTTCGGTTATCTCGATGACACCGAAGACGGCTTCTCGATCCGAGACTGGGTGGAAAAAGGCGCTGATGGAAGCTGGCTCTTCATCACCGTGAAGGCCGACCAGCTTCCCTCGCTACGCCCGCTCATCACCGTCTGGCTCGACATCGCCATCAGCGCCATCATGAGCCTGACGCCCGATCGCGACCGACGGCTTTATTGCGTGATCGATGAACTCCCGACGCTGCATAAGCTGCCGTCGCTCTCGGATTTCCTTGCCCGTGCCCGCAAATATGGGGGGTGCGGCATATTGGGCTTCCAGTCCTATCCCCAGCTCAAGGCGACCTACGGCAAGGACGATGCGGCCGCGATCACTGGCTATTGCTCGACCTGGGTGGCGCTGCGCGCGAACGACACCGATACCGCCGAGCATGTTTCGATCAACCTTGGTCAGGTCGAACAGGTCGAAGCCAATGAGGGCATGTCCTATGGGGTCAACGACATGCGCGATGGGGTCAATCTGTCGCGGATGCAGGTGACGCGGCCACTGGTCATGTCGACCGAGGTGACCAACCTGCCCAATCTGGTGGGCTTCCTGCGCTTCGGCCGCAATTTGCCCGTGGTGCGGTTCGATAGCCGGTTCAACGACGTGCCATCGCTCGGACCAGCTTTCCTCGAACGCACGACGCCCCCCATTCAGATCGACAAGGCCGGGATGCTCGTTCGCATCGCCCATGCCGAAGCGCGTGTTCGTGAAGCAATGGAGCGGGAAGCGACGCAGGCATCTCCGCCAGCGACACATGGCGAGATCAAGCAAGCGAAGCCTTCGACATCTTCGGAACCCGCCCCGACGCCACCACCCCAGCCGGATCTGTTTACGGCTCCAGCGCCGAACATCGACCCGCAGCGCGTGGAAGATATATTGCTCAATGACGAGAATGCCGAGCTTCCCGTGCCCGCCCGCAATCTTTGGACGATCCTTGCCGGCAAGCAGGGAGAAATCCGGTCCGATCTTGTCCAGCATGGCCGCGATGACGGACCGCGTGAGCGGGCGAGGCCAGCATGATCCAGCCGCAACGTCTCCATGGCAAACCAGCCAATATCGCTCGCTACTATGCGGTGGGCGATTACTACACCAAGGGCGGCAATGAACCGTCTGCATGGGTCGGGAAGCTGGCAGCCGATCTCGGCCTCTCCGGCGCTGTTGATCCGAAGCTGCTGCGCGACCTACTTGCTGGAAAAGTCCGCGATCAACAACTCGGGCGGCACCGTGCGAACGGTGGAATGCAGCATCACCCCGGTTGGGATTTTGCGGTCAATGCGCCCAAGTCGGTTTCGATCATGGGGCTGGTTGCAGGCGACGAACGCGTGCTTGCCGCCCATGAGGGCGGGGTGACCGCGGCTATATCCTATCTGGAAGAGCAGGCGCAGCTGCGCCGCCGTGATGAAGGCAAGATCGTTCATGAAACAACGGGCCGGATCCTGGTTGCCCGCTTTACCGAGCATGGCAGTCGGGAACTTGATCCGCATCTGCATACGCATCTTGTCGTGCTCAACATGACGAACCGCGAGAATGGCGATCCGATGGCAAGCCTTGAAAGCCGGGTCATGTATGGCGAACAGCGCGTGGCCGGGCAGATCTATCGCAACGCGCTGGCGTTCGGCTTGCACGAAGCGGGCTATGAAATCGATGCTGATCCGCGTTCCGGATTGTTCGAGATACGAGGCGTGCCGAAGGAGATGATCGACCAATTCTCGAAGCGCGCCGAGGCGATTGAAGACCATGCGCGCGAACATGGTCTGGTGGGACAGAAAGCCCAGCGTGCTTCCTTCTACGCCACCCGCAAGGCGAAGGTGAAGATCGGCGGGGCCGAACTCAGCGCGCAATGGCATCAGCGGACAGGCAAGCGTCTCGAAACGCTGCAGGAGGTTGCTGCGCTGGCGCGGGGTCGGGAAGGGGAGCATCCGGCGCCCACGGAACGCGATGCGTCGCGTGCGGCTCTTTTCGGCTTGCGGCAACTGGAGACATCCGAGGCGGTCAACAATTTAGGCGATATCTTGCGCACTGGTCTTGCTGCCTATGTCGGTGAAGTCCGGCTCGACGATATCCGTCCCCGGATCGCAGCGCATGAGGTCCTGCGCAAATTGCTGCCGACCCATGCGCAGACCGGTGACAGGGTGTTAACCCGTGGCCGCACCAGCCGGAAGTCCTGGCGTCTGGAACTGGCATTGACCCAGCATATCGCGCTCGGCCTCAATGACGCGCGTCCCATCGCCTCGAGCGATCGCTTGTTGGCCGTGCTCGACGGGGCGTCGCTCAACACGCAGCAGCAGCGCGCACTTGTCGAGACGGCGCTGACGCGGGATCGGGTCACGGCAATTCACGGTGTTGCCGGTTCTGGAAAATCGACGCTGGTGAAAGTCTTGGCCGAGGCGGCCGAGCCGGGAACGACATTGATTGCATTAGCACCCACATCATCGGCCGCTGCGGAACTGGGAAGCAAGGCGAACATCATGTCCCATACTGTCGCCAGCTTCGTCGCGCGCGGCGGGCAGGGGATCACGGACCGGCATGTCTTGGTTCTCGATGAAGCAGGGCAGCTCGGCAACCGCCAGGCCCAGCGGATGCTGGAGATCAGCAGGACAACCGGCGCACGGCTGCTTTTCCTCGGAGACGAGAAACAGACCGGGGCGATCGAGCAGGGCAAACCCTTCTGGTTGATGCGAAGGCTGGGCTTGCCGACGGTCGAGTTGACGCACGCCGTGCGGCAGGAAACGAAATCAATCAAGGCTGCGGTCACAGCTGCGCGGACGGGGAACTTTGCCGAGGCATTGGCTAAGCTCGATAGCGTCAGCACCGTTGACGACAATGAAAAGATGGCGGAGCAGGTCGTCAATGCCTGGATACGGCTCAAGCGGGACACGCGGGCCGGTACCAATATCCTCGTCCTCGACAATGCGACCCGGCTGATCGTTAACAGCAAGATTCGCGAAGCGCTGAAAAACGAGAATGGGCTGGCCGCCCAGGATAGTCTGCTTTCCATTCTCGCCCCGGCGGGCTTGACCGATGTCCAGAAGCATATGGCCCGTTTCTACGGGGCAGGACAGGTGGTGCGTTTCGAGCGGGACATTGCAGACCTCGGTATCGCACGGCACGCCGACTATCGGGTCGCTGGACTAGGCCGGGAGGCCAATGGGCGCCAGGTTGTGCGTCTCGTCGACGATCAGGGGCGCGTCATACGCTGGGATCCGCAGACGACGAAGGCCCGCCACATCAATGTCTTCAATCCTGAAGAGCGGGATATTGCGGAGGGTGACCGTATCCAGTGGCGGCTCGTCAATCGCGAACTCGGGCTACGCAATGCGGAGCGCGGCACCGCAGAAAAACTTGATGGCCCGCTAGCGACGATCCGCTGGGATCGAGATGGGCGCGTGCAGCAGGTTAATCTATCGGAACACCGGACCTGGGATCATGGTTACGCAGAGACGGTCTATTCCGCACAGTCCAAAACCTATCCGCGCGTTTTCGTGCTGGCGCCGGTCGAATCGCCGCTGGTCAACGCCCAGAATTTTTACACCGCCATTACCCGCGCGGCATTCGGTGCCAGGCTATGGACCAACAACGTCAAGGAACTGATTGCCAAGCTCGAGCGCCAATCAGGAGAGAAGACGTCTTCGTCGGAAGGGTTGGGCCGGTTGAAGACTGACCGCGTAGATGCCTTCTCGAAACGCCGGGAAGGCCATCTGGAAAATTTGAGGGCCGAGCAGGAGCGAGACCGAAACGAGCGGCGCGATCGGGCGCTCGAGCGACAACTCCACTATCGTGACCGCTCACCCCGAGGCGCGGCTGAGCATCTTGCCGACGGTGCCCGGAACATCGCGCAGGTGCTCGACAGGTTTCTCGCAGGCATTCTCGACCATGCGCGCGCCGAAGGACGAGCGCCGAAAATCGGCATTAACCGGGAAAATCATTCTCCTGCACCTCGACCCGAGCCCTCCCACGGCCCCGAACGATAAGGTAACTGCCTATGCTTCGCTGTAAGTTTGCCGTTCAGCTGACCCAGGGAAAGCGCTTCGCAGGCGCTGTCCCGCCTCTGCATGGGTTAGAATTCAGTTCGTCGCGCCAGACCGGAAGGTGTAGAGTTTCCTTCAGACGCATTGGAAGGACCGGGCCTGACAGCTGGACTTCTTTCGCTCGTAGCGCCGCCGCCGAGATCAATTCGGGCAGAGCGCTCTTTGCATTTCTCAAAGGTGGCCCAGTTCCAGTGCTTGGGCTTTACAGTGTTCCGATCAATTCGATCACTACGCCTGGAACCGCTATCCGGAGGGTCAGATGAGGTCATATGGCATCCTCAGGCTGGTGTGCACTGCAGTCATCACTATGGCACTGTACACCACCCCCGCATTTTCGAAGTCCTCAAATGAGGAGGAATTGCGGATCGCCGCCTGCATTCTGCAAGCCTCGCTTGGTCATCCCTGGCTGGAGAAAACGCTTTGGGGCCTGCGCGATCAGGAAGCGGGCTGGGTCGGCGCTGAGGTTCGTAACAGCAATGGCTCTCATGATCTCGGTCCCCTGCAGATCAACAGTTGGTGGACACCTCGCATCGCTGCGCTTGTTGGGCGTTCACCTATTCAGGTTCGACATTGGCTGCGTTTTGATCCCTGCTTCAATGCGCAGGCTGCAAGGTGGATATTCTTGTCAGCCCTGCGCTCTACCGGAAATTACTGGATGGCGATTGGCGTCTATCACAGCCCGACTACGTGGCGGCAGAGACACTATCTTCATTCGGTCGCTCGCCATATGCGGACGAGATACGGAGATGCTGTCTTTCGCCCGTGATAGACAGGACGTGACCTTGAAGTACCAGACAGAGTGCACCGTGTGTTTCGTGATTGGAATATGCTTTTACCCCTATATGGCGCGGCGAAGTCAATCTTCATGTCGCTGTGGAGATGCACGACACAACATTTCCCCGCAGCGGAATTATCGTAATTGCTCACGGGGTCGGCAATTGGTGGGCTGATCAGGCGACCATGAATCTGCCGTCGACGAGTTCGCGGATGGCTACGAGGGCCGATTTGCCGCTGAGACGAGCGGTTCCGGTGACGGATCGATATCCAGCGTGGATCTGGGCGCCCCAGTCGGACCGGAAGCCGTTGGTGACCTTGCGGAACACGACTGAGGGGCGGATCTCGCGCTCTGATATATTGTTGGTCGCAGGGACGTTGCGGTTGGTGAGGAAGATGAAGAACTTGCTTCGCCAAGCCTTGATTTGTTTGAGCAGAACACGTCCCGCAGGGTGCGCGACAGGCATCTGTACCAGGCGGGTCAGCAGATTGTCGGCCTTCGCAGCGTAGGCGGCCAGCGTTGTGTCCTTCAGGCTGCTTCGTCGCTTGCCGATGCGGATCGCCCAGCGCAGGTGGTCGCGGACTTTGGGGGCGAAGGCGGTATCCCCGCAGTCGATGGCATACTGAACATCGCGCAGGACATGCGCGAGGCAGACCTGATGCTCCTTGCCCAGTTCCTGCTGTCCAGCGTAGCGATCGGAGACCCACACATCAGGTTGGTGGCCGCCCAACACCTCCTCAGCAACACTGCGCGCCCGGCGCGGGGCGATCTTGTGCAGAACCGCGTCTTTCGAGAGGAAGACCCATTGCCAATGGGCAATGCCGTTGGTGCGCGTGGACGTCTCATCGGACGCGATAATCTTTGCCGTGAGCAACTTGTCGGTGATCGCCTTCGTGGCTGCTGTCATTCCGGCCTCCATACGCCTGAACGCGTTGGCGATCGCCCCTTGGGAGATCGTGAGGCCAAACAGCTCCGCAGCAATGCGCGAAAGTCGCTCGAAGCTGACATGGTGGCTGTGATGCAGATAGGCCAGCAGCGAGCGGATGCCGGGGCCAAACGGCGTGCCCGGCTCCATGCCCGCCGGTGCTGCGGCACGGTAGCGACGGCCACATCCCCCGCAGCGCGCACCAAACAATTCGATGCGGGTCACAATCGGACGGATCGGCGGCAGGTCGATATGATCGTAGCGGTGGCGGCAATGCTGGGCCTGCGAGGATATATCGGTCCCGCAATGGCAGCAGCTTGCCGCCATGATGCGTTCGGTTTTGTCCGGCGTCTCGGTCAATGGGCGGTGCTTGCCTTCGCGCGGCGGGCGCTTGCCAGCCTTGGGCTTACCGCCTTTGCCACCGCGCTTGCCAAAGTCGTCCTTCGATGGCGGAATATGCGAATTCCTGGATGTCTTGCGCGGCGTGCCGACCAGGGATTCCAACTCAGAAATCCGCGCTACCAGTCGCTCGATCATCTCGTGCTGCGCGAGCAGCAACTCGTTCTTCTCGGCTTCGGTCAGCACATGAAGCGGCGGCGGTGACATCCGTAGGGTGAATCAGCCAATCGACCTCCGCGCAATACTTTTCTGCCAACCCCGTGAGCAATTACGAATTATCCAGAGACCATGGCCGTTTCTACGGGGGCAGATATGTTGAGTAACAAGGAAGAATGCGAGGCTATGTAAATATTTCTGAAAACGCGATTGAACATAAATTTGTGTTATCCAAATTCTGAGTATTATCAAATTCAGGCACGCGGTAATTGCACTTATCACATAAGCAGATTTGACCGTTCTTTATAAGGTGGGCTACAAGCGCGGCTGAGGAGCGAGGCGCGTCGTGAGCACCGAAACCGCCCGGGAAGGGCCAGAAATCCCCGTAGCGCCGCCTGAGGCTGTCCTGCCGGCCGTCAGGGCGCCGGCCGACCTTGCGCGGACGATCGTGCAGATGCGCGCCGGCGAGCGCATCACCGTCAACGAGGGCCTGATCGCCGCCTATCAGGCCGCTTCATCGCCCCATAGCATCCGTGCGCTCAAGTCCGACGTCGAGGCGTTCGATGCGTGGTGTAGGCGCAACAACCGGATTGCACTGCCGGCCACGCCCGAGATCGTCGCCGACTATCTCGACGCGCGGGCAGGGCAGGGGGCCAAGCCCGCCTCGCTTGGCCGCTACAAGGCGTCGATCGCCAAGATCCATCAGCTGCTTGATCTCAAGGATCCCACCCAGGCTGATCTCGTGAAGCTGCGGCTACGCGCGATCCGGCGCGAGAAGGGCACCGCGCAGGCTCAGGCGCGTCCCTTGCGCTTCAAGGGGCCAGTGCGAGACGTGGAGCGCGACAGTCCTCGCGGACTGAATGTGCGAGCTTTGCTGGAGGCGTGCGCGGGCGATCTGCCAGGCCTGCGGGACCGAGCCCTGTTGTCGGTGGCCTATGACACGGGGCTCCGTGCATCGGAGCTCGTCGCAATCAGCATCAATGACATTCTCGAGGCGCTTGATCCCGAAGCGCGCCTCCTCGCCATCGCGCGAAGCAAAGGCGATCAGGAGGGCGAGGGAGCCACAGCCTATTTGTCGCCCCGCTCTGTGCGGGCTGTCGCGGCGTGGAGAGAGGCCGCTGGGATCGACGCGGGCCCGTTGTTCCGGCGGGTGCAGGTACGGCGCTACAAAGCGCGGGCGGCTGTGAAGGGTCGTTCGATCGACTGCATCTCGGGCCGTGAGACTTGGGATCTGCGCAAGACGCTGTCCAAGCCCGCTGTGAAGGCGCGGGTCGAGTATGACATCGGCGCCGCGGCGCTCCATCCGGGATCGATCGGCCCGATCTGGCGGGCAATCATTCAGCGTGCGTTCGATCGCGGCGCGCTGCCCGATTTGACGGCGGACGATCTGGCGCGGTTGCTGAAGGGGATCAGTGCGCACTCGACGCGGATCGGGCTCAATCAGGACCTGTTCGCCAGCGGGGAGGATTTGGCCGGCATCATGGACGCGCTGCGGTGGAAGTCGCCGCGGATGCCGCTCGCTTATAATCGCAATCTCGCGGCAGAGCAGGGGGCGGCGGGGCGCCTTATGGCGAAGATTGGCTAGTCATGACGGCCTAAATAGGTCTTTGGATGATGCCGTGCGACCACACGACGGCGGCAGGTAGATCGAGGGATTTGCGCAGCGGCAAGAACCGGAGAAGGGAGGCTGAGCCCCCGGGGTCTTGAGCTACAACGTTAAGCCTAAGAAACGGGCAGGGGCCTGGTAGCGCGTAGTGTATGAGCGAAGCCACCATCGCTCAAACTCATCAGCACAGTCCAATTTCGAAGAGGAAACAAGAAAGTGGTTCCGGAAACGGTATGGATCTTATCCTGTGTAAACGCTCGCGCTAAATGGCGGCGTTCTGATCGCGCTATTTGTCAGTTGCCGGGTCCGATGACGAGGCAATCGCGCGCGGCCTGAACGATGTCAGCGGTGACCTCCTCGACGCGGTTGAGGGTCATGATCCGCCGCATCTGCGCGAACAGGCGCTCCATGAGCCGGAAGTTGCCGCGCGTGATGCGGATCACGGCTGCCTGCGCTTCGATCGCGTCGAGTTGGGCCGGGTCGAAGCTGATCCCGAAATCGCCGGCGTGGGTCGCGAGCAGCAGCCGCATTTCGGTCTCGGTAAGCGGTTTGAACTCGTGGACGAAGCCGATCCGCGAGTAGAACTGGGCATAGCGGGCGAGGCGCTTCTCCAAGCCCGGCATACCCATCAGGATCAGCCCGAAGCCGTGGCGATCGGCCATGTCGCGGAGATGTTCGAGCGACTTTATGGTCAGGCGGTCGGCCTCGTCGACGATGACGAGGGGGCAGGCGATGCGGGCGGCGTCATGGGTGATTTCGTCCTGCGAGCCGCCCGCGACCGTCAGCCGGGCATAGCCCAGCTTAATGAGGTTGAGGCCCAACACCGCGTCGATCGTCTTGGGCGTGTTGCTGACCGACACGGTGTAGAAGACGGCGCGGCAGCGAGCGACCTTTTCGCCAAGGAGCGCGGCAATGGGACGGAGCGCGGCATATTCCCCCAGGTCGGGGAAGCTGGAAAACTCGCGCGCCGATCGCGTCTTTCCGACGCCCGGCCGGCCATGACACACGCCGATATAGCGGTAGTGCGCGCAGGCTTCGGCAAACTCGACGAACCGGGCATGTTCGCGGGTCGCCAGGAACGGCTGCTCGACCAGGAACTCAATCGTCAGCGGCGTAGAGCCGGAGCCCTCGGTAGGTGGTGGGCCGGGAAGCCGTATCCTCTTGGTCGCCATCGAAGGTCTCCGTGGGGGCAGGCACCTGCTTGTCGCGCTCCTTCGCGCCGCGCCGGGCGCGCTGGATCGCGCGCAACGACGGGTGCCCAGCGTGCTCGGAGCTGAGCGCACGGCAGACGAACCGGCCCTGGTGGTAGACGTGGATCTCGGTCAGGTCGCGGGGGTCATAGACCGCCTCGACCTGCTCGCCGACGAAGGCCGCGAGCGTGGGTTCGACATAGCGCCTGCCCATCAGACGGATGCCGTCGCGCAGCACTTTACGGGGCTTGGGCACGTGCACGAGCAGCATGTCGAGCTGTTCAAGGCTGTCGGGCATTGCGGGCAGGAACCCGCCCTTCTGCCAGCGCGTGATCGGCGGTTCGCCGGTGCTGCCATGCGGGCGACGATGATAGACGCCGCACACGAACGCCTCGAAGCGGGCGCGCAGCTCGTCGAGCGTGAGCACTGGCGCCGACAGCGGCTTGCCCGCGATCAGGTGGCCGGGCAGGTCGGGCAGGAACATGTCGTTGATGGTGCGGAACAGCCGCTCGATCTTGCCGCGCCCGCGAGGACGCCCCGGCAGCGAATGGATGAGGCGGATTTTGAGGGCGATGCACGCCTGCTCGATATGCTCGGAGATGAAATCCGAGCCGTTGTCGACGTAAAGCTGTTCGGGAATGCCGCTGACGATCCATTCGGGATTGGGCTTGCGCCAGATCGCCTGCCGCAAGGCGAGCGCCGTGTTGAGGGCACTGGGGGCATCGAGGCTGAGGAAGTAACCGGCGATGGCTCGGCTGTGATCGTCAACGATGACGGTCAGCCAAGGACGCACCGGGGTTCCGGCATCATCGAGCACGAGAATGTCGAGAACGGTATGATCGGCCTGCCACATCTCGTTCGAGGTCGCGGCTTCGCGCCGATGCACTAGCTCGTGCTGGTCGCGGTAGACGGCCGGATCGGAGGCTGCGGCGATCTGGCTTGCCGGTATCGCCCTGACGACACGCGCGACGGCCGCATAGCTGGGGGTTCGGTGTCCATGCGCGATGGCGAGTTCCTGCACCTTTCGGTGAATGGCGGCGACCGGGGGTCGCGGGCGCTTGGTGGCGAGAGTGCGGGTCAGTTCGACCAGATGTTCCGGCAGGTGCAGCCTGCCCCGATCGTTGCGCGGCAGACGCGCGAGACCGGCAAGTCCTTCGGCACGGTAGCGCCCGAGCCAGCGCTGCAACGTCCGCTCGCTCAGCGTGCCGGTGCGGGCGAGGTCCGCGAGCGGGATGCCATCGGCGAGGTGCGGTTCAAGGACGCGGTAGCGCTCGATCGCCAGCGGCGGGACAAGCGCCGGATGCGTCACCGCCGACGGTCCGTGTCGCAGGTAAGGAAAACGGAGATTTGCCTGCCCATCGCCATGCGAGTCCGCTCGCGTTGCCAAACCGGCCTGTTCGACGTAAATCTACCCGGTAAAGAAAACTAGGGCAACATAGACCTGCCGATGACGACTTTCTTCCCAAACCGCGCCCGATCGGGGCGCCACCGGCCCTACGCATGAAAATCGGTTACGCCCGCGTATCGACCGCCGAGCAGAACCTGGACCTCCAGCGTGATGCGCTGAAGGCTGCCGGCTGCGAGAAGGTCATCACCGACAAGGCCTCCGGGGCGACTGCCGCTCGCCCTGGATTGGAAAAGGTGAAGGAGCTGCTTCGCGCCGGCGACACACTGGTGGTCTGGCGCCTCGACAGGCTCGGCCGCTCGCTCCGTGATCTGATCGGATGGATGACCTACCTCGACGAGGAAAAGGTCGGGCTGCTGAGCCTGCACGAGGCGATCGACACGACCACCACGTCGGGCAAGCTTACCTTCCACCTGTTCGGGGCATTGGCGGAGTTCGAGCGCAACCTGATCCGCGAGCGGACCCAGGCCGGTCTCACCGCAGCCCGCGCTCGCGGCAAGAAGGGTGGCCGGCCGGCCGCACTCGGCAAGGACAAGCGCGACCTGCCCGTCAGGCTCTACCACGAGAACACGATGCCGATCGCCAAGATTTGCTCGATGCTCGGCATCTCCAAGCCAAAACTCTACGCCTATGTGCGATCGGCCGAGACCAAGCCGGTAGCCGCGTAGCGACGCTCGCCGACAAATAGCGCGATCAGAATGCCGCCACTTAGCGCGAGCGTTTACACCGTTCGCGGTCCCGATCGGCCCAGCATCCCCCGGAACCGTTCGTTATCGGGAAGGCATCTAAGCGGTCTGCACCATCCTTCATCTAAAGTTCTCCAAGCGCTTCTGAGGATTTTCGGGCGCACCAAAAGCACTTGCTCCTCCAGTGGCTGGAGCATGTAACCGCAATTTGCTCTCCTGCGGACGGGGGGCTGGAGGTGGCTTTTTGACGGCCCGTGTTGAAGCAATCGGTATGTCTCGACGCTCATTAGTGGCGCGGCTGGTGGCCTGTGGAACCGGCTTGGTGCTCGGTTCTCCAACGCTCGCGCGACAGACTTCCCGGTCTGCGGGCTCGTGGAACTTCGGTGCGGCTCACCTCGAATGGGAGCCGCTGGAAGTCGGCACGGGTGATACCCTCCTTGTTTCGGCACAAGTGCGCGGAGTGCCGGTGCGGGCGGTGCTCGACAGTGGCAGCGGCGCGTCGATCATGAGCACGGCGCTCGCGGCGAAGCTCGGCTTGAACGATGGTGAGCGGCGCATGATTAGCGGGCTGAGCGCCAAGGCCCCGGTGCTGCTGGTCCGCGACATCGACGTACAGCTCGCCCGCGAAACCCGTCGCTTACCCTTTGCCGTCGTTGGTGATCTGAGTTCAGTGTCGGCGGCCTTCGGACGACCGATCGATATCCTCCTCGGTGCCGATATGTTCACGGGTAGCTGCATCGCGCTCGATTTCGCGAAAAGGCGTATGGCGGTCGTCAAGTCAGGCACGTTTCTCGCCGGTCCCGACTGGCGCGCTGTCGCGCTCGGGCGCGGTGCCAAGCAGGAGCTGTTCATTCGAGCTTCCGTCTCGGGTTTGCCTCCCGTGCCCTTGATGATCGATCTTGGCAGCTCGGCCGCGCTGATGCTCTCGTCGGCCTATGCCCGCGATCAAGGGCTGTTGAACGGGAAGCTCGTCTCGACCGCGGCGATCGGCGGCGTCGATGGTGTGCGTATCAACGATGCTTTCACGATCCAGAACATCAACATCGAAGGGCTTGGCGTCTCGAACGTCCCCACACTCGGGATGAGAGCTTGGCTCTCCACCAGCACGGTTGGCAATGTCGGCCTACCGCTGATCGCTCAATTCGACGTGGTGTTCGACGTGACCGCCGGATTCGTGTGGCTCCGGCCACTCGGTCCTCGTCGTCGCCTGCCGATGCTGAAGGACCGTAGCGGCCTTGGCCTCGCAGCCTCACCAACGGCGCTCACCGTTGTTCATGTGGCGGCGAACAGTCCCGCGGAAAAGGCTGGCTGGGCGGTCGGCGACCGGATCGTGGCGGTGAACGGCCATTCGATCGATGCGAACTATACGCGTGGGGAGCTCTGGCAAGTGCGCTCCCGGCCTGCTGGCACCCTCGTAAAGCTGACGATGGCCTCGGGTGATGTGCGCGAGCTCAGGCTGGCCGATTATTATTGATCGGCTTGAGGGTGGCCTTTGCCGATCGCCTTCATGATCCGACAATCGGCCATGCGCGCCTTGGTGCAGCTCTGGCTGAGCATTGCCAACTCATCCCGCAACACCGCGAGTTGCGCCAGTCTCTCCTCCACATCCTTGAGGTGCTGAGCAGCGATAGCTGAGGCGGCACCACAATCCTGGTCCGGGTTCTGCGCCAGCCCCATCAACGAACGGATCTCGTCGACGGAGAAGCCAAGCCGGCGACCGTTGCGGATGAAGTGCAAACGCTCAATGTCACTGGCATCGTAGGTTCTGCGACCCGACGCCGTGCGAGGGGCGGATCGGAGCAACCCGATCGACTCATAAAAGCGGATCGTCGTCACCTTCGTCGAGGTCTCGCTGGCGAGCTGCCCAATCATCACCGGCTTCATCATGCCATCCTTGCTTATGCGAACGTGTCGCACATTTCGCTTGCTTCTACAGCGACTGGAGGTGGTAAGGAAGGCCGCATGAATGCTTCTACCGAAAGCTGCGGGTGCCACGGGGAGCCCGCGCGCGCGCAAACCGATCCGGCCTATCGCCGTGCGCTGCTGACCGTCGTGGTGCTCAACCTCGGCTTCGGAGTCGCCGAGCTGTTCGGCGGGTTCATCGCCGATAGCCAAGCGCTGAAAGCGGATTCCCTCGATTTTCTCGGGGACGGGTCGATCAGCCTTATCGGTCTTCTCGCGCTTGCCTGGTCCGCACGGGCGAGGGCAAAGGTCGCGCTGACGCAGGGGTTGTTTCTCGGTGCGCTTGGCGTGGGCGTAATCGGTTTCGCGATTTGGCGCGCCCTGAACGCAACCGCGCCCGATGCCGAACTGATGGGCACAATCGGCGTTGTCGCGCTCGCGATCAATGTCGTGTCCGCCTTGGTGCTTGCGCGTTTCCGGGAAGGGGACGCCAATGTTCGCGCGATCTGGCTGTTCAGCCGCAACGACGCGCTCGCCAACGTGGCGGTGATCGCCGCGGCCGGTCTGGTGGCGTGGACAGGAAGCGCCTGGCCGGACCTCGCCGTCGCCGGCCTCATCGCCCTCCTGTTCCTCCACTCCGCTTATGAAATCGTCACTGGCGCTCGGCGCGAATTGGGAGAGCGGTAGTGCGTCTGCTCGCGTTGATCCGGGCAATGCTCTCGTTGCGGCTGCTCTCCGCGCTCGCGGCGCTGCTGATCCCTGCTGCGGCAATCGCCGAACCCGGCGACGTGCAAACCGCATGGCGGCTGCTCGACTATATGGCCGTCGATTATGGCGGCGCGGTCGCCAACGGTCGGATCAAGAGCACGTCGGAATATGCCGAGATGACGGAGTTCGCCGCGTCGGTCTCGACACGGCTTCAGGGCCTGCCGGCGAAGCCGGAGCGTCAAGCCCTCATCCAGCGGGCTGCCAACCTCCAGGCGGTGATCGCGGAAAAGGGACCGACTGAACAGGTGGCAACATTGGCGCACGGGCTCGCGGCCGATCTGTTGCGCGCCTACCCGGTGCCGCTCGCGCCCGATAAGGCTCCGAACCTCGTCTCCAGCGATGCCCTGTTCCGACAATCCTGCGCGTCCTGCCACGGGATGACGGGCAACGGCCGTGGCCCTGACGCCGCCAAGCTCGCTACGCCCCCGATTGCTTTCACCGATGCCGAGCGCGCGCGCCAGCGCAGCGTGTTCGCGCTCTATCAGGTGGTGACGCAAGGCATCGACGGGACCGCGATGCAGAGCTTCGCCGATCTGCCCAACGATCAGCGCTGGGCGTTAGCATTCCGAGCCGGGAGCTTCGCCTTCACGGATGCGCAGGCGCGCGAAGGCGAGCGGCTTTGGAAATCCGACCCGACCCTTCGCCGGCGCATTCCGGACCTGAAAACCCTGGTCGCGCTCACCCCGGCCGCGCTCGGCGCGGCGATCGGCGACGCCAAGGCTGACCCAGTGCTCGCGTTCCTGCGTCGTCATCCCGAACAGGTGATACAACAGGCTCCCGGCTCGCTCGCGGTCGCCCGCGCCAAACTCGCCGAAAGCGTGGCGGCTGCGCGGCGCGGCGATGCGCGCATGGCGAAAGAGCTGGCGCTGTCGGCCTATCTCGATGGGTTCGAGCCGATCGAGCCAACACTCACCGCGCGCGACGCGACGCTGATGGGTCGAATCGAGGGCGCGATGGGGGAGTTCCGCGCCTCGATCGACCGGGGCGCGTCGCCCGATGATCTCGCGGAGAAGGTCGCAGTACTGGGCGGCCTTTTCGACGATGCGGAAGCGGCGCTCGCGCCTGATGCCGCCACCGAAGCGTCCACGTTCCTGGGCGCGTTCACGATCCTGCTGCGTGAAGGGCTCGAAGCCCTGCTCATCGTTGTCGCCATGATCGCGTTCCTGCGTAAAGCCGAGCGCGGCGAGGCGCTGCGGTACGTGCATGGCGGCTGGGTCAGCGCGATCATCGCGGGCGGGATCACCTGGGCGGTCGCCACCTATGCGATCGGGATCAGCGGTGCGAGCCGGGAGCTGACGGAAGGGTTTGGCTCGCTGTTCGCCGCGGTCGTGCTGCTCTCGGTCGGGATTTGGATGCACGGCAAGGCGCAGGCCGATCAGTGGCAGCGCTATATTCGCGAGAAGATGTCGCGGGCGCTCTCGGGCGGGTCGGGCTGGTTCCTGTTCGGGCTGGCGTTCGTCGTAGTTTATCGCGAGGTCTTCGAGACGATCCTGTTCTATGCCGCGCTTTCGGCGCAAGGTGACAACGGGATGCTTCTCGCGGGGGCCGGGTCGGCGATTGGACTGCTCAGCCTGATCGCTTGGGCCATGCTTCGCTACAGTCGCAAGCTGCCGATCGCGCAGTTCTTCCGCTATAGCTCCTGGCTCATGGCGGTCCTGACCGTCGTGCTGGCGGGTAAAGGCGTCGCCGCGCTCCAGGAAGCCGGCCTTATCAACATCGCACCGCTCGCGGACGTGCCACGGCTGTCGATGCTCGGCGTGTTTCCCACTTGGCAATCGGTGCTGGCGCAACTCCTGATGGCGGTCGCCATTGCGGTCGGGTTCGCCTGGAACGGGCGCGACCGATCCCGCTCGGGTTCCGGCTCAGTGACCCTTGGTTCGAATTAGTGCAATGACATGAAAACCCTTCCGTGATAGAGGCAAGCTAGTGCGAGCCTTTTTGCCTTTCCTGACATGCCTGATGCTGGTCCTGACCAGCTTCTCCGGCATGGCCCATGCCGCCGATCTGGCGGGGGGAAGCATCGCGGGCGTTGAGTTCACGGTCCATACCGCCGGTGACATCGATCAGGTGCCATCGGACTCGGACAAGAATGTCCCGCATCATCACAATTATTGTCACGGACACGACGTCGGCGCGCCTGCGCGCACGACGATGGAATATACCCCCGTCCTCACAGTGCCCAAGCCGACAATCTCCGCCTCTGCGTCGCTCGACGGCCGCACCGGCATGGTCCATTTGAGGCCCCCCCAAGCCTGACGTCCGATTTGGGCGTGCGTTGGCGCGCCCCTGTCGATCATCGTCAGGAGTCCTATTTTCATGAATCGTATCCTCGCGGCCATGCTGGCCGCAGCGTCTTGCGCCACGATGGCGCAGGCGCAGGTCGGACCGTCCGCGCCTGTTGCGCAGGATGCGCCGGTCTACACGCTTGACCAAGCGGTCAGTGCAGCGGGCGGTTCGGCCCCTGCTGCGGAAGCGGCGACAGCTGGAATCGACGCGGCCCGTGCAGGTCGCACAGTCGCCGGCTTGCGGCACAATCCGGTGGTTCAAGGCCAAGTCGAGAATGTCATCGGCTCCGGGCCGTATCGGGGGGTCCGCAGCGCGGAAACCACGGTCGGCTTTGCGATCCCGATCGAGCTAGGCGGCAAGCGCGGCGCCCGCGTCGCGGTCGCCAATGCGCAATTGTCCCGGGCCGAGATCCAGGCCGCGATCATCGCGGCGGATGTCCGGCTTCAGGTAACGCAGCTCTATGTCGAAGCGGTCGCGGCCGATCGCCGGGTAATGACAGCCCGCGATCAGGCCCGGATCGCCAGCGATGCGCTGCGGGCCGCGAGCGTTCGCGTGCAGGCAGGGCGGGCATCGCCACTCGAGCAACAGCGCGCGGATGTCGCGCGTATCAATGCCGACGCCAATGTGGAGCGGCAGCTTCGCTTGGCCGAGGCGGCCCGCGCCAATCTGGCGCGTCGGATCGGACGGCCGATCGACGGCCTGCTCGATGACACGCTGCTCGATCGCCTTCCCGGTGTGAACGTCTATGGGCCGTTGGCACCGGTCAACACGACCGGCACACTCGCGCTGGCGGCAGCCAACGCGGATTTCTCCATTGCCGAAGCCGGCGTGCGGCTCGCGCGCGCCAATCGCGTGCCTGACCTGAACGTCGGGCCGTCGATCCGCCGCCTGGAAGCGACCAACGACATGGCGGCGGTGTTCAGCGTGTCGATCCCGATCCCGGTGTTCAACAATGGTCGCGCCGCGATTGCGCAGGCGACCGCGCAGCGGACCCAGGCGGATGCGCAGCGCCGCGTGACCGCGCTCGACATCGAACAGGCGATCACGGACGCGCAGGCGCAGGCGGCCAATGCCGCAACGACGGCTCGTGCGGCGTCGGGGCCGGCGCTGGCGGCTGCACAGGAGGCCGCCCGCATCGCGCGGATCGGCTATCGCGAGGGCAAGTTCGGCCAGCTCGAATTGCTCGATGCTGAACGCACGCTCGCCGAAACGCGGGTCGCCGCGATCGACGCGCTTGCCAATTACCAGAATGCCCGCGCGCAAGTGGAGCGACTGACCGCTCGTGCGCCCAATGGGGGGAATCAGTGATGAAGAGCTTTTATCTCGCGGGCGCGGCGTCGCTCGCCCTGCTCTTGGCTGCCTGCGGCGGCAAGGATGGCGGAAACGAGGCAACTGCCGAAGGCGCAGCTGCCAATGAGACGGCAGCGGGCACGGAAAAGGGCGGTGCTGAAGGCGGTCATGCCGGTGAAGGCGTCGTCACATTGGGTGCCGACCAGATCGCCACAGCGGGCGTCCAGGTCGGACGGCCGATCATCGGCGGGGCCGGGACGATCGAGCTGCCCGCGATCATCGAGGGCGACCCACAGGGAACGCAGGTCGTCTCGGCCGCAATTGCGGGACGCGTGGTCGCGCTCACCCGTAACCTCGGCCAATCGGTCGGACGCGGCCAGACCATTGCGGTCATCGAAAGCCGCGAGGCGGCGCAGATCAAGGGCGAGGTCGAGGCGGCGCGGGCGCGGCTTCAGCTCGCTAATTCGAACCTCGCGCGCGAACAGCGGCTGTTCGCGCAGAGAGTCTCCCCTGAACAGGATCTGATCGCCGCCCGCACAGCGGCGACGGAGGCGCGGATCGCCCTGACGCAGGCGCAGAGCATGGTTTCGGCGGCGGGTGTCGGCGGCGGCGGGCTCAACCGGCTCGGCATTGCCGCGCCGATCTCGGGCCAGATCATTGCGCGCCCCGTGACGCTGGGACAAACGGTCGCGGCGGATGCCGAACTCTATCGCATCGCCAACCTGAGCCAGGTGTCGATCGCGCTTAATCTCAAGCCCGAGGATGCGGGCCGGGTGCGTCCCGGCAATACGGTGCTGGTGAAGGCGGCAGGCCGTCAGGCGACCGCCCGCGTGACCTTCGTGTCGCCGGCGCTTGATCCGCAGACGCGGCTCGTGCCTGCGCTCGCCACCCTCGACAATCGCGGTGGCGAATGGCGGGTCGGCGAGCCTGTGACGGCAGCCGTGCAGCTCACGGGCAGCGGCGGGAGCGGGGCGGTCCGCGTGCCGACGACGGCGGTCCAGAGTTTCGAGGGCAAGTCGGTCGTGTTCGTGCGCACGCCCACCGGCTTCAAGGCGACCCCGGTCCAGCTCGGCGATGCGTCGGGCGACACGGTGATCGTCCGGTCGGGCCTGACCGGCAACGAACAGATCGCCACCACCGGAAGTTTCACGCTCAAGGCCGAGATCGGCAAGGGCGAAGCGAGCCACGAGGATTAAGCCATGATCGCCCGTATCGTAACCTGGGCGGTCGAGAAGCGCTGGCTAGTCCTGCTCCTCACCGTCATCGTCGCCGCCATCGGCGCCTTTTCCCTCTACCGGCTACCGATCGACGCGGTGCCGGACATCACCAACAATCAGGTCCAGATCAACGTCCGCGCGCCTGCCCTCTCGCCCGAGCTGGTCGAGAAGCAGGTGTCGTTTCCAATCGAAACCGCGCTCGCCGGCACCCCCGGCCTGGAATATACGCGCTCGTTGAGCCGCAACGGCTTCGCGCAGATCACGGCGGTCTTTTCGGACGCGACGGACATCTATTTCGCCCGCCAGCAGGTGGGCGAGCGTCTGCGGGGCGTGCAAGAGAATCTGCCCGACGGCGTGAACCCTGAAATGGGTCCGATCGCGACAGGCCTGGGCGAGGTGTACATGTACACCGTTCGTCTCGATCATCGCGAGGACGACAAGCACAAGCCCGGTGAACCGGGCCAACAGCCCGATGGCAGCTACATCACGCCAGAGGGCGAGCGACTGACGACCGAAGAGGACAAGGCGACCTACCTGCGCACCGCGCAGGACTGGATCGTGACGCCGCTTCTGAAGACCACACCGGGCCTCGCCGGTGTCGACTCGATTGGCGGTTACGCCAAGCAGTTCCTCGTCGTGCCCGACGTGCAGAAGCTGGCCTCGCTCGGCATCACGCTGACGGACCTGGGAAATGCGCTGGAGCGCAATAACACCAGCGTCGGCGGTGGCTTCGTCAATCGCAATGGCGAAGGTCTGGCTGTTCGCTCGGATGCGCTCGTTCGCAATGCCAGCGAGTTGGCCAGGACCGTGATCGCGACACGTAACGGCGTGCCGATCACGGTCGAACAAGTTGCGACTGTGAAGACGGGTCAGGCGATCCGCATGGGTTCGGCATCGGAGAACGGTACCGAAGTCGTCGTCGGCACGGCGATCATGCGGATCGGCGAGAACAGCCGCATCGTGTCGACCGCGGTCGCTGAGAAACTGAAGACGATCAACGCTTCGCTGCCTCCTGACGTCGTAATTCAGCCGGTGCTGAACCGCACCGAGCTGGTCAATTCGACGATCAAGACGGTCGCGAAAAACCTGTCCGAAGGCGCGGTGCTGGTCATCGTCGTGCTCTTCCTGCTGCTCGGCAACTTCCGTGCGGCCCTGATCGCGGCGTTGGTCATCCCGATCACCATGATGCTGACAGGCTTTGGTATGCTGCGCGCTGGGGTCTCGGCCAATCTGATGAGCCTTGGGGCTTTGGACTTCGGTCTGATCGTCGACGGCGCCGTCATCATTGTCGAAAACGCGCTGCGCCGGCTTGCCGAGCAACAGCATCATGAAGGCCGATTGCTCAGCGTCAAGGAACGGCTCGCGACCGTGGCAGCCGCTGCGCGTGAGATGATCCGTCCCTCTGTGTACGGGCAGGCAATCATCATCCTCGTCTACGTACCGCTGCTCACGCTGACCGGCGTGGAGGGTAAAACGTTCGGACCGATGGCGCTGACCGTCATCATCGCGCTCGCCTTCGCCTTCATCCTCTCTCTCACCTTCGTGCCGGCGATGATTGCGATCTGGCTGTCGAAGAAGGTCGAGGAGAAGGACGGCCGCATCATCACGTGGCTGAAGAAGCGCTACGAACCCGGTCTCGACCGGGCCATGAAGCGCCCGACGCTGACGATCGGTGCGGGTGTGGGAAGCCTTGTGGTGGCGGCGCTTGCTTTCACTACGCTCGGCTCGGTGTTCCTGCCGCAGCTCGACGAAGGCGATTTGCTGATCCAGTCGCTCCGCATTCCGGCAACGTCGGTCCAGCAGAGCCAGGCGATGCAGGTGCCGATCGAGCGGATGATGTCGAAGCAGCCGGAGGTGCAATTCGTCTATTCCAAGACGGGCACCGCCGAGCTGGCGGCCGACCCGATGCCGCCGAACGCGACCGACATGTTCGTCATCCTGAAGCCGCGCAAGGATTGGCCGGATCCTGAGCTTCCCAAGGAGGAGCTGGTCAGCCGGATCGAGGGTAATCTCGCGAAGATTCCGGGAAATGCCTACGAGATCACCCAGCCCATCCAGATGCGCTTCAACGAGCTGATCGCCGGCGTGCGCGGCGACATCGCGGTGAAGGTGTTCGGGGACGACTTCAACCAGATGAACCGGACGGCCGAGCAAATCGCGGCGGTGCTGCGCAGAACGCAAGGCGCAGCGGACGTGAAGGTGGAGCAGACGACCGGTCTTCCCATGCTCGACATTCGCGTCAACCGCGACGCGATGGCGCGGTTGGGCGTTACGGCTCAGGATGTGCAGGACACCGTGACTGCGACGATCGGCGGGCGAACATCGGGCCAGATCTTCGAGGGCGACCGTCGCTTCCCCGTGGTGATCCGCCTGTCGGAGGCGCAGCGTGCCGACATCGGCCTGCTCCAACAGGTGCAGGTGCCGGTGGCAGGCGGCGGCTATGTACCGCTGTCCAGCGTCGCCGAGATCAAGGTGGTCGATGGTCCGAACCAGATCAGCCGCGAGAACGGCAAGCGGCGCGTGGTGGTGCAAGCCAACGTGCGTGGCCGCGACGTCGGATCCGTCGTGGCGGATGCGCAGGCGGCGATCGGCAGCCAACTCCGGCTGCCTGCCGGCACCTATCTCGAATGGGGCGGCCAGTTCGAGAACCTCCAATCGGCAAGCGAACGGCTGAAGCTGGTCATTCCGGCTTGCTTCATCTTGATCCTGCTGCTCCTCTACGGGGCGTTGGGATCGGTCCGCGACGCCGCGATCGTGTTCACCGGCGTGCCTTTCGCGCTGGTGGGCGGCGTCCTGTTGCTGTTCCTGCGGGGCATGGACTTCTCGATCTCGGCGGCAGTGGGCTTCATCGCCCTCTCGGGCATCGCGGTCCTCAACGGCCTCGTCATGGTCAGCTCGATCCAAGATCTGATCCGATCAGGGATGAGCCGCGAGGAAGCCGCGCATGTTGGCGCGATGCAGCGTCTGCGACCCGTCATCATGACCGCGCTAGTCGCCAGCCTCGGCTTCGTGCCGATGGCGCTGGGCGAAGGCGCCGGCGCAGAGGTTCAAAAGCCTTTGGCGACGGTCGTCATCGGCGGTCTGATCTCGGCGACGCTTCTTACGCTGTTCGTGCTGCCGACACTCTATGCCCGGTTCGGGCAGAAAGTGATCGAGAAACCCGAGCACTACAATGAGGAGCATGAAGGGGACGACCACGGTCAGACCTTCGTGAACAACTTGGCCTGATGGATGGGCGGGGCGATCCGCGATCGCCCCGCCCATCTCTGGGAGATGGGGATATGCCTCGCACCATAACCAGCTCGATGCTTCACGGCGGGCCACTGCGCATCTGGTCGGCACTCACCGATCCGGATCATCGCCGGGCGTGGAGTCCGCTCGTATTTCTCGATGATCCGTCCCGGCTCGGCGACACAGAATGCACCTTTGCGATCCAGGGCATCACCCGGCCAATTCGGACGCCAGCACGGATTGATCGATTCGATAAACCGCACGCCTTCGCTTGGTCCTGCGGCATCCCCTATCTGTTCACGCTCGAAGAGCGGTACGAGCTGGCGGGGGACGATGGCGGCACCAGGCTAACGCATAGCTGCACGCTGCGCGGGGCGCTCTCCCTGCCGTTCGCGGCGATGATGTTGCGCCGCCTGCGATCCCTGATGGTCGAATCTGACGATCGCCTCGCAACCTATCTCCGCTGGCGGGTAGGTCAGCCTGCCCGGGCTATCAATCGTCAGCGCGTCCCCTTCCGCTACAGGAGGAAGGCGCGATGATGATGCACTGTAAGCGGGTGCTGCCCGCCGTCATCCTCGTTGTCGGGCTCGCGGCGTGCTCGGAAAGAAAGCCGCCAGCCCCGCCAACGGAGCAGCAGATCCATTCGTCCGACAGCGCCGTGGCGACCGGGGAAATGGGGCGGCATAGATATCGCTGTTCCGACGGGGAACCGCTGTTCGTCGATTACAAGGACAACGGCCTGCAGATCGATTTGCGGCGCTCCAACGGGGGACCGCCGATGATGCTGACCGCGCCAGCGCAGGGCCTGCAATATGTCGGCGAAACAGCCACCGCGACCTTCAAGGGGTCGCAGCTCACCATCGTGGAAGGCGATGGCCGTACCCGGATCTGCGAGCGGGAAGGCACGCGATGAACTGCCCTGCCTTCGAACGCCACAGGGCGCTTCGTCGGAAGAGACCGATGTCTGACACGTCGATTTCAAATGTGACAACCTTGTGCGGCCTGAATCGGGCCGGTCTGGCGATCGCGCGCCTCGGCGTCGTTCTCGTCTCCGGGGCGGTTATAGGGGCGTGTAATCCAGCGCCGACCCAGCCTACCGAGCCGGCGCATGAAAAGCATCTGACGTCGAAACTAATCGCGCAGCGCATCATGTACTGCGACGACGGCACACGCGCCGATGTCGACTTCATCGATGACGGCTTGAAAATGGCCGTCACCTGGCTGCCGAAGGGCAGGACCGAGATCCTGCGCGCGCAGCGAACCGGTGACGAGTTTCGCGGCGACCATTCGCGGGCTGTCGTGGCGGGCGGATCGATCGCGTTCACGCGACGCGGGAAGATCCGCGTCTGCCACCGAACCCCGGAGGAGTCCTAGGAAATGCAGGCACTGCTCTATACGCTTGCGCCTGTGCTGGCGGTCGTGCTCGGCGCGATTGTCGCGAGCCGCACCAAGTTGAAACCTGGCCTCGTGGCGGGCCTACAGCATCTCGCTGCCGGCGTCGTGTTCGCGGCGGCAGCGACCGAAATCCTGCCGCAGGTCAAGCATGAGGCATCGCCCAGCGCGACGTTGATCGGCGGGGCGGCGGGCGTCGCGACCATGCTGGGGCTCAAGGCTCTTGAGGCCCGCTTCAAGGGGCCGATGGCGCTACTCGCCGCGATCGGCATCGACATTCTGGTCGACGGCCTGGTGCTCGGCCTCGCTTTCGTGGCGGGCGAGAAGGCAGGTCTCCTGCTGACGATCGCGCTCACTCTGGAAGTGTTATTTCTGGGACTGACGCTGACCGACGAGCTGGCGGAAACCTATCGCTCGCGCTTGCGCATCATCGTGATCGTCTCGGCATTGGCCCTGCTGCTGCCGATCGGCGCGCTCGCTGCCGTGCCGGTCGCCGCGCTGTCGCCGGTGATGATCGCCGGCTTCCTCAGCTTCGGGCTGATGGCGCTGCTCTACCTCGTCACGGAGGAGTTGCTGGTCGAGGCGCACGAGAAACCCGACACCCCGCTCATCAGCTCGATGTTTTTCGTCGGCTTCCTGGCCCTGCTGACACTTGAGGAGATGATGGGATGATCCCGGGCAACGACAACAATGGCGGGCAGGAGCGCCGCACACTGTGGATCGTCCTGCTGCTGAACGCGGCGATCGCTGCGGGCTTCTTCGTTTCCGGCTTCTTCGCGGACTCGAGCGCGCTGATCGCCAACGGCGTCGACAACCTGTCCGATACGGCTGTGTATGCGCTGAGCCTTGTGGCGCTCCCCCGGGGCCAGACATGGAAGACACGCGCCGCGGTCGCTTCGGGCGTCATGCTGCTGATCTTCGCGGGCGGCATCTTGATCGATGTCGGACGGCGCTACGTGCAGGGCAGCGAGCCCATCGGACCTACCATGATGGTCATGTCCGCGATCGCCGGCGTCGTGAATTACCTCTGCCTGCGGCTGCTCCAGCGCCTCAAGGATCCGGACGTCAATCTCCGGGCCGCAACCACCTTCAGCTTCAACGACTTCATTTCCAACGGCGGCATCCTGATCGCCGGCGTGCTGGTGCTGTGGTTGGGTACCAATTGGCCGGACCTGCTGGTCGGCTTCGCCACCGCCATCATCGCCATCAAGGGCGGTGTCGAAATCCTGCGCGACGCGCGCGCCGAAACCAAGAAAAGCGAAAGGAGGTCGTCATGAACGACAAGCTCGAACTCGACATTCCAGTGTTGTTGCCGGACCTTCCTGACGCGGCCGATGCCTGCCTGGACCGTCTCGTATCAACCCTGTCAAAGCGCGAAGGTGTCGAGCGGGCGCATGTGATCTGTCTCGACGGCAACACGCCAGCGGCGCTGTGCATCCATTTCGATGCCGCCAAGCTGCCGCTGCCACGGTTGCGCGAAATGGTGCGCGCCGCAGGTGCCGAAATCACCGAGCGCTACGGCCATGCGATCTGGCAGGTGACGGGGATCAACCACGAACGTCGGGCGCGCACGGTCAGCGATGCGCTGTGCGCCTTGCCCGGCGTGGTCCAGGCAAGCGCCAGCACCAGCGGGTCTGTCCGGGTCGAATATGATCGCCGCGAAACCACCGAAGAGGAGGTGCGCGCTGCGCTTCGCAAGCTGAAGGTGAGGGTGGGCAAGCGGGTCGCTGCCGATGAACATGCCGGCCACGACCACGGCCCCGGGGGCCACGGCGCGGGCGAAGAGAAGCACGGCCCCGGCGATGGCCACGACCATAGCCACGCCGAATTTCTCGGCCCCAATACCGAGCTGATCTTCGCGCTCGCCTGTGGCGCGCTGCTGGGGATCGGCTACGCGATCGAGAGGCTGGTCGCTGGCGCGCCCGAATGGCTGCCGACCGCCTGCTATATCGCAGCCTATTTCTTCGGCGGATTCTTCACGCTGCGCGAGGCGATCGACAACCTCCGGATGAAGAAGTTCGAGATCGACACGCTGATGTTGGTCGCTGCGGCCGGCGCCGCTGCGCTGGGCGCATGGGCCGAAGGTGCGCTGCTGCTGTTCCTGTTCAGCCTCGGCCATGCGCTTGAGCATTATGCAATGGGCCGCGCCAAGAAGGCGATCGAGGCGCTGGCGAAGCTCGCGCCCGAAACCGCGACCGTGCGACGCGGCGGGCAGACCAGCGAAATCCCGGTCGAGCAGATGGTCGTCGGGGACATTGCCATCGTCCGCCCGAACGAGCGCCTGCCTGCCGACGGCTTCGTCATCAAGGGCACCAGCGCGATCAACCAGGCCCCGGTCACGGGTGAAAGCATCCCGGTCGACAAGGTGCCGGTCGCAGATGCCGCAGCGGCACGCGCCAAGCCCGATGCAGTCGACGCGGAAAGCCGGGTTTTTGCTGGTACGATCAACGGCGGCGGCGCGATCGAGATCGAGGTGACACGCCGTTCCAATGAAAGCGCGCTTGCCAAGGTCGTGAAGATGGTGAGCGAAGCGGAGACGCAGAAGTCGCCGACGCAGCGCTTCACCGACCGGTTCGAACGGATCTTCGTGCCCGCCGTCCTGGTCCTGTCAGTGCTCCTGCTGTTCGCATGGGTGGTCGTCGACGAGCCGTTCCGCGACAGCTTCTATCGCGCGATGGCGGTGCTGGTGGCGGCAAGCCCGTGCGCGCTCGCGATCGCAACGCCGAGCGCGGTCCTGTCGGGCGTTGCCCGTGCAGCGCGGGGCGGCGTGCTCGTGAAGGGCGGTGCACCGCTCGAAAACCTCGGGTCGCTCAAAGCGATCGCTTTCGACAAGACGGGCACGCTGACCGAAGGTCGTCCGCGCATCACTGATGTCGTGCCCGTCGATGGCGCCGATGAAGGCGAGTTGCTGGCGCTGGCTGTCGCCGTCGAAGCGTTGAGCGACCATCCCCTGGCCCAAGCGATCGTCAAGGACGGCCGCGAACGTCTGAACGATCGTGCCGTGCCGACTGCCGGCGACCTCAAGAGCCTGACCGGTCGGGGCGTCACCGCGAGCGTGGATGGCGAGACGGTGTGGATCGGCAAGGCCGAGATGTTCGGAAGTGAGGGCATTCCGGCGCTGGGGCAGGGCGCGCAGGACGCAATCGCGAAGCTGCGCGAGAACGGCCGCACGACAATGGTGGTCCGCAAGGGGGACCGCGACCTGGGCGCGATCGGCCTGATGGACACGCCTCGCGAAGCTGCCAAGACCGCGTTGCGTCGGCTGCACGAGATGGGCGTGTCGCGGATGATAATGATCTCCGGCGATCACCAGAAAGTCGCCGAAGCGATCGCCGACGAAGTCGGGATCGACGAAGCGTGGGGCGACCTCATGCCCGAAGACAAGGTTGCCGCGATCAAGAAGCTCGCCGGCGAAGACAAGGTCGCGATGGTGGGCGACGGCGTGAACGATGCGCCGGCGATGGCAAGCGCCACGGTCGGCATCGCGATGGGCGCGGCGGGGTCGGACGTTGCGCTGGAGACAGCCGACGTGGCGCTGATGGCCGACGATCTGGCGCACCTGCCATTCGCAGTCGGTCTTAGCCGCCATACCCGTGGAATCATCCGGCAGAACGTCTTCGTCAGCCTGGGTGTCGTCGCCTTCCTGGTGCCTGCTACCATCCTCGGCCTCGGCATTGGGCCAGCGGTGGCGGTTCATGAGGGATCGACGCTGCTCGTCGTCATCAATGCGCTCAGGCTGCTCGCCTACCGCGATCCGGCAGGGAAGGCGGCATGAAGTGGCTGATCGCCTTCGACCTCGACGGCACGCTTGCCGAGAGCAAGCGGCCGTTATCGGAGGATATGGCCGCAATCCTCGCCCGATTGCTCGCCATCACGGATGTGGCGGTGATCTCGGGCGGGGACTGGCCGCAGTTCGAAAAGCAGATCGCCTCGCGCCTTCCTGCCGGCGTCGCGCTCGACCGTCTCTGGTTGATGCCGACCACAGGCACGAAACTCTATCGGCTCATCAATGGCGCTTGGCGCGCGGTCTATGCCGAACTGTTCGACGACGCGGAGAAGGCGAAGATCCGCACGGCCTTCGATCAGGCGCTGACCGATGCCGGTCTCGCCGACGAACGTATCTGGGGCGAACGGATCGAGGACCGGGGCAGCCAGATCACCTTTTCGGGCCTGGGGCAGGCAGCGCCGCTGAAGGAAAAGGAAGCGTGGGATCCTGACCGAAAGAAGAGGACCGCGTTGCAGGCCACGTTGCGCGCGAAGCTGCCGGAGCTCTCGATCAATCTCGGTGGCACGACATCGATCGACGTGACCAGAGCAGGGATCGACAAGGGCTATGGCCTGAAGCGCCTGAGTGCCGAGAGCGGTGTCCCGCTCGACGGGATGCTGTTCATTGGGGATGCGATATTCCCCGGTGGGAATGACTATCCCGCTGCTGAAATCGGCCTCGACACAGTGAGGGTGCGCGACGTCGCGGAAACCACCGCCGTCGTGACCGCCATCATCGCGTGTCTGCACCGATAGGATCAAGATACATGGTCGGCTCCATCGCGGAATGCCGCATTGTCAAAGCTCTGGCTTCTGTCGCTTAGGGCAGCGCTTCCTAAAACGAAAAGAAGGCAATGTGCGCGTCTCCGCGAACAAAGCCTCCAGCGATCAATCTAAGAGATTCCGCCGCGCTTCTCAATCGTAGGGGGCGTTTGCGGGAGGGGGCGGAATCCTACGCTAAGGATTTGGGCCAGCGATATTCCCCGGTTAGATTGATGTGTTCCCATCCCAACGGCGAGACGTGGGCGAGTAGATCAGGCGCGATATGGGCACCGCTGGCGGCCCGGGTATTGACGACCTCGCCGAGCTTCATGGTGTTCCAGAATATGATGATGGCGGCGAGCAGGTTCATTCCGGCGATGCGATAGTGCTGGCCTTCGCCGGATCGATCCCGGATTTCACCTCGGCGGTGGAAGCTGATGGCGCGCTTTAGGGCGTGGTGGGCCTCACCCTTGTTGAGGCCGATCTGAGCCTGGCGCTGGAGGCCGGCATCAAGAATCCAGTCGATCATGAACAGGGTTCGCTCGATGCGGCCCACCTCTCGCAATGCGAGGGCCAGCTCATTCTGGCGCGGGTAAGAGGCGAGCTTGCGAAGAATCTGGCTGGGGGCGACGATCCCCGCTGCGATCGTCGCCATGATGCGCAGGATGTCGGGCCAGTTGCGCTCGATGAGCGGTTCATTGATCTTACCTCCGACCAGCGCTCGCACATTGGCCGGCGTCGCGTTGGGCGTGAAGGCATAGAGTCTTTTCTGAGGGAGATCGCGGATACGGGGGGCGAACCTGTAGCCGAGCAAGGCGCAGGCGGCGAACACATGATCGGTGAAGCCGCCCGTGTCGGCAAAATGCTGGCGAACGCGGCGGCCCGCGTCATTCATGAGCAGCCCGTCCAGGATATAGGGAGCCTCGCTGACCGTTGCCGGGATCACCTGGGTTGCGAACGGCGCATATTGATCGGACACATGGCTGTATCCCTTGAGGCCCGGGACGTTGCCATATTTCGCGTTGATCAGATTCATCGCCTCGCCCTGCTCGGTAGCAAGGAAGAACTGCCCGTCGCTGGATGCCGATTGCCCTTGTCCCCAGAAGGCGGCCATGGGCAGGGCGGCGTGGGCCTCCACGATCATGGCGAGCGCCCGATCATAGGCGCTGCCTTCGACATGCCAGCGCGCGATCCGCAGCAATTCCCAGAAGCTGTGCGTGTTGGTCGCCGCCGCCATCTTGCGCAAACCGAGATTGACGCCTTCCGCCAGCAACACGTTCATCAGGCCGATCCGGTCGCTGCAGGGCGCGCCGGTGCGCAGATGCGTGAACGCCTCGGAAAATCCGGTTCGCTCATCGACTTCCAGCAACAGATCGGTGATCCTCGCGGGCGGGAGCTGTTGATAGAGATCGAGCACGAGATCCTCGGCCCCTTCGGGCGTGTCGGCCCTCAGCTTGTCGATGTGCAGCTTGCCGTTCTCGATGATGCCGCCTGGGATCGTGCCGGTTCGCGCCGCGCGGCCAAACTCCTTCAGCCGTGTATCCAGTCGAGCCCTGCGCTCGGCCAGCCATTCGCCGGGTCGCAGCGGCACGGCGAGCCGCGCGGTCTGCTCTATCGCCTGTGGCGGGACCAGAAGCTGCTTGAGGTCGCCATAGCGGCGCGATCCCGCCAACCATATGTCACCGGACCGGAAGGCGTCGCGGATGTGGAACAGCACCGCGATTTCCCAAAGCCGGTGGTCGCCGCTGGGCTCAGCGCGAAGATGACGATGCCATTTCGAGTTGGGACGTAGAAAATCCACCGGCGGATCGACCTTGATCCCGTTACGCAGCATCGCAACGGCCGCCAGAAGAGGCGTGGCGATCGGCGCCGCCTGCATGTCGAGCAGGCGCAGCATCCTGGGCGCGTAGAGGCGGAAACGGTGATAGCCGTCCAGCACACGGCTGAGCGGGTCGGCCGCGAGCACGTTGGTCAGCGCGGAGGCCGTGGCGACAAGGGTTCTGAACCGTTCCCAGCCAGGCCCGGTGGCGATTATCCCGTCCAGGGCCGTGCCATCGTCCTGCGCTCCAAGCAAAGCACCACCGATTTCGGCAAAGGACTTCAGCGTGTCCCGAACGGCCGCCTTTTCGTCGGCGATCCTGGTGTTGCAAAGGCGTTCGGAGGCCCGATAGAGACGGCCTACGATGCGATCGTGGGTCTCCACGATGACATCGGCCAGCGATGACCGCCATTCCAGGGTGCAGACAGCGAGGATCGCAAGCCGCCTGTCTTCGGGCAGATCACGCATGCCGTCGGCGTAATAGCGCTCGCCCTGCCGGCGAAGCCGGGTCACACGATGCGCCGGCACGCCGTCCAGCAAATCCGCCGGAAGATCGAACCTTTGAAGATATTCCAGTCGATCCATCAGCCGGTTAGCGGCTGCTGAATTTGCGCCAACCTCGAACTGTCGCAGCCATACGAAGCGCGTGACGCGACCATCCACCGTATCCTCCAACAGGTGAGCCAAATTCTCGCTCAGGGTTGGCGTGATGCGATGGGCGATAAGATCCTCGATCCGGCGCTCGGCCTCAACCAGCGCATCGGCGCAAAGGCGCTCGATCGTCGAGGAGCCGGGAAGGATCGTGCGGGTGCGGCGACACTCCGCAACGAAGCGACGGGCAAGATCCTCATTCGATGTCGCCGCCTCGGCTTCCCGAGCGATCCATTCGCGCAAATCCCGTGCGCCCCGCCCCGAAAAGGAGCGATAGCCGTAGATTCGGCGAAGGTCCGCCAGATGCTCGTGCCGGGTCTCCTCGCGCGCGGCATAGAGGAGTAGATCGTCGCTGGTCAGGCCGAGCTGGGCCGCGATGAAATCCGATACCTGCGCCGGGATCAACTCGCCAGGAGCGAGCACCCGGCCCGGGTAGCGCAGGACGCACAGTTGCAGCGCGAAGCCAAAACGATTGTGGGCGCGCCGGCGCTGGCGGATATGCCCGAGATCCTCATCGCTGAGGGTATAGTGCCGCAGCAGCTCACCTTGATCGACCGGCAAGTGAAGCAGCGCCTCGCGCTGTCGATCGGTCAGGGTCACGCGACGCGGCATACATGCTCCTTATTCTTTCCGAGCTACGGTTTGAGATAGCTTGATTGAGATGCTGGTTGAGATACACAATAGCCCAATCTTATGTGCTCATGTTCGTCACCGCCTCAAACCTTCGTTTGTGATCCATGCTGATCGGCTACGCCCGCGTGTCCAAAGCCGACGGCTCGCAGTCGCTCGACCTGCAGCACGATGCCCTTCGCGCTGCCGGTGTCGAGCCAGGCAATATCTATGATGATCGTGCATCCGGTAGCCGTGATGATCGCCCCGGTCTTGCCGCCTGCCTGAAATCGTTGCGCGACGGCGATGTCCTCATCGTTTGGAAGCTCGACCGGCTCGGCCGAACGCTCACCCACCTGGTCAGCACGGTGCAGAATCTGTCGGATCGCGGTATCGGTCTGCGGGTGCTCACCGGCAAGGGCGCGCAGATCGACACCACGACGCCATCGGGCCGGATGGTGTTCGGCATTTTTGCCACACTGGCGGAGTTTGAGCGGGATATGATCCGCGAGCGCACCATGGCTGGCCTGGCCGCTGCCCGCGCGCGGGGACGCAAGGGTGGCCGCAAGTTCGCCCTCTCCAAGGCCCAGGTGCGGCTCGCTCAGGCTGCTATGGCCCAACGCGACACGTCCGTTTCCGACCTCTGCAAGGAACTCGGGATCGAGCGCGTCACTCTCTACCGCTATGTCGGTCCCAACGGGGAACTCCGGGATTACGGTCAGCGCGTGCTTGCTGCCAAAACGCGATGATGATGACGGGAGCCCCGATCAAACTTACCCAAGCGGACGCCGCAGACGTTGCAGACCTGTACAACCGTTGCAGCGACTATTTCCTGTTGCAGGACGGGGCCGCGCCCACGCTGGACGATGCTCGCGAGCTTTTCTCCGATGTGCCGCCCGAAAAGAGCGCCCACAATCAAGCTGTCCTGGGATGGAAGGGGCCTGGCGGCCTATATGCAATCGCGGCCATCCTCCGCGATTATCCGCGTGATGGCACATGGTATCTCGGCTTCATGATCGTAGATGCCGCACAGCGTGGTCGTGGCGTCGGACGCTCAATTTACTCGACGGTCGAAAGCTGGGCCGCTGCGAGAGGTGCCACAGAGATTCGGTTGGCCGTGCTGGAAGCGAATGAAGCGGCAGAGCGATTTTGGCGTTCTCTCGGCTTCATTGAGTATCGGCGCGTTGGGCCAGACACCTTCAAAATGCGTAGCCATCGCCGGATAGAACTGAGCCGTCGCCTTTCTGGCGCGACCGTAGAAGGCAGCAACAAGTAAGATCTCGCGCCGGCTATCTGGGCGAGCTTGGCGTAGGATTCCGCCCCCTCCCGCAAACGCCCCCTCGAACGCCATCGGGGACCAAGGTCGCATCTCTGCGGGAATTGTTACTGGAGTAGGATTCATTGGCGCCGGCATCATCCTGCGCGACGCTGGGCGCGTGACGGGGCTCACAACGGCAGCTACGCTCTGGGCGTCTGCAGCGGTCGGGTTAAGCGCCGCGTACGGGATCTATCATCTGGCTGTCTTAACCGCTCTGATGCTTCTTTTGATCCTTGAGCTGCCTCGCATGCCTGGGTGGACGCGGGTTTCGCACCGAGCCCGCTTGCATGTACACCATTCGGATTCCGACGACGAACCTACTCGATGAACATCACCTTGCACGCCGAAGCAGGCCAATCGGCTCGGAATCTAGCGCCGTGGAAGTTGGAATTGACGTCCCTTTCTCGGGATTTTCGCTTCGATGCAGCTTTTGAACGGCCAAATGAGCCTGCGGCTCAATCCGTGCTATGATACGCTTGTACTGGGGATGTTCGATGCGCTCGCTAAGCCTCGCTGTTTGCGGCCTTCTTCTCGCGGGGCCTGGCTTTGCTCAATCGCCGAACTGGTTGAACGCCCGGACGATCGAAATCGACATGAAGAATTTCGCTTTCGTTCCAGCCACGATCACGCTTCAACGCGGTGTTCCCTACCGCTTGCGCTTTGTTAACACGGCAGGGGGCGGCCACAATTTTGTCGCCAAGGCCTTTTTCGAGCAAGCCAGTATTGCCCCTGCCAGCCGGTCGACGATCAACAAGGGTGAGGTCGATCTGGGAGGCGGAGAAAGCGGGGACGTGCGCCTGGTTGTCAACCGGATCGGAACCTACGACGTGCATTGTTCGCACTTCATGCACTCGATTTTCGGCATGAAAGGCAAGATCGTCGTCCGGTGAGCGTCACTGGCTCGGCTCTCTTCCATGTCATGGCTGAGGACGTTCGGCGTAATGCAACGGCAAAGCCAACTCAGGCTCTGATAAGTGATCTCGTCGGGCTTCGTAACATTGCCGTAGTCCGTTTCGCTGGCCTCATATTTTAGAGTCCTCTAGCAAGGAGGAACCCCTCCGACTTCAGTCGGATACTGGCTTCAGCCACAGACTCGCGTGCTAGCCTGTAACCTCGGGAAAAGCGGAAGCCGCCGAAGGCGTGAAGCTTCCGCTTTTCCCGAGGTTACAGGCTATGGCGTATCGGTCCGGTTGTCACACCACATTCCATCATCGCTACCATCTCGTTTGGGCGCCGAAGTATCGGTACAAGGTGCTGATCGGCGATGTTCGGCTACGGGTGCGCGAGATCATCCGTCAGGTCTGTGCCGAGATGGGCGTGAAGATCATCAACGGCGCGCTGTCGAAGGACCACGTACACATGTTCGTCGAAATCCCGCCGCACGTCTCGGTCAGCGACTTCGTGCGCCGGGCCAAGGGGCGCTCATCCCGCAAGATCCAACAGGAATTCGAGCACATCCGCAAACGATATTGGGGCTAACGCTTCTGGCAGCGCGGCTACTTCTCGACCACATCCGGCAACATCACCGATGACATCATCATGCGTTACCTCGACCGACATACCCACAAGGACGGCTTCAGCCCCACCGCTTGATCCTACCGGCGTCAGCCGGTCAGTGATTCAGAGAGCAAGTCAACGGGCCTGACAGCGACCACCCCGAAGGGCTATTGCGACGCACTCTCAAATCACCTATTGCGTTGGTGAGAGAGATTCGCAAAAGGGTCAACGGTGAGAAATCTTGGTATTGGAACTGCACTCGGCTTCGGGCTGCTCACCGTCCCGGCAATGGCTCAAGACCAGTTCCTGCCGGGACCCGGCAGCACCTCGCAAACGATCATCGTGACCGGCGTCCGCGACGGCTATCAGATCGATGCGACCAGCACCGCCACGCGCACACCGACCGAGCTCAACGATGTCCCCCAAGCGGTCTCGATCATCACGGAAACGCAGATCGACGACCAGGCGATGCGCTCTATTGCCGATGTACTACGCTATGTCCCCGGCGCCGTAATCTCCCAAGGTGAGGGACACCGCGATCAGATCATCCTGCGCGGGAACAGCAGCACCGCAGACTTCTTCGTCGATGGCTTGCGGGACGACGTGCAATATTATCGCGGCCTCTACAATGCAGAGAGGATCGAGGTTCTGAAAGGTCCCAACGCGATGATCTTCGGGCGCGGCGGCGGCGGGGGCGTAATCAACCGCGTCACCAAGCGCCCTGTCGCCAACGCCTTCATCAGCGGCAGCGGTTCGGCGGACACATATGGCGCATGGTATGTCGACGCCGACATCAGTCAGCCACTCAGCGAGTCCGTCTCCACCCGGATGAACGCCGTTTACGAGGAGTTCCGAAACAATCGCGACTTCTATGACGGGCGCCGGGTTGCGATCAACCCGACCGTCGCGCTCTCGCTCGGCGGTGCGACTCGGATCGATCTGGGCTTCGAATATAACAGCGACAAGCGAACGATCGACCGAGGCGTCCCCTCGGCCGTTCAGGGCTCGCTGACGAGCCCGTCACGCCCGCTCACCGGCGCCCGCGACACCTTCTTCGGTGTGCCGGGATTCAACGTCAGCGATTTCGAGGCCAAGGTCCTGAATGGGCGCGTCGAGCACCGCTTCAGCGACAATCTGACCCTGACCAGTCGGGTCCTGTATGGTGATTACGACAAGCTCTATCGGAACGCCTTTCCGGTCACCCCGGTCACGTCGCGCGGCGGCGTCCAGAGCGTCGGCCTCGAAGCGTATAGCGATCCCACGACACGCAAGAACCTGCTCAACCAGAACGACCTTGTTTGGAGGGTCACCACTGGACCCGTCCGCCACGTGCTGCTCGCTGGCTTCGAAATTAGCGACCAGCGCACGCGCAACCAGCGGATCAACGGCTTTTTCGGGGGTGGTGATATCGTCAACGGGGGGCGGCGCGTCTTTGTCGGGTTGGCCGACCCGATCACGGTGCCGCCGGTCACGCTGCGCACCACTCCCAATACCGGCTACCGGTCAATCCGCACGAACGCCGACGCCGCCGCCTTCTATGTGCAGGACCAGATCTCGATCGGCGACCATGTCGATCTGATCGGCGGCGTTCGCCGCGACCGCTTCACGCTTAACGTCGACGACCTGGTTGCCGGGCAGAGCTATCGCCGGACCGACACGCTTTGGTCTCCCCGAGTGGGCGTGGTGCTCAAGCCGGTGCAACCTGTCTCGATATACGCCAGCTATAGCCGGTCCTTCCTGCCGCAGTCGGGGGATCAATTCTCATCGCTCGATGTCACCAGCGCCGCGCTGGAGCCGGAGAGGTTCGACAATTACGAGCTTGGCCTCAAATGGGATATCCGCCCGACGCTGAACCTGACCGCCGCCATCTACCAGCTTGACCGCACCAACACCCGCGCGGCCGACCCCAATGACCCCGCACGGACGGTGCTCACGGGCGCGCAGCGCAGCAAAGGGCTCGAACTCGGCCTTAGCGGCGCGATCACACCCCAGTGGCAGATCAGCGCGGGCTATGCGCTGCAGGACGCGACAATTCGCAAAACGACGAGTGCCGCCCCGGCCGGGCGCGAGGTTCCGCTGGTTCCCAAACAGCAGGCTTCGCTGTGGACCCGCTACGACCTCACCCCTCGCCTTGGGGCCGGGGTCGGGGTCTATCACCAGTCGAGGAGCTTCACGTCCATCAGCAACACCGCCATCCTGCCCGCCTTCACCCGCGTCGATGCCGCCGCATTCTTCAAGCTCACCCCCCAGATCGAGGCGCAAATCAACGTCGAGAACCTCCTCAACAGCAACTATTTCTCGTCCGCCTACAACGACAACAACATCATGCCCGGTGCGCCGATGACAGTGCGAGCGACGGTTAGAATGAGCTTTTAGACAAGGCGCCGGAGAGATGGATGTGAACACAGAGCGCGTAATCGAAGGCGCTGTGACGGGCGCGGCGGCGGGGTTGGTGGCCTCGTGGGTAATGTCCGAGTTCCACGAAGCCTGGAAAGCCGCTTCGGGCGATAGGGATGTCGGAGACGAGCCCAACACCGTCAAGGTGGCCGACGCTGTAACGGAAGCTACCGTAGGGAAACCGGTACCGGAGGGATATCGTGAGCCTGCGGGAGCAGCTGTTCATTACGGCTTTGGGGTGTTTCTCGGCGCTCTCTACGGAGCCGCGGTGGAGGTTCGCCCAGAGACCAGCGCTGGGTTCGGAACCGCCTACGGAGCGGCGGTGTCGCTGGTCGCCGACGAGATGGCGATGCCGGCGTTGGGCTTTAGTCCCCCCGCTTCGGAGGTCGCGGCTTCGACGCACCTGCGCGGCTTTGTCTCGCACCTAGTTTTCGGCGTGGCTCTCGAAGTGGCGCGGAGGCTCCTAATTGCGGGTGTCAGAGCAAAGATTGCCTAAAGCCGCACGCCCGCGACCTTCTCCGTACTCTTGCGTGTCAGACGCGTTGTCACTCTTCAGAAGTGACAACGGCGCGGTGGCCCGCGCCGTTGTGCATCCTAGTGGTTGTAACCATGCTCGTTGTACCGGCGCGCGTCGCGACGCGCATGACGTACTTCCCGGCGGTAGTCCCGACGGGCGTGCCGGTTCGAGGCGTAGCCATAGTTGCCGTAATTGGAATAACCGTTACCGTAACTGCTATGCCCTTGGCCTTGGTAAGAGCCGTAACTTCGGCCGTGACCCTGCGGTTCAACATAGCCATAGCCTTGGCTGTAGTAGCTCTGGTTCTGATACCCATGGCCGTTGGATTGGCCGGCATGGGCCGGCGGTTCGGCGAGGGCCGGTGCGGCTACGATGAGTGCCAATCCGGCGATCGCGAGCTTGAACATGTTCCTTCTCCACAACTACGCTCGTCGTACCGCGAGTGGCCGATCGGGCTGGAGAGATGTGTGCGCCGAACGTGCTGAACCGGGTTTGAATAGTCTCGGCAGCTCGCGTGAAGACGGGACGGAAGCACCTTACGCCGGGAACTCGTCTCAGCTCGGAAGTCGAAGCTTACCAGGCGCGCGGAGCCGTCCGCGGCACCCTTTTGCCCCTTTCCCCCATATCCTAAGCCGTTTCCCTCTCGCTGTCCTGCGGGCTTAAAGTCGGCTCCGCGGTCCGGCTTATGTACCTGATCCGGTGGCGGGCACCGGACGGGCTTTCCAGAGTCTTCGGGACAAACCCAGGCTGAGCACGACGGCGAATGCCGCCAGAACGCCGGGAAAGACGAACGACGCGACCCTCACCGTCAGGCCGAACTCTAGCTCCAGCTGGAGGAAAAGACGGCGGTCAGGGCATTTGAAATGTGGGGCGTCAAGGATTGCTCGGGCGCTTTTCGCAGGGTAAGTGCCGTCCCCTCAACGAGCTACCAGGCTCGACTCGGTGACGCGCTCATCCGTGCCCGCGCAATTTGAACGCTAACGTCATCGGAAATAGCAAACATCGCGCCGTCGCCCCAGCCCGTTCACAGGCCTCAGGCCGGCCTTGGGGGTGGGTTGATATCAAGGCGTGGCCGCCCGATTGGGCCGCCCTCATCGTTCTGAACGGGGGTTCTGCGACGGCGAGGCCGCGGAACCGCATCGATTGCCGGTCTGCGTGTCATCCGACCGATTTTGACCTCCCATAAAACAGGGAATTCGAACAGCGGGACGCGTGTGCCCGGCCTGTCTAGCGAGCTGCGAGCGATTGGACGCAATGGAAGAGTGCGCAGCCGCGTCCGGGGGGTGTGTGACATTCGCTCGCTTCGGACTCGAGGGGTGTTCACCGGCCGTGCGTAATGGATGTGAGGACGGCGGAGGAATGAACATGGACATGAATTTAGACAGCGCGTTGCGCCGCCTTGCCGAGCAACCGCTTCATCCACGGCTTGCTGAACTGGAAGGCGATGTCATGCGGTTGATCGCGGCGGAGCGGCGCGCGGGCGGCGGAGTTACGCTGCGATCCGGCATGCTGGCAGCGCTAGGCGCAGTCGCCTTGGGAGTGGTGGGCGGCGGATTGTCGTCCGCAGCGACGACTGCGCAGGTGCCGACGCTAACACCCTTCGGGCCTGCCATGCCGCTAGCGCCTTCGACCTTACTCGCGTTCCAGTGACGAGCGGCGCCCGGAGGACGATGCTGATCGCCATCGTCGCGTTCGTGGCGGCGGTCGCAGGCGTGTGGGCTGGACGTGAGTTATTCCCCTCCCCGCCAAGCCCGGGCGTTGAGCTTCACAGCTTGCTCCACGACGGGCTCGAGCTGGACGAAGCTCAACAGACCAAGCTCCAGATGCTGGAGTCTCACTTCACCGTTCGAAGGCGTGCCTTGGAGCTGGAACTCAGAGCCGACAACGCCCGGCTCGCCGCCGCCATCGAGGCCGAACATGGTAACGGGCCGCAGGTCGCGGCCGCCGTCGATCGTTCGCACGGCGCGATGGGTGAGCTCCAGAAGGAGACGTTGAACCATATGTTCGCGATGCGGCAGATCCTGCGGCCCGACCAGGCGAGGACGTTTGACCGCGCGGTGGTGAAGGCGCTGACCGCAGACGCGCGGTGAGCCTTGATCTCGCGGCCTGCACGGACGGCGAACTCGCCGCCTTGACGCTCGCCGGACGTCAGGCTGCGTTCGCTGAGATCATGCGGCGGCACCAAAGACCGGTCTACCGCCTGATCCGCTCGCATATCGGCGACGCCGAAGAGGCGCTTGACCTCACTCAGGAATGCTTCGTGGCCGCCTTTCAGAACTTGCGAAAGTATGACGGAGATCGGCCGCTCGCTGCGTGGCTGACCCGCGTGGCGATCAACAAGAGCCGCGACTGGCACAGGCGGCGGCGCATACGCCAGATACTATCGTTCGCCTCTTCGCTGCCGCCCGACACCATGGAGAGTGAGCGGGACGAGGCGCCGGGTGCCGACGCCATCACCTTCGATCGCGCAGAGCTTGCGCGGCTTTCGCGCGCGGTGTCCGAGCTGCCGGCCACGCTCAAGGAGACGCTTTTGCTGCGGACCGTGGAGGGCTTGTCCCAGGCGGAAACCGCCGCCGCGCTGGGGATCAGCGGAAAGGCCGTGGAGACGCGGCTCCGGCGTGCGCGTGAAAGATTATCGAAAATTCTCGACTTCGCGTGAGGGGATGAGCCTATTTGCGCGTAATGAAAGATAAGGTCGGCGGCCCCCCCCCGCCGCCGGCCGCAAGCATTGAACTGGAGCGAAGGAAAGGCATGAGCCGCAATCTAAACCGGCGCGACGTAATGCGCGGAACCGCCATGCTTGGCGGCACGCTGGCCATGTCGGCCTACCTGCCGGCTTGGGCGCAACCTGTGTCGCGCGGCATCGCCAGGCCCCTGCCGACCGTGTCGGGCACAAACATCGCGCTGACGATCGACAGGATGAAGCTCGTCATGGACGGGATCACGACGCCGGCAATCGGCGTCAACGGCACCGTGCCCGCACCGCTCGTCCGCCTCCAGGAGGGCCAGAACGTCCGTCTCGCAGTGACCAACAATCTCGACGAGGATAGCTCGATTCACTGGCACGGGCTCATTCTGCCGTTCCAAATGGACGGCGTGCCCGGCATCAGCTTCCCTGGCATCAAGGCGCGTTCGACCTTCGTATACGAATTCCCGATCTTGCAGTCGGGCACCTACTGGTATCACAGCCATTCGGGCGAACAGGAGCAGGCAGGGCTCTACGGACCCATCGTGATTGATCCGGCCGGTGCCGACCCGATCGCGTTCGACCGCGAGCATGTGATCGTCCTCTCCGACCATAGCGAAATGACGGGCGAGGAAATTTTCCGCAAGCTCAAGCAGATGGGCGGCGCCTATTTCAACTATCAGCGCCCGACGCTGAGCGGGCTGCTCGCCGGCCGCGAGATGCGCCTCAAGGATCGGATGGAATGGGGCAAGATGCGCATGGACCCGGCCGATATTGCGGATGTTACGGGGTCGACCTACACCTTCCTCGTCAATGGCTTTGGCCCTTACGACAACTGGACGGGCCTCTTCCGACCGGGCGAGCGGGTTCGGCTGCGCATCGTCAATGCTGCGGCGCAAACCAACTTCAACGTGCGCATCCCTGACTTGCCGATGACGGTGGTGCAGGCCGACGGCCAGAACGTCCGGCCGGTAACCGTGGACGAATTCCAGATCGGCGTCGCGGAAACCTTCGACGTGATCGTGACGCCCGAGGACCGCGCCTACAGCTTCGTTTCCGAGGCGATCGACCGATCCGGCATGGGGCGCGCGACACTGGCCCCGCGCGAGGGCATGATCGCCCCGGTCCCGCCGCTCCGCCCGCGCACGTTGCTGACCATGACCGACATGGGCATGGACATGAGCGGGATGGAGGGGATGTCCGGTATGGCGGACGAGAACCCGGTCGCAAAGCGCGGGCCGGATCCCACGTTGATGCAGAATGCCTCGCGCAACCTGTGGAAGCTCACCGGGTGGAAAGAGCCCACCGATCACGGAACGAAGGCGGTAGGCGCTGCGATGGCCGGCATGGCTGGGATGGGGGGCGACCAGATGAGCGGCGCTATGCCAGGGATGGACCATAGCCAAATGGCGGCGGGCGCTGCCGGGATGGCGGGCATGGACCATGGTCAGATGAGCAGCGGCGGCATGGCCGGGATGGATCATGGGTCAGGCGGCAGCATGGACATGAACATGCGCAACCCCAAGAACGCGCCCGGCGTCAAGATGGGGCCGGGAGTGCAGACCATCTCGCCGATGCCGAAGGACCGCACGGGCGAGCCGCCGCAGGGGCTGGAGGACGCGGATCATCGCGTGCTCACTTATCGCGATCTTGTCGCGCTCGACCGCAACCCGGACGTTCGCGCCCCGTCGCGTCAGTTGGAGATCCACCTGACGGGCAATATGGAGCGCTACATGTGGGGCTTTGACGGCCAGAAGATGAGCGACCCTGCCGACCCCATCCCGTTCCGCAAGGACGAGCGCGCGCGCGTCACCCTGGTCAATGACACGATGATGCCGCACCCAATTCATTTGCACGGCCACTTCTTCGAGCTGGTGACCGGACATGGCGACTTCGCGCCTCGCAAGCACACGGTGAATGTGGCGCCCGGCGGTAAGATGACATTCGACGTAACGGCCGATGCGCCCGGCGACTGGGCGTTCCACTGCCACAATCTTTATCACATGACCGCGGGGATGATGCGTGTCGTGACGGTTCGCCCGATGGGCGAGGAGAACCGCGATGCAGCCTAAGTTCCTCTTGATCGCTGGCGGCGCGGCACTTGGCCTCGCAAGTCCGGTGGCCGCGCAGATGGACCATTCCAATATGCCGGGCATGAAGATGCCGCCGTCAAATACGCCAGCGGTGAAAAAGCCGGCCGCTAAAAAGCCGGCCGCCAAGAAGCCCGCAGCGACCAAGCCCGTCGCGCGCAAAGCGTCCCCAAAGCCCGCCGCTAGATCGACACCGCCCGCGAAAACGGGATCGGGGGCCAAGCCCGCTGCGAATCAGCCCGCCAAGCCTCCGGCCCCTGCAACGATCGTTGCCGATCCTCACGCCGGTCATGACATGACGACCATGCCGGGCATGAATACGCCTGGAGCCAACCCCAACCCCAATACCGCGCACGACATGTCGGCCATGCCAAGTGCCTCCGGCGGTGCCGCCTCCGGCCAGCCAAGCACCAGGCAAGGCATGGACCATGGATCGATGCCGGGAATGGGCCAGAGTTCGGGCGCGATGCAAGGCATGCCGGGACACGACATGGGAAGCATGCCCTCAGGCACGGGCGCGGCGATGATCGGCACCAACCTGCAGGCCGGCACCGCTCCGCCGCCCCCCATTCCGACGGATCGTGCCGCGGACCAGGTCTACTCTGCCGCTGCCATGGCGCATTCGCAGCAGCATCTGCGGTCGATGCACGGCGGGCAGAATTTCTCGCAGGTCATATTCAACCTGGCTGAAGTCCAGATCCGGGATGGTCGCGATGCTTATCGTTGGGATGGCAGCGCCTGGTACGGTGGCGACGTTAATCGTCTGGTTCTTAAAACCGAGGGCGAAGGGAACTTTGGGAGAAGCTTGGAAAGGGCGGAGCTGCAGGCGCTCTACGCACGGGCAATCGGACCATATACCGATTTTCAGGCAGGGATCCGGTACGACTTCAAGCCTAATCCCTCGCGTGTTTACGCGACAGTCGGTTTTGAGAGCCTGGCTCCGGGTTTCTTCGATGTCGAGGGCGCACTGTTCTTGTCTAGCAAGGGAGACGTGCTGGGCCGCGTTGAAGGCTATTACGATCAGCGCATCACCCAGCGGCTGATTCTCCAGCCTCGTGTCGAAGCTGAGTTTGCGGCGCAGGACGTTCCGGCAGACCGGATCGGTTCGGGCTTGTCGGATATCGAGCTTGGCTTGCGGCTGCGCTACGAGGTGAAGCGAGAGTTCGCCCCCTATATAGGCGTTTCGTACGAGCGCAGAGTGGGCCGTTCTGCTCGTTTTGCACGCGAGGATGGCGAGGATGCGATATCCACCAGCCTCGTTCTGGGCATTCGCACATGGTTTTGAGGCCGACTAGTCTTGTCGGGTTGGCTGAGGTCAAGAAGGAGAAGTCGATGTTCAAGACAGTAACACTTCTGGCTCTGGCCGCGACGTCGGCGAGCCCCGCTTTGGCTCAGCAGCAGATGCAGGGCATGGACCATTCGAAAATGCAAGGCATGAACCACGACAACATGCCTGGCATGAACACGCCTTTCATGCCCGCCGAAATGGCGATGCACGAAAAGATGATGAAGGCCAAGGGCGCTAATGCGAGCGAGACGTGGGTCCGCAAGATGATCGAGCATCACCGCGGTGCGATCGCCATGTCGCAGATCGTTCTCCGGGAGTCGCCCGATGCGAAGACCCGGCAAATGGCCCAGAAATCGATTGCCGAGCAGAACAAGAGCATCGGTGAACTCCAGGCGATGCTCCGGTCGATGGGCAAGCGTCCTCAGTAATAAGCCTCGTTCCTCCCGCCCCCAGCGAGGAGACGGGAGGAACGACCAAGGAGATTTTTCCATGAAGTCAGCGTTGCGATTTGCGCTTACTGCCGCAGCCTTGTTGGTTCCGGTTGCCGCCAGCGCGGCTACCCCGATCGTTATGCACCGCGACCCCGGCTGCGGCTGTTGCGCCAAGTGGGCGGCGCAGGTGCAGCAGCAGCTCGGCCGTCAGGTGCGCGTCGTCGATGATCCCAACCGCCCGGCGCTGCAGAAGCGCGCGGGCGTTCCCGCGGACGTCTCGTCCTGCCACACCGCAATCGCCGATGGCATCGCTTTCGAGGGCCACGTGCCGATCGCCGACATGAAGCGGGCTCTTTCGACCCGGCCCAAGGGCGTGCGAGGCCTCGCGGTCGGCGGCATGCCGTTCGGCTCGCCAGGAATGGAAGTGCCGGGCGTCAAGGCGCAAGCCTATGACGTGGTCGCCTTTGGTCCCAGCGGCCGCCGCCTGTTCGCCCGCCACGGCAGCTGATCGGCCGATGTTTTTTGGCGGAGTGGCATGACGCGGTCGCCGCAGCCAGCGTAGCTGTGGCGTCCAGTCCGTCTTGAAGAGCAGACGGAAAGTTTCACAAAGGAAGCTGGGCAGGTGAGGGAAGAAGGCGCGGCGTGCGTAAACTGGATTGAAACAACACGGTTCAAGGGGTTGGGTGATGGGCGGTAAACGAGGCGGGGCTTTCGCTCTACTCCTTGCGGTTGCAATCTCAGTAAGCACGTCGGCATCGGCGCACGAAGATCACGATGCGCTCGGGGCCGGTCCCGGGCCGGCCGCTAGCAGCGCAGCCGAGACGCAGAAAGCAGATGGGGCGGACGCTGGCGACGGCCACATGGGCATGGGCTCTATGTCGACCGTGGACATGAACATGGGCGGCCGCGACATCGCCGGCGACGACATGGACATGGGCGGCATGCACGAGGAGACCGCCAACAAGAACAAGACTTTCGGCGAACGGCTTGTGAGCTGGCTGGGGCGGGTGCATACCATGGTCATTCATTTTCCCATCGCCCTGTTCATCGGTGCGTTCGGGGTGGAGCTGTTCGGGTTGTGGCGCCGCAACCGGGATTATCAGCATGTCGCACACATAATGCTGGTCGTCGGCGCGCTGGGAGCGATCGTGGCGGCGTTCCTGGGCTGGTTCGCAGGCGGGTTCTACCTGACCGACCGCAACCCGATCCTGATGACGCATCGCTGGCTCGGGACATCGATCGCGGTCTTCGGCGTCGCGCTGGCTTGGATGGCAGCGCGCCACCGCAAGGGTCCCGAGCGGTCGCGGTCGTTGTACTGGGCGGTGCTTGGCCTGATGACACTCGCGATCTCAATCCAGGGGTTCCTCGGCGGAACCTTCATGCACGGCGGAATAAACCACTTGGCGTTCTGAGGGGCCCCGACGCTTAGTAGCCGGTCGCGTGTTGGCGCGCTGCGAAGGAGAATGCGACGAAATGCGGCAGCGCCGACCTTCGTGCCGTAGGCCTTTTCAAGCATAGCCGTCGGATGCCGCCGGCGAGCCCGGCCCCGCTAGGGCGTGTCGAGCAACCCCCGACGCTGGTAATAGCACACTGTCTCGATGCACTCCCGCGCAAGCCTCGGGATCGTGGTGCGGGATCATCGAACGGAGGAGGGCCGTGTCGCCGATCGTCGTGTGGATACGAATAAGCGCGAAGCAGCCGAAGAAGATGACAAGCGAGCCGGCGATCAGCGCTTTGTTGGCGGCTTTCGCTCGGTGCACCGCCAGTGGCTCCCACTACGTCGGCGGTACGCTCCGAGCGGGATACAGCCCGGCGATGGCGGACCACAATCCGCTGTCGCGGTCGCGCAACAGATTATGGATTGCAGTCGCAGCGATTGCCGCTTGCCCGGCTGCGACGCTGATCTGATCGAGCCCTTCTACTACGTCGCCGACTGCGTACACGCCATCAACCGAGGTTTGTTGGTGGGCATCGGTCAGCACGCACCCTAATTTGCTGAGCTTCGCGCCCAGCAAAGTGGCAAGCCGCGTCCGAGGCGACGAGCCGAGCGCAGGGTAAAGCGTGTCGAATTGCAGCTCCAGGCCATTGGCCAACCGCACCTCGACACAGTCGCCAAGACGCAGCTGCTCGACAGGCGAGGGGGCGACATCGATGCCCTGCTGGTTCAGCTTGGCAAGTTCGGTCGGCCCGAGATCGAGCGAGCGCTCAGCCAGAAGCGTGACCTTGGCCCCATAAGCCCTCAGGAATTCAGCTTCTTCAGCGCCATGACCACTGCCGCCGAGCACCGCCACGTTCATCCGCCGGGCCTCATAACCATCGCAGATCGGACAATAGCGGAGAAGCCCACGCGCCACGCCGATGTCATGCATCGCATCGGGCATCTCGGGACGCCGGTTGAGGACACCGGTCGCGAGGACAACGGTCCGCGCGCGCAAGATGTTCAGTTCGCAGGTTGCCGAGAAGTGGTCGCCTAAGGCGACAATTGCGTCGATCTCACCGCTCTGGACCGTACCGCCATATTCGCGCAGCTGAGCCTGCAATCGCGCAAGAAACGCGACGCCGGAAATGCCTCCGGGAAATCCTGGCAGGTTGCGCGAGTGCGGGATGGAGGCGACGCGCCCTGCCGCCGCGTCATAGACGACGCAGCTCCTGAGAAACCGCGACAGATAGATCGCGGTCATGAGGCCCGCTGGACCGCCGCCCACAATCAGACAGTCGATGACCTCCTCGGGGTCGCCCGTCCAGCCTTGATCGGTCAATCGCAACCTCATCATTACCCCGCGCATGCGCCCGTCCAGGCCCGCGGCCACAGTTCGTCTCGAGAGGAGACGCGGTGAAAAGCGCCCCATGCTCCCTTCTGAATACGCGCCGCCACCGCCGGCCCCTCATCGAGAGCGGTGCGTCGGCACGAAAAAGATCGTGAGGGGTGACCCGCCCGGCTGCGTAATACAGGTGAACCCAATCGAAATGGAGATTACCCTGATGCGTCGCTTGTTCATCACGACTGCCGCCGCGGCCTTATTCTTCGCAGGCGGCGTGGCGAACGCGCACCCGAAGCTGGTGTCCTCCAGCCCCGCCGCCAACGCGGCCGTCGCGACCCCCGAGAAGATCAGCCTTCAGTTCAGCGAGAAACTCGTGCCGGCTTTCTCCAAGGCCGACCTTACCATGGCAGCGATGCCGGGCATGGCGGCCATGAAAATGCCCAGCAGCGCCGCAGTCGGCGCCGATGGCCGGACGCTCACCATCACCCCGAAGCAGCGCCTCCCGCGTGGGCGCTACAGCGTCGGCTGGCAGGTCGTCTCTAGCGATACACACAAAATCACCGGCAGCTACAACTTCACGGTGAAGTGAGCGAATGCTCGACTGGCCGACCGTCGCCATCCGCTTGGCGTTATACCTGGTCCTGGCGGCGCTGTTCGGCCTGTCGGCCTTCAGCCTCTATGGTCTTCGTCTTGGCGAGCGCGATGATGCCATCGCGCTGCGGCCTTGGCTCACGGCAAGCGCAGCGCTCGGGTTGCTGCTCTCAGCCGTTGGCCTGATCCTTATGGCCTCGGCGATGGCCGGTTCTGCATTCTGGCCGATCGACCAGGCAGCGGTGGCCGCGCTGCTCGGGGGGCCACCGGTTGGCACCGCCTGGAAGGTGCGTATGGTGGCGCTGGTCATCGCCGTCGGTGCAGCCCTGCTGGCGCGAGGCAGAGCATCGTGGCTGGCTATCGCCATGATTGCCGCCGCCGCGGCATTGGCGACACTCGCGTGGAACGGGCACGGCGCCATGGACGAGGGAAGCACCGGATGGCTTCACCTCGGTGCGGACATCCTCCATCTCCTTGCCGCCGGTTTGTGGGTCGGGGCGCTGTTCGGATTGCTTCTCCTGATGGCGCGCCGCGCCGAGGAGATCGATGCTGCGCACCTTCGGCTGACCCATCGCGCCCTGCACGGGTTTGGCTCCGTTGGTACGCTCGTTGTTGTTACCCTGGTGGTAACTGGTTTGATCAATAGTTGGCTGCTCGTCGGGCCAGCCAATTTCGCGGCCTTGGGGACGACGCTCTACGGCCTGCTGCTGCTCGCCAAGCTGGTTTTGTTCGCAGCGATGCTGGGGCTCGCTTCGCTCAATCGGTTCCGCCTCACGCCGGCCTTCGAGCGCTCGATTGCCATGAACGACCATGGCGGGGCGCTTACGGCGCTGCGGGTCAGCCTTGCGGTCGAGACAGCCTGCGTGATCGGCATCCTGGCGCTCGTGGCATGGCTAGGCACCCTCGCGCCACCCGCGTCGGGCATGTAAGCGCTATGGACCAACCGTCCACGCAAGCGCCGCTCAGGCCTTCCACCTTCTTTTACCCACTTACGCGGCTTAACCCTCGCCTCCCAAGACACCCCCCGCTTGGACTGAGCTTACGTGTCCGACGCCCTAAGTCGCCCACAGGCGCTTGCGGGAAGGCCGCGTCGCGCTGCAAAGCTGGGCGTGCGAGAGGGTTGGTCCGGGTGGGCCTGTCAGTGTTTTCAGAGATGAATGAACAAGGGTGGCAAAGTCATGACCGATGGCAAACGCAGTGAAGCCGGCAGCGGCCAGGGTGGCGAAGTCGTCCTCATCACGGGTGCGAGCGGTTTTATCGCCGCAGCGCTGATTGCCCAGCTCGGCGAGCGCTACACGGTCGTCGGCCTTGATCGCGCCGGCCCTCCCGACCCACCGCCGCCCGCGGCGGCGATCGACATAGACCTCGGGTCAGACGAAGCGGTCCGAGTTGCGCTTGACGAGGTGCGCGCACGGTACGGCAACCGCATCGCCTCGGTGATCCACCTCGCCGCCTATTATGATATCACGGGTGACCCCAATCCGCTCTACGACAAGGTCACCGTGCAGGGCACCCGCCGGCTGATTGACGGGCTGCAATCGTTCGAAGTCGGACAATTCGTCTTCGCCAGCACGATGCTCGTTCATAAGCCGACCCCCACACCCGACGAGCGCATCAACGAGGACTCGCCGATCGGCGCGTCCTGGGCCTATCCGCAGTCCAAGGTCGACGCCGAGACATTGCTGCATGAGCGCCACGGAAACATCCCCGTCGTTTATATGCGCGCCGCCGGAGTTTACGACGACGACGGACGCTCGGCTTTTCTCGCGCAGCAGATATCGCAGATTTACGAGCACCGCCTGATTTCGCATTTTTATCCCGGCATGCTGTGTGCGGCGCAGTCATCGGTGCACCGCGACGACTTGGCTGACGCCGTGCTGCGTCTGGTCGATCGGCGGCACGAACTGCCGTCAGAACTGCCGCTGCTCATCGGCGAGCCCGACGCACCCGGCTATGCCGAGATCCAGGACATCGTCGGCGAGGCGCTCCACGGCGAGGGCTGGAAGACGATCCGGATTCCGCAGCCGCTCGCGAAAGCCGGGATCATCCTGCAGAACGAAGCGCTCGGCAGCGACGACTTCATCCAGCCCTGGATGATCGACAGCAGCAACGACCACTATATCCTCGATATTTCACGCGCCCGCTTGCTGCTCGGTTGGGAACCGAAGCATCGCCTCCGGGACACGCTGCCGACGATCGTCGCCGCGCTGAAGCGCCACCCGCGGGCCTGGTATCGGAACAACAAGCTTAACGAGAATCTGGTTGCCTGGCACGATAAGCTAAAGGCCGAACCTGTAGCGCCGGGCCAACAACCCGCAGCGGCAGGCGGTGGAATGGCCGACATGGATCACGGGGCTGCGGACCATAGCAGCATGGACCATGCTGCCATGGGGCACCGACCTGGCGCGGCGGACATGGCGATGACCGGTCACGGTGCACACGGCGATCACATGGCCATAATGGACCGCGACGAGCGCCGTGCGCGCTGGGCTCTTTACGCAAACATCGGTCTTGGGCTGTGGCTCGCCTCCAACCCGCTTATCTACGACTCCGTGACCACTCACAGTGTCGGCGAGGCGGCGCGCTTCGTAACTATTGATCGCGGGCTGCCGTCGATCGAGTGGCGGGCGAACGCGCTGGCCATCAGCGATGTCGTCAGCGGCCTCGCCATCGTGCTGTTCGGCGCGCTGTCGCTCGTTCCGCGCACCAAGACATGGGCGCAGTGGGCGGTCGCGTTCGTCGGCATCTGGCTGTTCTTCGCCCCGCTGATCTTCTGGAGCCCGAGCGCCGCTCAGTACAACAACAACCTGCTCATCGGCTCGGCCGTGATCGCCCTGTCGGTGCTCGTGCCGATGATGCCGGGCATGAGCATGGCGGGCATGATGGACCCCAAGAACATCCCGCCCGGCTGGACCTATTCGCCATCCACCGACGCACAGCGGCTGCCGATCGTCGCCATGGGTCTGATCGGCCTTCTCACCTCGCGCATCCTCACCGCCTACCAACTGGGGCATATTGACGGCGTTTGGGAGCCGTTTTTCGCCGGCTCCCTGAGCGATCCACGCAACGGCACCGAGGAGATCATCACCTCGGACATGTCCAAGGCCTGGCCGATTCCCGATGGTGGGCTCGGCACGGTCAGCTATGTCCTCGAGATCCTGATGGCGGTAATGGGCACCCGCGACCGCTGGCGGACCATGCCGTGGATGGTGACCTTCTTCGGCATCCTTGTCATCCCGCTCGGCGTCATCAGCATCTATTTCATCATCAGTCAGCCCATCGTCATCGGCACATGGAGCACGCTGGCGCTGATCGCCGCGCTCGCCATGCTGATCATGATCCCCTTCGCGCTCGACGAGGTGATTGCGATGGGTCAGTTCCTTCTCTGGGCGCGCCGGCAAGGCAAACCGCTGATCCGCACCTTCTTCCAGGGTGACGCGATAGAGGCGGGAGCGGTGGACGCGTCGGACGCGATGGCCTCGCCAAGCACCTTCTGGGCGGACGCAAAGAAGGGACTGACCCTGCCATGGACGCTGACTGCGAGCATCGTCATCGGCGTCCTGCTGATGCTGACCCGAATACTGTTCGGCACGGAAGGCGGTATGGCGAACAGCGATCACGTTGTGGGTGCGCTGGTCATCACGGTCGCGATCATCGCCACCGCAGAAGTTGCCCGCGCGCTGCGGCTGATCAACGTCGCGTTCGGAGCCTGGCTTGTGGCCGCGCCTTTCCTCCTCGACGGCGTTGGTCACCTTGGGGCCGTGGCCTCGGTCGTAGCCGGCATTGCGCTCGTCGGCCTCAGCTTTCCAAGGGGAAAGCGCAGCGCCGAGCATTATGCAAGCTGGGACAAGTACGTGATCTGAAAGTATCTTCAATCACTGCTTAGCCTCATCGAAAACCTTGATCGTGCATCGCACACCGTCACGCGCCTTCGCTGCCGCTTTTCTACCCCCCCGATCGTCTCCGGGTTCGCGGTCACGATCTTGTCGCCGGAGACGATCGCCCGCCAGCTCTCCGGCGGCGATGTTCATCATCCTGCCATTGGTGGTCGCGCACGCTGCCCAATACTGCTAATGAGAGTTGTTCGCATAGTCCGCGACGAGTGAAGCTTGGAATCGATCACCCATATGCCGTCACCTCTGGTCGCGCTGGTCGCGTCGCTTATGCTGCTGTTGATCCCCGCTGCGGCGATGGCCGATACCCGCGATGTTCAAACTGCTTGGCGTCTGCTCGACTATATGGCGGTCGATTATGGCGGTGCGGTCGCCAACGGCGCGGTCATAAGCGCGTCCGAATACGCGGAGATGACGGAGTTCGCCGCTGGGGTGTCGACGCGCCTCCGCGCACTTCCCGCGACGCCTGAGCGGCAATCTCTAATCCAAAGCGCTTCGCAGCTCGAAGCCGTGATCGGCCGCAAGGGATCGTCCCGAGAGGTCGCGACACTCGCGCATGGCCTCGCCGCCGATCTGCTCAAGGCCTATCCGGTGCCGCTCGCTCCCGCCAAGGCACCCGACCCCGCCATGGGAACAAGGCTATACGTCCAAAGCTGCTCGTCCTGCCACGGCCTCACCGGCGACGGACATGGGCCTGACGCTGCCAGACTCGACCCGCCGCCGATCGCGTTCACCGACGCCGAACGGGCGCGCCAGCGCAGCGTGTTCGCGCTCTATCAGGTGATAAGCCAAGGCATCGACGGGACCGCGATGCAGAGCTTCGCCGATCTGCCGAACGATCAACGCTGGGCGCTGGCGTTCCGCGCTGGCAGCTTCGCCCTGACCGACGCGCAAGCGGTCGAAGGCGAACGGCTGTGGAAGTCCCAGCCGAGCTTGCGGGCGCGGATCCCCGATTTGAAAACCCTGGTCGCGCTCACCCCCGCCGCGCTTGCGGGCAGCATCGGGCAGGCGAAAGCCGACGCGGTGCTCGCCTATCTGCGGCGCCACCCCGATCAGGTGATGCAACAAGCCCCGGGCTCGCTCGCGGTCGCTCGCTCCAAGCTTGCGCAAAGCCTCGCCGCGTTCCGGCGCGGCGACCGGCGCGGCGCAAAGGAACTGGCGCTGTCCGCCTATCTCGACGGGTTCGAGCCGATCGAACCGACGCTCTCGGCGCGCGACCCGACGCTCATGTCCAGGATCGAAGGCGCGATGGGAGAATATCGCGCCGCTGTGGAGAGCAGCACGTCGGCCGATGATGTGGCCGAACGAGTGGCAGTGCTGGGCGGCCTGTTCGATGATGCCGAGGCGGCGCTCGCGCCCGACGCCGCGACGCAGGCGTCCACCTTCTTGGGGGCCTTTACGATCCTGCTGCGTGAGGGGCTGGAAGCTCTTTTGATCGTGGTCGCCATGATCGCGTTCCTCCGCAAAGCGGAACGGCCAGAAGCCTTGCGCTATGTGCATGGCGGGTGGATCGGGGCGCTCATCGCGGGCGGACTTACCTGGGCCGTCGCCACCTATGCGATCGGGATCAGCGGCGCGAGCCGGGAGCTGACCGAAGGGTTCGGCTCGCTGTTCGCCGCGATCGTGCTGCTCTCGGTCGGAATCTGGATGCACGGCAAGACCCAAGCCGATCAGTGGCAACGCTATATCCGGGAGAAAATGTCACGGGCGCTATCGAGCGGGTCGGGATGGTTCCTGTTCGGGCTCGCATTCCTGGTGGTCTATCGGGAGGTCTTTGAAACGATCCTTTTCTACGCCGCGCTCTCGACACAGGGTAACACCGCGATGCTGCTGGCCGGCGCCGGCGCAGCGATCAGCCTTCTCGCCGTCATCGTCTGGGCCATGCTCCGCTACAGCCGGACGCTGCCGATTACGCAGTTCTTCCGCTACAGCTCGTGGCTGATGGCCGCTCTGACGGTCGTGCTGGCCGGTAAGGGAGTCGCTGCCCTCCAAGAGGCGGGGATCATCGACATAGCGCCGCTCGCCAGCGTGCCACGTATCTCGATGTTGGGCCTGTTCCCGACATTTCAGTCGGTGCTGGCACAACTCCTGATGCTTGCCGTGATCGTGATCGGGTTTGCCTGGAACCGCCGCGTCAAGCCGCGGGCGGGCGGGCCGCTAGCCTACTAGCGGCAGGGCAGACAACGCCCCTCTCTAAAGCGTTGCCGCAACCCTGACCGTGCATCGCACCGTCTCACGCGCCTTGGCTCGCAATGTAACGGGAGGGCGGCGGGGAAAGCGCCGCCCTCGGGCCATTTACGCGGCCATCTTGTCGCAAGCCTCGGCGCACTTGCGACATGCGGCGACGCAATCCTCCATGCCGTCCAGCCCTTCGCAGCTCGACGCGCACGCCCGGCAAATCTCGGCGCACTCGCGGCAGATATGCCGGTGGTGTTCGGACTTGCGCGCCATGAAGTCGATCGCGACGCTGCAAATCTGGGCACAGTCCAGCATCAGCTTCATGTGCTGCGGCTCGGCGTGCCGCCCTCCCGCCTCCAGGCAGTGATTCATCGCCATGTGAAGGCAGGTGATGTGGCATTCGTGGCAGGCGTCGATGCACGCCTTCATCTCGGGATCGATCTGATGCATTGTCTTTCCTTCCATATGCGCCCCGCTCCCCTCATAGATACGCGGTACTTGGCGCTATCCCTCGCCGCGGTTTGGACTTCACCGTCCTTACGGCTCGGACCATCGTCCAAGGTCAACCCTTTTCTTGCGCACAACGGAGAGTAACATGTTGAACTCCGACCGCAAGATCGTCCAGGATAGGGCAATCTGGCCGATCTCCGCCCGCGCAGCGACGCGCCAGATCTTCGAGCGACTTGCGCATCGCTCGGAGCTCGTGCTCCTTGCGCTCCATCTCCGCGGCTCGTGCAAGCGCGAGGGCCTTGACCTCACCACTCGCCCGATCGCCGTCCTGCCACAGCGCAACGAGCTGGCCGATCTCCGAAATTGGGAAGCCGAGATCGCGCGCGCGTCGGATGAAACGCAGCATGTGCACCTCGCGTTCGTCATAGTCGCGGTAGCCGGAATCACGCCGCGTGGCCTTGGGGATGAGGCCGATCGCCTCATAATGGCGGATCATCCGCTGGCTGACGCCCGAAGCTTTGGCAGCTTGTCCTATATTCACGTATTGTCTCCTCAAGCCGCTGTCGGACGCCAACGGCGAAGCGTCAGCGCATTGGCAGCGACGCTGACGCTCGACAGCGCCATCGCCGCGCCGGCGATCACCGGGCTTAGATAACCGAACGCCGCCAGCGGAATGCCGATCAGATTGTAGATGAACGCCCAGAACAAGCCTTGGCGGATCTTGGCATAGGTCCGCTTCGAGATGTCGATCGCGTCCGCCACCAGGCGTGGATCGCCCCGCATCAGCGTGATGCCCGCTGCGTGCATGGCGACGTCAGTGCCAGTCGACATGGCGATGCCGACATCCGCTGCAGCGAGGGCAGGGGCATCGTTGACGCCGTCGCCGACCATGGCGACCGTGCGGTCCTCGGCCCGCAACGCCGCTACCGCATCCGACTTTCCTTCCGGCAGGACATTGGCGACGAAGTCGTCGATGCCGAGCTTGGCTGCGGCTGCGCGGGCGCTTCCCGCATTGTCTCCGGTCAGCATCACGCTGCGTATGCCGCGGCCATGCAGCGCCGCCACGGCGGCCGCGGCGGAAGCCTTCACCTCGTCGCCGAACGCCAGCAGGCCGAGGAGGCGGCGTTCGGGCGCGCGCTCCGCAACCCAGGAGACCGTCCGTCCCTCGGCTTCCAGCCTGGCCGCCTCGGTGGCCAGCGGCGTCAGTGCGATAGCTTCGTCCTCCATCAAGCGCGTGCTGCCGAGGATCAGGTCGCGGCCGTTGACGTCTGCAGCAACCCCGCGGCCGGGCAGGCCGCGCATCCCGCTGGCGCGGGCGGGTTCGACGCCTTCCGAGCTGGCCCACGCCATGACGGCCCGTGCGAGCGGATGCTCGCTTCCGGCCTGAAGCGCCGCGGCGAGCGCGATGAGATCGGTGCGCTCGACCCCGGCGGCGGGCAGTCCGGCCAGCAGCGAGGGCTTGCCTTCGGTCAGCGTGCCGGTCTTGTCGAACGCAACGACATTGATGCGGTGCGCGGTCTCCAGCGCCTCGGCATCCTTGATGAGCACGCCGGCCCGCGCGGCAACGCCCGTACCGGCCATGATCGCGGTCGGAGTGGCTAGGCCGAGCGCGCACGGGCAGGCGATGACGAGCACCGCGACCGCGTTCAGGATCGCGACTTCCACTCCGGCGCCGGCGATCAGCCATCCGGCGAGGGTAAGCGCGGCTATGACGAGGACGATTGGCACGAACACGGCACTGACTTTGTCGACGAGCCGCTGGATCGGAGCCTTGGCGCCTTGCGCGCTTTCGACCAGGCGCACGATGCGGGCGAGGGTGGTCTCAGCCCCCACCGCCGTCGTCTCGACCAGGATGAGCCCGTCCGCGTTGATCGATCCGCCGGTCACTGGGTCTCCAGCGGCCTTGGCGACCGGAAGGCTCTCTCCGGTGAGCATGGATTCATCGACATGGGTCGCTCCCTCGATCAGTCGTCCATCGACGGGGATGCGCTCCCCGGGCCGGACGCGGACGCGGTCACCCGAGCGCACCTCCGCCAGGGCAATCTCTCGTTCGCTGCCGTCGGTGCCGACAACGCGAGCCAGGTCGGGCCGCAGCGCCATCAGCGCGCGGATCGCCTCTCCGGTCTGACGCTTGGCGCGGCCTTCGAGCCATTTGCCGAGCAGGATAAGGGTGATGACGACGGCCGAAGCCTCGAAGTAATAATGCGCGTCCATGCCGTGCATCGGCGCGAACAGCAGCTGGTAGAGGCTGAGCCCATAGGCGGCCGATGTGCCGATCGCGACCAGCAGGTCCATATTGCCGGTTCGGGCGCGCGCGGCCTTCCAACCCGCGCGATAGAAGCGCGCGCCCAGCCAGAACTGCACGGGCGTCGCGAGCAGCAGCTGGATCCAGCCCGGCACGGCCACCTCGATACCGAACGGGGCCAGCAGCATCGGAAAGACAAGCGGCAGCGACAGCGCCGCGGCGATCAGCACATGGCGGAGCTCTCTTGTTGCGGCGGCGTCGCGCCGGGCGTCCTCGGCGCCGCGTTCCGCCTCCGCCGATCCGGTGCGCGCCGATGCAGTGTAGCCAGCACTTTCGACAGCCTCGACCAAGACATAAGCGGGGACGTCACCCGCCGTTTCGATCCGCGCCGTCTCGGCCGCCAGGTTGACACTCGCGGAGCGGACGCCGGGCACTTTCAGCAGCGCCTTCTCGACCCGGGTGACGCAGGAGGCGCAGGTCATGCCGGTGATCGTCAGCTCGGTCGTCTGTGTCACCGGGGTGTAGCCCGCCGCAAGAACCGCATCGGCTACGGCAGCGACATCGGATCGTCCATCGACGAACTCGACATTCGCGCGCTCCGTCGCGAGATTGACCGAGACGCCGGCAACGCCCTGCACCCCGGCGATGGCGCGCTCCACCCGCCCGACGCACGTCGCGCAGGTCATGCCATCGATGGCCAGCGACAGCCTTTCGTCGCTTCTCGTCTGTGCCTGCATTGGCAGCTGCGCCCGGGCGTTCATGGTCGTCTCCACTACTGAGTCGACGGCCTTATGGTCCCTCACATTGTGTCAAGGTCAACAGCTAAATTCACCTCTTGACCCTGACACAGTGTCAAGCCCCATATTTGTTTCATCCACCTTATGGGAGAACGAAGATGATCGACTTCAAAGTTCAGGGAATGACCTGCGGAGGCTGTGCGCGCGGTGTGACCAACGCGCTTCAGCGCGTCGATGCCAATGCCGTCGTCAACATCGATTTGGCGAGAAAGACCGTTTCGGTAAACTCGACGGCCGATGTACAGCAGCTCAAGCAGGCCATCGAGAAAGCCGGCTTCGCGGTGACGCAATAAAGCCCCATTTTGCCTAAGGGATTTGCGGGGCGGGCGCGTAAAACAATTGTGCGGTGATCCGCACGCGCCCGCCTCGCGATCATAAGTACAGGGGGACTGTATGCGTTCCGCAGCACAATGAATGAGGGTGGCAGATTGATGACCGACGGTGAGCGCAGTGGGTCAGGGAGCGACAAGGACGCCCTCGAAGTCGTCCTCATCACAGGTGCGAGCGGCTTTACAGCCGCCGCGCTAGTTGCCCAGCCGAGGGAACGCTACACGGTTGTCGGCCTGGATCGTGTCGGTCCTCCAGACCCGCGGCCGCCCGCGTCGGCAATCGGCTATGACATCACGGGCAACCCCAATCCGCTCTACGACAAGGCCACCGTGCACGACACCCGCCGGCTGATTGACGGGCTCCGGTCGTTCGACGTCGAGCAATTCGTCTTCGCCAGCACAATGCTGGTTCATAAGCCTGCCGCCACTCCGGAAGAGCGCATCAGCGAGGAGTCGCCAATCGGTGCGTCCTAGGCGTATCCACAGTCGAAAGTTGTTGCCGAAGCACTGCTGCACGCGAGGCGCGGTAAGATTCCCGTCGTCTTCCTCCCCGCCGCCGGAGTTTACGACGGCGACGGGCGCTCGGCGTTACTCGCGCAGCAGATATCCCAGATCTACGAGCATCGCGTGATCTCGCACTTTTATCACGGGATGCTGCGTGCGGCATCGGCGCACCGCGACGACTTGGCCGATGCCGTGCTTCGCCTGGTCGATCGGCGGCACGACCTTTCGGCCGAGCTGCCGCTGCTCATCGGCGCGCCCGGCTATGCCGAGATCCAGGACATCGTGGGCGAGGCGCTCGACGGCGAGGTCCGGAAGACTATCCGGATTCCGTAGCCGCTCGCGAAGGCCGGGATCATCCTGCAGAACGAAGCGCTCGGCAGCGACGACTTCATCCAGCCCTGGATGATCGACAGCAGCAACGACCACTATATCCTCGATATCTCCCGCGCGCGTTCGCTGCTCGGATGGTAGCCGAAACACAGTCTCCGCGACACGCTGCCCGCGATCGTCACCGCTCGCTTTCACACTCACTGCCGCTACTGGATCGGCCAGCGTGGATGCAGCTCGTCGATCACGAACGCGTGGCGGGCGCGACCGCCCGGATGCCCTTCGAGAAGATGGGGATGATCGAGTGGCAGATCGTCATGCCTGTGTGCTACCACTTCGGCGTCTTCACTGGGCCAGATGCGGAACGCAATCACCGTGCCGATTAGCGCCAGCACAGCGGCCGCAGCGAACGCGGCGCCCATGCCGCCGAATGCGCCGATCTGACCTGCCAGTGGATAGGCAATTAGCCAGCACACATGGCTAAGCGCGAATTGCGCTGCAAACAGGGCGGGCCGATCCTGCCCGCCCGAAGAGCGGCGTAGCAGCCGGCCACCAGGCGTAATGCTGGCCGAATAGGCAATGCCAAGTGCTAACCAGCCCACGAGGATCACGCCCCAATAATGGGGGGCGGCGTGGTCCTGCCAAGACAAGGCGAGCGCCGCCAGCGTGACCGTCATAGCCGAAGCGGCCGACAGCATCACTGTCCGATCGGAGAGCCGTTCAAGCAAACGCGGCAGCAACAGCGCCGCCAGCATCGAGCCGCCACCGAAAGCGGCGAGCGTGATCGCCATCGCGCTCTGTCCACGCCCAAGGGCCGACTGTACCAGCACTGGCGTATTAACAATCACCATCGCACTGGCCGCGGCGGCTGCAAGAGTCACGGCGAGCAGGCCACGAAGCCGAGGCGTTTTGAGGTAAAGCCGGGCGCCGCGCGTGGTATTATAATAGATGCCGCCCGTCGGCCGGCTGGCAGCGGCCCGCGGAAGCACGGTCGTCAACACAAGAAGGGCCGAACAGGCAAAACCGATTGCAGTGCCTGAGAACAGCCAGTGGAAGCTCATAACCGTAAGCAGCGCGGCAGCGAGCATCGGGCTTGTCAGGCTTTCCATGTCATAGGCGAGGCGAGAGAGGGACAGCGCCTTAGTATAGTCCTGTTCCTCGGGCAGCACGTCAGGGATGGTCGCCTGGAAGGTCGGCGTGAACCCTGCCGAAGCCGATTGCAGCACGAAGATCAGTACGTAGATTTGCCACACCTGATCGATGAAGGGCAGCGCGAGCGCGACCAGGCAACGGATCAGGTCCATCGCGATGAGGAAACTACGGCGCGGCAATCGGTTTGCATAGGCGCCGACAATCGGGGCCACACCGATATAAGCGATCATCTTGATCGCCATCGCTGTGCCCAGCACGGCACCCGCGTCAGCACCAGCGATGTCATAGGCGAGCAGGCCCAACGCGACGGTAGCGAGGCCGGTGCCGATCAGCGCGATGATCTGGGCCAAGAACAGATGGCGATAGGTTCGGTTGGCCAATATTTTGAGCATGGCTACCTCGTTGGGCCCGTGAGACTGGTCTGCAGCCTCATGCGGTCAGATAACCATGCGCCACCATCAGCACTAGATAGCGTCCGGATTTGGCGATCGTGACCAGCAGGAGGAAGCGGGAAAGCGGCGTGCGCAAGACGCCGGCGATAAGCGTCAGGGGATCGCCGATGATGGGCAGCCATGAGAACAGCAGGGAAAGCGCGCCGAACCGGCGATAGCGCCTTTCCGCTTTCGCCATTGCGGTCTCCGAGACCGGGAACCAGCGGGCGCCGCGATGATGCGCGAGAAAGCGGCCAAGCGCCCAGTTGAGTGTTGAGCCCAGCACATTGCCCACCGACGCGGCCAGGAGCAGCGGGACCGGCTCGAACCTTCCGGAAGCCAGCATGGCGAGCAGCAGCAGTTCGGATTGTGCCGGCAGCAGGGTTGCAGCAACCAGCGCAGCCAGAAACAGGCCAGGATAACCCAGCGCGAGAAGATCGATGTCCGGCAGCTGAAAACACTCCGGTAAAACGCATGACGCCGACGATCCCACCGCGCTGTTCATGAGGGCTCGCACGGCGGGATTCGATCGGACGAGATGCAGCGATGTCAGACAACCCGCTTGATCTCACTATAGGCGCCCTCGGTGCGTAGCATGATCGTCACCGGGGCACCCGAACGGTTGCGCCAGAACCAGCCGTGGCTGCCGTCGAATGCGGCGACGAGATCGCCTTGCTCGCCGGTCGACGCTCGGCCCTTGCCATAACCATGATAGGAGATGCCCGGAGCGTCCGCGTGGGTGTCGTAATTGACGTGGCCGCCCTCTACCGACCAGTTGAAGACGACACGGGCGCCCTTACTGGCCTTGAACTTGACCTCCGCGCCTTCGCCTGGCGCAAGTGTCAGGCGCGTCGTGTCGGTGCGCCCATCGGCTTCGCTCGCGAGGGGCACCTTCGGGGGCGCGGCTACCGGTTGCACGCTGCCGCCTGCAGCCTGCTCCACCTTTGCGAGGGCTGGCGCCTGCGCCGCCACTGCATCGGCGGCGGCGTTCTGTGCTGTTTTTTCAGCCAGCTGGACTTTGATTTCGCCCATCTGGGTAAGGCCCAGCGCGCGGCCGGCTCCGGTGGGATCGACACCATATTCCGAGGGCAGAATGACCGCGACGAGAAGGGCGCTGGCGGAGATGGCGGCAACGAGTGTCGCCCGGATCAATTGCCGATTGGTGGGCAGGTCGTCGAGATTGGGACGTTGGGCGTTGAACATGGTCGAAACCTCCTTGAAATCAGGCGACGGCAAAGCCGACGAGCTGGTAGCCGACCAGCACGAAGCCGGCGGCCATCAGGATGGTGTTGGCGGCGAAGGCGTGGCGCATGAAACTTGAGGTCCGGCGCCAGTAGCCCATCAGGATCAGGATGGCGCCGAGCGCGAGAAGTTGCCCGATCTCGACGCCGATATTGAAGGCGATCAGGTTGGCGAGCAGGCCGTCACTTGAAATCTCGAACTCAAGAATCTTTGTCGCCAGGCCGAACCCGTGGAAGAAGCCGAACACCAGCGTCGCGACCTTGGTATTGGGTTGGAAGCCGAACCAGCGCTGGAACGCGCCAAGATTGTCGAGCGCCTTATAGACAACCGACAGGCCGATGATTGCGTCGATGAGATAGGCGTTGGCGCTGATCCCCATCAGCACGCCGAACAGCATGGTCGTCGAATGGCCGATCGCGAACAGCGTCACGTAAAGACCGATGTCCTTCATCCGGTAGAGGAAGAAGATCACGCCGAACAGGAACAGCAGATGGTCGTAGCCCGTGACCATGTGCTTGGCGCCCAGATACACGAACGGGAGAAACAGGACGCCGCTGCTTTCCTGGATATAGCCCTTGTCGCCTTCCGCGACATTGTGGGCGAACGCCTCGACCCTGAGGCAGAAGGAAAAAGCAAGCAGCCCGAGGGCGATCATCAGCCTGCTTCGTGAGATATGCTGGGTAAGGGTTGCGTATAAGCTCATCGGAGAACTCCTTGGCCGGTCTCTCGCGCGCCGCCGGGCGCAGGCGGGAGCGGCAACGGTTCAGGCTTGCGCGAGGGACGTATCAGCGGATGGGCGTTCGTCTTCACGGCGCGCTTCGCGACCGTGGACGATGCGATAGAGTGCGGGCAGCACCAGCAGCGTCAGCAAGGTCGAGGAGATGATGCCGCCGATAACGACAGTAGCGAGCGGACGCTGTACCTCCGCGCCCGCGCCGACATTGAACGCCATCGGCACGAACCCCAGGCTCGCCACCAGCGCGGTCATTAGCACCGGCCTCAGCCTTGTGAGCGCGCCTTCGCGTATCGCGTCCTCAAGGCTGTTGCCCGTCTCCCGGAGCTGGCGGATGAAGCTCAGCATGACCACGCCGTTGAGCACCGCCACGCCCGAGAGGGCGATGAAGCCCACGCCCGCCGAGATGGAGAGCGGCATCCCGCGGATCAGCAGTGCCGCCACGCCGCCGGTCAGCGCCAATGGCACGCCCGAGAAGACGATTGCCGAATCCCTGGCGGATCGGAACAGCCCGTAGAGCAGGCCGAAGATCAGCAGCAGCGCGGCAGGCACGACCAAGCGCAACCGCTCGGCTGCCGAGATCAGTTGCTCGAAGGTGCCACCATAGCTGACCCAATAGCCGGAGGGGACTTCGACTTCCGCATCCACTTTTTGTTGAAGCTCCTCGACGAACGAGCCAAGGTCGCGCCCGCGCACATTGGCGGTCACGACGACGCGTCGCTTGCCGTCCTCGCGGCTGATCTGGTTGGGGCCGATGACGACCTCCACTTTCGCCACGTCGGCGAGCGGTACGAACCCAAGCGGGTCCGTGCCATTGCCGGCCAGCGGAATTCGCAACCGGCCGATCTCGTCGGCTCTGCTTCTGATGTCCTCGGGCAATCGCACGATCACCGGGAAGCGCCGGTCGCCCTCGAAGATCCGGCCGGCTTCGCGCCCGCCAATGGAGACAGCCACAACGTCCTGAATGTCGCCGATGTTGAGACCGAGCCGCGCCAGCGCGGCCCGGTCGGGCGTGATCTGCAAGACGGGCAGCCCCGTCACCTGCTCGACGCTCACATCCTGCGCGCCTTCGATGCCGCTCGCCACGCTCTCGACAGCCTGACCTATCTCTAGAAGCTGGTCGAGATCGTCGCCGAACACCTTGATCGCGACATCCGCCCGGACCCCGGACAAAAGCTCGTTGAATCGCATCTGTATGGGCTGGGTGAACTCATAGTTGTTGCCGGGAATCGTCGCGGCTGCCGTCTGCATCTCGCGAACCAGCTCGGCCCTGGGTTTCCGTGGGTCCGGCCAGTCCTTGCGATCCTTGAGCATGATGAACGTGTCGGCGACCGAAGGCGGCATCGGATCGGTCGCCACTTCGGCCGTGCCGATCTTCGAGACGATCCGCTCAACTTCCGGGAACTGCTTGAGCCGTGCTTCGAGCGTTGTCTGCATCCCGATAGCTTGCGTGAGGCTGGTGCCGGGAATGCGCAGCGCATGGAGCGCGATGTCGCCCTCATCCAGATTGGGGACGAACTCTGATCCCATGCGCGTTGCGGCAAAGCCCGCTATGGCGACCAGCACCACCGCGCCCGCGACGAACGCGACCCGCAGCCGCAAGGCGGTGTCGAGGGCGGGCGCATAGAGTTTGCGTGCCCAGCCCATCACGCGGCTTTCCTTCTCCTCGACCTTGCCCGTGACGAACAGCGCGACCGCCGCCGGCACGAAGGTGAGCGAGAGAATGAGGGCGAAGGTCAGCGCCATGACAACGGTGATCGCCATCGGGTGGAACATCTTCCCCTCGACGCCGGTCAGCGCGAAGATCGGCACATAGACCAGCGCGATGATGAGCATGCCGAACAGCGACGGGCGGATGACTTCAGATGTCGCGGAGGCGGTTAGAGCAAAGCGTTCTTCACGGTCGAGCAATCGTCCCTGGCGGTGCTGCGCCTCGCCGAATCGGCGCAGGCAATTCTCGACGATGATGACGGCGCCGTCGACGATCAGGCCGAAGTCGAGTGCGCCAAGGCTCATCAGGTTGCCCGACACACCCGCGCGCACCATGCCGGTGATGGTCATAAGCATGGTGACTGGGATCACCGCCGCCGTGATGAGTGCCGCACGGATATTGCCGAGCAGCAAGAACAGGACCACGATCACGAGCAGCGCACCTTCCGCGAGGTTCTTCTCGACCGTCCAGATCGCCCGCTCGACGAGATCGGTGCGGTCGTAGATCGGCACTGCCTTCACGCCCGCTGGCAGGGCCTTTGCAGCTTCTTCCAGTCGCTCGGCTGCTGCCCGCGCGACGATCCGGCTATTCTCACCCGCGAGCATGAACACGGTGCCGAGCACCACTTCCTGCCCGTTTTCAGTCGCGGCGCCGGTGCGCAGCCCCTCACCCATGCCGACATCGGCGACGTCGGCCACGCGGATCGGCACGCCGCCGCGATTGGTGACGATGATCGACTTGAGATCGTCGATACCCGACGCTTGGCCGGGCACGCGGACAAGATACTGCTCGCCATAGCGCTCGACATAACCGGCGCCGACATTGGCGTTGTTGCGGCCGAGTGCCTCGACGACATCATTGAGCGTGAGGCCATAGGCGGAAAGCCGGTCGGGCAGCGGGGCCACATGATATTGCCGCTCATAGCCGCCGATGCTGTTGACCTCGGTGACGCCCGACGTGTTTCTGAGTTGCGGCCGGATCACCCAGTCCTGCAAGGTCCGCAGGTCCTCGGGCGTATAGCGGCCGCCGTCGGGCTTGCGTGCGCCGGGGGCTGCCTCCAGCGTGTACATGAAGATCTCGCCGAGGCCCGTGGCGATCGGTCCCATCTCGGGTATGACGCCTTCGGGCAGCTGGTCGCGCGCGGTCTGGAGCCGTTCGTTGATGAGCTGGCGCGCGAAATAGATGCTGGTGCCGTCCTCGAACACCGCCGTCACCTGGGAGAGGCCATAGCGCGAGATCGAGCGGGTGTATTGAAGGCCCGGCAGGCCGGCGATCGCCGTCTCGACCGGGAAGGTCACGCGCTGTTCGGCTTCCAATGGCGAGAAGCCGGCCGCCTCGCTGTTGATCTGGACCTGAACGTTGGTGATGTCGGGTGTGGCGTCGATCGGCAGGCGCTGGAAGGCCCAGACGCCGATCGCGCAGAGCAGCGCAACCATGGTCAAAACGGCCCAGCGAAAGCGGATCGCGTTGGAGATGAAGCGTTCGAACAACGCCGAACGGACGGGCGTTTCGTTCTCAGTGGTCATGGCTGGCTCCCGACTTGTCGATGTCGGCACGGATCAGGAACGCGCCATCGGTCACATATTCGGTGCCGGGTTCAAGGCCGCCGAGCACTTCGGTCCATTCGGGCGTGCGGCGCCCGATCTCCAGCATTCGCACTTCGTAGGTGTTGCCAACCTTGGCATAGACCACCTCGAAGTCGCGAAACCGCTGAATCGCCTTGGTCCTCACCGCAAGCGGCACTTGCGCTTCGGCCACGGCAAAGGAACCCTCGACGCCCATGCCTGGCCGGAATTCGCGCGACGCACTCGGCGGTAGATGGACATGCGCCATCATCGTCTGGCTGGCGACGTCCGCGGTCGGCAGAACGGCTTCTACCGGGGCGTCGAGCTTCGCATCGCCGGAGAGACTGCGAACGTTGACCCGCTGGCCGACGCGTACGCGCTCGGCGTCGCGCGGATAGACGAAGAACTCGGCATGAAGCCGGGTCGGATCGGCGATCACGAACAGCGCCCTATCGCCGGTGGTATCGCCGACATTGGCGTTCTTCTCAATGATGGTGCCGCTGATAGGGGCCGACACGGCATAGGTCTGGAGCGAATGGCTGGATTCGACACGCAGCAACGCCTGTCCCCGGTTGACCCGATCGCCCAGCTTGCCACTCATCCAGACGATTTGGCCGGGAAGCCGGGCGCGCACATCGGCCTTGCCTTCGGGTGTGATTTCGATGCGGCCGCCCATGTCGATCAGCTCGGCCACCGTTGCGGGACCGGCGCGCTCGGAGCGCACCCCGCCGGCCTTGGCCGCCTGCGCGGAAATAGTGGTCCGGCCCTCGTAGGACGCGTAAGTCCAGCTGTGCGTGCGCCCGCCTTCGACGGCGCGCACCTTAACGTCGAAAGAGTGGGGCTCGATGACCACGCCGCCGCCGCGCAGATAGTCCTCTTGCGGCGTGAAGGCGAAGCGATCGACCTTACCGCCGAGGCGCGACAGCTCGATGGCAAGCTGGACGTCACCTGGCGCTATCGGCTTGCCGTTCCGGTAGGCATAGACGTGGAACTGGGGATCGACACCCTCCTCGAAAATCGTGATCTCGACCGCGAAATCCCCGTCGCGCAGCATTCGCCCGCGATGCGGCCCGCGCTCATAGTCATCGGCGGCAGCGGCCGCCTGGCTTTCGCCCGCCTCCTTGGTGGCAGGGGACTCGCCACAGCCGGCGAGCAGCGCAAATGCGAGCATCGAACCCGCAGACAATAGGAATCGTGTCATCAGCGGTTCTCCGCGCTGGAAAGGAGGGAGGCATGACGGCCGGTCAACCGATCGAGCCGGGCGCCGCGAAGATGGAAGCGGCGCAGCAGTTCGACCCGGCGGGATCGTGCATCAACGACAGCCTGCTGAGCCTGGTTGACTTCGAGGAAGGTGAACGCGGTGCCGCCACGCGCGAAGCCGTCGCGGACAAGCGTCACCGCGCGCGCCGCGCTTGGTAGCACTTCGCGTTCAATCCAGGCGATCTCGGTGGCAAGCGCCGCGCGTTCGGCAACAATCCTGTCGATTTCGCGCCCGAGCTGTGCCCGCGCAACGGCAAGTTCGGCTTCGGCCGCCTGTGCTTCCGCATTGGCGCGCGCGACATTGCCGCGGTTGGCGGTGCGGTTGCCGAGCGGGATCGAACCCCCGACTATGATCGCCACATCATTGCCCTGCCCGAAATGGCGTAGGCCCACCCGCGCGCTGGGGTCGCCGACGCTGCTTGCCTCCGCAAGGCGGATCTTTGCCCCGGCGGCGTCCCGCTCGGCGGTGAGCAAGGCGAGTTCGGGGCTATCATCCCCCGGGGGCCGGGATGGCTCCATAATAGTGAAAGGCTGGGTGTCGAGGTTGTAATCGCCGCCGGTGGCTCCCCAATAAGAGGCGAGCGTCGTGCGGGCGATACGGGCATTCTCGCGTGCTTGATCCAGTGCGATCCGAGCTTGCGCCACAGTGGTTCGCGCTCGTTCCGCCGCGAATAGAGGATCGAGAGCCCGACCTACCCTGCGGTCTACTTCACCTTCTACCTGCCGCGCCCCAGCAAGGCGCTGGGCGGCGATCGGGATAGCGGCTTCGGCTGCTAGCGCCTCAACCCATGCAGCCTGCACCTGGGCGAACAGATCAAGCATCCGCAGGCGATTGCGCTCGGCGGTGACGCCAAGTTCCGAGCGAGCAGCGCCAACACGCGCTTCACGCTTGCCGCCGCGCTCCCAAGTCCGTTCATACCAGGCGGTCGCCTGCGAACGCCCAAGAGCAGAATACGGGCCGGTGCCGGTGAAGTCCTCTACATCGACGCCCACGACATCTCGTGGCCGCACATCGGCCTGGGTAATCGCGGCATCGGCGGCTTGAATTCGCGCGGCATTGGCTGCCACGGCGGGATCGCCAGTGGCGACCCTGGAAAGGGCGTCGGATAGACTGAGGTCTTGCGCCACCCCGACGGACGGGTCGGATAGGGCAGCGATAGCCGCGCCTATCGCAAGCGCGCGCCGAAAGCGCACCGGCTGGTGCGCAAAGAATATTGAAAACATGACAATTCGGCCTCACGAACAGGCGTGGCTAAAGCCGCGCCTAATTCGACACGGCGGCTCTAGGTGCGATTTGCGATGGTCTTGGGGGGACGCTCAGGTCCGGGAATCAAAACGCCCGCCAATCGATCGTCGGCTACTGGTGATAGTGACGATGATGTTGGAAAAGCCCCTGCCTGGCCTTGCATCCCAAAGGCAGCAAGCGACGCCCCGGAATCACCATGATGGTGATGCCCAGTGCCGGGCTGATGATCAGGAGCATCTTCCTTGTCGTCCAGATCGGGCTTATGAGGCTCGTGTTGATGGTCGCTGGGTTCTGAAACGATTTTGCTGAACAGTAGATGGTTATGATCGCCCGATGCGTCTGATTGATGCTGCATGCGATCGATGACACTAGCCATGCTGGCGCTTGCGAAGACGAGCGTCAGCCCGATGCACAGCATCGAGAAAAATCTAAGAAATAATGGTCGTGACACCCTAATCACGAGCACGGAGCATAGATTGCCGGCATGATACCGCAAGTGTCATGCGCGGTGCTCTCCAAGTCGAGGCTGCGTGTCATTGATGACATTAACGACAGCATTGACGCAAGGCGTCGCCCTTATCCGGCAGCCGGTCAATCGCAGCGATTCCATCATCGGTCCGGCCTAATCGGCTTCGCCGTCGGGGCGAGCTTGGCAAGGCGTCGTGGGAGGTCCGACGCGATCCGACGTTGTTGATGTGGCTGGCTCTTCTTCCAGGTGCGAATTTCGTCGTTGGTGCGGCCGCATCCCTTGCACCAGCCGGTACGTCCATCGAAAAGGCAGATGTCGATGCAGGGCGACTTCATGGCGACTGCATCTCGATCGTCAGATGGCGAAGCCCGCGGACCGGCTTGAGGCGCTTTTGCACCGTCGTGCGATCCACTGCACCGCCCGCCACTACGCTAACGATACCAGCATGTGCGTCGGGGCCGACGCGCCAGACGTGCAGGTCCGCGATTTGGGCATCGCCGGGCGTTTCGACCAGTTCGCGGATTTCCTCGGCGACATGCTCGTCGCTCCGGTCGAGCAGCACCCAGGCAGTTTCGCGCATCAGCGACCATGACCAGCGGGCGATCACGGTGGCACCGACCACCCCCATCACCGGATCGAGCCACACCCAGCCGAGGAAGCGTCCTGACAGGAGCGCGACGATCGCCAGCACCGAGGTCAGCGCGTCGGCAAGGACATGGACATAGGCGGCGCGAAGGTTGTTGTCCTGGCTTCGCAGCCCAGCCACTGCATGGGTCTCGTCGTCATCGTGCTGGTGTCCTTCATGTCTATGGGCATGTGGCTGCGCATGATGGCTATGGGAATGGCCATGACCGTGATCGTGATCGTGCGAATGACTTCCCGCCAGGAGAAAGGCACTGACAATGTTCACGGCGAGACCGATCGCGGCGATGATGGTCGCTTCGGTGAACGCCACTGTGGTCGGCTGGAAGAGGCGAATTAGCGATTCGACGCCGATGCCGATTGCGATCACGGCGAGCACCAGCGCGGAGGCGAATCCTGCCAGGTCGCCGACCTTGCCCGTCCCGAAGCTGAACCTGTCGTCCGAGGCATGCCGCTTGGCGTAGGAATACGCGATTGCCGCAACACTGAGTGCTCCGGCATGCGTCGCCATGTGGAAACCGTCCGCCAGAAGCGCCATCGACCCGGTGAGATAGCCGGCGATGATTTCGCCGACCATCATCGTTGCCGTCAGTGCCACCACCCACAATGTGCGGCGCGCATTCGCGTCATGCGACGCCCCCAGGAAGACGTGATCGTGAGTGAAGCGATCAATGCGAAAAGCCGCGGTCATCATCGATCCTATTTGGAATAGCGGCGAATAACGGCTTTCAGATCCTCCGACGCTCGCAAGCGCTCGGCCTCATCCAGGCCCACCTTCGCAACATGCTGATCCAGATGGTCCACGATGATTTCGTCGAGCAGGCCGTTCACCGCGCCGCGAACCGCCGCCACAAGGTGCAGAACTTCGCCACACGGCGCGCCACGCTCCAGGCCGCGCTCAATAGCGCTGACCTGTCCTGCAATGCGCCGCACTCGTGCGATTAACTCGGCGCTGTTCTGTTCGGTGTGAGCCATAGGGTATCCCCCTAGCCTATAAAAAGGAGCAACGCCAGAGCCCCCTTTACGACTTCGATATCTCCAATCTTCCAGCCTAGATAAGGTAGGAGATTAGCTGTTGCGGGGCGCCTCGGGCCTGCTGGGATGCCATACGCGAGCATTCGTCGATGATAGAAACGGGCCGCTTGAACTGCGCGCGGATGTCCTCGGCCCATCTCTCACAGCGGGGGCAGCCGCGATCGCGGTGGACTACCACCGGGGGCCCGGCGCTCGCTAAAATTCCTACGAACATGCGGCGAGCGCCGCGACCATTTGCTTTCTTAACGTTAAAGCCCTCCAGTGATAATTATCCTCATTGAGGGCGCTTGCCATGCTCGCGCAGCCAGGCCTGCAACTCGTTGATTTCTTGACGTTGCTCCGCCGAACTCTTGGTCGCCATCTCGCGGATCTTGGCGTCGCGAGCGTCGCGTAGCACGATCTGCGACATCTCAACCGCGCCGCGATGATGTTCGATCATCTTACGCACCCAGGTTTCAGTCGCATCGCTACCAACAGCGCCCATCATGGCACGATGCATCTTCATTTCCGCCGGCGGATAAGGGTTGGCCTGTGTCGGCTGCATCATTTCGGCCATTGCCGAGTGATTCATCTGGCCATGGTTCATTTTGCTGTGATCCATGCCCTGTGGGTTTCCTTGGGCGAGGGCAGGCATGGTGGCCGCGAGTACAAGGGCAGCTGTGGCGATTTGAGCTTTCTTCATCATCGTTCTCCTTTGATGCTCCCGCGCGTCGTAAACGCGCCGAGGCGCAGGTTGCATCAAAATGGAGGGAAAAATTTGTAGTTGCCGAGCTTCAGGGCGGTTTCCGACTAGGCGACAGATGAGGACTCGAATGGCCGGGCTTCCTGGTCGAGAAGCACAAGTGCCCTTACACCAAGATGTCGACCGAGTGCGGCTACCCGATCGTCCGACGTCTTGGGGGCGAGGAGGCAGACGAGCCCTGATTGAGTGTGGATCGGTGTCGCCGATCAACGATGTTTACCCAGCAGGTTCGGGCTGCCTCTCAAGGAACAGACGCCAATCAGCTTGTCCCAAATGCGCTTCCGCAAGGGACGGCGAGACTTCGCGCGTATATCCATCATGGAGACTGAAGGGGAGGTTTTGCCAGGGATGTTGCGTTCGATGGCTTCGGGTCTGTGCAGGACCAAGTTGTCGACTTACGCACGAGAATTACAGCTTCTTAAGAGTAGGTCTTGGATTGTCGGTGGTCAGTTAGCCACCCTCCCTAGCCAATTCCGCCCGGGAGCTTTTGTGGCACGGCTTAACCCACGGCCTGCTTGCAACCGTGACTGCGCCACTTTTATTCGGGGCCGCATCCGACCCGGCCGGCCGCCGGGAGCCCGCGCATCACTTGAGGGCGCTTCAGATCGTGTCCATCGCTACCGCTTTTCAGGGTTGGGCGGGCGGTTGGTTCATGTCTGGCGGCGCTAAATATTTAACATTCTAGAAAGGACGATTAAATGGATAGCCTGCTCTTGAGCCGTCGTCACTTTGTGGGCAGTATACGCGCGTTGGGACTTGTCGCCGCGATGGGCGGGTTGATCAGCGCGTGCAGCGCAGCCGCGCCGGGACCGGTGCCGATCCTTGTACATAAGGATCCAAACTGCGGCTGTTGTTCGGCTTGGGCCGACCGGATCGAATCAACAGGCGACTTCACGGTCAGGCTGATCAATGCGGAGGACATGGCCGCTGTCAAAGCGCGTCTGCGGGTGCCGCTTGAGCTTGCGTCTTGCCACACCACAGTGGCTGCTGGATATGTCATCGAAGGACATGTGCCAGCGGCGGACATTTTACGGCTCCTGAGCGAGAAGCCGTCTGACATAATCGGATTGGCGGTTCCTGGAATGCCCGCGGGTTCACCCGGGATGGAAACGCCAGACGGGCGACGCGACGCTTATGAGGTCGTAGCTTTCACCACCGGTGGTCGCCAGAGCGTGTTTGCGCGGCACGGCTGAAGACCGGTAGAGCATATGGCCAAGGGGGAACCTCCCGGCTCCCCCGCTCCAGCCTCAGAACCAGGCCCGGATGCCAACCACGAAACTCAGATGCGAAACGTCCCCGCCCGCCGCGCGTTCGAAGCGAGCCGTATCGCCGAAAGTCTCATTATATTCCACGCCGATGTAAGGCGCGAATTCCTTGACAATCTCGTAGCGCAGTCGGAGCCCGACCTCCGCTTTTGACAAGCCAGAACCAACACCGATTTCTGGCACGTCCTGCAACGCGAAGTCGACTTCGACCCGAGGTTGAAGGATCAGCCGTTGTGTTATGCGCTGGTCGTATTCGGCCTCGAAACGAGCTGTAAGATCGCCCCTATCGGATAGAAAGAGCGCGCCATCGACCTCGAACCAGTAAGGGGCCAGACCTTGGATACCGACGACCAGATGCGCACGTTCCGGGCTGGGCTCGAAATCATAGCGGATGCCGGTTTGCAGGTTAAACCAAGGGTCAAGCGCATGACTCCAGAGCGCTTGGACCTCAGCCTGCTCGGGCTTTTCTCTGAAATCCGATTCGATCTCTGTTTTCAGCCACAACCGGTCAATGTCGCCGCCATACCATCCTTGGGCACTGATAAAGTAGCCGTCGCGGCCTTTTGTGATGCGGCTCTCCATCTGATCGATCAGGACGTTGTAAGTGGTGATGTCGCCATGCTCGCGACGCAAAATTCCTCGGGCATCGGTCATCACCCCGGTCCCGAATACGGCATCCGCTGCATTGGGAGGGCCGTGGAGCGCGGCGGGGGGCGGTGGGCCAACCGGCGGGTCGGGAATGCCAGGCTCATGACCTTGCGCCGTATGACCTGAATTGGGCTGTGACACCGGCATGCTGTGGCCGGCGTGCGGATCGGGTGCCTCCTGCGCGGGCTGCATCTCGTGTCCTGCATGGGGGTCGTCGGCAGGCTCAGAAGCACTGGCATGTTCTGCGTGCGGATCGCTAGATAAAGTGGTCTGCGCAGGCTGTGTTGCAGTTGCCGAGTGTGCTGCATGCTGTTGGTTGTTGGTCTGTGCGAGTGCCGGTGGTGCAAGCGCGGTGGCGCTAAGCAGGATCAAGATGCGGGTCATGCCGCCTCTCCTTCAAGCGGACGGACGGTGACGACGCGGAACATGCCAGCGTGCATATGAAGCAGCAGATGGCAATGAAACGCCCAGTCTCCTGGCGCGTCGGCGGTGAGATCGAAAGTGAGCTTCGCACCAGGAAGGACGTTCACTGTGTGCTTGAGCGGGTGACTTCCAGTGTGACCGTTTACGACCTCGAAGAAGTGGCCATGTAGGTGAATGGGGTGTGTCATCATGCTATGATTGATCAGCACGACCCTGGCCCGTTCGTTCCGCTCGAAGCGGATCGGCTCTACGCCCTCACTGAACTTTTCGCCATCGAAGGACCACATGAAACGTTCCATGTTGCCGGTCAGGTGAACCTCGACGGTGCGCGTTGGCGCCCGCTTGTCGGGATTTGGCGTGAGCGACATCAGATCCCGATATGTGAGCACCTTATGACCCACGTCCTCAAGCCCAAGTCCTGGGTCTCCGGTCCGGTCGACAGGCGCCATTGCGATTGCGTCGACTCCCACGCCAACTTTGACGGTTGGCGGCACCAGCGACTTGTCTCGCATATTCATGCCGCCCATCGAACCAGATGAGCCATGATCCATTCCCGCCATCGATGCCGTAGCACCAGCCGTTGCGGCGCCGTGCGAGCTGTGGTCCATACCCGCCATTGAGCCATGGTCCATCCCGCCCATGCCCATGTCCTTCATGCTGAGCGTCGGACGGGCGCGCAGGGGCGGAACCGGTGCGGTCATCCCCAGGCGGGGGGCGAACGTCGCGCGACCCATGCCCGAGCGATCGACCGATTCTGCCACGAGAGTAAAAGCGCTGTCCTCGGTGGGCTGGATGATGACATCGTAGGTTTCGGCGTTGCCGATCTGGAACTCCTCGACGGTCACCGGACGCACGTTTTGGCCGTCAGCGTTTACCACCGTCATTGGAAGGCCTGGAATGCGAATGTTGAAGATCGTCATCGTCGCAGCATTGATGAAGCGCAGCCGCACGCGCTCTCCCGGTCGGAATAGCCCGGTCCAGTTCTCTTTCGGTCCATGGCCGTTGATCAGGTAGGTATAGGTCGATGCCGTGACATCCGAGATGTCACTGGGATCCATGCGCATCTTGCCCCACATCAGACGGTCGGACAGTGACATCTTTTCTTCAGGATCTCCGTCGCGCAGCAGGCCCGCCAAGGTCTGCTTCTGGCGATTGAAATAGCCTCCCTCCTGTTTGAGCTTGGTGACGAGCGCATGCGGGTGCAGGAACGTCCAGTCGCTGAGAACGATGACGTGCTCGCGGTCGTAGGCGACCGGATCGGTATCGGCGGGATCGATCACGATCGGACCGTAGTGGCCCTGCTGCTCCTGCAGACCCGAGTGGCTATGATACCAGTACGTGCCCGATTGCTTGATCGGGAATTCATAAACGAAGGTCGTCTTCGGCTTGATACCCGGAAAGCTCACACCGGGCACTCTGAAGCGCCCCGGGTTTCCAGGAGGCTCCAACTTGTGAGAAGGAGCATCCGTTATGAGCAAGACAACCAACAAATTTTCACCTGAAGTCCGCGAGCGGGCGGTTCGTATGGTGGTGGAGCAGCGGGCCGAGTACGGCTCGGAATGGGAAGTGATGAAGTCGATCGCGGCGAAGATCGGCTGCTCGCTGGAGACGCTGCGCCGGTGGTGCCGCGAGGAGGCGAGCCGACGAGCGGGGCCAGCGGCGCTGGCGGCGGATGACCGGGAACGCCTGAGATTGCTGGAGCGCGAAGTGAAGGAACTACGCCGGGCCAACGAGATTTTGCGCAAGGCATCTGCGTATTTTGCGATGGCGGAGCTCGACCGCCCCGGGAGATGATGATGGCGTTCATCGACGTCCATCGCGAGGATTTGGGTATCGAGCCGATCTGCCGGGAACTGGCAATCGCCCCATCCTCCTACCATGAACACGCCGCGCGTAGTGCCGATCCCGGCAGGCGTCCAGCACGTGCGCAGCGTGATGACGAGATCAGGGAGCAGATCAAGCGGGTCCATGAGGCCAGCTTCGGTCTCTATGGCGCACGCAAGGTCTGGCACCAGATGCGGCGTGAAGGCATCATGGTGGCGAAATGCACGGTGGAACGATTAATGCGCGCCATGGGGCTGGCAGGCGTCCGTCGTGGGAAGAAGACGATCACCACCATCAGCAACCCGAAGGCGCCGTGTCCGCTGGACAAGGTCAATCGGGCATTTCGCGTCAGCCGGCCAAACGCCCTGTGGGTCGTCGATTTCACCTACGTGCATACTTGGGCAGGCTTCGTCTATGTCGCCTTCGTGATTGATGCTTTTGCCCGGCGGATTGTCGGATGGAAGGTCAGCACGTCAGCCACTGCCAGCTTCGTTCTGGATGCCCTGGAGCAGGCGATTCATGCCCGCAGGCCAGATCCCGATGATGGACTGATCCACCATAGCGATAGGGGAGTTCAATATCTTGCGATGAACTATACCCAGCGCTTGGCCGAGGCCAAACTCGTCCCCTCGGTCGGTAGCGTAGGTGATTCCTACGACAACGCCTTAGCCGAGACGATCAACGGCCTTTACAAGGCCGAGGTCATCTGGCGGCAGCGATCATGGCCAAGCGTTTCGGCCGTGGAAATGGCAACGCTGCGCTGGGTCGATTGGTACAATAATCACCGGCTCTTCGGCCCTATCGGGCACATCCCGCCCGCTGAGGCCGAAGACAATTACTATGCAGCCCTCGAGAACCTCGATATGGCTGCATAGCCAAATGAAAACTGCCTCCTGAAAACCCGGGGCGCTTCACTCCGTCCATCTGAAACGGCAGGATCAGGCCGTGCCAGTGGATCGACGTATCCTCGTCAAGCGCGTTCTCGACGCTGATGCGCACCTTCTGCCCTTCCTTGAGGCGGATCAAGGGAGCCGGCAGCACGCCGTTCATTGTTATGGCGTGACCGGTGCGGCCTCCGACGGCGAAAGCGCTATGGTCAACCCTAAGATGGAGATCTTCCCCGGTGAGTGTCGGCATTGGCGCTAGTCCGGCCGAGCCGGTTTGTGCCCATGCCGGGAAAAGTCCGGTGAGACTTAAACCGGCAGCGCCCAGCGCGCCTGCACGAAGCAAATCGCGTCGTTCGATAAGGTGGTTCATAAAAAATCCTTCTGAGTTCGCGGCGGCCCATTTGTATGCCCGCTCACAGGAGCAGGTTCGACGCGAAAGGGGCACCGGCCAGACTTCGATAATATTTGATGATTCATATTGTGCGCGGCGCGCGGGTCGGTACCCCTCGGTTGCCGGTCACCTGACGCCGAGCTTGGAAGCCAGTGCCATGGCGGGCACACCGTTCTTGCGTGACGGCGGCAATGGGGTGCATCATCGTTCAACCTCCCATGATGATCGCGTGTCTGGCAGAGCACATAAGAGATACGCAGCGGGCGAGCATTCCCCTCTCAAAAAAACCAATCAGGGCCTTCGAGAAATTTTAACGGCGCCAGCTTTTGGAGGACGGCGCGGCTCACAGGAATTTTTCGCCACCATCCACATTGCCGCCTATGCGGCCATGCGACCGAGCCCGTCCCGTCACAAGACATCACATGAAGGCAGACAGCCGCTAGCGGTATTGCGAGCGCCCTGGGAACGGCCCCTTCGGCATCGCCGCTTGCAAACCCGCTGCAATGAACGTGGCAGTGCCTGCCGCGCGTCGCCTGCTGCACCAATATTGCCCCCTGCTGCTTACCTTGATTCACTGAGGCCGCTTTTGCTGCTCGCGCGGCCAAGCTTTCAGCTCGTCAATCTCGCACCGTGCCAGCTCTGAATTTTTGTAATTTGTGATAGCTCGCAACGAGGTTGTCTCGTGGAGCGGCCTCTGGCCCAGACCCACGCTGCGGGCTGCGAACATTACGTATACCGGCGTTGGACCCGGGCCCATAGTCCTGTCTCCGAAGAAGACAAATCTTCCCGTCGACGATTCACGCGGCGGTGCCCATTTTCTCTTCGAGGGAGCCCAAGATGATCAAGAAATCTATCATGGTCGCGCTGGCCGGTATCGCGATGTTCGGCGCTTCGCCCCTGCTGGCTCAAGGCATTGGTCACAGCTTGTTCATGCGCGGCTCGATCGTCGACACGGGCAGCAACGGCACGGTCGTCTGCATCGGCAAGGCCGATGGCGCCGAGGTCGGCCAGAAGCTCGAGGTCTATCGCGTCGTGACCCATCCGGGTCCGCCCAAGGGCGTGGCGCCGACCTATCACCGCCAGCTCGTCGGCCATGTGACGATCGATCATATCTTCGATGATCACTTCGCGCATGTGTCCGTCGCCGACGGTACGCCTGCCAAGCACGACATCGTCGAGCTTCGCAAGAACTGACGCGCCGGTGGCCCGGCGGCACACGCTGCCCTGATGCGAGGCATCGGGGCAGCGGGTTGCCGGCGGCAACGGACCGTTCGGGATCGAGGCGAAACCGCTTGACCCTGGACCATGGTCCTACCGGCATGATCGAGCGGATGACATGGGCAATTTCAAGATCGGCGAACTGGCCGCCGCGGCAGGCGTGGGCCGCGATACGATCCGCTATTATGAGCGGATGGGCTTGCTGCGCGAGCCCGCGCGCACGGCAGCGGGCTACAGGCTCTACGACGCGACCGACCTCGAGCGCGTCAATTTCATCCGCTCGGCGCAGGAGCTTGGTTTCACACTCGAACAGGCCCGGCAGCTGCTGGCGCTCAGGGCGTCGGACACCGCGCATGCCCAGGCCGTGCTCGATATCACGCTTGCCAAGATCGCTGACGCCGAAGCCCGGCTCGAGCGCCTGTCGGATATCCGCGACATGCTGCGGATGCTCGCCGACGAATGCCCGGGCGAAGTGCCCGTCTCCGATTGCCCGATCCTCGCCTTCCTGACGGCGCGGCGGAAAGACCAGCAGCATAACAAGAAACATCAGGCAGCGCAGGACGAACGATCATCACTAGCGAAAGGGGTTTTGTCATGACGACAATGCGTTTGATCGCCGTCCTCACGCCGGCGCTGCTTCTGGGCGCCTGTGTGACCACGCGGCCGACCTCGGCGCAGGTCGAGAGTTGCCGGGCGATGGAGGGCAATATGGGTCTCCAGACGCCGCATGATCATGGCGAGATGAAGGGGCAGGGGCGCAACCCGATGAACCTCTCGCACGACCGGTGCCTTCAGATCCTGCGCAACGCGCAATGATCGGGTCCGGGCGCCATCCCTGGCGCCCGGACACAGTTTTCAAGCCAAGGAGCAAGCTATGATCGACCATGCGAAAAAAGCCCTTCCGCTTGTCGGCGGAAGCCTGTTGCTGGCGCTCGCGCTTTCGGGCTGCGACCGCCAGGCCGACCAGACGGTGCCGCCCGCGGCGAACAGCGTCGCCGCCACCCCGGTCCTGACCGACAGCGGCAACGCTGCAGACGCGGCGTCGATGGACGCGATGAGCAACCAGGCCGAGATGGAGCGGCATCACCGTCAGGCGATGGACCATGACGCGATGCGCGCCGGGGCCGGCAACCAGACCGCGCCGGCACCCGATCCCGCGCCGGGCAATTCGGCGATGCCGATGAAGGATATGTAAGCGCGCTGAAAAAGGGGATGAGGATGTCCAGGCGGATCAGCCTTCGACGCTTGAGCCTCGGCTGCGCAATCGCTCTCAGCCTGTCCGCGGGCGCGGGCGCGCAGGAGGGCGAGGATCATGCCGCGCATCATGGCGCAGGCATGCCGGCCGGCGGGGGCATGTCCGCACCGGCATCGTCGGGGTCGTCGGACATGGCGAAGATGATGAACCCCATGATGGATCGCATGATCAATGGGGAAGGGGAGAATGAGCACGGCCACGAATCGCGCCGGACCGGCTTCATCTCGCAACTGCTCGCCTTTCCCGCGCTCGACGAAGCGGCAAGGCAGCGGGTCGCTGCGCAGGCTGGCGAACGGGTAAGCACGGGCCTAGCGATGATCAACGCCGCCTCGGCCGACGGCGCGCGTGCAACCACGGTCTCGGCCCGGCTCGATGCGGCGCGCCGCCTGCGCGAGGGAACCGACCTGTTCCGGTCCGGCACCGCCGCGCAGGGCGCGATCGGCGGCTTGCAGCCGCCCCGGGAGGTCGGGCTTGCCTGGCTGCGCGATCAGCTCGACATCGACCAGGCCGCGCCCGGCCATGCCGATCACTGGTTCGGCATCTCGCCCTCGCACCTGCTTCTCATGCTGTTCCTGGGGCTGGTGAGCGCCACGCTGATCGCGCTGCAGATCTTCCGCCTCCGGCGGATCGGGGCGATCGCCGGTGGTGTCCCCACCGGCAAGACATTGACAAAGCCGGAGCCGAAGGCTGCCCAGCCCGCTACCAGGGTTGCGCCCGCGCCTGCCCCCGTTGCCGACAGCGCCGGGCTCGCGCCGAGCAATGCGGCCGCGCCCGGTGGGGCTTCGCTGCGCAAGCCCAAAAGCTGGGCGGGGCAGCTGCGCGTGGTCCAGATCGTGCGAGAGACGCCGAGCGTGCTGACCTTCCGGCTCGCGGACCCGGCCGCCGACCGGCTGCCGTTCGACTTCCTGCCGGGCCAGTTCCTGCAGGTCGAGGTAGAGCCCGAAGCGGGCAAGACCGCGCGCCGTTCCTACACGATCGCCTCTTCGCCGACCCAGCGGGCCTATGTCGAACTGACGGTCAAGCGCGAGGAGCAGGGCGTGGTCTCGCGATACCTGCACGACAAGGTCGTCGCCGACGATCTGCTGAAGGTCAGCGGACCGTTCGGCGCCTTCACCTTCACGGGAACGGATGCCCAGAGCATCGTGCTGATCGCGGGCGGGGTCGGCATCACCCCGATGATGTCGGTGCTGCGCTATCTCACCGACACCGCGTGGAAGGGTGATATCTTCTTCTTCTACGGCGCACGGTCGACCGAGGAATTCGTGTTCCGCGACGAGCTCGAGCGGCTCGAACGCCGTTTTCCCAACCTCCATATCGTCGCCGCGATGCAGCGCGCGCCCGGCACCGTCTGGATGGGCCCAGAAGGGCCGATCACGCGCGAGATGATCCTGGCCGCGGTGCCGGAGATCGCGAGCCGGCGCATCCATATGTGCGGCCCGCCGGCGATGATGGGCGCGATGCGCGGCGTGCTGGCCGAACTCGGCGTCCCCGAAGCGCAGCTGCACACCGAGGCGTTCGGTCCGGCCTCGCTGCCGGCCGACCACGAGGATCTCGAGGTCAAGCCCGCGCCCCCGCCAGCGGATAAGCCGGCCCCGAGCGCCGAGGTGGCGCCGAGCACGGTGACCTTCTCCGTGTCGGGGGTGTCGGCGGCCTTGCCCGCGGACGAGACCGTGCTGGAGGCGGCCGAGGGCGCGGGCGTCGAGATCCCCTATGCATGCCGTGCGGGCACATGCGGCGCCTGCGTGGTCAAGCTGCTGCAGGGCGAAGTGACGATGGAGGTCGAATCCGGCCTTGCGCCCGCCGACAAGGCGCAAGGCTATGTGCTCGCGTGCCAGGCGAAGGGGACGGGCACGCCGCTCGTGGTCGAAGCCTGATGCGCGAACGCAGCGACATTGCCGTGGGCCTGCTGGTCGCGTTCCTGCTGCTGTTCCCGTTCGGCTATCTCGTGCATGTGTCGCCCCGCTTTCCGGGTAGCCTGGCCGGCGGGATCATCGGGATCGCAGCGCTCGTGCTGATGCTGCTGACGCTTCCTTATGTCGCGGCCAAGCACATCGCCTGGGTCGACAAGGCGCTCTCCCGGGTCGTCAGCAAGCCAACCCTGCTCGCCATCCACATCTATGCCGGCGTGCTGGCGCCGATCCTGGGTCTGGTCCACGCCGCGCACAAGCTCGAAAGCCCGGTCGGCCTGCTTCTGACTATCCTCCTTCTGATGACGGTCATCACCGGCTTCATCGGCCGCTACCTGCTTGCCCAGCTTGGTCGGGCGCTGCGCGGACGCAGGTCAGAACTGGCCTCGCTTCGCGCCGCCTTCCTCGAGGAGCCGGCGGCGCCGACGCAGGCCGATACCGCAGCCCCGCCGCTGTCGGGCTGGAAGCGCTATCTGTTCGTCGCCGGCGATGCGCCCGCGGGCCAGCATCCCCAGGACAAGGCGGGGATCGCCGCGGCGCTGGCCGATACCGAATTCGCGATCCGTGCCGAAGAGGCAACCAACTCCCTGTTCACACGGTGGCGGTTCCTGCACATCCTGCTGGGCTGTCTCATCTTCGCGCTGCTCGCGCTCCATGTCGGCGCGGCGCTCTATTACGGGCTGCGCTGGCTATGAGCTGGCAGCGTCTTTCCTACGCCGTCTTCATCGCAGCCCTGCTGGTGATGGTCGCCGCGGTCGCGATCCGGATGCGATCGGACGCGCCGAGGGATGCCGGCCTGATGGCGCAGCTCGTCTCGCCCGGCCCGCTCTCGAGCGCGCACCAGTCCTTCGCCGGCCAATGCACGGCCTGCCACACGCCGGGCAAGGGCGTCGAAACCCGGACCTGTCTCACCTGCCATGCGGGCACGGATTTCGGGACGAAGCAGTCGACGCAGTTCCACGCGAAAGCGACGCAGTGCACCTCCTGCCACGTCGAACATGAGGGAGAGCGCGGCATCATCCGCATGGATCACGCCGCGTTGCTCGACATGGCGAAGTGGCGGCAGCCGTTGGCGGGCATGTCGACAAACATTCGAAGCCTGACCCCCGAGACCGCGCTCAATTGCGCGAGCTGCCATGCGTTCCGCGATCCGCACCAGGGCCTGTTCGGCACCGACTGCGCGAGCTGCCACAAGACCGACAGCTGGAAGATCGCCAATTATCGCCATCCGTCGGTCAATTCGACGCAGTGCGCCGAGTGCCACAAGGCGCCGCCCAGTCACTTCATGGAGCATTTCAGCATGGTCTCGCAGCGCGCAGCCGGATCGAAGGCGCGCGTCGACCAATGCTATGCCTGTCACGCCACCGACAGCTTCAACAATATCCGCAAGCGAGGCTGGTATGATCACCATTGAGGCCGACTGGCTGAGCGCCTTCTTCCGGCTCGCGGTGATCGGCCTGGAACTGGCGGGTACGCTGACCATCCTGGTCGGCGCGGGGCTCGCAACCTTTCTGTTTGCGCGGCGGGCGAGGGCGGGCGACCGGACCGAGGCCTATAGCGCGTTCCGCTCGGCGCTCGGCCGCAGCATCCTGCTCGGCCTGGAATTCCTGGTCGCCGGCGACATCGTCAAGTCGCTGGTGATCAACCCGACGCTCGACGATCTCATCGTGCTGGCAGGGCTGGTGCTGGTGCGGACCTTCCTGAGCATCTCGCTCGGGGTCGAGATCAACGGCCACTGGCCTTGGGAGGAAACCCGGATGGCGCGGGAGAAGGCACGCGCGGCGTGGGATGGGTCGCCTGCGACGGCTGAGGCCGCCGGATGCGGTACAGCGCTCAAGGGATAGCAGATGGGAGGTGCATGATGATCGAGAGACGCGAATTGCTGATGGCCGGCGCCGGCCTTGCCGCCGCTGGAACGCTGGCTGTGCCGGCGGCGGGGCAGCAGCATCCAATGGAAGGGATGGCGATGTCGATGACGGACTGCATCGACGATTGCGTGGCTTCGCACCGCATGTGCCTGGAGACCGCCACCTGGCTGACCAAGCGAGGCGGCGCGTCAGCCACGGCGTCGCTGATCGCCATGCTGAACGACTGTGCGGAACTGTGCCAGGCGTCCGCCAACTCGATGCTGCGCGAATCCCCCCTCCATACCATCCTGTGTCGCGCCTGCGCTGACGCCTGCGAACGATGTGCGCGGGAATGCCTGAGCCACGTCGTGGACGAGCGGATGAAGCGTTGCTCGGCTACCTGCAAGGACTGCGCCGCCAGCTGTCGGATGATGGCGGACATGGCGAGCTGAGTTTCCTCGGACACGCCCAGGCGTAGTGGGGTCAAGCAGATCCGGCACTATTGAAGCGATCCGTCGGCTCCACAATGTGGGGCCGCTGCGAAGCTGGGTCGTATGGGTGCGAAAGCGGGACTGGTTAAGGATCGGCGGTAGCGCATCTAGACCAGCCAGGCAGCGATCGCGCCAACCACCGACTTGGTTTCGGCAACGTCGCGGACTCGCACGGTATCCAGCCCGAGGTGCTTGGCCGGATAATCATTTCCGCCCGGGAAGATCGCGTCACCGAAGAAGATCATCTCGTCGAGTGCGACGCCGGTCTGCTCGGAAAGGCGCTTAAGGCCATAGGCCTTGTCTATGCCTTCGCGGGTGATGTCGATCGATGTCGCCCCGCCGATATTGATGGCAAAGCCTGGCAGCAACGGCTGGAGCAGGGCCTGCAATTTCTTGCGCTTGGCGTGATCCGGATCCCACGTGTCCTTGGCCTCGAGCGGCGCCTGCTGACCGAGCGCGGAGAATGTGATCTGGCTGCCGCGATCCTCGATCTGCTCGCCCCAGATGTTCTCGTTTGCATAGCCCGCCTGCTCGACCGCCTTGGTCAGTGCTTCGCGGATGCGCTGGCTTTCGTCGCCGGTGAACAGATCGGCATAGATACGCGTCCATTGGCCGTCGGCGTGACGATAGAGCTTGGTGCCCGTGGTCGGCTGGATGATGAAATTGTCGAGCCGCGCCCGGGCAGGCATGCGTGACACCACCTGTTTCTCGAATTGCGGCCAGTCGCCTCCGGAGATGATCGCTACCATCGTCACGTCGAGCAGGCGGGTAAGCAGATCCGCCATTTCATCGTCGAGCGGCTGCTTGCTGAGCGCGAGCGTTCCGTCGAGGTCGAAAGCGGCCAGTCGCTTCATGATGATCTCCCACAAGCGGCAGCAGAAATGCGTCGATGGCATCGGCGATGCCATCTTTGTCGTTGCTGGTTGAAATGTAGTGCGCTGCGCTACGGATCTCCTCAGGCGTCTTGCCCATGGCGATCGATAGCCCGGTGCGCACGAGCAAAGGGCAGGTCATTGGGCATGTGGCCGAGCGCCCGCGCCAGGGCATCGACGCCAGCTCGCTTGTTGGCATAGGAGTTGGTGATGTCCAGATAGTAGGTCCGCGACCGGGCAGTCGTCGCCGACGCCAGGCTCTTGTCCTTGCGAACCAAAGTCCGTCGATGTCGGAGATGACGAGGCCAAGCATCATTGGCCGATCCTGTGCCAGAAGCGGCCATCGCGTTCGAGTAGGGCATCTGCGCCGGCCGGGCCGGCGCTGCCTGGTGCATAGGATTCAAGCCTGCCCTTGCCCTTGGCCCAGCGATCGAGGATCGGCTGGACCGCGGCCCAGCCCGCCTCGATCTGCTCGGCGCGCTGGAACAATGTCTGGTCGCCGGTCATCATGTCATAGAGCAAGGTTTCGTAGCCGGTCCGGCCCGACAGCTTGAAGTGGTCGGCATAAGTGAAATCGAGCGTTGTTCCTGCGGTCTTGATCACTGGACCCGGTTTCTTGACCAGCATGTCTAAGACGATGCTTTCGTCCGGCTGCAGCTGGAAGATCAGGCGATTGGCTGGCAGGCGGTCGATCGGACAATCGCGGAATAAAGCGTAGGGCACTGCCTTGAACGTGACGACGATCTCCGTATCGCGCGCTGCCAGCGCCTTGCCGGTGCGCAGGTAGAAGGGCACGCCGGCCCAGCGCCAGGTGTCGACTTCCAGCTTCAGTGCGACATAGGTCTCGGTCCTGCTGTCGGCAGCGACATCCGGGACCTTACGATAGGCCGGCACGTTGCGGCTGCCGACACGGCCCTTGCCATATTGGCCGCGCACTGCGCAGACTGCGGTGGGCTTGCGGATCGCGCGCAACACCTTGGCCTTTTCGTCGCGGATCGCGTCGGCATCGAAGCTGTTGGGCGGCTCCATCGCGATCATCGCCAGCAGCTGGAACAGATGGTTGGGGACCATGTCGCGGAGCGCGCCGGTTGCATCGTAGAAAGATCCGCGCGATCCGACCTCGACCGTCTCGGCAGCGGTGATCTGGACATGGTCGATATAGCGATTGTTCCACACCGCTTCGAACCATTGGTTGGCGAAGCGCGCGACCAGGATGTTCTGGACAGTTTCCTTTCCCAGGAAATGGTCGAGCCGGTAGATCTGGCTTTCCGGGAGCAAGGCGAGGATTCGGGCGTCAAGCGCCTTGGCCGAGGCGAGGTCGTGGCCGAACGGCTTTTCGATCGCGACGCGGCGGAACCGACTGCCCGCTTCCGCCATCAGGCCTTTGGCGGCAAGCTTTTCGACGATGGCGCCGAAGAATTGCGCCGGCGTGGCAAGGTAGAAGACCGCGCTTCGGTCGCCCAACGCCTGGGCGACATCGTCGAACACCCGGTCTGCGGTGAAATCGCCCTGGAGGTAGGCGATGCGCTTGCGCAGATCACGCCAGCAATCGCCCTCGGTCGCGAACTTATCCAGGCTGGCGCGCAACGTCTCGTCATCGCCATCGCTGCGGCCGATGCCGAGGATGGTGAATTCCTTTCCCAGTAATCCGTCGGTGCACAGATGGCGTCACCTCAAGGTTTGTGCGCCAGACAACGATTTGGCAGACATAATGCGAACATCGGCTAATTAGCGAGCTTGAGGCGCGACATGGGATCGTTGAGCTGGCGGAATTCACCGCCAGGCGGACGCTCCGCCTGCCCTCAAAGGCAGCCGCCGGGCAGGCTACGCCGCGGGGTACGATGCTACTGACATGGCCAAGCCTTCGCTAACGAGCGTTCAGCTCCGGCCACCATATGAACACTCATAAAATAGCTATTCTGCTCCGCCCAGCGTAAATATGCCGCGCGCAGCGCCGATCGGTCATAGCGTGGAGCGCGGCATTCCGCTTTTCGCGCGACGATCATCATGTCGAGCACGCCTTGGAGGTAAGCGCCGCATCGCGGCTCATTCGCTTGACAGCTTACGAACAACGCCGAGCCCGTCGCCGACGCGGGTTCGGTTTGGCTGATCGCACTATCAGGCAGGGCGGCCAAAGCGGCGCATAACAATATCCATCGCCTTGGCCGCATTTTCGTCTCCTATTCCGCAGTATCATTTCGGAAGGGGCGCACGGCCCTCGACGGCCGGCGCCCCGTGCTGATCCATCATTCGCGGCCGAGCACCTGGCCTTCGGGCGTGACGAACAGTTCGATCGTCTTTCCGTCGCTGTTCTTGCCCTTGATTTCATAGAGCGTGCTTCCGTCCGCCTTTCGGGTGACTTGCTCCGCTTTGCTTATTGACGCGAGTTGCGCGCGTGCCGCGTTCATCGCGGCCTCGGGCACCTGAGCAAGCGGGATGTCTCGTTCGCTGTGCTTGCCGATTATCCGGTTTTCGTTCGCCTCGTGGTTTTGCGCGATCGCCACGCCCGCGATCGCCAGCGCGGCCGCGCCCACGCCTGCGACAACAGTGAGAGTTCGTTTGCTAGCCATGTTCCATTCCACTTCCTGCATAAGGGCCGTGGGGTCGGGCGGGCGGCGGTTACGGCCCAATGAGCCGTCGTCCGAGTTCAACTCCTCTGATTGTTCATCCTGTCGAGCGCCGCGCGCAGCCCACGGGCGAGCTTGGCTGCGTCGTCGTTGGCCCAGAAGTGCATGAAGAACAGCCGCGGCTCGTCGTTTAGCATATGATTATGCAGCGCCGTGACCTCGATCCCGTTCGTCCGCAGCACGCGCAGGACCGGATCGACCTCGTTTGCGACAAGTACGAAATCGCCGGTGATGGCGGCTCGGCCGTCCCCGGTTGGCTGAAAGTTGATCGCGGTCGCCGTGCCCATCGTCGGCGGAGTCTCCATATCGCCGTCCATCAGCCGCTCGGCGCGCGGAAAGCTGTATTGGAGGATGCCACCGGCCGTCTTGCCCTCACCGCCCATCAACCGGTTGAGCGCGGCCACATCGAGGTCGAGCCGCGATGCGGCTGCGCTGGCCGAAGGCGATTGCGGCGCGGCGAGCGGGGTCCGACTGGCTGATAGCGCTTGCCGGAGCGCGGCCGCGAGCTTGACCGGGTCGCCGTGGCCGGCAATGTGCATGTACATGGTCGCAGGCGAAGAGCGGAGCAGGTGATTGTGGAGCGCGGTGATCGTAAAACCGCTTGCGAGCAGGCGGCTCAAAACGGGGTTCACCTCGTCGTGGGTCAGCACGAGATCGCCCATCACCATCGCCTCGTCGCCCATCGGCTGAAACGCCGCCCAAGAGCCGAGCGCGAGGGAGGGCTTGATCGTCACCCCATCCAGCGTGACGCTCAGGTCCGAACGCGGGAAGCTGTAGCGGTGAACGCCCCCCGGCTGTTCGGCCCCCGCTCGTCCTATCGCCCGGTCGACAGCCGACCAGTCCGGCGCTGCCCATGCCGGGCTTGCCAGCAGGAGGCTGGCGAATCCCAAGGCGATGGTCTTTTTCAGCATAATTGATCCTTCATCAGCGCACTCGACACGGAAAGCCTCACGTCATGCGAGCGCGCCGCCGGCGAGCCGCGACATTGCGCTCCGGTTTCTTTCTTCGGGATAAGCAGTCCTATGCTCATGAGGCTTGTGATGCAACCCTTACACTTGTAGGCTAGTGACGATACAACTATGACAAATACACAAGCTTCCCCTTGGTTGCTCCTGATCCCGCAGCTTCCGGCTAAGCCTGCCTATTTGCGGGTGAAGGTCTGGCGGCGTTTGCAGGCGATCGGGGCCGCGCCGCTCAAGAACGCCGTCCATGCGCTCCCCAATCGCGAGGACACGCGCGCGCTGTTCGAAGAACTGCATCGCGAGATCACCGAAAATGGCGGCGAGGCGCTGATCCTCGAAGCGCGCCTTGTCGGCGGCATGGGCGATGCGGAGCTGCGCGGAGTGTTCGACGCTGCGCGTGACGCCGACTATGAGGAGTTGGCACGCGAGGCGCGCGCGCTGTGTGAGGGCGAGTATGTCGCGGCGGCGGATGTGGGCCGCCTGCGCAAACGCCTGAACGAGGTCGCCGCGATCGACTTTTTCGGTGCGCATGGTCGGCAGGCGGCACAGGCCGCCATCACCGAGGCGGACCGCCGCTCTCACCAACATCCCGATGTGAGCGGCCCCGGTGCGCCCGAGCTGACCCCGGCGGAGCTAAAGCGCCGCGTTTGGGTGACGCGCCGCCATGTCCATGTCGATCGCATCGCGTCCGCCTGGCTCATTCGCCGCTTCATCGACCCCGAGGCGAGCTTCAAGTTCGTCGAGGGCAAAGGATATGTGCCGGAGCCTGACGAACTGAGGTTCGACATGGCGGACGCTGAGTTCACCCACGAAGGCGACCGCTGCTCCTTCGAGACCTTGGTGTTCCTCACCGGTCTCGAGACCGACCCCGCGCTGCGGGCGCTCGGCGAAATTGTTCACGACCTTGATATTGCCGATGCTCGGTTCGAGCGCCCGGAAACTCCGGGAGTGAGCGCGCTTATCGCCGGCATCTGTGCCGGCACCGACGACGACGAGGAGCGGATCGCGCGCGGATCGACCGCGCTCGACGGATTCTATGCTCACTTCACCCGGCGAAAAGAGGACTAAAGATGGAGGCCAGCGCACGCGCTGAAATCGCAGTCGAGACGCTGCACGAGCACGGCATCAGCTTTGGCGAGGCGGTGCGCGTCTGGATCAGGGTCGCGCTGCTCAGCTTCGGCGGACCGGCGGGCCAGATAGCGGTGATGCATCGCATCCTGGTCGAGGAGAAGCGCTGGATCGGCGAGGAGCGGTTCCTCCACGCGCTCAACTATTGCATGCTGCTGCCCGGCCCTGAAGCGCAACAGCTAGCTGTCTATATTGGCTGGTTGCTCCATAAGACCAAGGGCGGCCTGGTCGCGGGCGCGCTATTCGTGCTGCCCGGCTTCCTCGCGATTTTAGGGCTCAGCTATGTCTATGTGCTGCTCGGCGAAGTGCCGCTGGTCGAGGGATTGTTCTTCGGATTGAAGGCCGCCGTGCTGGCGGTGGTGCTACAGGCGGTGGTCCGGGTGGGTTCGCGTGCCTTGAAGAACAACGTCATGCGCGGTTTTGCCGCGCTGGCGTTCGTCGCGATCTTCGTGCTCGACGTGCCCTTCCCGCTGATCGTGCTTGCCGCCGCGCTGATCGGCTTCTTCAGTGGCCGCGCTGGTTACGCCGCATTCAAGGGCGGCGGCGGACATGGTCCCGCCGGCGCTGAGATAATCCACGACCGCGACACCGCTCTTGGCGAGGGCCTTCCCGACCATGCCCGGCCGAACCTCTCTTGGTCGCTGCGCATCTCCGGCGTCCTGCTGCTGCTCTGGCTCGGGCCGGTCGCAGCGCTGCTGTTCGCGTTCGGCCCCGACGACGTGTTCAGCCGCATCGCCACCTTCTTCAGCCAGATGGCGGTGGTGACCTTCGGCGGCGCCTATGCGGTGCTCGCCTATGTCGCGCAGGAGGCAGTCGAGACCTATGGCTGGCTCCAGCCCGGCGAGATGCTCGACGGGCTCGGCATGGCCGAGACCACGCCCGGGCCGCTGATCATGGTGACGCAGTTCGTCGGCTTCCTCGCGGCCTTCCGCGAAGCGACCGGGCTGCCGCCGCTCGTCGCCGCGACCTTCGGCGCAATCCTCACCACCTGGGTTACCTTCCTGCCATGCTTCCTGTGGATCTTCGCCGGCGCGCCATTCATCGAGCGGCTGCGCGGCAACCGCGCATTGTCGGCCGCGCTTTCGGCGATCACCGCCGCAGTGGTCGGCGTGATCCTCAATCTGGCGGTCTGGTTTGGTATCCACACTCTGTTCGAGCAAGTCCGCGAAGTGCCGTTCGCAGCCGGCACCATCGATCTCCCAGTCCTAACGTCCGTCAACTGGCCGGCGCTGGCGCTCGCGGTGGGTGCGATACTCGCCATGTTCCGGTTCAAGGCCGGCATGCTGCCGGTGCTCGGCGTCTGCTCGGTCCTCGGGGCCGCATATGTAATGATCATCTGAAGGAGTGACGCGTGACGATCGACCATCTTTCCCGACGCAGTGCAATCGCAACTCTTGGCATCGGAGCCGCCGCCATGACTATCAACGAAGCCTCTGCGCAGACGCCGGCCGCAGCGCCGGCGGCTGTCCCCGCCTTTGCCGGAAATCATCAGGTCAAGCCGCTCAGGTTCAATCCCGCCAGGCTTCACGGCCTCTCCGAAAGGCTGATCACATCGCACCACGAGAACAATTATGCGGGCTCGGTCAAGGCCCTGAATATGATCGAGACACGACTTGCCGCCGCGCTCGCTGACACGGACCTGCCGCCGGTGGTCTATGGCGGATTGAAGCGCGAGGAGCTGCACCGCACCGGCTCGGTCGTGCTCCATGAGGTCTATTTCGACGGGCTCGGCGGCAACGGCCAGGCAGCCGGTTCCATCCGCGACGCGCTGGGCGCGGCGTTCGGCTCGTTCGACCGCTGGGAAGCCGACTTCCGCCGTACCGGGATGAGCCTTGCCGGCGGATCGGGCTGGTGCGTGCTCGTCTACAATCTCCACACGCGCTCGCTGCACAACCATTGGGCGTGGGATCATATGCACGGTGCGATTGCCGGCGTGCCGCTGCTCGCGCTCGATATGTACGAGCACAGTTTCCACATGGATTACGGCACCGCCGCCGCCAAATATGTCGACGCCTTCTTCCGCAACATCGACTGGGAAGTGGTCGACCGGCGCTATGCCGCGGCTTTGCGCGGCGGCGGCTGAACCCGACCGCCGTGGCTTAACACCCACTGCTGCGCGACACCTGAGTTCGCGACCACAAAGGGGACAGGTCCGATGGGGAGATGCAACAATGACATCCGGCCCGAACATCGCTCTTCTTTGGCGTGGGCAAGCAGCCGAGTGGACGCATCGCTTTCATGAAGCCCGGCAGTGGCCTGTACTGTACAGGGACGAGGCGGTTCGCGAGATTCGGGACGAGCTGCTGTCGTGCGACGCAGTGCTGGTCTGGGTGAATCCGTTGGACATTTCAGGCGACCGCTCGCAGCTCGATCCAATGCTGCGCGAAGTCGCGGGGTGCGGCGTTGTCGTCAGCGCGCATCCTGACGTGATCGCCAAAATCGGCGTCAAGGAAGTGCTCTACACAACGCGATCCATGGAATGGGGCAGCGATGTCGATCGATACGTGGACGCTGAAGGCCTTCGCGCTCGTTTCCCCGAACATCTTGCCGCAGGCCCGCGCGTGCTGAAGCCGAACTACGGCAACGGCGGCAGGAATGTATGGCGTGTCCAACTAGACGAAGCGGGAAACGCTCCGGCTTTGAAAACGTCGGTGAAAGTTCAAGAGGCCCGCCAAGGAAGCAAATCGGAGCGCATCAGCCTAGCCGAGTGCTTGGAAAGGTGGGTGCCGTTTCTAAACGACGGCGGCGTGCTGATCGATCAGGCTTATCAGCCGCAGTCGTCCGAGGGCATGGTCCGCTGCTACGTGTGCGGGCACCGAGTGGTTGGCTTTGGGCACAACCTGATCACTGCGCTGATGACGCCAACGGCCATTGATACAACGTCGTCAACCCCACAGCCGATGGGCCGCGCCATGTTCGGACCGGAGGTGACGCGCTTCGCAGCCTTACGGAAAGCGATGGAGGATCGCTGGATTCCAGAGATGCAAAGGTTGCTGTCGATCGCCGACCACGATCTTCCGCTTCTTTGGGACGCCGACTTCCTATTTCGCCCTGGTGAAGCCATCAGCGATGGCTCCTATGCGCTTTGCGAGATCAATGCTAGTTCGGTTGCACCATTTCCGCCAAGCGCCGTCCAGCCAGTGTGCAGGGCGGTGACAAACCAGGCCAATGGAGCGCCGGCAAATTGCTGAGCGCGGCGGAGTAAAAACCAGCCATTGGTAAGGTTGCTCTTTTTGGAGCGGCCGGGGATGTTTGCCGTGGAGAGCTATGCAGCGGTACGCCGCTTTGTGTTTGTTGAAGGGAACAGCCAGCGGGAGGCAGCGAAGGTTTTCGGCCTGAGCCGAGAGACGATCGCGAAGATGTGCCGTTTCTCGCTGCCGCCTGGCTACACGCGCTCCAAGCCTGTCGCCAAGCCGAAGCTAGGATTGTTGCTGCCGGTGATCGACCGGATACTGGCTGAGGATTACGTCGCGCCGGTCAAGCAGCGGCATACGGCCAAGCGGATTTTTGAGCGGTTGCGCGATGAACATGGCTACGGCGGTGGCTATACGGTGGTGAAGGATTACGTGCGGCAGAGCCGTGTGCGCAGCCGCGAGACCTTCGTGCCGCTGGCGCATCCGCCAGGGCACGCTCAGGTGGACTTTGGCGAAGCGGTGGGCGTGATCGGTGGAGTGCGGCAGAAGGTGCATTTCTTCTGCATGGACCTTCCGCAGTCGGATGCCTGTTTTGTGAAGGCCTATCCTGCCGAGACGACGGAAGCCTTTCTGGACGGACATGTTTGCGCGTTCGCCTTCTTTGGCGGGGTGCCGCTCTCGATCCTGTACGACAATACCAAGATCGCGGTCGCCAAAATCTGCGGGGATGGCAAGCGTGAGCGGACCCAGGCCTTCACGGGGCTGGTCAGCCACCACCTGTTTGCCGATCGCTTTGGCCGCCCAGGCAAGGGCAACGACAAGGGGAAGGTCGAAGGGCTGGTGAAGTATGCGCGCTCGCACTTCATGGTGCCGATCCCGCGCGCGGCGACCTATGACGACTTCAACGCAGAGCTGGAACGGCGGTGCCGGGCCCGGCAGGAAGAGCGAGCCGGGCGCCACACCGAGACGATCGGGGAGCGCCTGGCGGCAGATCTGGCGGCTTTGCGCCCGCTGCCCGCCGGCACGTTCGAACCATGCGAGACCAAGGGGGCACGCGTCTCCTCGACCGCGCTCGTGCGCTACCGCACCAACGATTACTCGGTGCCGACCTGCTATGGCTTCCAGGACGTTGTAGTGAAGGGCTTCGTCGACCGGGTTGCCATCCTGTGCGGGGGCGAGGAGATTGCCCGTCATCCGCGCTGTTATGGCGAGGCCATGTTTGTGGCAAACCCGCTGCATTATCTAGCGCTGATCGAGACCAAGCCAGGCGCGCTCGATCAGGCCGCCGCGCTTCAGGACTGGACCCTGCCGGAGGACTTCCAGCACCTGCGGCATCTCCTTGAGGTGCGGATGGGCAACAAGGGGAAGCGCGAGTTCATTCAGGTCCTGCGCCTGCTTGAGGCAATGCCGATGGAGGTGGTGACCTTCGCGGTGAAAGAGGCCATCCACATCGGGGCTATCGGCTTCGATGCGGTCAAGCAGATCGCACTGGCGCGGATCGAGCGTAGACCCGCCCGGCTCGACCTGGAAGCGTATCCGCACCTGCCCAGGATGGAGGTCAAGACCACACGCGCTGCCGACTATGCCAGCCTGCTGCCGGGGATCGCTGCATGAGCCGGGCGGGGGATGACAAGATGCCCATCGGCACGACGGCGGGCACGCCGCAGGTGCTGCTGGCGCATCATCTCAAGCAGCTCAAATTGCCCACCGTGCTGCGCGAGTATGAGAAGCTGGCCCGGGAATGTGCGCGCGATGGCGTGGATCATACCCGCTATCTTCTGCGCCTTATCGAGCTGGAACTCATCGACCGGGAGCGGCGCACGGTGGAGCGCCGTATCCGCGCCGCCCGGTTCCCGGCGGTCAAGAGCCTGGACACCTTCGACTTCACGGCCATCCCCAGCCTCAACAAGATGCTCGTGCTCGAACTGGCGCGTTGCGAGTATATCCTGCGGCGGGAAAACATCATCGCGCTGGGCAACAGCGGGACAGGCAAAACCCATGTAGCGCTCGCCCTGGGCTTGGCCGCCTGCCAGAAGGGCTTCAGCGTCCTGTTCACCACCGCTGCCGCCCTGGTGAACCAGTTGATGGAGGCCCGCGATGAAAAGCGGCTCCTGAGGATGCAGCGCGAACTTGCCGCCGTAAAACTGCTGATTGTCGATGAACTGGGCTATGTCCCGCTCTCGCCGACGGGGGCCGAACTGCTGTTCGAAACCTTCTCCCAGCGCTACGAGCGCGGCTCCACGATCGTGACCTCAAATCTACCCTTCGAGGACTGGACCCAGGTCCTGGGCTCTGAGCGGCTGACTGGCGCGCTCCTTGATCGCCTTACCCACCACGTCAGCATCCTGGCCATGAATGGCGACAGCTACCGGCTCAAGCAGTCTGCCCGCCGCCGCCGCACCGCCGGGGCGGACCAAAACCAGGCCACCACGCCCGACTGAAATGCCGAAAACGGCCAATATGCAAAGGGCCCCGATCGGGGCCCTTTGCATATCATCCGCGCCACATTCACTGGCCTGCTTTTACTCCGCCATGCTGGCCTAAAATCCGACCGCCGTTGACAGTCGGGGGGACGCCTGCGCCAGAGCTGGAAATGCTGAAGCGGCTGACATCAAATGCTCCTCTTGCCTTGGATCTCCATCGAATTCGTGGCGGCTAGGACAGCGGGAACAACCGGCATTTCGGCCTGGCGTCCCCTCCACGACTCGAACCTGCTCTGACCCTATCTGGGGCGAACGACCCGCGAAATTGTGATATATACGAATGGCGATCGGTCGGTTGACTGGGGCGCAAGAGCATCAGAACCGAAAACCGGTCGCTTGCGATTAGTACATCGGGCGGGCCTATATGCCTCCGCCTCGGCACCCGGCTTGAGCGTCCAAACCAACATGTCGGGATAGAATGAAGGTCACCTGGTCACCTTTTCCTCGTCCGGAAGCGAACTCGTCACCCCCGTTACCGCTCATGTGGTTGCTCGCTTGCACTGCGCATGAGACGATCACCGTCATCCCAAGTTCTGCGCCGGCTGCCTTGTCCTGGGCGATCTGCGATCAGATGCCATCGCAGGCGTCTCTTCTGTCTAGCGACAAATACGCATTACCACCGGCAGATGGTCGGCATAGTCTGCCCAGGGCAACCAACGAAGCTCGCAGCGGAGTGAGTGTGGATCGGAAGGGAACAGTATGACGATCGCGCTTAACGGGTTATATCGATGCCGGCTGCTCACTTTCACACGGTGGTCGTGTTCCATCTGGGCGATTTTCGCCGCGCTCACTGTGCCAACGCTACCTTCGCCGGCCAGGGTCGTTCCCGCAGGGGAAGATACCTCGACCACCAAGCTCGCGGGTGTCTGGTCATTTGATGGCCGATCCGGCTGTAAGTCGGGGATGGCCTGGGTTCTTAATCGCAACGGATCTTACAGCGAAATCCGATTGCCTGACCAGACGCCGCTTGGCGGAGGAAAGTGGTATGAACGCGGCGATACCATCTATTACTCATTGCCGCGAGTACTGACAGCGGCCGCGGGACGGCCCGACAAGCGTATGGTCATTATAGAGCGCGGCCCGCGGCGCCTGGTGGCCGTGACGAACCGCAGGGTTCGTCATGTGATGCACAAGTGTCCGGGATGATCGAATGCCTTCGATCGAGATGTGCGAAACGTTCTGGCCCAAGCCCGAAAAGGGAACAAAAACGAGAGCGGAGTTCGAAGTCACACGTCGAGCATTGCCCCCTTATTGGCATATGCAGGATTTCGCTTCTTGAGTTGTTCCCACTACGTCACGGAAAACTGACCCATCATGCCTTCGTCCTCGTGCTCCAGGATATGGCAATGGAACAGGAAGGGCGCTTTTGAAGCAGGCTGGTCGAAGCGGATTAATAACTCGACCGGTTCGTCCACGACGATGGTGTCACGTGGCCCCTGATCAAGAAGATCTGGTTCCTCGCCATCGCGACGTAGCACGTCGAAGTGCACTCCATGAATGTGGAAGGGATGGGCCATTTTCTGCCCGGAGACTTTCCATATCTCGACGGCGCCAAGCTCGACTTCCTCATCGATGCGATCAATATCGAATCGCCTGTGGTTGATCGTTAGCGGCTCTTCGTCGCTATCCATCATACCTCCCAGCCTCATGTTGAGCACCAGACGTCGCCGTGCGACGACCGTCGCCGGATCTGGCACCGCGCGGGACGCCAGGAGGAGCGGAAGCGTGGTGCTACCTCGCTTACTCGATGCCAAGCGCGGTGAAAATGTGAGGACAGTTTCATCCCCTGCGTTGTTTTCGCTAGCCTCGTGCCGATGCATCATGCCCATGCCATGCATCCTGAGGGTGCTTTGGTCCGGAGCCGATACCAACGAGACCGGTTTGCCATCGCTGAAGTCCACCAAGATCTCAGCCCGCTGACCGGAGGCCAGAGTGAGGGACTGCAATTCAACGGACTTTTCCAAAAGGCCGCCCTCGGTGCCGATCCAATAAAAGGCTCGTCCGTCGCTGAACGAAAGATCGTAAGTCCGGGCATTCGAACCATTTACGAGCCGCAGCCGCACTAAGCTTCTGGGAACGTCTGCTCGCGGGTTGTACGCGCCGTTTACGAGAATAACGTTGCCCCGCCTCCCGTCCAGCGCCACCATCATGCCCGCCGGTAACACCAGACGGCCATCCACGAACTGCCGATCCTGGATCAAGATTGGTAGATCGTCGACGCCGTAATCCGAAGGCAAACCGAGACCTTGCTCTTCCTCGTCGGTGACGAAGAGCAATCCCGCTAGGCCTGCATAGACCTGCTCCGCCGTTCGGCCATGTGCATGCGAATGATAAAAGAGAGTGGCCGCCGGCTGACGGATCGGCAGCGTCGGACGCCAAGTCTCGCCTGGACTAATGGTCTGGTGGGGGCTGCCGTCCAGCTCTCCCGGTACGAGCAGCCCGTGCCAGTGAACCGTGGTATCAGCAGACAGATTGTTGCTGACAGTCACCGTCACGTCGTCCCCGCGATGTACCCGCAGAGTCGGGCCGAGATAGCTTCCGTTGTATCCCATGGTGGCGCTCCGCCGCCCTGGGAAGAAAGTGGTTTCCCCTTCCTGCGCCCTCAGTCCAATTCTCTGCCCATGGTCGCGTGCATCTAACAGGCGAGGAATGGGCAGCGTGCCTGCTTGGTCCGGCGTCGCAAATCTGCGCGTGCATGCCGCCCCCAGCAGGAGGCCTCCGCCCGCCAAGACAGTTCGCCGGCTCAGAAAAGTCATTTCGAAGCCCCTCCTGAGCAATCGTGAAACTGACGCAAACGCGCTTTTCTCGATCCGATGAGATCCACCGAGGCGAAGCGCCGCTCTTCCCTTAAAGGGCGCGCGGGAGGGCAATATCCGTAATACCCGAACCGATCGCTTTTGTGCCCGCCCCCTCTGGGAAGACAAAATTGCCCTTCTAAGCTGGTTGCGGCCCTCGCCAGTTGATCAATAATCAGCCAGGCGAGCGTTCAATCACTGCGGCACCGATCCGAGCGAGCGTCTATTCCGACAATTTAGCCTGGGCCAGTCCGAGTGGCTGGTTCGGCGGTGGGCCTTGCCACGATCGCGCCGAAGCAAAAGCGGCGTGCGATTTACGTTTCGCTGTTCGCCACTGCAGCAGGCGGCGTCGCTTTCCAGTGCTCGGGCTAGGCGGAGGCTTTGATGGCCGCCGTCTTCGGTCATCCGCGCCCAGCTTTTGCTAGTAGCCGAACTAAAGCTGACATTGCAGGCTGACCGCCAGCTTCGCAAATTACGTATACTGCCACCTCCAGGCCGATACCATCTCAACGGCAAGCTCCCTGGGGAGCGAGAATCGACCGGGCATGTGTCCGGTCGAACTGAAACTCAGACTTGAAGGAATCATATTTGCGCAAGAAAGCAGCGATTATCGCTTCGCTCGCAGCCTTTGGCGTCCTTGCCGTCGGCGCCGGGCCAGTTCTCGCCGATGGGATGCCGCCGGGCATGCCCGACCTTGAACAGACGCTCAAGGCGAAGCCGGCGCCGGCTCGGTCCGACACGGCCCAGATGCAAGGCATGCGACACCGCGAAGTGCGGATGCCCGGTGAGATGATGCAGGACCATCGGATCGCTACGCGGGAGATGGGGACCCAGGACGGAGCCTCCCGCATGTTGCATAGGTCGCGGGGCGGTTGCTGACCCTGCAATTAAGCCAGCTCCGACCACGAGGCGGGGTGGCCAACGACCGTGGCCTGTTTCAACCGCAGCTTTGGCCCGCCGTTCTCCCACGGCGGGCCAATTGGTTTTTGCACTTCGCTGCCGGCCGCCATCAAGCGGGATCATGAATTGGCTTGACCTTGGACCATGGTCCACCCCGCACGATCCCGCGCATGCTTGTCGCGATCAAAAGCGGATTCGTAAGTTACGTATACAGACTGCGTCTCGCTAGCAGCATTGAAGCTTCGGAATTGCCGGGATCGGAACGTCGATCGGGCAACAGGAAGAACACTCGGAGACCCTCAATGCGACAGACGACATTTCTCGCGGCGCCCGTCAGCCTCTTCGCGACGCTAACCTTCGCCGCCGGCACCGCTCTCGCCCAGTCGACGCCCGCGCCCGCGCAGACTGCGCCGGCCCATGCCCACCAGCAGGGCATGGATCATGGCGGGCAGCAGATGCACGATCAGATGATGAAGGATCATCAGGCCGGCGCGCAGAAGCAGCAGGGGAAACCGGCCCAGCAGGATCAACAGGGCATGTCGGGGATGGCCGGCATGTCCGGCGGGTCGCCTGCATCGAACGGCTCGGGCATGGCCGGTAAGGCGAAGAGTGGCTGCTGCAAGATGCCGATGAAGAAGGCCAAGCCGGCCGCGAAGAAGAAGACCGCCAAGCCCATGGCCGACAAGCCCATGGCCGACAAGCCGATGAGCGACATGTGACGTTTCCAGCCCCGATAAAACCCCCCGGGGCTGAGGGCCCGCCGCCGCCCCCCCCGCGGCGGGCCAGTTCTTTGACGATGCCCAGCGTCGCCCCGTGCTCCCGGCCTTCAAAGCCGGGTCCGAGCGTCTGACGTGACAGAGGAAACAGTGATGCGAAAACATCTTGGCGTCGGTGCTGCCGTTGGCTTTCTGCTCTTTGGCAGCACGCCGCTCCTCGCACAGGGTATCGGCCATCGCTTGTTCATGCGCGGCAAGATCGTCCGTATGGATGCGGGCGGCACAGTGGCCTGCCTGGGCAAAGCCGATGGCGCACACATCGGGCAGATACTCGACGTCTATCACGCAACGCCGCGCCACCGCCGCCTTGTCGGTCATGTCGAAGTCGACCAGATTTTCGACGACCATTACGCTCATTTCCGCGTGAGGGACGGGACGCTTCAGAAAGGCGATTGGGTGAGCCTAAAGCGCGTCCGGGCGTAACGCCAGAATTGGAATGCCAAGCGCCGCCCTCGCCAAAAGAAGAAGCGGCCGAGTAACGCCTGTCTCGGCATAATTCCGATCAGGCGTGCGCGAATAGGTTCGGGAGTCGATGAATACTAATCGGCTCCGTCGGCGTGTCTGACCCTCAAAGCCCGCGACAGCGACACCAGACTACCTTCTGCGGAACTTACTTATAGGCCGCCCGGGCAAAGAGATTACTCCGTCAGGCTATCGATAGAGATGGAGTCAGGTTATGTTCGAGAAGGCGATCGGGACCATCAATGCGGCGGCCTCCTTCCGACACCGCTATGATAATTTCATCGGAGGCCGCTGGAGCGCTCCTGCGGGCGGCGAGTATTTCGCGGACACGAGCCCGATCAATGGCGCCCAGATCGCCGAGTTCGCGCTGTCGACGCCGGAAGATGTCGAGCGCGCGCTCGATGCGGCGCACGCCGCCAGGGATCAATGGGCAAGGATCGCGCCCGCCGAGCGCGCCAGGATTCTCAATCGCATCGCCGACCGGCTCGAGGATAATCTGGAGCTGCTGGCGCTTGCCGAGACGATCGACAACGGCAAGCCGATCCGCGAGACCCGCGCTGCCGACGTGCCGCTTGCGATCGACCATTTCCGCTACTTCGCCGGCTGCATTCGGGCGGAGGAAGGCGGCATCTCGACGATCGATGCGGACACCATCGCCTATCATTTCCGCGAGCCGCTCGGCGTCGTCGGCCAGATCATCCCGTGGAACTTCCCGCTGCTGATGGCGGCGTGGAAGATCGCCCCGGCGCTGGCGGCGGGCAACTGCACCGTCATCAAGCCCGCATCCCAGACGCCGCTCACCTTGCTGATGTTCGCCGAGCTCACCGCCGACATCCTGCCGCCCGGCGTGCTCAATGTCGTCACCGGCCCGGGACGGACCGTCGGCCAGGCGATCGCCGCCAATCCGCGCATCGCCAAGGTCTCGTTCACCGGCGAGACCGTCACCGGCAAGCAGATCATGCACGCGGCTGCCGACCATCTGATCCCCCAGACGATGGAGCTTGGCGGCAAGTCGCCCAACATCTTCATGGCGGACGTGCTCGACGAGGACGATGCCTTCTTCGACAAGGCGCTCGAAGGCTTTACTTTGTTCGCGTTCAACAAGGGCGAGGTCTGCACCTGCCCGTCGCGCGCGCTGATCCATGAGTCGATCTTCGACCGCTTCATCGAGCGCGCCGTGGCGCGCGTCGCCGCGATCCGCCAGGGCGATCCGCTCGACCCCTCGGTCCAGGTCGGCGCGCAGGCGTCGGAGGACCAGCTCCACAAGATCCTGGGCTATATCGATATCGGCAAGGCCGAGGGCGCGCAGTGTCTGGTCGGTGGCGCCAGGGCGCTGCCGGGCGGTGCGCTGGACCAGGGCTATTTCGTGCAGCCGACCGTGTTCGTGGGTCAGAACCACATGCGCATCTTCCAGGAGGAGATCTTCGGTCCCGTCCTGTCGGTCACCACGTTCAAGACGGTCGAGGAGGCGATCGCACTTGCCAACGACACCGCCTACGGTCTTGGCGCGGGCGTCTGGACCCGGAGCGGCAACACCGCCTACCGGCTCGGCCGCGCGATCGAGGCCGGGCGGGTCTGGACCAACTGCTATCATCAGTACCCCGCCCATGCCGCCTTCGGCGGATACAAGGCGTCGGGCTTCGGGCGTGAAAATCACCGGATGATGCTCGACCATTATCAGCAGACCAAGAACCTGCTCGTCTCCTATGACGAGCACGCGCTCGGCCTGTTCTGACCCCTCGCTCAAAAGGAGAAACGGACATGGCGAAAACCATGAAGGCGGCGGTCGTCCGCGAATTCGGCAAGCCCCTGGTCATCGAGGAGGCGCCGATCCCGACGGTCGGCCCCGGGCAGATCCTGGTCAAGATTGCGGCAACCGGCGTGTGCCATACCGACCTGCACGCGGCAGAAGGAGACTGGCCGGTCAAGCCCAACCCGCCCTTCATTCCCGGCCATGAAGGCGTCGGGCATGTCGCCGCCGTCGGTGCGGGCGTCACCCATGTGAAGGAAGGCGACCGGGTCGGCGTGCCCTGGCTCTACACCGCCTGCGGGCACTGCGTGCATTGCCTGGGTGGCTGGGAGACGCTTTGCCACGAACAGCAGAACACCGGCTATTCGGTCAATGGCAGCTTTGCCGAATATGTCCTCGCCGATCCCAACTATGTTGGTCACCTTCCCGACAATGTCGACTTCCTCGACATTGCGCCGATCCTCTGCGCGGGCGTCACCGTCTACAAGGGATTGAAGGCCACCGAGGCCCGACCCGGCGAGTGGGTGGTCGTCTCCGGCATTGGCGGGCTCGGCCACATGGCGGTGCAATATGCCCGAGCCATGGGTCTCAATGTGGCCGCGGTCGACATCGACGATAGCAAGCTCGACCTCGCTACACGCCTTGGCGCCACACTGACGGTCAACGCGCGCAACGAGGACCCTTCGGCAGCGCTCAAGAAAGCCATTGGCGGCGCGCACGGGGCGCTGGTGACCGCCGTTTCGCCCAAGGCGTTCCAGCAGGCGCTCGGCATGGTCCGGCGCGGCGGCACGGTCGCGCTCAACGGCCTGCCGCCGGGCGACTTCCCGTTGTCGATCTTCGACACCGTGCTGAACGGCATTACCGTGCGAGGCTCGATCGTTGGCACGCGGCTCGATCTGCTCGAGGCACTGGCGTTCGCCGGCGAGGGCAAGGTCAAGGCCACGGTCCATGCGGACAGGCTCGAGAACATCAACGACGTCTTCTCCCGCATGCATCATGGCGACATCGAGGGCCGGATCGTCCTCGACCTCGCCTGAAGCCGACTTCGCGAAAGTACAGTTCATGTCTCCCTTACATATCCGGCCGATCGCGCGGCGCCGTTTCGTCCAGGGGCTGGCGATCGGCGGCGCGGTCGCCGGTTTCGCCCCGGCGCTTCTCGCGCGATCCGCACCAACCTTGCCCGCTGAGCTGAGCGGGACCGAGTTCGACCTCGAGATCGCCGAGCTGCCGGTCAACTTCACCGGCAAACGCCGTATCGCGACCGCCGTGAACGGCAGCGTGCCCGCGCCGGTCCTGCGCCTGCGCGAAGGCGACACGGTCACGCTGCGCGTACGCAACGGCCTCAAGGAGATGTCGAGCATCCATTGGCACGGCATCATCGTGCCGGCGGAGATGGACGGCGTGCCCGGCATCAGCTTTGCCGGCATCGCGCCGGGCGAGACCTTCACCTATCGCTTCGAGGTCCGCCAGAGCGGAACCTACTGGTATCACGCTCACACGCTCGCCGAGCAGACGGGACTCTATGGAGCGATCATCGTGGAGCCAAAACAGGTGCCGACGGCGCGGGCGCCCGATCGCGACTATTGCATCGTGCTCAGCGACTGGTCGGACGAGCCGCCGTTGCAGATCTTCCTCAATCTCAAGAAGCAGAGCAGCTACTATAATTTTGCGCAGCCGACCGCCGGCGATTTCCTCAAGGATGTCGGCACCATGGGCTTGGGCAAGGCGCTCGAGCGGCGGCGGATGTGGAACAGCTCGCGGATGAACCCGACCGACTACAGCGATGTCTCTGCCGCGACCTACACCTATCTGATGAACGGCGCGCCGCCCGCCGGCAACTGGACCGGTATCGCCGCGCCCGGCGAGCGCGTGCGCCTGCGCTTCGTCGGCGCGGGGACGGCGACGTTCTTCGACGTGCGGATCCCCGGGGTCGAGCTGACGGTCGTATCGACCGACGGGCAGCCGGTCGAGCCGGTCACGGTCGAGGAATTCCGGATCGGCCCGGGCGAGACCTACGACGTCGAGTTCACCATGCCCGAGGGCGGCGCCCGCACCATCTTCGCGCAGGCGATCGATCGGAGCGGCTATGCGCGTGGCACGATCGCACCGGCCCCGGGCATGGCGGCAGCCGTGCCGCCGCTCGATGCCCGGACCTGGCTCGAGCCGGTCGACATGATGGGCGCGATGGCGACGATGGGCGCAATGGGAGGCGACGCGCATGCCGGGCACGGCATGACCGAGATGCCGGCCAGGGCACGGCACGCCCGCACCGAATATGGCGCCAATACCGACATGCGCGTCGACTATCCGCGCACCAATCTCGACGATCCCGGCGCCGGGCTGCGCGGGCGCGGCTGGCGCGTGCTGACGCTGGCCGATCTGCGCACGCCGGGCGGCGATCCCGACCCGCGCGAGCCCGAGCGCGACATTGAGCTGCATCTGACGGGCAATATGGAACGGTTCATCTGGTCGCTCGACGGCATCAAGCTCAACGATTCCAGGCCGCTTCATTTCAAGCCAAACGAGCGGCTGCGCGTCACCTTCGTCAACGACACGATGATGGCGCATCCGATGCATCTGCACGGCATGTGGAGCGATGTCGAAGGCCCGGACGGCGCCTTCCAGGTCCGCAAGCATACGGTCGTGGTCCAGCCCGCCCAGCGGGTGAGCTTCCGCGTCACCGCCGACGCCATGGGCCGATGGGCCTTCCACTGCCATCTGCTCTATCACATGGCGGCCGGCATGTTCCGGGAGGTGGTGGTCGCATGATCCGGATTTTCCCCTCGCGCGGCATCGCTCTTGGCGCTGCCCTCTTCCTGGCGCCGGCGATCACGGCTCCCGCCCTCGCGCAGGATGCCTCGCCCCCGTCGCCCGCCGCCACCCCTGCCCAAACGGCCACTCCCGCTCAGCACACCCCTTCCGCGCAAGGCTCTCAGGACCATGCGGGCATGGACATGCCGGGCATGGATATGACCGACACGAAGGCGTCCGGTAACGGCGCCACGATGGAGATGGGCTCGATGCAGGGTGGCAAGGCCCCGCCGGACGCGCGCAACTCGGACGATTATGCCGACGGCTATCGCAACTCGACGCTGCCGGGCTATGAGATGGCCGACAAGCTCTCGATCCCCAAGATACTTGTCGATGAGCTCGAATTCGCCAGCGGCAACGAGGGTCAGGGCGTGGGTTGGACCGTGCTCGTCACCAAGGGTCAGGACAATGACAAGCTCTGGCTGCGCAGCCAGGGCCTCAAGAACTCCCGCGACCAACGTCTCGATCCGGAGAGCAGCGTCGAGGCGCTGTGGTGGCACAGCAAGAACCCGTTCTGGGGCACGCTGATCGGGGTCAGGCAGGATCTCGGCAAGGGCGCGACGACATGGCTGGCCGCCGGCGTCGAGGGACTGGCGCCTTATTGGTTCGACGTCCAGCTCACCGGCTATGTAGGAACCGATGGGCGTCTCGCGGCGCGCGCCAAGGCCTCCTATGAGGTCCTGTTCACCAATCGGTTGATCCTTACGCCGCAGGTGGAGACCAATATCTATTCGAAGCGGTCGAGCGATCGGCAGCTCGGCAGCGGCTTCAGCAATGTCGAGCTGAGCGGACGGTTGCGCTACGAGGTGTCGCGCAAGTTCGCGCCCTATATCGGCTTCGTCTGGGAGCGCGCATTTGACGGCACGGCCGATTTCCGTCGCCTGCGCGGGGAAGGGCCTTCCGAACACAGGCTGGTGATCGGCTTGCGCGCCTGGTGGTGATCCGCGGATGGCCACTCGAGGGGTCGACCGCGAACGCGCCGCGTGACAAGGCTGGATCGCAAGCCAACGGTCGCTGGCCGGCCTCCTTTTTCGTCTTGTTGCTCGCGGCGGCTGCGGCGTCGGCGGGACAGACGGCCATTCTCGCCTTCCTTCCGGCACTGGTCGACCCGGCTCGTGGCGCGCTATCGTCAAGCGCTCATGATTTTCATGTCGCGAGCCTGACCGCGGTCCATCCCCTGGCAGCCTTGCTGGCGGCGCCGCTCTGGGGCTGGATCGCGGACCGGGTCGACTATCGGGCGATGTTGCGCGCAGCGCTGGTCATCCTCGCCCTGGTGACCGCGCCGATCGGCCTCGTCGGGCTGCCTGAGCTTTATGCATTGCGCCTGGTGGCGGGGATGGCGTCGGCCGCCATCATACCGTTGGGCTTGCTCTGCGCGAGCTTTGCCGCAAACGAGCGCGCGGACCAGGCGCGGCGCTTCACCTGGCTGACCGCCTTCTTGTTTCTGGGCGATCTCGCCGGTCCGCTGGTGGCGGAGGTCTCGGCCGCGATCCTGCCCCGCGCTCCCCTCATGATCCTCGCTTTCGGCATCGGTGCCGTCGGGGCGGCGCTTTGCGCCGTGCGTCTGCCGCGCTGGTGTGCACCTTGCATCGATGGCGGAGACCTGCCCGCGCCGACGCTCGGCGCGACGCTGATCCTGCTTTTCGTCACGATCGTCGCGGGCGGCGGGCTGGCGGCGATGCATGTCAATCTCCTGGTGACGCGGAGCGTCATTTCGCTGAGCCGCGAAGAGATCGCCTGGATGCTCAGTCTCTGCGGATTGGGCATGCTGGCAGCACAGATCTTCCATGCGAGGCTCGATTGGCTGGTGACCATGCCGAGGCGGCTTGCGGGGCTGACGCTCGGCCTGCTGGCTGCGGCGCTCTTCCTGTTCCCTGTCGCCGCGAGCATGGCCGAACTCAGTGGGATCATCGTTGCTGCCGGCTGGAGCTCGGCAACCCTTCGATTGGTCACCAGCTTCTGGATCAGCGGTGCGGCAGCCCCTTCGAGTCTGAAGCTCGGTCTCCAGCATTCCGCCGCCAGCATCGGGCAGGCGCTCGCGCCGCTGGCGATCGCCGTCGTCGCTCCCGGGGCGCAGCACTTAGTCTTGTGGGGGATTGGTGGTCTGTCGCTGACGCTGCTTGTGTCCTTGCCGCTCGCCTGGAGGCCGCGCGCCATCGTGAAATCTTCAGCGTGATGAGGGGTAGGGGGCATCAATGCGTATAGATCATTAGGAACCCTATCGCATGCTTCCGGGAGCCGTTCATGAAGACCCGTCTTTCTGCCGCCTTGCTGTTCCTCGCCCTGCCCGGCGCAGCGCTTGCGGCGAATGATGTCGTCGTCCACCGGGACCCGGGTTGTGGATGCTGTGAGAAGTGGGCCCAGGCGCTTCGCGCGAAGCTGGGCCGCACGGTCGTCATGCGCGACGATGCGTCGCGCGGGGCGCTTCAGCGGAGGGCCGGCATGCCGGGCACGCTGGCATCCTGCCACAGCGCGATGGTTGATGGCTATCTGATCGAGGGCCATGTCCCGGTCGCCGATATCAAGCGCCTGCTGGCAACCCGTCCCGTAGGCGTCAGAGGCATTGCGGTGGCGGGGATGCCGATCGGCTCGGAGGGCATGGAAGTGGCAGGCGCCGCCCGCCAACCCTATGCGGTGGTGTCGTTCGGCAGTTCGGGCCAGAAGGTCTTCGCGCGGCATTGATCACGCACGCCTCGGCTCTCGCTGGTGATTTCCTGTTTGAATGACTGGGACTTGCTCGCCCCCACCTGTATAGTCATTTGATGCATGCTCCCGCTCGCCCCCATAGCCGCGCATCCGCTCCCCGGGCGAAAGCTGCTTCTGTGGGCGAACCCGCGGTCGACGCTGCCGGTGCGGAGAAGCAACCTCGCTATGTGGCGATCAAAGACAGCATTTTCGAGGACATCCGGGAAGGTCGCCTGAAGCCCGGCGACCAGACGCCGTCAGAGGCCGAGCTCGTCGAGACGTTCAAAGTCTCGCGCATGACCGCAAACCGGGCGTTGCGGGAACTGCAATCGGCCGGTGTCGTGGTACGGCGGGCGGGGCGGGGCAGCTTTGTCGCCGAGCCCCGGCCGATCGGGCAGCTGATCGAGATCCGCAACATCGCGGAGGAGGTGCGCGGCAGGGGCCACGCCTATCGCGCGCGCGTCATTTATAATATCGAGATACGGGCTGATGCGGAAAGGGCAGCTCTGCTGGAAGTCGGCTTGGGCACGCGCCTCTTCCATTCGCTTATCGTCCATCACGAGACCGAATTCCCAATTCAGGTCGAGGAGCGCTTTGTGCTGGCATCTGCTGCGCCACGCTACGGAGAGAGGGATTTCAGCGCCTCGACGCCGAATGAATATCTGACACGTGTTGCCCCGCTCGAGCGAGTAGAGCACCGGGTGTGCGCGGCGATGCCGGATACAGCCATGCGAACAATGCTGGGCCTCGCTGAAGGAGAACCAGTGCTAATGATGACGCGCAGAACCTGGAGTCGCGGACGTCTCGTATCGCACGCTTGGCTCACGCACCCGGGCAATCGGTTCGAGCTATCGGCGGCTTTTTCTGTTGGGACCTAGCGATCAGCCCGCGCCCAACTTGACGGCCGATTTGCGCCTGCGCCGCAACCATCGCACGTCGGCGCGACTGAAGCTCTTAAACAGCAGGTAGAAGCCCGTCCCCGACAGCCACAAAGTACCGAACGCAACGAAGACGATCAGCGGGTGATTGAAGCTGGTGCGGTTCACATAGTCCATATTGTGGAGCATCCAGAAGAAATCCCAGGTGCGCCATGTGTCGCCGCGCATGACCAGGAATCGGCCGGTGTCGGCGGAGATGTAGGCGCTGCTGTTCTCTGCGTCCGCGAAATCCAGTCGCCACATGGTGCCTTCGTGCTCGCGCGCTTCCACATTCGGTTCGGCGAGCAACGTTGCCTTGCGGATCGGTGCTTCATTCACCATCGTCGCGACGTCGCGCGCGACCTGCTCGTCGACCCGAACCGGGGCGCCGCTCGTCGCGTCGATTAGCCGCGTGCCCGTGGTGGATCGAAGCTCGTAGACGGGGCGTGTGGCAAGGGACCGCAAGGCGATGCCGAGCACGGGACCATCAAGAGCGAGCTTTGCCGGCGCAATATAGTCACCGGCAGGTAGGGCGTGCTGATGGCTGGCCTGCGCACTGTGTCCGCCGACCTTCTCCTGATCGAGCAAGGCCATCATCGAGCCGCTCAGAGCCCAAAGGAGAAACTGCACGCCCAGGATCAGGCCGACCCATTTGTGGATGCGCCGAAAAAAGAGCGGGGTGAACCGGATTTTCTTCATGCCTTCTTCTTCCTGCGCCGCGGGAACGACCAAAGCAGCAGCCAAGCCCCGGCCAGCGCCATGGCAAGGGCACTCCAGGTCGCCACGCGCAGCAGCGGATTGTTGACGTCGGAGCGATCGTCATAGTCCATGATGTGCAGCATCCACGCGAAATCGAACACGCGCCACAGCGCATGGCGGCGCGAGATCAGCTCACCGGTCTGCGGAGAGAGATACAGGGTTGGCCGGTTCCAGGCATCGAATTCGACCTGCCAATAGGGAGGCTTGCGCGCCTGCATTTCCAGTGGCGCCGTCGTCAGCAGCCGGGCTGCGACGATGTCCCCGGTGCCGCTGTAGATGCGCCGAGCGGCGGCGCGGATTTGTGCCTCGCTCAAATCGGGGATGGGCTGTCCCGAACCTGCATCGAAGAGTCTTGGACCACCCGGGGTTTGCGCGCGCCAGACGGGCTGATCCATGAACCGTTGCAGGCGGATCTCGGACGCGTCGGGAGCCGATTGAACAATCCGCGCCGGCGGGACGAAGCTCGCAAGGTCGATGGGGGCGACGACCGGTGGGCGGACCAGATCGTCGCCATGGATGATGTCGATATGGACGGCCACCATATAGAAGCCGGTCAGCGTCCAGAGCAGAACCTGGACGCCGACGATCAGGGCCAGCCACTTGTGCGTCCGGCGGATGACCAAAGGCCAGCGAATTGCCATGTGCTGCCCTTCAGAACGCGGTTCGGAAGCCGGCGTAGAAGCGCCGTCCGAGCAGATCATAGGTCATCGTGTCGGTGTTGGCATCGGTGAAGCTCTGGATATAGGGCGCCTTGCGGTCGAACAGATTATCGGCCCCGATCTGGAAACGTGTCTTCTCGTCGATCGCGAAGGCAAGCTGAAGATTGTGGTAGAAGACGTTCGGCGTGCGGTAGCCGATGTCGCCGGCCGATGCGTTGAAGTCGGTCGCCTTGCCGATCCATTGTGTCGACCAGGTCGCGCTGATGCCGTCCTTTTCCGCCGTCAGCACGCCATAACCACGCCATTTCGGATAGCCGCCATTGCCGCCCCCGATAAACCCGTCGAAATAGATCGGCGCGCCGCCGGGGAAGGGGTTTACGACATATTTGTTGAGATAGGTCATGTTGAGATCCAAGGAGATCTTCACCTCGCCCACCGCACCACTGTACACCAGACCCAGATCGAGACCATTCATCTCCTCGCGGCCGGTGTTGATGGGCTGGGCGGAGAGGTAAGTGACCTCGCCGGTCAGCGCGCTGCGCGTAAAGTCGCTGCAGAACGGGTGCGACAGGTTCTGGCTCGCATAGCAGACTGCGAGCTTGGTCGAGCCGGGAATGGCCCGGATCGCGTCCTTGATCTTGATGTCGAACCAGTCTGCCGTCAGCGACAACCCTGGGATGATGCCGCGCGGCGATATCACCGTACCAACGGTCCAGGTCGTGGAGCTTTCGGGCCGAAGGCTCTGGTTACCGCCCACTGTGGTGAGGATCGTGGTGCCGAGCTGCGTATAGTTGGCCGGCACACCGGACGCCTGACAATTGGCGATCAAGGTCACGTTGCCGCTGGAGGTGTAGCGCGAGCAGGGATCGGTCGTGGTCAGATTGCCTTCCGAGACGCCGCCGAAAAGCTCCGGCACGTTGGGAATGCGAAAGCCCGTCCCATAAGTGCCGCGCAGACGGATGCTGTCATTGACTACCCAGTCGGCACTGAGCTTGTAATTCCAGTCGCTCCCGAAGAGATTATAGTCTGAGTAGCGGACTGCGCCATCGAGCGTGAGCGCCTTGGCGAAAGCTGTGTTGGCAAGCACCGGCACCGATAGCTCGAGATAGGCTTCCTTGGCGGTGCTCGAGCCCGAAATAGGATCCTGCTGATTGACGTTCGCCACGCCGAGCACCGTCAACGGGTCGGGATCGCGCCAGCCTTTTTCGCGCCGATAGACCACGCCGGTGGCGAAGGACACCGCGCCGGCTGGAAGGGAGAAGAGATCGCCGTTGAGGTCAGCCGTGACCGTGCCGAGTTCGTTGCCTCCGCGATCGCGCGAGGTGAACAGAATATAATCCAGAACCTGAGGTGTCAGGTCTCCGAACCCAAGATAGTCACCGCAGGGGATGGCCGCGCCCGCCGTGCTGGAGCATTTGCTCCTGTCGAGCGTGTTCGCGACGCGCTCGAGATTGGCGATGTTGGTCGAGCCGTCGACGGCCGTGTTACGCCCGAAGCTGCCCGCGACTTCCCAGGCCCAGTCGTTCGCCAGCTTGCCGCGCAGCCCGAAGGTGCCTTGCCAGGTATCGGTCTCCTGGAAGAAGTGGCGCGCGCCGGGTTCGGCGAGGCGGCGCTGGGCCAGGACCAGGTTCTGGCCGGTCGGATTGGTCGGATTGCTGGCTGGTATCGAGAGATTGCGCAGCGTGCCGGGTGTCGCGATCTGATTCGACTTGCGGAACGTATAGAGGAACTCGCCGAACGCCTGGATACCGTCGGTCAGCGCATAGTCCGCGAAGAAGGCCGTGCTGACGCGCTCGACTGGGCTGACCGCATTGAGAAACGGGTTCGAGTTGAAGTTGTGCTTGGCGGGACTGTAAGGCTCGTAGAAGTTCCCGTTCCCTCCGGGTACCTGGTTGAAGTTGATCTGTTGGCCGTTGGGCAGCACCGCGCGTCCGCCGATCGTCGAGGCGCTGTTGACGCAGCTCAGCGAGCCCGGCGTCGTTTCAGCGAGCGAGCAGGGCGCACGCGAGGCCATGTTGACGGCGCTGGTCTTCTGGTAGGTGACTGCTGCCATGAACCCGCCACGATCGTTGCGAATGCCCCAAAGTAGGTCCGCGGTGAGATCGGAGCCGTCGCCGCGCTCGGTAATGCCTTGTCGGACGCTGAGACCCAGGCCTTCATAATCGGTGCGCGTGACAAGGTTGACCACGCCGGCCATGGCATCGGCCCCGTAGATAGCGGACGCGCCATCCTTGAGGACATCGGTGCGTGCCAGCGCCACGACCGGGATCATGTTGAGATCGGGTGAGGAATTGGCGCCGGTGCCGCCCGCGACGAGGCGTCGGCCGTTGAGGAGCACGAGTGTGCGCTTGATGCCGAGGCCGCGCAGATTGACCTGAGCAGTGCCATAACCGTTGTTGGTCCAGTAGGCCGATGTCTGGTTGCCCGCGAAGCCGGCATTGGCCGGCAAACGCTGCAAGGCGGTTTCGATATTGACGATGCCGGTATTTTGGATCTGCTCGGCGGTGACCACGGTGGCCGGTCCAACCCCGGCCAGATCCTGCCGACGGATTCGTGAGCCGGTAACGACGATGTCGCTGTCATCCCCCAGGACTTGTGCTTTTGGCTGCGGTGTCGGATCGGCCTGAGCGAGAGCCGGCGCGGCGTAGCCCGCGACGATGGCGGCGCTGCCGAGCAGGGCCATCCTGATGGTCATGTGCAATCCCCCTGACGTTTTAGAACAGCCACAGACAACATCAGTTGTATATACAGGTCAACAGTATTTTTCCTGTTTTTCCAATACCTTATTCTCGTGAAATTTAGATATAGATATAGCTATAATGCGCACGCCAGACGTCGAACCCTCATGACTGAAGAGATATTTTTGCGAGCGCTCATTTGCAAAGCTGCTGAGATAGGAGATAGAATATCATATCGTAATACAGCCTCGCACGCTTCGATTTGATGATCGGGACATTTGGCCGGCAAGAATGCGAAGCGGCATGATCACATGTTATTGGTGTCGGCGTGATATACCTAGGTATAGCGCTAGAGATGCTCCGGGAACATTAGTCCTTTGCTGAGCTTGCACGCGCCAGGGAAAGTAATACCGATGCGGACCGCATTTGATCCTCGTTTCCTGGATGTGTCGCGCCTTCTTCCGGATTGAGCCGCAGGTTCGCCTTTTGAGGCAGATGAAACGACTCCTGACGAAACGTCGTGCGACGAGTCCGGCGACCTGAGATCGTCGCGCAGCCACTGGGTCACTTGGCGATGATCCAATCCGGTTCGGCAGTGGCGGCGCAGTCCTCGAACGTCGATCGCATCCGCGGAGCCGACGGGCCGGCTTGTGCATGAGCCGCCCTGATTTTGCCGCTGGGCAGTACGGCAGGTTGCGAAAAATGCTTGCTGTGTCCCGGTCGGCGCGCGGGCGTGCAGCTCGCGCCTCGCACGATCACACGCGCAGCAGTCGCCCCACCGCCCGCATGATCGTCGCCCGGCGCGCCGCGTGCTCGGCAGCGTCGCGTGCAGCTCCGGTCATGCACCAGAGCTGGGTGAGGGCGGCGACAAGCCGGACGACATCCAGGGGCGTGAAGTCGGCGACGATCCGCCCCTCGGCCTGCGCCGCTGCGATCCCGTCCAGCTTCTCCCCGAGAAGGACCTCGCCGGCCGGGAGCATCAGAACATCCTGGCCACGCTCCAAATGATGCCAGGTCAGCAGCCTCCACAGGCGCGGGCGTTCGACCAGCAAGTCATAGGTGCGCCCCGCATAACCCTCAAGATCATTGGGATCGAAGCGATCGGCCTGCGCCGCGTCCATCACTTCCTGCGTCAGCGCGGCATCGAAGAGCGCCTCCTTGTCCCCGAAATAGGTGTAGAGCATCGGCTTGCTGATACCCGCCGCCTGCGCAATCCGGTCGATCCGCGCGCCCGCCAGCCCATGGGACGCGAACTCCTCGGTCGCTGCAGCCAGGAGCGTCTCGCGGCTCTGTGCGGCATTCCGCCGGGTTCGTTGCTTCATCACACCTCCAAGCATTGACGCATTCCAGGTTTCAAGTTACCTACCAGTTGGTAATATATGGAGTAACATATGTCCAATCACTGGTTTCTCACGGGCGCGTCCAGCGGCATCGGCCGCCATCTGGCCGAACTGATCCTGGCCGCTGGCGACGACCTTACCGCGACGGCCCGCAAGCCCGAAAGCCTCGATGATCTCGCGGCGAAATATCCGAGCCAGCTGCGCGTCGAAGCGCTCGACGTCACGGTCAAGGACGATATTGCTGCGGTCGTGGCCCGGGCGCAGGCGCGTCGACCCGTCGATATTCTGGTCAACAACGCCGGCGGCGGCGTGATCGGCGCCACCGAAGAGATGTCGGACGCCGAGGTCGAAGGCCAGATCGCGCTCAATCTCATGGCGCCCATCCACATCACCCGCGCCTTTGTCCCCGCCATGCGGCTGCGCGGGAGCGGCCGGATCATCCAGATCTCCAGCGCTAGTGGTCAGGGCTCGCTTCCGACGAGCAGTCTCTATCATGTGGCCAAATGGGGCCTGGAGGGCTTCAGCGAATGCCTCCGCCAGGAGCTTGAACCCTTCAACCTGTTCGTGACACTGATCGAGCCGGGCGGGGCGCGCACCAGCTTCAGCCACAATCTGCAATTCGCCAGCGAGATCGCCGCGTATCGCGATACGCCCGCCGGCCATATCCGCAAGATGTTCGAGACCGCCGGAAACGAGCTCTACACGCTCGACCCGCAAAAGATCGCGCAAGCGATCGTTGATGTCGCAACCAGCGACCATCCGCCGCTGCGCGTGACTCTGGGGGGTGACGCTTTCGGCGTTGTCCAGGCGGCGCTGCAATCGCGGCTCGCCTTTCTGCAGTCCCAGGAAGCGCTCGCGCGCTCGGTCGCTTTCGACAGTTGAGCTTTTCCGTCTTCCAGCTTTCGTCTCCGCGCGGTGCGACGCGCCTCACCGGGGCCCGGCAACCCTGTCGTCAGCGCCGTTATCCGATACTTAGGTATAGTCATCCGACACGATTGCAGAGGCGCCACACGGGCAATCGCTTGGTACCATCGCAAGAGAGGAAAACCCTCGCGGTCGCCAATCAAGGGTGCGCAGACCTTCGCAGTCTGCGTGCCCTTGATGTGGCAGCGCGCCGCCCAGCCACGCGCGTCATGAACGGGAGCGGCCTTCTGCGAAACCCAACGCTCCGCCGCATTTTCTATAAGCTCTCGCTCGAATTGCTGCGCGCCGCCTTCTTCTTCCTGCGATTGGGCTTGAAGAATGACGAGTGTTTGTGCGCGCGTCTCAATAGGCGAGGCACACGGCTTCCGGTCGCCGCCGCCGTTCTTTGTCACAATGGCAAACGGCTACGGCCGGCGACCCTGATCGATCCGGCGTGCGAGCACGTCGGCAAGGATGACTTCGTGTGGATCAAAATGTCCCAGCCCAGCGAAACAGAACTTGCCGACATCGCCGGGAATTACGGCCTTCACCCGCTTGCCATGGAAGGTGCCGACAACGGCCACCAGATTTCGAAGCTCGACGATCACATGCTCAGGGTTGAGAGCGCCATCACCGGCATCCGCGACATCCTGATCTCGGTGTTCGAGGCGAGTCACCTGCTCGAACAGCAGCGCCAAGGTGCGATCACCCGTTAGCTTGCCGCCCGGGCTGCGATCCTCGCGGTGCCTACCGCGATTGCCGGAATCTACGGCATGAATTTCGAGAATATGCCCGAACTGAAGACGCAATGGGGATATTTCGTCATCCTCGGCGTCATCGCTGCGGTCTGCATTGGGCTCTACATCCGGTTCAAACGTAGCCACTGGCTTTGACGGCGCAGATCGGCTTTCCACATCGCGCCGGGCTGAGGCTGCCGGGGGCCGGCCGCCACAATTCAATGCTTTCGAAGCGTCTCGATGCGGTGCCGGTCCAACGCTTCGAGCAAAGCCCTGCCGATCAGCGGCTTTGCGAGAACATGATCGAAGCCCGCCTCAGCGGCCCGCGAGGCCAGCAGCGTGTCATGAAAGCCTGAGATCATGATCGCGCGTCCCGACCATCCGATCTCGCGAAGGTGACGCAGCATCGCGAATCCGTCGATGTCGGGCATGCGATAGTCGAGGATGACGCAGTCTGCCTCCTTCGCGCGGGGGTCGGCCAACAGCGCGTGGCCGGTCGTATATCCCCACACGGCATAGCCGCGCGATCTCAGCAGCAGCTGGAGGCCACGCCGCACGCCGGGATCGTCGTCGGAGACGAGGATGGTGTATCTGCCATCATGCTGAGTGGAACGGACCGATGGCATTGCGAGAAGCGGACACCCGTGTGACGATTGCACCATCGATCGCATATCGCGCCTCGTCCCGTCGCTACGTAGAGGTCGCAGTCACTTCGGCTTGCGGCCCATGCCCGCGGCAAAGGCGATCCGCAGGGCTTCGGACAAATTGCGGACCTCGAGCTTGGCCATCAGGCTCGCGCGATGGACCTCGACCGTTCGCGATGAACAGCCCAGGTCATAGGCGATCGTCTTATTGGGCAGGCCGTTCGCCAGCCCTTCCAGCACTTCACGCTCCCGGGGCGTCAGTGCAGCGACCCGCACGCCGGCTTCAGAGGTTTCCAGAGTGCGAAGGTCGACATCGTCGAGACGCGCGAACGCGCGGCTGACGGCGCCGAGCAGGGCGGCTTTCTCGAAGGGCTTCTCGAGAAAGTCGACCGCGCCGCCTTTCATGGCCTGCACCGCAACCGACACGTCGCCATGGCCGGTCAGGACGATGACCGGCATATTGACCCCGCGTGCTGCCATGGCGGCCTGAATCTCGAGACCGTCCATCTCGGGCATGCGCACGTCGAGGATGACGCAGCCGACGGCCGCCGACTTCGCCTCCTTGAGAAACTCCACGCCCGAGGCATAGGTCACGACGTCGTAGCCCGCGGTCTTGAGCGCAAAGCTCGCCGCCTTGCGGATGCTCTCCTCGTCGTCGACCAGATGGATGACGCGTCTATCCCCCATGTTCCTCCTCCGCCCGCGCATGGATCAAGGTAAAATGAAAGCGCGCGCCGCCGCGGTCGGGGCGCTCCATCCAGATACGGCCCCCATGCGCTTCGATGATGGTCCGGCAGATCGAAAGGCCGAGGCCCATGCCGTCGGCCTTTGTCGACTTGAACGCCGTGAAGAGCTGCTCCCGGACCTCGTCGGCGATGCCGGGGCCGGTATCCTCCACGGTCACCTCGATCAGCCCGTCAGGGCGCAACCTGGTCGCTACCTTGAGGTCGCGAACAGGACACGCCGCCATCGCCTCGATGGCGTTGCGCATCAGGTTGACCAGCACCTGCTGGATCTGCACCCTGTCGACGAGAACCGGCGTCGCGGCGGGATCGACCGCGAAGAAGCTGCGGATGCCGCGCTCGCGTGCACCGACCAGCGCGAGCTCGCTCGCCTCGGCGACAACCTGCGGCAGATCGTGGAGGCTCTTGTCGACCTCGCCGCGGGCGACGAAATCGCGCAGGCGCCGGACGATATGGCCGGCCCGCAGCGTTTCCTGTGCCGCATCATCCATCACCGACCGTAGCGACACGAAGGGTTCGTCGTCCCGCTCGTCGAGCATGTCGCGGATCGTCTCGAGATAGAGCGCGACTGCGGCAAGCGGCTGGTTGAGCTCATGCGCGAGGGTCGAGGCCATCGTGCCCATCGCGCTCAGCCGGGAGACATGGACCAGCTCTGCCTGCAGTTCCTTGAGCCTGAGCTCATCCTGCTCCTTGGCGGTGAGATCCCGGATGAAGCCGGTGAACAACCGCTGCCCGTCTTCACCGGCCTCGCCAACCGACAGCTGCATCGGGAAGGTCGAGCCGTCGCGGCGCTGGCCGACCACGATGCGGCCGAGGCCGATGATCCGGCGCTCGCCGGTCTGGAGATAATGCGCGATATATTCGTCATGCCGGTCGCGATCGGGCTGGGGCATCAGGCAGGAGACGTTGCGGCCGACGAGCTCGGTTTCCGAATAGCCGAACAGGCGTTGGGCGGCCGCGCTGAACGACGTGATGTCGCCGGTCTCGTCGATGATGATCATCGCATCGGGGACGGTCGCCAGGATCGACTGGAGATGCTGCTCGCGGGTCTCGATTGACGCCCGGACCGCCGCCTCGTCGGTGACATCGCGACTGATGCAGGCAAAGCCTCGATGTGCGTCGCCTTCGAACAGGGCGCTGATCGTCAGGCGCGCGAGATACTCCGCTCCGTTCTCGCAGACCCGCCACGCTTCGCGCTCCAGCGTGCCCTCGTGAAGGGCGGCCGCCAGGTCTGCGCCTGGACGACGCGCCGCAATCTCGTCAGGCGGGTAGAACAGGTCGTGGGGCTGTCCCAGAACGCGATCGAGCGGCCAGCATTCGGCACGCTCGCCTTCTTCATTATAGCTCAGCACGATCCCGGCAGGATCGAGCAGCGTCAGGACATGGCCGCCAGCCTGTCGCAGGAACAACGGCGCAAGCCGCACCACCTCCCTGGCAATCTCGTCCGCCCCGCGCCTCGTGTCGACCATCGGCCGGCTCACATACCTGGCCGGGCGCACGTATCCGGGCGTAGCCCGACCGTGCCACTCAGCGCCGCGCGAGTATGGCCTTCATCTCGTCGATTTCCTGCCGCTGCGAGCGCTTGATCGCTTCGCAAAGCCGGATGACTTCCGGATCGCTGAGCTTTGCTTCCTGGCACATCAGGATCGCCCCGGAATGATGCGGGATCATCGAGCGCAGAAAGGCCGTGTCGCCGATCGTGGTCTGGGTGCGGATGAGTGCAAAGCTGCCGAAGAAGGCGACCAGCGACGCGGCGATCAGCGCGATGTTGGCGGCCTTCGACACGAACATGTGTCGCATGGCGAGGATCATCAGCACCACCATCGGTGCGACCATCATCAGCGTCATGTAGAGCATGTTGAGGTTGTTGTAGAAGCTGTCGAGCCCGTCGATCATGACGAACATCACCAGATACATGATGACGCCGCTGATGACGGTCTGAACGGCAAGGCTCCAATAGGCACCCATCTTCCGGGTGTTCATGTGGGACGAATGGTCCATGGCGTATCTCCTTCGCTCGGCGCCGGCCGACCTGGGTATGAGTGTAACGCCCCGCTCTCTTGTTCGCCCCCGCCATCAGCCGTCCTGATGCTAAAACCAGAAGCGAACGCCGGCGACGAAGCTGGTGGCATGGACGTCCTCGCCCGCAAGCCTCGACAGCCGCGCCGTGTCTCCGGCTTTGCGCAGATAGGAAACGCCGATGTAAGGTGCGAACTGGCGGCTGAATTCGTAGCGCAGGCGCGCGCCGAGCTCTATGTTGACCAGCCCCGAACCGATGTCGTTCTCCGGAATATCCTGCGCGGCGAAATTGACCTCGGCGCGCGGCTGCAAGATCAGGCGCTGGGTGATGCGCTGGTCGTAATAGCCCTCGACCCGGCCCAGAACATCGCCCTTGGTCGAGAGGAACAGCGCGCCTTCGACCTCGAACATGCCAGGAGCCAGGCCCTCGACGCCGATCGTCGCGTAGGTGCGGTCGGGCCCGCGGCCGAAGTCCTGGCGGATACCGCCCTGAAGATTGAAATAGGGGTCGATGGCCCGGCTGTAGAGCACCTGCACCTCGGCGCTGTCGATGCCGCGGCCGAACTCGCCTTCGCCCTCGCTCTTGAGCCAGAGGCGGTTGATGTCGCCGCCGTAAAAGCCTTCGCCATCCCAGCGATAGCCATCGCGGCCGCTATGCGCCTGATACTCGAACAGGTTGAGCAGCACCTGCCCGAAATTGTTGCCGCCGCTGTCCTTCATCATGATGTCGCGCGAGCGCGCCATCTCGCCGCCGGGAAAATCCCGATCGGCGAAGTGGTCGCCTGGGGGCGGCGGCGGGGGCGCATTGCCGGCCGGAAGTGCGGTGCCGGTCATTTGCATGCCGGGCATGGCGGGCGTTCCCGGCGTCGCTGTCTGGCCATGCTGCGCATGGTCCATCCCGGGCATGTCGGGCATCGCGCCGTCCTGATGCTGGGAGTGGTCCATGCCCGGCATCTCCGGCATTGCGGGAGACGTGGATTGCGGCTGACCGGCCGCATTTGCTTGCGCCGCGGGAGTGGTCTGGTGCTGCGAATGGTCCATTGCCGGCATGGTGTCCGGCGCTGGCTTCTGAGCGCGCGGCCTGGCAGTGGGCTTGGGGCGCGGCGCGGCGGCCTTGTCCTTCTTTTTCTCCTGCGCCGGCCGCGCCCCGCCCGGCGGCGCCATGCCGGGCATGTCGTGCATCGAATGATCCTGGGCAAAGGCGGGTGCGGCGGCGAGAAGGGCGATCGCGCTCACCAGCGGCGTGAGGATGCGGGTCATTGCGCGTCTCCCTTCGGACGCACGCTCACGACCCGCATCATCCCTGCATGCATGTGGTAGAGGAGATGGCAGTGGAAGGCCCAGTCCCCGACCGCGTCGGCGGTGAAGTCCCAGCTCACCTTGCCGCCGGGCTGGACGATGACGGTGTGCTTGCGCGGCGCATGGTCGCCATGCCCGGTCACCAGCTCGAAGAAATGGCCGTGGATGTGGATCGGATGCCCCATCATCGTGTCGTTGATGAGATTGACGCGCACCCGCTCGCCTTCGATGAACGGGATCGGCTCGTGATGGTCCGACATTTTCTCGCCGTCGAACGACCACATGAACCGCTCCATGTTGCCGGTGAGGTGGATGTCGATGCTGCGGCTCGGCGCGCGCACGTCTGGATTGCGCTCGAGCGCCATCAGATCCTTGTAGACGAGCACCTTGTGGCCGACGTCGGTGAGGCCCTGGCCGGGCTCGCCGGTGCGGTCGACGGGCATCGGCGAGATGGTCTGGACGCTCGGATCGCGCTTCACCTGCGGCGCGTTCGAGAAGTCGCGCATCTTCATCGAACCCATCGCGTGCCCGCCATGATCCATGCCCGCCATCTGGCCATCGGCGCCCATCGCGCCGTGGTCCATGCCGGCCATCGATCCATGATCCATCCCGCTCATCGCGGAATGATCCATCCCCGAATGGTCCATGCCCGCCATGGCGCTGTTGTCCATGGTCGCCATCGCTGCCGCCGCGCCGGTCGCGAGGCGCGCGGACGCGTTCTTCTCGGCCGTCGGATCGACGCCCCGCATAGCGCCGCCCGACATGTCCATGCCTTCCATGCCCGGCATCGAGGACATGTCCATGCCCATGTCCTTCATGTCGGCGAGCGGCCGTTTGCGTAAGGGAGGCACCTCGCCAGCCATGCCGGCGCGCGGCGCGAGCGTGGCACGCGCCATACCCGAGCGGTCGATGGCCTCGCCGACAAGAGTATAGGCCTTGTCCTCGCCTGGGCTGACAACGACGTCGTAGGTCTCGGCGACACCGATCTGGAACTCGTCGACGGTGACGGGCACCACATTCTGCCCGTCGGCCTGGACGATGCTGAGCGGCAGGCCGGGTACGCGGACGTTGAAGGTGGTCATCGCCGACGCATTGATGACGCGCAGCCGCACCCGCTCGCCCGGGGTGAAGAGCGCGGTCCAGTTGTCCATCGGACCATGGCCATTGACGAGATAGGTGTAGGTCGATCCGGTGACATCGGAGATGTCGGCGGGGTCCATCCGCATCTGGCCCCAGTCGAGCCGGTCCTTGAGTGGCTGGTCCTTGCCCGAGAGCAGCCCGGCCAGCGTCTGGCGCTGGAAGTTGAAATGGCCGGGGTTGACCTTGAGACGCCGGAAGATCGCCTGCGGCGAGAGTGCGCTGTGATCGGCGAGCACGATGACATGCTCGCGGTCATAGGCGACCGGATCGGCACCGGCGGGGTCGATGATGATCGGGCCGTAATGGCCTTCCTGCTCCTGCAGGCCCGAATGGCTGTGATACCAGTAGGTGCCGCTTTGCACGACGGGGAACTGGTAGAGGTAGTTCGATCCCGGCTTGATGCCCGGAAAAGACACGCCCGGCACGCCGTCCATATTGGCCGGCAGGATCAGCCCGTGCCAGTGGATCGAGCTGTCCTCCTCGAGTTGATTGACGACGTTGAGCCGCACGCGCTGGCCTTCGCGCAGCCGGATCAGCGGGGCGGGGACCGTGCCGTTGAGACCGATTGCGCGGAACTGGCGCCCGTCGATGCTCATCGACTGCCGGGCGATGGTCAGCGTGATGTCTTCGCCCGACACGGTCGGTAGCGTCGGTCGCATCCCCGGCGAGATGGTCTGCGCCCAGGCAGGCAGCCAGGCTGATAATGCGGCGCCACCACCGGCGAGGGCCGCGCCGCGAAGGAACTGGCGGCGGTCGAGGGCAGAAATCATTCGGTTTGTCTCAGCTTGCAGAAAGAGGGCGGACCTATTGGAAATACGCAGCCCACCCGCCTGCCCCTCAAACTTTCTTCAAACTTTCCGCGAGGCGCGCCCGGGCGCGGTAGAGGCGGGTCTCGACGGCCTTCTGGGAGATGCCGAGGATCTCGGCGGTTTCGGCTTCCGATTTCTCGTCGATCGTCCGCAGGATGAGCGTGTCCTTGAGCGAGGCGGGCAGGGCGGCGATCGCCGTCATCGCCTCGGCGAGTTGCTGTTCGGCATCCAGGGCGCGGTCGGCCGAGGGGGCGTCGTCGACGATATGTTCGGCTTCGCCCAGAGGAAGGGCGAAGGAAAAGAAATTGCGGACCGCACGGCGACGGCGCCAGTCGTGGCATTTGTTGATGACGATCCGCGACATCCAGACCGGGAAGGGCCGCGTCCCATCATAGCGGCTGAGCGCGGAAAAGGCGGCCACGAAGCTCGCCTGAGTGACGTCGAGCGCCTCGTCGGGGCTACCGACATGGCTGCGCACGAGACGGTGTACCCAGCCCTGATGCCGGCGGACCAGCTCGCCATAGGCCGCTTGCCGGCCCCCCAGCGCCAGAGCCGCAAGCTCCCCGTCCGAGCAGTCGGGGAGGTGGAGCGTCATTTTTTCTCGGCCGTCAGCGCTTTCACGACGGCGTCGTCGAACTTCACCGTCTGGTCGGGGCGGAGCACCGCACGCATCGCGAAGATATGCTCGAGCGTTTCCTTCTGCAGCGCGCCCATCGCCTGGTGTGACCGGTCGACGGCGGCGGAGACCTGAGGCCCATAGCCATGTTCCGACCTGATGGCCTGCGCGAGCCATGCATTGTCGGCGCGCAGTTCCGCTTCCAGGGCCTGTCGGCGGATGGCGTAGCGGGCTTCGATAGCCTCGAGCCGTGCATGTTGCGCGCTATCCAGCTTGAGATCGCGATGGAGCAGGTCGTGCAGCTCATTCTCGACAGGGGGCGCCGGCACGACATAGAGCCGGCCGATCACGACCCCCGCTACTGCCGCAACAAACGTCAGCAGCACGAGAAGGAGAAGGCCGCGGCGATCGCGCATCATTGCGCGCTCAGCAGCGTCGAAGGAGCGAGCGCGAGCCGCGCGTCGAAGGGCGATGCCGCAGCATCTGCCGAACGCACTGGCACCGCGGAACCGGCGATGCCGATGAAGAGCGCGACCGCGGCTGCGACACCGAAGGTCGTGGCGCTCAGGCGCGGCATGGCCTGGAGCCGGGCGATCTCGGCCATGACGCGGCTGTCCAGCCCGGCAAGCCGGGGATCGAGGGGGGCTTCCCGCAACCGGCTGAGCATGTCGTCGAGGTGGTCCATGATGTTTCTCCGTCTTCTCTTCTCAATACGCAGGGTGGTCTTCTAACCCTTGTCCGGGAACAAAAAGAAAATTGCGAGGGGTGCAGGTCGCGGCTGCGTATTCTCTCATGTCACTGACAGGAGAATGTCCAAATGCGCTTCTTTTCGCCGCTCGCAGCCATCGCCGCCGTCGGCCTGAGTGTTTCTGCTCCGGCCTACGCCCATCCCAAGCTCGTGTCCTCGACGCCCGCCGCCAACGCCAGCGTCCCGGCGCCGTCGCGTATAACGCTCACCTTCAGTGAAGGTCTGATGCCGAAGCTGTCGGGCGCCGAGATCGTGATGACCGGCATGCCCGGCATGCCCAACCACCGCATGGCGGTAACCGGCTTCAAGACGTCCGTCGAAGGCGACAAGACGCTCGTGCTGACGCTCGCCAAGCCGCTCATGGCGGGCAGCTATCAGGTCGCCTGGCACGTCGTCTCGACCGACACGCACCGCATCCAGGGCAATCTCGCCTTTACCGTCAAGTGACGCCATGAACGACGTGGCACTCGTCGCCGTCCGCTGGGCGCTCTACGTCGATCTCGGCCTGCTGTTCGGCCTGCCGCTGTTCGCGCTCTATGCGCCCGGCGGCGGCCGGATGGTGCAGCGGCATCTGCCGATGGCGGCAATGGTGGCCGGTCTCGCCTGTCTCGCCCTCCTGCTGTCGGCGCTGGGGTTCGCGTTGCAGGCTGCGGCGATGACCGGGCTGCCACTCGCCCAGCCTGATCTTTCCATGGTCGCAGAGCTGTTCAACGGCACTTCCATGGGAACGGCGCTGAAGGCGCGCCTCGTCGCGCTCCTCGTTCTTCTGCTCTGCATCCCCTTCTATCGCCGGCAATCCCGTCCTGCCTTCATCGCCTCCACTCTGGCAGGCGCGGTCGCACTCGCGACCCTCGCCTGGAGTGGGCATGGCGCGGCTGGCGAAGGCGAGGCGGGCTGGCTGCAACTGGGGGCCGATCTCATCCATCTGCTCGCCGCCGGCGCCTGGGTCGGCGCGCTTGCCGCATTCCTCGCGCTGGTACTTCCCAGGCTCGCAACCGACGATCTCGCCGCTCAAGACATGGACCGGGTCACGCTCGCCGAGGAAGCGTTGCGGGGCTTCTCCCTCGTCGGCACGATCATCGTCGCCCTGCTGATCCTGACCGGGACGGTGAACGGCTGGTTCCTCGTCGGTCCGGGCAACATCGCCTCGCTCGGGCAGTCGACCTACGGCCTGCTGCTCATCGCCAAGCTGCTGCTGTTCGCCGGCATGCTGGGCCTGGCCGCGCTCAACCGTTATCGCCTGACCCCGGCACTTGCGCAGGCGATCGAGGAAGAGGACGCGCCACGGGCGCAGGCGCTGTTGCGCGCGAGCCTCTTCGTCGAAGGCGGGCTTGCGATCGTCATTCTCGGGCTCGTCGCCTGGCTGGGGACACTATCGCCGCCCATGTCGATGTAGCTTATCGTTTCGGACGCCTCGCGTTGGGAGATGCCAATGCAATCCTACACCCCGCCGCTCGGGACCGGATCGACGAAAGACTATGATCGCGCGATCCGCCTGTGGACGCGGGAGAAGCGGTGGCGTGCCGCCATGCTCGCCGCCCTGGCGCCCAAAGCCGGTGAGACGGTCGTCGACGTCGGCTGTGGCACCGGCAGCTTCGCGCTGATGCTCAAGCAAGCCGAGCCCAGGACGCAGGTGATCGGTCTCGATCCCGATGCCGAGGCGCTCGACATCGCGCGGCACAAGGCCGCTGCGCGGCAGGCCGATATCGACTGGCGTCAGGGATTTGCCAGGGACGTGGCCCCGGGCACCGCCGACGCTGTCGTATCGAGTCTCGTGCTGCATCAGATGCCGGTCAGGGAGAAGGCGGCAACCCTGCGCGCCATGTTCGCCATGCTGCGCCCGGGTGGCCGCCTGGTGATCGCAGATTATGGCCGCCAGCACGGTCTCATGCGGCTCGCCTTTCGCCTGACCGTGCAGCGACTCGATGGCATCGATGATACCCGACCCAACGCCGACGGCGTGCTCCCCGGCCTGATCGCGGCGGCCGGCTTCAGGCATGTGGCCGAGACGTTTCGGCTCTTGACCATCACCGGCGCGATCGAATTGCTTACCGCGCATCGACCGGCGCAGGCCCAGGGCCTTACGGTTGCGAACGACCTTGGCTGATCCCGGCCGAGCGACCGGGTACGCCGATTTGGCCGCTTAGGCGATTACGTATTGACCCTGACACGGTGTCAGACCCTAGATCGTCAGGCGTCGAAAGGAGCAAGGCGATGAACGAGACACATGGAGCGGCGCATGGCGGCGGTTGCTGCGGCGGCCACGGCGGCGCGAAAGCGGCGACCGGCATCAAGGACCCGGTCTGTGGCATGACCGTCGATCCGGCGACCACCGCGCACCATGCCGATCATGGCGGTGAACGCTATCATTTCTGCAGCGCGGGCTGCCGGGCAAAGTTCATCGCCGATCCCGAGCGCTATCTCGGCCCGCCGGCACCGCCGTTCGCAGCGCCCGTGGGCACGATCTGGACCTGCCCTATGCATCCCGAGATCCGGCAGGACCATCCCGGGTCCTGTCCGATCTGCGGCATGGCGCTCGAACCCGCGACCGTGACCGCCGACAGCGGTCCCAGCCACGAGCTGGTCGATTTCACGCGGCGTTTCTGGGTTGGCCTGGTGCTGGCCCTGCCGGTGCTGATCCTCGAGATGGGGGCGCACCTGTTTCCTGTGATCCATCGCCTCGTGCCGATGTCGACCTCGGTATGGATCCAGTTCGTGCTGGCGACGCCTGTCGTGCTCTGGGCGGGCTGGCCGTTCTTCGAGCGTGGCTGGGCCTCGCTCAAGACCCGCAACCTCAACATGTTCACCCTGATCGCGATGGGGACGGGGGTCGCCTGGATCTACAGCGTCGTCGCGACGCTCGCGCCTCAGCTGTTCCCGCCTGCCTTCCGCGGCGAGGACGGCATGGTTGCCGTCTATTTCGAGGCCGCCGCGGTGATCACCGTTCTCGTGCTGCTCGGCCAGGTGCTCGAACTGCGCGCGCGTGAGCGGACCTCGGGCGCGATCAAGGCGCTGCTCAACCTCGCGCCCAAGACCGCGCGCCGGATCGCCGCCGACGGGAGCGAAGAGGAGATCAGTCTCGATCTGGTCGCGGTCGGCGACCGCCTGCGCGTGCGGCCGGGCGAGAAGGTGCCGGTCGACGGCGTAGTCGAGGACGGCCGCTCCTCGCTCGACGAGTCGATGGTCACCGGTGAATCCATGCCCGTCACCAAGGCCAAGGCCGACACGGTGATCGGCGGCACGCTCAACCAGACCGGTGCGCTGGTGATCGTCGCCGACAAGGTCGGACGCGACACCATGCTTGCGCGGATTGTCCAGATGGTCGCCGAGGCGCAGCGCTCGCGCGCGCCGATCCAGCGCATGGCCGATCAGGTGTCGGGCTGGTTCGTGCCCGTGGTCATCGCGGTTGCGGTGGTCGCGTTTATCGCCTGGGGTATCTGGGGCCCCGAGCCGCGCTTCGCCTATGGGCTGGTGGCGGCGGTCGCCGTGCTGATCATCGCCTGTCCCTGTGCACTGGGTCTCGCCACGCCGATGTCGATCATGGTGGGCGTCGGCCGCGGCGCCGGACTCGGCGTCCTTATCAAGAATGCCGAAGCGCTCGAGCATATGGAGAAGGTCGACACGCTCGTCGTCGACAAGACAGGCACGCTGACCGAAGGCCGCCCTGCCGTCACCCAGGTCGTGCCGGCGCCCGGCTTCGACGAAGCCGAGTTGCTGCGGCTTGCCGCCTCGGTCGAACGGGCTTCCGAACATCCGCTCGCGCTGGCGATCGTCGATGCTGCGAAGGATCGCGCCATCGCCACGAGCGACGTCACCGACTTCGACTCGCCGACCGGGCGCGGCGCGCTCGGTACGGTCGAAGGGCGGCGCATCGTCCTCGGCAATGCGCGGTTCCTCGCCGACGAGGGCGTCGCCACCGAGGCGCTCGCCGGCCAGGCCGACGCACTGCGACGCGATGGCGCCACCGCAATCTTCATCGGAATCGACGGCACCGTCGGCGGTGCCTTCGCCATCGCCGATCCGGTGAAGGCCACGACGCCAGAAGCGCTCGCCGCGCTCAAGGCGGAGGGTATTCGCGTGGTCATGCTGACCGGCGACAACCGCACGACAGCGGAAGCGGTCGCCCGGCGCCTGGGCATCGACGAGGTCGAAGCCGAGGTGCTGCCCGATCAGAAAAGCGCCGTGGTCGCCAAGTTCAAGCGCGAGGGGCGGGTGGTCGCCATGGCCGGCGACGGTGTCAACGACGCCCCCGCGCTGGCCGCCGCCGATGTCGGCATCGCCATGGGCTCGGGCACCGACGTCGCCATCGAGAGCGCGGGCGTGACCCTGCTCAAGGGCGACCTCACCGGCATCGTCCGGGCGCGTAAGCTCAGCCAGGCGACCATGTCGAACATCCGCCAGAACCTCGTCTTCGCCTTCATCTACAATGTCGCGGGCGTGCCGGTGGCGGCGGGCGCGCTCTATCCGCTGTTCGGCATCCTGCTCTCGCCGATCATCGCGGCCGCCGCCATGGCGCTCTCCTCGGTCAGCGTGGTCACCAACGCGCTGCGACTCAACCGGAAGGCGCTGTGAACATCGGCGAGACGTCTCGGCGGAGCGGCGTCTCGGAGCGGATGATCCGCCATTATGAGAAGATAGGCCTCATCCCGGCGCCGCCGCGCCGGGGTGCGGGCTATCGCGACTATGACGAGCGCGATCTTCATCGCCTGCGGTTCATCGCCAATGCGCGCGATCTGGGGTTTCCGATCGAGGAGATCCGCACTTTGCTCGGCCTTTGGGCGGATACGGGTCGCGCGAGTGGCGAGGTGAAGCGGCTTGCGCTGGCCCGTGCCGAGGAATTCGAGCGCAAGGCGGCAGCGCTGACGGCGCTGCGCGACACGCTGGTCGATCTCGCCGAACGCTGCCACGGCGACGCGCGGCCGGATTGTCCGATCATTGCCGAACTCGCCACGGGCCGATCCGCATAACGTCCGATGTCGCAGGATGGTGAAGCCTAATGGCGATCGTCCTCAGGCGATCCGTTCAGGTCCACAGCAAACGCGATCCGTAGCAAGTCGGGCAAACTTTGGGCTCCCAGTTTGACCATCAGGCTGGCTCGATCCAGCTCGACCGTGCGCGGCGTGGTACCGAGTTCATCTGCGATAAAGCTATTGGGATAGCCTCGCGCAATCCCTCTAAGAACGGCCCGTTCGCGCTGCGTCAGTCTCGCGGCTTTCGACAGCGCGTCGGCCTGTTCTGCGGCACGCCCGGTTATATTCTCCAGCGAGCTGAAGGCGCGGTCGATCGCGCCAAGCAATGCGGCCTTTTCGACCGGTTTGGCGAGAAAGTCGGCAGCGCCCGCCTGCATTGCCTGCACGGCGAGCGTGGGATCGCCATTGCCGGTGAGCATGACGACAGGCATATCAATCCCGCGTCGCGTCAGCTCCACCTGGACCTGAAGGCCGTCCATGTCCGGCATGTGCATGTCGAGGATCACGCAGCCTTTCTTAGCGTCACCCGCGGCCGACAGAAACTCCGGCCCCGAAGCGTAGGCCTCGACGGCGAAGCCGGCGGTACGCAACGTGAATCGCAGTGCCTTTCGGATTGTCTCTTCGTCATCGACGATGTGAACGACGCGCTTGTTCCCCATACTCCTCGGATCGATCTGGAGTGCCGCGCCGCAAAGGCACCGCTATTGGGGAGGCCTCTTACGGGCAGGACCATGGTCCAAGGTCAAGGCCGAAATATTGCCGCAGCAGTTCCAACGGCGCAGGTGCTCGACATCGCCCCGATACGGCGGCTCTTACCACTGGAGTTCGGGCACCTCCGTCTGGTCTCCTGGAAGGGGGGCGCCCCAAAACGCGGCGGCCGAAAACGTACACGCCCTCAACGGGGCTGAACGCGCTACCTGCAAAAAGGGGCGTGAGGCCCAAAAGTGCGTCTGTCGGGCTCGACTTCAGAGCCGCAAAGCTCGGGCACCTGCTGGGGACATAGGAGCCGTTCTAGGCCGAGAATCTGACGTCGCTGACCAATCCTCAGGTCCGGACAAAAATTGGAAACAGTACACATGCGAGAAAATTGTGAGCGGCCAGTCATTCGCTATCCCAAGGACGTACCGGACGCACCCTTTGACGTTTCCCGAGACCGTCGTGCCGGACGTGTGCGACAGTGAACATAGGCGCCGCACCCCATCGACCCCCCTTCTTTTAAACGGCAGTCTATCGCACCCAATGCGTAATCCGACGAGTTTCATTCTCTCGGAAGGTGCATAGCGATAGGTTTGCGCTTATGACGCGCTGCGGCCCTCCAGCGTGTGCGGCTGACCACTCCCGGCGGCAACCTGTTTGTCGCCGGGAGACCAATTGACCTATCGGCGCGGCTCCGGCGCATCGGGATACCGCGCGTCATAGGCGGCCGCATGAGATCCGACGCCAAAGCGCTGGATCGCTGCTTGTTCGGCCGCGATGGCGTGCGCCAGCGTGACGGGCTTGTCGAGTGCATCCGCCTGCGCATGCGCTAGCTCGGCTGCGTGCCATGCCTCAAGAATATCGCCATCCGAAAGAATCGGAACGCCATGCTCCTCCATCAGCACGTCAAGCTGGTGTAGCAACTCGGCGGCGCGATAGGGCTTGGCGATAAAGCCCGCACGGTCGGGTAATGCTTCCGGTTCAGGTCGGACGCGGCCTGAATTTACGAGAACGACCGTTTCGGGCCAGCGCTCCCGGATCGTGCTGGCGAGCGCCAGGCCATCCATGTCGCCGGGCATTTCAATATCGGTCATGACGATCCGAATGTCTTGGCGCTCTTCAAGAATTGTGAGCGCGTCTTGTGCGTCGCACGCCTCGAACACGCGGTATCCCGCATCCTGAGAATTTTGGTCGCGAAGACGCGCACGAGCGGTTCATCCTCGACAACCAGAGCAACACTATAGTCCAGCGCCGGACCTTGCGGTTTCTCCATCAGACTGGTTCCTCTACACCCCCCTTGGCGTCCTAAGTCTCCCCGCGCTGTGCCTCCGCGACGTCGCGGAGGATAGCGCTCCAACACGCGATAAGCAGCCCCTCATCGTCCGATCTCTCGTTGGTCGCGGCCGCGTAGATACCAAGGAGGCGGGCAACTTCATCGACCGGAGCGCCGCCCTGGCGCGCCATCAGCGTGGCGAACATCGCCAGCGCGCCGCCGATCGCGCGTACCAACGCAGGATCGGCGGCAAGCTGCGACGTGGATTCTGGCGTGTCGATGCTGTCGTCCGGCAGCGTGTCACCCGGCTTCATCGGGGAAACCCTTTCAGCGGCATCGATCGCCGCCTGCAAATGGTTCGCCGCGCGATGCTCTCTCGCCTCGTCGAGCATCGCGATAGCTTCGCGCATGAGGGCGATGGCACGCCGGCGAAGCGAAGCCAGATCTTTCATGTCCTGCCCTTGCGGAGGCAGGCCGTGGCCAACACCGGCCTGAGCGCTGGCGGATCGCCGGCCCTGGCGATCTCGACGGCATTCTTACCCGTCTGCCTGGCGCGATACGTTGCCTGACCGGCAAGGTGCATCAATTCGTCAGCGTTGCGCGGGGCATCGGAAGGGATCAGCACCGCCCCCATGCTGCACGTCACCGGATAAGGCGGGCCTGCCAGAACAGTCCTCAGGCGGGCGTGGATGTCCTGTGCGAAGCTCTGGCCTTCGGCGATAGGGCCAAAAATGCTCGGGCCTGTCGGAGGCCCTACCTGCAGGCCAGGCATGACGGCCAGGATCGCTGCAAACACTGCGACGGAATAGCCCTCGCGCGCGCCAAGGCCCCATGCGGATCCACAGATGATCGGCATATAGAGGCGCGCGAACCCGACGGTGGGCACGGCGTGGTCGAGCGCTGCGAGGGCCCCGGTGGCGGCGACGATCGCGAGCCAGATTTTCTCTCGCGAAAGAGCTTCAAGATACCCGGCCAATCGGCCGACAGGCAAATGGCTGTTCATGCGCGTTTTCCAAACTCGGCGAATCTTTCAACTTAGCAGCGGTCCGAAAAATGATACTTAAAACCCGTCGCCTTATAACCATCTTGCAGGCGATTCATGAAGGGTGAAACGCGCCGATCCTGGATGTTTACGTGCTACCGTTGCAGCGAATATCCGCCGATACCGGAAAGCCCTTGGTGTCAGCCAACAGGTCTTCGCCTATGATATCGAGATGGATCGCACCTATTTCGGCGGGATTGAGCGCGGCGAGCGCAATGTTTCGATCGACAATTTCGAGCGCATCGCCACGGGATTGAAGATCAGCGCGCATCTTTTGCTGATGCAGCCCGAAATTCTGGCTGTGGAAGCCGATAGCTAGGCGAAATGTGGCCGGGCACGGCCTTTTACTGGCAACGCATGCGTAGCCATATTTCGAAGCTGTGCGGGCCTTGCGCGATGCGCCGGATCGCCGCCAGCATCCTGCGGCGGACAACCCACTGGAAACCTGCCCACGCTGCGCGCAATCTCGGCGTAGCTTTGGCCGCTGACTTTATTCAGCACGAATGTCTCGCGCGCTGCCGGCGTCAATGTGTCGAGAGTGGCCCTCATCACGGTTTCGGTGTCGTCGGCGCTGCCAAGCGCCCATTCGATCGTGATCGCAGCGACTGCTTCGGGGCGGCCCAGTTGACGGGCAGGGCGCGTTGTCGTGCGATATGGTCCGTGATCGTCATCGTCGCGCGTCTCGCCTTGCGGTTGGTTGGGGCACTGCCCGGTTGAGAAACCGACATTGAAATCCCGTTCACGGGCGCTGTCAGCCCGACTTGGTAGGGGCGCATCTCGTGCGCTAGGGGATGCGCCATCCATGCCTATCGACAGTCCTTCTTGAAACCGCGTGGCGCTTTACTAATTAAAGTTGCCGGGCGCCGTGTTCGGGTCCGGTGGACATGGAGGGCGCCGGCTCTTCCCGGCGCATCTCATGCCCAGATCGCTTCCCTAGGAGGATTTGGAAATGAGAAGCACGTTTGACTTTGCGCCGTATCGGCGTTCCACCGTTGGCTTCGACCGCTTGTTCAACATGCTCGAAGCGGGTCAGCGCGAGGATGATGGCTTTCCACCGTTCGACATCGTGAGGGACGGCGAGGACAGCTATCGCATAACGCTGGCCGTCGCCGGCTTCCGACCGAACGAAATCGAGGTCGTTGCCCAGCAGAATCAGCTCACCGTCACCGGCCAACGCGCCGAGGATGAGGACGAGGCCGACTATCTGCATCGCGGCATCGCGACCCGTTCGTTCGAGCGGCGATTCCAGCTTGCCGACTTCATCGAGGCCGGCGAGGCGACATTCGAGTATGGCTTGCTGAGCATCCAGCTCAAGCGGGTCGTTCCCGAAGCGATGAAACCGCGCAAGATCGAGATCAGCGGCGGTGCGAACGCCGCTAATGACCGCATCGAGGCACCCAAGGACGCCCAGGCGGCCTGATCGCGATCATAATCGGCTCGCCGGCGCCGTCCCCGTGGGGGCGGTGGCCGGCGGGTCATGCTCCAACTCTAGCCAGACAAGGAGATAACCGTCATGGCGCTCCGTGATTTGATCCCCTGGAGCCGGCAGGAGAACCGGCTTCCCGCGGGCGGGACCGGCGCGGCCAGTGGCGGCGTCCGCTTCGAGCCGCGCTGTCTCCCCTTTGTCGAACCGTTGACGGGATGGAGCGGCGGGCGCGATCCTCTTGCCCATGTCGAGCTGCGATTTCACGATCGTGATGCGGCCGAGCGCTATTGCCGTTCGACAGGACTGGTATTCCGGCTCGGCGCGTAGCCGGGCCTTCTAGGAGGTTGACGGGTTTGAGAAGTGTCGACGACGATCTGGACTATTACATGAGGCGCGCGGCTCAGGAGTGGGCGGCGGCCGAGACTGCGGCGATGCCAGAGGCGATCATCGTTCACGCGCAGCTCGCGCGCGCCTATGACGCACGCGCGCGGGCGCTCCGGGAGCATGCGGCGGGCGTGGCGTCATAGAACAGCCGCGCTAGAGCCTCTCCGGCTCGGCAGCCTCGATCACGGTGCTCAGCCGTTTGGACTTGTAACGGTTGTATAATCGCGTCCCTCCAGTCAAGCGTGGTTGGCATGGGAAGGCTGATCGCGTCGGTTAGTGCGTCGACACGTTAATCAACCTTGTGCTTGTTTTTCTCAATGCGGCGTGTCGCGCGAGGGTGTTCGTATGCCGGGAGCAGGGTTGTCTTCGCGGTCGGCATAAAGCCGCCGCATGATGGGTCTCCGCAGGCAAGGTCTTCCTATGTTTTGTGCGCAGTCTTTAAAAAGCTGCAGCCGTTAAAGCGGAATGACCTGACCCACGTCCACGGCAAGGACGCCTCAATACGTCAGATGCTGACGCGTTGAGAAGTTAAGCTGGTGAATTGGTTATGCGGTGACGCCAGCCGATGTGTTGAATGCCTCTCCTGTTTTGAGCATTGTGTGCATGATGACTGCCAGTTTGCGGGCCACAGCGACCGCGGCGCGCTTGAAGCCCAGCCGCTCGCGTAGCCTGAGGCCCCAGTCTTTGAGGCCGCTCTGGTTGCTAGCGCTGGTGCGCGTGAGAATGACCGTTGCCGCCTCGTATAAGAGGCCGCGCAGATGGTTGTCGCCTCGCCGCGAGATGTGGCCGTCATAATCCACTTCGCCTGATTGGTAACGCCGCGTGGTAAGCCCGAGCCAAGCGCCGACCGCGCGTGAAGTTTTGAAGTTTGCTGGGTCTTCGATCGCCGCAGCATAGGAGACGGCCGTGACCGCCCCGACTCCCGGGATCGTCATCAGCAGCTTGATTGCCTGGCTTTGCCGGGCTGCGGCGAGCAACTGACGATCAAGTTCAGCGGCGCGCTTGCGGATGTCGCGCCAGGCCTCCAGCAAAGGCAATATGATCTGTGCCAGGCCATCCCTGCCGTCCAGAAGCTCGCGGACATTCCCGTCGAATACACGACCTGTACCCTTGGGAACGACGATGCCAAACGTCTTCATGACCCCGCGGATCTGATTGCTCAGCTGCGTTGAGATGGTAAGCAACAGGTTGCGGGCGCCCACCAGTGTGCGGGTCAACATGGCGTCGAACGACTTCACCCGGACCGCCTTGTAAAAGCCGGCTTCTGCCAGTTGGGCCAGACCGTCAGCATCATTGGCATCAGTTTTGTTGAGCGTCTCGTTCAATATTTTCTGCGCATGACGCGCTTCGATGCAGATCGCGGGAACTCCCGCCGCCGTTAACGCATGATAGAACCAGGTCGACAATGGACCTGTCTCAAATACCACCCGCTCCGCATGCGGGGCGTGTTTGCGGACTATCTGCGCCAGGATCTGGGGATCCGATGCGCACTTGCCGCGCCAGATCCGTTTTCCATCCTGACGAATGGAGATCGCGGTATCTTTTAGTGAAACGTCAAAGCCTATATATTGTTTCATGGTTGCTCTCCGTGCGATGCTTGGGCCCGGTGCCAATCGTGAGCCCGTTTTTCCATCATATCGGGGGGCAACCACCCCTGTCAGCTATATCAAAAAGCTGATGCCCAGGATGAATCGCGCCGCGATTATCCCATGTTTTGTGCCGGTCACCTATCTCATTATGCCACCTTGGCTTCGAACGCGAGCGGGCTGATGCCGCCCAGATATGAATGGCGACGACGGGTGTTGTAGAAGCCATTGATGTACTGGAAGATGGCGGCTTCTGCCTGACGCCGCGTTGGCCAGCTCTGCCGCCAGATGAGTTCGGCCTTCAGGGATTTGAAGAAGGTCTCGACGGACGCATTGTCGTAGCAATTTCCCTTGCCGCTCATCGATGGACGCAGGCCATAGGCCTGCAGCTTTTTTTGATAGTCGTAAGAGCAATATTGGCTGCCACGATCCGAATGAAAAAAGCAGCCTTCCGGAGGCTGGCGCAGGCGCACCGCCATATCCAGCGCTCTGATCGCCAAGTCCTTCTTCATTCTGTCGCTGACTGCCCAGCCCACGACGCGACGGCTATGCAGGTCGAGAATGACGGCAAGGTAGAGCCAGCCTTCTGACGTCCAGATATAGGTGATGTCGCCGGCCCATTTACGGTTGGGCGCATCGGCGGCAAAATCGCCGTCCAGCCAGTTCGCTGCGACCCCCAGTCGATGGTGGCTATCCGTCGTAACCTTGTGCTTGCGCGTGCGGACTGGCTTGATCCCGTTGATCTTCATCAGCCGCCCGACCCGGCGCTCGCCAACATCGAGCCCCACCTCCTTCAACTCCATCGTCATGCGAGGACGGCCGTAGCTGCCAAGGCTCAGCCTGTACTGTTCTCGGATATGGGCCAGCACTTTCATATCTGTCCGCTCCCGCCTGCTAATCGGGCGCGAGCGCCAGGAACGATAGCCGCGTTCACTGACATCCATGACACGGCAGAGCAGTTCAACGGGCCAACGATGCCGCCAGCTATGCACAAAAGCGAACTTCACGGCCTTTGGCTCGCGAAGAACTGCGTGGCCTTTTTTAGCACTTCCCTCTCCTCCCGCAGCACACGGTTCTCAAGACGAAGGCGTTCATTCTCACGCGCCAGATCTGCCTGCGGCGCTGCCACCAGGTCAGATGGCCGATACTGTGACACCCATTTGCCCAGCGTCGACTTCCCTATCCCCAAATCCGATGCAACCCTGTCGCGGGGTAACCCGCTGGTCAGTGCAATCCGCACCGCCTCCTGCTTGAACTCTTCTGTGTGCTTGATCATCTCGTCGGTCTCCTGTTGCGAGCTCTAATCGCTCAGGTGACCGGCGCAAATCCGTTACAAGTCCAGTTCGATCACGGCCGCGTTCGTAGCCGTTTTTGGAAGTTCGCGCTGCGCAAAGCGTTTCAGGCGTCGCACGTCGCGCGCGGGAAGCGCGAGGCGTAGCAATGTCTGGTCGAGCTTGTCCCGGTCCACTGACTGCGCCTGCTTGCCCGACTGCAGGAGATGATCGAGCAGGCGCTTGCGATCGGCGAAGCTCCAATCGAGCCGCGCCAGTTCATCCGGAGAGAGCGACAGCAGCGCGAGCGCAATCTCCATGATGTCGGCAAAGGGCAGCAAGACCGTGACGGTCCGGCTGCCCCGTTCACGCCAGCGCCGCAACGCGCTGCGGCTCATTGCCGGGTCTCTGAACCGGGCGATATATGCCGGTCGCCCGCGCCGCGCTCAGCGCGATCGAGCCAGCGCAGCGCTGCCATCACATCGTCGACCGGCACCGGGCTGCTGGCGCCTGGTGGGCGACGGAGGGCCGGTTGGCCCTCGACGGCCGAGCGATCGGACGCCCAGGAGGCGAGGATGGCGCGCTTCACTTCGGGCTCAAGCTGTGGGTGCCGAGCAACGATGAAGGGATCAAGGAACGAGCGTGTGTGCGACATGACATATCCTCCTTTCCTGCCGCGACTCTCTCCGAAAAGGGAGTTCCCAGAAGATTGGTTCGGACTTACTTAGGGTCAATGGATGAGGATGCGCCCAGCGCTTGCCGGGCGCTCGTTTTCTTCGTGCATTGAGCACTAAAGAACTAACGCGCAGTACACCGATTAAATTCCGTGGCGAACGGCCTCCGCAATCGCCGGCATCACGTCGATTTTATTCGAGGTATGTGCAACAGCGTTCGTGCTGACGATCCTCTCGACAAGCTCACCCAGAACGTGCGCCGCATCGCCGGCAAAAAGCGGATGCACGACCACGCAATGCGGTCGCGCGAACCCCATGCCGACCAGCTGGCGCGCCGCCTCGGCGAGGGTCCGGCCGGACGAGGCGATATCGTCGACCAGCACTGGCTGGCGATCGAGAAAAGCTGGGGCATTCGGAATCGAGATGGTGACGTCACGGTCGCCAGACCGGATTTTCTCGCACACGAGAAACGGAGCATCCGCATCGGCCGCCACCTGCGAGACCCACTGTTCGCTTTCCAGGTCCGGACCGATGATCAGCGGACGAGCGACATTGCGCTTGATCCACGAGGCCAGAAGCGGCGCGGCATGAACAATCTGGGTCGGGATGCGGTAGATTTCCGACAGCGCATGATAGCGATGGAGATGCGGATCGACCGTCACCAGCCAGTCGAGATGGCGGGACAGGATCGCGGCAAAGGTTCGCGACGTCACCGCCTCGCCGGGATGGAAGCGTATGTCCTGACGCATGTAAGCGAGATAGGGGGCGACGAGCCCGATCCGGCGTGCGCCCAGCTCGCGCGCCGTGTCGGCTGCGAACAGCAGCGGCAACAGCTTGGCGTCCGGATGATCGAGACTGGACAGCAGGATGACCTCGCGGTCGCTGACGTCGTTTACGACCCTGAGATAGGTTTCCCCGTCAGGAAACTGACGATGCTCGATCGTGCCGACTTCTGCATCGAGCGCGGCGAATAGCGGCTGTGCCAAGGCCTCGCTGCCTGGCAGCGCGAACAGCACGGGCCGGTTCATAGCGCTTCAATCCCGAAGATCGGCCCGTCGCTCACCGCATAGGCCGCCGCATAGTCGAGCTCGCCCGGACTCTCGGCATGGATGGTGCACAAGGGAGCCCCGGCATCCACCATCTGGTTCAGCCGACACTGCAGCGCGACGCCGGCGGCCTTGGCCATCGGCGCGCCGGCGAGCTTCGCGACCGTCGCAAGCTTGCGGTTGTCGATACTCATCAGGCGGCCGCGATGGGGAGCGATCATGTCCTGCTGAAACCGAGCGACCGGAGGAGCTCGCATGCCGCCCTGCGCTTCGCAGATACGTTGGAACTTGGCCCAGGCCCGGCCGCTTTCGAGGCACTCGAGCGCCCGCGCATAGCCTTTGCCGGCGGATGCCGCCTCGGTGAGCTCGAGGAGTCCTCCCGCCAGCTCGCAGGCCCGGTGTGCGAGATCTTCGACGCCCACCTGACCCTGGAGCACGCCAAGGATGTCCTGCGCCTCGAGCGCCGGGCCGATGCCCCGTCCGATCGGCTCCGCGCCGGGGCCGCGCATCACGCGCGTGCGAAGCCCGAAGGCTTGGGCGACCGAGCTCAGCGCGCGCTCGAGCGTGTCGGCGGCATCGGCGCCGCGTACCTTCGCCGTCGGCCCAACCGGGATGTCGATGACCAGATGGGTCGCACCGGCCGCGATTTTCTTGGACAGCACCGAGGCGACCATCTGCCCGACGGCATCGATATCGAGCACCCGTTCCACGCCGATGATCACATCGTCGGCCGGACTGAGATTAACGGCGCCGCCCCAGGCGATGCAGCCGCCTTCGCGCTCGACCACTTTGCGGATTGCGGAAACGTCGAGGTCGACAGGGGCCAGCACCTCCATCGTGTCCGCCGTGCCGGCCGGCGAGGTGATCGCCCGCGACGATGTCTTCGGCATGATGAGGCCCTCGGCGGCCATGATCGAGACGATGATCGGCGTGGTGCGATTGCCCGGCAATCCACCGACGCTATGCTTGTCGACGATGACCTCTCCGGGCCACTGCAATCGCTCGCCGACATCGACCATCGCCCTGGTCAGGCTGATCGTTTCGTCCGTATCGAGCGGGACCGCTGAGCAGGCCGTGACGAACGCCGAGAGATGGACATCGCTATAGCGTCGCTCGGCGATGTCGGTGATGATCGCTGAAAAAGCCCCATCGGAAAGCCGATTGCCATAGACGCGCCGACGCACGTCGCTGAGCGAGGCGAGAGGCTGGGCGTGCGCGATCTCGACCGGATCGCCGTCACTGACGCCGAGCCGCTGCCAAGCGGATTCGGACAGGCCGATCTCGCCTGGCGCTGGAGCCTCCGCGGAACTATGCAGCAGCGAGACGACGATTTCCCGCCCGCCGGCGCGCAGCGCAACTTGCGCGCGCGACGCGAGACCTTCCGAGCGGCAGACCAGACAGTCGTGGCGCATGACCGCGATCTGATCGCTTCCGGCGGCCGACAGGCCGATGCGGTGTGCCCGCAGCGTCGTCGCGACAGGCTCTGCTTCGGCGTCCTCGATAATCCCGGGCTTCATGCGAGCATGCCCCAGCTACCCAGCGCCGGTACGCTGCATGCCCAGCCCAGCTCCTCCGAGACGCGCTTTGCCAGAACCTGGGCGCCGGTCGGCTCGCCATGGGTGACATAGACATGGCGTGGGGCCTCGTGCAGAGACCCGAGCCAGCGCATCAGCTCGTCACTGTCGGCATGGGCCGAGAGCATCGTCAGGTTGGCGACCTCGGCTTCGACCGGGATATACTCACCGTGGATCTTGATCGTCCGGGCGCCTCCGATCATGGCGGCGCCGCGGGTGCCCGCCGCCTGGAAGCCCGAGAAGAGGATGAGGTTCTTCCCATCCGGCGCGAAGCGCTTGAGATGGTGGAGCACGCGGCCGCCCGTCGCCATTCCACTGGCCGAGATGATGACCTTAGGGGCGGGGTTGGCGGTGAGTTCTTTGGATTCTTCCACTTCGCGCACATAGTGCGCGACCCCGCACGCCGCTTCACACTCGGCGCGTGTCAGGCGATGCTCGTCCATGAAATCGCACATCAGCCCGCTCGCGTTGATCGCCAGCGGGCTGTCGAGGAAGATCGGGACGTCGCGCAGACGGCCTTCGGCGCGCAGCCGGGAAAAATGGTAGAGCAGGGACTGGACGCGGCCCACGGCGAAGGCGGGGATCACCACGGTCCCGCCACGCTTGACGCACCGTTCGACATGGTCCCCCAGGGTCTTGGTCGGATCGACCTGTTCGTGGCGGCGATCGCCATAGGTGGATTCCACGAGGACATAATCGGCACGGGCAGGTGGCTCGGGATCCTTCATGACTGCGTCGCCATAGCGCCCGACATCACCTGAGAAGAGGATCGTGCGGCCCTTCCAATCGATCTCGATCGAGGCGGCGCCGAGGATGTGGCCGGCGCGATGATAGCGCGCCCTGATGCCGTCCGCGATCGGGTGCCACGCCCCGAACTCGACCGTGCGGAACAGCTGCAGCGCAAGGCGGGCGTCAGCCTGCGTGTAGAGCGGCAGCGCGGGCTGGTGCCTGGAAAAGCCGTGGCGATTGGCGAACTCCGCATCCTTTTCCTGGAGGTGCCCGCTGTCGGGGAGCAGAAGCTCGCACAAAGCTTCGGTCGCCCGGGTGCTGAGGACGGTCCCGTCCCAGTCAAGGCGCGCCATGCGTGGCAGCGCGCCGGAATGATCAAGATGCGCGTGCGTCAGCAGCAACAGGCCGACATCGGCAACCTCGGGCGCGATCGGCGCCCAATTGAGGCGGCGCAAATCCCTCGGACCCTGGAACAGGCCGGAATCGACCACGACCTGCGTATCGCCGTCGTCCACCAGATAGCGCGACCCTGTCACCGTTTCCGATGCGCCGAGGAACGCGACGCCAAGGCCGTCGGCAGGTCGCGTGGCGAGGTCGATCCTTGCTTCCCGTTCGAGCAGGTTCACCCCGACATGGCCGCGGGAATGATGCTTTTTCCTTTTCTTGTGCATGAACTCTGGCCTGCCTCTCACGCTTATTGTCCTTAGCGCAGCATTGGTGGACGACCAGCGCACGCCTATACGCAAAAGCCGCAGAATGACGGCCGCGTCATGACCACTGCGTAACGCCGATAGGGATGGTGAGGTTTGTGAACCAGCCGGCATCGCCTTCTTGGGCGAATGACGGACTTCGGTCTCTACTTATACCTTGCTCCCGGGACTCGGATCTATGCTCGCAAGACATTGGCGAGAGAAGAGCGGCATGTGGACGGGCATGACCATCGCATGCGCAAGCGTGGAAAGATCGTTTTGATCGGCTTCCTGCTAGTCGCGGGCTTTTTCCTCATCACCGAGCACACCGCACATTTCCTGGGTGTGTTGCCCTATCTGATCCTGCTCGCCTGTCCGCTCATGCACCTGTTCATGCATCACGGTCATGGCGGCCATCAGCATGGCCATGACCAGATGCCGGGTGCTGTCCCGACCGGACTGCCTGCGAATTCGAACGAGCGCGTGGAAGGGGGGCCGCGATGACGCATACCGATTATGGCTATGGTCTTTGGGGGCTGGCGCTGGTCAACGCCTCCGTGTTCATCCTATTCGCGTACAGCTTCTTCAAACCCGCCACCGGGCGCGACTGGCGCAGCTTCGGCGCATTCAGCGCATTCATCGTTGCACTCTTCGCCGAAATGTATGGCTTCCCGCTCACCATCTTCTTGCTCTCGGGTTGGCTCCAGTCGCATTTCCCCGGCCTCGACTGGTGGAGCCACGATGCCATCTGCTCGAGATGATGTTCGGCTGGAGGGTCAACCCACATTTTGGCCCGTTCCATCTTGCCAGCTTCGTGCTGATCGGCGCGGGCTTCTGGCTGATCTCGGCCGGATGGGCGCCGCTTCACGCAGCCCAGCGCGTTCACAAGCCCGCAACGACGGGAATCTATGCCAAGGTTCGCCATCCGCAATATATCGGGTTCATCCTCGTGATGCTCGGATTTCTGCTGCAATGGCCGACGTTACTGACGCTCGCCATGTTTCCGGTGTTGGTGGTGATGTATATTCGCCTTGCCCGGCATGAGGAGAAGGCGGCGCTCGCGGAATTTGGCCAGGCATATCGTGCGTATATGGACCGCGTACCCGCCTTTGTTCCGCGGCTACGTGGTCGGTCGGCTCGTTTCTCCGACTCCAACCCCGCTCGGGGGGAGGCGGCAGGTAAGGCGATGAGGCCCGAAGAGCAAGCTCCGCCGCGCCGAGGCTGAGGGGTTGGACGCTTCGCCGCGTATTATATTCGAACGGTGACGCACGCATCAGGCGCGTTGCACTGCGGTACTTTGATTTGTCGGGAGTAGCTTCACTTGATTTGGCGGATCGCGTGACATGAAATCCGTCGTGGTACCCCAGAGTCGTCCCTCATCGGACCTTCGCGCATCGGCAAATCGTGATGTCAAAAAGCGCCTTCCCTCATCTGCTCTTCACTGGGACGAAGACGTACCAAGGCAGTGGTGGTCACAAGTTCGGCCGCTCGCCGCCGCCGTTCGCGCACGCCCTCCGCAATTGTCCATGAGCGGGTCGGCGACCCTCCAAGCACCGCCAAGCCGGGCCCGACGGAACCGCGAACGGCGTAGCTGACTCAGTCCGGCCGTGCGCCTTTTAGGGTGAGAAAGTAACTGGATGTGCATCGAGTCAGAAAGACAGCTTTTTCAAGCGATAGACCCTGCGGCGGCCGACGCGATATTCCATACATTGAGTGCCCGATGGGTGTTGCACATCCTGGTAGCCCTGAGCAAAGACGAGCTGCGATTTACATCCATTCGTCGAGCCATACCGAAAATCAGCGCTAATGTGCTCACGGTCCGCCTACGGGAATTGGAAGGCGTATCTCTGGTCTCGCGAATGATGTCGCCACCGCCTGAATCCTATCAACTCTATGGCTTGGGGCCATTGGCGCATGGTTTGAGACCTGCGCTCCAACATCTGGAGCAATGGAGGACTAAGCTCAGCTTACTCGAATGAAATGCAGCGTTTTAGGTCGATGCTTTATCGTCGACTGCGTTGAGACCACTCAACAGTGGATTTCCTGCTCCCCCGTGGTTGGCCCCTCGGCAGGAGAACAGCCGCGATCTCATCGTAGCTGATCGGGTGGACACGGTCGCTCGTGCGGAAACGCGCGATGTCCAACGTGTCGTCGCCGAACGTCACAGCAATCGAGTTTATGAGATAGGCTCGCTCCCGGGAGTAGGGCAGCATCCAGATCACTCGTTTTGTCGCGATATTTTGGCGTAGTCTGGTCAGTTTGAGCGTTAGCTGTCGGCTCGGCTGATCGTTGGATCCGACGGCGAGGACGGTGGTGCCATATAGCCTGGCGGGTTTACGCCACGCCAGTATCTGGTCGATGGTAGCGCCTGCCTCGACCACCGAATCGCACCCACTGGCGTATCGGTTATTGATCGCTCCCGACAGTCCGACGCCAATGCTGTCACCGATAACAAGGCACGCGAACATGCACATCCTCGTGTAGAGAGGCGACTGAGATTGCCGGACGGTACAGAACTTGGAACCAACTCGGCCTTGCTTAGTCTTCCATTGCCATAACGTGTGCAGCAAGCGCCGACACGTCGGCATGGCCTAGTCACCTGAATCCGAAGTTCGGTTCATTGTTTTTTGGCAGTATCGTTTGACCGAGGCGAGGATCTCGTCGGCTGACTTCACCCATTTGTACGGCTTGGGATTTTCATTGTGAGCCGCAATGAATGCCGTGATGTCGGCTTCAAGTTCCGCCGTCGATCGGTGGACGCCGCGCTGCAGCTGCTTGCGCGTCAATTCGGCAAACCAGCGCTCGACCTGATTGATCCAGGAGGCCGATGTCGGTGTGAAGTGGACATGCCAATGCGAACGACGCGCCAGCCAGGCCTTGATCTTCGGCGTCTTGTGAGTGGCATAGTTGTCCATCACAATGTGCACGTCCGGTCCCTTGGGCATCTCGGCATCGATCCGCTTGAGGAAGTCGAGAAACTCGGTTGCCCGGTGTCGTTTGTAGCACTTGCCGATCACCGCGCCGGTGGCGATATCGAGCGCCGCGAACAGTGATGTCGTACCGTTGCGGACGTAAGTATGAGAGGGCATAGCGTGGATGGTACGCTAAACAACGCTAAGGGCGAACAATCAGCGAACGCTTAGGCGGCGCGGCTATCCGGCGGCAGATTGAGGGCCTTGCGGCCAGCGGAAGCGGCTGCTCGATCCCAGAGGAAATCGCCCGAGAAAGCAATATGCTCCCAACCTACTGGGCCCAGTCGGCCCCAAGCTGCGATTTTGGCCAAGTCGGAGAACGTTTTGGGAACGTGGCATTCGGTATTGACGATGGAAATCATAGAAGAGGACAGTTCGCTCCATCATAGGGAGTGGGTTGATGGATCGGAGTATTCCGGGCGGGGATTTGATCGGACGATGGAGCCTGAGCTTTGCCGATATTGATTTTGTAAATTCGAAGCCGGCCCTGACGCGCCTTGGCCTCGCCGCGCAGCTGAAATTCTTCGCTTCCCTGGGGTTTTTCGCGATCGATCCCGGCTCAATCCCTACCGATGGCCTCTCGTATCTGGCCGAGCAACTCGGTGTCGAGGCTGGCGAGATAGCCGGTTATGACTTTTCCAGTCGGACAGCACGACGGCATTGTGCGGAGATCCTGATCCATCTTGGATATCACCGCATGAAGCGGGTGGATCGCGCGCAATTGACGGAATGGATTGCTGGCGAGCTGTGCCCGGGCGGCCAGTCGATCAATGCCATGCTTGAGCATGTTTTCCTGTGGTGCCGGGACCGGCGTATTTATGGGCCGTCGCGCAAGGAGCTTGAACGTGTCGTTCGCTCACAACGGCAAGATTATCTGGACACCTGGCTGATCGGAGCCAGTGATCGGCTTTCGTCAGATGCGGTGGCGTTATTGGAAGCCTCGCTTGCCGATCCGGACAGCTCGACCGGATTCAACAGGATGAAGGGTGACGCCGGACAGGCAACGCTCGACAACATTCTCGACGTGACCGAGAAACTCGCCTTTATCCAGAGACTTGATCTTCCCCATGATCTCCTGACGGCTACGGGCAAGCCATGGGTCGATCAGATTGTTCGCCGCGTTGCCGGTGAAAAGGCCTCGGAGATGCGCCGGCATGCGCCGGCGCGACAGCTCGGCCTTTATGCGATTTATCTAATGTCGCGGGAGGCGCAACTCACTGACGCGATGATCGACCTGCTGATCGAAACCGTTCACAAGATCGGAACGCGCTCGAAACGCAAGGTGGTGGGCGATATCGCGAAAGACATCGAGCGGGTCTATGGAAAGGAGCGCCTGCTGGTCGAGATCGCCAGCGCCTCGATCAATGAACCATCGGGGCGCATCTGCGATGTCATTTTCCCGATCGCCGGTAAGGCCAAGCTGGCGGCGATCGTCAAGGAGAGCCATGCGAAGGGCGCTCTGGACCGGCGCATCTACAAGGTGATGCGTGGTTCCTGGGCCAATCATTACCGGCGCATGCTGCCAAGCCTGCTTTCCGTACTTGAGTTCCGGTCGAACAACGCGGTGTGGCGGCCGGTCCTGGCGGCCCTCGACTGGATCAGGAGCAAGGTGGATGGCGGATGCCGCTTCGTGCCATTGCAGGATGTTCCGATCGATGAGGTGATTCCAGCGCGATGGCGCAGTTCCGTCATTGATGACGATGGGCGGGTAAACCGGATCAGCTATGAGCTTTGCGTCCTGACGCAACTGCGCGACCGCATCCGCTCCAAAGAAATCTGGGTGGTCGGGGCGGATCGCTATCGCAATCCCGATGACGATCTTCCCAAGGACTTCGAGATCAGGCGAGATGCGTACTATTCCGGCCTCAGCCTGACGCCAGATGCGCAGGCGTTTTGCGCCTCGATCCGGGAGGAGCTTGAACGGGAACTGTTGCTCCTCAATGCCAATATTCCACAAAACGACAAGGTCCGGCTCCTGTGGCGCGGCGACAACCGGATATCGATTACACCGTTCAAGCCCTTGCCCGAACCGAAGGGTCTCGCTTCGATCAAAAGCGAGATCGGTCAGCGCTGGCCGATGACCGGACTGCTGGACGTGTTGAAAGAGGCTGCTCTGGACACGGGATTGATGGATGCTTTCGAAACGTCGGCCTCGCGGGTTACCCTGTCGAAAGCAGCCTTGGCTCAGCGTCTTTTGCTGTGTCTCTATGGCTTGGGCACGAACGCCGGGCTCAAGCGGGTCGCTGGCGCAACACCCGATGTCAGTTACGAGGAATTGCTGCATGTCCATCGCCGTTTCATCCACGCGCCAGCGCTGAGGGAGGCGTGCGCGCGGGTAGCAAACGCGACACTGGCAATCCGCAATGCCGCAGTATGGGGAGATGCGGGCACGGCATGCGCGTCCGATTCAACGAAGTTCGGCGCGTGGGACCGCAACCTGATGACGGAATGGCACGCCCGCTATGGCGGCCGTGGCGTCATGATCTACTGGCATGTGGAGAAGCGCGCGACCTGCGTTTATTCCCAGCTCAAGCGGTGCTCTTCCTCGGAGGTCGCCTCCATGATCGAAGGCGTGCTACGCCATTGCACCGACATGGAAATCCAGCGCCAGTACGTCGATAGCCACGGCCAGAGCGCAGTCGGCTTTGCGTTCTGCCGACTCCTTGGATTTGAGCTTGCCCCGCGGCTGAAAGCAGTGGCACGCCAGAAACTGGGTAAGCGGGGCCTGAGGGCCGCCTTGCGTAATGCCCATTCGCCGGGATGATTGCCGCTCTTTGAGCGAGGTGGCGGGTGTCGGACGAGATCGAGGATTCAGCAAGCGAACGGGCGATTAATCATACGAGTAATCGTATGAGTAGTCGGATCGAGGTCGTTAGCCGGGTGTCGGGCCGTCGGCGCTGGACGGTGGAACAGAAGCTGGCCGTATTACGGGATGCATTCGGCCCCGACGGTTGCGTGCGGACAGCCTGTGAGCGCCACGACGTCGGCAGCGGCTCGATCTACACATGGCGGCAACAGGCGATGTCAGGCGAGTTGACCGGGGTGTGCAAGCCGATCGAGCCTGTATTTGCGCAGGTGCAGATCAGCGAGCAGCCGGCCTTGCCCGCCCCAACGGTTGCGGCGCGCAGCAACGGCGTGATCGGGATCGAGCTGCCGTCGGGCATCAAAGTGAGTGTGGACGCCACGGTCGATGCCGAGGCCCTGTCGCGGGTGATCGGCGCGCTGACACGATGATCCCGCTGCCGCCATCGACGCGGATCTTCCTGGCCTGCGGTGCGACCGACATGCGTAAGGGTTTCGACGGCCTGGCGGTGATGACGCAGCAGATCCTGGAGCAGAGCCCACATTCCGGTGCGCTGTTCGCCTTCCGGGGGAAGCGCGGCGATTTGGTGAAGCTGCTCTGGTATGACGGCCAGGGCATGTGCCTGTTTTCCAAGCGGATGGACCGGGGGCGCTTCGTGTGGCCGTCGACCAAGACGGGGTCGGTGATCATGACCGCGGCCCAGCTTTCGATGCTATTGGAAGGCATCGACTGGCGGCGACCTGAACGCACTTTCACCCCTTCATTGGCGGGGTAAAACGCCCATTTTCTGGCACTTCTATTAGCATTGCCACCACCAATCTGCTATATAATCGCGGTGTCGGACGCAGGCCTTTTCACTCCTGATAAAGATGCTCGGATCGCCGAGCTCGAAGCCGCATTGGCCGCCGCCCATGCCGATATTTCCGCCCGCGACATCCTGATTGATACGCTGCGCGTGCAGATTGCACGCCTCAAGCGGATGCAGTTCGGCAAGTCGTCCGAGAAGCTCGATACCCAGATTGCCCAGCTTGAGCTGGCCCTTGAAGAACTCGAAGGCGAGGCCATCGTCGCCGCCGTGCGTCGAGGCGATCCGGTAGCCGTCATTCGGCCATCACCGGTTCGGGCGCTGCCCGCCCATCTGCCGCGCGAGGAACAGCGGATCGAGCCCGATCAGGGTAACTGCACCTGTCCCGACTGCGGCGGCGCGCTGCGGCCGCTGGGGCAGGATAGCGACGAGATGCTCGATGCCGTGCCCGTGCAGTGGCGCGTCATTCGGACCATCCGCCCCAAGTATAGCTGCCGGTCCTGCGAGAAGATCGTGCAGGCGCCCGCGCCGGTAAAGGCGATAGCGCGGGGCAAGGCGACCTTCGGCACCCTGGCCCATGTCGTCGTCTCCAAGTTCGACCATCATCTGCCACTTTACCGCCAAGCCGAGATCATGGCCGCGCAGGGCATCGAGATCGACCGCTCGACGCTGGCAGGCTGGGTCGGCCAAGCATCCGTGCTGCTCGATCCAATCATCAATCGTATCCGCGAGGTCGGCCTGACCGCCTCAAAGATCCACACCGACGATACGCCGGTGCCTATGCTCGATCCAGGACGTGGCAAGACAGCGACTGGCAGGCTCTGGGCCTACGCCGTCGATGATCGCGCCTCTGGTGCGACCTCGCCGCCACTGGTCTGGTATGAGTTCACCACCGACCGCACCGGCGCGCATCCCCGACGCCAGCTGGCCAGTTTCACCGGCTATCTGCAGGCCGATGGCTATGCTGGCTATGACAAGCTCTACAACACCAACCGCGTCACCGAAGTCGCCTGCTGGGCACATTTCCGGCGCAAGATATTCGACATTCATGCGACCAAGCCGACGCCGCTCACCACTGATCTGCTGGAACGTATCGGTCAGCTCTATGAGATCGAAGCAGAGGTTCGCGGCCATCAGCCCGATATCCGACGACGAAGCCGGCAGGACCGCACCAAGCCATTGATCGACGATCTCCGCCAGGCGCTCGACGATGCCCTGCGCCGTCTTGCGCCCAAGTCGGAGATGGCCAAGGCGATCGCTTATGGCCGCAAGCGCTGGATCGCGCTGACGCGCTTCCTCGACGATGGCCGACTGGAGATTGACAATAACATAGCCGAGCGCGCCATGCGCTGCGTGGCCCTTGGCCGCAAAAACTGGTTGTTCGCAGGCTCAAAAGCAGGCGGTGATCGGGCCGCCGCCATCTACTCCATCATCGAGACTGCAAAGCTCAATGGCCTCGAACCGCAGGCCTATATCGCCGATGTCATGGGCAGGATCGCTGGCAACTGGCCCGCAGCCAAATGGGATGAACTCATGCCATGGAACTGGCGCTTGACCGACCAAGACGTTGCTCAAGCTGCCTAGTGGAGATGCCAAAGCTAGATTCTTACGCCACTCCGGCCAAGGATCATGTCGGTGACCGCAAACTGAATGCTATAGCTGCAATTTCTCTGGCACGATCCAGCATTCCAGGAGGCAATTCGCGGGTTCCATCATCATTCAGCGGGAGATCATCGATCTGGTCAAAAATCGCCCCGGCCTCGATGACCAATACCTTCAGCTCGTCATTAGTCACTCATGTTCTCCCTAATCCAACCGCATAATAGCGAAAGGAATAGAAACGATCGAGCGACATCGTAAATTTTTCAAACTCAGACACTCTCTGCCAAAATGACAGAATGTGGCCTACAAACCGCACTTACCCTGAACCGCGGTCCGCAGGCCACGCTTACGAAACTGGCCCTTCCCCAAGCCGGCATGCGCACGCGGCTTTCCAATTTACTGCCGATCCTCTCCAGCCCGATCGACTGGGACGAGATCGAGCAACAATATGACGAAATGGTCAAATATGCCGCTGCCATGCAATCGCGCACCGCCGATCCGGAAGCGATCCTGCTCCGGTTTGCCAGAGCCGAAGTGATGCACCCGACCTACAAGGCGCTGAGTGAACTCGGCCGCGCGGTCAAAACAATCTTCCTATGCCGGTATTTGCGTCAGGAGGCATTCCGCCGCGAGATCCACGAAGGGCTGAATGTGGTTGAGAACTGGAACGGCGCTAATGGTTTCGTGTTCTTCGGCAAGGGCGGCGAGATCGCCACCAACCGCATCCATGAGCAGGAAATCTCCGTTCTGGCGCTACACCTCCTGCAAGCGTCGCTGGTGTATGTGAACACCCGCATGCTTCAGACCGTACTGGTTGAGCCGAAGTGGGCGGGGCGGATGACGCCGGAAGATTATCGTGGTCTCACGCCGTTGATCTACAGTCATGTGAACCCTTATGGCCGCTTCGACCTCGACCTGAACGACCGGATTGATTTTGGACGGCTTGCAGCGTGAGGCGGCTGATCGGCCTATAACATTTGGGTACACCCCAGAGTGATAGGGCCGAGTGACACCATTCGTCTGTCACAAAAGGGTGGGTTTGCGCTCAATGTGACGATACACTGCAAGAGCCACCCTAATGTGACGGATTTTGCACTTGGCTCGTATCGGATATGCCCGCGTCAGCACCACGGACCAGGATCTGGATATCCAGATTGGCCGCCTCAAGAATGCAGGTTGCGAAATTATCCGTTCCGAGACCGGATCGGGGGCCTCGCGGAGCGGGCGCACGGAACTGGAAACGATCATGCAGTTTATGCACACCGGCGACGAGCTGGTCGTGCTGCGGCTCGACCGGCTCGGCCGCTCCACGCGCGATGTCCTGAACCTGGTGCATGAGCTTGATGAAAAGGGAGCTTCGCTGCGCATCCTTGAGCCAGAGGTGACGACGGCGGGCGACACGGGGCGAATGGTCATCACCATACTCGGCATGGTCGCCGATATGGAGCTGAAGTTCATCAAGGATCGTCAGCGCGCCGGGATCGAAGCGGCGCGCGCCGAAGGCGTTTACAAAGGCCGGAAGAAGAACGTCGATGACGATGAAATCCGCCGTCGCCTTGCCGCCGGCGCCAGCAAGGCCCGCGTTGCCCGCGACCTGAAGGTCTCACGAATGACCGTCTATCGGGCGCTCGACATTATTCCGTCACAGACCAAACTGCCGGAAAAGCCGCCCACTGCCAGCATCGCCCTGCATCTGATTATCGAGAACTTCAACAAGCGTGGAAGAGGTAGAAAACCCGCTCGGGAGCGGATTGAGGCGATGCTGGAACGCGACTACGCCATGGTAAAAAACGGCAATTGTGATTACAAACTGACCGTCGCCTATGACCCCGATCCGGATGGCATTTCCCTTGATGAGGAAATCCAAAGCCTCCTCTCCGAGATGTTCAACATCGCAGAGAGCTACAATTGCTCCATGGAAGCCGATATCTACGAGGTCGGTGGTCAGCAACGGTCCTGGTAGAATCAATCAAGCGTTCAGTGTTCGTTCTTCAACCTGGCCAAAATCGCAGCTTCGGGCCGACTGGGCCAAGTTCCACTGGAAGCCCCGACTTGGGATTCAGTCTACCATTTGGGACGAAGCGCTGAAGCTCCAGGCGGCGGACAATGACTATCAGCGCCGCGACCTGTTCGAGGCGATCGACGCCGGCGATTTCCCGCAATGGGATCTGGGTATCCAATTGTTCGACGAGGCGTTTGCCGAGGCGCAACCCTATGACGTGCTCGACGCGACCAAGCTCATCCCGGAAGAGGATGTGCCCGTGCGCCTGATCGGCACACTGACGCTCAACCGCAATGTCGACAATTTCTTCGCCGAAACCGAGCAGGTCGCATTCCTGCCCTCGAATGTTCCGCCAGGCATCGATTTTTCGAATGATCCGCTGCTTCAGGGCCGGCTCTTCTCCTATCTGGATACGCAAAATTCACGTCTCGGCACCACCAACTTCCATCAGATCCCGGTAAACGCACCGCGCTGTCCGTTCGGCAATTTCCAGCGGGACGGAAAAATGCAGACGATGGTGCCCAAGGGCCGTGCCAATTATGAACCCAACAGCCTGGCGGCGCATGGCGAGGAAGGTGGACCGCGCGAAAGCCCGGACGTCGGCTTTGTAACGGCAAACGCCGCCACTGGCCCTGAAGAGAGCGGCGACAAGCTGCGCGTGCGGGCGGAAACCTTCGCCGATCATTACAGTCAGGCGCGTTTATTCTACCGTTCACAGACGATCAGTGAACAAGCCCATATCGCCTCGTCCTTCGTGTTCGAACTCTCGAAGGTGGCACAGCTCGATCAGGTGCCCGGCCGGATGGTGGCCAATCTACGCAATGTGGACGAAGACCTGGCGAGCCGGGTTGCGGACGGCTTAGCGATCGATCTGCCGAAAAAGACGCCCGCCGCCAAGGAGCCGATCGACATGCCGCCTTCGGACGCACTTTCGATCCATAAGAATATGCTGGCGACGCTTGAGGGGCGCAAAGTCGGCATTCTGATCGCGGACGGCAGCGATGCGGACGAACTGGCAGCAATCGTCACGGCAGTAGAAAAAGCCAAGGGCAAGGCTGTGATCGTCGCGCCCAAAGTCGGTGGCGCAAAGCTCTCCAACGGCAAGCAGCAGAAGGCCGATGGTCAGCTGGCAGGATCGCCGAGTCAGATTTTCGATGCCGTGGCGATCATAGTGTCGCAGGAGGGCTGCGCGACGCTGCTGAACGAAGGCGCGGCGGTCGAATTTGTGATGAACGCCTTTGGCCATCTCAAGGCGATTGGCGCGAATGAGACAGCGCAGCCCTTGCTCGACAAGGCCGGCGTGGTGCCCGACGCGGGCGTCACGGGGGTCGATGCAGCGTTCGTCAAGGCGGCGGCTCTCCGCTTCTATGACCGCGAACCATCGCTGCGTATGCTGGCTTGAGAGAAGACATGATGAGCGATCAGTTTAACGCCTGGTCGCTCATGTCTTTTAGCCGGGCTAAATGCAGTTGTCGCCTACCTGATATCCTGTTCCACCTGTTGCAGGATCTTGGGCTTTGCCCGGGCCGATTTCAGATTCAGTGCACGAAATTGTGCCACTAGTCGCGTCGGTTCGATCTCGATGCGGACGTAGCCGCTATGGTTCAGGTCATGAAAGCGGATGTGGGGGTTATTTGCGCGAACCTCGCCGAAGCGGCCGGCTGGCGGCGATTGGGCAGCAAGGGCGGAGGTGACGATTTCGGTCGCCACTGGCGGGGTGCCATCCGCCCGATGCAGATCATTCAGCCAAAAACTGTGGACGTCGCCGCTTAGAATTAGGGGATTGCGGACATTGGGGCGGGCGAGCTGATCCAGCAGCCGTGAGCGGCCTGCGACATAGCCGTCCCACTGGTCGCTATAGACAGCGTCACCCCCGCCATCGAGCGCCAGCGGCGCAAAAAACACGCCCTGCGCCAATAAAGTCCAAGGGCGCCGCTCTTGGGAAAGGCGCTGAGCCAGCCATGCCTCCTGCGCCTGTCCCAGCATGGTCCGATCGGGCGCCAACCGTTCGGCGCAATGATCGAGCCGGACGTTGCGGGCTACCGACGGCGCCGCGCATGGCGGGTTGGACCGGAATTGGCGCGTGTCGAGCATGGAAAGCGATGCCAGTTCGCCCCAGTCCACCCCACGATAGAGGCGCGGGCTGGCCATGGAGCGCCACAGGCTGGGGCGGATCGGCATATGTTCGAAATAGGCCTGATAGGCCGCCGCTCGCCGCGCCGCGAAAATTTCGGGAGGTAGCCCCTCTCGATTGGCGAGCGCGGCATAATCGTTCAGCACCTCATGATCGTCCCATGTGACGAGCCAGGGCACGCGCCGGTGCGCTTCCTGCAAATCCGGATCGGTGCGATAGAGGGCGTAGCGGGCGCGGTACCCATCCAGATCGCGTGGTTCGGGCGCGCCGAAATCGCGGACCTTGGGCTGGTCGGGATAGGATGTTTCGTAAATATAGTCGCCGACCTGCACGATCAGGTCGGGATCGCCCGCCAGCATGTCGCGATAGGCGCCGAACCATCCCAATTCCCAATGCTGGCAGGATGTGAGCGCCAGCCGCAACCGGTTGGTGCGGTCCGGCACGGTTGCGGTACGCCCGACCGGGCTGGTCGCGCCAAGCGCATGGAAGCGATAATGATAGGGGCGCCCCGGTCGTAGTCCGGTCAGTTCGAGATGGATGCTGTGCGCCGCCTCGGGATGCGCGTTCAATGCGCCGGTCCGGACGATGTTGCGAAATCCTTCATCCTCGGCGACCTCGTAACGGACCGGGATCGATCCGGCCCGAAGAGGGTGGGCGTCGGGGCCGACGAGGCGCGTCCACAAAACGAAGCCGTCGCGGGATGGATCGCCGCTGGCGACGCCGAGCGCAAAGGGGTCGGCCTGCGCAGTGAAGGGTGCGGCGAGCACCCGGAGCGGCGTGGCGCCAAGCGCGACCATGGCGCCCAGCACGGCGCGGCGATGCCAGGGAGAGGCTTGCATCGGGCGGCCCTATCGGCGGCGTTTGACAGTAATGCGACAGCGACCCCCGACGAATGTGGATATTGTCCCGATATTGTCATGCCGACTGACTAACCGCCCCGCTCATCTGAAGGGGGAAGCCGCCGTGACCTGGTTGAGGGATGTAGACCGCTGGTTCATTGATGAGATATTGCCGCACCGGGTCGCTTTCCGGCGGCAGGCGGCTCGGCTGGTCCCCACGGCCGAGGCCGAGGATCTGGTGCAGGAGGCCTATGCCCGCGCGATCAATGCGTCGCATCATCGCGAGATCGTCAATCCCCGCAGCTTCGTCCTCACCATCATCCGCAATCTGGCGCATGAACGTCATCGTCGCGCCACCGTCGTGCGGTTCGAGCATCTGGCCGATATGGAAGCGATGGAAATTGCCGATAGCGCGCCGGATCAATTTGCAGTGCTATCGGGCAATATGGAGCTGGCACGGCTGATCGCGCTGATGGAGCAATTGCCGCCACAGGCGCGCGCGGTGGTGAAGATGCGGCGGATCGAAGGATTATTGCCGGGCGATATAGCGGTGCGGATGGGTTTGTCGGTCTCTACTGTAGAGAAGCATCTTGCCAAAGGGCTGGCCATTCTTGCCTATGCGATGCAGGAAGCGCCACCGCAGGAAGAAAGGGCCCCGTTTTCGCGCTTATGGCAACGCCACCGACACCAGAGAAAATGATGGAGGAAGCCGCCGGCTGGCTGGCGGCGCTCGATGCAGGCTCGGTCACGCCGCAGGCTTTCGAACAATGGCGTGCGGCCGATCCCCGCCATGCCATCGCCTTTGCCCAGGTGGCTCATGCCTTCGAGCAGGTGGAGCGTCTACGCGCGGTCGAGGACCGTCCGGCCGAACCGGCGCCCACCGCCATCAACCGCCGTGGGATGTTGCGTGCCGGCGTCTTGGCCGGTGGTGCGTCGGTCGCCGGCGCGCTGCTGGCGGTACGCGCCACTGCGCGCGAACATGCCAAAACGGCGATAGGTGAACGGCGCGCGCTGGTGCTGGACGATGGCACCCGGATCGAACTTAATACAGGCACGCGGATCAGTTGGCGGATCGACAAGGGGGACAGCCGCATCTGGTTGGAGCGTGGCGAGATCGGCCTTACGGTTCCGGCTTCGCTGCGCGGCAAGCTGACATTGGAGGCAGGAAGCGCACGATTCACACTCGGCACCGGCAGCTTCAATGCGCGACAGCAACCTGAATCCTTCGACTTTCTCGTGCTGAATGGCATGGCCGATAGCGTACGGGGCGATGGGCTTACAGCAGGGGCGATGGCGCGCGTGATCGGCCAGAACGTGGCTATCGGACCGGCCGACCCGGTAACGCTGGACCGGGCGCGCAGCTGGAAAGATGGTCAACTGGTGTTCGAAGGCGAGAGCCTCGACTTCGTCGTGGCCGAATTTAATCGCTATCTCGACCCCAGGATCGTCATCGCCGATCCGGCGCTGTCGCGCATTCGGCTGGGGGGGCGTTTTACGACCACCAACCCCAATGATCTGCTGACCGCATTGCATGCGTCGTTCGGCATCCGATCGCAGCGCAGCGAAAATGGAGCCATTACCCTCACGGCCGGCTGATAATTTTTTTGCAGCTGCGATAGAGGTCGTGCCGCGCCCACCCATCCCATCCTCCGAGAGACGCTTCCATCGGAGGGCAATAATGAGTTTTCATGTCGTCGCACTACCCTTGATCCTCGCCGCGGCGCCCGCCAGTGCCGCGAGCGATCGCGCTATCGCCTTCAACATCCCGGCGCAGAATATGGCGACGTCGCTGAACGAGTTCGGTCGGCAGGCCGGCGTGCAGATGGTCTTCCCCTATGACGCCATCGCCGGTCGCCGCTCGATCGCGCTCAAGGGGCGCTTTTCCCGTGCCGAGGCGCTGCGCCGCCTGATCGCCGGACGAGGCGTGGCCATTTCCTACGAGGGCGCGGCGATGATCTCGCTCGCCGTCGCCAAGGCGCCGACCGAATTGTCGGCTGCCGAAGCGGGGGCGGGCGTTGCGGGTGGCGGTGACATCATCGTCACCGCGCAAAAGCGGGTCGAAGACCTGTCGAAAGTACCGCAGGCGATCACCGTCGTTTCGGGCGTGGAAGCGGCAGAACGCAAGATTACCGATTTCGCCAGTCTGGTCGATGAAGTACCGGGCCTGTCGATCAACTACAGCACGGGCGGCGAAAGCTATGGCCTGCTGACCATCCGCGGGATCGGCGGCGCCGACGACTACAAGCCCAATGGCAGCCCGTCGGTCGCCCTTCATGTGGACGGCGTCTATCAAAGCTCCAACGCCTATCTCGGCATGCCTCTGTTCGATCTGGAGCGGATCGAGGTGCTGCGTGGGCCGCAGGGCACTCTCTATGGCCGCAACACCACGGCCGGCGTCGTCAACGCGATCACGCGCGGCGGCCGCGACACGTTCGACGGCTATGCCGATGTGCGTTATGGCAGCTATGACAGCCTGCGCGCGGAAGCGGCGATCGGCGGTCCGGTCAGCGACAATATGCGCGTGCGACTGGCAGTGATGACCGATCAGGGCGGCGGCTTCATGAACGGGAAGGGCGCGGGCGATCTGGCGGGCGCGCAACTGAGCGTCGGCGGCGTGGTCCAGAGACAGGTGCCTGCGATCAACGATCCGGGCGCACGCAAGGGCTTTGGCGACAAGGATCTGTTCGCCGCGCGCGGTACGGTGGATATCGATTTCGGTCCAGATACCAGTCTGACGCTGAAGGCCTTTGCCAGTCGCGACCGTGGCGATGCCCGTCAATATGACCGCATCAGCGCAGCGGAGGACAGCAGTGTTCTCAATGCCGGCGAAGATAAAGACCCCTACAGCTTCTATTCGCGGGCCTATTTTCAGCAACGGATCGACATCAAAGGCGCGTCCGCACAATTTTCGCACCTGCTGAACGATGCCACCCGCTTCGACATGGTCGCCGGCTGGCAGTCGAGCCAGCGCAATATCGGCGGCAATGGCGATGGCACGCCCTATCCCCAATATGAATATCTGTTCGATGAAGATCTGAGCCAGGCATCGCTCGAAATGCGCCTGCGCAACGAGCAGCAGGGGCGTTTCAACTGGTTGATCGGCGGCTTCTACATGAGCGACAAGATCGACTATCAGAGCCAATGGACCAGCTGGGCCGCGCGGACCATATATCATAATGTCCATAATCAGCGCCGCCGTAGCGCCGCGCTGTTCGGTCAGGCTGATTATGAGTTGTTGCCCAAGATCAAGCTGACGCTGGGCCTGCGCTATACCAAGGACGATGTGGATTCGCAGGGCCGCAACATCGACGATAACCCTTGGGGCATATCCAATTACGCCACATTTTTCGCGACGACGCCCAATTTTCAGTGGGACAAGCAGTTCAAGGATGACGACCTGTCCGGCCGTGCTGCCGCGCAGTGGTTCATCACCGACGATTTGAATGTCTTCGCGTCGGTCGCGCGCGGCTATCGTTCGGGCGGCTTTGATGGCACGTCGATCATGACGCTGGCCGAGACGGAGCCGTTCCAGTCCGAGACGGTCTGGGCTTATGAAGCGGGCGTGCGTTATTATAAAGGGCCGATCCGTCTGTCGCTTGACGCCTTCGCCAATGATTTCGACAATCTTCAGGCGACGACGCGCCTCGACAATGACACCAACGGCCGCACTAATGTCGGTAAGGCCAAGACCCGCGGCTTCGAAGCCGCACTGGACGTCAACCTGCTGAACAGCGGCGGGCACAAACTCGATTTCGACGCATCGGGCACCTATCTCTATTCGAAGATCACCGAGTTTAATTCCAACCGCATCGCCGATGTGACCGCGACTGTCGGCGATCCGCTGCCCGGTGCGCCGAAATGGACCGGTCGGGTCGGCCTCGTCCACAGCTACAGATTCGGTGATGGCTGGGTGCTAAAGAGCCGCGCCAACATCTTCCATCATGGCAAGGAATCGAACCGCCTGAACGCGGTCGTCGGCAACACCTCGCCGGCTTACACGCTGCTCAATGCCCGGATCGAGCTGGAATCGCCGCATGGCTGGTCGATCTATGCCATGGGCCGAAACATCACGGACGAAGTCTATTATCCCGAAATGAACGGCGCGTCGCGTATGGTCGGTGCGCCCGCCACCTATGCGATGGGCGTTCGCATGAGCTTCTAAAAACCGGCCGAAGGTGGCTCCGCTTATGCGGGGCCTCCAGCCTTCGGGTCGCCCGGTGAGGCGCCATCTGCCAATGCCTTGGCAGGTGGCGCCTTGTCATTATGGCGCATTTGTCCTGACGGGTAGAAGAGATCGGTCGATATCGGCAGCCAAACGGGCCGGAGGTAGCGCTAGGTGACGAGGCGGCTTCATTGCCGACGCCTATCCATCACCGTGGCAGCTTCAGATGGCATGGATCACCGCAGGCTGAAAGCGACGAGGATCGTCAGCTCGACGACATCAGGCTCTCGGCGGGAATTGCCGGCAGGGGCTGGGCACGTATGAGCATATCGAGTGCGGCCTGATCCAGGTCGAAAGATCACGATTCCCCGACGATAGCAGAGGATGGCACCATGCGGACGCGGTTCACGCCGAAGCATATATGGGCGGTGCCCTGCTGACGAATTGCACGGGCGCGGGCCGGGTTCCAGATGCACTAGGATCAGGCTTTCCCAATCAGGCCTGACGTGACTGGAAAGCCGATCGACGTTGGGAGCAACTGCGCGCGCCGGCTCGGGTGGCGCAACCAACGGCTGCAATTCGACCACAAGCGGCGCGAAGATCCGAAACTGCGATCGGGCTTGCAGATGGTCAAGAGAAGTGGACTTGCTGTGGCTGGCCAGTCCAGATGGCGATCAAATGACCGGTAGAGGTGAATTTGGAATAGGCAGTTTTTATTCTCTCTATCCTAGGAAATCGCACGCCGTCCCAAAGCCGGATCGTCTGTGAAGATCGCATCGACACCCGTTGCAAGATAGCGCTGCATCTCTGCAATGCTGCCTTCTTCGTTGCGCGCGGAAACGCCTTTGTCGCTGCGAAAATCGGCGGCCAGGAACTGATTTTCCGGGCGGAAGGTCCAGATGCTGACGAGAAGGCCCGCCGCATGTGCGGCATCGACGAGCCCCGTGGGTTTTGTCAGGCGCTGATCCTCGTCCACAGGAATGATCATCCGGACATGGGGCGCAAGATAATCTGCATAGCTGGCGATTTCGGAAAGACCTGCGGGCGTCAGCATATCGCGATAGAAGCGCTTGTTGCCCGCCGCCTGCACATCGGCCGGCATCTGGGCCGGGTCGCCGATCAACTGGGCCAGCTGGATGTTGGGATAGGCGCCGATCCTGCCGCGCAACGCGCGTAGATTAGCGACCTCGAACGACTGGATGGCGAACGGCGCGCGTTGCAGATAGGCGCTCTTGCCGATGATATCGATCAGCCGCTGCTCCTGTTGCAGGCCGATGCCTGCGAAATAGGTGGAATGCTTGATCTCCGGGATCAGGCCGATGGTCCGGCCGCGCGCGGCGGATTCGGCCGCCACGAAATCGGCGATTTCCTCCATCGACACGATCTGGAATGCGCCGTCATAGGATTGGCTTTCGGGCCGTATGGCGCCCAGCCGCTCTTTCGCGCGTAACGTCTTGAGTTCCGCGAAGGTGAAATCCTCCGTGAACCAACCTTCCTGTCGCTCGCCGTCGATCGTTTTGACCGTCTTGCGCGCGGCAAAATCGGCCCGGGCGGCAACGTCGCTGGTTTCCGCGATATTATTCTCGTGCCGCGCGACCAGCACGCCGTCCTTCGTAGCGACCAGGTCAGGCTCGACATAGTCGGCCCCGTCTTGGATCGCCTTGGCATAGGCGGCAAGCGTATGTTCTGGGCGCAGCGCCGATGCGCCGCGATGGGCGATGAGCAGCGGCGGACCCTTGCGACGGGCAGGGGCGGCGATCGCTGCCCCCACATCCGTCGCAAATGCGGCGGTCAGGCCGGCACCCGCCTGAAGCAGCGAACGGCGGGATACCGACCTGTCCTGCATCAGTAGTTCACCGACAATGTGGCGAACCACTGGCGCGGCGGGATTGGGTAGACATTGTAATTGTTGGTGTTCGCACTCGCCTGCACCGTCGATGCACCCGTCGTGTCGAACAGGTTGGTGACGTTCAGGCTGATCTCCGCCTTTTGCAGGCCGACCATGCTGGCGGGCAGGCGATAAGCGATCCGGGCGCTGGCCTGGAACACCGACTTGACCGATGCATCGTTGGTGAAGGTGGTGACACGGCGGCCGACATAGTCGCCGATCATCTGGGCATCGAAATCGCCGAGCGTCAGCGTCGCAACCGTCTTGTTCATCCACTTCGGGCTGACAGGGATCAGCTTGCCGCCGGTGGGCACGACGCCGCCCACGGTCGCGATGCCGCCGATCCGCGTGCCAGTCGCGGCGCCAGTGATAGTGCTATAGTCGCTGTCGTAGATGGAGCGGTTGTAGGACACGGCGTTGTAGAGCGAGAAGACCTGCCCGAAGCGCAGCGTCAGCGCCGCGTCGATACCGTCCGTCTTCACGCCGCCGACGTTGAACACGGCGGGTGTGCCGCCGCTGATGCCACTGCCGCCGATGCCGCCGATCGCGCCGGGAGGCGTGATGCCAAGCAGGCGATCGCTGAAATCGACATGATAATAGTTCACCTGCGCTTCGATCCCGGTCAGGAACGAACTGTCGATGGTCCGGCGGCTGCGTAGGCCGATTTCATAGACCCAGGAGGTTTCGGGGCGGCCATTGAACTTCAGATTGTCGAATGCCGCCTGGCTGCCGCTGCTCCACGGCGTGACGCCGCCGCCGCCATAAGGCTGGAAGTGGCGCAGGTTCTTCTGCACGTTGACATAGACCTGCTCGCTGTCGGTGAAGTCCCACTTCGCGCCGATCGCGGGCAGGAACCAGCGCTTGGTGTTGATCTCGCCTTCGGGCAGGGCGCTTGCCGAACCAGGCAGCGATCCGATGATCGGCTGGACCGGGAAGGTGCCGCTGGCAAATTGCAGGCTGGACTTGAAACCGCCCTGGACCAGCAGGCTGGGCGTGACCTGCCAGCTGTCCTGCACATGAAGTTGCAGAACATTGGTGCGCATCTCGCTGGCATATTGGGTGAACAGCGGATCATGCGGCGGCAGCGAATAGGGGTTGTAGTCCTGCGGCCGGGTCACATTGAGCGCATACCAGTTCCGATAGGCGGCCGAGCTGTTATATTCGTACCACGCACCAAGCTGAATCTGATGGTTGCCCAACGTCGCGTCGATCGAGGACAGGATGCCGCCGCGATCGATGCGATATTCGGTGGTACGGATCGCATAGCCCGAATTGCCGGTGGCCGTCTTCAGATTCTGGCCGGGGAAATAGAGCGAGAACAGGTTGGGCAGGCCCGCGACCGTGATCGGTCCGGCGACGATGCCCGCGCCGTCATTATTATGATAATATACCTGGTTCGACCAGTCGACTTGGTCGGACAGATGGGCCTGATATTTGATGTAGCCCAGATAATCGGTCCGGATCGCGGCGCTGTAATAGTTGCGATAATTCTGCGCCTCGGCGGCCGGCACATTGCCGCTGGCGTTCAGATAAGCGACCGCGCCGGCGAAATCGGGGTAGAAGAAGGGGCGGGTATAGGGCTGATAGGCCTGCGCCGCATTGGTAGGGTTCTTGAAGACGGTGGTCGCGTCCTCATTGGGTTCCTGCTTGTCGGAATAGCTGAAATAGGCGGTCAGCTTGCCATTGCTGTCGTCATGGACGAATTTGGCGTTGGCGGCCCAGCCCTTCTGCTTGCCGCGGAAATCCCAGGCGCGCGCACGATGGCGCAGGACCGAGACATAGCCGCTATTGCCGTCGCCAAACTCGCCGCTGTCGAGGCGAACGAATGTGCGGGCCGTCCCGTAGCTGCCGAAAGTGTGGTTCAACTGTGCGCCCATCTGCTGGCGCGGATCGCTGGAGAAATTCTCGATCCCGCCGCCCAGGTTGCTGGTCGACGCGATGCCCAGTTCCGCGGTGCCGGTGGCGACAACGACGCTGCCGACATTTTCGGAGATGATAGCGCGCTGCGGAGAGAGGCCGTTGAAATTGCCGTAGCTCTGATCGCCCAGCGGCACGCCGTCCAGGGTATGGCCCAACTGCTGAGCGCTGAAGCCATGGATGAAGAGCGAGGCGTTCTGCTCGTTGTTGCCCCACGGATCGGCAGTCACATACATGACACCCGGCAGGGTCTGGATCGCCTTGAACGGCGCAACGCCCGGCAGGATCTTCTGGATTTCGGTTGTGGTAATGGCGGTCGCAGAGCGTGTAGCCTTAACACCGGTCACGACGATGGACGTTGCCTCGCCATCGACCTGCGCCGCTTGGTCTGCTGCGGGCGTGGGCGTCTGCGAAAAAGCGGGCGCGCTTACTACCAGAGCGAGCAGGCCGGCACTGCCTAGCAGGCAGGCGCGCGAACGCGTGTGCAAAATATTCATGACCCAATATCCCCAAAGCAGCGCGCAATTTCGCACTTGCAGCATCGCGTTAAATGGAGCGAGTTGCGATTTCCGGTCCGTTTCGGGTCGATTTGATGACATTTGGGCGGCGGACATGTTGCATTGCGTCCTGACGCTTATGATGGCGGTCAAGGTGCGGTGTAGGTCCGAATTTCGGCGAGAGATATCAGGCGTGGCTGTGTATTGGTCCGTCTGCGCTCAGTAAGTAGCCCAAGCTTTTCGGTAAGGGGAAAGTTCGCAGGCGAGCATCGGGCATTGTGCAGCAAATGACGATAGTGGGTTGGGCTCAGAGACTATTTTCTCCCGAGCCGATAGTTGTTGTGCCCGGTTGCTATGCCGTGAGTCAGTTTTACGGATAGAATCTCTCGTACAAAAAAGTCCGCGTCGTAATTTGTAACTCAATCATCATCAGATCCTGCAAGGCGGTCGTTCCATGTCAGCGACAAGCCGTTCATGAAAGGAGCAAGAAAAGCGCCTTTGAGCGCCAGCGACCTCGCGGTCTTTTCCTCGTCGATGTGGATGTACCAAGGCAATCGAGACTCCTTGGTCCCGATACTGCTGCGCCGGGAACTGGTGCTCATCCTGTTGCTCTATGCGGGCGCTCGGCGCCGCCGACGCGGCAGAAGGGGCGGTGACGCTCTTCTTCATAGAGGAGGCACTGGGGATTCACGGGTGGACCGGGGCGCTGCTGCTGGCCCATCTGCTCATCCGCAGTTTCGCATGGGGTGCGGACTATATAGCTGCTGCGGGCGATGGTGTCGGATCTGGTGCGATCGGGCGGCAATGGCTTTGCTGCCACGCACTATGCGCCGTTCAATGTCGCGAACAAGCTCGCCGCCGCGCTGGGCGTTTTCGGGGCGCTCACGGCGCTCGCCTTTATCGGCTTCCTGCCGGGTGCCGCGCATGGGCTAGGCGAAACCACCTTGCGGGCGATCTACGCGCTGCCCTCATGCCTGGCTGGCCTCATCGGCCTGCTGGCACTGCGCCGGATCGCTCCGACGCAGTGCCGTTCGGTCAGCTGATCTCCCAGCCGCTCAACCCATCTTCGGCGATCCGTGCGCTGGCATGGCGCGCGATGTCGAGCTTTCCGATCGCCTGGCGCGGCGTTAGGACGCGGACGAAGTCGGCCTCCACCCGGTCGCGTGTCAGCGATACCGTTACGAAACCAACGGCATTGGTGTCGCACCAGCGTATATCGCGATTGTCGTGGACAAAGGCGTCGCCGACCGGCCCCGACGGCAGGAGCAGTTCCCCGATCGAAGGACCGGTCAGCGTGGAGGCGGAAAGCTCGAGACCAATCCGGCGGTCCCCGCGATGGGGTTCGTTGATCCAGGCCATGTGACTGTCGCCCGACAGCACGAGCAGGTTCGCGCCGCTTTTCTCGAACTGGTCGTACAGCTTGTCCCGCTCGCCGGCATAGCCGTCCCAGGAATCGACATTGAGAAGCGGCAGGCCATAGCGCGTCAGGGCGTACATCGGCGCCAGCGCTACCTTGCCATCGGGAAACTTCGTCAGATCGGGATAGACGTAGCTGGACAGGATGGTCGCGCTGCCGAACAGGAACCACGGGCGGCGAGCATCCTTATGGGCCTTCAGTTCGTCCGCCAGCCATGCGCATTGTTCCGCGCCGATCATTTCGCGCGCGGGATCGGCAAGTTTCTCGCGGAAGGCTGCGACATCGGGTTCGCGCGTGACGCCTTGCGGCAGGGCCTTGAGGTCGAGTGTCTTGAGTTCCGCCGGGTCGGATATCACCCGCTCCCCACTGCCGCGCCGGTCGACAACATGCCAGTCGAGATCCTTGGCCAGCGACAATTGCTGCTGGCGGGCCTTGAGCCGGGTTTCGGGCAGGGCCAGCGTCGCGAGATCGCCGAACGCGAAGCTGCGGGTGATGCCATAGGGATCGGAAGTGACAGGATCGCGGATCGGCATCCATTCCAGATAGGCCTGAACCGCCGCAGCCTTGCGCTCCTCCCAGTCGCCGTTGGCCGCCGGATCGTGATGCTGGGCACCATGCATCCAGTCGTCGTTCGCGATTTCATGGTCGTCCCACATGCAAATCCACGACGCGCGGGCATGGGCGTCGCGCAGGGCCGGATCACGACGCCACTGTGCATAGCGTGCGCGATAGTCGGCGAGCCAACCATCCAGTGATACCCCTGATATCGACGGGCTGATCCGCCATGTAACGGTGACGTGCCCTCAGCATCCGCTCTTCGGCGAGCGGTTCGAAGTTCTGAAGCTGGTGTCTGATCGCGGGCCGGCTTGGATGACTATCCGGGTGCCGCATGGCGGGCAGCGAAACATCCTTCGCTCCGTCACCGATCTGGCTACCGCTCCGCCTGACTCGAAATCCGCGCCGTTGGTCTCAGGCTCCATCCTAATGCGAGTCGTTGCGCTGGCAGAGGCGTTGCGCCGTTCATCACAGGACGAGGAATGCCAGAGTGAACATCAGCTCTCCCCGGAGACGGCCAAAGATCCAGATATGGTCGAGCCTGCCGCCAGCAATCCAGCGTCAGCTGGCGGCGACGATAGCGCAGGCTTTGTGCTCGCGCCCAACTGCCCGCTACGCCGGTGACACCGATGTTGAGAGATTATGCCGTAGATGAACGGATAAGCACCACGCAGCAGGCCAAGCTGGCCTATGTCTATGTCCGTCAGTCGAGCGTCGGCCAGATCCGCCATCACCAGGAAAGCACGGCGCTTCAGTATCGGCTTGTCGACCGCGCGCTTGGCCTTGGCTGGCCGCGCGAACGGGTCGAGATCATCGACGACGATCTGGGGAAATCCGGCGCGGAGGCTCAGCACCGATACGGCTTCCAACGCCTAATCGCTGAAGTTGGCTTGGGTCACGCCGGTCTCGTTCTGAGCTACGACGCGTCGCGCCTCGCACGCAACAACAGTGACTGGCATCAACTGCTTCAGCTCTGCTCGATGTTCAGCGTTCTCATCGCCGACAGCGAACGAATATATGATCCTGGACTTTACCATGATCGGCTTTTGTTGGGTCTCTCGGGGATCATGAGCGAGGCTGAGCTGCATCAGATCCGCATGCGCCTGCACACGGGGGAACGGCAGAAGGCGGCGCGCGGCGAACTGCGTATCCCGCTTCCGGCAGGGCTGATCTACGCGCCCGCCGGAGGGATCATGCTCAATCCCGACGCCCAGGTTCAGGAGCGCATCAGACTTGTGTTCGACAGCTTCATGCGCCTGGGAAGCGCAAAGGCAGCAGTGCGCTATCTGCGCCAGGCCGATCTTGCCCTGCCGGTCAGGCCGTTGAAGGGACCGGCGCCACACGAAATAGCCTGGCGCGATGCAACCGATGCGCGTGTGCGCAATATCCTGAAAAACCCTGTCTATGCGGGAGCCTATGTCTACGGACGCCGGTGTGCTGCGCCCGAAAAGCGAAGCGAGGGGGCCAATAACCCGACGCGCGCTGTTCCGCGCGAACAGTGGGAAGTCTGCATCCAGAATGCTCATCCAGCGTATATCAGTTGGGAGACGCATATGGCGATCAGCGACAAGCTCACGGACAATGTCGGCAACTTCAAAGCCGGGCATCGTGGCATGCCTCGGAAGGGAAAGGCGCTGCTGCAGGGTATAGCGATGTGTGGCAGTTGCGGACGGCGCATGGCACTCAACTACTCTGGCCCTGACAGCAACCATCCGGTATATCGGTGCCGTTCCGAACGAGCGACCTGCGTCGGTCAATATTGCCAAGAGGTGCGTGCGCCGCGGGTTGAGGCTGAGGTCGAACGGCAGTTCCTTGCAGCGCTCACCCCTGACCAACTCGCCATCGCGTTGGCCGCGCTCGACGCCATCGACGCGGACGTCCATGGACTCGAACGGCAATGGACACTCAAGCGCGAACGCGCCGAATATGAATGCGAGCGTGCCCGGCGCCAATATGACGCGGTCGAGCCGGAAAACCGCCTCGTTGCCCGTTCGCTCGAAAGCATCTGGGAAAGCAAGCTGCGTGAGGTCGAAAAGGTCGAGCAGGACTATCGGCGGTGGAAGACGGAGCAAACCGTTGCGTTGAATGCCGACGATCGCGCCCGTATCGCAGCGTTCGGCATCGACCTGCCTGATCTTTGGGAAAGAATCGAGAACAGCGAACGCAAGGCGATGCTCCGCCTCGTGATCGACAAGGTCATTCTAGATCAGCGGCGGGCGAAAGGCATGGTGTGGATCCGCATCATCTGGCAGACGGGCGCAGCGACCGAACACTGGGTCATGCGGCGCACTCAATCCTATGCTGAAGCTGCTCATGCCGACGTGCTAGAACAGCGGATCCGAGAGCTCAACGCCGCTGGCATGATGGACGCCGAGGTCGCTACCGCGCTCAACACAGAGGGTCTGCGGAACAGCCTGGACGGGCTGTTCGACCACAACACGGTGCACCTGTTGCGCCAGCGCTGGAATATCCCCACCGTAAAGATCAACGGCGTCGAGCATAATCCGCCCCGTTGGCCGGATGGCAGCTACTCGATCCAAGGTGCCGCGACCGCGCTCGGCGTCACTGAGCAGACGGTGTTCAAATGGCTGAAACGCGGTAAGCTTCAGGGCCGGCAACTAAAGAAGGGACAGCCGTGGCAGGTGGAACTGACCCTCCAGCAAATAAAGGCGCTCACAGCGCCAAATTACAGTATGACCCCTTCCAGGAAAGCAGCATCATGAAACGTTCGGCGAGCGTGACCGTGTCGTGCGTTGGCTCGATCGCCCGAACATCCATGAGTGCGGGCATCGAGTTGGCGCCATATTCGTAAATATAGTCGCCCACGAAGAGGATGAGGTCCACCGCTTCCCGATCGGCAATGGCCCGGTAGGCGTGAAATTCGCCGAACATATACATGGCGCAGCAGGCGAGCACGATATCGAGACGATCGATGCGTCCCGTTGGCAGGGTTTTTGCCCGCCCGATCGCCGATACCGTGTCCATGGCACGGAAGCGGTAGAAATATTCGCGGCCCGCCTTCAGGCCGGAGGCGATCACCTTGACCGTATGGTCCCGCGCCGCCGATGTGCTGAACGATCCGCGCGCAGCGATGCGCGTGAACAGTTCATCCTCGGCCATTTCCCATGTGCCGCTGACCGGCCCATGGGCAGGATCGGTCACGCGGGTCCACAGCAGGACGCTGTCGGCATGCGGATCGCCGCTCGCCACGCCATGCGCGAAGACCATGTTCGTTTTTGCCCCGGCGGGACCGGCGGCGAGCAAAAGCCCGCCCGCCGCCGATCCCGCAAGAACGCCGCGCCGCGTCAGCGCCATCAGAAACGCGCCCCGAGCGAAACGCCCCAGGTGCGCGGCGTGCCGCTGAATGCCTGCGTCGCCGATCCGCCGGTCGTGTAATCGACATCGGCGATGTTGCGCACGAAGCCGGCCACGGTCCAGCGCTGGTCGATCTTGAGATCGATGCGCGCATTGACGAGCGCGAAGTCCCCGACCGGCGCCGTATTGTCGAGATCGCCATAATAGGCATCGACGTAGCGGGCATCGACCTGAGGCGTCAGCGTCATGCGATCGTTCAGCGCGAACTCGTAGCGGATCGAGCCGTTCAGCGTCATGTTCGGCGCGAACGGCAAGTCGTTGCCCAGGCGCGCCTTTTCGGCAGCGGTGATCGCCTCGATCGCGGTGACCTTCGTGTCGAGCAGCGCGACGCCGAAATTGATGGTCATCGGGCGCACCGGGCGGATCGTGAAGCTGGCCTCGCCGCCATAGCTGCGCGCCTTGCCCACATTGGTGCGTACGCTGGTGGTGGCGCCATCATAGGTGCGGAAGGAACCGGCCTGAATGTTCGAGAAATCATAATAGAAGCCCGCAACTTCGAACTGCACAGGGCCGCGCGCAGGCATGAACTTCACCCCGCCTTCATAGGCCCATACGCTTTCCGACTTGAATGCATCGGCTTCGGGGGTCGACCAGATCGTGCTGCCGTCGAAACCGCCGGCACGGAAGCCGCGTCCGACCGAGCCATAGACCCGTGCATCCTCGCTCAGTTCATACGTGACCGTGGCGCGACCCGAAGGGCTCGTCTCACTGAGCTTGTTGTCGAATTCGGCGGGCAGGGCGAACACCAGCGATCCGATCGACACGCCATAGGGGTTGAGATCATGCGTGTAGCCGCTGAAGCGGTTCTTTTCGTTGCTGATGCGCACGCCCAGATCGGCACGAAGGCGCGGCGCGACCTTGAAATCGACGTCTGCGAAGGCCGCGAGGCTTTCGCGCCGCTGCAGATAGTTCGCTTCGAACACGGTACGGAAGGTGTCGGCGCCGTCCAGCGTGCTGAACAGGCTGATCTTGTCCTTGAACCAGGCACCGCCGACCGTCCAGTTGATGTTGCCCTTGTCGCGATTCTGCAGCCGTGCCTCGATTGTCAACGGCGGAGCAAAAGTCGGCCATTCGGCGGCGTAAAACCAGGCCATCGTGTTACATGCCGGGGGGAGTGGCGTGAGGGCGTAGCCCGAGGGCCACTCCCCCCGGCATTGGTGTAATTTTCAGGGTCTGGTTTTGGCCTTGCGGGCCCGGCTGTGCGCGAGGCGATAGCTTTCGCCGTTCATCTCGAGGATGCTGACGTGATGGGTCAGGCGATCGAGGAGCGCGCCTGTGAGACGCTCAGATCCGAAGGTTTCGGTCCATTCGTCGAAGGGCAGGTTGCTGGTGATGAAGGTGGAGCCGCGTTCGTAACGCTGGGAGATCAGCTCGAACAACAGTTCGGCGCCGGTCTTGGAGAGCGGCACAAAGCCCAGTTCGTCGATGATGAGCAGCTTGTATCCGGCCATCTGCTTCTGGAAGCGCAGAAGACGGCGCTCGTCGCGGGCCTCCATCATTTCGCTGCAGTCGGGGGATCAATTCTCATCGCTCGATGTCACCAGCGCCGCGCTGGAGCCGGAGAGGTTCGACAATTACGAGCTTGGCCTCAAATGGGATATCCGCCCGACGCTGAACCTGACCGCCGCCATCTACCAGCTTGACCGCACCAACACCCGCGCGGCCGACCCCAATGACCCCGCACGGACGGTGCTCACGGGCGCGCAGCGCAGCAAAGGGCTCGAACTCGGCCTTAGCGGCGCGATCACACCCCAGTGGCAGATCAGCGCGGGCTATGCGCTGCAGGACGCGACAATTCGCAAAACGACGAGTGCCGCCCCGGCCGGGCGCGAGGTTCCGCTGGTTCCAAAACAACAGGCTTCGCTCTGGACGCGTTACGACCTCACCCCACGCTTGGGGGCCGGCGCCGGTGTCTACCACCAGTCGAAAAGCTTCACGTCCATCAGCAACACCGCCATCCTGCCCGCCTTCACCCGCGTCGATGCCGCCGCATTCTTCAAGCTCACCCCCCAGATCGAGGCGCAAATCAACGTCGAGAATCTGCTTAACAGCGATTATTTCTCGTCCGCCTACAACGACAACAACATCATGCCCGGCGCGCCGACGACGGTGCGCGCAACGGTTAGAATGAGATTATAACGGTGTTGGCCAACTTGGTCGGGTGCGGATCAAGCCGCCCTCGCAAAAGTCGGTGAGACGCCGCTGGCCGGTTTAGAAACCAGTCTTCGCCGATGGATCACAGGACTGGCGCATGAACTCCAGGGCATCACCGACGCGGCGCACCGCGTCGTTGTCCCCGACGAATATATCGAGACCCTCGTAGGGCTGCGCGCCCCCTTTGATCTCCACCGACGCCTGGGGCGCGTTGGCCGAGTAAAGCGGTCGGATCGCAACCACCTGATCTAGTTTCACGCTGAGGGCGCTTTTGTCGGCGAGCGTGAGCGTAACGAGGCAACCACCTTTCACTCCTACGCTCGTGATCCTGCTGTTCCGCACGAAACCCGGCCAAGGCTTTGCGACGGCTGTGCCGCGGGTCAGCATGTCCTGGACGAACTTCGACGCACCCGCGGCGGTTCGTGGTTTGGCGGGCACCACCTGCTGAGCCGCCACGGGCGCTGCGCTTCCGAGCGAAAGTGCGTAGATCAATAGGTCAGGACGATGGGGCATCAGTGAACTTTAGCCGACCTTAGTCCTGCGTGGCGATAGGCGGAGGCGGCGCGGGCGCCTGATGCCGGGCGGGAAACAACGGCACGCCACCCCTATGATGGCCGTAGCCGTAATCACCTACGTCGAGCTGGAGAAGGCAATTCGCATAGCTCTCCGTTCCAGGCTGGAAGCCGTAGCTCGCACACGCCGCCCGATGGCGAGCGGCCATTTCTCGCGGACTGACGCAGCCAGAAAGCACGAGCGACGTCGAGATGGCGAGAAGCTTGAAAGCGTCACGCACCATTGTCCTGGTCCAAACAAGGGCGGAACCCAAGGGGAAGAGCGCCGCGCTGGACGCAGAATGAACCAGTCCTCGTCAAAAGCCAAATGCCATTGTGGCCGGGACTCGCGATGGGAAAGCGGTCGACGACAACGCCACATTAACCTTCTTCCTTCACGGTGGAAGCCGGACCAACCCCGACGCGAGCGTGCATGTCGCTTTTCCTCGATCAAACGTTTGCGAGCACCGGGTTAGCTGCGATCCTATTCGGGGCTGTTGGTCTCGGCTGCGTGGTGAGCTGGCCGCTCCTACCCTCGCGCCGGGGAGCGCTCATGGTGCAGGGCGCGGGCGCGGGCGCATTCGCGCTTCACTTCGCGCTGATCGGCGCGCCTACCGCTTCGGCCGCATGCGTTCTTTCCCTGATGCAGCTCACCGTCGCGCTGGTGATTCGTGACCGGGTTGCCAAGCTCGCGCTCGACGGCGCGACGTTGCTCGCGCTGCTGTTGCTCACCGTGGCGACCTGGCATGGAATCCTGTCCGGCCTTGCCGCTTGCGGCGGTGCATCTTCTTTCATTGCGCGGACCCAGCGATCAACGACGCGGATGAAGATCGTCTTTCTCGTGGCCGCGCCCTTCTGGCTGGCCCACAATCTTCTCATTGGCGCACCGTTCGCCTTGGCCGTTGATCTTGTATCGGTCGCGGGGAATCTGCTCGGGCTTTTTGCCTTTTGGAAGCGGGAACAGCGTCAAGCGGACGGGCCGCGCAGCCTCAGCTATCCGGCGCGGCTTTCCCCACGTCACGCTTTCCGCTCTGGTCACCTTTCCCTCGGCAAACTCGCGATCTCAAAGCGCGCGCGCGCGTTACAGGGAGTCCAGATCCTCACATGACACAGGTAATATACGCGCGCCCACTCCCGCCGGCGCGTTCGATAGCTCAAGTAGGCGGAAAGCAGAGCTGGAGCGAGCTACGGCCGGCGAACCTTGACGACGCTAAAGCTTTGGTACGCTTGAAGATCGCCCTCGCTCGCGAAGCGGAACATATGATCTTCGATGTCCGGGATCGAGGGGAACTCCTGCGCCGCACAACTGCCGAACTAAACGCCGCCGTAGCCGGCGAGCGAGGCATCTTCGTCCTGCAACGCATAGGCGACCTCGTCGGCTACATAGATGTACGGAGCGTGTGCATCGAAGGCGCTGCAGAATTTGCCTCTTTTAATCTGGCTATCCGGACACGGTGGCAGGGACGTGGGCTTGGAGCAAGCCTGGTGAAGTCCGCCGAGGAATGGGTACGTCGCCGTGGCTTGCTCTTCCTGATCTTCCACGTCGCTGTTCGCAACGACCGGGCGTTCGCATTTTATGAACGGCTTGGCTATACCGTGTGCGGAGATGTTGTGGCAGCCAATAAAGAATCAGGCGTTATTGGCGATTACTACGCGATGGGCCGAATGCTCGATGCTGATGCTGAGGAGGATGCGTTAGCGTGATGCATAACTATCATCCCGCCTTTCCAGACTGACTGGCCCCTGTACATTATCGGGACACGGATTCACGGTAGCGGCTCGACAGCGATCGTTTCGGCAGGTTCCGCCCCGTTGCCGACATTACGGACACGTGTCAGCCTCGCTGAATGGAGACGCAATCAGAAGTAGTGCAAACGGCGACCAATCAGCGGGGCGACAAGCCTCAAGAGGGTGACAGGCGCTGGAGCTTGATGCGACGTGCTGATGGCTTCTTCACTCATTACGAAGAGGTATATATCGACCTCTACGATCATGGTGGGGGTGTGGACGGATATTGGACGCGTTCTCACGCTTCCGGTCTCTTCGACGATGCCGAGGCGGCAATGAAAGATGCGCTTGGATCACTGACGTGGCTTGATGCACGAGTGGCGCGGATTGAATGACCGCTCTCCACCAATTCTTGCCGTTTCGCCCGGCAAGGGCTTTGCATACGATTTCGAACACCTTCTCTCCGGCGTCCCGTTTTACAGCGTCTTTTGCAATTTCAGCTGGACCTCGGGCGTTCTTTGACGCGAGGAAATTTCCTCTACCGATGGCGCAATCAGACGCTGGTTTGTGCGGCCTGAATAGCGAAATGTCCCCGAGAGCGAGAGCGTTCGATCCAGACTATGCGTGTATGAGGCACTGAGATCGAACCAGGATGACTTGCGGATTTGATATTCTCGAGAGGGGCTGTTGTATGACCACTGCAACTGCGCCACATCGCCGGGTACACTGCCTCGATCCTTGCCATTCCATTCGAACGTCGCGTTTGTCGAGTAGCGAAATGTCCGCTGGGTGCCTCGTCCATCTGTCGTATCGATCGGTGTACGTTCGTTGAAAAGATTGGCGCTGGTGCTTGCCTTGAGCCGAGGGACGATAGGGAAGCTGAGGTCGAATTGCGCGCCGCTGTTCCAGCTATTCCCCGAATTTACGTAGTTGTAAACGCTGGTGCCGGCGGCATTGACCAGATAATTCTTACTCCAAAGCTGGCGGGTCTCGCGCAAGTAGACGGTGGCCCCCGCTTCGACCTTGCCGGGCCGAAACTGCACACTGGCCTCATAGGCGTTTGTGCTCTGGTCCTTGAGATGGGGGTTCCCTTCGAAGAGGGTGTAGGCATCCTCGACCGTTCCGTAGGGCCGCAGATATTCCAGCGGAACCCTGTCTATCCGCTTGCTGAAGCTGGCCCCGAACTGCAGCTGTTTGTTGAGCTTGTAACTGGCATGAAAGCTTGGAAAAAAGTTAGCCCGGTTGATACGGATATCGTCGGCACCATGACTAGAAATTCGGCGCCGGTTGGCTTCACCGCGCAGGCCCGGTGCGATCGTCAAGGAGCCAAATGTTTGCTGAAACGAGGCATAGGCGGAAAATGTGCCGCTGCGCGCATCGTACGCATCGTTCATGTCGGAGCCGAACGAGCCGGTGCTGTCGTTACTGATGAACCGATAGTGCTGCGTCGTGTCGTCAAGATGCCAGGCGCTGCCCATCGAAAGGATCTGTCCTGGAGCCATGGGATGTTTCCAGTCGATTTGCATATCGATCGACGTCGAGGGTTTTTGCAGGTCGATCCGGTAACGGCGCCCATCACTGAACCGGGCATTGGTAACGTCGTGCACGCCCGGGTTGGTGTAAAACTGGACAGCCGCGTTGAGAGCTTCACCTTCTCGCGCGCCCGCGTGGTCGAGGTTCAATTCTCCAGTAACGAAGCTTGCGACACTGCTGAGGCGGCGATGCTCTGAGAACGGTGAGAAATCCGGGGTCACAGCAAGATAATTGACCTTGTCCGTAACGATATCGTGCCCGCCGCCGCCGCCCAGCTGTGCTGAAATGCTCGTTTTTGAGTCCAGCTTGTAGGATGCCTTACCGCTGAGACGTCCAACAGTGCCATCATAGGTAAACCGCCCGGTCTGGCGGTTGACTGTGGGCGCGCCGCTATCCGGGGGTTGAGTAGCAACGGAACAGAAAACCTACATAAGGCAGCACGCCTCAAGGCCGCGGGCCATTCCGGAATGGCAAAAAGTGGTGGAGAGCGGTCATTCAATCCGCGCCACTCGTGCATCAAGCCACGTCAGTGATCCAAGCGCATCTTTCATTGCCGCCTCGGCATCGTCGAAGAGACCGGAAGCGTGAGAACGCGTCCAATATCCGTCCACACCCCCACCATGATCGTAGAGGTCGATATATACCTCTTCGTAATGAGTGAAGAAGCCATCAGCACGTCGCATCAAGCTCCAGCGCCTGTCACCCTCTTGAGGCTTGTCGCCCCGCTGATTGGTCGCCGTTTGCACTACTTCTGATTGCGTCTCCATTCAGCGAGGCTGACACGTGTCCGTAATGTCGGCAACGGGGCGGAACCTGCCGAAACGATCGCTGTCGAGCCGCTACCGTGAATCCGTGTCCCGATAATGTACAGGGGCCTATATGCAATCGCGGCCATCCTCCGCGATTATCCGCGTGATGGCACATGGTATCTCGGCTTCATGATCGTAGATGCCGCACAGCGTGGTCGTGGCGTCGGACGCTCAATTTACTCGACGGTCGAAAGCTGGGCCGCTGCGAGAGGTGCCACAGAGATTCGGTTGGCCGTGCTGGAAGCGAATGAAGCGGCAGAGCGATTTTGGCGTTCTCTCGGCTTCATTGAGTATCGGCGCGTTGGGCCAGACACCTTCAAAATGCGTAGCCATCGCCGGATAGAACTGAGCCGTCGCCTTTCTGGCGCGACCGTAGAAGGCAGCAACAAGTAAGATCTCGCGCCGGCTATCTGGGCGAGCTTGGCGTAGGATTCCGCCCCCTCCCGCAAACGCCCCCCTGTTCGGCGCCCTCGCGCAGTTCGAGCGCGACCTGATCCGCGAGCGCACCAACGCAGGGCTGAAGGCGGCCGAGGCGCGCGGCCGTAGAGGTGGGCGCAAGCCTGTCGTCACCCCCGACAAGCTGGCCCGCGCCAAGACGCATCTCGCGGCCGGGCTCACCGTACGCGAGGCGGCCGCGCGCGTGAAGGTCGGCAAAACCGCGCTCTACCAGGCGCTGGGAGAACCAGCGGGACAGGTCGAAGGGTAAGTTCTCGGTCCGTTCGCCCTTAGCGTACGCTCAGCTCACTTTCTTGCAGCGACCCCTTCAACCCGGCAAAGGTGAAATCCGATGCGGCCGTGCTGGCGACGATGCGGGGGCTATCGAGAAAGTGGGTATGGCGCTGCGCCGAGGACAGCACGCCGGCCGCTTCGCGATCGGACTTGCCGAGCTGGCGGTTGGCGGCGCGGGCGATCAGGCCACCCGCGCCGGCGCTGTCCTGCATATCGGTCAGCAGCGCGGCGAAGCCGGCAGGGGCGAGCGTCAGCTTGTCGCGCACCGTCGCCAGAACGCGACGATCGGCGGGTTCGTGGACGACGGTGTGCAGGATCAGCCCGGCGATCAGCGCCTTGGCTTCCTCGTTCCAGTGCGCTTCGCCAGATTGCCCCGGCGCGTCATGCACCAGCGCGTCGGCGAGGGTGTTGGCATCTTCCGCCAGATCGAGGCTGGCAGGATCGAGCCGGTCAAGCGGATTGTAACGGGCAGGGGGGCTGACCCGACACGCCGAACGGATCGAGGCACCAGACCTTGCCCCTGGCGGCACGCGCGCGGGCGGTGACGCGGGCATTCTCGCCCTTTGGGTCGATGCAAATCACCGAGCGGTCGAGCAGCAGCAGGTTCGGTATGATCGTGCCGACGCCCTTGCCCGACCGGGTGGGCGCCATCGTCAGCAGGTGCGCCGCGCCGTCGTAATGCAGCAGCTTTCCCGATTTCGCCGAGCGGCCGATCAGGAGATCCCCGTTCGCCTCCAGCTTCCGCACGTCGGCACGGTCGTCGAAACGGGCGGAACCGAGCAGATCCGGCGATCGTGCGGGCGCGGAGAAGCTGGGCAAGCGCATGGAAAGCATTGCTGGCGGGCTACAACGCGACCCGCAGCTCGAATCCGTTCTGCGCGCCCGCGCGCCCGAGCTGGAACTGAAAATGGAGCGGGGCCGATCGGTCGCAAACGAGCTGGCGCAGTCGGTCACGATTGGCCGAGACCGCGATCATGGCATGAGCCGGTAGGTGATGATGGACGACGATATTCAGGAAGGCGGCGACCCGGCGGAGGCGTTCGACCGGTTGCGCGCCGTGATCGAGGGACAGGACCGCGAGCTGGCGCTGCTACGCCGTGCCGTGGAGGGCTTGGCGGCCGAGCGGGCGCATATCGACGTGCCGGACTATTCCGAGACGCTGGGGCGGATGCAGCAGGGCGTGGACGCCACTGCCGAGCGGATCGCAGCTATCAACGACGTGAAGCCCGGTAGCCCGGCCCGCGGGCAACGCCACGAGGCCGTTCCGACGGGATCGGGATCCGTTCAGCGCCGCGCGCGCTGGGCGAGCGCGAGGGCGCCGAGCAGGCCTGCCTTGTCCCCCAGGCCGGGAGCGACGACGAGGCGGGCGTAATCCTCCGTGCCGTAATAGCCGTTGGCGAGGTCCCGCGCCTGCGCCCGCACCCGGTCGATCAGCCCGGGCGTGGCAAGGACGCCACCGCCCATGACGATCCGTCTCGGCGAAAGGATCGCCTGCTGCGCGACGACCAGCTGGCCGAGGTAATACGCGATGATTTCATGGGCGGGGTGATCCGGCGGAAGGTCGGACAGCGACGCCCCCCAGCGGGCGATGATCGCCGGCCCGCTCGCCAGACCTTCCAGGCAATCGCCGTGGAACGGGCAGATGCCCCCGAACCCGGTGTCGAGCGGATGGCGGCGGACGATCAGATGTCCCATTTCGGGATGGCGCGATCCGTGGACCGGGCGTTCCTCGACAAGGGCGCCGCCGCCTATGCCCGTGCCCACGGTGACGTAGCAGGCGATATCCGCACCGATCGCGTTGCCCCACAGGCTTTCCGCCAGGATCGCGCCGTTCACGTCGGTGTCGAAGCCGACCGGGCAGCCGAACGCCGTCGCCAACGGCCCTGCGAGGTCGATGTCGCTCCAGCCGGGCTTGGGAGTCGTGGTGATACGGCCCCAATGCGGCGAGCGACGGTCGATGTCGATCGGACCGAAGCTGGCGATGCCGATCGCGTCGAAACTGCCGAACCGACTAGCCGCGGCGTCGAGGAAATCGGTCGCGGCACCGATAGTGGCGGCTGGGTCCGACGTTTCGATCCGACATTCGTCGAGGATCGTTCCCTGATCCCTCAACACGCCGACGACGAACTTCGTGCCGCCGGCCTCGATGCATCCGAACAGGGGGTCAGCCACGGGCGTTCCCCGAAATGGCGCGGGGACCGCGGGGGCCATGCGGGGCCGCCGTCATGATTCCACCGGACCGATCACGCCCTTGCGCAGGATGATGTTGGCGAACAGCCGACGTTCGCCGCTGGCGATGATCGCGTAACAGCCCCGTACGCGGGCGTAGAAACCGTCGCCGGGAAGCGGGCGCAGCACGATGCCGGGTTCGTGACGCGCGAGAAGCGCGTCGAACTCGCTATAGACGGGCTCCATCCGGTCGCAGTCGCCATGCGCGCACGGCCGAAACGCCGCGTCGACATCGCGATCGAGCGGCAGCACCGATAGCAAGGCGTCGGCGATCGCGGGCACGTCATGCCCGTCCATCCGCACCAGTCGGGTGGCGTGCGCATCGGCGGGGTAGTTCGCGTCGACGATCGCGATTTCGTCACCATGGCCCATGGCCCGGAGCGTCGACAGTAGGTCGGGCCCCAACATCGCCGGCAGTCCCTTTAACATCGCACGCACGTCCTCTCGCAACAGGTCGTTCCGACCTCGTCGCCGTTCGTTTAATTCGGGTAGCTTGATTAGTCCAGCATATTGACAAATAGAATCGATGGGAACAGGTTGATGCCAGATCGCCGGGACGGGCGACGTCATCAGGGGGGGATTATGAAAGGTTCGTTTGCAACTTCGGTGTCTGTGGCTGCACTTGTGGCGGTCGCGGCAAGCACGTCGGTCCGCGCGCAGGAACAGGCAACGCCGGCTCCGGTCGATGAGGCGGCGCCGGTCGCTGCCGATAATGCGGTCGCTGACGCTGTGTCGCCGCAGAACGCCGCGATCGTGCAGGACATCGTCGTCGTCGGCTCCCGCCGCGCCGTGCAGCAGATCAGGTCGTCCAACGCGATCTCGGTCTTCAACGAGGAAGCGCTGACCGAAATCGCGCCCGCCAGCATCGCGTCGCTGGCACGCAGCATCCCCGGTTTTCACGCGGAGGATTCGGGCGGCGAAGTCGGCAACAACATCGCCCCGCGCGGCTTCCCGCTTTCGACCCAGACCGAATTCACGGCGCTGCAACGCGACGGCATGGTCGTATTCTACGATCAGGATATCCTGTTCTCGCAGTCCGACCGGTTCACGCGCTTTTCCAATTTCGTCGCCGGTGCCCAGGCGGTGCGCGGCGGTTCCTCGTCCGTATTCGTGGGCAGCGCGCCGGCCGGTTACATCAACCTGCTGTCGCGCGAGGGGCGACCGGGCGATCCGACCCATGGCGATATCCAGTTCCAGACCAACAGCTACGATCGCATCGGTTTCGACGGCTGGACCACGTTCAGCCTGTCGGACACGACCGCGGCGGCGATCGGCGGCTGGTGGCGACAGGATAATTCCGGCCGCGATCCCGGCTTCAACGCCAATCGCGGCGGCGAGATCAACGCCAATGTCGTGCACGATTTCGCCGGGGGACGCGGCAGGATCCGCGCCGAATTCAACCTGCAGAACGATCGCGCGATCTTCTATCTGCCCCAGCCGCTCACCGGGACGATTTCCAATCCGCGCTCCATTCCGGGCGGAATGAGCATCAACGACGGCACGACCGGCGTTTCCGCTCGCGCCCGCCTGTTGTCGTTGCCGGGCACGCCGATGGGCGACATCAACTGGGATGCCGCCGATGGCCAGCGCGACAAGACGCTCTATTTCGGCTTCAAGCTGGATTACGACCTCGGCGGCGGCTGGTCGGTCAGCAACCAGAACCGCTACACCGATCTGAACACGCCGTTCAACGCGATCATCAACGTCGGGAACGCCCGGCCGCTCACGACCATCGCGGGCGAGATATTCGCACGGGCGCCCACGCGCTTCGCGGGTGCAGCCGGTGCCGGCGGTCCGTTCTTCCAGGTGCGCGACGCCGGGACCGGCGAGGTGCTCGCCACCCAGGCCAATGCCGACAGCCTCAACATCAACGGCTTCGGCATCGATGCCGCCTATTTCTATCGCAAGACCGAGGCGACCAATTTCCAGAACGATTTCCAGCTGCAACGTGACGGGTTGCAGGTCGGTCCGGGCAAGCTGGCCAGTACGTTCGGCGTCTATTTCTCCGACATCGACGGGCAGGTGCTCGATTCGCGACTGGACACGCTGCAAAGCATCGAGGGGCGGCCCCGGCGTCTCGACATCGTCTTCACCGATGCAGCCGGCGCGCCGCTCGCGTCGGGTGCCGCGGGCACGTACAAGGGGCTCATCGCCGGGCCGACAGGCTATGCCAACGTGCAGTTCAAGGAGCGCACGATCGCGCCCTATGTCGACTTCGTCTACGACATCGGTCGCCTGTCGCTGAATGCCGGTGCGCGCTACGAAACCCTGCACGTTAGCGGGCAGGTAGAGAATCCGGCGAATTTCGACCTCAGCCGCAATCCGGCGACCTTCGATCCGGGCAATCCGGCCCTCGTGTCGCTGCCCTTCGGCAGCGGGACGTTCCGGGCGATGGACCTGAACTTCCGGAAGCTCGCCTGGACGGTCGGCGGGAATTACGAGGTGGCGAGCAATTTCGCGCTGTTCGGCCGCTTCGCCCGCGGTTTCCGGATGCCCGATCCCGACCGGTATCAGGCGCTGGCCAATTTCGACGCATCGACCGCAGACGGGCTGGCCGCGATCCGCAATTTCGAGGACCGTCCCGAAACGAAACCGGCGACCACGACGATGGTCGAGGCGGGGCTGCGGTACAACAGCCGGCCGCTCAACGTGGAGCTGAACTATTTCTTCGCGCAGGCGAAGGACCTGTTCTTCAACGTGCCCACCGTCGTCAACGGCGCGATCGTGCAACGTCAGGCATTCCGGAACACCCGTACCAACGGGGTCGAGGCACAGATATCGATCCGGCCGGTCACCGACTGGTCGATCGACCTGAGCGGCACCTATCAGGCGCCCAAATTCTTCGCCACGCCCCCGCAACAGGCACTCGGCCCGAACGCGCAGACCGTCAGCCTCGACATCAACGGCAATCTGCCCGTGCGGACCCCCAACGCCTATTTCCAGGTCCGCAGTTCCTATGACGGGATCAGCACGCCGATCGGCGACTTCTCGCTCCACGGCGCCTATTCCTTCAGCGGGCGCCGCTTCGCCGACGACGCCAACACCGCACGCCTGTCCGCCTACGGCCTCGTCAGCCTGGGCTTCGGTCTGGAGATGGGACGCGGCGTGTATGTACTGGGCGACGTCCAGAACCTGTTGAAGAGCACCGGGTTGACCGAAGGCGATCCGCGCGCCGGGGAGACCCTGGTCGGTGCCACGAACACCTTCAACGCCCGCGTCGTCGACCCGCAGACCTTCATCCTGCGCGTCGGCGTGCGCTTCTGACCTTGCCGCTCCGTCCCGCCGCATCCCGGCGGGACGGGCTTTACAGGCCGCGACCGAACCCGCAGCCATGCGTGGTGAAGGAGCGCGATCCCCGGACGATGGAACCAGCACATGCGTGACTATCGGAATGCCATTCCCACGGACGCTGTGCCGGCCGCGCTGATTTCGCGCGGACAGGCGTTGACGTTCGCCCTCGTCGCCGGCCTGTTCTTCGCATGGGGGCTGGCCGCCAACATGACCGACACGTTATTGTCGGCGTTCAAGCGCATTCTGAGCCTGACCGATTTTCAGACGGCGTTCGTGCAATATGCGTTTTTCGGCGGATATTTCTGCTTCGCTATCCCCGCATCGCTCATGGCGCGGCGATACGGGTACAAGGCGGGCCTGCTGATCGGCCTAGGCCTGTATATCGCCGGCGCGCTCCTGTTCTATCCGGCGAGCCTGTCGCTCGACTATTTCCCGTTCCTGGTTGCGCTCTACGTCCTTGCCGCCGGCCTGTCGTTTCTCGAGACCTGCGCCAATCCGTTCATCTACTCGCTGGGGCCAAGGGCTACCGCGACACGGCGGCTCAACCTCGCCCAGTCGTTCAATCCCGTCGGGGCGATATCGGGCGCGCTGCTCGCCAAGTTCTTCATCCTCGACCATCTCCATCAGGCGTCGGCGGCCGAGCGTGCGGCGCTGTCGACCGATGCGTTGCAGTCGGTCCAGCGCGTCGAGCTGACCGCGGTGATGGGCCCCTATGTCGCCGTGGCGGCGATGCTGTCGATCGTCTGGGTCCTGCTGGCGGTCAAGACGATGCCCGCGGATCTCGACCGGACCGGGGATGGCGACATCGGCGAGCCGCAGGGCTTCGGAACAGGCCTGCGAAGGCTGGCGCGCAACCGCCGTTATCTGGTCGCGATCGGCATCCAGTTCCTCTACGTCGGCGCGCAGGTCGGCGTGTGGTCGTTCACGATCCGCTACGTCATGACCCGCCTGGACGTAAGCGAAAGCGCGGCGGCGACCTATTACACGGTCGGACTGGTCCTGTTCTTCCTGTCCCGTTTCATCTGCACGTGGTTGATGGGGCGGGTGAGGGCGGAGACCTTGTTGTTCGGACTTGCGGTTCTGGCAGGTGCGCTGTGCGCCGTCGCCGCGCTCTCGCACGGTGTCGCGGGCGTCTATGCCCTGGTCGCGGTCAGCGGATGCATGGCGCTGATGTTTCCGACGATCTACGGCATCGGCCTCTCCGCGCTGGACCCCCGCGACATCAAGCTCGGCGGTGCCGGGCTGGTGATGGCGATCTCGGGCGGGGCGGTCGTCGTGGGGCTGCAGGGTCTGGTATCCGATCTTGCCGGCGATATCGGACCCGCCTTCTGGGTGCCAAGCCTGTGCTTCGGCGCGGTCGCCCTGTTTGGATGGGACGCGCGCCGTCGCGCCCCCACGGACGAGCCGCCGCCCCCCGGTCCCGCGCTCCACTGACCCGGAAAACGGCGCGCAACCCCTTCACATCCCTTGCCGGATATCGTGACCTGGCGCAGGATCAAGGCATGGACAGAAGGGCAAGCGCGTGAGCCGCGGCAGCAATATCGTTGGTGTCGGCGAACATAACGAACTCCTCGTCCTCTCGATCATCCGGCGCCACGGGGCATTGTCGAAGGCCGAACTTTCCGCGCGGACCGGCCTTTCGCGACAGGCGCTTACCGATGTCGTCGGGCGTCTGGAAGGCGATGGTCGCCTGCGCCGCGAGGAACTCGTCCGGGGGAAGGTGGGACAGCCCAAGGTTCCTTTCTCCCTCAATCCGGGCGGTGCCTATACGGTCGGGCTGAAGGTCGGTCGGCGCAGCTTCGAACTGGTCCTGGTCGATTTCGTCGGGACCACGATGGAGGCGTATCGTCACGTCTTCCGCTATCCGGTGCCGGCGGCGCTCGAACATTTCGTGACCCGCTCCTGGGCGGAACTGTGTCGAACGACCGCGGCCGGGATCATGGACCGGATCGTCGGGATCGGCGTGGCCATGCCCGGAGAGCTATGGCGGTGGACCGAGGAAATCGATGTTCCCGGCGATTTGCTCGGGACATGGGAAACGTTCGATATCGCCGGCCTCGTCCGGACCGTGACCGGGGTCGAGCCGCAGATCATGAACGACGTCACGGCCGCATGCATCGGCGAGCTCATGTTCGGCCAGTCGCGCAGTCCCCACGGCTTCGTCTATTTCTATATCGGCGCCTTCGTCGGTGGCGGCCTGGTCCTTGACGACATGGTGATCGAGGGTAGCCATGCGAATGCGGCTGCGTTCGGATCGATGCTCGTCGTCGAGAAGGACGGCACCGCATCCCAGCCGAGGCAGCTGTTGTCGTGCGTGTCGCTGGTCAATCTGCATCGCCAGATCGAGGCGGCCGGGATGAACGCGGACTTCCTGTGGCAGAATCCGGAAGAATGGCCCGTGCTCGGCGCGATGCTCGATGGCTGGATCGCCGATACGGGCTGGCATCTGGCGGTCGCCGCGATCAACGCGGTCGCCGTCGTGGACGTCGCGCAGGTCGTCATCGACGGCTCGCTTCCCGCCGATATCCGCGTCCGGATATGCGACGCGACCCGGGCCGCGATGACGAACCTCCGGACGACGGGCGTTCATCCGCCCGGAATATTCGAAGGGTCGCAAGGCTATTCCGCCCGGCCGGTCGGTGCGGCCGCATTGCCCATGTACAACAGCTTCGGCTATCGAAAGAACGTGAATTTGTAGCCCGGGGCCCGAACCCGTCGATCGCCGCGCGGGCCGCACCGGTCGCGACGGCGGGGGCTCTGTTGCAAAAATCGTGAAGCTTGAGCATGCTTGGCGGAGATTGGACGGACGGAACGATGACGGATTTCAAGTGGCGCCATTTCCAGGGTGATGTGATCCTGTGGGCGGTGCGCTGGTATTGTCGCTATCCGATCAGCTATCGCGACCTTGAGGAAATGCTGGCGGAACGCGGCATTTCGGTCGACCATACGACGATCTATCGCTGGGTCCAGTGCTACGCCCCGGAGATGGAGAAGCGGCTGCGCTGGTTCTGGCGGCGTGGCTTTGATCCGAGCTGGCGCCTGGATGAAACCTACGTCAAGGTGCGGGGCAAGTGGACCTACCTGTACCGGGCAGTCGACAAGCGGGGCGACACGATCGATTTCTACCTGTCGCCGACCCGCAGCGCCAAGGCAGCGAAGCGGTTCCTGGGCAAGGCCCTGCGAGGCCTGAAGCACTGGGAAAAGCCTGCCACGCTCAATACCGACAAAGCGCCGAGCTATGGTGCAGCGATCACCGAATTGAAGCGCGAAGGAAAGCTGGACCGGGAGACGGCCCACCGGCAGGTGAAGTATCTCAATAACGTGATCGAGGCCGATCACGGAAAGCTCAAGATACTGATCAAGCCGGTGCGCGGTTTCAAATCGATCCCCACGGCCTATGCCACGATCAAGGGATTCGAAGTCATGCGAGCCCTGCGCAAAGGACAGGCTCGCCCCTGGTGCCTGCAGCCCGGCATCAGGGGCGAGGTGCGCCTTGTGGAGAGAGCTTTTGGCATTGGGCCCTCGGCGCTGACGGAGGCCATGGGCATGCTCAACCACCATTTCGCAGCAGCCGCCTGATCGGCGCAGAGCGACAGCCTACCTCTGACTGCCGCCAATCTTTGCAACAGAGCCATTGCGCCTGCGCTATCGTCTGAAGCCGAAACTCAATATCTACACGGCCATCGTCCATGAACGGCTGCTGGGCGGCACCCGCGCGCTCGGCCGGTCGCAGGGGGAGGTGCTGCAATCCACCGCTGCCGTGATCGGCTTCGGCTTCAGCCTCTAAAGCGTGATGACTTTACTCAGAACCGTTCGTCCTGAGTAGCCCCTTCGACTGCCTGCCAAGGCAGGCGCTCAGCAACCGTATTGGGTGTCAAGCGAGATTGGCCCATGGCTTATCGTGCTGGACGATGGCGTTTGCGATGATGAGGAGTTTTCGCATGGCGGCGGTGATAGCGACTTTGGGCGCTTTGCCCTCGGCGCGGAGGTGTTGATAGAAGTCGCGAATGGTTGGATTGAAGCGGATTGCGGGCAGGGTTGCCATATAGAGGGCGCATCTAACCGAGAGCCTACCGCCGGTAATATGCGCCTGACCGCGCCACTGTCCGCTATCGCGGTTCATGGGAGCGACGCCGGCAAGGGCTGCGATCTGCTTTTTGTCGGCGATACCAAGTTCGGGGAGTTCGGCGATCAGCACAGCCGCTGTCGTGGCGCCGATGCCTGGAATGGACTCCAGCAGCATAGCTTTGCGCGTGAGCGTGGCATCGGCCGCGATTTCAGCCCTTATGCGCGCATCGCACTGGCCGATCTGTCCTTGCAGGAAGGCGATATGCTCACGGATCGAAGCCAGCGTGTCGGTGTCATCGAGGCCGGAAAGGCGCTGCTTTTCGGTAGCCAGCATATCGACCAGTTGCCGCCTTCTGCGTACTTGCTCGGCAAGGCGCGCCTGATTTTCAGGAGTTGGCGGTGTTCTGGCGGGTTGCATGACATCAGCGAAGCGTAGGATGATGCCAGCGTCAAGCGCATCGGTTTTGGCAAGTTGGCCGGTCGCTCGCGCAAAATCCCGCACTTGCCTGGGATTGACGATACTCATGGCGATCCCCGCTGTTCCCATCTGCCGAGCGAGCAACCGTCCATAGCGGCCCGTTGCCTCGCAGACGATATGGGGATGGTCAAGGAGCGCAAGCCGCCTTCTTAAAGCCGCGATCCCTGCCACCGTGTTGGTACTACGCCAAACCCGGTTTGCCCCAGGCATGGCAATATCCAGTGCCGCCTTCGATACATCGACGGCAACATATTGGCTGTTATTCGACATCATGTTTTCTCCACCTTGCATACGAGCTCAAGGCTCAGGCAACCGTTCGAGACGATCATGGATGGAGCGGACGGCTTTGCTGAGAATCACGAGCTTAGCGCCCAAGGACAGGCACAGCCTATCCGCTCCGACATATCTGGGATCATGACCCCGGATATGTCGGCATCAATTCAATCGAGGCTGAAATGAATGCCAACCCCAATATGCAAGGACAGGCATTGAGCGAAGTCGAAATGGCGTATCGAAGGATATAAGCGCAGCCGACCCTTCGATACGGGTCTTCGACAAGCTCAGCCCCTACTCAGGGCGAACGGCGTGATGCGACTTAAAATCATGTTGCTCTAGCGATCAACGCGCCAGATGCCGCTCGGCCAGAGCGACATGCAGTTTGATGCCCAGCGCCAGCACATCGTCATTGAAATCATAATGCGGATTATGCAGCGGCGTGCCGCCATCACCCTTTGCCTGCCCCAGCCAGATATAAGCCCCCTTGCACGCCTGTAGCATGAAGGCGAAGTCCTCCGAGGTGAAGGCGGGATCGGGCGCGATCACCGCATTCCCCACCGTCGCGGCCGCATCCAGCGCTTCCTGCGCCGCCTCCGCATCGTTGATCGTCGCGGGATAATAGCGCTGATAATCGACGGTCGCGGTGACACCATTGGCGATGCCGATGCCCGCCGCAATCTCTCGGATCGATGCTTCGATCCGGTCCTGCACCGCCGGGTCGAAGGTGCGCACCGTGCCGCTGACGCGCACCTCGGCCGGAATCACATTATGCGTATGCCCGCCATGGATCTGCGTGATCGACAGCACCGCCGACGCCGTCGCCGCGATCCGGCGCGATATGATGGCGTTCAGTTGCTGCACCATCGCAGCGGCTGCCTGGATCGCGTCGGGCGTATCCTGCGGGATGGCGGCGTGGCCGCCGCGCCCTTCCAGCACGATCTCGAACTTGTCCGCCGCGCCCATGATCGGGCCGGGCCGCGTCGCGATCGTACCGGCGGGCAGGTCGGGCCAATTATGCAGTCCGAACACGCGATCGCATGGGAAGCGATCGAATAGCCCCTCGTTCACCATCTCGCGCGCGCCGCCATGCCCCTCTTCGGCGGGCTGGAAGAAGAAATTGACCGTGCCGTCGAAATTGCGGGTCCGGCTCAACTGCTGCGCCGCGCCCAGCAGCATCGCGACATGGCCGTCATGGCCGCAACCATGGAAGGTGCCGGGCGTCGTGCTGGCATAGGGCAGGTTGGTCTGCTCCTGAATCGGCAGCGCATCCATGTCCGCGCGCAACCCGATGCTGCGCCCCGACGTCCCGTTGCGCAACACAGCGACGACGCCTGTCCGCCCGATCCCCTCATGAACATCCAGCCCCAGCGTGCGCAGCTGCTCGGCGATCCGCCCGGCGGTGCGATGCTCGCAAAACCCCAATTCAGGATGCGCATGAATGTCGCGGCGAAAGGCGATCAGCGGTTCGATCAGATCGGATATGTCGGTCATGGCAGCACCCTAAACTATGGCAGTAATCGATCCTCCCCTTGTAGGGGAGGTGGCAGGGCGTAGCCCTGACGGAGGGGTGTCGCCCCCTCGATAGGGTGACACCCCTCCACCACTCGCTTCGCGAGCGGTCCCCCTCCCCTTACAGGGGAGGATGTTGGTGTCCGGCTTGTCAAACTACATAATCGCCTAAACTATATCTTCCAGAGACTATCGTGTTCCCGCGCAGGCGAGAACGCGTTTCCCCCCCAATCCTACCGCTGTTCCCCGAACAGATGCTGGATCGGATAATGATGTTTGATGAAAGGCGATTTGATCACGACGTAGCTGAAATATTTTTCGATGCCATAATCGCTTTCCAGCATGCCTTCGACGATCGACTGATAATGCGCCACACCCCGCGTCACGAATTTCAGCAGATAATCATAGCCGCCGCTGACCAGATGACATTCGACGATTTCGTCCAGCTTGCGGATGCGCGTTTCGAACCGCGAAAAGTCCCCGGCCCGATGTTCGGTCAGCGTCACTTCGGTAAAGACGGTCAGATATTCGCCCAGCTTATGTAGGTTGATATGCGCGCCATAGCCGGTGATGTAGCCCGCTTTCTCCAGCCGCTTGACGCGGGTGAGGCAAGGGCTTGGCGACAGGCCGACCGCATCGGCCAATTCGACATTGGTGATCCGGCCCGACATCTGAAGCTGCGTCAGGATCTTCAGGTCGATCCTGTCCAGTCTGGGTCCGCCCAACATATGCCTTGCTCCCCTTATCTTATCCCAGCGCCGCGCGAATATCCGCCTGTTCGAGCAGTCCGTCGAGTGTTTTCCGAATGCGCGCGAATATCTCGTCCATCTCCGCATCCGACGCGCACAGCGCCGGGGCAAGCCCGATAATATTGTCGGCAAAGGCACGGAAGATGACGCCATTGGCATAGCCATCGGCAAAGAGCCGATCGGCGACCTTGAGCGACGGGTCGAACCGCGCCTTCGTGCCCTTGTTCGCCACCAGTTCGATCGCACCCAGCAGCCCGCGCCCGCGCGTGTCGCCAACCAGCGTATGATCGGCCAGGCCCGCCAGCCCCGCGTCAAAGCGCGCCGCCACCTTCTGCCCGTTCGCCAAAATGCCGCCTTCGGTATAGAGGCGCAGCACTTCCAGGCCCACCGCCGCGCTGACCGGATGACCTGAATAGGTCGCGCCATGGCCGATCACGACATCGGCAGCCGCGCCATCGGCAATGCCCTGATAGATGATGTCCGACATCAGCACCGCGCCCATCGGCACATAGCCAGCGGTCAGCCCCTTGGCGACGGTCATCAGGTCCGGCGTCACGCCTTCCGCTTCGCAGGCGAACATTGGCCCGGTCCGGCCAAAGGCAGTGATGACTTCGTCGGCCACCAGCAAGATGTCGAGTTCGTCGCACGCCTGCCGCATGGCTTTTAGCCAACCGACCGGCGGCACGATGACGCCGCCCGATCCCTGGATCGGTTCGCAGAAGAAGGCGGCGACATTGTCGGCACCCAGCTCCGCAACCTTGTCCTTCAACTGCTGCACCGACCGCGCGATGATCGCGGCATCGTCGCCTTCCAGATCGCTGCGATAGGGGTAGGGCGACGCGATATGATGCTGCCAGCGCAGCGGCAGGTCGAACCCGCGATGGAAATTGGCGAGCGCCGTCAGGCCAGCGCCGGTGGTGCTGGAACCATGATAGCCGCGCTCCAGCGCGATACACTGTTTCTTGGCGGGCTTGCCGATCGCGTTGAAATAATGGGTGATGTAGCGGATCGCGCTATCCACCGCGTCCGACCCGCCCAGCGTGAAATAGACATGATCCAGGCCTTTGGGCGAAAGCTCGACCAACCGCTGCGCCAGTCGCACCGCGGGTTCGCTGCCGAAATGGAAATAACCGGTCGCATAGGGCAGGCGGCGCATCTGCTCGGCCGCGACCTCAGCGATGCTGTCCTGACCATAGCCGACATTGACGCACCACAGCCCCGCAAAGGCATCGAGCAATTCCTTGCCGTCCATGTCGGTCAGCCACATGCCCTTGCCGCTTTGCAGCAGGGTCGCGCCGCGCGCTTCATGCGCCCGGAAGGAGGTGACGGGATGGATCAGGTGATCGCGGTCGATGTCCAGCAGGGATCGGTTGGATTGGTGCATCGTCGGGTTGCTCGCCATGGATGGTTATGGAGCCCAGCCTATCGTCCCGCCGCGGGGGCAAAGCCCGATATGGCACCAATAGCGACCATCGCCGCCCTTTATGATGAACCAACGCAGCATATTATGCCGCTGTCCTACAGGATGCCATTTGTGCCACAATGCTGTTCCCCGGCCTTCGCCGGGGAACAGGGAATATCGCAACGCACTTTGTCATCGCTCAATGTTCCGATAGGATCAGGCGACCGTAACAAAATGTCGCAATTTGCGGGAAATATGCGAAGTTAAGCGCTTCCCGTCCATCACGCCAGCGCGTCGGCAATCGCCTTGCCGCACTGCTCGGTATTGGCTGTGCCTTTCAGATCGCCGGTGCGCAGGCCGGGTTCCGCCAGCACGGTTTCGACCGCGCGCATGATCGCGGCGGCGGCGTCCACCGCGCCCAGATGCTCCAGCATCATCGCCGCCGACCAGATTTGCCCGACCGGGTTGGCGATGCCTTTTCCCGCAATATCGGGCGCGGAGCCATGGACCGGCTCGAACAAAGAAGGGTGGGTGCCGTCCGGGTTGATATTGCCCGACGGCGCGACGCCGATTGTGCCGGTGCAGGCCGGGCCAAGGTCCGACAATATATCGCCGAACAGATTGGACGCGACCACGACATCGAACCGATCGGGGTTCAGCACGAATTGCGCCGTCAAAATGTCGATATGATATTTGTCATGGGTCACGGTCGGATAGTTTTTGGCCATCTCTTCCACCCGCTCATCCCACCAGGGCATGGTAATGGCAATGCCGTTGGACTTGGTCGCGGACGTGACATGCTTGCGGTCGCGCGTCGCAGCAAGATCGAAGGCATAGCGCAGCACCCGGTCGGTCCCATGGCGCGTCATCACCGTTTCCTGGATCACGATCTCGCGATCGGTGCCGGGAAACATCTTGCCGCCAACCGAACTATATTCCCCTTCCGTATTTTCGCGCACGACCCAGAAATCAATGTCGCCCGGCTCGCGCCCGACGAGCGGGCAGGGGACGCCGGGCATCAACCGCACCGGGCGCAGATTGACATATTGGTCATATTCGCGCCGGAACTGGAGCAGCGACCCCCAGAGCGACACATGATCCGGCACCGTATCGGGCCAGCCAACCGCGCCGAAGAAGATCGCGTCCGGCTTGCCGATCCGCTCCTTCCAATCGTCCGGCATCATCTGCCCATGTTTGGCATAATAGTCGCAGCAGGCGAAATCCTGCCATGTCTGCGCGATCGAAAAGCCATACAGGCTCGCCGCCCGCTCCAGCACGCGAATGCCCTCAGGCATGACCTCCTTGCCGATGCCGTCGCCGGGAATGACGGAGATGGAATAGGTGCGATTGTTCGCCATAAAAACTCCCGTTCGGGCTGAGCCTGTCGAAGCCCTGTTCTTTCTTGAAGTGAAGTGCGGCCCTTCGACAGGCTCAGGGCGAACGGAATTTTTACGTGTGGTTACAGTTTCAACCCGCCGATATGAAACGCCTTGGTCTCCAGATATTCCTCGATTCCCAAACGCCCGCCTTCACGGCCCAACCCGGACATCTTGACCCCGCCAAAGGGCGCAACCTCCATCGCGATCGCCCCGCTGTTGAGCGCGACCATCCCCGCCTCCAGCCGCTCCGCCACGCGGAAGGCGCGGTGCAGATTTTCGGTGTAGAAATAGCTCGCCAGGCCATAGCTGGTCGCATTGGCCAGTTCGATGCCTTCCTCTTCATGGGTGAAGCGGAACAGCGGCGCGACCGGACCGAACGTCTCCTCCTCCGCCAGCCGCATGGCGCGCGTCGCGCCGGTCAGCACCACCGGGCGGGCAAAACGCTCACCCATCGCGCCTTCGGGTGCCTGCGCGAACAAAGTCGCGCCATGGGACAGCGCATCCTCGACATGCGCCTTCACCTTGTCGGCGGCCGCCGCATTGATCAGCGGCCCGATCGTGCTGCCAGGCTGGTCGCCCGGCGCGACGGTCAGCGCAGACACCGCCTTGGCCAGCTTCTCGGCAAACTGGTCATACACGGCGTCCTGCACCAATATCCGGTTGGCACAGACGCAGGTCTGCCCGGCATTGCGGAACTTGCTGACCATGGTGCTGGCAACGGCCAGGTCGATGTCCGCATCGTCGAACACGATCAGCGGCGCATTGCCGCCCAGTTCGAAGCTCACCCGCTTGATCGTATCGGCACATTGCCGCATCAGCAGCGCGCCGACGCGGGTCGATCCGGTGAAGGACAATTTGCGCACCACGGGACTAGCGGTCAGCGTCCCGCCGATCGCCGTCGGCATGCCAGTAACGATGTTGAACACGCCTGCCGGAAAGCCCGCTTGCTCGGCCAGCTTCGCCATGGCCAGCGCGCTATAGGGGGTCAGTTCGGAAGGCTTCACCACCACCGGGCACCCCGCCGCCAGCGCAGGCGCGCATTTGCGCGTGATCATCGCGGACGGGAAATTCCACGGCGTGATCGCGGCCGACACCCCGACCGGCTCCTTCATCACCAAGATGCGACGATTGGCTTCCGGCGCAGGGATCATGCCGCCTTCGACCCGGCGCGCTTCCTCTGCAAACCATTTGATGAAGCTCGCCGCATAGCGGATTTCGCCCTCGGCTTCGGCCACCGGCTTGCCCTGCTCGGCGGTCATGATCCGACCCAGATCCGCGACATTCTCCAGCACCAGCGCATGCCAGCGCTCCAGCACGGCAGCGCGGTCGGCTGCCGTCCGCGACTTCCACGCCGGGAAAGCCGCCTCCGCTGCGTCGATGGCCGCCTGCGTATCGGTTTCGTTACAATCCGGCACAGTGCCGATGATCGCGCCGGTCGCGGGATTGTCGACCGGCACAGTAGCGCCGGAGGCAGCCCCGACCCACGCGCCGCCAATATAGGCGCGTTCGACGAAAAGAGCGGGGTTGTTGAGGAAGAGGGTCATCCGAGCGCCTGTGTCGTGAGGGAAAAGACTTGGACGGCTGCGTCCGTCTGCGGCAACGGCCCGCGCACCATGCGCATGACCCGGCCGACGCAGGGCAGGCCCAACTCGTCGAGCCATCCGCCCAGCCCGCTTTCTTCCGGTATATCGAGCCGACAGAAAGTGCCGCTGTTCGACCCCAGCCAGTGCGAGATCAACGCCTTCGCCCCGCCGACATCGGGCGCGATGGTCGGCCCCACCACATAGCCACGCCCGAACCGGCGAAATAGCGCAAAGCCGACCGGTTCGTTGCTGCGCGTCAGCACCACGCCCTGCGCGCCCGGCACCAGCGCATCGAGCAGCGCGTCGCGGTTCATGCCCGTGGCCCGGCGCGCCAGATCATGCAGCGACGACATATCCTTCGCGCCCAAAGGCCGCACCCGCTCATCGGGGATCAGTTCGGCGACCGGCACGGAAAAAGCCGCGCCCTGATGCTGAAACACCGGGCCGATGCTTTCGAAACCCAGCTTGCGATAAAGCGGCGCGCCTTCGTCAGTGGCGTTCAACAATATGGTGCGATCGCCCAGATCGGCCATCACCGCTTCCATCAGGCGACGGCCCAGCCCCATGCCCTGCGCAGCGGGCGAGACGATGACCATGCCCAGCGTCGCCGCATCCAGGCCATAGAGCCAGGCCATGGCCGTGCCGATGACTTCGCCGTCGCGCTCCGCGACATAGCCGAGGCCAAGGCTCAGCAGCATCTCCCAATCTTCGATCCGGTGCGGCCATTTCTGTTCGCTGGACAAGGCATGGCCCGCGGCCAGATCATCCACGGTCATGCGCCGCAGGTCCACCATCGCCTCTATGCCTGTCGCCATGCGTCTTGCTCCATTGGCGGGAAAGGGTCGCCCGCCTGTCTTGGTCGAAATCATCGGATTCCCATTGTCGGCGCGACCATAAATGCCGCGTTCAAGCATTGGCTGCTGCCTTCGCCCCGATTTTGGAACATTATCGCGCAGATTTTCCTGCGCAACTGCAACACATGCCGCGCACGATCCATATTCTGTCCGCCAGCCCGCCAAGAGGAAAGCTGTGCCATGGACATTTTCAACCCTGATCTCATCGCCTTGCCGCAGGGCAGCAATTTCATCGGCGGGCGGCGTGTTGTGGGCCGCGGTCCTGCTATCGCGGTGCGGCGGCCGTCCGACGCGCGGGTCTATGCCGATCTCGACAGCGCGGACGAGGCGCAATTGGGTGAGGCGGTCGAGGATGCCCAGCGCGCCTATAAGAACAGCGGCTGGGCACAGACCGACCCGCGCGGGCGGATGCGCGTGCTGCGCCGCTGGGCCGCCTTGATCGAGGCTGACATGGAGACGCTCGCCCCACTCGAAGCGCTCGGCTCCACCCGGATGATCCACGAAATCCGCGCCTGGGATGTGACCTATACGGCTGAAACGGTGCGCTTCTTTGCCGAATGGGCGGACAAGGTCGGCGGCGAGGTGGCGGCGACCACGCCCGACAAGCTCGGCCTCACCATCCACGAACCCTATGGCGTCGTCGCGGCGATCGCGCCGTGGAACCTGCCGCTGGTCATGGCCGCCTGGAAAATCGCACCTGCCATTGCGGCGGGCAACAGCATCGTCCTCAAGCCGTCGGAAATGACGCCGTTCAGCATCGTCCGCCTCGCCGAACTGGCGATCGAAGCGGGCTTGCCGGCCGGTATCTTCAACATCGTGCAGGGCGACGGCCGCTCGGTCGGCGATCCGCTGGTGCGCCGCCCTGAAGTCGCCAAGGTCACTTTCACCGGATCGACCGCGACCGGCGCGGCGATCATGACCGCCTGCGCCCAGACCGGGCCAAAGCCGGTGACGCTGGAACTCGGCGGCAAAAGCCCGCAGATCATCTTCGCCGACGCCGCGCTGGACAAGGCGGCGGCGATCGTCGCGCGGGCGATCACGCTTAATGCGGGCCAGGTCTGCGTCGCCGGTTCCCGCCTGCTGGTGCAGGAGAGTGTCGCCGACGAGGTGATCGACCGTATCGTCACGTCCTTTGCTGCGCACAAAATGGGACCGACCTGGGCCAGCGACAGCACGCTTGGCCCCATCATTTCGGAAGGGCAGCTCGACCGGATCGATGGCATCGTCCAGCGCGCCGTGGTCGCTGGCGCGGAAATCCTGACTGGTGGCGGTCGCGCCGCCGCGCCGCAGGATGGCAGCTATTTCCAACCCACTTTGCTGCAAAATGCTGCGCAGCATAGCGAGGCGGTGCAGGGCGAGATTTTCGGCCCCGTGCTGACCGTCCAGACCTTTGCCGACGATGCTGAGGCCTATGCGCTGGCCAATGACAGCGCCTATGGCCTGGCCGCTGGCGTGCATACCACCGATGTCGCGCGCGCGCTGCGCGCCACCCGTGCGCTGGAAGCCGGAACCATCTGGGTCAACCGCTATGGCCGCAGCAACGACTTCATCCTGCCCACCGGCGGCTATAAGCAATCGGGCATCGGCAAGGATCTGGGGCGAGAGGCCTATCTCGCCAATCTCAAGACCAAGGTGGCGTTGATCGAGTTCTGACGCCGGGGCGTGCCCGAAAGACCATGTCGCGCCAAGGGCTTGGGCGTGGGAAGCGCGCCATATGAACACAGTCCTCCCCCACGATGATCGCGCCGCCGCTGGTGACGCTCGCGTGACGGTGTGGTATGATGGCGCATGTCCCTTATGCCGCCGCGAAATTGACCTGATGCGCCGATTGGACCGGCGCGGCCGGTTGCATTTCATCGATGTGGCCCGTGCCGACGCCACCTGCCCGATCGACCGTGCCGCCCTGCTGGCGCGCTTCCACGCCTGCGAAGATGGCCGCATGCTGGAGGGCGCAGCCGCCTTTGCCGCCATGTGGCGCGCCATTCCGCTGCTCCGTCCCTTCGGCCTGCTCGCGCGCTATCGCCCCGTCCTGGCGCTGCTCGACGGGCTTTACACCTACTTCCTGCGCTGGCGACCGGCGCTGCAAAGGCGGCTACGATGAGCGATCGCTATCGCAAAGTGCCCTCCGCCCGGCTGTCGCGCTTCGCCGCCTTCGGTCAGATGGCGGGCGGCGTCGCATCGGGCATGGTGGCGGAGGGCGCACGGCGGCTGGCGCGCGGGGAACGGCCGCAAATGCGCGACCTGTTGCTCACGCCCGGCAATGCGCAGCGCGTGACCGAACAATTGTCGCGCCTGCGCGGCGCGGCGATGAAGCTGGGGCAGATGATCTCGCTGGACGCGGGCGACATGCTGCCACCCGAACTGACGGCCATCCTCGCCAAGTTGCGCGACAATGCCCATCATATGCCGCCTGCCCAATTGCAAAAGGTACTGGCCACGCAATGGGGGCAGGACTGGCGGCGGCGTTTTGCCCATTTCGAAGCCAGCCCGATCGCGGCCGCCTCGATCGGCCAGGTCCATCGCGCCCGCCTGCCCGATGGCCGGGTAGTCGCGGTAAAGGTGCAATATCCCGGCATCGCCGACAGTATCGACGCCGATGTCGACAATGTCGCGACCCTGCTGCGCCTGTCGGGACTGCTGCCCTCGGCGCTCGACATCGCGCCGCTGCTGGGCGAAGCCAAGGTCCAGCTACATGAAGAGGCCGACTATCTGCGCGAAGCGCGGCAGATGCAGCTTTATGCCGATCGCCTAGCCGACGACCCCCGCTTCCTGGTGCCCCGTCCGCTCGACGATTGGACCACGGACCAGGTGCTGGTGATGGATTATATCGCAGCGGACTCGATCGACACGCTCGCCGACGCATCGCAGGCGGTGCGCGACCGGTCGATGGCCGCGCTGCTCGACCTTGTGCTGCATGAACTGTTCGTCTTCGGCCATATGCAGACCGACCCCAATTTCGCCAATTATCGCTGGCGTCCCGAAAGCGGGGAAATCGTGCTGCTGGACTTCGGGGCCGCGCGCCCGGTGCCGCCCGAAACGAGCAACGCCTATCGCACATTGTTGCGGGCTGGCCTTGCGGGCGACCGGGATGGCCTGCGCGCGGCGCTCATCGATGTGGGCTTCGTGTCGCCCGCCCTTGTCATGCGGCATGGCGCTGCGCTTGATGCCATGATCGACACCATCATTGCCCATGTGCTGCGCCCCGGCCTGTTCGATTTCGCCGATCGCAGCTTCGTCGCGCGCCTCCGCGAGCAGGCGACGCCGGTCGTGGCCGATACGGCCAGCTGGCACCTGCCGCCGGTCGAAACCATGTTCGTCCAGCGCAAGGTCAGCGGCACGGCGTTGCTCGCCGTCCGCATGCAGGCCCGCCTGCCACTGGTGGATATGGTCGCGGGGATGGTGGCGCCGGACTAGCGGCCGATTTTGGGACATGGCGGCCCACGGTTCGGCGCAAATTCCGTGACATGAGTTGACACATTCCCGTCATCGCGGCAGCGCCGGACGATGACCATCCGCCAGACTCGCAGCATCGCCCTGACGCCCGAATGGGACGGCTTCATCGCCGATCAGATTGCCAAGGGCGTCTATGCCGATGCCGACGCGATATTGCTCGCCGGTTTGCAGGCGCTGCGCGATGGCGCACAGGCGGCCCATCCGGTGCTGCCGGGCTGGCCCTTCGGCGGTGGCGAATGTGGTGCCATCGTCCGCCGCTTCGACTGGGCCTCGACCGCGCTGGGGGCGATTGCCACATGGTCGGTCGAATTGCGCGCGACGGTCGGCAATATCGTCAATTCGCCGGTGGCCAAGGTGCTGATGTGGGGACCGGACCATGTCATGATCTATAACGACGCCTATGCCCAGATCGCAGGTGCGAACCACCCTGCTGCGCTGGGCGGGACCGTGCGCGGCGTATGGCCGGAAATCTGGGACTTCAACCAGCGTGTGCTGGAAGCAGGGCTCAAGGGCGAAAACCTGTCCTACCTGGAACAGCCCTTGGTCCTCAACCGCGGCGGCGTGTCGCAAACCGTCATTTTCGACTTGTTCTACACGCCTGTCTTTAACGGCGACGGCACGGTCGGCGGGGTGATGTGTACCTGTATCGACAATAGCGTCCGCGCCAAGTTCGAAGCCGACCTGTCGCTCAGTAACAGCCGCTTCCGCATGGCGATGGAGGCGGTGCATGGCGTGCTGTGGAGCAACAGCGCCGATGGGCGGATGGTCGGCGAACAACCCGGCTGGGCCGCGCTGACCGGCCAGTCCTATGACGAATATCAGGATTTCGGCTGGGCCAACGCCGTGCATCCCGACGATCAGGCTGACAGCGTCCACAGCTGGAACGAAGCAGTCGCGGCCAAGCGCATGTATGTCCATGAACATCGGCTGCGCCGCCATGACGGCATGTGGCGCGTCTGCGCTATCCGCGCCCTGCCGATCCTCAGTGATGCGGGCGAGATCATGGAATGGGTCGGCGTCCACACCGACATCACCCACCAGCGCGCGGCCGAAGCCGCCTTGCGCGAACAGGCCGACATGCTGGCGCGGCAGGTGCGCCATCGCGAACGTGCCGAAGACCAGTTGCGCCAGCTCAACGAAACGCTCGAAGCGCGCGTGATCGCCGAAATCGACGAACGGCGGCGGACGGAAGCCAAGCTCGCCCAGGCGCAGAAGATGGAGACGATCGGCAAGCTGACCGGTGGCGTCGCCCATGACTTCAACAATCTGCTGCAGATCATATCGGGCAATCTGCAATTGCTGGCCAAGGACGCGGCGGGCAATCCGCGCGTCGAAAAGCGGGTCAACAACGCGATGGCGGGCGTCTCGCGCGGCGCCAAACTCGCCAGCCAGTTGCTCGCCTTCGGGCGTCGCCAGGCGCTCGAACCGCGCGTCGTCAATGCGACCCGCTTCGTGCGCGGGATGGACGACATGTTGCGCCGCGCGATCGGCGAGGGCGTAGAAATCGAAACCGTCGTGGGCGGCGGCTTGTGGAATACCTTTATCGATCCGGCCCAGTTCGAAAACGCCCTGTTAAACCTCGCCATCAACGCGCGCGACGCGATGGACGGGCAGGGTCGCCTGACCATCGAACTCGGCAATGCCCATCTCGACGCCGATTATGCCCGCGCGCATGATGAAGTGACGCCGGGCCAATATGTCATGCTGGCGGTGTCGGATACGGGTTCGGGCATGGATGCCGACATTCTCGCCAAGGTGTTCGAACCCTTCTTTTCGACCAAGGGCGAAGGCAAGGGGTCGGGCCTTGGCCTCTCCATGGTCTATGGCTTCGTCAAACAATCGGGCGGCCATGTGAAAATCTATTCCGAAGTGGGCGAAGGCACGACCGTCCGCCTCTATCTGCCCCGCTCGATCGAAAGCGAAGATGCCGAGGTCCAGATGGACAGCGGGCCGATCAGCGGCGGCACCGAAACCGTGCTGGTGGTCGAAGATGACGAGGAAGTCCGCGCCACCGTGGTCGAGGTGCTGACCGACCTTGGCTATAATGTCCTCAAGGCACCGGACGCGGCGGCAGGTCTGATCGTCATCGAAAGCGGTATGCCGATCGACATCTTGTTCACCGATGTCGTGATGCCCGGCCCGCTCAAAAGCCCGGAACTCGCGCGCAAGGCGCGCGAACGGCTGCCCAATCTCGCCGTCCTCTTCACATCGGGCTATACCGAAAATTCCATCGTCCATGGCGGCAAGCTGGACGCCGGGGTCGAACTGCTCTCCAAACCCTATACCCGCGAAGCGCTGGCGCGGCGCTTGCGGCATGTCCTCGATAACCAACGGCAACGCAACGCCATTGCACAGCAGCCCGGCGACACCCCCGTGGCACGGATCGGCGCGACGGTGCTACTGGTCGATGACGACGCTTTGATCCGGCAACATGCCGCCGAAATCCTCAAAAATGCCGGATGCCTGGTGATCGAGGCTGGCAGCACCGAAGACGCGATGATGGCCTTGCAGACCGCGCCGGTGGACGTGCTGGTGACCGACCTGCATCTGCCCGGCGCGTCCGGCGTGGCGCTCGCCGAAGCGGCCCGCGCTCAACGCGGCACCATCGCCATTCTCTTTGCCACCGGCGACGGGCAACTCGCCGCGCGCGACGCCCTGCCCGGCGACATGGTGCTGAACAAACCCTATGACGCGGTCCAACTGATCCAGGCTGTCCAGGCCGCGATGCGCGCGTATGACTTGCGGCCCGATCCCGAAGCGCTGATCCCGCCCGCGCCCCAACCGATGCGGGAGGTGGAGAAGGACTGACCGCTCAGTAGCCCGCTTCGACCGCCAGGCGGATGGCGTCGGCGCTGGTCGACACGCCTAGCGCCTTGAGCAGCGCGGCCTTGTGCATCTTGACCGTCCGCTCCGACAGGGTGAGCGCATAGGCAATCTGCTTGTTCAGCTTGCCCGTTGCCATCAGCATCAACACTTCGCGCTGCCGCACCGACAGGCGCGAAATCTGCGCATGGGCCTGGGCGCGGCGGGCGACGATACCGATCGTCGGGTCCATCACCTCGACCTGCGACCCCAGAAAATATTCCAGCACGCCTTCCTCGTCGAAGATCGGCGCGACCAGCACGGCATTACGGAACGGCGTGCCGTTCTTCTTGTAATTCAGTATTTCCACCAGTGCGGGCCGTTGCTGGCGGATCGCCGTGCGCAATGTCTCGGTCAACCAGGGCTCCGTGTCCGCCCCTGACAGAAAGCGGCAATTATGCCCGACTATTTCATCACGGCTGAACCCTGTAAGTTCCATAAATGCCGCATTGCATTCGATGATGGGATTGTCGGGCAGGCGCGGATTGCTGATGACTGTCGCGACCGGACTGTTGGCGATCATTTCTACTAAGGACATGCGTAATCTTAATCCCGTAAACGGCTGATGCACCATGCCCGGTTGGACATGTTGTGGCACTACCCCCCTTAGCGGCATTGTTAACCAGACGCAGCGGCACGACGGTCGTGGCAATGACGGATCGAGGGGTGCCCGATGAACTTCATGTTGCATGATCATGACGCGTTTGACGAGTCCGACACGCAAATCATCCCTGATGCGGTGCTGGAGGCAGTGCGCACCCTGTTACGCTGGTCAGGCGACGACCCGGACCGCGAAGGCCTGGTCGATACCCCCAAGCGGGTCGCCCGCGCCTGGCAGGAATATTGCAGCGGCTATCAGGAAAATCCCGCCCTGCACCTCGACCGGACGTTCGAGGATGTCGGCGGCTATGATGAAATCGTGCTGCTGAAGGATATTCCCTTTCATTCGCATTGCGAACATCATCTGGCCCCCATCACCGGCAAGGCGTCGATCGCCTATCTGCCGCGCAACCGGGTCGTCGGCATATCGAAGCTCGCCCGCGTTTTGCATGGCTATGCCCGCCGCCTGCAGGTGCAGGAACGGCTGACCGCCGATGTCGCCCAGTGCATATGGGATCATCTGCAACCCCATGGCGTTGCGGTGGTGATAGAGGCGCAGCATGGCTGTATGACCGGGCGTGGCGTGCGGACGCCGGGCGTCTCCATGGTCACCAGCCGCCTGCTCGGCTGCTTCCTGACCGATGCCGGCAGCCGTAAGGAATTGCTGGCGCTAATGGGATATTGAACTGATGCGGGTCGCAGTAATCGGCGCTGGCATGGCGGGACTGTCCTGCGCCGATGCCTTGCGGGAAGAAGGCCATGAACCGGCTCTGTTCGACAAGGCGCGCGGGCCGGGCGGGCGCATGTCCACCCGCCGCTGCGACAGCCCGCTCGGCACGATCGCCTTCGACCATGGCGCCTCGCACTTCACCGCGCGCGGCGCGGCGTTCCGCCAGCTGGTTAGCGAATGGCACACGCAGGGCGTCGTTGCGCCCTGGCCCGTCGCCGGGCGCGACGCCTGGGTCGGCACGCCCGGCATGAATGCGCCGATCAAGGCGATGGCCGAACGGCATCCCGTAACCTGGAACTGCCCGATTGCAGGCGTCACCCATGATGGCCGCCATTGGTGGTGCCGGGGCCAGGACAGACCCTTTGGCCCGTTCGACGCCGTGGTCATCGCCGTGCCGGTCGAACAGGCGTTGCCCCTCATATCGCTCCATGATTTTCAAATGGCCCGGCTGGCCATGACGGTCGGCTCGCAACCCTGCTGGGCGGGGATGTTCGCCTTTGCCGAACCGCTCGACATCGGCCCCGACATGATCCGCCATATCGGGCCGATCGGCTGGGCCGTCCGCAACAGTGCAAAGCCGGGCCGGACCGGGCCGGAAGCCTGGGTGGTGCAGGGATCGGCGGACTGGTCTGCAACGCATCTGGAGGAGGATGCCGACCGGATTGCCACCCTGCTGCTCGACGGCCTGGCCCATGCCACCGGCCTTACCCTGCCGACGCCCGTGGTCCGCATGGCGCATCGCTGGCGCTATGCGACGCCTTCGGGCTGTTTCGCCAATGCGCTATGGAACCCTGCGCTGCAAATCGGCATGTGCGGCGATTGGCTGGCGCATGGCTTTGTCGAACAGGCCTGGCAGTCGGGCAGGGCGCTGGCCGGGGAAATGCTGGGCCTGGCGCAGGATGATGGCGCAATGGGCATCGCCCGGCGCGGCTAAAGCAGCCCTGCCAACAGCGTCAGCCCGCCTAGCCCAAGAGACAAATGCCAGCGCAGCTTGAGCCATCCGCCAAAGCCTTCCCGCCCGCGCACGATCAGGCGATCGACCAGAGGCGAGGCGATCAGCGCCACCGCCAGGATCATCAACGACGGTCGCGGCCAATCCCACCCCAGCACCCAAGGCAGATAGGTGGCAAGCGCGATCAGGCTGGGCATTACCGCCGCGACGAATATCCAGCGCGGCGGCTGCGCGATCGCCAGGCCCAACCCCCACCACACGCCGCCCAGAAACGAAAAGATGAAAGCCGCATAGCCATAGGCCACCGCCATCGCTGTCCAGTATAGCTCCGGCCCGCCTGTCAGCGTGGTGCCGATGGCGGCCATCTGCGGCAACAGCCCGCAATAACCGAGCAGCCGGGCGGACCCGTCCATCCTATCCTTTGCCTCTCGCATTCGCCGTCTTCCTCTCGACCTGTCAGAACGGAATGACCGCGCCATCCCAGCCATAGCATTGGCCCGACGCCTCCGGTCCCAACCCGTCGATCACCGACAACAGGTGCCCGGCCGACCGTTCGGGCGGAAACAGCTTCTCCGGCGCGACATTGCGCTGAAAGGGTTGCGACAATCCGCTATCCACCGTGCCGGGATGTAGCGTGACGGCAATGGCCTCCGGGTTGATCCGCGCCAGTTCGATCGCGATGTTGCGGACGATCATGTTGAGCGCCGCCTTCGACGCGCGATAGGCGTGCCATCCGCCCAGCCGATTGTCGCTGATCGACCCGACCCGCGCCGACAATGCGGCAAAGACCAGCCTGCCCTGACGCGGCGGCCGCGCCAGCATATGTTTGGCGATCAGCGCCGGGCCGGTGGCATTGACCGCGAACAACCGCGCATAGGCGTCCCCGCTCTGGTCGCGCAGCGATTTTTCGGGCCGCAGATCGTCCCCATGTAACAGGCCGGTAGCGACGATGATGATCCGGGGCGGGGCATCGTCCATGGCCCGCGCCGCCGCTGCGATCGAGGCTTCATCCTCCAGGTCGAACGTAAAAGGCCGTATCTTCGCGCCCTGCGCCACCGGGCCGCGCCCGCCCGTATGCACCAGCGAAATCGCGTCGCTCGCCGCGAACTGTGCCGCCAACGCCGCGCCGATGCCGCCGCTCGCGCCGAAAATGCAGGCGGCAACCGGGGAAGGAAATAGGTCCGTCATCTGTACGCCCCTGCAAGGTGCAGGGCACGCAGGCCAGATGGCCGATCGGGCATCATCGGCTCTTGCGCCGCAAGTCGCCCTTGCACCGCTCCGAACAGGTCTTCACCTCGTCCCAATCGCGTGCCCATTTCTTGCGCCAGGCAAAGGGCCGCCCGCACGCCGCGCAGATCTTCTCCGGCAGGGTCGATTTGGTGTAGCGCTTGTCCGTCATCAGCGGACAATAGCGCAAATCAGCCCTTGGCGAAGCGGCCAATAGTGTAGGGGGCGATCGGAATGTCCGTCGCGCCCTTGGCGATGATCTCCGCCATCGTCTCGCCGACGCCCGGCCCGATCTGGAACCCGGACCCCGAAAAGCCGAACGCATAATAGAGCCCGCTCGTCGTCGCGCTTGGTCCCATGACGGGCTGGCTGTCGGGCAGATAGCCCTCAATGCCCGACCAGACACGGATGATGTTGAGCTTGCCCAGCGCCGGGGCAAGCCGCCGGATATGCTTCAGCTGGCTGACCGTATTTTGCGGCTCGACATAGGCGCGATACTGATCGGGAAAAGATGGCCCGCGCGTACTGCCGCCCAGCACGATATTGCCGCGCGCGACCTGCCGGAAATAGACCGTCTCTTCTTCCACCGGCGTCATCACGCCGACGGCGGGCAGGATGGCATAGGGCACCGGCTCGGTAACGCTCATATTGGGGCCGCGCGGGACGATCGGCACCGGCTCGCCAAATTGCGATGACAGCGCATTGCCCCAGGCGCCGGCCGTCACCAGCAATATGGGAGCCCGGAACGTCCGCCCATCTGCCGCGCTGACAACAAAATCCTCGCCGATCTTTTGTGCATCGATGATCTTGGTATGCTCATGGATCACCGCGCCCAGCCGCTCGGCCGCCCGTGCAAAGGCAGGCGCGGCGAGGCGCGGATTGGCGTGGCCATCGGTCGCGGAATAGGAACCGGCCAGCACATCGGCCCCGAAGAAGGGGAATTTGTCGCGCAGCGCATTCCCGCTGAGCAATTCCAGGTCCAGCCCTTCGGCGCGCGCCTTGTCGGCATAATCCTCCATCGACCCGACCAGTTCGGGCCGCTCGCGATAACAGACGCGGATATGCCCGGACTGGAGATATTCGACATCCGCGCCCAGCAATTCGCGCGACCGCCGCCATATATCGATGGCGCGGTTGGCCAGTGGCAATTGGTGGATCGGGCGTCCCTGCCGCCGGACATTGCCGAAATTGGTGCCGCTCGCCTGCCGTCCGATCAGGTCGGTTTCCAGCAGCGTGACCGACAGGCCATGGCCACGCAGGAACAGGGCGGCGGATGACCCCATCAGGCCGCCGCCTACGATGATGACGTCGCTGGCGGCGCTCATGCGTCCGTATCCCCGATGCTGATGTTGAGCGGTTTGACCGGTGCCTGCCCGCGCAGCCGACCAACCTGTTCGACCGGAATACCCGCCTGCCCCGCGATCAGTTCAGCCGCAGCAAGCCCGCAATAGCGCCCCTGGCAGCGCCCCATGCCGACCCGGCTGAACGCCTTGGCGCGGTTCGCTTCCCTGGCCCCCGTCTCCCGCATCACGGCGCGCAGATCACCCGCCGTCACGCCTTCGCACCGGCACAATATCGCCTCGTCGGGCAGCGCGCCCGCTTGCTCTGCGGGCCAGGGGAAGGCGGTGGCCAGCCCGCGCGCGAATTTGGCATAGGTGCCGACATCGCCGCGCAGCGACGCCATCTCGCCCTTGTCCACCGGCACCCCAAGATCGCCCAAGGCCGCAAGCGCCGTCAGCCGCCCGCTCGCCTCGGCCGATCGCGCACCCAATATCTTCGCGCCATCGCCCGCCAGATAGACGCCCGCCACGCTCGACCGCCCGTCGCCGTCGCGCTCTGGCAACCATTGGCGGGTGACCGGATCGAAGGCGAAGGCGCAACGCGCCAAATCCGCCAACTGGGTTTCGGGCCGCAGATGATGCCCCATCGCCACGGCATCGCAGGCGATCGTCTGTTCGGCCCCATCGCCCACCCGGAAGCGGATGCCGCTGACGCCATCCTCCGCGTTGCCCAATATTTCCAAAGGCTTGACGCTATTGCGGACCATCACCCCCGCACGCTTCAACGCCAAAGTCAGCGCCACGCCATTCCATAATACCGACGGCACCGCCAGCAGGTCGGGCAAGGCCTTGATCCGCGCGCTATAGGGCGCGGTGTCCAACACCGCGACGACATCGGCCCCCGCCTGCACATATTGGCTCGCGACGAGATAAAGCAGCGGCCCCGACCCCATGAACACGACCTTATGGCCGATCGACACTGCCTGGCTCTTGAGCGCCACTTGCGCCCCGCCCAGGCTATAGGCTCCGGCAAACTGCCAGCCCTTGACCGGCATCAACCGATCCGTCGCCCCGGTACAAAGCAGCAGCGCATCGAAGGGCAAAGCCGATTCCATTGTCCGGGTCGCTGTCCGCACATGGCCATCGGCGATGTTCCACACCAGGGTCTCGGCACGATAATCGATGCGGTCCTTCAGGCCGTCGAACGTCTCGTGCAGCGCCTGCGCCCGCGGCGCTTCGGTGCCGTAGAGCTTGGCATAGGGGCGGGTGAAATTGTCGGGCTGGCGGCGATAAATCTGCCCCCCGTCCCGCCGCCCCTCATCCAGCACGATCGGTCGGATGCCCGCCTGCACGCAGGCCTCCGCCGCGCGCGTGCCCGCTGGCCCGGCACCGACGATGATTATGCGTGGTTCGGCCATGTCGCCTCCGGCTGGCTGGTGAGGATGCGCTGGCCCGGTGCCGCCAGCGTCGAACAGGCGCGCAGGCGGTCGCCGCTCTCGGTCCATACCCAGCAATCCTGGCATGCGCCCATCAGGCAAAAGCCCGCGCGCTTTTCCGGCCCGAATTCGGATTGGCGCAAAGTCGCGCCCTGGCTCAGCAGCGCGACCATCAACGTGTCACCCTCCAGCGCGGTGACTGGCGCGCCATCGACATGCAGGGTCAGGCCGGGGCGGTCGGTTTCGCCCAGGCGAACGAAACGGCTCATGACGGGATCAAACTTTCATCTCCATGATGGCATAGGATGCGGCTGCCCTTGGCCAGCGGATGGCGCGGCGGCGGCGTCGTGTTGCACAGTCCATCCACCCGCGCGGCACAACGCGGCAGGAAACGGCACAGATCAGGATGATCGCCCGCAGCGCCGATCGGCGGCGGCGCGGCACCCGCATGGCTTTCCTCCAGCCAGCCAGCCCGCATTTCCGGCACGGAGCCGATCAGCAGGTCGGTATAGGGATGGAAAGGCGCCGTCCCGAACGCCGCGCGCGGTCCGGTCTCGACCATCGTGCCCGAATAAAGCACCAGAATGTCGTCGCAGATCGCCCGCACCGTCGAAATGTCATGGCTGATGAACATCGTCGCGATGCCAAGCTCCCGGCGCAATTCCGCCATCAACTCCAAGATTGCCGCACCCACCACCGTATCGAGCGCCGAAGTCACTTCGTCGCACAGGATGAGTTGCGGGTCAGCCGCCAACGCGCGCGCCAGATTGATCCGCTGCTTCTGCCCGCCCGACAGGCCACCGATCGGCCGGTCGATCAGCGTTGCGGGCAGGCGGATGAGGTCGAGCAGTTCCAGCACCCGCAAATGCGCGGCATTGCCTTTCAACCCGTGATAAAAGGCCAATGGCCGTGCCAAGATGTGCCCGACGCTATGCGCCGGATTGAGCGCCGTATCGGCATTTTGGAACACCAATTGCACCCGGCGAAATTGCTCGCGACTGCGGCCTTTCAGGCCCGGCGGCAATATCTCGCCATCCAGCAACACCTGCCCGCTGGCAGGCGGCAACAGCCCGGCGATCACCCGCGCGATGGTCGACTTGCCCGACCCGCTCTCGCCGATCACGCCCAAAGTCGCGCCCCGTTCGATCGTCAGGTTGATGTCGCGCAACACCGGAATGCGTGGCCGACCCTCCTTGTCGATCTTCCCATAGCCCGCGGTCAGTCCCCTGATTTCCAGCAGCGGCGCGGCGGGCAGCTGTGCCTTCACCGGGGCTGGACGGATGGCCGGGCGCGCGGCGGCCATCAGCGTCTTGGTATAGTCATCCGCAGGCGCGTGGAGGATTTGCGCCGCCGCGCCGGCTTCCTGTATCCGGCCTTGGCTCAGCACGACGATCTGGTCAGCCATCTGCGCCACCACGGCCAGGTCGTGCGACACATAGATGGCGGTCGCGCCACGCTCCAGCACCACCGCCTTGAAGGCGCGCAGCACTTCGATCTGGGTCGTGACGTCCAGCGCGGTGGTCGGCTCGTCCAATATCACCAGTTCAGGATCGGTGATCAGCGCCATCGCCGCCATCAATCGCTGCAACTGCCCACCCGATAATTGGTGCGGGTAGCGCGACCCGATCGTGTCGGGGAAGGGGAGGGCGAGGCCCCGGAACAGCTCGACCGCCTTGGCCTCGGCCTCGGCGCGCGGCATCAGGCCGTGGATCAGCGCGGGCTCAATCACCTGCTCCATGATCGTGCGCGATGGGTTGAACGCCGCCGCCGCCGACTGCGCGATATAGGCGATGCGATTGCCGCGCAGCTGCGCCAATGCGCTGCGATCGAGCGTGGTGAGATCGACATCGCCCACACGAATGGAGCCACTGGCAATCCGCGCGCCGGGCCTAGCATGGCCAAGCAAGGTCAGCGCGATCGTCGTCTTGCCCGACCCCGATTCCCCGATCAGCGCCAGCACCTCGCCGCGCTTCAATGCAAAATCGATATCGCTGACGATCGGGAAAATCTCGCCCGCTGCGTTGCGCGCGGTGACGGTCAGGCCGCGCACTTCGACATGGGGAATTTCGCTCATCGGCCTTTCCCCTGTCCCGGCAGCGCATCGATCAGCAGGTTCACGCCGACGGTCAGCGTCGCAATCGCAACAGCCGGAGCCAAAATCGCCAGCGCCCCTTCGCCCAATCCCGAAATATTCTCGCGCACCAGCGACCCCAGGTCCGCGTCCGGCGGCTGCACGCCAAGCCCCAGGAACGACAGACCGGACAGCAGCAGCACGATGAACACGAAGCGCAGACCAAAGTCAGCGAGTAGCGGATGGATCATATTGGGCAATATTTCGGCGATGGCGATATGGAACCGCCCTTCGCCCCGCGCCTTGGCGACCTGCACATAATCCATCTGCGCCAGATTGACGGCCAGCGCGCGGGCGATGCGGTAATTGCCCGGCACATAGGTGAAGGCCGCGATCAGCAGCAACAGTCCCAGCGACGATCCGAACGCCGCGACCAGCACCAGCGAGAAAATCTTGGAAGGGATCGAAATCAGCATGTCCATGAAGCGTGACAGCGGCTCATCGACCTTCGCCCCGCCAACCGCCGCCGTCAGCGCCAGTGCGGTGCCGGTGCTGCTGGCGAGCAAAGCCGCCGCCGCCGCCAGCCCGACGGTATAGCGCGCGCCCGACAGCAGGCGGCTCAGCACATCGCGACCGAGATAGTCGCTACCCAGCCAATGGTCCGCCGATTGCCCGTCGAACACATCATAGGCGACGAAGGCGCCGATCGGATAAGGTGCCAGCATCGGCCCGAACAGCGCGACGAGCAGCCAGAAGATGACCAGCGCCAAACCGACCTTGCCCGACAGTGGCAGGGCCTTCGCCCGTTTGAGAGCAGAAGCGATCATTGCGCGCGCAGCCTGGGATTGGCGAGGATCGCGGTGACGTCCGCGATCAGCATCAGGATGAGATAGGCGGTGCAGAAGATCATCGCGCAGGCCTGCAACAACGGCATGTCGCGGCTGGTGACGGCGTTGACCATCAGGCTGGCGAGGCCCGGATAGTTGAAGATGGTTTCCACGATCACCGCTCCGCCGAGCAGATAGGAGAGGCTGAGCGCCATGGCATTGACGATCGGGGCGATGGCGTTGGGCATGATATGTTTCAGCACGACCCGCACCGGCGCGACGCCCTTCAGCACCGCCATCTCGACATAGGGTCGGTCCATCTGGTCGATCACCGCCGCGCGCGTCATCCGCGCCATTTGCGCGACGACGATGACGCACAGCGTCAAGATCGGCATGGCGACGCCGCGCAGATAGTCGCCCCAGCCCATGTCGCTCGATGCCATCGCGATCGACGGCAACCAGCGCAGCTTCACCGAAAAGATGAGGACGGCGATCGTCGCCACCAGAAATTCGGGCACCGCGACCATCGACAGCGTGGCGATATTGAGCGCCCGGTCGATCCGTCCGCCCCGGTTCATGGCAGACCCGATGCCGATCGACAGCGCCACCGGAATGGCGACCAGAGCAGTCAGCGCCGCAAGCAGCAGGCTATTGGGCAGGCGGGTGGAAATCACCTCCGCCACCGGCATGTTGGCGACCATCGACTGGCCGGGGTCGCCGCTGACCATGCCGGTCAGCCAGCTCACATAACGGACATGGGCGGGGCGATCGAGGCCCATTTCATGGCGAAGCGCCGCGACCTGATCAGCCGTGGCGCTCTGGCCCAGCGCTTCCTGCGCGGCATCGCCGGGCAACAGTTGCGCGATAATGAAGATGGTGACCGACACCATCAGCAGCGTCAGCAACGACGACGCAAACCGCTTGCCGATCAGGATCAATGCAGCCTTCATGCCGCTTTGGGAGGAAGCGCCTGCCATCAGCCTTCCCACCACACATGTTCGGCGAATTGATAGCCCATCATGCCGCCCATCGCGATCGGGAACATGCCCTTCAACCGGCGGTCGTACCCGTCGATCAGGTTGATGAACACCGGGATGCCGACCCCGCAATAATGGTGAACCAGCCCCTGCATCTCGCCATAAAGCTGTTTACGCTTCGCCTGGTCGGCCTCGCCGCGCGCTTCCAGCAACAGCCGGTCGAAGCGCGGATTTTTCCATCCGCTCTCATTCCATGCCGCGTCGGATTTGTAGAACAGGCTGAACAGCAGGTCGGCGGTCGGGCGCGGGTTGGTGTTGCCGAAGCCCAGCGGGTGCTTCATCCAATGGGTCGACCAATAGCCATCGGCCGGCACGCGATTGACCGCGAGTTTGAGGCCAATGCGCGATCCATATTCCTGCAGGATCGACGCCATATCGACCGACCCGTCCGCCGCGGGCGAGGCATAGATAGGCAGTCGCACGCCATCCAGTCCCGACCGCTGCAAATGCCAGCGCGCCTTGTCCAGGTCGAGCACGCGCTGCGGCAGGTCGGCGCGATAATAGGGGTGGAAAGGCGGGATCGGATGGTCATTGCCGATCGTCGCATAGCCGCGATAGAGCGCGCGCTTGATCAGCGGTCGGTCGAACAGATATTTCATCGTCGCGACGAAATGCGGGTTGCCGGTCGGCAAGCGATCCTGCCGCATGATGAGGTTGGTGTGCAGCCCTGATTGCGTCTCCATCAGCGCATGACGGGGCGACGCCATGATGCGCTTGGTCGATCGTGGATTGACCGCCAGGATCAGGTGAACATCCCCCGACAGCAGCGCATTGACCCGGCTCGTCTCGTCGGGAATACCGATCAGCTCGATCTCGTCGAGATAGGGTTTGCCCGGCTTCCAGAAATTGGGGTTGCGCCGCCCAAGCGTGCGGACGCCGGGACGAAATTGCGCGCATAGATAAGGACCAGTGCCGTTGGCGGTGCGGAAATCGCTCGTCCCCGCGCGCAGGATCACGAAATGCGACTGGGCAAGGATGGCGGGCAGGTCGGCATTGGGGCCGGTCAGGCGGATCACCAAATCCTGTTTGCCGGTCGCCTTGATCTGCGCGAACTGCTCGGCGATCTGCGCCATCTTCGACCCCGTCGCCGGGTTCTTGTGCCGCAGCAACGACCAGACGACATCCTGCGCGGTCAGGTTCGCCCCGTCATGGAATGTCACGCCCTTGCGCAGGCGGATATGCCAAGTGATCTGGTCCGCGCTCTCGATCCGCTCGGCGAGGTCAGGGCGCGGGTTGAGCTGGCCGTCGAGCTGGGTCAGCCCGCTGTAAAACATGTAGTGGCGGATATAGTCGGTCGACAGGGCGCCCTTGGCCGGGTCGAGCGTATCGGCGGTCGAACTGGACAGGCTGGCAGCACGGATGCGGCCACCCCGGCGCGGGCGACCAGCCGCCAGCGCGCCATCAGGCAGCAGCAGCCCGGCACCCATGCCAAGCCCCGCGCCGATCAGGCCACGGCGAGAAAGGGGAGACAGAATGTCGGTCAACGGATCACATCCTGCCATTTATACCAAAGGCCGACCAGCGGCAGGAACCAGGGCTTGCCGAAATGGCCGGGCACACTTGGCCAGTCCAGATCAGCCCAGGGGTTCGCGTCCGGCTCGCCGCTCATCACGCGCGCCATTTGTTGCCCCATATGCGTCGCCATCTGCACGCCATGGCCGCTATAGCCCATGGCATAATAGAGTCCGTCCTGTTCGCCCGCCCGCGGCAGTCGGTCGGCGGTCAGGTCGACCATCCCGCCCCAGACATGATCGACGCCCACACCTTTCAAGGCCGGGAATAGTGCGCCCATCGTCTCTTCCAGAATGCGCCCGCTTTTCAGGTCCGACCGGGGATCGCTGATCGCAAAACGCGCCCGCCCACCGAAGATCAGCCGGTTGTCGGGGGTCAGGCGGAAATAATTGCCGATATTCTTGCTGGTCACATAATTGCGCCGCCCCGGCAGCAGCCGGTCGATCGTCGCATTGTCGAGCGGCTCCGTCGCGATCACGAAGCTGCCGACCGATATGATCCGCCGCCGGAAATAGCCAAAGGGCGCAGCGGCAGGCGCGCCGCCCGTGGCCACCAGCACTTGGGTTGCATTGATCGTCCCGCGCGACGATGTGACCCGCCATCCTTGCGGCAGACGATCGAGACCCGTCACCTCCGCTCGCTCATAGATGCGCGCGCCGGCCCGCACTGCCGCGTCCGCCAATCCCACACCGAAACGGGCGGGATGCAATTGCGCACTGGTCGTCTGGATCAGCGCGCCATGAAAAGTGTCCGACCCTACTTCATCCTGCACCTGCTCCGGCGGCACCAGCCGGACGTTGCTGTCCACCTCGGCCGCCAGCAGATCATGCGCCCGCACCAGCTTGTCATAATGGGCGGGTTTGGCCGCCAGCTTCACCCGGCCACAGCGATTGAAATCGCAATCGATGCCCTCTTCGCGCGCCAGCCGCTCGACCGTATCGACCGCGTCGCAATGCGCCCGATACCACGCCTTGGCAGTGTCCTTGCCGAACTTGGCGGACAAGGCGCCATAATCATGTGCCGTGCCATTATTGCACTGACCGCCATTGCGCCCGGACGCTTCGCCCACGACCCGGCCCGCCTCCAGCAGCACGACGCGCGCGCCACGCTTTGCCAGCGCCAACGCCGCCGACAGGCCGGTAAAGCCGCCGCCGATGATCGCGACGTCGGCCTTGCCTTCGACCCCACCCTCCGCGCCACCCGTAAAGGGCGGCGCGCTGGCGAGCCAGTAGGAGAGGGGGGAAGCGCGCATCAGCCGATCAAAGACCGACGACGGCGGGCAGGCAACCGATATGCGGGATTTCGACATCGCGATAGAAGGGGTTGGACGGCTCATGGCCGCGCCCCACAAACACGCGGCAGCCGAAATGCAGGTCGGTGGCGGTATTCTGGTCGTAGCGGAAGCTGGACGACACATGCATCATGTCTTCCGGGTTGGCACCCAGTTGATCGAACATATATTCGAAGGCCTGCATCCGGGGCTTATAGGCCTGCGCCATCTGCGCGGTATAGACCGCGTGGAAGGGCGCGCCCAGCATCCCGACATTATGATGGATCTGGTCGTTCATCGCGTTGGAGAGGATGACGAGCGGGATCTTGTCGCCGATCTTCGACAGGCCACCGGCCACATCGTCATGCGGACCCCAGGTCGGCACGGCGTTGTACACCGCGTCGGCATCCGCCTCATTATAGGCGACGCCCCATTTCTCGCAGGTCCGGCGCAGCGAATTGCGGATGATCTCTTGATAGGGTTCCCATGCCCCCATCACCTGGTCGAAGCGATAGGCACCCCAATCCTTGCAGAAAGCGGGCAGCTTTTCCGCGTCGATCCGGTCGGCCATGAAAGCGGTCGCCATTTCCGTCATGCGGAAACGGGTCAGCGTGCCATAACAGTCGAAGCTGATGAATTTGGGCCGGAAATTGGGCATGGGCGGATCGTCCTTTGCATGCTTTTATAGGGGGCCTTGGCAGCCGTGTGACAGGGACATTACGACATGGCTGCACCGGAACATGAACCCCATTTCGACGCGGCGCGGCGCAGATTATAGGCTTTTATCGCGCCCTATTCGGCATAGTTTGCCGTGCCTGCAAAGGCGCCGCAATTGGGCGAGGAAAAGTGCGGCTCGCTGACGAAAATGCCTGGCCGACGGCACGGAATGTCGCGCCCTCAATAGCCACGGCCCCGCACCACTTCGCCCTCCATCGGCTGGCCTGATTCATGGCGGCGGATATTGGCGATCAGCGCGCGCGCGGCGCTGTCCGCGCGGGTCATGCTGGCGATATGGGGCGTCATGATGATGCGTGGATGCGTCCAGAAGGCATGTCCGGCGGGCAGCGGTTCCGGGTCGAAAACGTCCAGCACCGCACCCGACATATGACCTTCGTCGAGCAGGGACAGCAGATCCTGCTCCACCAGATGGCCACCCCGCCCGACATTGATCAGGCTGGCCCCGGAAGGCAGCTGCGCCAGCCTATCCCGGCACAAGATGCCGCGTGTCTCCGGCGTCAGCGGCAACAGGCAGATAAGGATATCGCAACTGGACAGGAAAGCAGGCAAGGCCGCGTCCCCGGCATGGCAATTCACCCCGTCAATATCATGGGCCGACCGGCTCCACCCCGAAAGCGCGAAGCCGAAGGGCCCAAGTCCCTCCAGCACGGCCCGCCCCAAATTGCCGAGGCCCATCACGCCAACCCGCCGCTGCCCGGCAGGCACCAGCTTGATGGGGTTCCAGCGTCCCTCGCGCTGGGCAATGCCATGGTCGATCAGGTTCCGATGCAGCGCCAGCACTGCCATCGTCACATATTCCACCATGCCTTGGCGAATGCCCGGCTCGATCATCCGCACGACCCGCACATGGGGCGGCAGGCGTGTCATGTCGAACTGGTCGATCCCCGCACCGATCGAAAACAAGACTTCCACCGCGGGCAAGGTGGCGATGAGGTCGGCTGACGGATTCCACGCAGCCAAGTAACGAATGGTCGCCGGGTCATGCGGATCCGTAGGATCGACAAAAGCCACGTCCGCCGCTTCGTCCGCGAAAATCTCGCGCCAGATGCGGCCGCGTTCGGGATCGGATGTGTAGAGCAGGGTCATGCGGGCCATCCTTGTCCGGGCCATAAAGAAAAACCGTCGGCAACAGCGGGAGGGCGCTGTTGCCGACGGTCGAGCAGGGCGGAAGACCGCCTCGCCCCTGGTTAGAAGGTAAACGTCCCGCGGATCGTGAAGGAACGGGGGACGCCCGGCTGCACCCACAATGTCGCATAGGAGCTGGCATAATATTTCTTGTCGAACAGATTGTCGACATTGGCCGACAGCTTGAACTGGTCGTTGATCGTCACCGAACCCAGGATTTTCGCGATCGTATAGCTCGGCAGATAGAAGTCAGCCGCCGTCTGGCCCAGCCGCTTGCCGACATGGTTCACGCCCGCGCCCAGCATCGCCTCATGATCGCCGATCGAGAAATTCTTGAACAACAGGGCATTGGCCTGATGTTTGGGAATATTGAGCAGCGGATCATTCTTGAGCACCCCAGCGGACGCATAGTCATCCGCCCAGCCTGCATCGGTATAGGCATAGGTGGCGAACAGTTCGAACCCGGCGGGCAGCTTGGCGTTGATGTCAAACTCCACGCCCTGGCTCTTGGCTTCACCGACCGCCACCGACAGTCCGGTCAGCAGATCGGCGGTCAGGACGTTGCTCTTCTTCATCTTGTAGAGCGACAGCGTGCTGGTGATGCGGCCATCCGGCGTCACGAACTTCGCACCGACTTCATAGCTTGTGCTGACTTCCGGGGCGAAGGGGTTGTTGTTCACATCGACGCCGCTGTTGGGCCGGAACCCCTTGCCATAACTGGCGTAGAAAGACAGGCTCTTGGTCGGTTCGAACACCAGGCCCGCCATCGGGCTGAACTTGGTGTAGGATGCGGGGTTGGTGGTCCCCAACCGGTTATCGATATTCTGGCTGAAATCATCATAGCGACCACCAAAGCGCACCTTGAACTGCTCGGTGATCTCGATCTGGTCCTGCGCATAGATGCCCCAGGCCTTCTGCACTTCGGTCGAATTCTGGATTACTGCTGCCGGTATCGGTGCCGCAATATTGTAATTGGGGTTGAAGATGTCGATCGAATAGGACTGGTCCGCCGCCGTCGGGCGATAGCGGGTCTGGAGCAATTCGATCTCGAACTTGTCCCAGTCCCCGCCAACGCGGATATTGTGGACGATCGACCCGGTTTCCAGCTTGCCGCTGATTTCCCCGCGGAACACCATATGGGTGGTGCTATAATCGCGATAGCGGCGCTGGCGTGACAAGGTGCGGCCGTCATTGTCGATCTGCTGACGACCTAGCGCCAGTTCGGGATCGCTGGAGAAGCCCTCGAACGTGGTGTCCTTATAGCCTGCGCCCAGCATCACGACCCAATCGTCGCTCAGGTCATGCTGCAACTGCGCCTGATGGCCGAGCGCCGTGATCTTGATCGGGCCGTCATTGGGATTGCTGAGGAACCGGCTCTGCGGAATGGCACCCAGATTATATGTCGTTCCGGTTGCCGTGACCGTCGGAATCGCCACCACGCCGCGATCGAACGGCACTTCCTGGTTCACATATTCCAGCTCGTAGGTGAAGATCGTCTTGTCCGACAGTTTCGCCAGGATGGACGGGTTCAGCACATATTTGCGGGTTTCCACCGTGTCGCGGAAACTTTCGGCATCCTCGACGGCACCGGTCAGGCGGATGGCGACGCTGTCGCCAAGCGGCATGTTATAATCGCCCTCGACGCGATAGGTGTTCCACTTGCCACCCGCGACCGTGAAGCTGCCGCCTTCCTTGAAGGTCGGCTTCTTGCTGACGATGTTGATCGTGCCGCCCGGCTCGCCGCGCCCGAACAGCGCCGAGTTCGGACCTTTCAGCACTTCGATCCGCTCGACATTGGAGGCATCGCGCGGGCCGGCATAGCCGCGCCCGCCGTTAAAGCCGTTGACCAGGAAGCCGCTCGGAAAATTCTCGTCGCCAGCAAAGCCGCGAATGGCGAAACTGTCCCACAGGCCGCCGAAATTATTCTGCTTCGACACGCCACTCGCCAGCTCCAGCGCGGTGTCGAGCCGGGTGATGTTGAGGTCGTTGAGCAGCGTGCCTTCCAGAAACTGGACCGCCTGCGGGATTTCCTTGACCGGCGTATCGCCGAAATATTGGCGCTTGAGGCCAGTGACGATGATGTTGCCTTCGGCATTATCGGCCGGAGCCTGGGCAAGGGCGGCGGTGGGCAGGGTGATGGCGGCGGTGCTGGCGATAAGCGCCAGGCGAAGAGCCGATGATGTGCGCATGATATGATCCCCTATGAAAAATCGCTGTTCCCAAATGTCCTGCGAAACGGGGACCGGCTGGTCTTCTCTTATTGTCCGATGCGGACATTGCGTCCTGTCATCGGCAGCCGGGCCGCGGGGTGTTTCCGTCACCTCTTGTTGAATTGAGGCTAGGTCGAGTTACGGATATATTACGTCAAACATGGCGCATGGGACGGCGCAAAATTGTGAATCGCGTGGTCCTACGGCATGAAAATGCTGCCCGTCGTTACGCCATCGATCCTGGTGAAAACCCCGAAAAATGGCCGCCTCCGATAAGGAAGGCGGCCTGCGACCCGGAGGGTTCATGCCCTCAGAGATATTTGAGCCACCATATATCCTTGCGCCGCTGCTTGAGCTGCGCAAACCAGCGGGTGGGATAGTAAAGCGGCAGGATCAGCAGCGCGACCCAGATCCAGACGGTGGACAGGTTGTCGACCCCGAACACCGTGCCCTTGGTCGGCCCATAGAGCGCCAGCGCGACATTGTAGATCAGCTTGAGCACATAGAGATGCAACACATAATAGAACATCGGCGCGCCACCCAGCAGCGCCAGATGCGGCATCACCCGGCTATTCTCGAACTTCTCGAACAAAGCGAGCAGCAGACAGCCGGTGCCGACCGTCGGCATCAAAAACAGCAGCGAAGGCGGATATTTGGTCAGTGCGAGGAAGCTCATCACCGTGCGCGTCGAATTTTCCGCAACGAACCACGGCTTGTCGCCATAGACATTGAGATAGCGGATCAGCACGAAGCCCAGCACCAGCCCAAGGCCGGTCATCGCCAGGCGCCGGATGCGCCGCTGCGGATCGCTACCCTTGGCGAACCATGGTCCGCAGGCATAGCCCAGCAGGATGACGCCGATCCATGGCAGGATGGGATAGGTGGTCTTGACCGCGATGCCGCCAAATTCAATCAGCGAGCGTTGATGCAAGATCGCCCAGGCGACATAGCCCGGTTGATCGGCCGTCAGCCGGATCGGGTCGAGCAGATTGTGCAGGCACACGATGGCCAAGCCCACCGCAAACTGGGCGACGCGCGGCAGGTGCAGCAGCGCGGCCAGCGCGATCATCGAAATCCCGATGGCCCAGATGACCTGCAACCAAATCGCCGTCGGTGGGAAGGCGGGGGCTTGGGTTGGCCAGGCATAGCCGACCACGGTAAATTCCAGGACGATCAGGAAAAGCCCGCGCTTCAGCAGAAATTCCGACACCTGCCCCTTGCTGTGCGACTGGCCATAGAGCCAGGCGGACAGGCCGGTGAGCGCGACAAAAGTCGGCGCGCAAAAGGTCGACAGCAGGCGGGTGTAGAACAGCCCCGGATCAGTCGTGTTCGCGTCCACCGGGTCAGTGACCTGCATGTAGAGGAAGAATGTCTCCCGCACATGATCGACCAGCATGAACAGCATGACCAGGCCGCGCAGCGCGTCGATCGCGATCAGGCGGGTACGCGCCTGGGCTGTGGCCATGGGCGACGTGGCGCCGGGGCTGAAGGCGGTGGGGGGCGCGTGGCCCGCTAAGCTGCTCATGGCGTCTGTCCCTTTTCCCCGTGGTTCGTTGCGGCACCGCCCGAACCAATCATGATACCCTGTATCATCTATGATCTAGCTTCGCCTCCTCCGAGTAGCAAGCTTCATTGCGACAGGAAGAGGTGGGGAACACAGTCACCGGATGCGCGCCGAAACGCCACAACCAGGGATTGGTCCCAAGGGTTGAGGCTATGATGACTGCACGAACGAAAGTGTCGAATATGTCGAATGACTAGGTGGATTATGTCAAAAAAAGGGGGTGAAGAAGCGTTGCGCTCCTTCACCCCCGCTAATGCCTGTATCCGTCAGCCGTTCAGGCGTCTTCGAGCGCAATGGCGTTGACGATATGCGCCTGGGTATATTCCAGCAGCCCGGCTTCGCCCAGTTCCGCGCCCAGGCCCGATTGCTTGACGCCGCGGAAGGGAATGTTGGCGTCGATCGCCATATGCTGGTTGACCCAGACCGTGCCGGAATCGATCCGCATCGCGACATCGGTCGCCCGCGCCAGATCCTTGCCCCATACGGTGCCGCCCAGGCCATAGTCGCTGTCATTGGCGCGGGCGATCACATCGTCAATATCGTCATATTTCAGCACGGGCAGCACCGGGCCGAACTGTTCTTCGCGCACCAACGGCGCGTCGTCATCCAGGTCGCGAACGATCGTGGGCGGCATGAAATAGCCCGGCCGGTCGAGCGCATCGCCGCCCGCCAGCACGGTGCCGCGCGTCCGCGCGTCGTCGATCAGCGCCTTGACCTTGTCGAACTGCATCTGGTTCTGGATCGGCCCAATCGTCGTGCCTTGCTTCGACCCGTCATCGACGATCGCCGCCTTGGCAAGCTTGGCCAGTTCGTCGCAAAATTCGTCATACATGGGGGCGGGCACATAGGCGCGCTTGATCGCGATGCAGATCTGCCCCGCATTGGTCATCGCGCCCTGATAGACTTTCTGCGCCACTTGCCGCGCATCGACATCGTCCAGCACGATCGCGGCGTCATTGCCGCCCAGTTCCAGCGTCACGCGCTTCACCGTCCCGGCCGAGGATGCCATCACCTTCTTGCCGGTGGCGGTCGATCCGGTGAAGGCGACCTTGGCAATGTCGGGATGGCCGGTGATGAGCGCGCCCAGCTCATTCTGGTCGCAGACGATGTTGAGGACGCCGGGCGGCAGGATCGCCTGCGCCATTTCGCCGAACAACAAGGTTGTCAGCGGCGTCGTCGGCGCGGGCTTGGCGACCATGCAATTGCCGGTGACCAAAGCCGGCCCCAGCTTGTTCATCAGCAGGATGACCGGGAAGTTCCAGGGCGTGATCGACGCGACGACGCCCAGCGGCGTGCGATGTTCGACGACGCGGTTGCCGCCTTCGTCCTTCAGCACCTTGGGCTCGACCCGCATCGCGGCAAAGGCCCGCAGGGTGAAGACGCTGCCCATGATCTCATAGCCGGCCTGGTCGAGCGGCTTGCCCTGTTCGCTGGTCAGCAGGCTGGCAAATTCGCCGATTCGCGCTTCCAGCGCATCGGCGAGCTGGTTGACGAGCGCGGCACGCTCTTCGATCGGGGTAGCCGCCCAGCCGGGCTGGGCACGCTTGGCGGCGGCGACGGCGCGGTTCAGCATCGCCTCGTCCGCTTTGGGACATTGGGCGAAGGCAGCGCCTGTCGCGGGGTTAACGACGTCGAACTGGCTGACACCGGGCGTCAATTCGCCATCGATCAGCATGCGGAAATCATGGTCCATCGCTCTTCTCTCCTGCATTATCCGGTCACGCGCCTTGCGTCTTGGCTATCGCTTTCCGCGCTGGCGCGTTGTAGCATATATTTGTGCGCTAAGGATACAATATTGGCAAGGGATGATTGGAGCGGATGAACCAAGGGACCGATCTGCGCGGATTGATAGGCTATCAGATCCAGCGCGCGCACCTCGTCATGGGGGCGGACGCCCGCGCCGCGCTGGCGCCGTTCGACCTGTCGCCGGCCAAGTTCACCGCGCTGCTGCTGATCCGCGATAATCCGGGCTGCGACCAGACGGCGCTTGGCCGAGCGCTCAGCGTCAACCGGTCCAGTGCGATGAAGCTGGTCAACATATTGGAGGAGCGCGGGCTGGTCGAACGGCGGGCCGGACGGGATCTTCGCACCAATGCGCTGTTTCTCCTGCCCGAAGGGGAAGTTCAGATTGGCGCGATGATCGAAGCGGTGCATCAGTCCGATGCCCGGATGACCCAGGGTTTGAGCGGCGAAGAGGCTGAACAACTGCTGGCGCTGCTGCGCAAGATCAGCGGGGAAGAGCCTATATCGGACAGCGAAGCGGACACTGGTATCGCCTAAACGGGTTGCGTAAATTGTATCCCTGGCGCACAATGTTGCCAACATTGGGCGGCTGATTCGAAGCCTTGCCGCCTGTAGGGGAGGATCGCGCGTGACCGACATGATGAACCTGGACCGGCTGCTGCGGCCGCGATCAGTGGCGATTATCGGCGCATCGGACAAGCCGGGCGCGCTCGGCGCATCGGTGCTGGCCAATTTGGAGCGGCAGGGCTTTGCCGGGGCCATTCACCTCGTAAACCCAAAGCGTACAGAGATTGGTGGGCGGCCCTGCGTCGCGTCCGTGGATGACCTGCCCGAAGGCGTCGATGCCGCGATCCTGGCGATCCCGCGCGTCGGCGTGCTGGACGCGATGCGCGGCTTGGCCCGGCGCGGAGCGGGCGCAGCGGTGATCTTTTCGGCTGGTTTTGCTGAAGATGGCCCGCAGGGCCTGGCCGACCAGGAGGAAATCGCCCGGATCGCCCGTGAGGCGGCGATGGTGGTGGAAGGCCCCAATTGCCTGGGCCTTGTCAATTTCCGCGACAATGTCTCGCTGACCTTCATCGATATGCCGCCAGCGCGCGCGCAGGGTGACCGGCGCGTGGGCATCGTGTCGCAATCCGGCGCGATGGCCGCCGTGTTGGCGACGACGATGATCCATCGCGACGTGCCGCTCAACTGCTATATCTCCACCGGTAATGAAGCGGCCAGCGGGATCGAGGATTATCTCGCCTATCTGGTCGATCAGCCCGACACCGCCGTCATCGGCATGATCGCCGAACATATTCGCGACCCCGCCCGTTTCCTTGCCGCCGCGCGCGCGGCGCGGGCAGCGGGCAAGCAAGTCGTGCTGCTGCATCCGGGCCGCAGCGCCGCTGGCGCGGCGAGCGCCGCTACCCATACCGGGGCGATGGCGGGCGATCATGCCGTCATGGCGGTGCATGTCGAACGCGCCGGGGTGATCCTGGTCGATTCGCTCGAAGAATTGGGCGACGTGGTCGAGATTTTGGCGCGCAACGCGGTGATCGGCACGGGCGGCACCGGCGTCATCGCGGAATCGGGCGCGTTCAAGGCGATGATGCTCGACCTGTCGGAAGCGGTCGAGCTGGACCTGCCTGCCTTGAGCGATGCCGACAGCCCGGCGTTGCGTGCGGCCCTGCCCGATTTCGTGCCGGTCACCAACCCGCTGGACGTCACCGCGCAGGGGCTGGTCGATCCGGGCCTCTATGGCCGCACCTTGTCCGCTTTGGTGAACGATGACCGTATCGGTACGATTTTGGTGACGCTGATCCAGACCGCGCCTGCGACATCGCACATCAAATTTGCCGCCGTGCTGGATGCCCTCGCGACGCTGCGTCCGACCAGGCCGATCATCATCGGCGGCGTCGATGAAGGCGGCGGCGTGCTGGACGCGGACATTGCGGCGCTACGCGAAGCGGGCGCGACCTATCTCCCCACCGCCGAGCGCGCCGTCCGCGCGCTGGCGCGGATCAGCGGCGCGGCGGCGCGCGATTTCGCGGCTGAACCACTCAATGCCGAACCTGTCGCTGATCTGGCACAGCTAGGCAGCACGATCCCCGAATATCGCTCGAAAGAGATTATGGGCGCGCGCGGCATTGCCTTCCCCGCCTTCGCATTGGCGCAGACGCTGGAAGAGGCGGTGCTGGCAGCGGATCGCCTCGGCTATCCGGTCGTGCTGAAGGCGCAATCGCCTGAGTTGCCGCACAAGAGCGATGCCGGCGGCGTGATCGTCGGCCTCAAGAATCGCGAGGAGCTGGCCGATGGCTGGGCGCGGCTCGCCGCCAATCTGGCCGCGTCGCGTCCCGACCTGATGCTCGACGGCGTGCTGGTCGAGGGGATGGCGGACAAGGGCGTCGAACTGATCGTCGGCGCGCGCAACGACCCGCATTGGGGCGCGACCATCCTGATCGGCTTTGGCGGTGTCGCGGCCGAATTGCTGCACGATGTCTGCCTGCTCCCGCCCGACCTGCCGCGCGCCGCGATCATCGCGCGCATTCGCAAACTACGCATGGCCCCGTTGCTCGATGGCTTCCGTGGCGCGCCGGTCATGGACATTGAAGCGGTCGCCGATGTGGTGCAGCGGCTCGGCCAGATGGTCGCGGCGACCCCGGCGATCCGCGAGGTCGATCTCAACCCGGTGATCGTCTATCCCCAGGGGAAGGGCGCGCTAGCGCTCGACGCGCTGATCTCGCTCTGACACGGACGAGGCACCGGCGATTTGACTTGGCAAATTGTTTCGCCAGCATACAATGGCGCGACGAACGCCGGAGAGAATGTCCCCCATGTCGAGCATAACCCTGCCTGCGGATGATCCGCGCAGCATCCTGGCAGACCGGCCGATGCGCCTGCCGCAGGTGGTGGCGATCTTCATCTGCTTCCTGCTCAATGCGCTCGACGGGTTTGACGTGCTGGCGGTGACTTTTGCCGCGCCGGGCATCGCCAAGGATTGGGGCGTCGGACCCAGCGCGATCGGCATCATCGTATCGACCGGCCTGGTCGGCATGGTGATCGGGTCGCTGACGCTCGGCCAATTGGCCGATCGCATCGGGCGGCGGCGGCAGATTTTACTGTGCTTGGTCATCATGACCTTCGGCATGCTCGCCTCCGCCTTCGCGACAGGGGTGGTGATGCTCAGCATCTTGCGCATCCTGACGGGCCTGGGGCTGGGCGCGATGCTGGCGGCGATCAATGCCATGTCGGCCGAGTTCGCCAATCGCCGCCGCCGCGACCTGGCCGTCAGCATCATGGCGGCGGGCTATCCCGTCGGTGGGATCATCGGCGGCTGGGGCGCAGCGCAATTGCTGCGCACCGACGGCTGGGAAGCGATCTTCCTGTTCGGGGCGGGCGCGACGGCACTGATGATTCCACTCGTCCTGATCTTCCTGCCTGATCCCATCGGCTGGCTGGCGACGCGCGGCGCGCCCGATGCGCTGGCGAAGATCAACGCTATCCTGCGTCGCCTGAGCCAACCGCAAGCGGCGCAACTGGTCGCGCTGAACCTGCCCAAGGCGTCGATGCGCGCGCTGTTCCTTGATCGCTACCGGGTCATCACGATCGCGCTGATCATCGTCTACGGCCTGCATATGATGACCTTCTACTACGCGCTGGGCTGGGCACCCTCGCTGGTGGTCGATCTGGGGTTCGACCCTTCGCGCGCCAGCATCGTGTCGGTCTTCATGAATATGGGCGGGGCGATCGGCGGGCTGACGCTCGGCTTCCTGTCGCCCTGGCTCGGCCTGCGGCGGTTGTTGCTGCTGGCCATGGCGGGCGCGGGCATCGCGGTGGCCGTGTTCGGCGTGGTGCCGGGCGACTTCCTGTGGTTGCAGATTGCCGCCTTCGTACTGGGCTTCCTCGCCAATGGGTCGGTCGTGGGCCTCTACGCGCTGATCGCCAATGTCTTCCCGACCACCTTGCGCGCGACGGGCACGGGCGCGGTGATCGGCTTCGGGCGCTTCGGCGCAGCGCTTGGCCCGTTCCTCGCGGGGCAATTGCTGGCCGCCGGGGCCGGGCGCGGGTTGACCTCGCTGCTGCTGGGCTTGGGATCGCTGGGGGCTGCCGCCGTGCTGCTGGCGGTGCAGATGCGCAACGCCGATGAAAATGGCTAGGGCAGAGCCGCGTTAGATAGCGCAGCATCCGTTCGTGCTGAGTAGCGACAGAGCTTGTCGAAGGCGCGTATCGAAGCATCAAGCGATGCGCTTAATCCTTCGATACGCCATTTCGACTTCGCTCAATGGCTACTCAGGACGAACGGGGTGAGTAACGTCACATATTTTGAGTAGGACTGCGCGCTTAGCCCCGGCGGACAGTCACTTCGGCCCCGGCCATGCCGCGGGTCAGGGCGAAGGGTTTGTCGACGCTGACCCGCGCTTCGACGACGCCGTTCATCGCCAGGCAGCAAGCACCCAGCCTTTGCGCGAACATCTCGATCAACGGGATATGCACCAGCGCCAGATCTTCGGCGGCCTGCGCCACTTTGCGATAATCGACCGTCTCGCCGATCGCCTCGACCTGACCAACCGCCAGCGTCAGTTCGACCGAAATGACCAGCGGTTGCCGCCGTCCGATCTCGTCCGGGTTGATGCCGATATCGGCCAGTAGGGGCAGGTCGCGCACCCGGACCTTGGTCGTGCAGATATTGTCCGTCATGCCCTCGCCCTTTCCGCCGCCAACACCGTATTGTGCAACAGGCAGGCGATGGTCATCGGACCCACGCCGCCCGGCACTGGCGTCACCGCCTTGGCATGATCCAGTTCTTGCGTCGCGCAATCGCCGACGATCTGCGATGATCCGTCCGCCTGTGCGATGCGATTGATGCCGACGTCGATCACGATCGCGCCGGGCTTCACCCAATAGCCGCGCACCAGATGCGGCGCGCCCGCCGCCGCCACGATGATGTCCGCCTTGCGCGCAATGTCGGGCAGGTGCAGCGTTTCGATATGAGTGACGGTCACCGTCGCCTCCCGCTCCAGCAGCAGCATGGCGACCGGCTTGCCGACGATATTGGATTTGCCGATGACCACGGCATTGAGGCCGCGATAATCATCGATCACGCTGTCGAGCAGCCGCATGATGCCAAGCGGTGTGCAGGGCACCAGCCCGCCCGTGCCGGTGGATAGTCGCCCGACATTGACCGGATGGAACCCGTCGACATCCTTGGCGGGATCGATGCGGTCCAAGACCAGCGCCGCGTCGATATGGGGGGGCAGGGGCAGTTGGATCAAAATGCCATGAATGGCCGGATCCCCGTTCAACTGGTCGATCAGCGTCAGCAGGGCATCCTGCGGATGATCGACCGGCAGCCGATGTTCGACCGACCGGATGCCGACGCGCGCGCATTCGCTGATCTTGCGGCGGACATAGACCTGGCTTGCCGGATCGTCGCCGACCAGCACCACTGCGAGCGCGGGCGGCTGGCCTGCCTGCGCGACGATGGCCGCGACGCGCGTCGCCGTTTCGTCCGACAGGGCGCGCGCCATGGCGCGCCCGTCGATGATCTGCGCCATGGGCCTCAGGCCTTGAAGACGACGGTGCGTGCGCCGTTGCGGAACACCCGGCCCTGCAGATGATGCTGCACAGCGGTCGCCAGCACGCGCCGTTCGATATCGCGGCCCTTGCGCACCAGGTCGTCGGGCGTGTCGGCATGGTTGATGGCTTCGACATCCTGATGGATGATCGGCCCTTCATCCAGGTCGGCGGTGACATAATGAGCGGTCGCGCCGATCATCTTGACCCCGCGCGCATGGGCCTGATGATAGGGCTTGGCGCCCTTGAAGCCGGGCAGGAAGCTGTGATGGATGTTGATGCAGCGGCCCGACAGGAAGCCCGCCAGATCGTCGCTCAATATCTGCATGTAGCGCGCCAGCACGATGAGGTCGGCGCCGGTTTCCTCCACGATCGCCTTGATCTGCGCTTCCTGCTGCGGCTTGGTATCCTTGGTGATCGGCAGATGGTGGAACGGCACGTCGCCGATCAGCGATATGGTCAGCGCCTCGCGCGGATGGTTGCACACGATGCCAACCACATCCATGTTCAATTCGCCGATGCGCCAGCGATAGAGCAGGTCGCCCAGGCAATGGTCGAACTTGCTGACCATCAGCAGCACCTTCTGCCGCTCGTTGCGACGGCGCAGGTTCCATTCCATGCCCCGCTCATCCGCCAGTCCGGCAAAAGCGGCCCGCAGCGTTTCCACGGCGTTGGGGGCAATCTCGAATTCCACCCGCATGAAGAAGCGATCGGTCAGCTTGTCGTTGAATTGCTGCGCGTCGGTGATGTTGCCGGCCTGCTGGGTCAACAGGGTGGCGACATCGGCGACCAGACCCGGCCGGTCGTCGCATTGCAGGGTCAGGGTGCAGATTTCACTCACATCGCTTCTCCGGTAATCATGCGCGCTCAGTGGCGGGCCGTATAATCATTGATCCATTCGACGGTCTTGGTCAGGCCGCCAAAGGGGTAGAAGTGCAGGCGCACCTTGCCATGCTGGTCGCCAAGGCCGCTGGCAAGCGCATCGACCAGCTTGTCGGGACCGGCAGTACCGATCAGCTTGGTGATCGAAATGCCATATTTGGTCAGCACCGATGTGGATGCCCCGACGCCGCATCGGGCGGCAAAGCGCATCAGCGTCTTGATGCCCGCTGGCCCCGGAATGCCGATCCGCACCGGCGCGTCGATGCCGCGCTGGCGCAATTCCGCCAGCCAGCTTAGCACCGGGGCCGCATCGAAACTGAATTGGGTGACGATCAGCGGGGCCATGCCGCGCTGTTCGATTTCCGCGCATTTTTCTGTCAGCACGGCAAAGCACTGGTCGGGCGTCATATTGGGGTGCCCCTCCGGGTGGCCGCCAACGCCGATCGCCTTGATCCCGGCGCGCTCGAACGCGCCGGTGCGAATGAGCGCCATGCTGTCCGAATAGGGGCCGGCCGCTTCGGGTGGGTCGCCCGCGATCACGAAGCAGCGCTGGACACCCGCTTCGCGCACGACCGCGGCCAGATAGGTTTCGAAATCATCGCCCGATTCCAGCCGCCGTGCGGAAAAATGCGGCATCGGTTCGAACCCCAGCGACCGCACCAACTTTGCCGCAGCAATGCGCGCTTCCAGCGATTCGCCGGGCAGGAAGGTGACGGCCACCGGCGTTTCGGCCGCCATGGTCGGCGCGGCCTCGCGCAGCGCGTCGATGTCCTTCGCGGTGATCTCCAGCGAATAGCCATCGGTCATGCCCTTGGGCGGCAGATCCCAGTTCGGATGGATCGACGGCAGGGTCATCATTCTCTCCCATGATGGTGTTCGGGCTGGGCCACGCGGCTTTCCTCGATGCATTTTCCTCTAGCGCAGTTGCTTACATTCGTATAGATGAAATTTTCATGAGTGCGAAATCATCTGAACAGGACGGCACTGGCAGCCCTCTCATCATCCTTCCGGGGCTGATGTGCGATTCGCGCATGTTCGGCGCGACGCTCGCCGCTGTCCCAAGCAGCCGCGCGATCGACGGCTATTATGGCGGTGCGGACCGGATCGAGGCGATGGCCGACCATGTGTTGGCGCATATGCCCGCGCGCGTGGCGCTGCTCGGCCATTCCATGGGCGCGCGTATCGCATTGGAAGTCGTGCGCAAGGCCCCCGAAAGGATCGAGCGGCTGGCGCTGGTCGATACCGGCGTCCACACGCCCAAGTCCGGCGAGCGCGAAGGCCGCTATGCGCTGCGCGACCTTGGTCGGACGCAGGGCATGGCTGCGCTGGTGGCGCAATGGCTACCGCCGATGCTCGGCTTTGCGGGCCTGCGCAACGAAGCGCTGATGGACAGCCTCTATGCCATGACCGTTTCTGCAGGTTTGCCAGTCTATGAGGCGCAGATCGAAGCCTTGCTCAACCGCCCGTCGGTTGATGCACTGCTGCCGACCATCGCCTGCCCGACCTTCGCCATGGTCGGGCGACAGGATCAATGGTCGCCGGTCGCCCAGCATGAGGCGATCGTCGCCGCCATTCCCGGCGCGCAACTGCGCGTTGTCGAAGGGGCGGGCCATATGATGCCCGCCGAAGCGCCAGAGGCGTTCAACCAGATATTGCGGGAATGGCTGTCATGGCCGCTTGCATGAGTGACGATTTCAGTATGTTTTCCGTGTCTAAGGAGAGAATGGAATGAGTGGTAAATCCCTGCAGCAACTGCTCGACGAAAAGGGCGACATCGTCGAATTCCTGCGCAACCAGCAGGTCGGTCCCAACGCCTATCCGGGCGTGCCTGGCGAATATAGCAACTGGCGCGACGAACAGCGCAGCTGGGCGGAAAGCTCGGTCCTGTTCAACCAGAGCTTCCACATGGTCGACCTACTCGTCACCGGCCCCGGCGCGTTCGACATGCTGTCCTACCTCGCCCCCAACAGCTTCAAGGGCTTCGTGCCGAACCGCGCCAAGCAGTTCGCGCCTGTCACGCCCGAAGGCTATGTGATCGGCGACGTCATCCTCTTCTACCTGGAAGAAGAAAAGTTCGAGCTGGTCGGTCGCGCACCGTCGATCGAATGGGTCGAATATTGGGCCTCGACCGGCAAGTGGGACGTCAAGGTGGAACGCGACGAGCGCACCATCGCCCGTCCGCTCGACCAGCAGGGCTATCGCCGCAATTATCGCTTCCAGCTGCAGGGCCCCAACGCCATGCCGGTGCTGGAAAAGGCGATGGGCGAAACCCCGCCGGACCTCAAATTCTTCCACATGGCACCGATCATGATCGCCGGCGTCGAAGTGCGCGCGCTGCGTCACGGCATGGCGGGCCAGCCGGGCTATGAGCTGTTTGGCCCCTGGAAGGATTATGACACCGTTCGCAATGCGCTGATCGAAGCGGGCAAGGATTATGGCCTGACGCTGTGCGGTGGCCGTACCTATTCGTCCAACACGCTGGAATCCGGCTGGATCCCCTCGCCGCTGCCCGCCACCTACACCGGTGAAGGCTCCAAGGCGTTCCGCGAATGGGCGAGCGAAAACAGCTATGAAGGCAAATGCTCGCTCGGCGGCAGCTTCGTCTCCGACAATATCGAGGATTATTACCTCAACCCCTGGGAGCTGGGCTATGGCATCATGGTCAAGTTCGACCATGACTTTATCGGCCGCGAAGCGCTGGAAAAGATCAAGGATCAGCCCCACCGCCGCAAGGTGACGCTGGCGCTCGACAATGAGGATATCGTCCGCGTCATGAGCTCGATGCTCCAGACCGGCGACAAGGCCAAGTTCCTGGAATTCCCCAGCGCCGTCTATTGCATGCATCCCTATGATGCGGTGCTGAAGGACGGCAAGACGGTCGGCCTGTCGACCTGGATCGGCTACACCATCAACGCTGGTCGCTTCCTGGCACTGGCGATGGTCGATGCCGAATTCGCCGAGCCCGGCACCGAAGTCACCCTGCTCTGGGGCGAACCCGATGGCGGCACGTCCAAGCCCACCGTCGAACGCCACGTCCAGACCGAAATCAAGGCGATCGTTTCCTCGGTCCCCTATTCGGAAGCCGCGCGCGACAATTATGCCGACGGCTGGCGCACCAAGAACGCCTGATCGCTTTTCGTGAGCGGTAGGAACGGGGGATGCCGCAAGGCGTCCCCCGTTTTCATTTGGGGACGGGAAAATCAGTCTGAATCAGAAAGCAAGCAAGGGTCTCACCCAAATTCTCCTGCGAAGGCTGGCGTTCATGGCATGATCGATTAGAAAAGGCCGTCGCCGCGAATTGTTGGGCATCATCGACGGTTGCCGAGAAAAGGATGAACATGCGCTATCTCTTGGCCATCGCCGCCCTGGGTGCGGGCCAGCCCTGTTTTTCCCAGACGGCAGAGACGCAGCCGACAACGGTAGCGGGTCGGCCCTTGGACGGAAACGAAGCAGGATGGAGCGTGACGATCGGCCTGGCACCGGTCCTTAGCCCCGCGTGGCAAGGGTCGCGAGACATGGCTTTGTCGATCTTCCCCGATCTGCGGGTCAATTATGGGGACGTGATCTTTGCTTCGATCCCTGAAGGATTGGGATGGAACGCCGTCAACACCAACGGGTGGAAGGCCGGTCCGCTGGCCAAGGTCCGCTTCGGACGTGACGAAGAGCGCGGAGGATCGCCTTTTCTGATCACGGGCGGAAGCGACGGGCTGCGTGGCATGGGCAATGTCGCGGCTGCTGCCGAATTGGGCGGCTTCGTTGAAAAACGCATCGGCCCCTGGCGCGGCCGTTTGGAAGTCCGCCGCGGCTTTGGCGGACATGAGGCCGTGATAGCGGACGGGGCGATATCGTATCAGATGCGCAGCGGACGCACGATCATCAATGTCGGTCCGCGCGCCACGGTCGTCGGCAAACCCTATATGGACAGCTATTTCGGCATCGATGCGATTCAGTCGCTGCGATCCGGGCTTGCTGCCTATTCGCCAAAGGGCGGCTTGCTGTCTTATGGTGTCGGTGGTTCGGCGCTTCGCCCGCTGAACCGGCAAAGCGCCATCACCCTGTTTACCAGCCTCGATCGATTAGGGAGCGAGGCCGGTCATTCGCCGCTCGTCCGCGAGCGCGGGCGGAGAGTGCAGTTCACATTGGGCATCGGTTACGGCTTCCGCTTCAACCTTTGACGGTTCTGAACATCTGAGTGCGCTGCTACCCTGCGAATGATTCGTAGATGACTAAAATCGCGGCGACCGCTATTGCTGTGCCAATCATTCCAGCTCATCGCTGCCGGAAAACCCGCCAAAATCGCCATCACAGCCATCATGCGAAAGCTCATCGTCACCGCAAATGCGCTACTCAGGGCAGATCGTCTCTGGACCACAGCATGCGCTTGACCATCACGGATACTCTATCGGTCCGGGTCGCTTGCCTGCCAGCGCACACGCACAGGCGCATCCCCCGGCCGCCACGGCGAAACGCGCATCATGATCGCACCGAACAGGTCCGACGTCAGATAGCTGGACAGCCAGCTTCGAAGGTTGGGCAGCGACTGCATGGCAAACCAGGCCGGGTCGACAGCGGCGAACTGCCGCACGAACGGGATGATCGCGGCATCGGCGAACCCGCGCGCCGGGCCGCATAGATGCGCGGACCTTGCCAACCGTTGTTCGATGTCGAGCAGAAATGCCAACCCGCTCGCGCGATGCGTTTCCGCCTGCGTGCCATGGCGGTCGGGATATTTGTAGCGATCCAGATCATGTTTGAACGCGCCATCATTGGCCGCCACGAGCGCGGGATCGTCGCGGCTCAGCCAATCCTCTGGATCATGCTGCGCCAAAGCCCATCGCATGATGTCGATACTCTGGTCGATGACGGTGCCATTGGGCAGAACCAGCACAGGGACGGTGCCCTTGGGCGAAGCGGCCAACATCGCGTCGGGCTTGGCCGACAGCTTCACTTCGCGCAGTTCGACCTCCACGCCACTCACCGCCAGCGCCAGCCGCGCCCGCATCGCATAAGGACAGCGGCGAAAGCTGTAGAGAATCGGTGCTGGCATGCTCCGGTCACTCATGTTGGAGCCAAGGATAGGCACGGCATCAAAACCCCTTCCAATGTAGGATTTCCTCTGATCTATCCTGATAGATGGACCGGCCCGCCAAAGCACGCCCAACGCACGGCATAGCCACGCATAGCCGGTGTCGCACAACTGGCGCGTCGCCGTCGCGTCACTGTGACCCAATAGTGGCGTCAGCCTTACCTGGACGGTACGTTGCCGGGACTATTGACGCACTATTGGGCCTTTTCACCCGACGACATCGTGAACTTCGCGCTGTGACGCTTGTGTCGCTAAACCGGCGGCGCTTCGGCAGCGGTGAAGAGCGCGACCGCCTGTTCCAGCCGGGCGACGGCGCGGGTTTCCAGGTCCGGGGTGAAGCGGGGCAGGGGGATGGCGACGGCGAACGCGCCGACCGCGACGCCATCGACCACCGCCGCCATGCCCAGGCCGCAAATGCCCGGCGTATATTCCTCGCGCGTGCGCCCGACGCCCGACGCCCGGATGGTCGCCAGTTCGGCACGCAATGCCTGCTCGTCGGTCACGCTTTGCGGGGTGAACGGCTCCAGCGGCACCTGCGCGAAATAGGCGTCGATCTCGTCGTCGCCCAGACTCGCGAGCAACGCCTTGCCCGCCGCCAGGCTGTGCATCGGAATGCGCGTGCCCACGCTGATCGAATAGCGCAGCGACTGTTCCGCCGTCTCGGTGACGATCGCCACCAATTGCCAGCCGTCGCGCACGAAGAAGGAGGCGGTTTCGTTGGTCTGCGTCCGCAGCGCTTTGACCAGCGGCCGCACCTTGTCCGCCAGCGACAGGGCGACCCGTGGCGACCCCAGCCGTGCCAGCGCCGGGCCGGGCAGGTAGCGCCGCCCCTCCCGCGCCAGATAATGCCGCTCCACCAATGTCGCGAGCAGATAGGACAGGCTGCTCACCGGAATGGCGAGGCCCGCCGCAATCTCCTGCGCCACCACACCGGCCGGGCGCGCCACGACATATTCGATGATGTCGATGGTCCGCATCGCCGATTTGACGGTGGATGGCGTGGTGGCATTCATGATGGGCGCCCTCCGTTAAAAGGTCAGGCTACCGCGCCGTTCGGCAAAGCGCCATCCCGCCGCGGTCAGGACGAAACGGTCGTGGAACGATCCGACCTTGGGCGCGCCTTCGCCGGTGAACAGCAGCATCGCGCTTTCGCCGACGGCTTGCGTCGGGCTGGTCACGTCGATCACGACGTTGGAACAGACATGCCGCGTCGTCCGCGCCGGTCGGGCGAGGAAGGCGGCGAGGATCGCCGCGCGCCCCCGCGTCCAGTCGTCCGGCGCGGTCGGGCGCGCCATCCGTCCGTCTTCGGCATAGAGGTCAGCCACGCCCTGCCAGTCGGCCGCGTCGTTGAGATTGGCGTAGCGGGCGATCAGCCTGGCGCAATCCGCCTCGATCGCGCGGCGCTGCTCCTCGTTCACAGCCGCGCGTCCGCCAGGTCCGCACCGGCGCGGAGCGAACGCAGCTTCTTCCACGTCACCGCCGGGTCGATCTTGCCATATCCGGCAAAGGTGCCGAAGCCGCAATCCGTGCTGGCGACCACTCGATCCTTGCCGACGATCCCGGCAAAGCGTTCGATTCGCTGGGCAATCAGTTCGGGATGTTCGACATAGTTGGAGCAGGTATCGATCAGGCCGGGGGCCAGGATCTTGTGATCCGGGATGGTCGCGTCGCGCCATACCGCCCATTCATGTTCGTGGCACGGATTGGCGGCTTCGAACAGGACGGTGGCCGGGCGCGCGGGCAGGATGATGTCGATCACCTTTTCCAGCGGAATGTCATGATCATGCGGGCCTTCATAATTGCCCCAGCAGATGTGCATCCGCATCCGTTCGGGCGGAATATTGGCGGTGGCGGCGTTGAGCGCATCGACATTGGCGGACGCGATCTTGAGGAATTCCTCGTCGCTGGCATCCTGATAGCCGGTGTGGCGCGACATCGCCAAATCGGGGCAATCGAGTTGCAGGTCGAAGCCTGCCGCCACGATCGTCTCATATTCCTCGCGCATCGCATCGACCAGATCGGCCAGATAGGCTTCGTGGCTGGGATAATGGCGATTGACCTGGAAGGCGGTGATGAGGCCGGGCGACGCCGCATTCATGAAGGCGCGCACGCCCTCGCCATGGGGCGCGAGCGCCGCCTTGAAACGGCGGATGTCGTCATGCAGCGGCTCCAGTGTGACCAGTCGGACCGGGCCGATGCAGGACGCGCGGGTAAATTCCTGGGAACCCATGATCCCAGCCAGCTTCTGCCGCAATTCGGGCAGCGGGGCGAGGTCGGCGGCGGGCCTGCGGTCGATATGGCCGCCAAAGCCGGTCAGCCGCTCGATCATATAGGTAGAATAGCCGACCTTGCCCAATTCGCCGTCGCTGACGATGGTGACGCCGGCGTCGATCTGGGCAGTCACCGCGTCGGTAACGGCGGCCTGAACTTGCGTGTCAAAGGCCTGTGCGTCATAGGGTTCGCCCTTGTCGCGGGCCAGCAACAGCGGGGTCAGGGCGTCGCCGCGCGGCAGGCTGCCGACATGGGTCGTGGCTATGGGCATGAAAATCCTCCTCCGGTTGAAGGACATTCTGCCACAAATTCATGGATGTGGATATATCGCAAACATGAAAATACGCACCGGGGCGGACCCCGGTGCGTTTCAGGACGATCGGGCTGCTCAGCCCTCGGTCGGTGCCTTCGCCTTGGTCAGGTCATAAGCACCCAGACCCGGCTTGTAGCTCTTTTCGTCGATGAACTGGCGGATGCCTTCCTTGCGGCCTTCGCTCTTGTCGTGGAAATTGGCCGCTTCCTGCATGCGGACCAGATAATCTTCCGCCTCGTCATAGGTCATGGTGCTGACCCGGCGCACCGCATCCTTGGCGAATTTGAGCGCGACCGGGTTCTTGGCCAGCAGCTTGTTGGCGACCTCGCGGGTGCGGTCCTTGAGCTGGTCGAGCGGCACGCTTTCATTGACCAGCCGCATCACCGACGCCTGCTTACCGTCGATCAAGTCGCCGGTCAGCGTCAACCACATCGCATCGCGCATCGGCAGCAGGTCGACCACCACCTTGGTCACGCCGCCGCCGGGCAGGATGCCCCAGTTGATTTCGGACAGGCCGAACTGCGCTTCATCGGCGCAAATGGCGAGGTCGCAGGCAAAGAGCGGGCCGAAACCGCCGCCAAAGCACCAGCCATTGACCATGGCGATGGTGGGCTTTTGATACCAGCGCAGGCGGCGGAACCAGCCATAGCTTTCGCGCTGCGACTTGCGTACGCCGCGCAGGCCGTCGGCTTCGGTCTCACGGAAATATTCCTTCAGGTCCATGCCCGCCGACCAGGCCGTGCCTTCGCCGCTCAGCACCAGCACGCCGACATCGTCACGAAATTCCAGCTCGTCCAGAACCTCCATCATGCGGCGATTCAGTGTCGGGCTCATCGCGTTGCGCTTGGCGGGGCGATTGAAATTCACCCAGGCGATGCCGTCCTCGACCGCAAAGGAAACGACGTCTTCTTGGTTTTCCATGATCCTGCTCCCGATAGAATGTATGCTTGGGATACAGTAAGCCGAGGGAGAGTTGCAAGTGAATAATGCAGTGCCCCTTTCCGCACACGCCAAGGCGGATGATCTATCGCGATCGAATATGCTAGGTCGCGCTGCATGAGCAGGACAGACGCACAGGCCAAGGGTGAAGACACGGACGGCGCGGGCACGCGGCGGGGCCAGATATTGGCGATTGCCGCGCAGCTCTTTGCGCGCAAGGGCTATCGCGGCACGTCGATGCGCGACATCGGCGAAGCGGCCGGTGTGCTGGGTGGCTCACTCTATCACCATATCAAATCGAAGGACGCGCTGTTCGTCGAACTGCATCACGCTGCGCTGGATGGGGCCGAAGCCCGGATCGCAGCGGCCGTGGCGGCGCAGGATGATCCTTGGGCGCAGCTGGAAGCAGCCTGCGGCGCGCTGCTGGAAGTCCAGCTCGATTCCGATTCGCTGACCATGCCGATGATGAATGATTTTCGCGAAGTGCCCGACGCCGTGCGCGAGGCGCTGGTCGAACGGCGCGACCGGTTCGAACAATTGTTCCGCGCTATCGTCGCCGCGCTGCCGCTACCGGCTAAGATCGACCGGTCGCTCTATCGCAATCTGCTGCTGTCGCAGCTCAACAGCGTCGCCGACTGGTATCGTCCGGGGCGGCTGAGCCCAAGCGACATCGCCGCGCAGATCGCCCGTCTCTACCGCCATGACTGACGCTGGACGTTATTTCGTGGCGCTCTTGAGATATGCGATGAGATTGGCGCGGTCCGCAGCCTGCGGCACACCGGCAAAGGCCATGCGATTGCCCGGAACGACAGCGCTGGGTTTGGCGAGGAAGGCATCCAATGTCTTGGCGTCCCACCGTATCTTCGCCTTTTGCATGGCGGGCGAGTAAGTGAAACCTGCGATGGTTCCTGACGTCCGCCCAAACAGGCCATTGAGCGCCGGACCCATTTTCTTGGGGCCAGGCTTCACGTCATGGCAGAGCGCGCAACGGGCAAATACTATCTTGCCCTTCACGGCATCGCCTGCCTGCGCGAGGGCCGCTACAGGCGTGATTGTCGCCAAGGCAAGCAAAGATCCGGCAAAAATACGCGCTATCGTCATTATCCGCTCTCTGTCCTTCTACCCGGATTCGCAGGCTGCATGCCCAGCGTTATCGAACATGCAGCCTGAACGGTAGTGGAACATTGACGCAGAGCGTAGGTGAATGAATAGGCCTAACGCGTGAGCGCGCCGTGCGTCCCGATCCAGCGGACGAAGGCATCGAACCAGCCGGTGCTGGTCGTGTCCTTCTGATACATGCCAAAGCCATGGCCACCCCGTTCGTAGAGGTGGAATTCGGCCGGGCGCTTGGCGGCACGCCAATCGTCGATCAGGGCGATGCCGCCATTGGCGAAGAAAGGATCGTCGGCGGCCAGGGCCACGAACAGCGGCGGCGCGTCGGCCGGGACTTTCATGGAGGATAGCGGGCCATAGATATTGCCGATGAAAGCAGGCTTGGCATCTTGGCCCGCCAGCGCCGTCGCCATGGTCAGCATGGCCCCGGCGGAAAAGCCGACCATGCCGATCCGATCGGCATCAACGCCCCATTCGGCCTTGCGCTGACGGATCAGCGCGAAGGCGGCGCGGGCATCGGCGATCTGGGGCGAGAGGTCGCCGAAATTCGGGTCGGGGGCCGGGCGGGGTGGTCGAGTGCCGGGAGAAAACATCTCCTGCATCGACTTTTCAAAGGCCGGCATGTCCGCTGGCGTCTGGCGCAGGCGATATTTCAGGACGAAAGCCGCGACGCCGCGATCGGCCAGCGCCTTGGCCACATCCCAGCCTTCATTGTTCATCGACAGGGTTCGAAACCCACCGCCCGGCGCCACGACGATGGCCGCGCCGGTTGCCTTGGCGGGATCGGGCAGGAAGGGGGTGAGGGTTGCGACCGTGACGTTGCGGGCAAACAGGCTGCCATATTGGCTGTGCCAGGACTCCTTGGCCGTCGCACCGGGGAGGGCGGGCGTTCCGAGTTCAATGGCGGTCGGCTGGGCGGGGATGGCGATCGGCACCATCTTGTCGTCCTGGGCCTGGGCCGCGATCGGCGCTGTGATGAGCCAAGTGGCTGCTCCGATCATTGTGGCGAAACCAACTATGCGTTTCATCTGCATCTCTCCTTTGCCTTTTATCTATTTAGCTGTCCCAAATGGCCGCCTGTCATTTTGGCAGGTCGACCCTCTCGCGGATGGTGTAGCCGACGGTCTGGACCGGACTGCCGGTGCCCGGCTGCCCGCCGCCGATGCTCAATTGATAGTCGCCGGGGATGAGCGCGCGCACGCCGTCTCGCGTCACGAAGCTCAGGTCACGGGGCGACAGGGTGAAGGCGACTTCCTTCCCTTCGCCCGGCTTGAGCGATACGCGGGCAAAGCCACGCAGGGCGGTGCGGGGTGCGCCATCGAAGCCGGGGGGCGTCACGTAAAGCTGGACGACATCATCGCCCGCCCGTGCGCCGCTATTGGTGACGACCGTCCGTACGGTCAGCCCGTCCTTGGCAATGGCGTCGGTCGCGCCCAGCGTGGGCGCTGCATAGCTGAACTGCGTGTAGCTGAGCCCATGGCCGAACGGATAGACGGGCGTGCCCTTGAAATAGCGATAGGTGCGTCCGTCCATGCTATAGTCGGTAAAGGGCGGAAGATCATCGACGCTCTTGTAGAAAGTGACGGGCAGGCGTCCGGCCGGATTGGTCTTTCCCGACAGGACATTGGCGACCGCCAACCCGCCCGACTGGCCGGGATACCAGGCCTCGACGATGGCCGAGGCATGATCCTTGGCCCAGGATAGATCGACCGCGCTGCCGTTCATGACAACCACGACCAGCGGTTTACCCAGCGCCTTGGCCTTTTCCAGAAAGGCGCGCTGATCGCGGGGTAGGTCGAGCGAGGTCTTGTCGCCGCCGATAAAGCCCTCGATCTTGACCGGCATTTCCTCGCCCTCGATATCGGACGTCAGGCCGACGACGGCGACGATCACATCGGCATCCTTCGCGCCGTCCGCCAGGTCGCGATCGACATTGTCGGAAATGCGTTTCCAGAAGATGGTAGGGCTGGGCGCGATGCTGCTCTCCCCCTGGAGACGGATGGCATAGCGCTGGCCCTTGGTCATGCGAACCTCGGTCAGGTCGAGCGGTTCGGCCCAGCGGGAATAGTCTTCGGCGCTGACCACGGCTTTGCCGTCGAGCGAGACGGTGCCTTTGACGCCGGTCAGTGCGACGCGATACAGCCCGGTTTCCGGCGCGACCAGATAGCCGGTCCAGACGACCTTATAGCGTTTCGACACCTGCTGGAATTCACTCGCGCGGGAAACGAGGGTGTTTTCCACGCGGGTCAGCACGGGCTTGGCTTCGAAGCCGTCATCCCCGCTGGCATTGAAATATTCGGCGCGCAGACCGGGCTTGCCATCCGGGGTCAACAGCGCGGTGCCGGGAACAGGATCGCCATCGGTAATGGAGGGGCCAAAGGGGATGAGGGTCAGCGCAGAGCCGGGCATCGCCTGCCGGATGCCGTCGGCTACCGAAATGGGCGGGGCGCTGCGGGGCGATGAATAATTGCCGCGCAAGACGCGCGTGGCGTCGGCCAGCGGGCCGGCCAGGGCAATCTTCGTTCCGGCCTTCAGCGGCAGGATGCCGTCATTCTTGAGCAGGACCAGGCTCTTTTCCGCCGAGGTCAGGGCGAGCGCCTGATGTTCCGCCGTTCCGATCATCTTGACCGGCATGGCATTGGGCTTGCGGCTCGACAGGCCGGGGAGGTCGCCATTGCGATAGCGCGCGGAGAATAGCCGGACGAGTGCGGTGTCAATGTCGCTCATGCCGATATAGCCGCGCGCGAGCGAGGCTTTGTAGCGATCGCCCAGACCTGTCTGGCCATTGAGCGTCGCATTATTGCATTCGCTATCGACACCCTGGCGCAGCGCGACCGCGACACCGGTTGCGGCGTCGGGCGCAAATTTATGGTTGTCGTAAATATCGACTACGGCGTCACAATCCGACACGACATAGCCGGTAAAGCCCCATGCATCGCGCAGATAATCCTGCAACAACATGGGACTGCCGCAGGCGGGTTGGCCGTCGACCCGGTTATAGGCGCACATGATCGACCCGGCCTTGCCCTCGACGATAGCGGCACGGAAGGCGGGCAGGTAGCTGTCTTCCAGGTCGCGCTTGGTTGCGAAGATATTATCGGTGTGGCGGCTCGGTTCCGGCCCGCTATGGACGGCGAAATGCTTTGGTGTGGCGACGATGTCGGGCAAGTCAGGATTGTCGCCCTGCATCCCCTGGATGAAGGCCACGCCGATTCGGGCCGTTAGGAAGGGGTCTTCGCCATAGGTTTCCTGGCCGCGGCCCCATCGGGGATCACGGAAGAGATTGATATTGGGCGACCAGGTATTGAGGCCCGTGCCGATCTTGCCGAGATGCCCAGTCTGGCGACCGAGGGTGTGAAGCGCCTGCACCTCCGTACTGATGGTGGCCGCGACCGTCTTGATCAGCGGCGCATCGAAGGTGGCGGCAAGGCCGATGGGTTCCGGGAAATTGGTGGTCGGAACCGCGCCCATCGCGCCATGCAGCGATTCGGTCCACCAGTTATAGGCCGGGATTTTGAGCCGGGGGATGGCCGGTGCCACGTTGAGGAGCTGTTCGACCTTTTCGTCCAGCGTCAATTGATCGACGATCGCCCGCGCCTTGGTATCCGCCTCTTTCCAACTGTCATTGGCCATAGCTACGCTATGCGCAGTAAAGCCGGCCAGGATCATCGCGCCCGCAGCACAGCGTAGCAAAGATGCCTTCATCCTCATGTCTCCCTGAATGCGTCGTTGAGACGTCGGTCTTGTCGAAAAGGGCTGCGTGGCCCTTGGGCATTGTCGTCGCTGCACAAGCAGCGGCCGGGGAAGCCAATGGCTTCCCCGGCCGTAGTAATCACTGGGCAGCGCTCTTCTTCGCTGCACCGCTTAGGAGCGGGTTGATCGTGCGGATGCTGCCATCGTCATTATGATGCAGTTCGGTAACCTTGACGTTGCGCAGACGGGTTTGCCCCGACAACTGTGTGTCGGCATAGAAAAGCCACCAGCGGCCATCCCATTCGGCGATTGAATGATGGGTGGTCCAGCCTTCCACCGGTTCAAGGATGCGGCCCTTATAGGTGAAGGGACCATAGGGCGAGTCGCCTACGGCATAGACCAGATAATGGGTGTCGCCGGTCGAATAGCTGAAATAATATTTGCCGTTAAATTTGTGCATCCACGATGCTTCGAAGAAACGGCGATCATGGTCGCCGCCCAGCAGAGGCTTGCCCTGTTCATCGACGATCTGCAACGGTCGGGGCGTTTCGGCGAATTCCAGCATGTCGCCGGTCATCTTGGCCACGCGGGGAAGTAGTGCCGGTTTGTCATCCTGCTCCAGGTCGGTCTTCGACCCGTTCGGATCATATTTGCCGTTGGCATAGCGCTGCAACTGGCCGCCCCAGATGCCGCCGAAATACATATAGCTTGCGCCATCATCATCGGTGAAGACGGCGGGATCGATCGAATAGCTACCCTTGATCGGCTGTGGTTGCGCCTTGAACGGCCCCATCGGATCCTTCGACGTTGCAACGCCGATGCGGAACACGCCTTCCTTGTCCTTGGCCGGGAAGTAGAGATAATAAATGCCATTCTTGCGCGCGGCGTCGGGTGCCCACATCTGGCGATCCGCCCACGGCACATCCTTGACGTCCAACGCCACTGGCCCGACCGTTACCGGCCCGCCGATCTTGTCCATCGACAGCACGCGATAGTCGCGCATCTCGAAATGGCTGCCAAGATCATCCTCGGCGGTTGGTCCGTCGATATCGTGGCTGGGGTAAACATAGATTTTGCCATCCCAGACATGGGCGGACGGGTCGGCGGTATAGATGTCCTTGACCAGCGGCTGGGACAGATATTTCGAAGCGTCTGCGGCATTGGCGGCTGGCTCCTGCGCATTGTCCGCGCTCTGCTGGCACCCGGCCGTCAAAAGGGCCATCGCCAAGGGCAGGGTTCCGAGCAATATCCGTCGCGTCCGGGGCATCAGTCTCTCCTTCATATTTCGATGATTAATAGCGCTATCATAAGCGCATGGCAATCAGCCTATTGGATATTGTGCCCATCTATAATCGCTGCGATATAAGGCGTGAGAATTGCGGCCCGGATGATGGTAGCGCAATCAAGGGAGAGAGACATGAAGCGTTTACGAGCCTCCTGCGTCGGGATTGCACTGCTGCTGAGCAGCACGGCGGCAATCGCGCAGACGCCGGGCGAACCCGCCTTGCAGTTGAACGAAAAGGGCTATTTCGAAGGCCCAGCGGTCAATGTGCTAGCCTTTTCCAACTGGTATGACGGCCTGTTTGCGGATGCAAAGATCAGCGGTATCGAAATCATCCAGCAGGGTATGCGCACCGCGACCAATGGCGACGTGCGCTTGTCGGCGACACCCGGACAATGGGATGCGATCGGTGCGCTGGTGGGTCGCAAGGTGGATGCCAAGGCCGGGGTCGTGGAAACGACGCTGCGTTATGCCGCCCATGACTGGCAATATGTCATTCGCGCCGAGCGGCGCGGGGGTACGGTCGAACTGAGCATCATTCTCGACAAGCCCGTGCCGCAGGCCTTGGCGGGCAAGGCGGGTTTCAACCTGGAATTGCTGCCGTCGGCCTATTTCCACCATGCCTATATGGCGGACGAGCGTACCGGCACCTTCCCGATCTATCCGGCAAGCGCCATGGAGCGGACGGCGGAGCGCAATGCGGCCAGCGGGCGGAGCGAAGGGCCGGGGGCCGAACCCCTGCCGATGGCCAGTGGCCGCCGCTTCGTCCTGGCACCGGAAGACCCCGCGCGCCGGATCAGCGTGAGCAGCGATCAGCCGATCGCGCTCTATGATGGGCGCAATCAGGCGCAAAATGGCTGGTTCGTGTTGCGATCGATTCTGCCTGCAAACAAGACCGGTACGGTGCTGCAGTGGACGGTGAAGCCGCAGGCCGACCCCGATTGGCTGCGGACGCCCGTTATCGCACATTCGCAGCTCGGCTATGCGCCCGATGGTCCCAAGATCGCCACGGTCGAACTGGACCGTAATGACAAGCGGCGGCCACCGCTCAAATTGCTGCGCCTGGACGTCAGCGGCGCGGCGGTGCCGGTGGCGACCGGGCCGGTGAAACCCTGGGGCGACTATCTGCGCTATCATTATCTGCAACTCGATTTCAGCGCCGTTAAGCAACCGGGGCTCTACATGCTGGAATATGGCGATGTCCGCACCGCGCCATTTCGGATCGCGCAGGATGTCTATGCCGATGCCTGGCACCCGACCAACGATGTCTATTTCCCGGTCGCGATGGACCATATGTCGGTCAACGAAGCCTATCGCAGCTGGCACGGCGATTCCCATCGCGACGATGCGCGTCAGGCACCGCTGAACCATGAACATATCGACCTGTACCGGCAGGGACCGACGACCGATACGCGCTTCAAGCCGGGCGAGCATATTCCGGGCCTCAACGTCGGCGGCTGGTATGATGCCGGCGATTTCGATATCCGCACCCAATCCCAATATCAGGTGGTGCGCTCGCTTGCCGATGCGGCGGAGCGGTATCGGCTGGATCGCGATACGGTAAGCGTCGATCAGGCGCGGCGGCATGTCGAAATGCATGTGCCCGACGGAAAGCCCGACATGGTGCAACAGGTGGCGCATGGCACCCTGCAATTGCTCGCCCAATTCGACGCTGTCGGTCACGCCATTCATGGCATCGTGGAGCCGGATGTCGCCCAATATACGCATTTGGGCGATGCGGTGAACAAGACGGATGGGCTGCCCTATGACCCGGCCTTGAAACCGGGTGAGGTTCGCAATGGACGGAGCGGGACGCCGGACGATCGCTGGGCCTTCACCAGCAAATCATCGGCGCTCAACTATGGATCGATCGCCGGGCTGGCGGCCGCCGTGCGCGTGTTGCGTGGGCAGGATGATGCGCTGGCGCAACGCGCGTTGGCAACCGCCGAACGGGTCTGGCAGCAGGAACAGGGGCAGGCGCCCGATTTGTTCAGCCATGGCAACACCACCGGCGGGCCGCTTGATGCGGAGATGTTCGCGGCGGCGGTGGAACTGCTGCGCACCACCCGCAAGCCGGTCTATGCCGCCAAGGTGCAGGCGCTCTGGCCCGCCATCGAAAAGGGTTTTGGCTTCAACGCGCAGACGGCTGTCGCGGCGATTCCCTACATGCCCGCTTCCTATCGCACCGGGATGATCCCGGCGGTGCGCCGTTGGCAGGCGCAGAGCGTGGAGATCGCACGCGCCAATCCCTTCGCCGTCCCGATTACCACTGGCGGCTGGGCGGGGTCAGGGACCGTCCTTGGCTATGCGCTGACGGCCGAGGCTTTGCATCGTGCTTTCCCCGACATTGTCGGGCCGGACGCGCTATTTCACGGCATGGCGTTTCTGACCGGCCACCATCCTGCGTCGGACATATCCTTCGTGTCGGGTGTCGGCACGGTGTCGAAGGAAGTCGCCTATGGCAATAACCGGGCGGACTTTTCCTTCATTGCCGGGGGCGTCGTGCCGGGCATATTGGTGATCAAGCCGGACTTCCCCGAAAATCACGAGGATTGGCCTTATTTCTGGGGCCAGAATGAATATGTCATTCCAGAAGGCGCGGCGTGGATCGAACTGGCCAATGCGGCCAACCATCTGAGCAAGGGGACGCAGTAAACGGTAACGGTTGCCGCCGGTCAGACCGGCGGCAGTCCGTGCGCGACGATCTTGTTGATCAGATCCCGGTGGCGGGGTAGCCCGGCGCATAATTTGTCGGTCAGCGCGGCATTTTCACGGCGGGCGCGATCGGCCAGGCGATGATCCCGGCTGAGCGAGGCGGGATCGACTTCGGTATGATAGCCCATGCCGTACAGGACATATTGATAGCTGGCGGCCGGGAAGACTTCCTCCACGCGGTCGAACTCGTCGTGGAACCAGGGGGACTGGTAGCGCCAGAGCAGCAGCAATTCCTTCAAGCGATCCGGGATGGTTTCATCGCGCACATTGTCGCGCCAGAAATCGCTGTCGGTGCGCTTTGTCAGCACATAATGGAGCTTGAGGAAGTCGATGATGCGGCCCCAGCGATAGTGGGTCGTCGCGTTGAAGCGCGAGGAGATGATGTCCATCACCTCGCGACAGGCGGGCATTTGTTCGGCAATGATCTTGGCCGACAATTCGATCAGCACGATCGCGGAGGCTTCGAGCGGTTCGAGGAAACCGGCGGCCAGGCCCACGGCCACGCAATTGCCTTTCCAGAAGGTTTCGCGATGGCCCGAACGGATCTTGATCTTGCGGGCATTCAGCCCATCGGCCGCCGGGCCGATATAGGCGCGCAATTCGCGTTCGGCCTCTTCGTCGGAAATATGGCTGCTGGAAAAGACATGGCCGACGCCGCGGCGCGTCTGGATGCCGATGTCCCAGATCCAGCCTGATGTCTGCGCTGTCGAGATGGTGTGGGATGCAATCGCACTATCCGGCCGCTCATAGGGCACTTGCATGGCCAATGCCGTATCGCAGAATAGAACGTCGTTGCAGTCCTTGAACGGCACATTCATCGCGCCTTCGATCAACAGCGCCTTGAAGCCGGTGCAATCGACGAACAGGTCGCCTTCGATCTCGCCTGCCTGCGCTGTCTGGATCGCGCGAATGTCGCCATTCTCGTGCATCAGCACCTGTTGGACATCCGCCAAAACGTGCCGCACACCCAGCGTTTCGCAACAATGGCGTTGGATGAAAGGCGCGAATTTGCCCGCGTCGAGATGATAGGCATAGTTGGCGAGGGCATCATATTCAGCCGTCGCAATCGTCTTGGGGGCCAGGCCGTCGTCGCAGATGCGGCCCTGCGCGCTGACGCTGTCGCAGAAACTTTCGCCCTGATTGCTTGCCAGCCAATGCGGGGCAAGGTTCACCTGCCCGAAATTCTGCGGGAGCATCAGGGGATGATAATAGCCGTCATCGACCGCGCCGGTGGTCCAGCGGTCGAAGCGTGCGCCTTGTTTGAAAGCGGCATCGCATTCGCGGAAAAAATCGGACTCCGACACGCCCATGCGCGATAGCGTGGTGCGGAGCGTCGGCCATGTTCCCTCTCCCACGCCGATGATCGGGGTGTTGGGGGATTCGACCAAAGTGACGCTGAAACCCTGGCCAATGCGGGTGCGATGGCGGGCCGCGATGATGCCAGCGGTCAACCAGCCGGCTGTCCCGCCGCCGACGATTACGATGTTGCGGACAGGATGAACCATAAGAGAGAAATCACCATTAAAAAGGAGGGGATGTCAATCGACATCCCCTCCAGGGCGAGAACCGTTAGAAGCGGTAGCGTGCGCCCGCCGTGAAACGGCGGCCATAAGCGTACACATCAAGCAACTGGTTGGAGAAGCGGCCATGGGTGCTGACCGTTTCGTTGGTGATGTTGAGCGCTTCGCCGAACAGGCTGAACCGTTCGGTCAGCTGGTAGCTGGTGCTCAAATCGATCTGCAGGCTGGAATTGACGAAGGTCGGTTCCGCGCCAAAGGCCGAGTTGTTCTGGGCCTGACCAAAGACCTGCAGATATTTGTCGCGCCAGTTGACGGCGGTACGGAACTGGAAGCCTTCCTTGTCATAGAAGGCGACAAGGTTGGCCGAGTTGGCAAGCCCGGTCACGGCAAAGCCGCTCTGCGACAAATTGGTTTCGTCATAGGGCTTGTTGGTTTCGACGAAGGTGGCGTTGGCGTTGAAGCCGAAGCCGCTGTCGCCGAAAACATGCTGCCATGCCAGTTCGACGCCCTTGATTGTGGCCGACGGTCCATTGACCCGCTGCGACACGGTAAAGACCGCAGGCGCACCAGTGGTCGGATCAACGACGCCGTTGATCGTCTGCCGCTGGGTACCTGCAACCACGAAGTTCGTCACATCCTTGAGGAAGAAATTGACGGAGGCGTAGGAATTGCGCTGGTAATACCATTCCATCGCGAGGTCGAAGTTATCGGCCAGATAGGGCTTCAGGTTGGGGTTGCCGCCCGTTGCCGTCAGGGCGCCGACGCGCTGGCCGACGCCAACGTTAAGAACCGGCGTAAGCGTATTCAGCGCCGGGCGTGTCAGCGTGCGCGAAGCGTCGAAACGCAGGTGCAGGCTGTCGGTCAGTTCCAGCTTCATGTCGAGGCTCGGCAGGAAGTAGGAATAACTGCTCTTCGTGGAGATAGGCTGAGATTCACCGAAGCCTACCGTGAGCAAAGTTGGATCAGCTGTGCTGCCTGTGATCGAGGTTGGCAATCGCCCAATGCCAGCCGATACGAGCTTCGTGATTTCTTCTCGCGCGCCTGCATTGAAGTAGAAGGGCATACCCGCGACATCGGCTTCGAAATTTACCCGAACATAGGCCGACCAGGTCTTCTCGCGCACATTCTGAACGCTGCCTGGGTCTAACAACAGATCAAACATACCGCGATAATTGAGCAGGCCGTTGTTAGGGTCGGTCGGGGGAGGATAGTTAAAGCCCGGCACATTCTGCGCATATGGATTGCCGAGGCCTTCCAGAATACGCTGATATTCCTTAGCGTCATATTTCAGCAGGCCGGGTGGCAGGACGCCGGAGAAGCCGGGGATGAAGTTGTTGGTGCCAATCACGCCCTGGATCAGGCTGGCGGGCATCAGAACACCACTGCCTTGACCGGACGGACCGCCATAGCCCGCATAAGCCTGCCAGAAGTTATTGGTGAAGGTGCTGCTGTTCTGGAGCGTGAATTCATCCTCCATATAGCGGCCACCGAACTTGATGGTCAGATTATCCTGTTCCCAGGTTGCGCCGAGGCGGAACTGCTTGATCTCGTCGCTGTTGACCTGCTGCTGCCGCACGGTGACGTGCGAGCCGATGATGGTCTGGTCCAGCCAACGCGAAGCATCGCCATTGGGGCCAAAGGCCGTCAGTTCCGGGAACGCCTTGCTGCTGTTACCGGACACGCGAATGCCGTTTGCAGTGCCCAGCGCGCCGCCATAGCCGATATCGCCATTTTCGCTGCTGATTTCACCATCCGGGTTCTGACGGCTCTTCGAATAACTGGCATCCGCCTCGATCTTGAGGTTGGACGTCGCGTCCCACACCATGTTCAAACCGATTTGGTTGGTTTCCAGCACACGGGTATCGGTGCCAGCGGTGAAATCGGTTGGCGATCCCTGTTGTACGAAGTCGATCGTCGTGCCGTTTTCATCCTGTTGGACATTACGCATTGAGTCCTGGTTGAACCAGACGCCGAAACCGGAAATGTCAGTGACAATCTTCTGTCGCGAATAATTGTCGTCCAGCGTCAGGACAATGTCGTCGGACGGTGCCCATTGCAGGGCGATGCGGCCGTCGATACGCTCATCCTTGGTATAGCGCTGATCGGCGCCATATTGCTGGCCGTACCAGCCGACAACAGTCTTACTGGCAGGAGTAGGATTGCAAACCGTCGCAGTGCTACCTGCCAACTGACAAGGATCGTACAGGCCGCCCTGCCAACCGGATACATAGACGCGGTTCACCTGCGTATCGCGGCGGGTGTAGATGCCGTCGATCAGGATGCCGAGCGTGTCATCGGCAAAGGTCTTGCTGAACAGGGCACCGACGGTCGGCACCACCTTGCCCGCATCGTCCTGGATCGAGCCAGCGGCACTGAACGCGACGCGCGTGCCGGGGCTGTCGAACGGCTTGGGGTAGGAGATGTTGACGGTCGCACCGATCGAGCTGCTCGACAGCGATACGTCAGGCGTCTTGAGCACGGCGAGCTGGCCGACGAAATCGGCACCGACCGAGGAGAAGTCGACCGAACGGCCACCGGTCGCGGTGGAGATGCGGCGACCATCGATCAGCGTTTCGTTGAAGTCGCCGCCAAAGCCGCGCACGGTGATGCCATCGGGCTCGCCGCGCGAACCGGACCGGTTGATCGACACGCCCGGAAGGCGCTGCAGCGATGCCGCAACATTGGAATCCGGGAACTTGCCGATATCTTCCGCCGAAATGACGTCGACGACACCAGCCGAGTTACGCTTGATGTCTAGGTTGCGTTGCAGCGACCCACGGATGCCGGTGACGACGATGTCCGCTTCGCTGGCAGGGTTCGTGATGGTCGCCTGTTCGGCCACTTGCGCAACGGCCGGAAAGGCGATTGCCAGGGCCAAGCCGCTGGCTGTCGCCGCCAGGCTCTTGCGGCTGCGCTTCGCCAAACGAGCGCGATCGAAATCTGTCTTCATGATCCTCCCCTTACTCCCACTTCTTCTCGCCCGAACGTCGCGACACTATTGTCACGCACGATCACAGTTTCAGACTTTGGGGGGAGGGGCCGTCGCACGAACGGATTTGATCCTCACCCAAGCCTTTTCTTTTCTAGGCGTAAATGGTAGCGCTATCGAAACGGGCAATCAAGCGAAATTGTATGTGTAAATATCGCCCCGTGTGATTAGGCTGTCGGAGACGAAAAATGCGTCCAGACAGGGCGGCGGCAGCGTGAGAATGTGCCGCAGGAGGAGAGGGTATGGAATCGCTTCAGTTGCTCAATAATGTGGCGCACGCCGGTTTGCGGATGCGGGCACCGGACCATGGATCTGGTCCGTTCGTGCGAATCGTCGTTGGTGAAATCCTGGCCGCTGCCGCTGCCTGCCCGATTCTTTTTTCCAAACATGCCGAGACGGGCCGATTCTATCTGGGGGCGTTGACTGGGTTGAAGCCGGGCGAGCATCTGGTGGATTCGCCCGATGATCGTCCCGCCTTTCGGGCGATGGAGGCGGATCGCGAAGGCTTCTTCACGGCAGAAGAGAATATCGCCTTCGACCCGGATCATCCCCGCTTTGCATCCGGCGATGGTGACCCGTTGTTCGATGCGGAAGGGAAGCCCACCCTACAATTGCGTGTCGTCCAACAGGCGCTAAGCCGCTTGGTTGCGGGGATGGAGGCGACCGAAGCCTTCATCGCCGCCTTGCTTGCGCACCGGCTGATCGAGCCGATCGACATTGCGCTCAGCTTTGATGATGGGGAGACGGTGCGGCTGGATGGGCTCTATACGGTGAGCCTCGATAGTCTCGATGATCTGGACGATGCGGCCGTCATGATGCTGTTTCGATCCGGGCATCTGCGCCTTGCCTACGCCATCGCCGGATCGTTGCAGCATATCAGCCTGATGGCGCGTCGGCGGAACGACAGGCTTGGGCGGTTCGGCAGACCCATGGCCAGTGCCGCTGTCCCAATCACGGAACGAACCGCCGCGGAGATCGGGGGTGTCGAAGGTTTGCGACATTTGGCGCAGGCGTGTCGCCCCATTGTGATTCGGGGAGTCTGTAGCGACTGGCCTGCGATGCAGATGAGCGTACAAAGCAATGACGCCGTGCTTGCCTATCTGGCGCGATTCGACAGCGGATCGACAGCGGAATATTTCGCTGGTCCGCCAAATTTATGTGGGCGCTATCATTATGGCGATGGGCCTGGCGGCTTCAACTTTGCCAGGGAAACCATCGCCGTTCGGCAAGCGATCGCGCGTATCGCCGCCAATGCGCAGGATGCGGGCGAGATCGGCTATCTGGGCTCGCTGCCGACCGATCATCATTTCCCCGGCTTCGCCGAGGCCAATCCATGCGCGTTGTTGCCGCCGAACGTCCGCCCACGGATATGGCTCGGCAATGCCTCGACCGTTGCCTGCCATTATGACACCTATGATAATCTGGCCTGCGCAGTAGCCGGGCGGCGACGCTTCACCCTCTATCCGCCCGATGCGATCGGCGATCTCTATGTCGGGCCGATCGACCATACATTGTCGGGCCAGCCGATATCGCTGGCCACGGGGGCGGCGAGCGACGATCCGCAATATCCTCGCTTTGCGGCCGCGCGGGCGAGGGCCGTTATGGTGGAGTTGGCCCCCGGAGACGCGCTCTACCTCCCCAAATTATGGTGGCACCAGGTCGAGGCGCTCGATCCCGTCAACATTCTGGTCAATTATTGGTGGGATGGTTTCAGCGCCGGGCCGGATGCGCCGCACACCGCCATGTTGCTCGCCATGATCGCCATTGCCGAACGGCCAGCGGCAGAACGGGACGCCTGGCGCGCCTATTTCGACCATTATGTCTTTCGCCCCGATGGCCATCCTTTGGCCCATATGCCGGACGCGCAGCATGGGGTGTTGGGGCCGCTCGGCCAAGGAAATTATGGGCGGATACGCGCTCTGGTGATGCGCCTATTGCGCGGACAATGACGACGAAAATGGAGGGGTTGGCATGACGTTCAAGACACGGATGATGGTCGTTACGGCGTTGGCGATGGCCGGGGCGTCGATGCCTGCCTTGGCGCAGGTGGCGACGGGTGCGCCGCCAGCTGTCGCCGGGGCAAAGCCGGTAACGATCGAGCGCATCAAGGTGCATGCTCCGACGATCGAGGGCAATCTGGAAGGCGAAGCGGCCGACCGCGATGTGTTGGTGATCCTGCCGCCCAGCTACGGCCGCGAACCATCACGGCGTTATCCGGTCGTGTATGCCCTGCACGGCTATTCGATCGGCGCGGAGGAATGGGCGAAGGAAATCCACATTCCCCGGACCGTGGAAGGCGCCTTCGCCAAGGACGCGCAGGAGATGATCCTGGTGCTGCCCGATTCCAAGACGATCCATAATGGGTCGATGTATTCCAGTTCGGTGACGACCGGCGATTTCGAAAGTTTCGTGGCGCGCGATCTGGTCCGTTATATCGACGACCATTATCGAACGATCGCGCAGCGCGAAAGCCGGGGGCTGGCAGGGCATAGCATGGGCGGCTACGGGACCAGCCGCATCGGCATGAAACATGCCGATATATTCGGTGCGCTTTATATGATGAGCCCCTGCTGCCTGTCGCCGCGCGATCCGGCGCAGATCGATCCGGCCGTGTTCAAACAGCTCGAATCGGTAAAGTCGCCCGCCGATTCGGCTGGGCTATCCTTCATGTTGCGCGCGCAATTGGCGACGGCTGCCGCCTGGTCGCCCAACCCGCAAAAGCCGCCCCTCTATCTGGACATGCCGGTCAAGGACGGGGTGGTGCAACCCGATGTCGTGGCCAAATGGGCAGCGAATGCGCCGCTGGCGTTCGTCGATCAATATATCGGCAATCTCCGCCGCTATCGCGCGATCGCCATCGATGTCGGCGACAAGGATGGATTGAAAGCTGATGCGCAGACGCTGCATGGCGTGCTTGATCGCTATGGCATTCCCAACAGTTTCGAAATCTATGAGGGCGATCATACCAACCGGGTGGCTTGGCGATTTCAGGATAAGCTGCTGCCCTTCTTCAGCGCGCATCTCGCCTTTCAGGGCGCGCGATAAGCGGGCGGGTCAGACCTCCAGTTTGTCAAACGAATGAAAATGACGGCACCAAAAGGTAGCGTTAACATTAATAGCCTGATCGGCGCTTCTAAGCGGCGCCGTTCGGATGTTCTGCAAGCGCGGAACGGCACAATTTGCATAGCGGGAGGATCACATATGAAGCGCTCAAATCGGTATATCACGGCTGTAGCTATGGGATTCCTCCCGGTGATGGCTATGCCTGCGGCTGCAGCACCTGTGTTCGATGCGCTATCTGGTGACCATTCGGTCATCCAGCGCGATCGTCCGGCCCTGATCCGTGGGAGGGCTGATCCAGGCGAGATGATCACGATAACATTGGGCGCGGCGACCCAGGTCGTGACGGCGGATGCGCAGGGGCGGTTCCAAGCGGGGTTTGCCGCGCTTACCAAGGCTGGACCGATCGCATTGTCGGCGCGCAGCGACAAGGGGCAGGTGACGGCGCGGGACGTGGTCGTGGGCGACGTCTTCCTATGTTCAGGCCAATCGAACATGGAATTGGAAGTGCGCAATGCGCAGGATGCCATGGGGCAGATCCGCAATTCGTCGGATGAGCAACTGCGCCTGATTACGGTTCCGCGCGAAGCGGCGGACCAGGCACGGCAGGACTTTGCCAGTGCGGTGTCGTGGAAGACGGCCAGCCCGGAAAGCGTGCCCGATTTTTCCGCTGCCTGCTATTATATGGCGCGAGACCTGCGCAAGACGGCGGGCGTTCCGATCGGCGCCATCTCCAGCAGTTGGGGCGGATCGCAGATCAGCCCCTGGATGGGGGAAGTGGCCCAGGCCGCGATCGGTCGCGCCGATCGCTCCGCCATGGTGAAGTTGCACGCCAGCGATCCCATCGGAGCCGAACGGGCGGCGAGCGCCGAATGGGAAGGTTGGTGGCGCGCAGCCACCGGCGATGCTGTCGGCCAAGAGCCTTGGCAGCCCGGCAGTACCCTTGGCTGGGCAGATGTGCCGAAATTGGGGCCATGGGAAGAATGGGGCGTCAGTGCTCTCTCCGAATTCAACGGCATGGTCTGGTTCCGGCGGGAAATCATTTTGACGGCTGCGCAGGCAGCCGAGGCGGCGACCCTGTCCTTGGGCACCATGGATGATGTCGGCCGGGTCTGGATCAATGGCAGTCCCGTGGGAATGAGCGCCAAGGCATGGCAGCCCACCAGCCTGACCGTGCCACCGGGTCTGTTGAAGGCGGGTCGCAATGTCCTGATCATCAATGTGATGGATAATTATGCCAATGGTGGGCTGCTGGGACCGGCGAGCGACATGGCCTTGCGGTTTGCCGATGGGGGCGATGTGCCGTTGGGCGACAAGTGGCGCTATGCCGTGGCAGCCAAATCGCCCCCCGGCGCGCCGCGTGTGCCATGGGCTGATGTGACCGGCGCGGGCACGCTCTTTAATGGCATGATCGCGCCGCTGGGTGCGATCGGCTTGAAGGGTGTTGCCTGGTATCAGGGCGAGTCCGATGTCGATCTGCCTGGCTATGCCGATCGGCTGGCGGCAATGATGGCCGAATGGCGCGAACAATTTCGCGCGCCCGACCTGCCCTTCGTCATCGTGCAGCTCGCCGCCTATGGCAAGCCGACGACGAAACCGTCGGAGAGCGGCTGGGCACGGATGCGCGATACGCAATATCGGGCCGTGGCAGCGGACCCCAATGCGGCGTTGGCCACGGCGATCGATCTGGGCGATCCGTTCGATATTCATCCCGGAGAGAAGCAGGAATTGGGTCGCCGCCTCGCGCGGTCGATGCGGGCGGTTGCCTATGGCGAACGGCATTCCGCTAGCGGTCCGCAGGCGGCAAAGGCCATTGCTACGCCGGACGGCGGGGCCATGATCGAATTTTCAGGGCTAACGGGCGCCCTTCAGACGCGTAGCGCCGCGCAGGCGATCGGCTTTGAGCTGTGCGGGCAAGCGGCGGATAGCTGTCGCTATGTCGGCGGCGAGGTGGAAGGATTGCGCATCCGGCTGGCAGGTGATGGTCAGCCAGCCGTGCGGGTGCGATATGGCTGGGCGGATTCGCCGGTCACCAACCTCTATGACGAGGCCCCTCTACCGGTCGGTTCGTTCGAGCTGCCGATCGGTACAGGTCGTTAGGGAATGAGGCTATGTTGGGCGGGCGGATTACTACACCGCCCACCCATCATGGCGATCAGCGTAGCAGGGCCGCGTCACCCCAACTGACGGGCAGCATTTCGCCCGGAACCCCGTCATCGGCTTGCGCGACCATCTCGATGAGGGCGACGCCTTTTACATCGACGGCAATCGGCGTTGGTGTTTCGCCGCGGCGAACAAGCGGCGTGCGCGTCAACAGCTTGCCGTCGCCATAGACAGCGAAACGGACACCATGGCGCGAGTCTGCGGCACTGTCATCGACCCCAGCTATGGCCGTCAAGCGGCCATAGCCTTTGTTCCGAATTTCCAGCCGGGAATTGGCGAGCACGCCGATGCCAGATGCATAGGGTTTGCCCGCAATGGCGAGCGGCTGATTATAGGGGGTCGCGTCGGGCTGCGCGCCGCCCCAACCCGCATAGATGGGACGTTCGCCCAGCCCGCGCGTGCTGCGCCAGCCGGGGATGGAGCGGAAGATCGTGGGATCAGGCGCAGGGGCGGTAACCCCATCGACGGCCGGGTTGATATTGCCAGGTTGCTCCGACAGATAAAGGCCATCCGCAAGCGTTCGATCGCCCTTTGCCACGAAGACGAGCGTCTGTCGTGGCGCAACCTTCAAAGCTTGCTCTCCGGTGAAGCGGCTCTGTTCACCGGTCCAAAGGTCGGTCAAAGCCACGGCCTGGTCTTCGCGGAATTTGAGATGACCGGCCGTCAGCATGGCATCGACCGGCGCAAGGCCCCGGTTGAACAGCGCGACCGCCTTGTCGCCATTGGCCAACGTCTTGACCAATATCTGCAATGAATCGCTGTCGAAGGCGACAATGGCCTGATGGCCCGCGGGATCCTGATTGATGGCGATCAGGTCGGCATTGCCGAAAACATCCATCAAGGATTGCGGGGTCTTGCGTAGGTCCGCGCCGATCAGCAGCGGGGCGTTCATCATCGCCCAGAGCGCAAAATGCGAGCGCGCTTCGGTCAGATGCTCTGCGTCGAAGTCGCCCTGACCGATGAACAGCATGTCGGGATCATTCCACGACCCCGGATGGGCATAGAGCGCCCGGCGCACCGCGCTGTCGTAATTCGTCAGCATCCGCGCCCAATGGGGCGTGATATCGTCGCTGGTGCGCGAGCTATTGCCATAATCCTTGCCCCAGGCGCGCACATTGGCGCTACCCCACACGCAGAGCGAGAGCAGATAGTCATTGTCCGGGTTATGACGGGTCAGCGACTGGTTGATCTGGCTGAACAGTCCCTGCACCGCAGGAACATCCGAGCGGGTGACCGACGCCTGGTCGATCAAGGGGGCAAGCATGCGATACTTGCCGGATTTCACCGGCGCGCTGCCCTCGCCGAAGGCGCGGATGCCGCATCCGTCCACTTTGATGAGATCGAAACCCCAATCGGCGAAGAAGAGCCGAATATCCTGATCGATATGGCCATAGAGTCCGACCTCGCGTTCAGCGATCGACCCTTCGGGTAATTGCGCTTCGCCAGTCGAATAGGCCTGCGAACAGCTGTTGCGACCAAGGTCCGAATAGATGCCCGCCTTTAACCCCATGGCATGGAGCTTGTCGGTCAGGGGACGGAAAGACGGGTCGCCCTTGCCCGCGCGCAGGGACGATGGGAATTTCTCCGAACGGATCAGCAATTTGCCGTCATTCGTGCGGCGCTTGAGCCACCAACCATCGTCGATATTGATATATTGATAGCCCTTCTTGGCGAGGCCGCTGTCGATGATCCGCTGCGCCGATCCGAGTAGCTTTTCCTCATCGATCTCGGTGAAAAAGGCGTTCCAACTGTTCCACCCCATGGGCGGCAGGGCGGCACTGCCCCCCTGATAGGCGCTCCAACGGCCTTGCGGCGCGAGCGGATCGGCTGTCTGGGCAGACAAGCTGGTGCTGGCCGCCAGGGCAGTGAGGCCGAGCAGCAAGCCCCGGACATAAACCTTCGTCATCAGGCAAAATCTCCATCTTCAAGCATGAGGGCGCGTCCGGCCTTGAGCGATACCGTTGCGCGACGACTACCGAGCCTTATGGTCCTTTGGCCATCCATGTCGGGGTGCAGCGTGACGCGCGTGAGCCGCTCATCGCGCCAAGCGAGATCGACGCCGCACCGTCCGCGCGCGCGCAGTCCGGTGACACGTCCTTCCGGCCATGCGCTTGGCAAAGCGGGTAGCAGGTCGATGACGTCGCCACGGCTGTAAAGCAGCATTTCGACGATCCCGGCCGTTCCGCCGAAATTGCCGTCGATCTGAAAGGGCGGGTGGGCGTCGAACATATTGGGATAGCTGTGATCGGGGCCGAGCAGGTAGCCCAATATGCGATGGGCATGATCGCCATCGCGCAACCGCGCCCATAGGGTGATACGCCATGCCGTTGCCCAGCCGGTCGCCCGATCGCCGCGAATTTCCAGCGTCCGGCGCGCCGCGGCGGCCAGGTCCGGCGTGTCTTCGACGCTGATCTGGTGCGAGGGATAAAGCCCATAGAGATGAGAGACATGGCGATGATCCTGTTCGGGTGCATCGGCATCCCAATCCTCCCGCCACTCCTGCAACTGTCCCTGTCGGCCAACCTGATAGGGCGCAAGGCGTGACCGGGCCGCCTCCAGTTCAGTCACGAAACCGACATCTACGTTCAGAATTTGCGCGGCCGCGATCGTCTGACCGAACAGGTCGCGCAGGATCGCCATGTCCATGGTCGGCCCAGCGCATAGGGTGCCGCCATGGCCATGCGGGTTTTCCGGGCTCATCGACGGGTTGGTGACGAGGTAGCCGGTCTTTGGCTCTGGCTGCAACGTATCGAGGAAGAAGCGCGCGGCGCCGACCATCAGCGGATAGATGGAGGTCAGGAAGGCACGATCCCGGCCATAATCATAATGGTCCCACAAATGGGTGCAGAGCCATGCGCCCCCGGTCGGCCATAGCCCGAACTGCGCACCGTCGATGGGCGCGCTGGCGCGCCAGAGGTCGGTATTATGATGCGCGACCCAGCCGCGTGCGCCATACATGGTCGCTGCCGTGCGCGCGCCGGTGACGGCGAGGTCGCGGACCAAATCGACCAGCGGTGTGACGCACTCACCCAGATGCGTGGTCTCGGCAGGCCAATAATTCATCTCGGTATTGACGTTGATCGTATATTTCGACCCCCAGGGCGGGCTGAGGCTATCGTTCCACAGGCCTTGCAGATTGGCAGGTTGGCCACCCGGCCGTGACGAAGAGATCAGCAGGTAGCGACCATATTGGAAATAGAGCGCTGCAAGCGCCGGGTCGTCCTGGGTCGGCGACGCGGCAATGCGCTTGTCGGTCGGCAGGTCTGCGGCGGCCGATCGGCCAAGGTCGATCGACACGCGGCGAAAGAGCCGCCGATGCGCGTCGGTCGCGTCCGCCGCGACCCGCGCAAAGGAATAGCCGCGCACGCGATCCAGCGTGGCTTGGGTCGCAGCTACGGGATCGCCGCTGACATCGTCGAACCGGCGATAGCTGGTCGCCATGGCGATCATCAGCGTGACCGCATCGGCGCCGCGCACCAGCAATCTGCCGCCTGCACCTGGCTCGATCCGCCCGCCCTCTGCCGAAGCGAACAGGCGGGCGGCGAACTGCAAGCCGCCGTTAATGCCGGCGGCATCGCCATTGCGGCCGGTCATCAACAGGCTTGCCGATCCGTCGGCTTCGACCGCGACGATCTTGTGCGGGGACGCCAGGCCGATATCGACGTTGAGCTGTCCTTCGCCCGATGCCGTCACACGCATTGCGATGACCTGATCGTCTGCCGACGCAATCACCTGGCGCTTATGATCGATGCCATCGGCGGTGAATCGGGTAGTTGTCATGGCGCTGTCCAGATCCAGGCTGCGCCGATAGTTAGACGTCTGCCCCAGGCCAGGGAAATCCAGCATGAGATCGCAAAAGGCCTGATAGGGCATTTGCGTGGATGGTGTGGCGAGAACGGCGTCGTTCGCCAGGGCTTCGGCCTCGGCAATCTTGCCTTCGAAGATCAACGCGCGGACTTTGGATAGCGCGGCCCGCGCCGCAGGGTTGACCGGGTCATAGGGCTGGCCCGCCCATAGGGTGGACTCGTTGAGTTGCAATCGTTCCTGACGGATACCACCAAAGACCATCGCGCCCATTCGCCCGTTGCCGACGGGCAGCGCCTCCGTCCACACCGATGCGGGCTGTTCATACCAGAGCATAAGAGGTGAGGGCGGGCGAGCGACTGCCCCACGCGCGCGCGCGGTTGAGAGGGCAGCGGTGCCCGCTGCTATCGCCGCAACGCTCTCGCGACGGCTGAATTTCATGGCCTTGCTTCCTCCACCGCTTCGGGCAAGGGCGACAGGGTGAAGCTGTCGATATCGATATAGCCGCCGTCCGGCCGCGCATTATAGCAGGAAAGGGCGAATTGCTGCCCCTGGAACGTGCCGGTGCGCCAGTCGAATTTCAGCGGGATATGATCGCCTACGCCAGTCCATTTTCGTCCGTCGCTGCTGTAGGCGACGCGGCCCTCGTCACGGACGAAGTCCATGTCGGTGCGCAGCCAGAGCGTCTGGCCAGACACGGGTACGGATGCGACGCGGGTTTCGGTGCGGGGGCCATCCTCCGTGGAATCGGTCACCATCATCGTCAGGGCGCGGCGACCCTTGTCGCTTCCGACGATCGACAATTGCGCGCTGATCTTGCCGAATGTGCCAAAGCCGCACACATCGCCTGAGCGTAACCCGCGCATGTCCACTTTGACGATAGCGCTGCTGCGAGGCCCCTGCCCCTTTTGCGTCAGCGTATTGCGTGCCGTCCACAGCCGGTCGGCCTGGGTTGCGTGAAGCCGCAGGAAGCCTGGCCGTTCGCGCAAAGACCAGCGGCGGTCATCGGGATTATGGTTCCATTGCCATTGCAGGCCCAATGTCGATGCGGAAAAATCATCCGATGCGGGCGGTTCGGCAAAGGGGTGGCCCATGATCGGCTTGGGCGCGCGGTCGGGTACGCGGCCCGGTGCGTCGGGCGTGCCCCATATCGGCCAGTCGTCCTGCCAATATACCGGGCTGATATTGGTCATCCGGCCGATCGATCCGGCATCGACCATGACAAAGCCGGCCCATTCGCCATTGGCCAGATCAACCAATGCGCCCTGATGGCCGCCGCTGGTGTCGTCGATCTGCGGACGGGTCTCCCACGGTCCCTGCAAGCTGCGCGCCCGCGAGACGCTCAGCGCCAGTTTGGAAGGGAGCGCGTTGAACAGATAATACCAGCCCGCGCGCTTGATGATCTTCGATCCTTCAGCGCCTTTGTTATAATGGACGACCTTGGACGCGGTAATCTTGGTGACGTCCTCGTTCATCGTCAGCAATGTCACTGTGCCGTCCGTCCCGATCGACGTCATCAGATAGGCTTGGCCATCATCCTCGAAGAACAGCGCCGGGTCGAAAGCGTGGCGATCCAGTTCGGTATAGGTCCAGGGGCCGGTCGGGCTGTTCGCGCGATAAATGCGCGTGTTGAGCCCGATCGGACTGACGGCCACATAAAAAGTGCCTTTGTGATGGCGCATGCTGGCCGCGAAGAAGCCCCGGCGATAATCGCCGCCATCGCTCAGATCATAGCGGGGGTTGCCCTCCAGCCGGTCCATCAGATGGCCGGCAATCTGCCAGTTCACCAGATCCTTCGAATGAAGGATGGTCATGCCTGGCGCATTGGCGAAGGTGGTGGTGATGAAGTAGAAATCCTCTCCGACGCGAATGATGTCGGGATCGGGATAGTCGGCGAAGAGGACGGGATTGCGATAGGTGCCATCGCCTTGGTCCGCGCGCCAGACTTGCGCGGGCAGGGCAGTGGCGGCCAGCGACAGCCCCAGCAGGGCGATGGATGACTTGATGGTCATGAGAAGCCCTTTTCAGGATGCAGGGGTGTAGCGATAGGGACCGACGACAGTCCCAACGAACCCCCCTGCTTTGCGCGTGCTCAGTAGCGTCGCGTCCAGATCGGATTTGAGCGTCGCCCGTTTTCCCTCCACTTCATAGTCGAACGCCATCTTGCCACCATCGGCGCGGATGGTGAGCGTTACGGGGCCGGTGGCGGTCAGCGGCGCGGAGGCGACCAGCATATCGGTATCGGCATTGTCGCGCGACGTCAGCGCGACCATCTTTTTACCGCCAACCTGGGTAATGCCGAACACTATATGGCTGCGGTCGCTCTGGACCGCCGCCAGCCCGGCGGTGTCGCCGTCCTTCTCCGGGGTGAAGCGCATGGTCGTGGACATGGTGGCGACAGCATGCTGCTGCCGCCGTCCGACGAAGGCCGGAACTCCGTTCAGATCGCCAAGCGGCGTGCCACTGTCCAGTTCCAGCGCGCCGTTGCTCACGCGATAGAAGGGTTGGTGGGGCGTGCGGATGCCGATCCACTGCATCGCCAGACGATCGCCGTCGAAATCATCGGTGTAGGTGAAGTTGCCGCTCATCGGCAGCGCAGGGCTAGGCTGGGCGGGCAGGTCAGGCACCTTGCCGACATGGGGTATCTTTTCGCCACGGGGCAGAATGATCGGCCAGCCATCTTTCCATGTTACGGGCAGCAGGAAGGTTTCACGCCCGATATTGTAGAAGTCGCCCTCATAGGGGCGTACCGCCAGGAAGGTCGCCCACCAGTCCCCCTTTTGCGTCTGGATCAACTTGGCGTGCCCGGCGGACCCAATCGGATTGGGCCGGTTGGGGTCCATATCCCGCTGGGTGAGAATGGGATTGTCCGCATAAGGGAGATAGGGGCCGCGCAGTTTCTTCGATCGCAGCACGACCTGGGAGTGATTGACGCTGGTGCCGCCCTCGGCTGCAGTCAGATAATAATAGCCATCCTTGCGGAAAATATGCGGACCTTCGATCCATACCGGCTTTTTGCTGATGTCGACGCCGCCATTGATCAACTGGGTGCTGGGGCCGACCATTTTGCCGGCGCGCCAGTCATATTCTTGAATCCAGATGGCGCGATGCCCGTCATAGCGCGGCGGTTCATCGGGCGCGCGATTGTTCACGATATAGGCTTTATCCCCTTCCCAATAGATGGATGGGTCGATCCCTTCGAAGGGTAGCCAGATGGGGTCGGACCAAGGACCGGCCGGATCAGTGGCCGTGATGACGAAGTTGTTGCGGCAAGCGACGCAGGTGTTGACGATGTAGAAGACGCCATCATGCCAACTGATGTCTGGCGCAAAGACGGCTTCCGACGTGCGGCGGCCGGTAAAATCGAGCTGGCTCGGCCGGTCGATCGCATTGCCGATCTGGACCCAGTTCACAAGATCCTTCGACTTGAAGATCGGCAGGCCGGGGAAATGGGCGAAGGAGGAGTTGACGAGATAATAGTCGTCGCCCACGCGGGTAATGGTCGGATCGGGATAATAGCCCGACAATATGGGATTGATATATTCGCCCGGCCCGGCCTTCACTTGCTCGATCGATTGGCCTTCATAGGTGAAGCGCTCGAAGCGTGCTGGCTCGGCCTGCGCCGCCGTGCTGGATAGTGCCAATGCGGCAAATGGCAGCAGCCGACCCATCATTCCCAGGCCAATATCCATCAATCCCTCTCCTCATTCTATCCGACGCGGCATGATGGAGTGGACGCCTTGAAACGTCTCACGCCATCGCTTCGCTATGTGATAGCGCTAACATATGTCGTTGTCGACCCGCTTGCGCGAGCCGGTTTGACCCGGTGAGCCGACCGCAAGCGCCGGGTTTTCGCGTGCCCAACATCAAATATCAAAAAATGGCCCGCCTCCTGGTGAAGAGGCGGGCCATGTCGCGATGCCGTTTACGGCTTCAGCGTCTCGCGGTGATTCGCAGCGTCAGGGGAGGGATGGGGGACAGGGAACAGGCGTGCCGATGCCCTCAATCCGCACATTGCGCAGGCTGACCGTCATCGGCGCATCCGCTCCCATGCGGAACGGGGTTCCGATCGCCTTGAAATCGGCACCCTTATCCTTGAAACATTGGAGCGGGATTTGGATGCTGCTTTCCTGGCCCAGCGGCGCTGCCGCCGCCAGTGCGCTGACATCCAGCCGCGCATTGCCCATCGCGATCGAAACGGGCCCAGTGCCACGGGCATCCATCCGCCAGTCGATGCGCAGGGCAAAGCCGCCATTGAGTTGCCGCAACATGTCAACGGCCGGGCCGTCAATGGCGATATCGCCCTTGCCGCTCCACTTGAACTGGCGCGCATCTTCCTGCGCCGCGATGTCGACGGCGCGCATGGACACGCTGCTGTCGAGACCCAGCCGCCATGGATCGAGCACCCGCCCGGTGCGCAGGAACAGGCTGTCGCTGACCGCTGGCCCCTGTTCGACGCGGGGATCTTCATTCACGGGGCCTTGGGCATGGGGGTGCGCATAATCCAAGCCATAGCCGACCGGGAAAAGGGGCGCAGTGACAGGAGAGCGGGCGTCCGCTGGCCAGGCAAAGGGCAGCCGACCGGTAAAGTCGCGTGGCGGTTTGCCGTCCTTGCCCGCCACCAGCACATCGGCAACGCCCTGGCCCTGCGATCCGGGAAGCCAGCCGGCAACGAAAGCATCGGCTAGATTGAACGCTGGGCCGACGAACAAGGGGCGGCCCGACAGGAAAAGCGCGACGGTCGGAATGCCCTGCGCCTTCAATTTGGCGAGCAGTTCGCGTTCGCCATCCTGACCATGGAAGATGAGGTTCGACACGTCACCCTGAAATTCGGCATAGGGCTGTTCGCCGAAGACGACGATCGCGACGTCCGGCTTGTCGGCAAAATCGCCGGTGGGTGCCAGTTGCCCACTGCCGCCCGCCTGCTTGACGGCATCGATGATGGTACGGCCGATCGTGCTTCCTTTGGGGAAATCCGCAGCGCTCGTGTCCGTGCCCTGCCAAGTGATGGTCCAGCCGCCGGCCTGCATCGCCATATTGTCGGCGCCGGGGCCGGTGACCAGCACCTTCGCGCCTGGACGGATGGGGAGCAATGAGCCTTCATTTTTGAGGAGAACGAGCGACTTGGCGACAGCTTCGCGGGCGATCGCCAGATGCGCATCGGCCCCGACCAGTGCCGGGTCACCGCGCGCGATCCGGTTCGGCCCCATCAGGCCAAGCTTATATTTGACCCGCAAATTGCGCCGTACGGCGTCGTCCAGTCGCGCCATCGGGATGGTGCCGTTGCGCACATCGCGCAGCGTGGCATCGAACAATCCCTTCCAGCTATCGGGAGCCATGAACAGGTCCAGCCCCGCATTGATCGAGGCTGCGCAATCCGTGACGGTGCAGCCGGGGATCTGTCCATGACCGTTCCAGTCGCCGACGATCAGCCCTTCAAACCCCATCCGCTTTTTTAGGACATCGGTCAGCAGCGTCGGATTGCCGTGGTTCTTCGCGCCGTTCCAACTGGAAAAGCTGGCCATGACGGTGAGCGCGCCTGCGTCGATGGCGGCGGGATAGCCCTGCGCATGGATGCGGATCAACTCTGCTTCGGGCAGTCGGGCATCGCCCTGATCCTTGCCATTTTCGGTCCCGCCGTCGGCCAGAAAATGCTTGGCGGTTGCCGCGACCTGGACCGAACCGAGCGGCTTGCCGGGCAGCAGGTCGCCCTGTAGACCCTCCACCATCGCCTTGGAATAGGCTTTCACCAGCGCCGGGTCGGCGGCATAGCCTTCATAACTGCGGCCCCAGCGCAGATCCTGCGGCACCGCCAATGTCGGGGCAAAGGTCCATTCTATCCCGGACCCGGCAATTTCCGCTGCGGTGGCAACGCCGATGCGCTGGATCAGTTCGGGGTCATGCGCGGCACCAAGGCCGATATTGTGCGGAAAGATGGTCGCGCCCGGCAGGTTGGAATGACCGTGAACAGCATCGACGCCGAACAGGATGGGGACACCAGCCCCCGCTTTTTCGGACGCGGCGCGATAGTCGCTGACCAGCTTGATCCAGGTCGCGGCGTCGGCGCGCTCATTGCCGAATGGGCCGGAGTTGCCGCCTGCCAGGATCGATCCCAGGGGATAACGGGCAAGCTCGGCCGGAGTGATCGCGCTGATGTCGGCCTGGATCGTCTGTCCGACCTTCTGCTCCACCGTCATGCGCGCGATCAGGCGGTCGATGGCCGCTTCGGTCTGGCGATCGGTAATGGCGGCCGGGCTGTGGGCCGCGGGCCAGACTGACGGGTCTGCCTTCGCTTCCGGTGGCACAACGACGGGATTGGCGGATGTCCGCGGTTGCCCCGACGCCTGTACATTGCCGCCAATGGCCAGCGCCATGATCATGATTCCCGCTGCTGAGCGCATCGGCATCCTTCCTCGTAATTTTCTGTGAACGTTCTCAACGCATGTTTGTCATGGCTTGCGAGCATGATCAAGCCTTTTGCGCCGATTGGTCGTCAGTGCCGTTTTGTATCGCGCAGCAAGATGGCTGCGATGGCGGACAGCAAAGCCAGAACTGCGAATAGTCCTGAAAAGCCGAGCGTCGGCACCAGCACGAGGGTCAGCGACGGCATGATCAGCGAGGGCACGGTGTTGGTGAGGTTGAACAGGCCAAGATTGCGGCCCCGTCGTCCATCGTCGGGCAGCACCCGCAACGTCTGCGCGCTATGCAGCGCCAGGAAGATGTTGGTGGAAAGGCCAAACAGCATGAATCCGGCGATCGCCGCCACTGGCCCACGCGCCAGGGCCATGGCGGTGAGGCCAATTGCGGCAATCAGGGCTGCGATGCAGAGCGGGGCTATCGGCCGATCGCGACGGTCGGCCCAGCGTCCGGCCATCAAGGCACAGGGTGCCGCCAGGAACAGGACCATGGTCAGGATGCGGGCCGTAATGGCGTCGTCGAAACGTGTGTCGATCGTCTGAAACCAGAAATAAAGATAGGCAAATAGGGCGGCCTCCGCGATCTGGACCAGCAGGCGGGCGCACCACATGCGCGTGATCATCGCGCGCAACCAGGGTAGCGGGGCTATGGCCGCGCCGTGCGAGCGCCGTGTGGCGACCTCGCCCGATGGGCCCAACAGCACTGGCGGCAGGACGCAAGCCATCGCCATCATGCCCACCATCGCGAAGCGCCAAGGCGGATCGGCGAGGCCGGGCATTGTAACCAAGGCCCCGGCCAGTGCCCCGGACGCTGGCGCAAAGGCGAGTAGTCCACCCAGCCGACCCTTTAGCCTATCAGGGACGCAATCGCCCGCCCAGGCGGCTAGCGGTCCCAACATCATGTTCAGCGCCATTTGCCACGCCAGAATCAGCAGGATCAGTGGCCCCAATCGCTCGATATGGGAAAACAGGCAAAGTAGCCCGCTGGACAAGAGCAAGCCGGTTGCGACCCAGAGGCGGCGATGCCCTGTCACGTCGCTGAGCCAGCCGAACAGGATATTGGCGAGACTGGCGGCGATGGCACCAAGGAAGGTGGTCGCAGCCAGCCAGCGCACATTGTCCGTCCCCGCGAGCAGATCGACGCGCACCGGCAGCAGGATGGTTAGAAGCGGGGTGTAGGCGATGGCGGCACCCGCCCAAGCGAGCGCATAGAGGAGCAGGAAGCGGCGATCGCTGCCCGCTGCTACTTGCTTAGGCGACATCGGGCGGCGGCGCGGTCGAAGCTCGTTCGACCAGGCCCATGGGAATGATGACGGGGGCGGGTGGATCAAGCGTCACGCTGGGCGCGGTGATGAGCAGGCGCACCGCCATGGCCGTCGTCTCGGCGATCGGCTGGTCCACCGCGGTCAATGGTGGCGTCGTGAAGCGGACCAGCGGCGTGTTATCGAAACTGACCAGCGACAGGTCGGCGGGGATGGCGAGGCCCGCGTCACGCGCCGCCTCGATCGTGGCCAGTGCCATCTGGTCGTTGCTGGCGATGATGGCGGTCGGTCTGTCGGCGCGTGCCAGCAACGCCTGCGCTGCCCGCAAGCCGGAAGCATAGCCGAAATCACCCGTTTCCAGCAGGGCTTCGGCAGGCAGGCCCGCCGCCGCCATTTCCGCCTGCCAACCATCGACGCGCCAGCCCGACAGCCGATATTCGGCCGGTCCTGAAATGAAGCCGATGCGCCGATGGCCAAGATCCAGCAAGTGCCGTGTCGCGCGCCGCGCTGCGCCCTCGTCATCCATCGACACGCGGATACCCGCGGGCAGAGCGCCATCGTCCCGCCCTTGCGCCCCGATACGCGCATAAGGGACATGGTGGCGCTTGAGCGTCGCCAATATGCGCGGATTGTCCGAATGGGGTGGGGTCAGGATCGCCCCATCGGGTTGCAGCGCCGACAGGGCGGCACCCAGTTCGCGCTCCAGATGATCGGCATGGGTATCGACCAGCTCGAAGATCAACCGATAGCCATGTTCGGCACATTCCAGCATGCCGCCCAGCAACATCTGGTCGACCCAGTCCGTACCCTGCCGCGCGCGCCAGTCCGCGATCGTGCGTTCGCGGTCATTGAGCGCGAGAATGAGGTAGGAGCGCGATCCGCTCATCCGTTGCGCCGCGATCGACGGCACATAGCCCAGCCGATCGATCGACGCCTGTACCCGGTCGCGCATTTCCGGGCGGACATTGGGTTCGCTGTTGATGACGCGGCTCACCGTCTGCAGGGATACGCCCGCATCTGCCGCAACATGTTTGATCGTGACTGCCAGCCGCCGTCGCGCCATTTACTGCCCATTCTCCGTCGGGGGAGTGGCGTCTTTCTGCCAGACACGCACCCAATCGATCTGCATCGTCTTGGGAAAGCCGGTGGGATCGACGCCCTTGCTGTTGCGTCCTTCGGGCAAGTGGCCGCCGATGGCAAGGTTGAGGATGAGATGGAAGGGGCGGTCGAACGGTGCGCCTGGCTTGTCGGACCCCAGGCTGTGCCATTCATGCGGCGCGCGCCGCGCAAAATCCACGCCGTCCACGCGCCAGACGATGCCGGTGGCGTCCCACTCGATTTCATAGACGTGGAAGCCATCAAGCGGGGTCGGCATGGGCGTTTCGTCGCCGATATAGCGGTTGCGCGGCGGGAGACCGCCGAAATGGATCGTTCCCAGGACACGATCTTCTGTCTGTCCTGCGCAGGTGTCACAGGGCGTGCCCAGATTGACCGCCTCCATGATGTCGATCTCGCCGGACTGCGCCCAGCCGCCATAATCCCATCCTTCGGGCAGCATCCATATGGCAGGCCAGGTTCCCTGGCCCTGCGGCAGCTTCGCGCGGACCTGTACCTTGCCATAAAGCCAGGCCGCCTTGCCATCGGTCGAAAGGCGCGCCGATGTGAAAGGTTTGATGCGGGTGGCGCGCGCCTTATCCGGCGTCGTGCGCTGGTCCGGCGGGAAAGCCGGGCCTTCATGGGATTCCTGCCGCGCGATGATGTCCAATAGGCCATTGGCGACCCGGTGGTTGGCCGCAGAGGGGGTGTAGCATTGCCGCTCTTCATTGCCGCCGCCCCAGCAATTGTCGGCAAGGTTCCATTTGCGCGGGTCGAGTGCCGGACCATCAAATTCATCCGCCCAGACCTTGTGCCAGCCCGGCTGTTCCGGTGCGGCGACCGCTACTTCGGCACCGGCGCACAGCAGCGTCGCGATGAGGAGGCGCGCTATCATGCCGCCACCGGCTCCTGCGTGCTGCAATAGCGCGCAATATAGGCCGCATGTTCTGGCAGGTTTGCCACGGTGCGGGACACTTGGTCCTTGAGCGACGCCAGAAGATGGGTCAGTTCGTCGGGGCGCAGCTTGTTGGCTATGGGGTGATGGCTTTGTGGGATGATGCCCTGACCCATCATGACCTGCACCCAGCTATTTTCAGCGAACAATTCCTCATTCTTGCGGAAGACGCGGCCGGTCTGCCGGAATAATTCCATGCGGTGGGCAAGGCTGTTGGGCACCGCCATGGCCGCGCAATGGCGCCAGAAGGGCGTGTCGCGCCGATCGGTCGCTTTATAATGCAGGATCAGGAAATCACGGATTTGCTCCATGTCCGTCATCTGTTGATCGTTGAATTCGGCGATATCGAGGGGGCTGACGGCACCTGCGGGCAGCATCCGCAGGATGCGCAGCACGGCCCGCTGGATCAGATGGATGGACGTGGATTCGAGCGGTTCCATGAACCCACCCGACAGGCCAACGGCCACGCAGTTGCGATGCCATTGCCGCCGCCGCGCTCCGGTGCGGAACCGGATCGGGTTTGGTTGCACCAGCTTGTCGCCTTCGACCGAAGCCAGCAACTTTTCAAGCGCAGCGTCCGGGTCCAGGAAGCTGCTGCAATAGACGATGCCATTGCCCTGCCGGTGCTGCAGCGGAATGCGCCATTGCCAGCCCGCCTCATGCGCGATGGCGCGGGTATAGGGGACGGGCGGCCGCACGCTGCTGGTCTGGATCGCCACCGCGCCATCACAAGGCAGCCAGTGGGTCCAGTCGTCATAGCCAACATGCAGCGCGCCTTCGATCAGCAATGCGCGAAAGCCGGTGCAGTCGATGAACAGATCGCCTTCGATCCGCCGATCGCCGTCCAGTAGCAGCGCGGCAATGTCGCCGCTTTCGCTGTCGAGTTCGACCTGGGTGATGCGTCCTTCGATCTGCTGGGCGCCATCCGCTTCCGCCATCCTCCGCAGGAAGCGGGCATAAAGTCCCGAATCGAGCTGATAGGCATAGTTCATCCGGTCGTCGGGCAGATGCGCAAAGCGGCCTGCCTCCGCCGCCTTCAACTCCAGGCAATAGTCGCCATAGGGCGCGTCATGCCCTTGGGCTTGCCCGTGCATCCAGAAATGCTGGAATCCCGCCGACCAATGATCTTTGCCGGTCCCGCCGAAACTGTGGAAATAGCTTTCGCCAGGTACACGCCAATTTTCGAAATTGATGCCCAGCTTGAACGTCGCCTGGGTCGCGCGCATGAAGTCGGCTTCGTTGATGCCCAATATGCGATTATAGGCGACCAGCGGCGGGATGGTGCTTTCGCCCACGCCGATCGTCCCGATCTGCTCGCTTTCGACCAAGGTGACTTGCGCCACTGGTCCCAGCGTGCGGGCGAGTGCGGCGGCGGTCATCCAACCGGCCGTGCCGCCACCGGCGACGATGATGCGACGAGGCGGGGGTAGCATGCTCATAGCGACAGGCTCCTCAACAGGAAATGATGCATACGTTGCGCAGATTCCGCGTCGAGCGGGGCCAGCACGCCACGGCCCTTTTCCGGCAGATGGGCGCGGGCTGCCTCACCGCCCGAAAATACATAATGGTCGAACATCGCTTGCCAGATCGCGCGCTCCTCTTCGGGCAGGTCGCGGATGGTCATGATCGCATGGTGCAGCGCATTATAGGGCTGGCCCAGATAACGCGGCGTGTCGCGCCACCAATAGTTCACCAATATGTTGAAATCGGCCAGCCCTTCGACATGATGATACCAGAGCGAGGGTATGAAGAGTGCATCTCCCGGCTCCAGTTCGGCAATCTGGGCGGCCGCAAGCGCATCGCGGAAACGCGGATAGGTTGCAAAATCAGGGGCCGCGAAATCGACCATGGAGATCGGCCGTCCCGCTGGGGTGATGTCGATCGGGCCAAGATAGAGATTGGCGAACTGGTCTGGCGGGAACAGGGTGAAGCGGCGACGCCCCACGGCGCAGCAGGCCAGATTATCGGGAAAGTCGTTATGCGCCGCGATGCGGCTGGCATTGCCCATCCATAGGGATGTCAACGGCGCGCGCGAACCCAGTGGCATGGGGTGTGCGTCGGCCAGTCCGTCGAAAAACGCCTGCATATCGACGGAGCCGAGATAGACGGTGGGGCCTTGCGCCACATCTCGCCCTTCGGCCGCATCCAATTGTGCAAAGATGTCGGACAACCTGCCTTTGCCCATGCGGAAATTGACCGCCATGGCGTCATCGTAAAACAGGCGTCCTTTGGCATCCGGCTCCGCGATCGACACCACAAAGTCGCGGTCACGCGCATGGGCCAGCAAAAAGGCGCGGGCGGCGCTATCGGATTCCAGACCGGCCTGCACCAGCGGCCAGTCGCGCACCAGTCCCCGCACGACAAAAGGCGTATCTTCTTCCCGCAGCAAAGCATCCAGCGTTGCATCGTCGGTGGCTTGTAGCACCCTGACCGAAGGCAGGCCGACCAGAGCCGCCTCAGCCACCGGCCACTCTACGATTCTTGCGCGCGACCAGTTCGTTGAACTGCGCGATCGACGCCACCGCCATGAACAATGGCATCAAATGTCCGGCCCGGTGCAGCTCATCCAACGCGACGGCATCGAGCGCGCGCAACCGCTCCTCGTCGATGATGTGAAAGCCGACCAGGCTGTTCCGCGTCCCATCGACCAATGGCACGTCCAGCGTAAAGGGTTCGAGCAGCGCATGACGTTCCAGCGCAGCAAAGAAATCGGCGCTGGCCTGAAAGGCGGCATCCAGGTCGCCGAGCCGTTGCGCAATGCTGTCCAGCCAGGGGGAGGGCTGCCCTGCCTCGTCGAACAGGGCAACGCCTTCGTTCCCTTCATGGATGAGTCGGGGGCTGCCCATATCGACATGGACCTGCGGCGGCCTGCTGCCATCCGACGAACGGCCGATCAGGAAGGGTTGCACCGCCTGCGCCAGTGGTTTGTAGGCCGCATCCCAATGACCTGCTTCCAGAAAGAGATTTTCGCCATTGGCAAAGCCGAACAACGCCACGGCCGAGAGGGTGCCGCTTTCCAGGTCGCGCCGGAACAATATGGGAAAATGCGCCTGCGCCTGGCGGAATTCGGCGGGCATCAACAGGCAGGCCATGACGGCATCACCCAATGCCGCTCCGCTGTCGGTCCGAACACGCAGGGTGCGATGGGTCAGGGAATCAAGGATCTGGTGCTGGGTCATGACGCTCTAATGGCTCCTTGGCGGAGGTGCCGGTGTCCCGTCACATCACCGCTGTCTCTCCACCCGGCTGATGCGGGACAAGGCCGCACCGGTTCAGGTGCGGCCTTGTCCCATCGTGCCGGACTTCAATCAAGTCATCCCGTCAAAAGTTGACGCGAAGGCCCGCGCCATATCGGGCATAGCCGGGCGAAGCGAAGAAGGCGTTGTTTTCGCTACGCAGATGGCCACGGCGGCTGGCGCCGTTTAGATTGATGGCTTCGACAAAGGCGGTATAGCCCTTCTTGAACTCCCAGCTCGCGCTGGCATCCACCTGGCCATAGGCTTCGATATAGAAGGGGTTGGGACCTGTTCCGCCCAGGAACTTGTCGCGCCAGTTATAGGCGATACGCGCCTGAATACCCTTTTTGTCATAGAAGAGGACGGCGTTGGCGCTGTCCGAGAGGCCCGTCAGCGCAAATTGCGGAACGCTGGACGGCTGACTGTTGTCGTATGTCGCGTCGCCACGAACGATCGTGTAGTTCAGGATCGTGCCAAATCCCGTGTCCCAGAAATTATGCTGGATGGCGAATTCAAAGCCATAGAGATGCGCGCTCTGATCCGAGTTGATCGGGGTCGACACCTGGAAATTCACCGCACCATCTTCGGGCAGCCCCAATATCTTGCCGGTATAATTGCCGGTCGCAGGATCGAAGCTGTCGACGATGACCGAGGCCGGATAATTGGCGAAGATATAGTTGCGCAGATCGGTCGTGCTGGCATTGGCGCCCAATGCCGCGACGGCCGCCTGATAGCGTGGGCCATCCGCCGGGTTGGTCAGGCCGAACGCATCGGTGTCGATCCGGGTGCTCGAAATGAAGTTGCGCACCCGCTTGTCGAAAAATCCGACTGACAGATAGCTGGATGGCGCATAATACCATTCGGCCGACAGATCGATATTCTTCGATTTATAGGGAAGCAGGCCCGGATTGCCCTGGCTGCCGGTGCCGCCGCCGATGCGGAACAGTTGATCGACAGTACGACCACCCTGCATCGATGCATAGTCCGGGCGGGTAATGGTATGGCTATAGCTTGCGCGCAGCTTCACATTCTCGATCGGTTCGAAATCGACGTCGATGGCGGGTAGCCAATTGTCATAATCACCCCGGAAGGTGGTGAAGTCGCTGCCAGTGCCATAGGTGAGGTTGAACTCGTTGGCGGACACCCATTGCGTGCCGGTCGGGATCGGCACCAGCGCGGACGAACGGACCTTGGTCTTTTCATAGCGCACGCCCGCACGGAAATGAGCCGGACGGTTGGCAACGTCGAAGGCCAGATTGGCCTGGAGGTAAGGCGCGATGGTGCGTTCGCGGATTCGGCGATCGACCGTGAAGCTCGACAGACAAT
>NZ_JAPMXX010000001.1:610000-1203931 GCF_032227065.1 Sphingobium sp. SA2
GAGGGGAGTGAAACAGTACCTGAAACCGGATGCCTACAAGCAGTGGGAGGGTCCTTGAGACCTGACCGCGTACCTCTTGCATAATGGGTCTGTGACTTAGTGTATCAAGCAAGCTTAAGCCGTTAGGTGTAGGCGCAGCGAAAGCGAGTCTGAATAGGGCGACTTCAGTTTGATGCATTAGACCCGAAACCCGGCGATCTATGCATGACCAGGTTGAAGGTGCGGTAACACGCACTGGAGGACCGAACCGTTCAATGTTGAAAAATTGTCGGATGAGTTGTGCTTAGGGGTGAAAGGCCAATCAAGCCGGGAAATAGCTGGTTCTCCGCGAAATCTATTGAGGTAGAGCGTCGGATGATTGCCGTTGGGGGTAGAGCACTGGATGGTTGCGGGGGTCGCGAGATCTACCAACACTAACCAAACTCCGAATACCAACGAGTCTAGTCCGGCAGACAGACGGCGGGTGCTAAGGTCCGTCGTCAAAAGGGAAACAGCCCTAACCTACAGCTAAGGTCCCCAAGTCATCACTAAGTGGGAAAGCATGTGGGATTTCCAAAACAACCAGGAGGTTGGCTTAGAAGCAGCCATCCTTTAAAGAAAGCGTAACAGCTCACTGGTCTAAATAAGAGATCCTGCGGCGAAGATGTAACGGGGCTAAAGTGATGCACCGAAGCTTAGGGTGTGATCGTTTACGATCACGCGGTAGCGGAGCGTTCCGTAGGCCGTTGAAGCGATCTGGTAATGGGTCGTGGAGGTATCGGAAGTGCGAATGCAGACATGAGTAGCGATTAACAGTGTGAGATGCACTGTCGCCGAAATTCCAAGGGTTCCTGCTTAAAGCTAATCTGAGCAGGGTAAGCCGGCCCCTAAGACGAGCCCGAAGGGGGTAGTCGATGGGAACCACGTTAATATTCGTGGGCCTGGAGGTGTGTGACGGATGGTGTAAATGGTCTGGGCTTATTGGATTGCTCCAGGCTGTGAAATCGTCCCAGGAAATAGCCCCTCCGTATAGACCGTACCCTAAACCGACACAGGTGGAATGGTAGAGTATACCAAGGCGTTTGAGAGAAGTATCCTGAAGGAACTCGGCAAATTGCCTCCGTACCTTCGGAAGAAGGAGGCCCCATATAAGCGCAAGCTCTTATGGGGGGCACAGGCCAGGGGGTAGCGACTGTTTAGCAAAAACACAGGGCTCTGCTAAGTCGGCTTCAAGACGACGTATAGGGCCTGACGCCTGCCCGGTGCCTGAAGGTTAAGAGGAGGTGTGCAAGCACTGAATTGAAGCCCAGGTAAACGGCGGCCGTAACTATAACGGTCCTAAGGTAGCGAAATTCCTTGTCGGGTAAGTTCCGACCTGCACGAATGGCGTAACGACTTCCCCACTGTCTCCAGGATATGCTCAGCGAAATTGAATTCTCCGTGAAGATGCGGAGTACCCGCGGTTAGACGGAAAGACCCCGTGCACCTTTACTGCAACTTCAGAGTGGCATTAGGAAAGAGCTGTGTAGCATAGGTGGGAGGCTTTGAAGCATCGACGCCAGTTGATGTGGAGCCATAGGTGAAATACCACCCTGCTGTTTTCTGATGTCTAACCTCGTACCGTTATCCGGTACAGGGACCCTCTGTGGTGGGTAGTTTGACTGGGGCGGTCGCCTCCTAAAGAGTAACGGAGGCGCGCGATGGTGGGCTCAGGACGGTTGGAAACCGTCTGTTAGAGTGCAATGGCATAAGCCCGCCTGACTGCGAGACTGACAAGTCGAGCAGAGACGAAAGTCGGTCATAGTGATCCGGTGGTCCCTCGTGGAAGGGCCATCGCTCAACGGATAAAAGGTACGCCGGGGATAACAGGCTGATGATTCCCAAGAGCTCATATCGACGGAATCGTTTGGCACCTCGATGTCGGCTCATCACATCCTGGGGCTGGAGCAGGTCCCAAGGGTTTGGCTGTTCGCCAATTAAAGTGGTACGTGAGCTGGGTTCAGAACGTCGCGAGACAGTTTGGTCCCTATCTGCCGTGGGCGTCGAAATTTGAGAGGAGTTGACCCTAGTACGAGAGGACCGGGTTGAACATACCTCTGGTGTACCAGTCGTTCCGCCAGGAGCGCAGCTGGGTAGCTATGTATGGACGGGATAACCGCTGAAAGCATCTAAGCGGGAAGCCTCCCTCGAGATAAGATTTCATCGAGCCGTCGTAGACCACGACGTTGATAGGCTGGATGTGGAAGTGGAGTAATCCATGAAGCTAACCAGTCCTAATTGCTCTGTTCGCGCTTAAACGGTTCATTCGTGAATCGCAGAGTCCCACCATCAATGACAGCACTGGCAACAGGTAGCTTGAATGAGATGGCGTGGTTCTTAAGCCAGCCAGAAATCACGACACACGCAAAACACCGTGCACGGTATCGATTATAAACCCTGATTTTGCGCCAGCTTCATTGCTTGGTGACCATAGCGTCTGTGACCCACCCGATCCCATCCCGAACTCGGCCGTGAAACCAGTCTGCGCCGATGGTACTATTGCTCAAGCACTGGAAGAGTAGGGCGTCGCCAGGCATTGAAGCTCGCGCAAAATCAGCAAAAACCCATTCACATTGTCAAAAAAGGCGGCCCCAAAGCCGCCTTTTTTGCGTTACCCCAAAACCAAGGGGCAACCACGTGTCGCGGGATGGAGCAGCCCGGTAGCTCGTCAGGCTCATAACCTGAAGGTCGTAGGTTCAAATCCTACTCCCGCAACCACCGAAACCGACATTCCACAAAGCCCCGACGCCAAAGCGCCGGGGCTTTGTGCATTCTGCGCCACTCGACGCTGTTCGATCGTAACCGTCCGATTGTTACCGCGGCTTATGGGCCTTGAAGCGCGCGGCGAGCTCGGGATCGTCGATAAAGTCATCGAGGAATTGGTGCCAGGCCTTGGTCGTGAGACGTGCTTGGCTAAGCATGTCCGTCAGTTCTTCCACGCCGTGATCCGTCAGCGCGGTGATGGACTCGTCCAGACCGGTGTGGACGCTGACGATGGCGCCGTAGGTGAGGTTGTCGTCGTTTGAAACGATGGCTTCCAGCAACTCCACGTTCTCGTCGAGTATCTTGGCGACATAGTCGAGGGTGAGCAAGGAAGTGACGGCGGCCATCAGGCGGCCAGTGCTAGCGGGATGGTGAGCGGCACCCAGTTCCAGGGTAACAGCTCGTCGATCCTGTTGATCTTGTGATCGTGGATGCGATTGAGCAAGTCGGTGATGTATGCTTGTGGATCGAGACCGTTCATTTTGGCGCTTTCGATCAGCGTCATGGCGCGGGCGAGGGTTTCGGCGCCTGTTTCGGAGCCGGCGAATAACCAGTTCTTCTTGCCCAGGCATATGGGCCGGACAGCCCGCTCGGCAGCGTTGTTGTCGATGGCGACGCGTCCATCGTCGATAAAGAGGCTGAAGGCGTGCCAGCGCCCCAGGGCGTAGCGAAAGGCCTTCGCCAGGTCTCCCTTGGTCGAGATACGGGTGAGTTGCTTCTCGGCCCAGCTATGCAGAGCCTCAAGCTTGGGTCGGCTCAACTCCTGGCGTATTGCCTGGCGGATATCGGCAGGCTTGCCCGCGATCTTGCGCTCAATGTCGTAGAGTTGCCCGATACGCTCGAGCGCCTCGTGTGCGATCTCGGATTTTTGCGACGTCCAGATGTCATGAAAATCGCGTCGCCAATGCGCAAAGCAGGCCGCTTCCCGGAAGCGAGGCTCACCATCCGCGACGGGTTCGTAGAGCTTAGCATAGCCTTTGTAGGCGTCGGCTTGAAGAATACCGCTTGCGCTGCCCAAGTGCGCCAGCACGTGCTCGGCTTTCCAGTTGGGCGCATAGCGGTAGAGGACGCCAGGCGGCGCGGTGCCGGCCCAAGGCCGCTGATCACAGACATAGCCCCAGATCCGGCCTTGCATCACACCCTTGCCGATACCCTTGGCGCGTCGTTCCGGAGCCAGCACGCGGATCGGTGTATCGTCGGCGTGCAGGATGTCGCTGCCCAGGACCGAGGCCTCGATCCGGTCGATCACCGGCTGCAGGATCCGCATCGAGCGACCACACCAATCGGCCAGCGTGCTGCGTGGGATGTCGGCACCCATGCGCGCGATGATCTCGTTCTGCCGGTACAGCGGCAAATGGTCGTCAAACTTCGAGATCAGCACGTAAGCCAGGAGACTTCCTCCGGCCATGCTACCGGGGATCGGTCGGCTCGGGGCTGGCACCTGGACCATCTTCTCGCAGCAACGGCAGGACTTCTTCGGGCGGACGACTTCGATGACCTGGAGCTTTGCCGTGATCATCTCGAGGATCTCGCTCACGTCTTCGCCGACGAGACGCAGCTCGCCGCCGCACTCCGGACAGGTGCTGCCGGGGTCAAGTTCGTGGCGTTGGCGCGGCGTATCCGCCGAGACGCGTGGGCGCCGAGATGGACGCGGCCCAGGGGTGGTCTCGGCAGACGCGACCGCCGCTTGCGCCTCGGAATCGTCCAGGCCACTTGTCACGAGGCCCTGTTGCGCGACCGAAACAAGCACGTCTTCGAGAGCGAACTCGAGTTGCTCGATCTCGCGTTCGATCTTCTCGGAGGATTTGCCGAAAGCCTGCTTCCTGAGCCTGGCGATCTGCAAACGCAGTGCCTGGACGACCAGGTCATGGGCGCGCAGCGTCGTCGTCAGCTTCTTGTTCTGGGCCTGCAACTGGGCGATCAGCGCCTTGAGAAGGGCCGGGTCTTCGGGAAGATCGGATGCCGCGTTGAGCATGGCTTTTTATACAGGAAATCGGCCGCAAAGCCTAGCAGAACAGCCGCTTTTGCAGAAGAAAAGTTACCCCGCGCGTGTAGGCGGCGCACCCCAGTTCGGACGCCTCCAGTCGATCCCTTCCCACAGCATCGCGAGTTGGGCCGATGTCAGTCGCGCCGCCCCGTCAGCCGCAGAGGGCCAGGGAAAACGGCCGCGCTCCAGGATCTTGTAATAGAGGCAAAATCCCTGACCATCCCAGTAAAGCAGCTTCAGCCTGTCGCCGCGCCGTCCCCGAAAGGCGAATACGGCACCACTGGCCGGCTTCTGTCGCAGCACGGTCTGGGCCAGCATTGCAAGACCCGAAATCCCTTTGCGCATGTCAGTGACGCCGCAGGCGAGATAGACCCTTACGCCGGTGCCCGGTCCGATCATGCAGCTTCCACCGACCGGATAAGCTGGGTCAAGGCAGTAGCCTCGATGCCGGCATCGAAGCGCAGCCGCCGTCCTTGCGCCAGACACAGCTCGACGATCAAGGGCGAGACCACCACCCGGTCATCGAGCACGGGCTCCGCGCTCAGCATGGGCGCCCCGATATCAACCGGCAAAAAGGTCGGCCCGTCCGCCGCAGGCAGCAACCCTCGCTTCCTGAACAGATGGCGCCATTGATAGATCTGGCTTCGCGACACATCGTAGCGCCGCGCGACGCGCGCCAACGTCTCTCCGTTCATTCCCACAGCGGCGACGATCTCGAGCTTCTCCGCGTTGCTCCACCGACGACGCCGTTCCCGGCCCAATATCTCCACCGCCGTCCCTCGCTTTGGCTCAGGACGTCCATAACGACGTCCTTATGGACGTCTCTTACGCGCTCACATCACAGCAAGGCAGGCGGCCTCAACCGGTCGGTTACCATCAATCTTCAGTTCGCCACCTTCAGGCACCAATATGATCGCGTCGATGAGCGACCGGATGACCTCAGCCGCCTCGAAGCGCTTGGTCTCGTCCTCATGCTCCAGCGCTCGATAGAGATTGTCGAGTTGAGCCCGATAATGGTGGGCCATGTTGGGATGGAGCAGGGGAGGGGGCTCCTGGGCCTGGGCGAGGTCGCGCTCCAGTTCCTTCTTGCGTGCTTCCAATCCAACCATCTTGGCGTTGATCTTGTCAGCCGCGCCGCCGCGCAGGATCAGGTTCACCAGCATATCCAGATCACGGTCGATCTTTTTGATCTCTGCCTGAGCGCTGGCTATGGCTGCACCTGCATCGCCCCTTAGCCTATTGGTCTCGCGCGTGAACTCGTCGCAAAACTGTGGATCGGCGTGCAAAAAGGACCCCGTTAGCGGGGTGATCGGCGTCTAAAAGGGACCCCTCATTTCGATGGTTTAAGCAGCCGGCTGGATTTTCAGGCGGCGAGATCGGGATGTTGGTTTTGGAGACAGTTTTACGGATCCGGCGCGAGTATGCCGGAGGCAAGGCGATCAAGGCGATCGCACGGGATCTGCATGTGTCGCGGAAGGTCATCCGCAAAGCGGTCCGAGCGCCGGAGGGCGCCTTTGATTATCAGCGCAAGGTTCAGCCGCTGCCCAGGATCGGTCCGTTTCAGGAGCGCCTGAACACGCTGCTGGAAGAGAACGAGCTGCGCGGCAGGCGTGACCGGCTGCGGATGACGCGGATCCATGACCTGCTGGTGCGCGAAGGCTTTGAGGGTTCTTACGATGCGGTGCGGCGCTATACGACGCGCTGGAAGATCGAGCGGCGCAAAGATGCCGGCGATGGTGTCACGGCCTTCATCCCGCTGATGTTCAGGCCAGGCGAGGCCTACCAGTTCGACTGGAGCCATGAAGATGTTGAGATCGCCGGGGCACCGATGCGGGTGAAGGTCGCGCATATGCGACTGTGTGCCTCACGCGCGGTCTATGTCCGGGCTTATCCTCGTGAGAGCCAGGAGATGCTGTTCGACGCGCATGCGCGCGGCTTTGCTTTCTTCGGCGGCGTGCCAGGGCGCGGCATCTACGATAATATGAAGACGGCTGTGACGAGCGTGTTCACCGGCAAGGAACGCGTCTTCAACCGGCGGTTCCTGATCATGACCGACCATTATATGGTCGAGCCCACGGCCTGCTCGCCTGCGGCGGGATGGGAGAAGGGTCAGGTCGAGAACCAGGTGCAGACGATCCGGGGTCGCTTCTTCCAGCCCCGGTTGCGGTTCGCCAGTCTCGAAGAGCTCAATGGCTGGCTGGAGGCCGAGTGTCGGCGCTGGGCGGAACGGCAGCCCCATCCCGAACAGGGAGAGCTGACCGTGGCGCAGATGCTGGAGATCGAACGATCTGCGCTGCAGCCGATGCTGGGACCGTTCGACGGCTTCAATGAGAGCGAGCATGCTGTGACCGGCACCTGCCTGATCAGCTTCGACCGCAATCGCTACTCGGTGCTATCGACGGTGGCACGACGCACGGTGCAGGTCCGCGCCTATGCCGATCGCATCGTCGTTCGCTGCGGCGAAGAGGTTGTCGCTGAACATCCTCGCTACTTTGGGCGCAACCGCACGATCTATGACCCCTGGCATTATCTGCCAGTGCTGGCCCGCAAGCCTGGCGCGCTGCGGAACGGTGCCCCCTTCCAGGACTGGGATCTGCCACCGGCGCTTGCCCGCCTGCGCCGCAAGCTGGGTAATGGCGACGATGCCGATCGCCGGTTCGTCCGTGTACTGTCGGCCGTACTGACCGATGGCCTGGAGCCTGTCGAAGCCGCTGTGCATGAGGCACTGGCGACGGGCACGGCAAGCGACGACCTGATCCTCAACATCCTGGCACGACGCCGGGAACCGCCGCGTCCGCTGACGATCATCACCTCCGAGGATAGCGCTCTGCGCCATCCCCCGATCGCCGACTGTGCCCGTTACGACCAGCTGAGGACCTTCGATGCAGCGGCATGATATGATCGAGGCCATGCGCGGGCTTGGACTCAAGGGCATGGCGGGCGCGTTCGACGATGCCGTCATCACCGGCCTTCAGCGCCAGCGCACCACCATGGAGATACTGACCGATCTCCTGCGAGCGGAGGCGACGCATCGTCATGCCGCGTCGATCCGATACCGGATGGCCGCTGCCAGGCTGCCAGTCGTAAAGGACATCGATGCCTTCCGGTTCGAGGGTACCCCGATCAACGAGGGGCTTGTGCGTTCATTGCACAGCGGCGCGTTCCTGCCCGCACGGCGCAATATCGTCCTGGTCGGCGGCACAGGCACAGGAAAGACCCATCTGGCCATCGCCATCACCGCCAATGTAGTGCGCTCCGGCGCCCGAGGCCGCTACTTCAACACGGTCGATCTGGTGACCCGCCTCGAAGAGGAGGCCAGGATCGGCAAGAGTGGCGCTCTCGCCGCCCAGCTATCCCGCCTCGATCTGATCGTGCTCGATGAACTGGGCTATCTGCCGTTCGCCCGATCAGGCGGCCAGCTGCTGTTCCACCTGATCAGCAAACTCTATGAGCAGACCAGCGTCATCATCACCACCAACCTCGCCTTTGGCGAGTGGCCCACCGTGTTCGGCGATCCCAAGATGACCACCGCGCTCCTCGACCGCGTCACCCATCATTGCGACATCGTCGAGACCGGCAATGACAGCTGGCGCTTCAAAAACCGCAGCTGATCCCCCCCAGCACCGATCAATTAGAAGATGTTTTGCGCTGCGCGCGCCTCCGGTCGGGCTACGCCCTCCCTACGCCGCGCGCAGCGCAAGGAAGCCCGTCACATCAACGCTCCGCCATCCTGACAGGGGGTCCCTTTTGCGCGCCGATAAGGGGTCCCGTTTGCACGCCGATTGACATCTCTGCCGAATGCCAGGTGTCGGAGCAAGCCGACGTTCGGCACCCTACCGCCGAATAGCGGATGTTGGTCGGCAGGAGAAATGCCAAGTAGGGTGGGGATCTCTGCGGATTGTTCGCAAGCACGTACCTTGCACGGCTAGCCGTCGTAGTTCGAAGACATCCAATCCTCCCTGCCATGCCGGACACGCAGAATGATGACTTGGTGCTCATCTCCCACGTCATAAATCACCAGATGTGCCTTGTAGGGATGTACGCGGACGGGAGGCGATATTTCCTCCCGCAATCGAGCAGCCTGGGGATACTCGGCAAGAAACGCGAATATCGCGCTCAGCCCTTCAAGATAGGTATCGGCTTGAGGTAGTCCGAACTGCTTGATGCCTTCGAGAAAGATGGTTGTCAGATCGTCGGCTGCGGCGCGCGTTAAGCGAAAGCGAGGCACGGTCAGGCTTGCAAGCCAGCCTGGCTGATCGCTCGCGTCCGGATGTCCGCCATCGTCTCGTCGCTCAAACCGCTGGCGCGGGCCTCATCGACAAGGCGCTGCACGACCGCGACTTTGTCGGCGCGTTCTTGGTCCCGGCGGATGAGATCGCGCACATAGTCACTGGCATTGCTATACCGACCAGTGTCAGCTTGCGCTTCGACCCATTGCTTCATCGGATCGGGCAGTGAGATGTTCATCGTAGCCATGGCAACCTCCAAGGGCAAGAAAATAGCAAAGATTGGCAAAGGTTGTCAATTCTCGCCTGACCTGCCCCCGCGAAGAGTGGCCATTGTGCAGCCGACGCCTTCTACGATTCCCCAAGCGCGGCTTGCTCCAAGCCGCGCTAATCTCCCCCGGAGGTCTGCAGCCGTTCTTCAGAATGGCCAATTTTGGCCAATTGCAGAATGATCAGGAAAATGTCTGAAACCTTTAATGCATCCCCCAAGCGCCCGGTCTGGAACGCTGGGCGCGCGGTCGGCGCCAAGCGGGCGCTGAAGCCAAAGCAAATCTGGGAGATCCGCTTTTGCCTTAATCAGCGCCGCCGCCTCAGGGATCGGGCGCTGTTCGACCTTGCAATCTACAGGCTCGTCCCAACCTATGTTCAGATGCCTGGCGCATTGTCGAACTGGTTCGGAAAAGCTCGAAAGGACAGGCCAGGCCACTAGCCCAACCAATCAGTTGTGATCTCGCCCCTATGCCCTTTCGGCGCCAGCGCGGCGCGCAAGGCTTCCAGCAGAGGCGGCAGCACCTGCGTGAAGGCGTAGGGCGGATTGACGATATAAAGGCCCGCGCCGTTGTATAAGCCGGACTGGTCGCCATCGTATAACCAATGCTCCACCCGCAGCAATTTGGGAATGCCGAGTTTGCGTAATTGCTCCCTCCACCGCCCATGCGTGGCGCGGTCTTTCAGCGGATACCAGATCACCGTCACGCCATGCGCCCATTTGCGGTGAGCGGCGGCAAGTGTGGCTGTGATGCGTTCGCGTTCGTCTGCCTGCTCATAAGGCGGATCGACCAGCACCACGCCGCGCGCGGTGCGGGGTGGCACCATCGCCAGCCAAAGCTCGTAAGCGTCGCGCTCATGTACGGCAGCGGTCGTGCCGCGCATCATGCCGCGCAGGGTATAGGCATCCTCGGGATGTTTTTCGTTCAGGATCAGGAAATCCTGCGGCCGAAGAAGCTGCGCCAGAATCCGCGGCGAGCCCGGGTAAAAATGTGCCTCGGTCCCGACATTTACCGCTTGTACGACGGCGCGGTAGTCGTTCAGCAAGGCGTTCGAGTCGGCAAAAGCCCGCTGCACGCCCTGCGTGGACTCGCCGGTGCGTTGGGCATCCTCTCCGTCAAGGTCGTACAGCCCGCAGCCTGCATGGGTGTCGATCAGGGTCAGCGCGCTCTGTTTTTGCTGCAAGGCCCGCACGAGGGCAATTAGCAGGCTGTGCTTGACGACATCGGCGCTATTGCCGGCATGGAAGGAATGGCGATAATTCATTGCGACCCGAATGCTTGACGATCTACATTTATATTTGAGGCCGGGCACGGTTGCCGAGCGCGAAGCGATTGAAGAAACCAATCCGGCGCTAGTATGAAGTCGTGTGGAAACCTTCAATACACTTCTGTACGACGCCTCAAGTCCGCGTTAGCGATCGCTACCAGAGGCGGAGACGCAGGGCTCCGCGCGCATGGAAATGTTCGAACAACGTAACGGACTTGCGCCCGCTCAATGTAGGATGACTTGGATTAGTTAACTGCCGCCGGACAGGAGCAAGCTCGGCCATGGCCCGGGCGAAGTCGGAAATGACATAGCCGCTCACCAAATGCCTCAATACATTCACACTATGTATCGAGGTAGTCATTTAGTCCGTCCGGCTGGACCGGCGCTATGTCTGGGCTCGAACACCCAGTTCAGGTAGGCCGCGATCCTTATACCTCCGCGCTTCAGTCGATCGTCCATCTCCGATCGATGTTTGTAGGCATAGTCCCAGGACATGCTGGCGTCGGCGGGGTAGATCGTCTTGCGTAGCGCGATGCTCTCCGCAATCCACACCGAAGGCGCAGGATCGCTCCAATCGATCACCTGCTCAGGCGAGATCGTGCGCGACAGCCATTGCGCATATTCGGAATAGGACAAGGACCGTTGCGCGATCATCGCTGAGTCCCACACCGAATGAAGGTTGGTCGAGCGGCCGAACCAGGTCACCTTGACATCATTGCCGCCCCGGTCATCCCCACCGCCCGCGTGCAATGGCTGATGCAGATCGCCGATGATGTGCACGATGAAGCGGAGGGCCAGCCGCTTGTCCTCGATCGACGATTTAGGATTGCGCAATGTAGCCGTAAAGCCATCCAGCGCGCTCATGGCATCGCCCTCTGGCGGCGCGTCCTTGCTTTGATAGCTGTCCCCTTGCCTGACCGTCACATAGTGCCAGGGGCCAGCCTTCTTCTGCCAATATTCGGCAGGGTCGGATTTCATGTCGTCGGGCCAGGTCGCTGCCTCGGCGAGATCCTGCGTACCTAGCAGAAGATGGACATGGGCGCGCGCGACGCCGCTCAAATTCTCATCGGCAATGGCACCTGTTATGCGGTGACCGACAGGACCCCACGCCTGAGCGGGCGTGGTCAAAAGCAATGGGATGGCGAGAAGGGAGTATATGCGCATGGCTGTTCCTTGGCGGCATTTCCTCTCCAGGGAAAGATGGTTTGCTGTAGATGGCGTTTCTCTCCGCGTGGCGCGAACCTAGATCGTCCTGTCGGCCCTATCGTCCAGCATCAGCCGTTCGCCCTGCTTCTCTACTATGGCGGCGATCGGCCCTGACATCAGGCTCAGCATGCCAGGAAGATGGAGCGTCACCCGCAGCCGATTGTCTTCCGCATCAACGGTGCAGGGCACTTCGACGCCCATGGTTGCGACCGTCAATGCAAGACGCTCAGCGCTGGGCCATGAATGGGTCACAGTGGCTGCGCCGCCCGGGATGTGCGAGGCCAGTTTGCCAACGCCCCTCTCCATGCGCCGTATGGCCTCGTCGCGACCAAGAGTGTGGGGAATGTCAATTACAGTCGGAGATGCCATGGTCCATGGACGCTTGGACCAAGGATGTGGTTCCGGCTCTGTCGCGTGGGTCCGCATCATGAGGCTGGCGCTGGGGTAGGGGGGTGGTGCTTGACCGGGAAGGGGAGGGACTGCCTGCACGCCCAATCGTGGGCAGCGCTGACCGTTCACTGCCAGGATCGTTCATCGCTCGAGATCAGCCGGTTGGGCGATATCCAGCCACATCGGACAAGGGACCCCCGGCAGTAAACCTTGCTCATCTCGCCTTTACGGCGGGCACCTCGGCAATGCGGGTGGTGTAGTTGGGCGACTTGCTGTCCGATCTGGCCGCCCATTCGCGCTTGAACCCCTGGCTGGCCGGAACGGCCGCGAACTTCCCGAAACGCATGTTGACCTGATCCATGGCGACCATCAACCGATCACGCCTTCCGCTATCGTCCTCGAACAGCGTTCGCGGTCGTCTATCAGCGTCGATGAGGTCTTCCAGCATGACGCCCGCCTTGGTGATGCCATAGCCCTCTCGCCAAGCGCTCTCTATGCCGCGCCGGGCGTAGGCAAGAAGCATGAGGCCATCGTTGGTCATGGGCTGCATGGTGAGCGTCCGCGTCGCAGAATATTGCGGCCGGTCCTGCTTATGCCGATTGGTATGGAAAAATACCGTCAGGCGTCCTGCTACCAGGCCGTGCTGCCGAAGCTTTTCTCCCGCCCGCATCGCATATTGCGCAACGGCGCCCATCAGCATGTCCATATCGGTGACAGGCGTACCAAAGGATCGGGTGACAGCCATGCCCTTGCGCTGAGGCGCTACGGTTTCGATGGCGCACGCCGGAACACCGCGCAATTCAGCGACCAGCCGTTCCAGCACGACACCGCCGATGGCGCGGGCCTGCTTGAGGGCCATGTCGCGCAACTGCCCGGCAGTGCAGATATCCAGGCCTGCCAGTTTGGCCGCCGTTGCCCTGCCGACGCCCCACACATCGTCCACGTCGAACTGGTCGAGTACCCAACGGCATAAGTCTTCGTCGCGCAGGTCGGCGACGCCATCAAATGTCGGGTTTTTCTTCGCCGCCGCATTCGCCAGCTTTGCGAGCGTCTTGGTTGAAGCGATGCCCACACAGGTGGGTATCGTGGTCCACTGCCGGACCTGCGCGCGCATGGCGCGGCTGTGCGCGGCCAGATCCAGATGCTCGAAGCCCGCAAAATCGACAAAGGTTTCATCGATCGAGTAGATTTCGAAATCCCGCGCAAATGGCTCTATCGCCGCCACGACGCGCCGCTGCATATCGCCATAGAGGGCATAGTTGGATGAGAGGACGCGGATGCCATGCTGCCTGATCTTGTTGCGGATGAGATGGACAGGATCCCCCATTTTGATGCCCAGGGCCTTGGCTTCACCCGAACGGGCAATCGCACAGCCGTCATTGTTGGAGAGGACAATGACTGGGACACCAATGAGGCTGGCATCGAACGCTCTTTCGCACGACACATAATAATTGTTGCAGTCAATCAGGGCGACAGGCGCGCTCATCCATATTTGCGGGCCAGTCCGACGACCACGCCCCATATCTCGACATATTCATCCACGATGATGTCAGGAAAGCCATCGGCCTCCGGGACCAGCCACAAGCGCCCATCGCGCCGTCTCAGGCGCTTCAACGTGCGATCGCCATGGATCACAGCGACGACGATATGACCTGCAACAGGCTTTTTTGCCCTGCTAACGATGATCAGATCGCCGTCGGTAATCCCGGCTCCGGTCATGGAATATCCATCGGCGCGCATGATGTAGCTTGCAGCCGGATGCTCAACCAGCCAGTCGGCCAGATTGATGGGTTCCTCCATGTCGTCCTGCGCAGGCGAAGGAAAGCCTGCCGGCAGGCTCACCAGCAGCAGCGGCAGATCGGGCATGGCAAGGCAAATGGGTATGGGTTCAAACATCAAATAGGCCACGAATCAGAGACCCGATCCAGCATAGCCTGATTGTCCGAAACGGTGATTTGTTCTTTTTATGTTCTAGTCTTGAACGGCCATCCGCGCGGCAGGATATGCCCTCGCCATCGCACAGGCACCGTCATAATCGGTCGATAGCCATGCCTGATAATCGCCGGGCTCAACTATGACCGGCATGGCTTTGGGATGGAGCGCCGCGACCAGCGCATTGGGTTGGCAGGTCAGAAACGCATAGACCGGACCCTGGTCGCTCTGCCGCCATATTCCAGCGAACGCCGCGATCGGCTGGTCGATCACGTTGAACCACCACTCAGCGCGACCTTCCCCGGTCCTGGGTTCCGCAAATGTCGAGAAGGGGACGAGGCACCGCTGCAGAGGATTGGCCAGCATCGACTTCCAGAATGGGCTGCTGAGATTCCGCACATTGGTGACGCGCTTTTCAAGCATCTTTCCGCTCTTGCCTTTGACGTGGGTTGGCACGCCCCAGGACATGACATCGCTTCGGATCGCCCCGTCATCGTTGCGAACGATCATACCCGGCTTTTTGGGCCAGACGTCCGTCGCGAACGCGGCGTTGGGCTGGCGGATATCGAACCCCGCATAGTCCCGCCAACCGGGGATCTTGTCGGGGTCGGTTCGATAATGATTGCACATCCAGGCAGCCTAGCGATCGCCAATTTCATCGCAAGCCTCTTGCGTCGTTCCTGATATGTTCTTTACGATCAGACCCATGACTCACCCTGATTCTCTTTGGCTCGCGCAGAGCCTGCTTCACGCCCCGGCCTGGGCACGCGTCGCCCTCACTGCACCCAACGAGCGCCTGCGCGAACAGGCCGCGGTGGAACTGGCGCAAAGCGTCATCGCGGCTATCGAGCATCCCCCCACAATCCCTGACATCCGCCAGATGACGCTGCCCCTGTGACGCAAAGCCTGCCGTACATCCGCGTGATGCACATGGTCAGCGATGCTGAATAGTCTGCTGCTTTCCTGATCTTGAGCAATAGACGGCATAGCGGCTGTGCAATTCGGCACCGCCACGCTAGCGTCTCGGTTTAGGCGATCGGGAACAGGTATGAACGGATATGTGCGTTTGGAAACGGTGGACGGCGATTTCGTGGCCGTCAATGTCGATCGGGTCAGCTTCGTTCGGCGCTACCGCGGTGAGCACGACACCAGTGCGGTCAATTTCGAGAAGGGAAATTATATCGTCGTCAAAGGCAGTCTCGACAGCGTCATGACCATCCTGGCCGAAGGCTGAAGCGAGGCTCATGCTTGCCGTCCTATCCGCGGTCGTTCTGGCATCCGGGCAGGCCTTTGCCTGTACGCCGACCCGTGTCTGGGACGGGGACGGCCCTATCTGGTGTGCGGAAGGTCCAAAGATACGGTTGGCCGGTATCGCGGCGCGCGAGATGGACGGCACATGCAAACAGGGGCACCCCTGTCCCAAGGCATCGGCTATTGCAGCGCGAGACCGGCTGGTGCGCTTGCTGGGCGGCGCGAAAGGCAAGGCGCGGACCGGCCATATTCTTGTATCGGCGCCGGCCATGCGCTGCGTCTCAAATGGATCGGCGCGGGGCGGTCGCACAGGCGCATGGTGCAGTCTGCCCGGCACGGGCGACATAAGCTGCGCGATGATCAGGTCCGGCACTGTCCTGCGATGGGATCGTTATGCGCGGGGACATTGTCGCTGATGCCAAGGGGAACGCGCCATGAGCTGACCGGCATTCTTCTGGAAGGCGACTTCTATCCGGTGCTGCGTGTAGCCGATGGAGGCGAGTGGCGACTGGAGATCACCAAGGCCTGGCGACCTCTGCTGGGCAAGCGCGTTGCCATCATCGGCGTGCGCGACGGTTTCGATCTGATTGCGGTCGAACGGATCACCCTGGCATGACGCAAGACCAGCTTTTGTGGGGGGCGGTCTCCATACTGATGAAGCAGCATGGTGAGCACGCACCGCGCAGAGTGGCCGAACGGATCGGTGCCCTTGCCGTTGCGGGAGACATGGCTGGCGTGGCAATGTGGAAAGATATTGCACGCCGGATGGACATGATGATGCGGTCGCCTGTCCAATAGCCGATCATCGCCCTGGCCATTACATTCGTAGCATGGCAGGCGGTGTTCGCAGCAGGCGTTAGCCCTCCTGATCCTGGAGCGATCCATGGGACAGCGCATCGGCGATCATGGCGGCGAGCGTTTCTTCGGCCCGTCCGCGGGCATTGAGGTCCTTTGACGACAGGTCGTGGCGAAGCCATTGCGGGGCGCGGGCAATGACACGGATGATCAGCTCGGAGGTTTCCTGGTCCATGCGGGCCCTATGAGTGGTCGCGTGCGGACAAGCAATCATCAAGGGGACACTCCCAAGGCGATCGTGATGAAAGCAGGGGACGCATAAAAAAAGCCCCGCCAGAGCAAGGCTCGCGGCGGGACCGAAGTTCAGGGAGGTGCCGCTCCAAAGGGGGAAGAAGCGACAGGCATGAAATAGCATGTTGCGATGAATGACGGGTGAAGCAGCTATTCATGAGCGCTGCAGCTCGGTTTTCTCGAGCAAACTATGCGGCTGCACGGCATCGGAGCGCAAAAGCCAGGTCACATTCGTCAGCAGACAGCGCTAGCGGAACCTCGCCATTGTCCATCTGTTCGATCTATCGACAGGCTCTGCGAAAATCGCCGATGCAAAAGACCTGAAAGAAAGAGAACCCGACCATGGCTGAGACGCAGGACGTCCGCGATAATGAAGGCGGGAGCCGCTATGAACTGAAGGTTGATGGCGGCACGGCTATTGCGGCCTATGAACGGCGCGATGGCGCATTGGTCTTCACGCACACGCAGGTTCCTGAGGCCTTGGAAGGGCAGGGCATTGCCAGCAGGCTGATTGCAGGTGCTCAGGCGGATGTGCGGGCGAAAGGATTGAAGGTCGTGCCACTATGCGAATTTGTCGCCGGCTATTTCGATCGCCATCCCGAGGAGCAGGATCTGCTCGCTCTCGACGCGCCGGGCTGATCGGGGGGATACCTGGAACAGCATGACTTTTGACCAATTCTACGCCTCAACGGCGGCCATTGCGTAATCTCAAAGATGAAGATCGCGACCTATAATGTGAACGGGATCAACGGGCGTCTGCCTGTTCTCCTGCGATGGCTGGGCGAAGCCGAGCCCGACATCGTCTGTCTGCAGGAATTGAAGGCGCCGCAAGATAAATTTCCCGAAACAGCGATCCGTGATGCAGGTTACGACGCGGTCTGGCATGGGCAAAGCCGGTGGAACGGGGTTGCGATCTTGAGCCGGGTCGGTGAAATTCATGGGACGCGCCGCGGGCTGCCGGGCGATCCTGACGATATGCAAAGCCGCTACATCGAAGCGGCTGTTGCCGGGGTTCTGGTGGCAGGTCTTTATCTACCCAATGGCAATCCACGTCCTGGACCCAAGTTCGACTTCAAATTGCGCTGGTTCGAGCGACTTCACGACCATCTCGCCTCGCTCGTCGCTATAGATGCGCCGGTGGTCATCGCCGGTGATTTCAACGTGATGCCAACCGATCTGGATGTCTATTCGCCCGAGCGGTGGCGGGACGATGCGCTCTTCGCGCCAGAGGTGAGGGAAGCTTACCGCCATGTGCTGGAGCAGGGATGGAGCGACGCTCTGCGCGAACTGCACCCCGATCAGACCGTCTATACGTTCTGGAAATATTGGCGCGGGGCCTTCGAGCGCAACGCAGGCCTTCGGATCGACCAGATTCTGCTCAATGGGAAGGCACGGAGCAGGCTTGAATGCGCGCAGGTCGAAACAGCGCCGCGCGGATGGGAAAAGACAAGTGACCATGCCCCGGTCTGGATCGAACTGGCCGACAAGCCGGTGCGCAAGGCGCGTCAGTCGAGAGCGGTAAACCAGTCGGCATAGGGCGTATTACGCGCCATATGGCGATTATAGTCAGGTGCACCATCAGTCCACCAGACTGGGCCACGCTCGCCAAGTCCGCGTTTGGCAATGTCCACCGCCGCATGCGCTTCACGCTCGGCCGCTGCATCGCCATCCTTTCGGGCGTCCCGCACGGCTCTGCGCGCCTGCATCAGATCCGATACCAGCGAAGCTCGGACGTCTTCGTCCAACGCGGGATTGGACAGCCGCCATAGGCGGCCGTGCACGACAAAATAGCGACCATCGGGCGTTGCCGGGTGGGTTGCGGGCTCCCGGCTCACCCCGGCCTTGCCGCCTCGCGCGCCCATGCAACGATGGCCTGTTGCGGCATGGCGCCCGACTGCCGCGCAATCTCGCGGCCACCCCGAAAAAGGATCATCGTGGGAATGGACCGGATGGCATAGCGATCCGCAATTGCCTGATGCGCCTCGGTATCAAGCTTGCCCAGCCGCATATAGGGTTCAAGTTGTCCGGCTGCAGCGCTGAACGCTGGGGCCATCTGACGGCACGGGCCGCACCAGCTTGCCCAGAAATCGACGAGCAGGGGAATATCGGACCGCGCGGCATGCGCGTCGAAATTATCTGCGGTCAGTGTGACAGGCTCACCGGAGAATAGGAACTGCTTGCATCGGCCGCAGCTTCCGCCTTTGGCCAGCCTTCCGCGGGTCAACCGGTTCGCCGTTGCGCAAGCCGGACATATGACGATCAGGGCATCATTGGGCGCCGTGGCCATTCTGGTCTCCATCATGCATCGTCTTGGATGCCATAGATGGGATCGGACACCCCGAATGTCAGGCCCTCGAAGGCAAGCACGTCCTGGGAGGACGATGAAGCCCATAGGCTGCCAAAAAGCTATAACGGCCTGGCTGGACGTTGGCTTGCTCACTCGTCTAAGTTCGTCATCCAAACGAAACAGGATATAGCCCATGAACAATACAGATCTCGCGGAGAAGATCGCCGGCGACAACGGCCTTTCCAAGGCGGATGCCCGCAAGCTGGTCGATGCGGTCTTCGCCGCGATCGCCGATGCTGCAGCAGCGGGCGAAGAAATTGCCCTGAACGGCTTTGGCAAGTTCAAGGTCAAGGACACGCCAGCGCGTGAAGGTCGCAACCCGTCCACCGGCGCTACCATCCAGATCGCCGCTTCCAAAAAGCTCGGCTTCACGCCCGCCAAGGCGGTGAAGGACAAGCTGAACGGCTAATGTGTGGCTGGTAAGCGTCCGTCCAAGATGCTTGCGGGCTTCGTCGGCTGATACGGTCGATAGGGTGGGCTTTCCGCGCCTGACCCGCGAGATGCAGGAGTAGGGTGACAATCCGCAACGTTTAGGAATGGTCGCAGATCTCACCAATCCCGTGCGGGACGATATGGTGGTGAACCCGCGCTATCGCTGTCTTACCGTCTTCACCCACTTCACCAATCCTGACGGGATGCCGGGCCACAAGACGAGAACCTCGTTCTCGGTCACGACCTTATCGAGATTACGCGCACGAGCGGTCCCTGGAACAAGACACGTGCAGCAGCATCTGCGCAGTCGCTGCTGTGAGGGCCGATCTTGAACGTTGGGCTGAGGCGCTGGCGGTCGAGTGGGAACATGGCGCGAATGCCGGCGACTTCGTTGCAGAAAGGGTGAGAACGCTGGCGCTGGCGGGAGATCAGGCCGGTTTTGCGCGTTGGCTCGACATTGCGACGCGCATAGACCAGCTTCTCGATGCGGGCACCATGGAGCATTGAAGGTGGGCAGCTATCTGATTATGTTCCGGCCCGCCAGTCTATCAGCGAGCGTACGGAAAGTGATCGACCAGCGGGTCTCTTCCATTTCGACTATGCTATGTTCCCATTGGTACCGCGCTTCGCCATGGAGGTGATAGATCGAACGCGGTGCTAGCGGGACGGTGACGCGATCGAACCCGCCGGCCTTGCGCCGCCGAAAACGTAAAGGTGCAGAAACGCCCAGCGAAATACCAACCACATGGTGGAAAACCGGGCGATCGCGGTGCCAACCTATGCCGGGACCAGGATCGTACCTGATAAGAAGCGCCTGGGCGAGGCTAGCGGGGTCAAGGCCCGCAAAGGCGGCGGCTCTGTCGCGTATGGGCAGCAGCCAATCAGGCATGGGATCCGTCGGCCCGAAGCGTGCATCATCAAAATCATAGCGCCAGCCAAAAGAACTGGTCAGGCGCTTGCCGAACCAGCCCTGAAAACGGAATGGCTCAAGCGCCGTCGCGTCGATCCCGGCGATCAACCTCAACTCTTCGTCGCGAGAGAGAAGGTTGTCACGATAGGAGAGGCCCGGAATTTTCGGGGTCTCGAACAGGTCGGAAAACAGGCTGGCCATCCACGCCTAAATTGGGACGCTGCGCTTAAAAGGCAATCGCATAGGTGATTTATGATTTCCCGCCTTCCCATAACTCAATAATCCGATCAAGCAGACGGTCGACGATGGCAAGGCCTTGGTCCGTCATCGAAATCGCGACGCGTCGCCCATCAGGACGAGGAATGTCCCGCGTCACCAGCCCCCGCTTTTCCATCTCGGCGATCTTGCGGTGGGCGGTCGACTGCGGAATGTCGGGGGCGGCCGTATACAGGGAGAAGAGATAGACCTCCCGCTTCTCATATTGCGCCAGGTAAAGATCGAGCAGCATGTCCCAGACAGGGCTGGGGCATAGACGATAGCCAATAGCCTCACCAATCGTCTGCCGCATGACCACAAGCCTGCGGCACATATCGATACGTCTGTCGGGGGGATATATTTGCGTCATGTCATGCCTCCTTTTTTGGATACTGACCCTTCGCTCCTCTCTTCGGCCCGTGGACGAGCGGGCCATGTTTGACAGCCACATTGATCATTGCGGTTCGCCTGAAGTGGTTGCCGCCTTTCTGGCTACGCCTGCTGTTCGGCGCGGCGGGGCGTGGGGCTAAAGATACCCCGCCTGGCGGAAGCTCACATGCCCGGCACGGGCGATGACCAGATGATCATGGACCGCGACATCCAGGCAGCGTGCGGCATCGACAATCTTCCTGGTGAAGGCCCGGTCAGCCCGTGAAGGCTGAGGTTGGCCCGATGGATGATTATGAATGAGAAAAATTGCGGTCGCGCCTATCTCGACGCATCGCTTCATGATTTCGCGCGGATAGGCGTGGACATGAGAGATGGTGCCGGTAGCCAGCACTTCATCTGCCAATATCTCATTGACGGCGTTAAGGAAAAGCACCCGCAACTGTTCGACCGGCGCGAATGCCATGGTGGCGCGCAGATAGTCCATCAGTGCCTGTTCGTTCGAGAGTATCGATTTACCGGCGAGTTTTCCGCACAGAATATGCTGGATAGACATTTGCAGGCACTCAAATGTCCGCTCGACACATAGCGCGCCATCCAGAAGGCGCATCCGGTCCTGGCGCCGCGCAGAAAGAGTTGCGGCAAAAGAACCGAACCTGTCGACCAGCCGCTGCGCCAGTTCGGGCGCGCGCGCCGGACAGGTGAGCGCGATCAGCTCTTCCAGGGCCTGTCGACACCGCGCCGTTTTATCCGGCTGCGATGCCGAAAGGTCGCGCCGATGAGCATGGTTTGTGCCACCCAACTCCACACCGCCAGCGCATCGACATAGGCACGTGGTACAATCGCCGGCATCAAGATGCGCATCAGATGCACGGTTACCTCTGCGCCCAGCATCGCCGCGACCCAGAGCGGCCAGAACCGTGTGCTTTGTAGAGAAAGCCATATAAACACACTCAATAAAGCGAAATCGACCAGGAGAATGGCGATCTCGATATGATGAAACCGGTCGCCGAACGGGTCGACAAGCCCTACGGACAGACAGGCAGCGCCCAGCAGGGCTGCAGCGCCGATCCTTTCGGGCGTGCCGCCCCGCCATGCGGCATAGAGGGTGCTGACAATGAGCAGGGTCAGGAACGCGATTTGCCGGGTCATGACCTTCATTGAATCCAGGTGGCCGCATTGCGTCAATCGTCTCTTGCGGGTCAGACGACGCGCAGATTGGCAGGCTGATCGTGCGAGACAACTTTGAAAAGGTCGCCATAGGCGGTTTGCCCGAGGCCAACATCATCGCTGGCCCGTTTGAGATGGGCGTGGGTTATGACCATCTGCTCGCGGGTCTGCGCAATCAGCATGACGGCAGCGGCAGATGTCGCGATAGCTTCCTGGCCGATCGCGGCCGCGAAACGGGCATCGAGACGGGCTAGGGGTAGCGACGCGTTGAGTTCGGCAATCCGGGCAGCAGCAATATCGAGCGCCGCTTCGGCGGCAAATAGCCGTTCGGCAACCGATTTGGCGATGGTCTGTCGTTTAGCGCGCATAGGATCTCCTTCCCGCAAAGGCGGGTGCATAAGGGGCAACATAAAAATGTTGGTTTTAGTGGCGTGCCAGGGCGTCGAGCGCCGAGAGCAGAGACGCGGCCGATCCTGCCATCACAAGAGCAAGCGCCGCCATGATCGCCAGAGCAATCAACGTCATGTTCGAATTCAGGTCATTGTCGGGCCTCCCGCTTGTGCGGAATGGCAGAATATTACCCATCAGAGGAAAGCGTACCGAACTATGGTAGTTCTCCTGCTGTGCGGCCAATAAATCGGCATCGGCAATATCTGCGTCCACTTGATCGTCAGTGGAATCAAATTGGCCAGACGCAGCCGGGAATGGCAGGCCCAAAGATTGGGCGCCCATTTTTTGGGCCCTCTGAGACGTCTCGACGAGACTCTCTTCATAGGCAGCCACTAGCCGTGCCGCCTCCTGCCGGGCAATACCGCCCAACTTGCCACGCGCTGCCAATATATGTTTGTCGACACGACCATGACTATTACCCAGATGCGTAGCAATCTCCTTGCTCGAATAGCCCCGCGCCACCAGGGCAAGGCATTGTCGTTGCCGACCCGTCAGGCTCGCGAGCCTCGTCTCAAAGGCCGCAATGTCCGGCGGAACGGGTGGTTTGGTCATCATCGCGCACTGTCTCCAGCCTTGCGACGCATCCATGGCAGATCAGTCGCAAATAATATTTCCTCTGCGGCCCCGCTCACAATGTCATGAAATTGCAACGCAAACGCAACCATTCAGCCCCGTATTTTGAGACGAATTGAAGTAAATTTGCACAGCTATATCCCGTCCAGCCGGGGGCGGGATGCCGCCATCCAGACCTCCGGGCATGGAGGGGAGGGGATGGACAGGGGATGATCGAGCAGGTTTCGGCCAGAACGTCCCAACGGATATCCACCATGAACGCACTTATCGTCCGCCTCGCGTGCCATATATTCGCCTGCCTGCGTTACCGCAGGGATGAGGCTCTCATAGGCACTATATTTGTCTGGCTCGACGACCAGGATCAAGCGGATCAGGATGATCTTCTGACCACACAACGGTCGCGGGACCGATCCGCATGGTATTACGATCAATCGGCCTTGTCTTCCGGCAAAACCGATATAACCGCACGCTGCGCTGAACATATGCCAACCCTGACCCGGCTCCTTCTCTTGCTGCGCGTACATTATGCCATGCAGATTGACGACATTGCGCGAACCTTCGAGATGCGCCCCCGCCGGGTTCGTCGCCATTTACGGCGAGCCGTAGCGATACTTGCGCGCAACAGGCTTTGACGAAATGACGGCTCCCATCGACCGGCTTATCATGGAAGCGCGCGCAAAGCTGCTGGTCAAACATCTGGGCGGCCGCTGGACGTCTTCTGGCGGTCTGTGCCTTTGCCCGGCCCATGACGATCATGATCCCAGCCTTTCTGTCCGACTGGGCAAGACAGCTCTGCTCTTCAAATGCTTTGCAGGCTGCCATGCCAGCGATGTCCTGCGCGCAATCGCACGGATCGACTATCAGGCGCTGGCAGCTTGTCATGAGCCAGATCATTCGACGCGCGATTTCCAATCCGGTTTCCGGCGCCAGGCGAGGGACATCTGGCATGCGAGCCGACCGATCGCTGACACGCTGGCGCAGGCCTATCTGCAGTCGCGTTCCATCGCCAATCTGGGAGAATGGCTGCGTTTTCATCCGCGAACGCCCTTGCGAACCGACACGGGGCTTGAGTTTCGCCCTGCCATGATTGCTGCCGTGCGCGACAGAGAAGAAATTGTCGCCATCCACCGGACATTTCTTGATCGTCGCTATTCCCGTCTCGCTGCCGACGTACAACCGGCCCGTCGTTTGCTGGGCCGACCCGGCCATGGTGCCGTCATGCTGGCTCCAGTTACCAATATTCTTGGCCTTGCCGAGGGCATCGAGACGGCCCTGTCGGCCATGTACCTTCTCGACATTCCGGTCTGGGCCACACTTGGTAGTGAGCGCTTGCACACTATTGCCATCCCCGCGTCGATTAACCGGCTCATTCTGCTTCCCGACAACGACCGTGCGGGCCGTATCGCTGCAGCGCGTGCGCTGGCGGCGTATGGCGACGGAACGAGGACGGTCACGCATATCCGGCCGCCATCAGGCTATAATGACTGGAACGATGTCCAGCAGGCAAGGGAGGGAGGGGGATTGGATGATGTGGCGCAGGAAGACCCGATGGGCGGGTCTTTGGCGCCTGGAGATCCCAGTCGATGAACCAGCTTCCCATTCTCGTTGCCGCGGCGAACCTCAGCAAGTCGCCATCCAATGTCCGCAAGTCCAGCGATGCTGTCGCCGACGCCCAGCTTGAGGCCAATATCGCCGCCAAGGGCATAAGGCAGAATCTGATCGGCGTGCCGGTTGCGCGCAAGAAAGGCCATTATCGTATCGCCGCGGGCGGACGGCGCCTCGATGCGGTGCATCGTCTCATCGAAAAGGGCGTCTTCGGGCCAGACTATCAGGTGCCGGTGCTGGTCCTGCGCGACGCGAAAGATGCGATCGCCACCAGCCTGGAGGAAAATTTCTTCAAGCTCAGCATGAACCCAGCGGACACCTGCCGGGCTTTCCAGGATATTGTCGAAACCGAAGGCAAGACCCCGGCCGAGATCGCCAAACGTTTTGGCCTGACCGAGCGCTTCGTACTGGGACGGCTGCGCCTTGCGGATCTGGCACCCTGCATTTTTGACGCCCTGCGCGACGGCGAGATCAGCCTTGAGATTGCCATAGCTTATGCCAGCAGTCCCGATGCCGTGCGCCAGGCGCAGATATTCGAAACTCTGGGGCAGAGCTATTACCGCAATAATCTAAACGAGATCCGGCGCCAGCTTGCCCAAGGCAGCAATAGTGGCAATGACCCTAAAGCCCTGCTTGTCGGTCGCGAGGCCTATGTGGCCGCCGGTGGCCGGATCGACAGCGACCTGTTCACCGACGATGCGAGCGAGATGTGGATTGATGGCGACCTGCTCGATCAACTGGCGACCGATAGGCTGGCGCAGGCGGCGCAAGCGATCCGGGAACGGGAAGGCTTTGGCGATGTCCGCATCGTGCCGACCACCCATATTGCCTATAGCGCAACCTGGGATCTCAAGCCCATCGAGGGCGAACAGCCACCGCTGACGCCAGAGCAGGAACAGCGGCTTGCTGATATCGAAGTGGAACTGGAAGCATTCGAGAACCCGGCCGAAACCGACGAGACCGAGGAGGAGGTCGAAGCGCGCTATGATCGGCTGAATGCTGAATGTGAGGCAATCCGGCAACGGGCGCCGATCCTGACCGAGGAGCAAAAGGCGTCCGCACTGGCCTATGTGGTGATCGGTTCCGACGGTCAGCCGCGCGTCCACGAACAGCTTTATCATGTTCCGACTGAACAGGCCGACGATGCGCAGGATTCGACCGGTGATGATGATGAAGTCGATGCGGATGCGGATGCGGATTGCGCGCCAGCACAGGTGGCGCCGGGCCAGCCAAAGATCAGCCAGCGCCTTGCAGAAGAACTGGCCGAAATGAAGGCTGAACTTCTGCGCGTCCATATCGCCAGCGATCCGCGGTTCGCGCTCGATCTCGCCAGCTTCTTCATGGCTGACGCGGCAACGCGGACCTATGGCAGCGCGGAACGGGCCACCGACCTGCGCGCCAATGCCCCCGCATCGCCGCTTCATGGCTATGAGAGCGATACGCCTGCCGCCGGCCAGTGGCTCAAGCTGGAAAAAGATCTTGATCGATGCTGGATCAATCATGCCGATGTGCGGACACGCTATGACGCCTTTTGCGCTTTGAGCCAGGAGGCACGGGCTGCCTGGTTCAGCTCGGCAATTGCCCGGACGGTCCAGGCGGTGCCTGCCGGGCGGACCGGCAGCGTGTTTCTCGACCATCTCGGGGTCAAGTTCGGGATCGATGTTACGGCCTGGTGGCGACCGACCGCGCGCAACTATTTCGACCGGGTCAGCAAGGCGATGATCCTCCAGGCGTTCGAAACGGTCGGCGGCCTGGAACTGAGTTCCCGCTACGCGGCGTCGAAGAAGCATGATCTTGCGCTCTCGGCCGAGCGACTGTTCAGCGGCGATCTCATCGTCGAGGCAGAGGTCAAGGAACGCGCGCTGCAATGGTTGCCGGACGCCATGCGCTTTGTGCCGGTTGGTGAAGCTGAAGCCAGTCTCACCGGAGATGGCGATGCCGATTGTGGCAGCGGGCCGGTCAGTGTCGATGGAGATGCTGCGGCGGAAGCGCTGGCTGCGGCGCCTGACGAAGATGCTGGAGAGGACCGCGTCGCACAGGCGGCCTGAGCCTGGGGAATAATGCTGGGGACCATGATGTGTCGTCATGGTCCCTTTTTCTGTCCGCCGTCCTGGGAGGGAAGGGGAGCGGACGAGGCGTGGACCGATCGGGTCCGAGCCCTGGAGATTTTTATGACTCTTCCTTTGTTCGCTACGCAGCAGCCTGATCCCGTCGCAACGCGTGCACGCCCGCAACGCCTGTTCGATGTCGCGACAAGGCTCGCCGACAGTCTGGCGCAATCGCAGATACCGGACCGCCACGCCTTACGAGAGCTGATGACCGCCAGCTTTGGCGCGAGCGATGCGCAAGGCGCATGGTCGATGCGCCAAGCCTATGACGCGCTTGAAATCGCCCTGATACTGGTCCTGCGACGGGGGAATAGTGGCATCGTCAGTTCCGGAGATCCGGCTGCCTGTTACGCCGATTTGCGCCGTCTTGAAACCAGCCTGCCCACGCATAGCTATCGCAGCGAACAGCAGATCGCGATGCAGCAGTTCAGCACGCCGCTGACCCTCGCCTGGCTGGCGGTCCAGGCGGCACGCCTTGGGCCAGAGGATCATATTCTCGAACCATCGGCAGGCACGGGAATGTTGCTTGGATCCATCCCGCCTGGACGCTGCACCTTCACGCTCAATGAACGCGATCCCGACCGCGCGGCGCTGCTCGCGCTTGCCATCGGGCAGGCTGTCACCTGCCATGACGCGGAATATATCCATGACCTGATGCCTCTGGGCGATGACCCTTCTGTGGTCCTGATCAATCCGCCCTTCGGTCGCAGCGAAGGGCGCGGTGATGACCGACAGGCAGGGGCGCGGCATTTGCGCTCGGCCCTGCTTCGACTGCGCCAGCACGGTCGCTGTGTCGCCATCATGCCTCCTGGCTTTGCTGCTGATGGCAGCGGCGCAAACGCCTATGCGACGATCGCGCAATTGATCCCGCCACGCGCTGAAATCACCATCCTGGGCAGCCCCTTTGCCAAACATGGCACCGGTATCGCCGTGCGACTGCTGTTATTCGACAAGGGATGGCATGGTCAGGGACAAAGTCACGTCGCCGATAATCTGGACGCAGCGCTTGATCTCGTCCTGACGCTGCCTGCCCGGCTCGATCCACCCGGATTGTTGCCACCCCCGCCATTGCCACAGCCACCAAGTCCTGCCGTCGCGTTGCATCCCCCTCGCCCAAAGGCAAAGGATGAGGCAGCATCGCTGTTTCGCACTTTGTCCGCCACGCCGCTCGCCGCGCCGACGCGTATAGCAGCAAACAATGCCAATGCTGTTCCGCTTTCCTACGCCGTACGCGACACGCCTCTGCCGGTAGGCGAGCCTGTTGGCATCTATGCGCCCTGGCGGCTTGCGCGGATTGCGATCGACGGTGCGACACCCCATCCCGACAAGCTGGTCGAATCCCTCGCTATGGGATCAGTATTGCCGCCCGTACCGCGCTGGCAGCCATTATTACAACCAAGTGCGCTCGCTGCCCTGTCCGAGGCGCAACTGGAAACCGTCATCCATGCAGGCGAAGCCTTTTCACGAGATTTGCCCGGCACATTCACGCCCAATGCAGCAGGGGATCAACTCCATGAAGATCCCGCAGGGCGCGCCTATCGGACGGGCTTTTTCATTGGCGATGGCACAGGCGTTGGCAAGGGCCGGGAAGGGGCGGGCCTGATCCTTGACCAGTGGAACAGGGGTAATCGCCGTGCCATCTGGATTTCGCGCAGTGCTGCCCTGCTCGAAGACGCCCGAAGGGACTGGAGCGCCCTTGGCGGCCTGCCGATCGATATCCAGCCGCTCGATGCCTTCCCGCTCGGTGAGCCGATCGCCATGACGTCTGGCATTCTCTTCCTCACCTATGCAACGCTGCGCTCGGTCCGTCAGGACAATATCTCACGCCTGCAGCAGATATTGGGCTGGACCGATGCTGAATTTGAGGGCGTCATCCTGTTTGATGAATCCCACGCGATGGGCAACGCTGCAGGCACGCAAGGCGATTTTGGAACGGCGAAGGGGTCAGAGCAAGGCCTGGCGGGCGTTCGCCTCCAAAATGCCCTGCCCCGCGCGCGGATAGCCTATGTGTCCGCGACGGGTGCCACAAAGCCTGAAAATCTCAGCTATGCCTCGCGCCTTGGCCTGTGGGGGCCGGGCACAGGCTTTACCGACCGCAATGCTTTCATGGCGGCGATGGACGGGGGCGGGATCGCCGCGATGGAGATTGTGGCGCGCGATCTCAAAGCCACCGGCCTCTACACTGCGCGGGCGCTGAGCTTTGCCGGGGTAGAATATGATCCGCTCGAACATCGATTGAGCCCTGACCAGATCGCCATCTATGATGCTTTCGCGGATGGGTGGGCGGTGATCCATGCCAATCTGCACAAGATATTGGGCGCTTCTGGTGTCGTCGATGCGATGACGGGGGAAACGCTAAATGGCCAGGCCAAAGGCGCGGCACTCAGTCGATTTGAAAGTGCCAAGCAGCGCTTCTTCTCGCAATTGTTGATTGCGATGAAGGTGCCGAGCCTGATCAAGGCCATAGAGGGCGAGATAGCCCTTGGCCATGTGGCTGTCGTGCAACTCGTCACGACAGCAGAGGCAATATTGGAACGCCGTCTTGCCGATTTACGTGGGGAAGATCGCGCCAATTTGAATCTGGACCTGTCGCCGCTTCAGACTCTGATTGATTATCTCACATCGGCCTTTCCCACCCGGCAGATGCGGGTCTTCCGCGCCAGCGACGGCGAATTGCGCTCTGAACCGATGATCGATGCCGACGGGCAGCCCGTCCATTGCCAGGAAGCGCTCGATGCGCGCGACACGATGATTGAGGATCTGTGCGCGCTCCCTCCCATCCCTGCTGCCCTGGACGCGCTCATCGCGCATTTTGGCGCGGACAAGGTCGCCGAGGTTACCGGGCGGTCACGCCGGATTATCGTTGATAGCAGCGGGCGGCAGAAGGTCGAGCGGCGCGGCACACATGCCAATATCAGCGAAACACGGGCGTTTATGGACGGGATCAAGCCCATATTGATATTCAGCGACGCCGGATCGACCGGGCGCTCCTACCATGCCGATCTTGCCAGCAAGAGCGCGGACAAACGCCGCATCCATTTCCTTCTGGAACCGGGATGGCGTGCCGATGTCGCGATCCAGGGGCTTGGACGCACCCATCGCACAAACCAGGCATGCCCACCGGTGTTCCGGCCTGTGACCACTAACTGCAAGGGCGAACGCCGTTTCATCAGCACGATTGCACGAAGGCTGGACAGCCTTGGCGCGCTAACTCGCGGGCAGCGTCAGACGGGCGGCCAGAATATGTTCGATCCGGCCGACAATCTTGAAAGCGACTATGCGCGTGAAGCGCTTGGGCAATGGTATCGGCTGCTTTTCGCAGGCAAGCTTTCCAGCGTGACGATGGGCGACTTCGTCACACTGACTGGTCTCAAGCTCGTCGATGAGGGCGGTAACCTGCTTGAAACCCTCCCGCCCATCCAGCGCTGGCTTAATCGCATCCTGGCGCTGCGGATCGCGATCCAGAATGCAATCTTTGAGGAATATATGGGTCTCATTGAGGCGAGGGTGGACGCCGCTCGTGCGGCGGGCACGCTTGACCTTGGCGTCGAGACTATTCGCGCCGAGCGGATCGAGACTTTGTCTGAGCAGATTTTGCGCACAGATCCGGTGACCGGCGCGCAGACCTGTCTGTTGCGCCTTGAGCTTCACATCCAGCCTCGCGTCACCACATGGCACATACTGAACCAACGGTATCAGGGCATGGACGACATGGCCTGGTTGCGCAACAGCCGCTCCGGGCGCGTCGCCTTGCAATTGCCCTCCTGGTCGATCACCGATGAAGAAGGGCGACCCATTCCCATGTGCCAGCTTGTCCGGCCCACCGGATCGACGCGGATCGATCGGGCATCGCTCGTACATAGTCACTGGGCCTGCATCGATGCCGAGACATTCAAGACTGTCTGGGACGAGGAGGTGGCCGCCGCAGAAGGACGGCTTGACGTCGAGACCATCTGGGTCGCGATGGGCCTTCTTCTGCCTGTCTGGAACAGGCTACCACAGGACGATGTGCGCGTGTGGCGTATCGATAATGGCGCGGGCACATCCATTTTGGGCCGGATCATTCGTCCGGGCGCGGTTGAAAAACTGCAAGCGGCCTTTGGACTGGAACAGGGCATAAGGCTCGGTGCCAGAGACCTGCTTACTGCCGTAAAAGCTGGGGACGACGTCGCCATACCGGGTCTTGGCAAAGCGCGTCTCGCCTCAGTTCTCGTCAACAGTGCCCGTCGCCTTGAAATCCGCGACTATGATACTGGTGACCGCGCCTGGCTGAAAGCGCGCGGTGTGTTCAGCGAGATCATCCAGTATCGCACGCGGCTTTTCATTCCCGTCGACAGGGCTGTCGAAATACTCGACGCGATCATCGCGGAGCGACGCTGAGACGGCAATGTGTGACATGGTAATGCCGTATCCGCTTATCTGACAAGGGAAACTTATGTTCAATCCGTTTCAGCGTACATGCGCCGACGCCTATTGCGAGGGTGACTTCGCCCATGTCGAAGATATCGAGCAGGTTCGCGCAGTTAGCGATACGCTCTTCACATTTCTGATGATTGAGTTGGGTACCCCCGAGGATTGCGACACGCGCGAAGAAGCACTGCGCAGAATGGCGATGGCGATTGGAAACATCCAGGATTTTGCCGCTGCGATTGAAAAGATGCAGACAGCCTGAGTATCTGGACTTGTAGTTAGTAATCCTGAGGTCAGACATTGGCCGCCGAAGCTCATGGAACCCAAGCACCCCGGCGGCTGTCCTGCTTATCTCAATGTCTCGGACCAGGTCAGCTTTCCGCCGTTTTCGGCGCGGACTGTACGTCGGGCGTTTTGATACCGAGGGTCTTGCGAGAAGATTTTACGGTTTTTGCAGAGCGAGCTTTAGGTGCGGGTTCCGCTGGCGTCTTTTTCGCGGTGACGCTCGATTGACGTTTCGCTTTCGCAGGCTTCGAGGCTTTGACGGTGTCAACCGGAGGGGCGATCGCATCAATAGATGTCGCCGATATGCTGACTTTGGAAGGCGTTTTTCGCGCAGGCTTGGCGACGGGCTGGTCTCCTGCTGCCTTCACCTTGCGCGATGCCTTGGGTGGTAAAATGTCGGCAGATGTCGCTATGGCGTCTTTTGGAGCGCCGGTTGCGGACATCTTCTCATCGGTGGTTGATGCTATGGGCGCAGATACAGCCTTGCTTGTGGGCCTTGCCCGGCTTGTTGCGACCGTCGTCTTAGGCGTCTTTACCTTCCGCCCCTTGCCCGTCACAGGCGCAGACACTTGTTCGGTAGGGACATTTGCGATGGTCGGCTCGCTCGTTGCCGGCGACACATTAGCAGCGCTCGCAGCGGCGGCTTTTGCAGCAGTTCCACGCTGTCCAAGGCCGAGCCGTTGCGCGACTTCCCGGCGCTGCTCGGAATAGGCCGGTGCAACCATGGGATAGGTTGACGCAAGACCATAGCGCTCACGATATTGCGCTGGCTTAAGGCCGTGCGAGGCCAGATGCCGCTTGAGCGTTTTGTAAGGCCGGCCATCGATGAGGCTGATGAGATGCTCGCGGGAGGCGAGACTTTTGCGAACACTGACCGCAGGCGTGTATTCCAGCACGGGCTCTGCTTCCACTGCGGATGTTTGCGCCACCAGCGCTGCACGTGTCGACTGGATCAACCCTGCCAGATCGGCGCTTGGCACCATATTATTGGTGACATAGGCGCTGAGCAACTGAACGGTCAGAACCGTATAGTCGGGCTGGTCGGCATCGGTCATGGGAATATCCTGTCCAAGACATGGTGAGAATGTCGGCGCTGCAGGAGCCGCGGCTCAAAAACAGGAGTTTAGCCATCCGGGCCGTGATTTGTCAAAGGGGAGGGGGAGCCATGTCTGTGCAGGCAAACAGCTTGGGCAGGTAAACCGGTACAGGAGCTTATGGACAATGGCGGACATATATATTCAGGGGAGTTTTGCGTTCATATGTCATGTGGAAGAGGCCGAAACATTGGGCCAAGCCTGGTACGCCGTAATGTCGTTGCGCGATGACGTCGAGCCAGACGCGCCCTCCGCCGCACTCACTACATTGTTTCCCCCTCTTGATGAAGGCGATCCATGGTCAGGCCTGCTCACCATTTTCGACAATCCCGATTTCCCCGACTTTGGTGCTGATCTCCAGATCGACGTCGATCGCGATAATCGGGACATGCGAATAGTGGTGATTTGCGGGATGACGGATTTTCAGCCTGCGCCGATCGCAAAGCTGATCCAGCGATGCTGTGCCCAAAGCCTGGCACAGGCACCGATCGGCTTTGAATGGGCGGAAGTCTGTTCCAGACCGCGCGTCGGACATTTCCGCGGCGGGTGGTGCGCCATCTTTCCTGATCGCCTCGAATTTGAAAGCACCCATCATGTTTTGTCGGCGGCCCTGAGCGGTGCGGTGATCTGAACGGTGACACGCTGTTTGTGGGACACAGGTCCATGGCGAGACATGCGGAGGGGAGGGGGGAAGGGATTTGCGAGGATCAGTGGCGCTGCCCTGGCTTCATGACCCTATGAGGAGAGCCTCCCATGTCCAGTCTTGCAATCCCTATCGACAGTGCGCCGGTAACGGGTGCTTATCGCGTCGATATTTCCCGCGGCCATAATGTCAGCCGTGTCTCATCAGAATGGTTTTCGCGGCCCGATGACGAGAAATTCCTGTCGCTGACAGACCTTTACGACCATGTCCGCACGCGGGCCGAGCGAGCGACGACACGGATCGTCGAAAGCCGATCGCTCCGGGTCGAGGCGCGTGCCGATAATCCGGAACGCCTGACCCTGTTCGTGCCGGGCGAGGATATGCCCATCGCGCCCACCAACTGGTCCTTTGGCCAGCTCTCCAGCCTGGTCGGTGCACCCGCTTCCTATCTGCGCTCGCTGCCCGCAGCGCTTGCTGGCATCAATCTCCAGCATGGCCTGCTGGCGCATCGCGGCGAACAGGTGAAGCTGCTTCAGACGCAAAATGGCCGCGCTGAATTACGCGCGGTTACAGGTCCTGATTATGGGCGCATCTGGGATCATGAGCTGGTCGCCGCGGTCATGAAGATCGCGGGCGACGGCGTGGGCGATACGCGCTGGAAAGTGCCCGGCATCCTTGACTGGTCTTCGATGCACTATAACCCCTTTGTCGATGTAACCCGCGACACGACGACGCTCTATGCATCCGATCGCGATGTCTTCCTGTTCCTTGTGGATGATACCCACCCGATTGAGGCCGGACGTCTTGCCAATGGCGATCCGGACCTGTTCTTCCGCGGTTTTTACTGCTGGAATTCGGAAGTCGGGTCAAAGACGCTGGGCATTTCCACTTTCTACCTGCGCGCCGTCTGCATGAATCGCAATCTGTGGGGTGTCGAGAATTTCGAGGAAATCTCGATCCGCCACTCCAAGTTTGCGGCCAATCGCTTCGCCCATGAAGCCGCGCCTGCACTTGAAAACTTCGCTGATTCCTCCGCCAGCGGCTTCATCCAGGGCATTCGCGCCGCGCGCGAGCGTATCGTTGCCCGCACCGACGAAGATCGCCAGACATTCCTGCGAGGTCAGGGTTTTTCCAAGGCCGAAACCGGCAAGATCATCGCTACCGTGCTGGCCGAAGAAGGTCATCCGCCTGCCAGCATTTTCGACTTTGTCCAGGGCATCACCGCCCATGCCCGGTCCAAATCCAATCAGGACAGCCGTCTCGACGTTGAGACGAAGGGACGCAGGCTTCTCGAACGGGCGCATTGACCCCGGCTGAGCCCGGCACCGCGTCGCGCAATCTCCCATTCGCACATCAGTGACGGTCGTTGAAAGGCGACCATCACGCTCGCCCTTGAAAGGACGCCATCATGCGGACCTCGTCCCAGCATTCGCTCCAAAGCTTTCGCATCGATATCCACTTCTTCAGCGGAAACGACCTCTATGCCTGTGAAACATACCGGATCGATGCACCCGATTGGTATCGCGCCGAGCAGCAGGCGCTGCAATTGTCGGGCGAGAGCGCTTACGACAATAGTCGGGTGCCGGATCTTCGGCGCACGGCGACATCATCGCTGGCCTGACCGTGTGTCTAGCGCGCCATGTCGCCGCGCAGACACATCTCCTACACCATATATTTCAGGAGTTTTCCTATGCCTTCCTCTGCAAAGCGCGGCCTTGCCTCGCTACTGGCGGGATCGTCCATGCCGGCCCGCACCCATCCTGAATTGCGCAGCCGGCCCGCCGAACAGTCGCCCACGCCCGCAATTGGCATGATCGGCAAATATCAGCTGCTTTCCACCGCGCATCTTTCGATGAACACGGCGCTGTTGCTTGACAGCTGGTGCAATGGCCACGCCCATGAAGCGCCAACCACCGTGGCGCGCAACGCCCATGGCTGGTTTCTGTCGACCCGCTCTATGTCAGCCGATTGCGAGCGCGCCCTGCCTGCCGATCTGATGGCTGCCATCCTCTTTGCGCGGCGGCGCGGCATCGATCTGCTGCATTTCGACTGCGATGGTCCAACGCTGCCGCAATTGCTGGTGCATGACTGGTGAGCATGAAGCACGCCGACGGCATGTCGCTTTGCGTGGATCGGCCTGGCAGCAGCGCATTTGCGATCGGAGGGGAGGGGGACTTTGAGAAGGGGCGGAAAATGACCGCCTGTCCAAGGAGACACATATCATGGCTTTACCTCTCACGATCACCCCACAGGTGGGCGCGTCCCTCATCACACGCGTCACGCGTCTGTTCAATGGCACGATCCACGATGTGCTGAACGAACTGCTGCAAAACAGCCGCCGCGCTGGCGCCACCGCTGTAACTCTGGATCTTGAAGGCTCCGATGGTGCCCCCATCCTTGTCGTGAGTGATGACGGTTCGGGCATCGATGACCCGGTTGCGCTGCTGACTCTTGGCTATTCAGGCTGGAATGATACGGTTGCCCACCGCGAAGATCCGGCCGGCATGGGCATGTTCAGCCTTGCAGGACGTCAAGTTGAAGTACGATCCTGGTCGCGCAGCGCGGGCACGGGCTGGATGGTCGAGATCCCCGAACAAGGCTGGCAGAGCCCAGAGCCGCTCGCGATCCAGCCCTGCGCCATAACCGGCGGTACGCAGTTGCGCATCGCCTTGCCGGACGCATGGACCAAGAATTTGCTTACCGCCGCCCGCAACGCCGCACGCTATTTTCCGCTGCCGGTAACTTTGTCGGGCACGCCTCTGCCACGCGAGGATTTCCTCGCCGAGGCTGTTCGGGTCGAAACCTGGCAGGGCTGCCGCATCGGCATTTTCAGCTGGCGCGGCTACCAGCCGGTCGACATGGCCCGTATTAATTTTCACGGTGTCACCGTGCCTTGCGATTTGCCGTTCGTGTCGGAGGTGGGCAAAATCGACAAATGGTGCGTGAAGGTCGACATTATCGACGCGCCCGATCTGCAACTGGTTCTGCCTGCGCGCAAGGAAATGGTCCGTAATGCAGGGCTCGACGCGCTCAAGATCGCTGCAGAAGCCGCTATCTATCGGATGATCTGCGACAATGGCGACCATCGACTGGGCTTTACGGAATGGAAGCGTGCCAGGGCATTGGGCATCATGCTACCGCATGCAGCGCCCTGGCTTCCATGCTGGGCGCCGATGACCGCCGAAAGCATGGGGTGCGATCAGGGCGAACCCATATCGTCGCCTGATATGCTGGTCGTGCCCGCATTGGAGATAGACCTTCAGCAAGGCGCTGCGCCGATATTGAATGCGCCGGACAAGCTCGGCGTGCGCACGGTGCGGATCGCGCCGGAATTTTCTGGCTATGACTGGTATGACAGGCTGCCCCGCCTTCAGACTCTTGCCTTTGTGATCGAACAAAATGGCCTCGAACATATGTATGAGGCCGACACCGAACTAGATCCGTCCTGCACATCGGGACGGGCCGACGCAATCACGCTCGAACTGGGGATCGCCGATTGCGCATTGCCTGGTGCGACGCTTACGAAGCGATGCTTCCCGCTTGAACTGCTGGTGTGTCGCAATGAAGGCTATGATCTCGATGATGCGATCATCCTTATTGGAAGCAACGCCTTCGTTTCACCCGATGATCTGGCCTGGCAAATGGAACAGAGCCTTTTTAGAGCATCGGATGACAGCGATTGCGACAGTTGGGAAACCCAGCAGGACAATTTTCAACGAAGCGCGCGTAACAACGCTTATGCGTTGCTGCTGAGCGAGGAGGAGGCTCTGCTGCGGCAAATCCGCGACAGGCTTACCGACAAGGTGCAATGGCTGATACCGCCGGACCGCACTCTCAAGGTTACAGCGACCCGTACGGGCGTCGAACTGACATTGGAACCGGCGCCATGACGCCTTCGCACCCTCCAAAAATTCCTGCTCTGGGGAGGCTTGATATGCGACGATCCGCGATGTTTACCCTGTCCACCATGCATATTCCGCTCGCCGAGCGACAGAAGATCGAAAAGCTGATCAGGGCAGCGCCGCGCGACGATGACGGCCGATTGCATGTCGCGCATGATGATCTGGTTATCGAACCCCATCTCTACGGATTCTTCGTTCATTGCGGCATCGCGGCCTGCCAGGCCGCCGATCCGCCGGACATCTCGTCTCAACTCTGGGCGTTGCTTTCGGCAGCCAATGCGGACGGAGCGTCCTGGCTGCTGTTCGACCGGGATGAACCACCATCCTCTTGCTGGCCGACGTTCGATGCAGGTTGAGGGAGCACTTCGCCTCTCGTCACCTGCTTGTCAGCATTCTGTCGAGCGCGGCTCTTGCAGAATTATATCATAAAATGATATCTGGGTCGGAAAGGAGTATGACTATGCCATCCAGCTTCACCTTAGGAACCCATTTCGAGGGCTTCATCAAGCAACAGGTGAACACCGGTCGTTATGCATCGGCCAGTGAGGTCATTCGCGACAGCCTGCGTCTGCTAGAGGAGCAGGACGCCATGCGACAGGCGCGGCTTGAGGCGCTACGCGCCGAGATCGATCTGGGTGCGAGCAGCGGGACTGGCATACCTGCGGAGCAAGCCTTCGCAAATGCAAGGGCACGCATTGCTGACATTGCCGCTGCCAACAAGGAGCAGTGATGCATCTTTCGTTTTCACCGGCAGCCGACGCTGATCTGACAGATATTGCCAGTTTCATTGCCCGGGATAATGTTGATCGGGCGTTGACATTCATCGATGAACTCCAAGCGGCTTGCACAAAGCTTCTCTATTTTCCTGGCTCTGGCACGGTGCGTTCCGAGCTTCGCCCGGATCTGCGGTCCAGAGTATATGGCAGTTATGTGATTTTCTACACGCTTGTGCCGGGGAGTGTCCGCATTGAACGCATTCTCCACGGTGCCCGGGATGTGAGCACTATCCTGTCGTAAGACTGATGTGGCATCGCCCGGTCGTGGCGGCCGGTGCTCGCGCATTAAGCTGGACCGACTTCCTTCCTGTCAGGAGTCGAACCGTCATGCCGCAAGATGATGCTGGCTGGTTAGTCATCGGCGCAAAAAGCCCCTGATGGAGAAGTCCCAATGTCCAACACCGATCCTGCGGCATCGCTATCGCCGCGTCGCCAGCGACTGTCCTCGTTCGAAAACTCTTACGCCGTCGCCTTGCAACGCCAGCGGCAGACCGGCGTCAGCCAGTTCATCCTTCGCACGGCGAACCCTCTGCAGCCCTTTCGCACGACCAGTCGTGCGCCCAGGTTTCAGGAATATATTGTCGCGCTGGTCGCTTGAACAGAAATGGGCTGCGATCAGTCCTCCCAAAAACCGCGCTTGCGTCCATGCTGTGCCTGGAGTGCTGCTACATAGGTTTCATGGTCGGGATGATTGCCATAATCATCGATTCTGCGGGCAAGATGCGCGCAGCTTTCCAGATGGCGGGCGGCATGCGGATAGCGTTTGACCCGCGCCCGCTCCAGCGCGAAATCGACCATCGTGCGAAGCGCCAATGTGGCCGCCAGCGGATGGCGGCTTTCCAGTGCTTCGGCAGCATGGTTGAGAAGTTCATAAGGATCGCCATCCAGTTCGTCAGCGCGCGCCAGCATCATAGCTGCCGCGCCCTCGATATCAGGCCAGGCGAGCAGGAAATGCAGGGCGTGGGATAAGGACGGGAAGGCGCGGACATGGGCCAGCGCCTTCTTCTCCGCGTCGAGATCATCAAAATCGGGCAGGCGTTTGAGATAGGCCCGCAGATATTGGGCGTCGAGCGCCGTGACGAACCTATCCCATCGTTCGGCCTGCGCCTCGTCGGTGCGGCCCAGGGAATCGAGGATAGCAATCCGCACCCGGTCCCAATCCGGCCAGTGGCCACCTTTCTGCCTTACGGCCTGCGCGTGCTCGATAGCCGCCATCGCCTCGTCCGTCCGGCCCGCGTCGCCCAAGCGCTCGGCGATCGCCGCGGCGACGGCGGGATTGTCGCGCTGTTCGACGGGATATTGGGCTATGAAAGCATCCACATCACCCAACGCATCGGCAATCTCCAGCAGCGCGGTCTGGACTGTGCGGGCGTGACGCCGGATCTCCATATCATCCTCGTAGATGGCGCCCCCTGATCCATAGCCGATCATAGGTCGTTCAGCTTGCGTCTGTTGCTTTGACGGGCTGCTTGCCATCGCCTCAAACTTGCCTTGGAGCAGTAGCAGTCCCGGCTTCCCGAGAACCGGCGCCATCAGCGTGATGAGCGCGTCGAACTGGCCATAGCCATTGTCGCACACGCTATCGAACACTCTGTCTGCCAGCCGTGCAGTTGGCAGTTTTGCTGCCGCAGCCAGTGGCACAAGGTCAGGCAATGCGGTAGCAAATATCGAACCGATCTGACCGCTGCTATCATCGCAGCGATCAAATACCGGTCTTGCCAGCGCAACCAGTTTCCAGAGCAGATCCAATGCAGTTGCCGGATCATGGGGTGCGACATGATCCATAATTGCTCGCCGCTGTGCCTCTATGTCCGCTGCCAGCAGCTTGACCTTGTGCCAGTCGACAAAGGCTTTCGCTTTGGCGATGGTCGCAATTCGTTTGCCGATTTGGTCGGCAACGTCCCCGCTGCCACTGACGCTGGCCAGCTCCAGCCGCAACCGTCGTTTGGCCTGCGCGTCCCTCGTCACAAGCTCCAGCAGCAATTGCGCCAGGCGCTGCGCGCCCAGCGCTTCGAGGTTGGTCTGATTGAGGGTTTTGGATGAGGCCATGGGCCATTTTTGTCTTGCTGGGACGAGGGACGTCAAGCGTGGAATGATATTGGGACTGGGAATGGGCGGCTGCCCGCGCGGTGCGCGGGCACCGGGCTGGCGGGCTGGCGCCCCAAGCCCCGCTGCGCGGGTCTTGGCCCTGACGGGCGCGCATCCCTGCCGCGTGGGGCGGGGGTATGCGTGGAAAGGAAGCGCGGCGCGGCGTGAAGAATGGGGGCATAGGCGAATGGCAGTGGGTCGCCCCTACCAATGGCGCAGGGGGCGAGGGCAGGATCAGAGGAGAGGAGGATCTGGAAAGATTGTCGCCGGAAATGGGTTTCGAGCGACGATCTGGAAAGGTTAAGTCAATGAACATCGGAGAAGTTCGTATCGTCAATGGTCGTCTGGAAGGCCGTGTCGCCACCCGCACCATCGATCTCCCCCGCATCGGCCTGCGCAAAGTCGATAGCCAGAATCCGCGTGCGCCGGTCTATGAAATCCTCGCGCTTAACGTCGCGCGGCGCTGGGTGCAGGTCGGTGCGCTGTGGGAAGCGGTGGCCAAAAAGTCGGGCGAAATATTCCTCGCCGGCAATATCGATGATCCCAGCCTGCCTGAACCGCTGCCGGTTGCCTTTTTCCCGACCGACAATGGCGGCTATTCGATCGCCTGGCGGCGCGACACGCTGCGCTCGGACTTTGGTGGCACTGGCTTTGGCGCGGCCAATTATGACCGGATGGGTGGCGGTGACGCTGGCTATGATCGGGCAGAAGAGAGCGGCTTTGGCGCTAGCACCGCTGGCATGGACGGGTCGCTGGCCGGTGCCGACGCGGGGTTCGACAGGCAAGCCGACTTTGAACGGCTGAACGGCTGATCATCCGCACTGTGGCCGGGGAAGCATTCGCTTCTCCGGCCATTTTTTTGTCATGCCATCACCCAGGAGACAATCCATGTCCCAGGATAATGCCCGCAGCGTCGACAGCTTTGCTGATCTTAAAACGCTTTATGCCGCCATCACCGCCAGTCCCGATTTTCAGCGGGCCTTTGGCGATCCGATCCCGCTCAGCATCATCGAGCCGGGCGAAAGCCCAAGCGAACATGACATGCCCGAACCGCTTGCCGCGCAGGCCGAATGCGGGGCCGTCATTGCCACCATCTTCGACCTGTTTTCTGGTACGCGGCTCGAACCGCTTGCCGCCGAGATCGCCTGGGGGTTCGTCAACAGCTTCCATTTCGTGGCGTCCAGACTAGAGCGGCGCGAGGACGCGCTGGTCGATGAACTACGCGACATGCTGCGGCGGCCCGATCTTTCCGAAGTCTTCAACAGCGAACTGGAAGAACGGCAGTTGCTGTGCCAATCGACCACCGAGCAGCGCGAAGCGATCGAATGTATGCGCGACTATGCCGCCCATGTGTATAGCGCTCAGTCGGGCTGGCCCTGGTCGCCCTCCCGGGGGACGCGGGCGTCGCCTGCATCCAGCGCCACCCAGATCGCGGTGCAGGATTTCATGCGCGCCCGTGATCTGGCTGCGCGCGAGCGCTATCTGCCCAAAGGCCCGATTGTGGTCGCCTCCGGCCATGCCGACTGGCATGACTGGCAACCGATATGGGACCGGCTCGATCTGGTGCGCAAGCGGGTGCCGCACATGACATTGGTGACAACAGCCCAGCGCAAGGGGTTCGACGCGATCGTCGCGGCCTGGGCCGGTGACCGCGGCGTGCCGCTGGTCGCCTACACCCTGGCGGGGTCAGGTCGTAAAGCGCCCTTCCTGCGCAACCGCAAGATGGTAGAACTGAAACCCGTCGAAGCGGTGCTGGGCGAAGGATCGGGCATTCAGGCCAATCTCTACCAGGTGCTGCGCAAGGCGGGCATTCCAATCCATGCCTTCCGCAAGGCAGATCAGGCCCCGTTAGAGGCCGTGGGCAGGCCTGGCGCTAGGCGCCGGCGCAACGCCGCTGCCTGATCGTTCAATCTACCAAACCGGGGACGGCGCATGAGCGACCGTCCCTTTTTTTGGGAGGCCAATATGGCGATACCTGATGCGTACCGGCGGAATTTTCAAACGCTGCTGCGGGCAGCGGAAGACGGCAATCTTGCGCTGGTGGAATGTACCGATTCCGTGACGGGCGAACCAAAATATGTTCTGTGCGCGGTTGGACGGGATGGAGAGGCTTATATTATGACGCCTTTCGGGCATCTGTGGGAAGGCGATCCCTACCTCGCCTATGTGCCACCGGGAAATCCTGAAACATACTGATCGCAGATCTGAGCGCGTGGCGGGCCGGCGTCTAAGGCGAGTGTCGGGGCATTGCTCTCAGGTGAGCGACTGCAAGCTTACGGCCCCAGGATAGGAGCGGAGGAGGGGGGATGTGGCGCGATGACAGGATCATCGCGTGGCTATGAAGGAGGCTGCGCATGGAAGAAGGATCAGAATGGGGCGATGCGTCTGTGTCGCCTGTGGTGGTAGACGACGTCATGGCCAGGTGGGCGCGCCGGGAGGCGCAGGAGGCCCAGCTTCTGCCGGTGAACAAGACCGGCATATTTGGCGTACTGTCGGCTGCTGGCATGAGCATGGTGCTCATCCGCTTTGATGGATCGGGCGATAGTGGCCAGATCGAAGAGATGGAGGCGCGCGATGCACAGGGCATTAGCCTTCCGATAACCGATGTGCCGGTGAACATGCTGGTACTGCCCTGGGGCGAAGATATCCCTAAATCGCAGACTGTTCCGCTGGGCCAGGCCTTGGAAAATATCACCTATCATTTACTGGGTTCTGCCCATCCGGGCTGGGAAAATGGAGACGGGGCCTTTGGTGAATTTATCTTCGACGTCGCTGCCGGAACGATCCGGCTCGACCATTATGACCGCTATACCGCCACGGAAGAATTTACCCACCATTTCTAAAGGAGGCGCGTCATGGGACATTGCTATCATCATGCGCTTTCGAGCGTACGCAAATGGGGCGGTGAGGCCGAAGATTTCCTGCCGCTTCATCAATGGTTCGATGAGCCTTCAAAACTGATCATCGCCGACTATCGGCACCGAAGCCTGCGCCATCATGCCGAAGGCATTTTCATGGCGGAGCATTTTTTTGGGCCAACGATCACCCTTTCGACAGGCCGCATTGTTCCCGTGCGCCTGATTGCCGAACAGCATGTCATCGAGGATCTGGGATTTATTCCATCCTTTGCCGACTGGGTTCGCGCCATCAAGCCCGAACCATGGATGGGACGAGCGCAGCCTATCCATAGCCTGGTCGATCCCTTTTCCATCACTCCGACGGCGGCCTGAACTTTGGCATATTTGAGCGCGATACCCCTGAAGAGTTCATATTCAAACGGGGCTCGCTGATGGCGTAATATCGCCAGGTCATCCCAGGACCCATTCCCGAATCAGGGGCATCGAGCCCCAGATTCGGGAGCCTCCTCTCTTCTCTCAACTCTTTTTAGTGTGGCACGGGGTCAGCACCGGCCTCAAGGACGGCAGGGCCCCACCATTTTTTCCGGCGGGTCTGACCTGTGTCTGTCGATCCAGCCTTAGTGGCCGCCAGAAAAAATCGTGACCCCCACCGCCGCTGCGCGGTCGGGCTACGCCCGATCCTTGACCCCGCTGCTCGGAGCCCGTGCCGAAGAGAAAATCTCAAACTGTAAAGAGGAGGTTTTCATGACAAGGATTTTCCGTACCGTCCGTTCCTTCCCCGAAATTGCCGACCTGCTGGGGCTCGAAACCGGGCAGGTGTCCGACCGCTTCAGCCAGGCTTTTACCGAGACGATCGACGGGTTCCGCATGGGGCATGCCGAGGAGGAGAGCGATGCCGGGATGCCCGATCCCTGGCAGGTGCAGCAGGCGACCGAACTGATGATCTGCACTCTTTTTGACGTCCTGCGCGACACAAGGCTCGAAAGCATAGCCGGACGGATCGCCTGGGGGATCGTGCACAGCTTCCACAAGGTTGCAGGACAGCTCGATGGCGAGGCGGACAAGGCAGCGCTCAAGGTCCGGGATCTGGTCCGCGATGCCGACGGCAGCGAGGTGCTGATGGCGCAGTTGGAAGAAGCGCAAACCATCTGCCAGTCCCTCGACGAGGCGCGCGATGCGGTGGCCTGCATGCGCGACCATGCCGCAGGAAGTTATCATAATGAAACAGGGCGGCCCTGGTCTTCACCGCAGGGATCGCTGGTGTCGAGCAAGCGCACCGCCTCGGTGGTTGCCGCCCAGGACTTCCTGACCGCCCGCAGGGAGAAAAAAGCCGCAAGCCATTCCCCAAAGGGACCGATCGTCATATTCTCCGGTGGGCAAGTCTGGGAGGATCATGACCAGATCACCACGACCCTTGATGCGATACGCCAGCGCATTCCGACAATGGTGCTGGCGACGAGCGCGCAGGACAAGGGATGCGATGCGATCGCGGCATCCTGGGCGGCGCGCAGTGGCACACCGCTGATAGCCTTCACCCTCAACCGCAAGCTGGGACAAAGGGCCGGGTTCGCGCGCAATGAGCAACTCCTGGCGCTGCAGCCAGTCGAGGCGGTGGTGTGCGAAGGCTCAGGGTGTCAATCGGCGTGCAAACGGGACCCCTTATCGGCGCGCAAAAGGGACCCCCTGTCAGGATGGCGGAGCGTTGATGTGACGGGCTTCCTTGCGCTGCGCGCGGCGTAGGGAGGGCGTAGCCCGACCGGAGGCGCGCGCAGCGCAAAACATCTTCTAATTGATCGGTGCTGGGGGGGATCAGCTGCGGTTTTTGAAGCGCCAGCTGTCATTGCCGGTCTCGACGATGTCGCAATGATGGGTGACGCGGTCGAGGAGCGCGGTGGTCATCTTGGGATCGCCGAACGTTTCATGATGCTGCTTTCCTGGAAGGGGTCATACTGTAATTTGGCGCTGTGAGCGCCTTTATTTGCTGGAGGGTCAGTTCCACCTGCCACGGCTGTCCCTTCTTTAGTTGCCGGCCCTGAAGCTTACCGCGTTTCAGCCATTTGAACACCGTCTGCTCAGTGACGCCGAGCGCGGTCGCGGCACCTTGGATCGAGTAGCTGCCATCCGGCCAACGGGGCGGATTATGCTCGACGCCGTTGATCTTTACGGTGGGGATATTCCAGCGCTGGCGCAACAGGTGCACCGTGTTGTGGTCGAACAGCCCGTCCAGGCTGTTCCGCAGACCCTCTGTGTTGAGCGCGGTAGCGACCTCGGCGTCCATCATGCCAGCGGCGTTGAGCTCTCGGATCCGCTGTTCTAGCACGTCGGCATGAGCAGCTTCAGCATAGGATTGAGTGCGCCGCATGACCCAGTGTTCGGTCGCTGCGCCCGTCTGCCAGATGATGCGGATCCACACCATGCCTTTCGCCCGCCGCTGATCTAGAATGACCTTGTCGATCACGAGGCGGAGCATCGCCTTGCGTTCGCTGTTCTCGATTCTTTCCCAAAGATCAGGCAGGTCGATGCCGAACGCTGCGATACGGGCGCGATCGTCGGCATTCAACGCAACGGTTTGCTCCGTCTTCCACCGCCGATAGTCCTGCTCGACCTTTTCGACCTCACGCAGCTTGCTTTCCCAGATGCTTTCGAGCGAACGGGCAACGAGGCGGTTTTCCGGCTCGACCGCGTCATATTGGCGCCGGGCACGCTCGCATTCATATTCGGCGCGTTCGCGCTTGAGTGTCCATTGCCGTTCGAGTCCATGGACGTCCGCGTCGATGGCGTCGAGCGCGGCCAACGCGATGGCGAGTTGGTCAGGGGTGAGCGCTGCAAGGAACTGCCGTTCGACCTCAGCCTCAACCCGCGGCGCACGCACCTCTTGGCAATATTGACCGACGCAGGTCGCTCGTTCGGAACGGCACCGATATACCGGATGGTTGCTGTCAGGGCCAGAGTAGTTGAGTGCCATGCGCCGTCCGCAACTGCCACACATCGCTATACCCTGCAGCAGCGCCTTTCCCTTCCGAGGCATGCCACGATGCCCGGCTTTGAAGTTGCCGACATTGTCCGTGAGCTTGTCGCTGATCGCCATATGCGTCTCCCAACTGATATACGCTGGATGAGCATTCTGGATGCAGACTTCCCACTGTTCGCGCGGAACAGCGCGCGTCGGGTTATTGGCCCCCTCGCTTCGCTTTTCGGGCGCAGCACACCGGCGTCCGTAGACATAGGCTCCCGCATAGACAGGGTTTTTCAGGATATTGCGCACACGCGCATCGGTTGCATCGCGCCAGGCTATTTCGTGTGGCGCCGGTCCCTTCAACGGCCTGACCGGCAGGGCAAGATCGGCCTGGCGCAGATAGCGCACTGCTGCCTTTGCGCTTCCCAGGCGCATGAAGCTGTCGAACACAAGTCTGATGCGCTCCTGAACCTGGGCGTCGGGATTGAGCATGATCCCTCCGGCGGGCGCGTAGATCAGCCCTGCCGGAAGCGGGATACGCAGTTCGCCGCGCGCCGCCTTCTGCCGTTCCCCCGTGTGCAGGCGCATGCGGATCTGATGCAGCTCAGCCTCGCTCATGATCCCCGAGAGACCCAACAAAAGCCGATCATGGTAAAGTCCAGGATCATATATTCGTTCGCTGTCGGCGATGAGAACGCTGAACATCGAGCAGAGCTGAAGCAGTTGATGCCAGTCACTGTTGTTGCGTGCGAGGCGCGACGCGTCGTAGCTCAGAACGAGACCGGCGTGACCCAAGCCAACTTCAGCGATTAGGCGTTGGAAGCCGTATCGGTGCTGAGCCTCCGCGCCGGATTTCCCCAGATCGTCGTCGATGATCTCGACCCGTTCGCGCGGCCAGCCAAGGCCAAGCGCGCGGTCGACAAGCCGATACTGAAGCGCCGTGCTTTCCTGGTGATGGCGGATCTGGCCGACGCTCGACTGACGGACATAGACATAGGCCAGCTTGGCCTGCTGCGTGGTGCTTATCCGTTCATCTACGGCATAATCTCTCAACATCGGTGTCACCGGCGTAGCGGGCAGTTGGGCGCGAGCACAAAGCCTGCGCTATCGTCGCCGCCAGCTGACGCTGGATTGCTGGCGGCAGGCTCGACCATATCTGGATCTTTGGCCGTCTCCGGGGAGAGCTGATGTTCACTCTGGCATTCCTCGTCCTGTGATGAACGGCGCAACGCCTCTGCCAGCGCAACGACTCGCATTAGGATGGAGCCTGAGACCAACGGCGCGGATTTCGAGTCAGGCGGAGCGGTAGCCAGATCGGTGACGGAGCGAAGGATGTTTCGCTGCCCGCCATGCGGCACCCGGATAGTCATCCAAGCCGGCCCGCGATCAGACACCAGCTTCAGAACTTCGAACCGCTCGCCGAAGAGCGGATGCTGAGGGCACGTCACCGTTACATGGCGGATCAGCCCGTCGATATCAGGGGTATCACTGGATGGTTGGCTCGCCGAACACGGTGGGCCACTCGCCAAAGGCGAGGTTGGTGGTGATGATGACGCTGGTCTGCTCATAGAGTTTGCTGATCAGGTGGAACAGCAGCTGGCCGCCTGATCGGGCGAACGGCAGATAGCCCAGTTCATCGAGCACGATCAGATCGAGGCGGGATAGCTGGGCGGCGAGAGCGCCACTCTTGCCGATCCTGGCCTCCTCTTCGAGGCGGGTCACCAGATCGACCGTGTTGAAGTAGCGGCCTCGGGCGCCGGAGCGCACTACATTGGCGGTGATGGCGATGGCCAGATGGGTCTTTCCTGTGCCTGTGCCGCCGACCAGGACGATATTGCGCCGTGCGGGCAGGAACGCGCCGCTGTGCAATGAACGCACAAGCCCCTCGTTGATCGGGGTACCCTCGAACCGGAAGGCATCGATGTCCTTTACGACTGGCAGCCTGGCAGCGGCCATCCGGTATCGGATCGACGCGGCATGACGATGCGTCGCCTCCGCTCGCAGGAGATCGGTCAGTATCTCCATGGTGGTGCGCTGGCGCTGAAGGCCGGTGATGACGGCATCGTCGAACGCGCCCGCCATGCCCTTGAGTCCAAGCCCGCGCATGGCCTCGATCATATCATGCCGCTGCATCGAAGGTCCTCAGCTGGTCGTAACGGGCACAGTCGGCGATCGGGGGATGGCGCAGAGCGCTATCCTCGGAGGTGATGATCGTCAGCGGACGCGGCGGTTCCCGGCGTCGTGCCAGGATGTTGAGGATCAGGTCGTCGCTTGCCGTGCCCGTCGCCAGTGCCTCATGCACAGCGGCTTCGACAGGCTCCAGGCCATCGGTCAGTACGGCCGACAGTACACGGACGAACCGGCGATCGGCATCGTCGCCATTACCCAGCTTGCGGCGCAGGCGGGCAAGCGCCGGTGGCAGATCCCAGTCCTGGAAGGGGGCACCGTTCCGCAGCGCGCCAGGCTTGCGGGCCAGCACTGGCAGATAATGCCAGGGGTCATAGATCGTGCGGTTGCGCCCAAAGTAGCGAGGATGTTCAGCGACAACCTCTTCGCCGCAGCGAACGACGATGCGATCGGCATAGGCGCGGACCTGCACCGTGCGTCGTGCCACCGTCGATAGCACCGAGTAGCGATTGCGGTCGAAGCTGATCAGGCAGGTGCCGGTCACAGCATGCTCGCTCTCATTGAAGCCGTCGAACGGTCCCAGCATCGGCTGCAGCGCAGATCGTTCGATCTCCAGCATCTGCGCCACGGTCAGCTCTCCCTGTTCGGGATGGGGCTGCCGTTCCGCCCAGCGCCGACACTCGGCCTCCAGCCAGCCATTGAGCTCTTCGAGACTGGCGAACCGCAACCGGGGCTGGAAGAAGCGACCCCGGATCGTCTGCACCTGGTTCTCGACCTGACCCTTCTCCCATCCCGCCGCAGGCGAGCAGGCCGTGGGCTCGACCATATAATGGTCGGTCATGATCAGGAACCGCCGGTTGAAGACGCGTTCCTTGCCGGTGAACACGCTCGTCACAGCCGTCTTCATATTATCGTAGATGCCGCGCCCTGGCACGCCGCCGAAGAAAGCAAAGCCGCGCGCATGCGCGTCGAACAGCATCTCCTGGCTCTCACGAGGATAAGCCCGGACATAGACCGCGCGTGAGGCACACAGTCGCATATGCGCGACCTTCACCCGCATCGGTGCCCCGGCGATCTCAACATCTTCATGGCTCCAGTCGAACTGGTAGGCCTCGCCTGGCCTGAACATCAGCGGGATGAAGGCCGTGACACCATCGCCGGCATCTTTGCGCCGCTCGATCTTCCAGCGCGTCGTATAGCGCCGCACCGCATCGTAAGAACCCTCAAAGCCTTCGCGCACCAGCAGGTCATGGATCCGCGTCATCCGCAGCCGGTCACGCCTGCCGCGCAGCTCGTTCTCTTCCAGCAGCGTGTTCAGGCGCTCCTGAAACGGACCGATCCTGGGCAGCGGCTGAACCTTGCGCTGATAATCAAAGGCGCCCTCCGGCGCTCGGACCGCTTTGCGGATGACCTTCCGCGACACATGCAGATCCCGTGCGATCGCCTTGATCGCCTTGCCTCCGGCATACTCGCGCCGGATCCGTAAAACTGTCTCCAAAACCAACATCCCGATCTCGCCGCCTGAAAATCCAGCCGGCTGCTTAAACCATCGAAATGAGGGGTCCCTTTTAGACGCCGATCACCCCGCTAACGGGGTCCTTTTTGCACGCCGATCCACAGCGCTGATCATCGGGGCTAGGGCAAGTCCCGACGACTATCCGCTGATCCTGAAGACCTATGCCGATCGCATCCAGTTCGACGGTGTCGCGCTGATGCTTCCATCCTCCGAGGCGCGGCTCGCCGCGGGCGCGCTGGTGGCCGATGCCGGCATCGTCTTCTATCTCGCGGGCTGCTGGCATCTGCTCGAAGGGCTGCGTCCGGCGATGGGCTGGTGGCGCTGGCTGACCTTCGTCCTGCTGGTCGCCGGCAACGCCTGGTCTCCGCTCGGCCATGCGGGCTTCTACTATGTCGGCATGGCCTACAAGACGATCCTCGAAACGCCGGCCGCGGCCCATGGCGCGCTGCTCGATCTCGGCCAGCACTTCTACCATGTCCTGCTCATCGCCTGGTTGATGCCGATCGTGACGCTGGGCCTGGCGCTGCTGCTCCTCGGGATCGTCATCGCGCTGGGCCGCACCGCCTGGCCACGCTGGTTCGCAGCGCTGGCCAATCCCGTCTCGCTGGTCGCGATCGGCATGCTGATCGCGCGCATCCTGCCCGAGCCGGCGCACACCTGGCTTGACGGCGCCGCGTTCAACCTCGGCTGGCTCGTTGTCTATGCCGTCTCGACGGCGCTGCTCTGGAATGGTGGCCGTTCGCCGGTCGCATCACGGGACGAAGCAGCATGACCGAAGCTGCGACAGCGACAGGCGACGAACAAGTGGGGGAGGAAGCATCAGGCGCTTTCAGCATGAAGCCACTGATGTTCGAGACCTTCGTCTGCTCGATGGCGATGATGTCGTTCGTGGCGCTCGCGGGCCCCATCGCGCGCGTGCTTGGCCTCGAGCCATGGCAGGTCGGCGGGGCGATGACCGCGTCGGGCATCGCCTGGATGATCATGGCGCGGTTCTGGGGCGGCCTTAGCGATCGGCGCGGCGCTCGTCGCTTGACGGCTTGATTGGATCGGGGGCGCCGCGATCAAGCGTTACCGCTCGGTTAGAGAATGGGATGACCAAATTATCGCTGCAACTTTGCCATCGCTTCCACTTCGATGGTTGTAAGCTCGTCGATTGTCAGGTCGAGCGCAGAGCGCTGCGTCTTCAAGTCGACCAACCTTTCCCGGATGCGGGCAATCAATCGCTCCATTTGCTCCTTATGCTCGGGATCGGCATCGTAGAGATCGAGAAACTCCTTGATTTCCTTGATGGAGAAGCCAAGGCGTTTGCCGCGCAAAATCAGCTGTATGCGTCCGATCTCACGCCTGGAATATGCCCGGGTACTGCCTACCCGTTGAGGGGCGATAAGCCCCTCCTTTTCGTAGAAGCGTAGCGTGCGAAGTGTCAGTCCGAGTTCCTGAGCGACATCCTGGATGCCGTACACTTGTAAATCCGCATCCTTTGCGCGGGTTCTCCCCTTGTGCGTGGGGTTGTCGCGATCCGCGTCCTTAAGCGTTTCATCGTCCTCGGCGAGGTGGAGCGAGTTCCCCATGCCATCCACTCCCTGTCCTCCAATCACGGCTACCCTACCACTCAAGCGCATAAGCCTCGTAGCTTGACAGGGGATAGAGGCTCAGGCGAGCTTTTTGTTCTCCTCCTCGATCAAATCCTTCTTCGAAAGTTTGCCGATCAACGTCTTGGGCAGGCTGTCCCGGAATGCGAAGGCCTTGGGCATCTCGATCTTGCTGAGGCGATCCTGCAAAAAGACCTTGAGTTCATCGACGGTCAGGTTCGATCCCTCGTGCAGCGCGATGAACAACTTGGGAGATTGACCTCTGTAGGCGTCAGGGATCGCGATTGCGATCGCCTCCTTTACCGCCGGGTGCTGGTAGGCCGCATCCTCGATGATCCGGGGATATACATTATATCCGCCACAGAAGATGATGTCCTTGATGCGGTCGACGAGGAAGAGATAGCCATCCTCATCAAAATAGCCGATATCGCCGGTTCGTAGCGCGCCATCGACGAAGACAGCACTGGTTTCTGCAGGGCGCTGCCAATAGCCCTTCATCACCTGAGGGCCGCGGGCGCACACTTCTCCGCGGTCTCCCTGGGGAAGAACCCGCGAGGGATTCTCCGGATCTCGGATCTCGATGATGGTGCCGGGGAAACTTGGGCCGCAGCTATTGTCCTTCACCGTCCCAAACAACGGGTTGCAGGCGATGATCGGGGCGGTTTCGGAGAGCCCATATCCTTCCACGACCCTGGCACGCGTGCGTGCCTCGAACTCCTCGCGTACCTCGAGCGGGAGCGGTGCGCCGCCGGATATACAGGCGCGCACGGCCGAGAGATCGGGTATCTCGTCGTCCGGAAGCGCGTTCAGGGCAACATAGATCGTAGGCACGCCGAAGAACTGTGTCGGCGGCTTGCGCTTCATCGTGTTGAGAACCTGCTTCATCTCAAACCGTGGCAGCAGGACGATTTCGGCGCCGATTTCGACTGAGAAGTTGAGCACCGTCGTGAGTGCGAAGACGTGAAACATGGGCAGGACGCCGAGAGTTCTCTCCTGCTGCGGGCGAAGTCCTCCCACATGCACCACCATCTGGGCGCTGTTCGCCGTGAGGTTGGCGTGGGTCAGCATTGCGCCCTTGGGCACGCCGGTTGTGCCTCCGGTATATTGAAGGACCGCGACATCATCAGGGTGACGTTCTACCGCGTCAGGTTCGGCATCATGGGCGAGAAGCGCCTTGAGCCGGACATGAAGGCCTTCGTCGAGTATCCGCGCGTGGTCTTTTCGCTTGAATAGCGCAAAGCCCAGGCCTTGCAGCCAGGGCAGCATATCCCTCATGCTGCACAACACGATCTTGTCCAGCCCGGCACGTGGCGCGACGGCTTGCACTTTCTCGTGGATTATCCGGACGTCCGGTACCGCCATCATGCGCGTTCCCGAGTCCCGGATCTGATGCTCCAGTTCGCGCTCCGTGTAGAGCGGGTTGAAGTTGACCACGATCGCACCCACGCGCAGCGCCGCGAAGTACAATATCGCGAAATAGGGGCAGTTCGGCAGGCACAGGCCGAACCGATCGCCCTTGCGCAGCCCCTGATCCTGCAATCCACGTGCTGCACGGCGAACGAGTTGCCCCACCTGCGCATAAGTCCAGGTTCGCCCGAGAAAGTCGATGGCGACGCGTTCGGGATAAAGGTTCAACGCATTGTCGAGGAGGTCGGTCAGGAGCCGTGGCGGAATTGCCGGTTCCGGTATCGACGGGAAGGCGCTGATGGCGGGCTGGGGCATGGCGATCTCCAGCATCAGAAGTGGAAACGTCCGCCGAGCGACAGCACGACGGCGTGCGCGTCCTCGAGCTTGCCGTCCATCAGGATCGGCGTCTGCACGGCCGTGCCGGCATAGGCCGCTGTCGTGCGATCAATAGTCGTATCCTTGAACGTAATATACGCTGCGCCCGCATCGAGCGTGAACCGGGAAGACACGGCATAGCTTGTGCCGGCAGCGAAATTCCAACGGTTGCTGTCAGGCACTCGAGCGTCCCGATTGCCGTTGCGCGTCGGGGTCTGGGCGTGTTGAACGCCGGCACGAACGGTCCAGGCTGGTGTGACCGCGTAATCGATGCCGCCTGCGAAGCTCCAAGTGTCCCGGTAATTTTCCGGGATTGAAACGTTGAGCGGCGCGCCGAGCCGGATAGCGTCGAATTTCGACCAACCCATGCGGGTCACCTGACCGTTGAGGGTGACCTTGGGCGACACCGCCACGCGCGCTCCGAAGATCGCCTGCCAGGGGGTCTCGAACGTGGCGTTTGCATTCACTACGCTGTTTTGCCCGGCGAGCGGACCAAGAAGACCGGTCGTCGTCACCGAACCGTCGAGATTATGCTTCACGCTCGACTTGTAGCTGGCGCCCAGTTGCATGGGGCCGGCGCGATATTGCAGCCCGGCCGACCAGCCAAGATCCCAACCATTGCCTTTCAGCTCCTGGTGGCCGTCGGCGAGAAGAGGCGATAGGTTCGGCAGATAGTTGGACAATGATGCGTCGGCATATTCGATATTAAGCGCGGCGCCGATGCTGAGATTTGGCGTAACGAGGTAGGCGATCGATGGCTGGATGTCGTATGTTCGCAGCTTGGTCTTGTCGGCGCTATACCGTGCCCAGCTGTCGGCATCATAATTGGTTGTGAAGCTATAAGGGGAGGCGACGGTCAGCCCCAAAGCGAGCCGTGATGTCAGGCCGACGGCTATCGCGCCGGAGGGTAGTACGCCATTATTGATCGGATCACGAGAGCGTTGGCTCCCGCCTACAGCCGCAGCCGACTGCCCGGGACGGACAATGAGCGTGTTGACATTGTCAACCGACCCTTTGGGAAGGATTACGCTTACGGCCTGGTGGGCATCGACTCCTTCCATGCCTGCGATCGCAGCCGGATTCCACCAGAGGGACTGTACGCCCTGGTCGGCGACCTCGCCCGAAAAGGCTCGTCCGGCACCTCTGGACGATTGTTCCTGAAGGTAAAAGGCCTGCGCGCTCGCGGCTTGCGGCGCGAGCAATCCAGCCGCCACGGCCGATGTTGCGATCCCAACTTTCCAATTTTTGCCTGCCACGCCCATCTCCCCTTTCGTGATTGTCAAATTCCTCGTGCTTATCGGAGGCGCGTCCATGTCTGCGTCTTGCACAGGGGCCAGACGATGCAGCCCTTGAGGCGCAAATGATCCCGATCGGCTAACGTGACCGTCGCGCTGTATGTACCGCCATCCTCAGCGTTGTAGATGGAACCACCCGACCAACTGCCCGACTTCCACGTAAAACCCTGCAGAATCTGCAATCCACGAAGCGGACGACTGCGCAACGCAGCGGTCTTGTTCTTTTCGTCACGTAGTTCGGGGTTGGCTTTGATCCCGTCGGAACTGATCAAGGCACCGCAGATCGATTGCCCGCAGCGGGTGATTTCCACGACGCCATGACGGCTCTCGGTTTGCCAGCGACCGACAACGGTGTCGGCGGGCAATGCAGTGCTCGAAGCCAGTAGTGTCAGAATGATCGACATTGTTCCTCTCCGCGCGCCTTCAGGCGACCGTCTGTTTCACGTCTGGAGCCAATATGCGGCAAATCAGCGTCCCATAACCATCTCGATGACGTATAGGTAAGTCAATAGCTCAATGCGTCATCAAAATGCCTATTAGGTTGTGTGCGAATTGGAGGGGTCAGGCGCTGCTGGCCCCGTCGTCAGGGTTCGGGCGTGTTCGTGTGTGACGCCGTCAAGCTATTGATCTGTGCGTGCCTTCAAGAAAGGAAAGATTGCGATAATTGCCCAGTTCCTGAATGCGCTGGATGGAACGCGACACTTCGCCGTCAGCCGCCCCGTTCGCGGCAACGACCAGGCGCCCGTAGCCGCCGGCGTGAATGCGAAAGTCGCTCCAGATCCGGACGCTATCCCCGATGATGCAGGAGACGAGATGGCCCGGATGGAAGTCGGCCCGATCGACAACCGGCTCGGCGTAGCTATCGTTCGCCACAACGACGATGTGGGTTGCGCGGATGACCAGGCCCGGCAGCGTTTCCATCCACTGCAAGGTATCACTGAAGGGGCCGACCTCGGGAGCAGACCAGAACTGCGCGTCCGCGCTGACCGAGGTTGACGTTAGCGTCGTGGTGACCGCTTCACTGTGCCTTTCCCAGGCCAGCCGCCCGTTGGCGGACCACTCCGTTTCCAGGTGGCGCAGGTTGCGATCGAGTCCAGAGGCACATCGCTGCTCCAGGATCAGCCATTCCTTCTCCCGGTCATTCTCATCGACCAGGCGAACCGTCTGAAATGCCATGGCGGGCAATTCGAGTGCAGGAAAACGGCGCAGATGCATTTCGCCGACGATCTGACGCCGGAGGGGATGCTCAGAAAATCGCATGTGTGCGCCTTCGAAAACAGGTGCAGTGGCGCTTGGGGAGAGGCGCAGCCGTCGATAAGACGGGCGCGAGCATCATCGCCGGGATGAGAGTGCGCGGTTTTTCACTGGCGAGCATCCGTACGTTCCTCGGCCAAGACCTCCGATATCAAGCCTCCCGGGAACCGGTGCATGACGATTCCCTCGACGGCGTGAGAAGAGTGCCAAAGATTTTAGTTGACGTAAACGTCATTTCACGCACCATTAGGTAATCAGATGTCCGATTCCCTGGAGAGGCTATCATCGATGCGTAATGTGGTTGTTGCGGGCTATGCCCGGTCCCCCTTTCACCTGGCAGGCAAGGGCGCGCTGGCGCGCGTCCGCCCTGACGATCTGGCCGCTCAGGTCATTCGCGGACTGATTCAGCAGACCGGCGTGAAGGCCGAAGATATCGAGGATATCGTGCTGGGCTGCGCTTTTCCTGAAGGCGAGCAGGGCTTCAACATCGCGCGCCTTATCGGTCTTCTTGCCGACCTGCCGCTCTCTGTCGGCGGCATGACCGTTAATCGCTTCTGCGGATCGTCGATGAGCTCGGTCCACATCGCTGCGGGCCAGATTCAGCTTGGCGCCGGCGAGGCCTTCATCTGCGCGGGCGTGGAGTCGATGAGCCGCGTGCCGATGATGGGGTTCAATCCGCTGCCGAACCCCGAGCTCGCGAAGAAGAGCGCCGCCTATATGGGCATGGGCGACACGGCGGAGAATGTCGCGACCAAATATCAGATCACCCGTGCCCAGCAGGAAGCCTTTGCGGTCGCCAGTCAGGACAAGGCGGCCGCGGCTATCGCGGCCGGCAAGCTCGAGGCCGAGATCGTGCCGATCACGACCAAGGCGGGCGTGGTCGACAAGGATGGCACGCCGCGTGCCGGCACGACGACGGAAACCCTCGCCGGGCTGAAGCCGGCCTTCAGCCAGGACGGCACGGTAACGGCGGGAACGTCCTCGCCGCTGACCGATGGCGCAAGCGCAATCCTGGTCACGAGCGAGGATTATGCGCGCGCGCATGGACTGCCGATCCTTGCCCGCATCAAGTCGGTTGCTGTCTCTGGCTGCCAGCCGGAGATCATGGGCATCGGACCGGTCGAGGCCTCGCGCAAGGCGCTGCAGCGGGCGGGGCTCAGTGTGGACCAGCTTGACGTTGTCGAGCTCAACGAAGCCTTTGCGAGCCAGTCACTGGCCTGCATCAGCGACCTGGGGCTTGACCAGTCGAAGGTCAATCTGGACGGCGGCGCCATCGCGATAGGCCACCCTCTGGGGGCGACCGGTGCGCGGATCGTGGGCAAGGCCGCGGCTCTGCTGAAGCGCGAAGGCGGCAGCTATGCGCTTGCCACCCAGTGCATCGGCGGCGGTCAGGGCATCGCCACCGTGCTGGAGGCGGCGGAATGAGCGAGCAGGCCATCAAGCCAGTCGGCGCCCCGCCGGAAACCATCAAAAAGGTCTGCGTGATCGGCGCAGGCGTCATGGGCGCCGGCATCGCAGCGCAGGTCGCCAATGCCGGCGTGCCGGTGCTGCTGCTCGATATCGTGCCCAAGGAGGGCGGCGATCGTGACGCCGTGGCGAAGGGTGCGGTCGCGAAGATGCTGAAGACCGATCCGGCGCCCTTCATGTCGAAGGCTGCGGCGAAGCTCGTTGAAACGGGCAATATCGACGACCATCTCGAGCGGGTGGCCGAATGCGACTGGATCGTCGAGGCGATCGTCGAACGGCTCGACATCAAGCAGGCGCTCTACGCCAAGCTCGAGCAGCTCAAGCGTCCGGGCACGGCGGTATCGTCCAATACCTCGACGATTCCGCTTGGCCATCTGGTCGAGGGGCGGGACGATCAGTTCAAACAGGACTTCCTGATCACCCATTTCTTCAATCCGCCGCGCTACATGCGGCTCATCGAAATCGTGACCGGCCCCGACACTGATACGGCTGTGGCGAGGCGCGTCTCGGATTTCGTCGATCGAAAGCTCGGCAAGCGCATCGTGCCGGCGCGGGACACGCCGGGCTTCATCGCCAATCGCATCGGTACCTACTGGCTGGCCGTCGCGATCAATGCCGCGATGGACCAGGGGCTGACGGTGGAGGAAGCCGACCAGATCGGCGGAAAGCCGATGGGCGTGCCCAAGACCGGCATTTTCGGCCTTGTCGATCTCGTTGGCGTCGACCTCATGCCGCTGCTCACGAAGAGCCTGTCCTCGACGCTGCCGGCAGGTGACGCCTATTTCGACACGGTGAGGCCGATGCCGCTCGTCGACAGGATGATCGCGGAAGGCTTTACCGGGCGGAAGGGCAAGGGCGGTTTCTACGCGTTCGACAAGGCGACGAAGACCAAGAAAGCGCTCGATCTCGCGACCGGCGAATATCGCGTATCGGTGAAGCCGGCTTCCTTGCCGGGCCGGGCCGAGAAGGACCTGGCAGCATTGGTTGCTGCGCCCGGCAAGGTCGGGGCCTATGCCTGGGAAATTCTCGGCAAGGTTCTTTCCTATGCCGCGAGTCTGGTCGGTGAAGCTGCGGACAACATCGTCGGCATCGATGACGCGATGAAGCTCGGCTACAACTGGAAGTTCGGGCCGTTCGAACTGATCGATCGCCTCGGGCCGGGCAAGCTCGCCGAACGGCTGGCCGCCGAGGGGCGGGATGTTCCCGCGATCCTCAAGGTAGCCGGAGATCGGCCTTTCTACCGGGTGCAGGACGGCCGTCGGCAATATCTCGATGCCGCCGGCGACTATCATGATGTCGTGCGGCCCGAGGGCGTGCTGCTGCTGGAAGACATCAAGCTCCATAGCCAGCCGATCCTCAAAAATGGTTCGGCGGCACTCTGGGATGTCGGCGACGGCGTTGCCTGCCTTGAGTTCACCGGCAAGATGAACGCGCTCGACGGCGATGTGATGAAGCTGATCGGTCAGGCGATCCCGGTCGTGCAGGACAAGTTCAAGGCGCTCGTCGTCTATAATGAGGGCAGCAATTTCTCCGCCGGCGCCAATCTCGGTCTTGCTCTGTTCGCACTGAACATCGCGGCATGGGGCGAGATCGAAAAGCTCGTCGCGGGCGGGCAGCAGGCCTACAAGGCGCTCAAATATGCGCTGTTCCCGGTCGTGAGCGCTCCGGCCGGCATGGCATTGGGCGGCGGTTGCGAGATCCTGCTCAACAGTGATGCCGTGCAGGCCCATGCCGAAAGCTATGTGGGTCTGGTCGAGTGCGGCGTGGGTCTGATCCCTGGCTGGGGCGGATGCGGTGAAATGATCGATCGCTGGCGCTCCAGTCCCGGCATGCCCAAGGGGCCGATGCCGGCCGTAGCCAAGGTCTTCGAGACGGTATCGACAGCCACTGTGGCAAAGTCGGCCGCCGAGGCGAAGGAGCATGGCTTCCTGCGTCCCTCGGACGGCATTACGATGAACCGGGACCGTCTGCTGGCGGACGCCAAGGCGAAGGCACTGGAACTGGCCGACGGTTACAAACCGCCTGTGGCTCCGGAATTCCGCTTGCCTGGCGCGGGAGGCAAGTCCGTTCTTTCGATGGCTGTCGAAGGCTTCCAGGCCCGTGGCCTCGCCACATCTTACGATGGTGTCGTATCCGGCGCGCTCGCCGACGTCCTGACGGGCGGCGAGAAGGATCTCATCGACATCGTGACCGAAGAGGATCTGCTGGCGCTCGAGCGCAAGGCCTTCATGCAACTGGTGCGCGACCCGCGGACCCAGGCGCGCGTCGAGCAGATGCTCGTCACCGGCAAGCCGCTGCGTAACTGATTGGCGGCCGGCGGCCGGATGGCCGACCGGTCAGGAGATATAAATATGCAAGTCTATGACGCCCCGTTGCGCGACATGCGCTTCGTGCTCAACGAACTCCATGCCGATGACGGCTTCGGGGATATTCCCGCACTGTCGGAGTTCACACCGGATCTCACCGATGCGATCCTCGAGGAGGCGGCGCGCTTCTGTCGCGACGTCCTGTTGCCGATCAACCGGTCGGGCGACGAGGAGGGGTGTCATCTGGAAAACGGCGTCGTGCGGACGCCGGCGGGGTTCCCCGAAGCCTATAAGCAGTTCGCCGAAGGTGGCTGGACCGCGCTCGCATCCGATCCGGAATGGGGTGGGCAGGGGCTGCCGGAAGCGGTCAACAAGCTGGTCGAGGAGATGATCTGCTCGTCCAACCTCTCCTTCGGCCTCTACCCGGGCCTCACCCATGGTGCCACCACTGCGATCGAGGGCCATGGCAGTGACGCGCTCAAGCAGGCCTACCTGCCCAAGATGGTGAGCGGCCAGTGGTCCGGCACGATGTGCCTGACCGAGCCTCATTGCGGTACCGATCTCGGGCTCCTGCGCAGCCGCGCGGTCCCGCAGGGCGATGGCAGCTACAAGGTCACCGGCTCCAAGATCTTCATCTCCGCCGGTGAGCATGACCTGACCGAGAATATCATCCATCTCGTGCTCGCCCGCCTGCCCGACGCCCCCAAGGGCGTGAAGGGCATCAGCTTGTTTCTCGTCCCCAAATATCTGCCCAGGGAGGACGGTACTCCCGGTCAATCGAACGGCGTCGCCTGCGCCGCGATCGAGCACAAGATGGGTCTCAAGGCGTCGGCGACGTGCCAGATGAACTTCGATGATTCGATCGGCTGGATCGTCGGTGAGCCTGGCAAGGGCATGGCCGCCATGTTCACGATGATGAACACGGAGCGTGTCTCCGTCGGCATCCAGGGCCTGGGTGTGGGCGAGGCGGCGTATCAGGCGGCGGCCTGGTATGCGAAAGATCGTATTCAGGGTCGGGCGCTCTCGGGACCCAAATATCCCGATCAGGCAGCCGATCCGATCATCGTTCACCCCGATGTTCGCCGCATGTTGATGACGATGCGGGCTTATAATGAGGGATGCCGGGCGCTCTCGGCCTGGGTCTCGCGCGCCCTGGACGCGGAAAAACATTCTCCCGAACCCGAAGTGCGCCAGCGTGCGAGTGACTTCATTGCGCTCATGACCCCCGTCGTCAAAGCGCTCTTCACCGACCTTGCGTTCGACAGCGCGAACCTTGCGGTCCAATGCTATGGTGGCCACGGCTACATCCGCGAAAGCGGCGTCGAGCAATATGCCCGCGATGCCCGGATCACCATGATCTATGAGGGGACGAACGGCGTTCAGGCGCTCGATCTCGTCGGCCGCAAGCTCGGCGCCCATATGGGCCGCTATCTGCGCAGCTTCTTCCATCCGGTGTCGGCTTTCATCGAGGAAAACAACGTCGACGGACCGATGAAGCCGATGATCGAGGCGCTCGCCAAGGCGTTCGGGGCGCTGCAGCTTTCGACGGCCACGGTCGCGCAGCGGGCGCTCAAGGATCCCGAAGAGGCGGGCGCGGCGTCGGCGGACTATCTGCGTCTGATGGGCCTGGTGGCCATGGGCTATTGCTTTGCCAAGGCGACCAAGATCGCAGGCTTGCAGCTCTTCTTCGGCAGCGAGGACAAGCGCTTCTACGATGCCAAGATCAAGACGGCGACGTTCTTCTTCGAGCGTATCCTGCCTCAGGCGACCGCCAGCTTCCTGGCGATCAAGGCGGGCAAGAAGTCGCTGATGGCGCTGGAAGACGACGTGTTTTGACGCTTCCGGCAAGCCTCGAAAAGCGGCTGGCCATTCCAGCCATCGTTGCGCCGATGTTCCTTGTGTCGGGACCGGACCTAGTCGTCAGTTGCTGCGAGGCGGGACTGCTTGGTACTTTCCCGGCGCTCAACCAGCGCACCAGTCAAGGTTTCGGTGAATGGCTGGATGAAATCGAGGAGCGGCTGGCTCCCATGCCGGGAGCGGCGCCCTTCGGCGTCAACCTCATCGTCCATAAGAGCAATCCGAGGCTCGACGCCGATCTGGAACTGATCGTTCGGCACCATGTGCCATTGGTCATCACCTCGCTCGGCGCCGTCGCGGATCTTGTCCAGGTGGTTCAGGGCTATGGCGGGCTGGTCTTTCACGACGTGACGAACGTGCGTCATGCGGAAAAGGCGCTCGAAGCTGGCGTCGACGGTCTGATCGCGGTCGCTGCCGGCGCGGGGGGACATGCCGGCACGATGAGCCCGTTCGCACTGGTTGACGAGATACGGCGCTTCTTCCAGGGGCCGCTGGCGCTTTCCGGCGCCATCACGCGCGGCCACCAGATCGCGGCCGCGCAGATGATGGGGGCCGATCTTGCCTATATCGGATCCCACTTCATCGCGTCGGAAGAGAGTCTCGCCTCGCCGGCACAGAAAGACATGGTGATCGGGGCCGGACCAGCGGATATCGTCTATACGGACCGGGTCACCGGCGTCGGGGCCAATTTTCTCCGGCCCTCGCTGGAAGCCGCGACTCTCCCTGAGCCACATGGCGCGCTTTCGGTTTCGGAGGAGGCCAAGGCCTGGAAGACGATCTGGTCGGCAGGCCACGGTGTCGGCGCTACCACTGCCGTCCAACCGGCCCGATCCATCTGTGAGAGACTCATTGCCGAATATCAGGCGGCATTACAATCAGAGTAGGATTGATCCATGAAGGTGCTTGTGCCCGTCAAGCGGGTTATCGATTATAATGTGAAACCGCGCGTGAAGGCGGATGGGACGGGCGTCGATTTGGCGAACGTGAAGATGTCGATGAACCCGTTCGACGAGATCGCCGTCGAAGAGGCTATCCGCCTCAAGGAAAAGGGAGTCGCGACCGAAATCGTGGTGGTGTCGATCGGCGTCGCCAAGGCGCAGGAAACGCTGCGCACCGCGCTCGCCATGGGGGCCGACCGCGCGATCCTCGTCCAGACTGACGATGAGGTCGAGCCGCTCGCCGTCGCCAAGATCCTGAAGGCCATCGCCACCGAGGAGGCTCCGGGCCTGGTGATCCTCGGCAAGCAGGCCATCGACGATGATGCCAATCAGACCGGCCAGATGCTGGCAGCCCTTCTCGGTTGGGGGCAGGGCACATTCGCCAGCAAGGTCGAAGTATCGGGCGAGACTGTCGCGGTGACCCGTGAGGTGGATGGCGGTCTGGAGACCGTAAGCCTCAAACTGCCGGCGATCGTGACGACCGATCTGCGTCTCAACGAACCGCGCTATGCGAGCCTGCCCAATATCATGAAGGCCAAATCCAAGCCGCTGGCGACGAAGACGCCGGCCGATCTCGGTGTTGAGATCGCCTCGCGCCTCAAGACGCTCAAGGTGACCGAACCCCCCAAGCGCTCGGCGGGCATCAAGGTGGCCGACGTCGATGAATTGGTCGCCAGGCTCAAGGAAATGGCGATTTGATAAACTTTCAAACGCGCCGAACTTGCCGAACCTCTCCCATGCAAGTGACGGCGCACCCCGCTTCATCCTGTGCGCACAGAGATGAAGCGGGGGCGGATTTCTCGGAGAATAAGTTATGAATACGCTCGTCTGGGTTGAACATGACAATGCGTCGGTCAAGGATGCGACGCTATCGGCCGTCACCGCCGCTGCCAAACTTGGTGAGGTCCATCTGCTGGTTGCCGGTGCGGGCATCGGCGGCGTGGCCGAGGCTGCTGCGAAGGTCGCGGGTGTCGCCAAAGTCGTAACGTTCGACGATGCGGCGTTCAAACACGCTTTGCCCGAGAATGTCGCGCCGGCCGTCGCGGACCTGATGCGCGGCTATGACGCGTTCGTGGCGCCTTCCACTTCGAATGGCAAGAACATCGCGCCGCGCGTGGCGGCCTTGCTTGATGTGATGCAGGTCAGCGACATCCTGTCGGTGGAAAGCGCTGACACGTTCACGCGTCCCATCTACGCGGGAAATGCGATCGCGACGGTCCAGTCGTCTGATGCAAAGAAGGTTATCACGGTGCGTGGCACAGCCTTCGAGAAGGCGGCCCGCGAGGGTGGCTCGGCCAGTATCGAGGCTGCGACGGGCACGGATGCGGGACTTTCCAGCTTCGTGGGTGCCGAGATCGCCCAGTCCGAGCGCCCGGAACTCACCTCGGCCAAAATCATCGTCTCGGGCGGGCGAGCGCTGGGCTCGGCCGGGCAGTTTCATGGCGTGATCGATCCGCTGGCCGACAAGCTGGGCGCGGGTGTGGGCGCAAGCCGCGCGGCGGTCGATGCTGGCTATGCGCCCAACGATTTTCAGGTCGGCCAGACCGGCAAGATCGTGGCGCCGGAAGTCTATGTCGCCGTCGGCATATCGGGTGCGATTCAGCACCTTGCTGGCATGAAGGATAGCAAGACCATCATCGCGATCAACAAGGATGAGGACGCGCCCATCTTCCAGGTCGCCGATATCGGCCTGGTCGGCGACCTCTTCAAGATCGTTCCTGAACTGACCGAAAAGCTTTGAGGTAAGCGATGACCGGTCTGGAAGAGATCGAACAGTTCATGGCGGCCGGCACCCGGCCGCCCATGATGGACCTGTTCGACATCGATCTGCTTGAGGCGGAGGAGGGGAAGGTCGTCTTTGTCGCGACGCCCACCTCGCAGACCTACAATTTCATGGGCATCGCCCATGGTGGCTATGCCGCGACGCTGCTGGATTCGGCCTGCGGCATCGCGGCGAACTCCGCGGCCCAAGTGCCCATCAACTGCGTCACGCTCGAACTCAAGGTCGCCTATCATGCGCCCTTGACCGACAGGGTCGGGATGGTCCGTGCAATCGGCCAGGTGGTGTCGATGGGCAAGAGGGTGGCGCATACCGAGGCGCGTCTGATCGACATGGCCGGCAAACTCTATGCCTCCGCGACATCGACCTTGCTGCTCGTCGATCGGGCGGCCTGAACAGGAAAGAAGATATGGAAGTCGTTATCCCGCACAGCCTTGGTAAAATCGAAGCGAAGAGCAGGATCGAGGCCGGCCTGCCCAAGCTGGCAGCGCATATCCCGGGAGGCGGTTCGCTCAGTTCCGAGTGGGTATCGGACTACGCACTACACTTGGTCATCGGGGCGATGGGGCAGAATATCCCGGTGCAACTCGACATTGAGGATAGCGAGATTCGCGGCGACGTCAGCGTACCGCTGTTCCTCAAAATGATGTCAGGACAGATTTCGGATTTTGTGAAAACGAGCGCCGAGAAAATGCTCAGCAAGGCATGATGAATTTACTGGCCGCAGGACAATATCGTTGCTCTGCGATGATTGAGTTTACGAGAATCTGCCCTGTTTCCTAGCCGATAGTGTCCGCGCGAGGGCTTTGTGATGGAAGAAATCGCTCCCCGAGTTTTCAGGATCATTAGCCGTCAGCTCGGCGTCTATCCGGATCAGATTGCCCTTGCTTCGTCTTTCTACGATGACATCGGCGTGGATAGTCTCGATGTGCTGGAAGTTGTGATGGCGCTTGAAGACGAATTCGGACTCACTATCCCGGATGAAGCCGCCGGTGAGGTCAAAACAGTAGAGGATGCGGTCAAGCTGGTCGAAGCATGGATAGCCAAGTGAGATAAAACCCACGATCCTCTGAAACCGCAATTCACGACGACAATGAAATCTAGATAGCTCTTTGGTCGCCTGACGTATCACTTCCATGATCAAGGCTACCGTGATCGCGCATAGCCGCCATATGCTTTGCGCCAGAAACGGGATTTCATCTATCGCTTTGCCCACTCGATGACGGAATGGTGTTTCCGAAAAGAATATAGCGAACCATGTTATCTAATGACGAATCGCTGTCTTCTCACATTTGACGAACTGGCTGGTAACGTCGGAGCGGGAAGATGCATGAAAGAGGTAGATCATGCGATACCGTTCATTAGGCCTGGCTACAGTCTTGATTGTCACGAGCACCGCTTGGGCGCAGACGCCGTCGGATAACCAACATGCGCTGATCGGACCGCCCCAACTCCACGCCCTTCCCGTCACCGCTCCGACGCTCGTCGAGGCCTATGGTCCTGATCCTCTGCAGATCGGTGAACTGCGCTTGCCTGCAGGTCCTGACCCGTTTCCCGTCGTCATGGTCATTCACGGTGGCTGCTGGACCAAAGGCTATGAGACACTGGCAGGCACGGCGCCGTTGGCGAGCGCCTTGACGGACAAGGGCGTGGCGACATGGAATATAGAGTATCGACAGGTTGGTGACACCCGCGGCGGGTGGCCTGGGACCTTCCAGGATTGGGGAGCGGCGCTCGATCACTTGAGGGTGCTGGCACGAACCCAGCCTCTGGACCTGAAGCATGTGGTGACGGTGGGACATTCGGCCGGCGCCCACGCTGCCCTGTGGCTGGCGGCCCGTCCCAGATTGCCTGCCGACAGCGAGGTCCGCGGCGCTGATCCACTGAAGGTTTCCGCCGCGGTCGCCATCGACGGCCCAGGCGACCTGCGAACCCTGTACGGGTTCGACAAGGATATTTGCGGCCGCCCGATCTTCGTCAACCTGTTCGGGGGCGCTCCTGACGCACAGGCGGGCCGCTACCGTCAGGCAAATCCGATCGAATGGCTGCCTCTGGCCGTGCCTCAATTCATGGTCGCTTCCGTCGTGCTGGAGCCTTCAGCCGCGCAAGCCTATGCAGCAGCCGCACAGTCGGCCGGCGATAAGGCGACGGTGATCACCCTGGAGAATGCGGGCCACTTCAACATGCTTTCGCCTGCGGACCCCACCTGGGCGCCGGTAGAGGCCGCGATCCTCGCGGCGGCGAAAGCAGAGCAATAGTCGAGGCAGCCTCCAGTTTATCCCCATCTCGGTGATCTCTATCTGATGAAGCCCTGCAGAGGTCCGCTTCGAACACCTCCCCCTGGGTTGCGCCAAGGTCGCGTCGGCCGGAGCGAGAGGGTTGCACTTGGGGTGCCCCTGACGATCTCGTTCCATTGAGGCGTCAGTCAGGCTTGAGGGGCTGAAGGTCCGGCGCGGAAATCTTCGTGAAGCGCCACCAGGCCAGGCCTCCGTAGACCAGAATGAGGATGGCGAGGTTGAGCACCTCCCGCGTCTGCTCGGCAAGGCTCGCGCCCATCTGATTGAGCCCGACCATGAGATGAATGCCCGCGGTGGTTGGCAGGAGGCGCGCGAGGAGCGCCAGCCAGGCCGGCGTCGCCTCCGCCGGCCAGGAGAGACCCGCGAGGAAGAAGATGGCGAGCGACGTGCCCATCCACAGTTGCAGGGGTCGTTCCCGTGTCCGGAAGAGGCTGGCCAGCGCAAGCGCCGCCGCCACAGTCGCGCCCACGAACAAACTGCCGCCCACGATCAAGGCGCCAGGAGAGCCGGCGGCGCGGGGATAGTCCTGAAACCAGAACACAAAACCCGCATAATAGGCCACGTCGGCCCAGCCGATCACGAAGAAGGCCAGGGCAATTCCGATAAGGGTGCGCGAGGGCAGACGAAAGCGTCCCAGTGTCTCGCGCAGGGTGGCGGCGAGCATCGTCAGGCCCATCAGCAGGGTCTGGTGAATGATGAGGAAGCCGACCCCGGGGAACACCGTGCTGCCATAGCCTTCGCGCGTGTTGAACAGCGGGCGCTGAACGAGCGACAGGGCAGGGCGGGCGGGTGCGCCCTGCGCCATGGCCTGATCGCTCGCCGCCTCGCCGGCGATCGTGGTGACCGCCAGGCCGATGCCTGACAGCGCCGTGCTGCTGCGCAGCAGATAGGCGCCGTTGCCGTAGAGCGCGACCGTGCCCTGGGCGCCGTTCAGAATATGTCGCTCGAACCCCTCGGGGATGATGACCACGGCCCCTGCGCCGGTCGTCTCGAGCCAGAGCCGGGCGGCTCCTGGAGAGGCCGGGCGCGCGGCAAGATCGGCCTGCTGGAGCGCTGCGATCCGGCGCACGAGACTGCGGCTTGCGCCGCTGTCGTCGAGATCGACGACGGCCACCGGAATGCGGACCGCGACCTCCCCGGAATAGGCTGAAGGGTAGAAGAAGGAATAGAGGATCGTCGACACGACGATCAGCATGAAGGCGGAGCGGTCGGAGAGAACGGCGCGGAAGGTAGCGAGGAAGGCGCGGCCGATCATCGTCGTCCCCAGACCTCCGGGCTCATCCGCGCCGAGACATAGCGCGGCAGCCCGGCGCCCGAGCCGACGACGAGAAAGGCAAACAGCGCCAGGATCGATCCAAGAGATGCGAGCACGGGTGCGCCGATCATCCATTGCTCCGCGACCAGCCGCGCGAAGCGGGTAAAAGGCAGCAGCGCGCTCCATAGCCGGGCGAAGGCGGAGGCCGACTCGATCGGGAAGATCGCCCCGGCGAAGGCGAAGGAAGCGCCCGCATAGAGGGCGGTCATCGACAGCGCCTGCCCCATGGAAAGGGTGGCCCCGACGATGAACAAGGCCATGCCCGCATAGGCGAGATAGAGGGCGAGATAGCCGCCCATCAGCATCGCCACGCTCCCTTGCACGGGCCAGCCCCGGTAGACCGCGAGATAGCCGGTCGCAAGCGCCCCCCAGAGCAGGAAGATGAGGATATAGGGCGCGATCTTGCCGGCGACGGCGGCGACCGCCTCGCCTCGAGGCCCTGCAAGCCATGCTCCGATGGTCCCGTCCCGCAGCTCGCGACCGAGCGCGCTCACGACCGCGATCATGAACAGCAGGTGCAGGAGTGCGGGGTGGATCAGGGCGACGAGTTGCAGCTCGTAACTGGCCTGCGGGTTGTAGAGGATCCGGCTCTGCACGCTCACCGGCTGCGGCCGCACACGCGCGGGACCGGCGATCGCGGCGCTTTGCTCCCCGGCCAAGGCCTTTGCGTGGGCCTGGACCACGGTGCCGACTTCACGCAACACCGAACCCGAGGGCGTGGAATAGCTCGCATTGTAGAAGAGGAGGATCTTGCCGGTCTCGCCGCGCAGCACGGTGCGCTCGAGATCACGCGGGATCAGGACCACGGCATAGGCGGCGTTGGAGCGGACCAGATGCTCGGCCTGTGCCATGTCCGGTGGCCGCGCCGCGACCTTGAGCCCGGGTGACGCCTCCAGCTTGCGGGTGAGGTCGCGCGCGACGCCGCCGCCGTCCTCGTCGACCACGACGATCGGCAGGTTCCGCATGACGCCTGCCGACAACTGGACCGCGACGATCGCCAGCAGCAGCAGAGGCAGCCAGGTGACCAGCGCCAGATCCCAGACGCTGCCGCGCAGGAAGGCGGTTTCGCGCCGGGCGCTATCGACGAAGGCCCGGATCATTGCGGCCAGTCGAACAGGACCGTCATGCCGGGGCGCAGCCCATCGACCCGCGACACGGGCGACAGGCGCACGTCAAAGCTCTTCACGTCAAAGCCGCTCGACTGGCGGGTCGCGCGCCATGTCGCGAAATCGCCGGCGGGCGCGATGTAGAAGACCCGAAACTGGGCGCAACGATCGCCGAGCGCAGGTATGCGGCCGGTCAGGACCCGTCCCCGGCGGATCGCACTGAACTGATCTTCTCTCAGGGTGAGCGTCACCCAGGGATGATCGATGTCGGTCAGGACGAAGACGGGAAATCCCTGCGGCACGAGTTCGCCCGACTGCGCCAGCCTGCGTCCGATCTCACCGTCCGACGGCGCGAACACCCGGGTTTCCTTCTCGGCCGCCTCGACTTCGGCCAGGGCGCCGCGCGCCTGGCGCACCTGTCCGCTCGCGGCCTGCCGATCCTGTCGCCGCGCCCCGGCCAGCGCCAGATCATATTGCGCGCGCGCCGCTCGGGCCGCTTCATTGGAGGCCAGGGCGTTTGCGCGGCTCTCGTCGCGTTTCTGCCCCGCCAGCACACCCTGTTCAAAGAGGCGCTCGGTGCGCTGATAGGTGGTCTGGGCGAGGTCCGCCGCCGCCTGCGCGCGTCGCCACTGGGCCTCGGCAGCCCGGATATCCTCCGGCCGTGCGCCTTCATCGGCCTTGTCCGCATTCGCCTGCGCGGCGGCGAGCGCGCCGCCGGCCTGTTCGGAGCGGGCTTCGACCTCGGGACTGTCGAGCGTATAGAGCAGCTGTCCCGTCTTCACCGGCTGGCCTTCCTCGACATGAAAGGCCGTGATCCGAGCCGAGACCTTGCTCGTGATCCGCAGTTCGCGGGCCTCGACCATGCCCTGGAGCTGATCGGGAACCGGGCGATAGGCCAGCCAGAGACCGAGGCCGAGAATGACCACGACGAGGAAAGCAATGAGCGGCAGCAACTTGCGCTTCCGCCCGGTCGGAACCGGCGGAGCCGTCTCGTCCGGGGTGACCAGGGTTTCCGATGTGGCGGTCATGGCGTGACCCTTTCACCCTGGTCGATATAGTCCGGCAATGTGGCGATCTGACCGCTGACGTGGAGAAGCTGGGCGAGCGCGACAACGAAATCATATCCGGCCTGGGCGCGCTGGATCCGGGAGCGGGCAAGACCGAGCTGCGCATCGATCACGTCGAGCGAGGTTGTCTGCTGCTCCTGATAGCCGAGGGTCTGGACCCGCAGATTCTCCTGCGCCGCAGTGATGGCCGTGTCGGTCAGCTCAAACCGCCGTCGCGCGGCTTCCGCATCGTTCCAGGACCGCGTGACGCCGATTTCGATCTGGGTGCGGGCTTCGCGCAGGCCCGCATTGGCTTGCGTCACCGTTTCCCGCGCGGCCTGCACCGCTTGCGAGCGGCCCACACCGGAGAAGAGCGTGTAGCGCAGCCCGACGCCCACCGACCAGTCGGGATCGGTCAACAGCGTGTCGCGCCGATCGAAATTATACTGGGCGAAGCCATAGATCGTAGGCCGGAGCTTGGCGCGCTGAAGGGCCACCCCCGCTTCAGCCTGGTCTTCCAGCGCGCCGAGCCGATCCAGTTGGGGATGGGCGCGCAGGGCCGCGTCCACATAGGTGTCGAGCGAACGGAGCGGCTGACGGATCACGAAGATCGGGGAGACGGGATCGACGCCGGACGGCGCCCGCAGCGCGCCGGCAAGCGCTACCTGCGCACTCGCGAGATCGGCCTGCGCCTTTTCCAGTTCGCGCGCGGCGTCGTCGCGCGCTACCTGCGCCTGGAGGCGTTGGGCCCGGCTTATGAACCCTTCCTGTTCGAGCTTGAGGGCGTCCGCGACATGCCGCTCTAATCCCGCAAGCGCATCACGGCGAACATCGCGCACGCGCTCGAGCAACTGCTGGCCGAAATAGAGCTGGGTCATCTGCAACAGACCGTTGTCGATGACGATCTGGCGTTCGGCGCGCGACTGTCCCAGTTGCGCCGCGGCGCCCGCCTGGGCGGCGGGAATCTGGCCGCCGGAATAGAGCGGCAGCGTCGCCGTCACGATCGGCCGGGTGCTGGTGCGCTCGATCTCGAAGCGCAGGGGGTCAGAGATGGAATAATCCTGGGCCACGTCCGCCAGCGGGCCGAGCGGCAGATAGAGGGTTTTCTGATAGCGGATCATCTGTCCTTCGAACTCGACGGTCGGACGCCGCAACGTGCTCGTGGAGCCTTTCTGGGCCTCCTTGCTGCGCACATCGGCGTCGGCGCCCTGGATCGCGTCCGACCGCTCGAGCAGCCTCGCCTGGGCGCTTCGATAATCGAGATCAAGCCTGTCGATCGTTTGCGCCTGCGCGCCCTGACAGACCGCAGTCGCCAGCGCGGCAACCAGCATCGAACATCGCAAGGTCATGAAGAACGTCTCCTGCTCCCGCACGGTAACGTTGACATCCAACCGACTCAATACATATTTGTATCGAAATGCTCCCGCCCGTGATCCCGTGAGCCGCCGCCCGGCACGAACGCGCCCGACCCGGGCGCAGACCCGGGAGCGCATCCTGGATGGCGCTCTCGAGGCCTTCGCCGAACGTGGCTTCCATGGCTCCACCCAGGAAGATATTTGCGAGCGCGTCGGTCTGAGCCGGGGGGCCTATAATTCCAGCTTCCGATCCAAGGACGAATTGTTCTTCGCCCTCTATGACCGGGTGATCGAGCGCTTGCAGTCGAGGCTGGAGGAGGCGACCGCTTGCGCCCTGTCCATGCCCGGCTCGACGGCCGACAATTTCCTCAAGGCCTTTATCGCCAGCTATCCGTTCGATCGGGACTGGTATCTGCTCCAGGCCGAGTTCGGCCTCTATGTCCTACGCCATCCTGCCATGGCGAGCCACTATGCCGAACGGCAAGGACGGATCCTCGCCATCATCGAGGGCGCGCTCGCCGACATCCTTCGCGAGGACTCCCGCATCGTTGCCCGGGGCCTCCCGCGCATCGCGCGACTGATCCTGGCTGTCCACGAGGGAAGCATGTTCCAGGGCCTGCTCGAACCGCACGAGGTCGCAAGCGGAGAGCTTCTGGACTTTCTCGTGGATCTCATGCTGGCGAGGGCGGCAACGAGAGTCGACTAAGAATGGATTGCTGATCTTGCCTTGCGGGAGGCCGCGCAACAGCATGCCTGCCTCTATTTGTGACGTGGGAGATCGTTTAGTGAAGGAGACCGCGCTGTATCGCCGTGGCGACGGCCTGGGTGCGCCTGTTGACAGCGAGACACTTGAAGATCGCGCGAAAATGCCATTTTACGCCATCTTCGCCGATACCCAATATGTTGGCGATCTCCGCGCTCGTAAGACCATCCCGCGCCAGGCCGAGGATATGGAGTTGGCGGCGAGACAGGTCGGATCCTTCGGTATGTTGTGAACTCGGCAAGTGATGTTGTGCTGCGGACCGATCAAACCTCGCCTTTACGGCCCATCCCGCGTGAATATGCTCCAGGATATTCCGGAACTCCCGCGCTGTTTCCTTCAGTCCTGTGCTGTCGCGAATTTCCGAGGCCTCTTCCGCTGACCGTATGGAAAGTTGCAGCGCCTCTTTACGTAGATGCAGCACCGAACGCAGCATGAGGGTTTTGAGTATGATATGTTGCCATCCTGCCCTGCGGATGCGGGCCAGGATACGGTCCGTCAATTGGCGCGCGAGGTGATCCTTCCCGTCGGCAAGCGCCCGCGTCGCAGACAGAAGCATGCACTCGACGTCCGCAATGGCGAGGTGAGCCGAAGTGATGGCGTCGTTCCTGGGAATATTGGGGATGGTGACCGATCGACCCGACGCGATTTCATGTTCCGCAGTCAGGATATCGGCCATGAGTTGCAGTCGCGGCATGTGGTCGCGTACGGCTTTCACGTCCAGTTCGGTCAGGATTTTTTCGCAGAGGTCCGCATCTCCGGCCAGACGAGCGGCCCGTAATATGGCCCGTGCCGTATGAATGCGGACGTCGACGATCTGGTCGCAGAAAAGCAACGGCCATTCCAGTTCTGCCAGAGGCACGCCGCTTTCGGCCAGCACAGCGAGGCGCAATGTTTTCAGCGTCTGCTCGGCGACCGGGGAGACCATATCCGTCAGATGCGCGTCGATCCTATTTCGTGCGGGAATGATCTGCCCCTGCGTCAGCAGGAGCAGCACTTCGGCAATCTTTGCCCAGTCGCGGGCAAAGCCCTGATCGGCCAGGGCACAGGCTTGATCCAGTAGGGGACGTAGTGCCGCGAACTCGGCCGCGTTCGACTGGCTCGCCACGATGCTCGCGAGGCAGGCCAGGGCGGAGGCCTTCATCATCGGATTTTCCCGGGCGTGCAGCTCGAGCCATTGCCGGCAGAGCATTTCCGCCCGGACGACATCGTCCCTCAGCGCCGCTGTCGTCGCACCGAGCAGCGTCAGCAATTCCTCATGCGCATCCGTGCGTGACAGCAACTTCAAAAGGTGCGTCGCCCCTGCATGCTGCTGCTGGAAGGAAAGGGCCCATATCTTTCCCAGGCCAGCCATGGGATTGGTCAGCAACGCTGTGTCGGGCACGCCCTCGAGCCAATGGGCCAACTCATCGATACGGCCTTGTCGCAGGGCGACATCCATGACGATCTCACCGCCCAGCCCCCGCGCCCAGGCCGGATCGCCGGCCCGCAGCGAAAGCGCTATCGTTTGCGCTGGCCGGCCGGCGCGCCAGTGATGAAAAGCCGCATGTTTTAGAAGATGGCTTGGAGAGGAACGAAGCTGCGACTGTCCGCTCAAGGCAAGATGGTGTCGCAGCGCCGGATTGAGCGCAAACATTCCGTCACTGTCCGGCCTCAATAGGAGGCATTCGCGTTGCGCACGTGCGATCCATTGCGCGCCGTCGTGGACGCGCAGGGCAAAATCGTGGCTTTCGGCATCGAGGGGAGCGATTAATGCCGCCTTTTTCAGCCATGTGCGCAGAGCGGGCGATAAGGGCGCCAACACCATCTGATCGAGATAACAGATGATCTCGGGCCATAAATGCAGTGGCTGCATCCGGTGGGATACACGGCCCGCGATGCGGCACAATGCGGGCCAACCCTGTGTGTCCGATATGATCCGGTCGAGGGCTGAAGGGACCCGGATCAATTCCTTCAGATCCTGGGCGCGGCAGGCCAGGGCATCGGGGCCGACTTCCTGCCAGTCAGCGTTGAGGACGCCAAATCCCCAGGGGGCGGAGGTTGCAAGGACCGCTCGCCAATCATCGGGAAGAGCATCCATCATGTCTCTTGTCAGCGTTTCGAGATGCGGCGCTTCCTGAACATCATCGAGGCAAATAATCCCGGGCCTGTCCTGATGCCATATCCATTGGAGAATGGACTCGATGTCCGCGGCGGTTCCGGCCTGAAAGGCGAGGCGACGCAGGGTGCCCTTCTTTGTGTCGTCGCTTGCAAGACTTGCCCAAAGCGCCGGGCGACCAGTGTCCGCCGCCTCCTTCCAACCGGCCGCGAGCGTCGCCGATTTGCCGTAGCCGCAAGGTGCGCGCAGCAGGCTGACGCGCGCGGTCAATTCCACACGGCGAAGTGCCGTTTCCGCCAGTCGCGAAAGCAGCGTTGGAGTCCATTCGGTTCCCAGGCCCATGCCGGGTCGATACTACATGTTCGTGTAGTTCCCTATTGCTTTTGCGCTCGTAAGACTCGCGCGAAGGTCATGTTTTCGACGAGAATGAAATGATTGAAGAGAGCCATTCGATTTCGCAGGAACCCTGTGATGGCCGCCCGGTGGAAATGCTCTTCACCGCGCAAAAGGCAATGTCGGACGAGCGCCGGATGCGCTTTGGCCTTGCTGAAAGACGCGCTGCGCTGGCGCGCCTCGCGGCTGCCATACGAAAGTTCGAAGGGGAGATCGTCCAGGCCATGGCGACCGACTTCGGCAAGCCGGAGGCCGAAGTGTTTCTGACGGAAATTCTTCCGGTCATGCAGGAAATCCGCCACAGCCGTCGTAATCTGCGCCGATGGATGCGGCCAGTCCATGTCGGACCGACATTGATCGGTTTCGGCACGGCCGGACGGATCGTGCCGCAGCCACGCGGCGTGTGCCTTATCATCGCGCCCTGGAATTACCCATTCAATCTCTGCCTGGGGCCGCTTGTCTCCTGCCTTGCTGCCGGCAACAGCGCTATCCTGAAGCCTTCGGAGATGACACCTGCTACCTCGGGCGTCATCGCGCGGCTGATCGCCGACACATTTCCGCCAGACTTGGTTACCGTCGCCCTCGGCGGGAAGGAGATGTCTCAGGCCCTGCTCGCGCTGCCCTTCGATCATATCTTCTTCACCGGCAGCCCCGAGGTCGGGAAAGTCGTAATGCAGGCAGCCTCCCGCCACCTGACCTCCGTTACGCTGGAACTGGGTGGCAAGTCGCCCACGATCGTGGGACCGGATGCCGACATAGAGACGGCCGCCAGTTGGATCGCCTTCGGCAAATTCTCCAATGCCGGTCAAACCTGCATCGCGCCCGATCATGTGTTCGTCCACGCTTCGATCCGCGACCGGTTCGTGGAAGCGCTGCGCCGCCGGATCGCCGCCGCTTATGGTTCGGGCATGACGAGCCCCTATCTCGCAAGGATCGTCAATGATCGCCATGCGGACAGACTGGGGGGCCTGATTGCGGATGCCCTGGCCACGGGCGGGCGGATCATTGTCGGCGGCGAAAGGCAGGGAAGGGCGCTGGCGCCCACAGTGCTGGAGGCGATCGCTCCCGAGGCGGCGATCGACCATGAGGAGATATTCGGTCCCGTCCTGCCGGTCCTGACCTATGATGACATTGAAACCGTGATCGGTCGGATCAACGCAAGACCCAAGCCGCTGGCGCTTTATGTGTTCGATCGTGACCGGGCGAGAGTGGATCATATCCTGGCGGCCACGACTTCCGGCAGTGCAGGCGTCAACCTTACCATCGTCCAATACGTCCACGATCATCTGCCGTTCGGCGGTGTGAACAATTCCGGGATCGGGGCGGCACATGGCCATCACGGGTTCCGGACTTTCAGTCATGAGCGCGCCGTTCTCCAGAACCGCTTCTCCGCTCTGCCTCTCGTCTTTCCTCCCTATTCGGGCCGGGCAGCGCGTCTGATCCGACTTGCCAAACGCTTTCTGGGGTAAATCCATGTACGACTATATCATCATTGGCGGCGGCTCGGCCGGCTGCGTCATGGCCAACCGCCTTTCTGCTGATTCGGATAAAGCTGTCTGCCTCATCGAGGCGGGGCCGCGCGATCGCAATCCCTTCATTCACATGCCGCTTGGCGTCGGCGTCATTGCCCGCACGGGATGGGTGAACTGGAACTGTGAGACCGAAGTCGAGCCTCACCTTAACAACCGGCGGCTCTATTGGCCGCGCGGCAAGACGCTGGGTGGCAGCAGCTCGATCAATGCAATGGTCTACATTCGCGGCGATCGGGCGGACTATGAGGGCTGGGGGGCGGCCGCCGGAGCTGACTGGGACTGGCCGCGCATGCGCGAGCTTTTTATCGCGCTCGAAAACAATCAGGCTATCCACGACGAGCATCATGGCAATGCCGGGCCACTTTGCGTCTCCAATCTTGGGCGAGTGAACCCACTTACGGAAGACTTCGTCGAAGCTGGGGTGGAACTGCACTACCCGCGAAATCCCGACTTCAATGGCGTGAGCCAGGAAGGCTTTGGTGTCTATCAGGTGACCCAGAAAGACGGGCAACGGTTCAGCACGGCGCGAGCGTTTCTCGATCCGGCTCGCTCGCGCAAGAATCTCGCCATCGAAACGAACGGCCTCGTCGAACGGATACTGTTCAAGGACGACTATACGGCTGTGGCAACCACGGCCGATCGCGAAGGATTTGGGGTGGCGCCCAGTTTCCTGCCTCGTGCGATACGCGGCGCATGGAGCTATTTCCTTCATCATGAAGGCGAATTGACGTCAAATGCCTCGGAGGGCGGCGCTTTCCTCAAATCCGACGCCGGCCGGGAGCGGCCCAATCTTCAATTCCATTTCCTGCCGGCGATCCTGCGTGACCATGGCCGCAAGACAGCCTTCGGCTACGGAATGACCGTGCATGTCTGCGACCTTCTACCGAAGAGCCGCGGCAGGATCGGGCTCAAGATCGCCGATCCCACGGCTCATCCGCGCATAGAGGGCAATTATCTCAGTCATCCCGATGATGTGGGCGTCTTGCTGAATGGCGCGAAGCTAGCCCGCAAGCTCCTTCATGCGCCGGCGCTCGCCCGTCACTTGCGCGAGGAGGTGCGACCGGGACCCGCGGTCCAGACCGACGAGGCTCTGATCGACGACATCCGCGCGCGCGCTGAAACAATCTATCATCCGGTAGGAACATGCCGCATGGGCAGTGACTCGGCATCCGTGGTCGATCCGGCAGCCCGTGTACGTGGCATTGACGGTTTGCGCGTGGTCGATGCATCGATCATGCCGTCGATCGTGTCGGGCAACACTAACGCGCCTACCATGGCGATCGCGGAAAATGTCGCGCAAATGATGATCCGGCCTTGAGGAAGAATGGCGATGAGGTTCAGTTTCGTATTGGCAGCCATGCTGCTACTTGCAGCATCTGCGTCCGTCGAGGCACAGCGCGCTTCTTTCGGAGTGTGGAAGAATCCGCAGGACAGCGTACATGTGCGAGCCCAGCCGTGCGGAAGCAGAATGTGCGGGGTCGTGGTCTGGGCAAGTGACAAAGCCAAGGCGGATGCGCGGCGCGGCGGGACAAACGATCTGGTAGGTCTGATCCTGTTTCGCGATTTTGTTCCTGAAAAGAAGGGCGTGTGGCGCGGCAGTGTTTTTGTACCCGACATCGGCCAAACCTTCTCTGGAACAATCACCACGCTCGACGATCGGCGGATGGAGGGAAAGGGGTGCCTGACAGGGCGGATCATGTGCAAATCGCAGATATGGACGAAAGTGAACTGAAATCCGTCCAATCATCGTCTGACCGAGAGCGGCAAGCCAAGGATTTTAATAAGACACATCAAAAGCTTCTACGATAAATTGAAGAGGCGCGGAGCAGGAAGCGGGCATGGCGACAGCGATGTGTGCAGCCGCCACGGGATCAATTCGGCGACGGGCATGCGACTTGGTCAGCGTAAGCAGGCGGATAATCCGTTATTGATCGTCGCGGCCAGAAGACGGTCCGCTGCGGCAGCGGCTGCACGAACAGATTAACCTAATGGAAATCACACGATAAGCGCCCCGCCTGATGCGCCCGACGACCCATTCCGCCGCTAGCAGGCATCCCCCCGGAAATTCCAGCAATCTACGCACGCCCAAAATCCGTAGCGTCCGATAAACTCTGCCGGAAAGGAGGACTGTCCCACAACAAGCTATCAGGGGTTTTCCGACATGCTTATAGGCTACATGCGCGTCTCTTCCACAGATGACCGGCAATCGGTCGATCTTCAGCGCGATGCGCTGATCGCAGCCGGCGTCGATAGCCGGCATCTCTATTCCGACAAGGCATCCGGCGCTCGCGAGGACCGGGCGAGCCTGCGGGCCTGCCTCGAATATCTCGCAGCCGGCGATACGCTGGTCGTGTGGAAACTGGATCGGCTCGGCCGCTCCCTGCCGCATTTGCTGTCGATCCTGACCGATCTCAGGGAGCGTGACGTGTCATTCCGGTCATTGACCGAGCAGATGGACACGGGAACGCCGCATGGCGAGCTGCTGTTTTCGCTGTTCGGCGCGCTGGCCCAGTATGAACGGGCATTGACGCGCGAGCGCATCATGGCAGGCCTTGCGGCCGCCAGACGGCGCGGGCGCTGCGGTGGCCGCCCGCGAACGATCGATGCGGAAAAGCTCGATCAGATCACCGCCGCCCTTGCCGGTGGCGCTAGCAAGTCGTCGATCAGCCGCACGTTCAACGTGCCCCGATCGACCCTCGCAGATACGCTCGCGCGGGCCGGATGGCTCAAACCGCCGCGCCTTGCGTAACGACAAAAACATAATTATATTTCCGTAATGCCATCCATGCGCTTCTCCTGGCACCCGGCCAAAGCCGAGAGCAATCTGAAGAAGCACGGCGTCAGCTTTGCGATCGCTACTCGTGCGTTCACAGATCCTTTCGCGCTGAGCGATCAGGATCGGATCGAAGGTGGCGAGCGACGATGGCAAACCTTGGGCCTCGTGGAAGGGCATCTGCTCCTCCTCGTGGCCCACACTGTCGTCGAGCAAGACGATGACGGCGAGTATGTAGAGATCATTCATATCATTTCGGCTCGAAAGGCCGATCGAACGGAAAGGCGACGTTATGAAGAAGAAAGACGCTGATACCGTCCGTTTCCAACTCGATCCGGACAATCTGCCGCCGTTGACCGAAGCGCAACAGGCCGAACTGGATGCCCTGCAGGCGATGCCGGATAGCGGGATCGACTATAGCGACTCTCCGGCGCTGACAGAGGATTTCTGGCGGAACGGGCAGCGTGGGCGCTTCTATAAGCCCATCAAGCAGCAGGTGACGGCACGCCTTGATGCTGATGTGCTCGCCTGGCTCAAATCGCAGGGTAAGGGCTACCAAGCCCGCATGAACGCCATACTTCGCCGTGAGATGCTGGCGACCGCCAGAAGGCAGGAAAAGCCACGTTAATTTAGATAGTTAGGCTATCGGTTATCGTATGGTTTCCGTCAGCGCCGAACCGTAACCTCTAGCTACTCCTCTTCTATCCCCATCGCTTTCAAGTCCAATCCCAATTCCTTTAAACTGGGCAGGGGAGGAGGATCGAAGGCTACCAGTGCATCGATAAAGTCATGAAAGCTGTCGTATACGGGGGTTATCGCCCTAGAAGGCAGAGCTTCATCGTGCAGCCATACGGATATCTTTCCATCAATTCTGTCAATTAACAGCATATTACCCAGACCGATTTCCGCAAAAACCACAGATGTTTTTGGAATCTGCATGGATAATTGTTCGTTTATGCGAATTATTCCTAAGCTTCCGTCAACAGGGCCATATATAACTGAAACGCCAATTCTTCCTGAATCATCGGAATAGGCGCATTTTTCCGCAGGAAATTCAACATCCTTATTGAAAACTATCGCTGATCCGAATTCAATAAATAAATCACGAAGCTCAGACGGCAGCAATATTCTTAATGAACTCTCTATCTGGTCTAATTCGATCAAAGAATCTCCCGGCATGTGGAGTGATTCGTAAGCGGTGTTTTCAGCCCACGGCACTCCATGGCATGAGGTCGCCGACGCTGTTTGCGGGATGACCATTGGCCAGGCTGGTGAGGGTTTCGGTCAGCCAGATATTCGGGTTGGTGCCGGAGAGTTTGCAGTTCTCGATGAGCGTGGCGATCACCGCCCAGTTGTCGCCGCCTTCATCGGAGCCGGCGAACAGCGCATTCTTCCGATTGAGCGCGAGGGGGCGGATAGAGCGTTCGACGGTGTTGCTGTCGAGGTCGATGCGACCATCGTCCAGGAAGCGCGACAGGCCATCCCAGCGGTTGAGCGCATAGCGGATCGCTTCGCCGATCTTGCTCTTGGCGCTGACCTGGCGATTGCGGGCATCGAGATATTGGCGAAGGTCATCGACGATGATGCGGCTGCGGTCGTGGCGTACAGCCCGGCGTTGCTCCGCCGATGATCCTCGCACCTCATCTTCGATGGCATAGAGCAAGGCGACGCGACGCAGCACTTCCGTTGCCACCGGAGAGCTGTCGGCCAGCTCGTAGAACTTGCGCCGGACGTGTGCCCAGCAAAAGGCAAGGCTGATCTGCTGACGACGCCTGGCGAGCGCGGCATAGCCGCCATAGCCATCGACCTGCAGGATACCTGCAAAATCGCCGAGATGCGCTTCTGCCCGTTCGCCCCTGCGATCGGCCGCATAGACATAGGCGACCATCGGCGGATCATCGGCGCCCCAAGGTCGGTCGTCGCGGGCATAGGCCCATAGCTGGCCGGTCTTGGTCCGCCCACGCCCCGGATCGAGCACCGGCGCAGTCGTCTCGTCCGCGAACAGCCGTTCGGATCGTCGAAGCCGTTCGAGGATGTGATCACGCAAGGGGCGCAGATACCAGGCTGCCCGACCCACCCAGTCAGCCAGGGTGGATCGATCAAGCTGGATGCCTTGCCGGGCGTAGATCTGGGCCTGCCGGTAGAGCGGCAGGTGATCGGCGTACTTGGCGACGAGCACCTGGGCGATCAGCGCCTCGGTGGGAATACCGCCCTCGACGATCCGTGCTGGTGCCGGGGCCTGAACGACTGCGCTCTCGCACGAACGACAGCCGTAGCGCGGCCGGCGGGTGACGAGGACGCGGAAAGTGGTGGGCACGACGTCGAGGCGCTCGGCCACGTCCTCGCCGATCTGGTGGAGCGCGTCGCCGCAGCACGGACAGGCCTTGTCCTCGACGTCGACGACTTGCTCGATCCGTTCGAGATGAGCCGGCAGTGAACCGCGGTTGGTCTTGCGCGGACGAGCGGCTTGCCTCCGGCTTGCCTTGTCGTGCGCGTGCTCCGCCTCGGCCAAGGCCGTCTCGACTTCCTCCAGGGCAAGCTGAAGCTGGTCGGGATCCAGCTGCTCCGAGCGACGACCGAAACGGTGACGCTGGAGGGCCTCTATAATCGCCTTCAGGCGCTCGACCTCAGCCTGGAAAACCTTGAGCGCATCGAGTTCGCGGGCCTGTTCGCGGATAAGCGCACGCAGCGCTTCGACGTCATCGGGAAGGTCCGCTTCCATCAGCATGACAGTAGTGAATCAGCAGAAGAATGCCCCGTCAACCAGCAATCTGCGGGGCAATGGGGCGACGTCCGCCATGCACCCGGCGCCAGTCCAGACCTTCCAGCAAAGCGCCAAGTTGCGCCGCCGTCACGCGCATCACGCCGTCCTGGATGCCCGGCCACTTGAACCCGCCGCTCTCCAGCTTCTTGGCCATCAGGCACAGGCCGGTGCCGTCCCACCACACCAGCTTGATCCGGTCTGCGCGCTTGGCCCGGAACACGTAGATCACCCCCGAATAGGGATCGCCGCCGTACTCGGCGCCGACCAGCGCCGCGAGCGAATCCGCACCCTTGCGAAAATCCACAGGTCGTGTCGCCACCATCACGCGCGCCCCGGCGCCAGGTCCGATCACCGGGGCGTCCTGAGCGCTTCGATCACCGCGGTAATCGTGCCCGCGTCAGCGCCGCGGCCGATCTTCACAGCGACACCATCGATCTCCAACTCTACGGCGGCTTCGGTCGCGCGGCGTCGGCGACGAGGGCGACGCTTGGCAACAGTATCCGCCGCCACGCTCGGTTCGACCACGGCGGGCACAAACGACGGCGCTCCCGGTTCCGTCGGCGGTACGATTACCCCCTCGGCCTCGAGCTGCTTGCGCAAATCCCGCCGCCACGCGTAAACTTGCGAGGGATCCAGTCCATGCCGACGCGCCACGGCACTGACGCCTTCGCGGCCGGTATAACACTCCGCGACAATCGAGGCCTTCACTTCCGGCGGCCAATCCCGCCGCTTGCCGGCGCCCGTGAACACCTCAAACCGATGCGCGCCTTTGCTCACAGGATCATCACCCGAGACTATCATAGTAGCAGCGCTCTCCAGCCCGTTCAGGGCCAGGAAACTCAACGCTGCGCTTCAACTGCGCAAGGTGGGGGCAGGACACCGCTTACAGTGATTCTGCATCGAATGATGGATCAAACTGAAAGGTCATATATTTTCTGCCTTACATCGTTAGGGCGTCGCTATCGTGTCCGTTCCGCACCGCGCCTCAATCACGCCACCTGATTGGTATAGCCGTTAGCGGAGGGGCACGACAATCAGGTCAATCTTGGCGCGTCGATGCTTTGATTGGTGCTGCGCTCCATCTACGATTGAATATCCGCCATCCGACTAAGCCCGCGACAACGCCCAGCAGGCCGCCCACGAGATAGGCGGTTGGCGCATCATTCGGCACAAAAAAGAAGCCGCCAGCAACATAGCCGCCGATTACGGCGGTGCGTGTCACCGCACCATAGATCGCGGCGACCTTGCCATGATCGGCGGGCGGGCATTCCGACTGGAACAAGGTTCGGACAGCGACGTTGTGGATGCTGTTTGCGCCGCCGCCTAGGATGAAGGCGACGGCAACGATTGCCAGCCCGATCGGCGCAAGGCCGATCCACAGCATGGTCGCGCCCATGACAGCGGCCGTGCCGAACGCCGCCAGTCCGACCCTATGGCCAATAACCCTTTCGGCCAGCCCAGCGCCGATCAACATCCCAACCGCCCATAGTGCCGTCAGCATTCCAAACGCGGTCGGCCCGCTCCCAGCGTCACCATCACGAGAAACACGAAAGCAACGTCGGCTATGGCGGTCGCAAACACTTCGAGGCTGAGCGCACCCGTAACCACCATCAACCGTCGATTGCGGAGCAGCGGCAGGTAGTCCGCGAACAGGGTCTCTTCCTCCTGATCGTCCCGTTGTGGCTTGCGGCGAAGCCTGCTCGCCATCACGACGAGGGCCAAAAGGGCAAAACTGGCGGCATCGGCTAAAAGCGCATTGCGCGATCCGATCCATCCCACCAGTACGCCCCCAGCGACTGGACCAGCGAGCATTCCAAGGCTGCGAACCATTTCCATAAGGGAATTGGCGAGTGCGAGGTCATTCCAAGCCGCTCGCCAGCACTGGAATCAACGCGAATGTTGCGGCGCTGCTGATCGTGAACAGCACGCTCAACAGCGCGGCCCCGGCGAGCGTGAACATGGGATAATAGGCGATAAATGCTATCACGCCCGCTTGCAGAACTGACACCATGACCAGAATGCGGGCCGCCTCCCGGCGGTCGATCAAGCGGCCCGCCCAGGGTGCGGCGATCAGACCGGGTAGCAGCTCCGCGGTCAGCAGCGTCGGCACCGCATAGCCGGATGCGTTCTCGGCAGTGCGGAACATCAACGTCAGCAACGTGATTTCATCGCCGGTCGTCGAAATCGTAAGCGCCACAAGGACCAACCATCCCCAGCCTTGCCGAAACTCAACTCCCACTCACTTAACCTTCCGCACAGCCCCGCACTTTCCGGGTCACTCTGCACACTTCAAATCTCAACCGACAATCAGGTGAATAGCTTTAGCGTCGTTCTGCCAACCACTTAAGCGCCGATAGGCTTGGCATGAACAGATATTCGCCTCCCTTCATGACATTGAAGGTCTGCACACCGTCGATGCGCTTGCGCGCAGGCGCCTGCGGGATCGTGAACCGGCCGTCCTCCTCATGCAGACCAACGATTGGATCGCGCTCCTCGCCGAGGTCGACGAAATTGCCGCGGTTGATCCATTCCTGCTGCATGAACTCGATCGTGTCGTAAGCGCGCGCGCTTATGAAGATGAAGAACAGGCCGCGATCGCCTTTGGCATCGTCTTTCGGCGCCACATCCTCGGAATAAACCGGCCCGAAAGTCGAGGAACGGCGGATGATGCGGTGAATGTTGACGTCGGTGAGCAGTGTCAGCTCGGAATCGCGGGGATTGAGCCGGCGCATATGACAGCCGAGCGGCACGACGCGGCCTTTGGGGTCGTCCTTGAAATTGAAGTCGTTGTTGCGCTGCGGATCGGCGCCGAGGTCCGGGTCGTCATGATCCGGCGACAACGTCAGTGGAGCGCCTGACCGCCAGCGACCGAACATCTTGGCGGCAAGACGTTCGCGGTCCTCCGCCGTCTCGCCATGGGCCTTGAGGAAGGCGTTGAAGCAGCCGACCCGGCTGTTGTACTTGCGCAGGACGACGAAGGTGCCGTTCTTTCCCAGCGCCGCAGGTTCAGGCATGCCGAGCGGCTGGCCGTTCTCGCTCTCGTATCCAAGGATGAACTCGCCCGCCTTGATCGCGCGTTCCTCGCCGGGCAGCGGATCGACGCCGCTGCCTTCGACGGCGGGCTGGGAGATCGAATCCCGGAAGCCGAACGGGTTTTTCGCGCCGTCCGGCGCGCCGAAGCGATGCTCGCCGATCAAGGTGACGCCGCTGCTCTGGTCGAGTTCGGTTCGCGCGGTCGCCAGCGCCTTGTCGAGCTCCGCATCGTCGACCGCGTAGATGGTCAGCGCGAGATGGCAGTTGCCCGGCTTGAACACGTCCTCCCAGTTTTCCGGCGCGTTGGGTCCTAAGTCGCGGAGCTGCTCCGAGCGCGCCGCCATGCCCTGCTGAAAGGGGAGCGGGAATGTCTTGAGCTGCGCTTCAGGAACGCCGAGCGCCTTTAGTCCCTCGAAGCTGAGTGCAGCGCCTATCCAGAAATCGAGATCCTCGTTCCAGTTGTCGGCGGATGCGATATGGGGCGCGAGCCGGCCCAGCAAAGCGCGCGCGCCCTCGGCCTCGTCGAAATGGAGCATCGCATGGATGCCGACATAGGGCTCCGGCCGGCTTCGCAGGATCAGCGCCTGGATATCGTGCAGGTCGAGCGTAACGCTGTCCCTCGAGAAGCGCTCTTTCAGCTTTTGAAGGATCGTCATCGCTCAGCCCACCTTGTCCAGGAATTCGTTGACGGCATGTTCCATCCGCTGAAGCCGACGCACGTCGACGACCGTGACCTGCGGGTTGGCGACGAACCATCCGGCGGCGGTGATCTGATGTTCGGCGATGAAATCCTTGACCTTCGGGCTCGCGATGCCCGGCCAGCCTTCGACCGAGGCGAAGAGCAAATCCATCAGGTCAGGGATCTTGGTGGCGAAGTCGTTGATATAGGTGTCCCAGTCGCCGTCATAGGCGGTGGCGAACAGGATGCGGGTGTCGTTGTCGAAGAAGACGAACCGCATGTTGTGCAGGGTGCCGACCTTCTGCGCCCCGTCGAAATTGCCGTTCACGAGTCCGAAGATGCGTTTCAGCCGGTCCGCGCCGCCCGGCTTGAGGTTGGCGATGGCGGTGAGCTCGGAGACATTGCCGGACTGCGCGCCGACGCGACCGGCCGAGCCGGCCGTGCCCTTGAGGTCGGGATTGTGCTTCGTCACCATCTGCTCGAGCGCGAGCTTGGCGAGCTGCGGCGCGTCGCCGGCCACTTCCTCGATCCGCCGCCGGATGGCCTGAAGGCGGGTTTCGTCGATCTGCGGGTTTTCTTCGGTCTCGGCCATGACTGGCCTCCTTTCGTGATTTCGTGTGTCGATCGGTGCGTCAGTCCGGGATGGCGTCGATGTTTGTCGGCTCGACACGCGGCTGCGCGTTCATCTCATGGCGGTAGCGGGTGGATCGCTCATAGGCGGCGATGCGCACCCGCATGATCGATCCGAGCGGCTGGTGCTCGCGGATACCGTGCCAGGGATTGAACGACAGCACGTCATCGCCATAGACCCGCCGCGCCGGCGAATAGGCGTCCTGCGGCGGGATGCGCAGCGTGGCGATCGGCTGGTGTGGCGACAGCTCTTCGGGCCAGAGCACCGCCGCGTCCTCGACAGGCATCTTGTCGAGATCAGCGCAAAGTTGGGCGCGCAGTTGATACTCAGCACCCTGGTCGCGGAAATGCTCGACAACCAGATCGCGCATCGTGGAATCCTCCACTGTGCCGACGTCCTTGCCGGTGAGCGCGCGGACATTGTCGGAAAGCGGCGCGGCGCTGATCTTGGCGATGTGATCGCCAAAGCGGATCGCCGCCATCGAGTGATAGGTCTCGCCGAGCAGATGGTCGTTGTCGCGCGCGAGCCCGCGCAGCGTCGCGCCGGGCTCGACGCCGACCGCTTCGACCGCGGCTTCCACGCCACGCGCCACCCCGGCCATGGCGCGTTGGAGGAAGGCGGGGTTCTGCGCATTCTTCTCCAGAAGGCCAATGAGCTGGCGATATTTGCCGATCGTGCCGAAGCTCAAGACCGGTATGTTGACCAGCAGGAAATCCTGATTGCGGCCCTGGTCGTCGGGCAGAAGCCGCTCTCCCTCCACGCCGATGACCTTGATCGCCATGCCGCGTGGGGCGGGGATGGTGTCCGAGTGGATATCTCCGGGCGCTGATGAGAGGCGGATCACCACGGAATAGGTGGCCGGGCGAGCGAAAAGCCCCTGGCGCAGATGCTCCGGCAGTTCCGGGACGACGAGTTCGCCCTTCAGGAACCCGTGGCTCTTGGCATGGGCGTCGCGCACCGCATGCCGATGGCGCTCGAACGCCTTGCGGTTGGTGCTCGCCATGATTTCGAGGATTTCGGCGGTGAGCCGCTCCTCGTCTTCGCCGAGCACTTCGACGCTGGTGGAGTAGGGGATATAGGTCTCAGCCAAGGGCGATCCTTCGAACCGGATTTTCGTTGCATTCGAGATATCAGGTGATATCTGGTTTTACGGTGAACGCCGACATGGGTAAAAGGTTTCCATGCCGTGCTGAATTGGAGGTCGATCGCTCATGCGCCTCACGCGAGAGGAAACGCAGCGCCAGACGCGGGATAAGCTGCTCGCCGCAGCACATTCGTCCATTGTGGAAGAAGGGGTGGCAGCCATGTCGATCCGCAACATCTGTAGTGCAGCGGGTCATTCGCAGGGGGCCTTCTATTCGAATTTTGCAAGCAAGGACGATCTGCTGGTCGAGATTCTGCAGGCTCATATCCAGGACGAGGTCGTGCTTCTGCGCGATCTGGTCGCCCACTGCTCCGGCGATGATATCGAGGCGACTCTGCAAGTGCTTGCGGCGCGGCTGGCTAAGCTGGCTGACGAACAGCATTGGTCGCTGCTTTCGATCGAATTGCAGCTTCATGCGCGGCGGGACCCCGCGTTCGCTGAACGGCATCGCGAAGGAAAGGCCGCCTGCCACCATTTGTTCGGAGAACTTGTGGCGGATCTGACGCGGCGCTTTGCGCTTCGGCCTGCCTTGCCGCCGCTGCAGACCGGGATCGGCCTCTATGCACTGTGGATGGGACTGGCGGTCCAGGGCGATGTCGAAGGCGCTATTCCCCGAGAGCAAATGCTTGTCGGCTTCTTTCGCGCGATGGCAGGCCTCGATGCGCCATCCACCCGGTCATGAGCCTTCCTGGCGAAGGACGCCGCAGGATCGGCTGCGATGCTTCAGGCGTGCCCTTGGCTGGAAAAGTGGACGAACGTCGGCGCTTCCATATCCGTTTCCAGGCAACCGAAGAAGACATCGATGAACTCGGCCATGTCAACAATGCGGTCTGGGTGACCTGGATTCAGGATGTGTCGGTGGCGCACTGGCTGACAGCCGCGCGTCCGAGGGATGCCGACACCTATGTTGCTATGGTGCTCAGGCACGAGGTCGATTACCGCGGCAATATCCGGGCGGGCGAAGAGACCTTTGCCATAACCTGGGTCGAAGGGAAGCCGCGCGGAGCGAGATACGCCCGGCGCGTCGAGTTCAAAGACAGTAACGGTCAGACGCTCGTCGCGGCCCTGTCGCAATGGGTGCTCATCGAGAAAGCTACCGGCAAGCTGGTTCGCGTGCCCGCCGAAGTCGCTGCGCCGTTTCTCTATGAAACCCGACGCAAGGAAGAGAATGAATGAGCGACATCCTGAAAGTGACGGTGCTAGGCACCGGTGTCCTCGGCAGCCAGATCGCCTTCCAGGCCGCCTATAGTGGCTTTGACGTTACCGCTTATGAGATCAGCGACGAAGCACTCGACCAGGCGAGGCATCGGTTCGAAACGCTTGTAGAAACCTACGTGAAAGAGGTGACGGGTGCGGCTGACGGCAAGGCAGCCGAAGCTTCGAGACGCATCACGCTCACCGCCGATCTTGGGGCTGCGGTTGCGAATGCCGATCTGGTCATCGAAGCGGTTCCGGAAGTGCTCGAGATCAAGCAGGCGCTCTACGAGAAGCTGGCGGCGCTCGCGCCTGACAGAACGATCTTCGCCACCAATAGCTCGACTTTGCTGCCGAGCGACCTCAAAGCCTTCACCGGCCGCCCGGACCGTTTCCTGGCGCTGCACTTCGCCAACAGCATCTGGAAGTTCAACACTGCCGAGGTGATGGGTACGGACGACACCGATCCGGCCGTGTTCGATACCCTGATCGCCTTCTCCTCCGCGATCGGCATGGTGCCGATCCCGGTGCGCAAGGAAAAAGCGGGCTACGTCCTCAACTCCCTGCTGGTGCCGTTCCTGAACGCGGCCACCGATCTGGCTGCCGGCGGCTATGCCGAGCCGGAAGATGTCGACAAGGTCTGGCGGATCGCCACCGGCGCGCCGATGGGGCCGTTCCAGATCTACGACATCATCGGATTGAACACCCCCTACAACATCCTGTCGCACGGTGATGAGCACGCACAGTCGCTCGCCGCGTGGCTGAAGGAAAACTACATCGACAAGGGCAAGCTCGGCATCGCGTCGGGCGAAGGCTTCTACAGCTACAAGCCCGCCGACTGATCCCAACAAGAAAAACAGGAGTTTGCCATGCATTATAGCAGTGGAAACTATGAAGCCTTTGTCCGTCCACGCAAGCCGGAAGGCGCCGACAAAAAGACGGCGTGGTTCGTCGGCTCGGGCCTCGCGGGGCTCGCCGGCGCCGCCTTCCTGATCCGCGACGGCGGCGTTTCGGGCGACCGCATCACCATATTGGAAGAGCTGGAAATCCCCGGCGGCGCGCTCGATGGTCTGGACGTGCCCGAAAAGGGCTTCGTCATTCGCGGCGGCCGCGAGATGGAGGAGCATTTCGAGTGCCTGTGGGACCTCTATCGCTCGATCCCCTCGCTGGAGATCGAGGATGCCAGCGTGCTCGACGAGTTCTACCGGCTCAACAAGGACGATCCCAACTTTTCGCTGCAGCGAACGACGCAGAACCAGGGTCAGGACGTGCCCGACAAGGCGCTGCTAACGCTCAACGACAAGGCGCAGAAGGATCTCCTCTCGGTCTTCCTTGCGACGCGGGAGGAGATGGAGAACAAGCGCATCAACGAGGTCTTCGGCGAGGACTTCCTCAAGAGCAATTTCTGGCTCTACTGGCGCACCATGTTCGCCTTCGAGGAATGGCATTCCGCGCTGGAGATGAAGCTCTACCTGCACCGCTTCATCCATCACATCGGCAGTCTCGCCGACTTTTCCTCGCTCAAGTTCAATCGCTACAACCAGTATGAATCGATGGTCCTGCCGCTGGTGAAGTGGCTGACCGATCACGGGGTTAAATTCCGCTACGGCGTCGAGGTCACCGATGTCGATTTCGACATCCAGCCCGGCTCCAAGCAGGCGACGCGCATCCACTGGAAGGAGCGCGGCGTCGAAGGCGGCATTGATCTCGGGCCCGACGATCTCGTCTTCGTTACCATCGGCTCGCTGACCGAGAATTCCGACAATGGCGACCACAGGACACCGGCGAAGCTCAACGAAGGACCGGCGCCGGCCTGGGACCTGTGGCGGCGGATCGCGGCGAAGGATCCGGCCTTCGGCCGCCCGGACGTATTCGGCGCCCATATCCCGGAGACGAAATGGGCCTCCGCGTCGATCACTGCCCTCGACGCCCGCATTCCGGCCTATGTCGAGAAGATCACGAAGCGGAACCCCTTTACCGGCAAGATCGTCTCCGCCGGTATCGTCACCGTGAAGGATTCCGCATGGCTGCTGAGCTGGACGGTCCATCGCCAGCCGCATTTCAAGAAGCAGCCCAAAGATCAGATGATCGCCTGGTTCTACGCGCTCTTCGTCGACAAGCCCGGTGATTTCGTGAAGAAGCCGATGCAGGAATGCACCGGCGAGGAGATCACCCAGGAATGGCTCTATCACCTCGGCGTGCCGGTCGAGGACATTCCGCAACTCGCAGCCTCCGGCGCGAGCACCGTTCCCACGATGATGCCCTATATCACCGCCTTCTTCATGCCGCGCCAGGCGGGCGACCGGCCGGACGTGGTGCCGGAGGGCGCGGTCAACTTCGCCTTCATCGGCCAGTTCGCGGAATCGAAACAGCGGGACTGCATCTTCACCACGGAATATTCGGTGAGAACCCCGATGGAGGCCGTCTACACGCTGATGAATGTCGAGCGCGGCGTGCCCGAGGTCTTCAACTCGACCTATGATATCCGTACACTTCTTGCTGCGATCGGTCCGCTGCGGGACGGCAAGGGCATCGATCTTCCCGGGCCGGCCTTCCTGCGCAAGCTGCTGATGAAGAAGCTCGAAGGCACCGAGATCGCCAAGCTGCTCGAAGAGTTCCATCTGATCGAGGAGTGAACAAAGACCGGAAGGCACGCGCGGCGTGTGAAAGGTGATGAATGGCCGACGACGATCAGAAGAGCGAACGCGCCGCCGAGGTGACTGGGGCGCACGGCCATCATCACCATCATGAGCCGGACGGCGAAACGCCGTCCGGTCACGTCGACCATGATCCGGTCTGCGGCATGGTGGTCGATCCCGCCAGGACCGCTCACAATGCTGAGTATGAAGGCGAGCGCTACGTCTTCTGCTCGGCCGGCTGCAAGGCGAAGTTCGACGCCGACCCCGTGCATTATGCGGCACTGGCAGCGCATGCTGCACATCACCATGAGGGTGCTGCCGCCCATGGCGATCATTCCCACCATAGCCACACGCATGGACCTGATACCCATGAGCATCACCACGTTGCGGCAGTAACGGCAACCGCAACGGAAGGGACGATCTGGACATGCCCGATGCATCCGGAAATCCGCCGGGATGCGCCGGGTAGTTGCCCGATCTGCGGCATGGCGCTGGAGCCGCTGATCGCGGCGGCGGATGCCGGACCAAGCCCCGAACTCGCCGATATGACCCGACGCTTCTGGATCGGCCTCGTGCTCGCCTTGCCCGTGTTCCTGCTGGAGATGGGCGGTCACCTGATCCCGGCGCTGCACCATTTGGTGCCGATGCGCATCTCGATCTGGATCCAGTTCGCGCTGGCGACGCCGGTGGTCCTGTGGGCCGGATGGCCGTTCTTCGAACGTGGCTGGGCGTCGATCGTCAACCGCAGCCTCAACATGTTCACGCTGATCGCGATGGGCACCGGGGTCGCCTGGGGCTACAGCATCGTCGCGACATTCGCGCCGCAGCTCTACCCGCAGGCTTTCCGAGGCGCCGATGGCACGGTCGCGGTCTACTATGAGGCCGCGGCCGTGATCACCGTGCTGGTGCTGCTCGGTCAGGTCATGGAACTGCGCGCCCGGGAGCAGACCTCCGGCGCAATCCGCGCGCTTCTCAATCTCGCGCCGAAAACCGCCCGGCGGATCGGGCGGAACGATGCTGAAGAGGATATTCCTGTCGAAGCCGTCGTCATCGGTGATCGGCTCAGGGTCCGGCCCGGTGAAACCGTGCCGGTTGACGGCGTGGTCGAGCAGGGTCGCTCATCGATCGATGAATCGATGGTGACCGGCGAATCCATGCCGGTGACGCGTGTAGTCGGCGAAGCGGTCGTAGGAGGTACGCTGAACCAGACCGGCGCGCTCGTCATCCGGGCTGAAAAAGTCGGGCGCGACACCATGCTCGCCCGCATCGTCCAGATGGTCGCGGATGCCCAGCGCTCGCGCGCGCCGATCCAGCGCATGGCTGATCAGGTGTCGGGCTGGTTCGTGCCGGTCGTCATCGCCGTCGCGCTGCTCGCCTTCGCGGCCTGGGGTGTATGGGGGCCGGAGCCGCGGCTGGCGCATGGCCTGATCGCGGCCGTTTCCGTGCTGATCATTGCCTGCCCCTGCGCGCTCGGGCTCGCGACGCCGATGTCGATCATGGTGGGTATCGGCAAGGGGGCGGCCGCCGGCGTTCTGATCAAGAACGCGGAGGCGCTCGAGCGGATGGAGAAGATCGATACTCTGGTGGTCGACAAAACCGGGACGCTTACCGAAGGCAAACCGGCCGTTACCCGGATCGTCGTGGCCCCGCGATTTGTCGAGGAGACCATCCTGCGGCTTGCAGCCGGCGTGGAGAAGGCGTCCGAGCATCCGCTTGCGCGGGCGATCGTGGCGGCTGCCGACGAGCGAAAGATCACCATCCCCGATGTCGCCGACTTCGACTCGCCGACCGGCAAGGGGGCGATCGGTCGTGTCGAGGGCCGGCATGTGGTGCTCGGCAGCACCACCTTCCTCGCCGAACATGGGGTTGATACAGCGCCGCTCGCGGCACAGGCCGATGAGCTACGCCGCGACGGCGCAACCGCCATCTATATCGGCATCGATAAAGCCATCGGCGGCATCTTCGCCATCGCCGACACGATCAAGGCGACCACGCCTGAGGCACTGAAGGCCCTGCATGCGGAAGGCATCCGCATCGTCATGCTGACCGGTGACAATCGCACCACAGCCGAAGCCGTTGCGAGAAAGCTCGGCATCGATGAGGTCGAGGCCGATGTGCTGCCGGACCAGAAAGCCGCGGTCGTCGAGCGCCTGAAGGCGCAGGGCAAGGTGGTGGCGATGGCGGGTGACGGCGTAAATGACGCGCCGGCGCTTGCCGCCGCCGATGTTGGTATCGCCATGGGATCGGGGACCGACGTTGCGATCGAAAGTGCGGGCGTGACGCTGCTCAAGGGCGATCTCACCGGCATTGTCCGCGCGCGACGCCTGTCGCAGGCGACGATGGCCAACATCCGCCAGAACCTCGCCTTCGCGTTCATCTACAATGCGGCAGGCGTACCGATTGCGGCCGGTGCGCTCTATCCCACGTTTGGGCTGCTGCTGTCGCCGATCATCGCTGCTGCCGCGATGGCGCTGTCGTCCGTCAGCGTCATCGGCAATTCGCTGCGGCTCCGGACAGTGAAGGCATGACGGACCAAGGCCCCGACCTTGTGGCGGGGTCTTGCGTGGGGTCTTAGTCGGCGCGCCTGCCGTTGGGGCGGGACCAGATCAGCGAGAAGGTGTCTTCGCCCTCGTTGTCGAAGAGGTTGGCATAGATCAGAGCGCCGATCTTCTCATGATGCCCTCGGCTGTCAGGGCGTCCGCGATCTGACGGTCGAGTGATCCCACAGCATTGAGCGTTCGCACCATCTCCTCGATGCGTGCGAAGTGAGCCAGATCGTCATAGTTGGCGGTATTGCGGATGATCACATGCTCTGTTCGCGCGCCGGTCTGCCACAGGATCGCGAACCAGATACGGCCTTGCGCACGGCTCTTGTCGACCGTCACGCTATCGATCACGAGCCGCATCATCTCTTTGCGTTCGTCGATGCCAGCCCGCTTCGAGAACGCGGGCAACAGGGTCGGCAATGGTCAGGATACGCGTTCGCGCGGCGGCGGCCAGGGCGTTAACCTGCTCGACATGCCACCGCGCGTAATCCTGTTCGACGCGTCGGCTTCGCGTATTTTCTCTTCCCACAACGTTTCCAGCGAACGTGCGACGAGCCGCTTTTCCGACTCCACGGCATCATATTGTCGGCGTGCACGCTCCGCTTCGTAATGCGCCTTCTCCCGATTCAGCGCCCATTGACGTTCCAGCAGCCGGTTTTCGCCGTTCATCTGTTCATGAGCCGCAAGCGCAAGGTCGATGCGATCGGGTTGTAGAGCTTCGATCAACAGCCGCTCGACCTCTGCATCAACCTGGTTTGCGCGCACATTCTGGCAGTGCCCGCTCTGCTCGCTATCGATGCAGTGATAGACGGGGGTCTTCTTATGGGCAGAGTGAGTGAAGACCCATGCGGTGTCCGCATATCCCGCAGACCACGATGCCTTGAAGCATCGCTGCGCCACGCAGGGGCGCTCCGCGCCGGCCAGCGCTGAAGTTGCCGATATTGTCGGCGAGCCGCCCGACGTTGCTCATGTATGCCTCCCATTGGCTATGCCGATGAGCCCGCGTAGGTGGTGACGCCATAGCCATATAGACGACTGGTCTATTATTCGTTATATATGCTGATCATGAATTTGACACCCAAAGCATGATCTGCCCCCCGCTGAGTGGCCCAGAGACTATGATAGTTTGGACCACGAAAGGGACGATGAATGCCGAGCAAGAAGCACAAGCCGGAAGAAATTATCGGCAAGCTGCGTGAAGTTGAGATTTTTCTGGCGCAGGGAGCCTCGACAGCAGAGGCGTGCCGCCGGATCGCAGTCAGCGAGCAGACCTATTATCGCTGGCGCAAGGAATATGGCGGGCTGAAGACCGACCAGGCACGGCGGATGAAGGATCTGGAGAAGGAAAACCAACGGCTGCGCCGGGCGATCTCGGACCTGACGCTGGACAAGCTGATATTGCAGGAAGCTGCCAAGGGAAACTTCTGAGCCCCGCGCGGCGGCGGCGCTGCATCGATCAGTTGCGACGAGATTTGCCGATCCGGGTGTCCGAGCGACGGATATGCCGGGTGCTGGGGCAGCATCGATCGACACAGCGCAAGGTGCCGCGTGGGGCAGATGACGAACAGGCGCTCACGGAGGACATCATCGCGTTGGCGAAGCAATATGGTCGCTATGGCTACCGCCGGGTGACGGCGTTGCTGTGCCATGCGCGGTGGACGGTGAACCACAAACGGGTCGAGCGGATATGGCGACGCGAAGGATTGAAGGTCCCGCTGCGCCAGCCCAAACGGGGACGCCTGTGGCTCAACGACGGATCATGTATCCGCCTACGGCCTGAGTATCCCGGGCATGTGTGGGCCTACGACTTCGTCGAAGGGCGCACGCACGATGGCCGCAAGTTCCGGATTCTGACCATTATCGACGAGGCCAGCAGGGAGTGCCTGGCACTCATCGTTGCCCGGCAGCTCAAACACGAGGATGTGCTGGCGGCGTTGGCTGACCTGTTCATCTCGCGTGGGCCGCCAGCGCATATACGATCCGATAATGGTAGCGAGTTTATCGCGACCGCCGTCCAGAAATGGCTGGGGCAGATCGGCGTGACAACGCTCTACATCACGCCGGGATCACCATGGGAGAATGGCTATAACGAAAGCTTCAATGGATCGCTTCGCGACGAACTGCTCAACGGCGAGATCTTCTACAGCCTCGCTGAGGCCAAGGTGCTGATCGAGGCATGGCGGCGGCATTACAACACCGTTCGCCCTCACAGCAGCCTGGGCTACCGACCGCCGGCACCGGAAACGGCGACACCGCCATATCCGGCCTCCGGTTCCGCTTCGCTCCACCTCCGTCCGGATATGGCGGCGATGGGCTTAATCCACTAACAAACCAATCGGGCCACTCGGTGGGGGCAGATCAGCCGCACGTTCGAGAAACTCCTTCATGGCTCACCTATTCTGTTCGGCGCATGCGCGCTCTCATAGCTCTAAAGCAGGAATAGCACAGTTGACCTTTAGATTTTATTCCACTGTGCCTGGCACCTAATTGATGACTGGAAAATTGATACGAGGCCGCATTTTTCCCAGTCACATCATGAGGTTGATCCTGCAGCGTCACTCAGCGACCTGCATTTTGTCGTGATCGGTCAGCTGAGTTCGTCGATCTGCGTGGCCCTCAAAAGGCGGAAAAGCAGACCTCGACGCTGGCCGAGCGGCCCGGCGCAACCTTACCAGCCGCCCCCCAGCGCACGATAGAGCTGAACGGTTGCCGTTCCTTGTGCGATGCGGGTCTGTTCCATCTTGTCCTCGTCCGAGAGCGCATCCAATCGGGCCTGCAACACATCGCCCAACTGCGTGCGTCCGGCATCGTACAATATCGCCAGCTGGTCGGCGCGTCGGCGGGCCATGTCGGATGTACGGATAAGCCCGGCCAGGCGTTCGTCCAGCCCCGCCCGAAAACCATAAGCGGATTCAACTTCCTCGAGCGCCGACAGCATGGCCTGGTCATAATTGGCGAGAGCAGCCTCAAGTTCGGCATCGCCCGCCTTGACACTGGCCTGCAACCTTCCGGCATTGAAAAGCGGCATCGATGCGGAAAGGCCGACCAGACCTCCGGTTCCGCCATAGCCCGGCAGGCCGCCCAGTTCGATATGCCCGTTCTGCCCCAGAAAATGGATGGCGAAGCGCGGAAGCAGATCGGCCTTCAGGCTCTTGAGGCGCGCCGCACGCGCGTTCACCAGCCATGATCGCGCCGCGACATCAGGCCGGCGATCAAGAATGTCGGAAGGAAGTTGCCCGGTGGGCGCATCTGGCGTCTCAAAAGTGGCGGAGGCGACCATATCCGGCGCCTGTTCGGGGACGTCGCCCGCCAGCACGGCCAGTCGCCGCTTGCGCGCATCGACGAGGGATGTGAGGGCCGGGCGGGAGGCGCGCAGCGCCTCCAGTCCATTGCGGGCGCGGGTGACATCGGCCGCTGTCGCGGCGCCCGTCCGCTGCCGGGCGGCCGCATAATCGACAAGGCGACTGGCCGTAGCCTCGCTGCGATCGAGGACATCGAGGCGCCGCCTCAGCCCCTGCAGCTGCTGATAATTTTCGACGACATCGGCGGCGACCATGAGCCTGACGCCATCGGCCGTTCGTGCGGTGCTTTCGGAAAGCGCGCGCGCCATTTCGGCGTCGGCATGGCGTCCACCGAACAGGTCAGCCTCCCAGGTGGCTCCAAGACCCACCAGATATCCACTGCCGCTGTTTCCGGACAGCGACGGCAGCATGGCCTGCCACTTGTCATCGATCCCGGCATCGCTCTGACTGGCCCACGCTGTGCCATTTGCGGCAACGGTAGGATAAAGCGCCGATTCCGCGACAGTGACTAGCGCACGCGCGGCGGCGACATGGGCCTTTGCAGCGCGGATATCGGCGTTTGCTTCGAGCGATTTCTCGACCAGCGCATCAAGAGCGGGATCGCCCCACGCCGTCCACCAGCGGTCTGTCCCGGTTATTGCCGCGTCGTTCGCCGCCGCCGCATCCAGGCGATTGGGCGGAGTGATGCGTGGCGCGTGCGCGGGCGTGTTCGGGACGCTGGCGCAAGCGGTGAGCAGCAGCGCGAGCGATGGAGGAAGCAATTGGCTATGCATTCTGATTTTCCTGGGTGATGTCATCCATGACCTTTAGCCCTGCCTTGAGAGCATCGAACGGAAGCGGCTGACGGCCATCGCCACGAAGAACACGCCCGAGCCGCAGATGATCGCGAGTTCCGGCAGGATCGTTCGCACGCCCGCGCCGCGATAGAGGATCGCCTGGGAGAGGCTGACGAACTGGGTGGTCGGCAGACATAGCGCAATCGTCCGGATCGCCGAGGGCATGCTCTCGAGCGGCGTTGCCGCTCCCGAGAGCAGATAAGCGATGGCGTAGACGGGCACTGCGAAGAGCCCGAACTGCGGCATGGATGGCGCGAGCGTTGCCATCCACATGCCGAGCGAGGTGACCGAGAAGAGGTAGAGAAACATCGCGGCAGTGAAGAGCAGGAGAGATCCGGTCAGCGGCACGCCCAGAACGCCATGAACGACGAACCAGAGGGACGCGATCGAGGCCAGCAGGATGACGAGGCCGTTGGCAAGGATCTTGGCGAAGGCGATCTCGCTGGCGCGCACGGGCATCACCAGCAGATGCTCGATCGTGCCATGCTCACGCTCACGGATCACCGCCGCGCCGACGAGGATGATCGAGAGCACCGTCACGTTGGTGACGATCTGCATGACCGAGGTATACCAGGCCGACTGGGCGTTGGGATTGAAATGCATCCGGCTTTCGACCTGGACCGGCAGCGCCTCCAGGAGGCCCCGGGCATGGAGGAAGTCGAGCGTTTCCTGCGCGAATATCTGCTGGAAATAGGCAGCGCCCAGACCTGCCTGCGTCATGGCGGTCGCGTCGACGAGAATCTGGACGGAAGGCGACCGGCCCGCGAGCGTATCGGCTTCGAAGCGGGGCGGGATTTCGATGACGAAGATATATTTTCCGCTGTTCATCGCAGGGCCGATCGCGGATCGCTCGATGTCCTCGGGTGGTTTGAAATAGGGCTGCTGGATGGCATCGCGCAGCCGGCGCGACAGTTCGGAATGATCCTCGTCCATGATCGCGACCGAAGCGTTCATGACCTCTGCGCGTACCCCGTTCGCAACAAGCTGGATCGCCACGGTGAAAGCGAAGAGGATAAGCGCCATCAGCGTCACATCCTTCATGACACTGCGCAGTTCCTTGCCGCTCAGAAGCGCAACGTTGAGAATCCAGCGCGTCATTTCTCCTGCTTTCCCAGCATCAGGCGTGCGCCGCCCACGAAGAGGAATGCGAGCGCCATCAGGGCCAGATAGGCCTGGCCGAAACTGGCCATGCCCAGACCCTTGGTGAATGTGCCGAGACTGACGATCTGGAACCAGGAGGAGGGGAAGGTCAGCCCGATGATATGGCTCGGGCCTGTCAGGGTGGAAACGGGGTAAAGGAGCCCGGAGAAGTTCACCGACGGAATAAGACAGATGAGGGATGTCGCGAAGATGGCGGCGACCTGCGAGCGCACAAAGGCCGAGATCATCAGCCCCAGCCCGGTGACAGACAGAATGAAGAGGAACCCGCCGATCAGAAGGGCCGGCAAGGACCCCTTGAGCGGTACTCCCAAAATGAAGACAGTCACCAGGATCAGCGTCACGAAACTGATCATCGCAAGAAGGGCATAGGGCATCTGCTTGCCGACCAGGAATGCGCCCAGGCTCGCCGGCGAAGCGTAGAGATTGGTGATCGAGCCGATTTCCTTTTCGCGCACGACCCCAAGGGCCGTCAGCATCGCGGGAATGAGGATCATGCAGAGCATCAGGACGCCCGGCGCCATGGCGTAGATGCTGCGAAACTCCTGATTGTAGATGAAGCGCGGTTCGATTGTGGACGAGAGATCAGGCACAGCGAAGGGCTGCGCGGACCGCAACTGGTCCATTGCGTAGCGAAGGAGAACAGCCTCGGCATAAGCGCGGGCGTTCGACGCGGGGAAAGGACTCGCGCCGTCGATCCGCACGTCGACCGCGGGCCGCCGCCCTGCGGTCAGATCGCGTCCGAAGCCGGGGGGTATGTCCAGCACCATCTTGGTCGATGCCTCGCGCAGCGCCTGATCGGCGGCCGCGTCGCTCGCAAGTTCGGGCTCAACCCGGAAATAGCGTGACCCTTCAAAATAAAGTTGCAGGTCACGGCTGGCGGCACTGCGGTCATGATCGAGAACGGCAAGGCGGATATTCTGGACGTCGAAGGAAATGCTGTAGGCTGCAATGCACAGCAGGATGATCGGGCCGATCAGCGCGAAGGCGAGCCGGATGCGATCGCGCATGAGTTCGGTCGCTTCGCGCCGGGCAAAGGCCCAGGCGAAGCCCGGCCAGCTGCCGGCAGCGGTTGGTAATCGCGGCCGGCCGGGAGCCGTCGATCGCGCACCGGCGGCAGGAGTGGACGAAGCGACCGAAGCATCGACCGGCAGATGGGCGGAAGCAGTCGGCGCTTCGTCATTATCCTTCTCGAGGACAGCGATAAAAGCATCCTCGAGCCGCTGCGCATCATATCGCTGTGTGAGTTCCGTCGGCGCGCCGACCGCCAGAACCCGCCCGCGATGCATCAGCGATATGCGGTCGCACCGTTCCGCCTCGTTCATGAAGTGGGTGGAGACGAAGATCGTTACCCCTTCATCGCGCGAGAGGCGGATCAGATGGCGCCAGAACATGTCGCGCGCCGCCGGATCGACGCCGGACGTGGGCTCGTCCAGGATCAGGATCTCGGGTCGATGGAGGCAGGCGGCGGCGAGTTGCAGGCGTTGCCGTATGCCGAGCGGCAGAGCGGCGGGAACGGCATCGGCATGGGCTTCGAGCTCGAACTGGGCAAGCGCGGCCGAAACCAGTTCGCCTGCCTGCTGGCGTGGCACGCGATAGAGCCGCGCATGAAGGACCAGGTTCTGGCGAACCGAAAGCTCTTCATAGAGCGAGAAGGCCTGCGACATATAGCCCACGCGCATGCGCGTCTCCATGTCTCCGGGGGCGATCGGCCGCCCGAAAAGGCTGGCCGTTCCGTCCGTCGCATCGAGCAGGCCGGTCAGCATCTTCATGGTCGTGGTCTTGCCGCAGCCGTTCGAGCCCAGAAAACCGAATATCTCGCCGCGTCCGATGCGAAAGCTCACATGATCGACCGCTACGAAATCACCAAAGCGCCGCGTCAGATCATGCGCCTCGATTGCCGGCGCTTCGCCCTTGTCCTGCCAGGCCGGCACGACCAGCGCGTCGCCCGATGGCCGCTTGTCTTGCGGAAGCAGGCGAACATAGGCGGCTTCGAGCGTATCCGCGCCCGCGTCACGCATGATCTCGCGCGTATCCCCTTGCGCGATCACCTTGCCATCGTCCATCGCCACGAGGTGGCCAAAGCGCTCTGCCTCTTCCATGTAAGCCGTGGAGACCAGCACGGTCATGTCCGGCCGCTCCGCGCACATCGCATCCACCAGTTCCCAGAACTGCCGTCGTGAAAGAGGGTCTACCCCCGTGGTGGGTTCGTCGAGGATGAGCAGATCCGGATCGTGCACCAGCGAGCAACACAGGCCCAGCTTCTGCTTCATGCCGCCCGAAAGTTTGCCGGCGGGCCGGTCCGGAAAGGGTGCAAGCCCCGTCGCGTCCAGCAAGCGCCGCATATGCGCTTCCCGCTCGACTGCAGACAGTCCGAAGAGGCGACCAAAGAAGTCGATATTCTCGCGGACGGAAAGCGTCGGGTAGAGATTGCGACCAAGCCCCTGGGGCATATAGGCGACGCGGGAAAGGAACTCCTCCCGCTTGCGACGCTCGGTGAGATCGAAGCCGAGAACCGAAAGACGTCCCGTTTGCAGCTTTTTCACGCCGGATATGAGGCCGAGCAGCGTCGACTTGCCTACGCCATCGGGCCCGACCAGCGCGGTGGTCTTCCCCTTGGGCAGGGAGAGCGAAACCTCGTTCAGGGCGATGATACCGCCATATCGATGCGAAAGGCTTTCGATCCGTATCGCCTCTTCGGGGAGGATCTGAGCGGGCGGGATCATTTGTCGATCTTGGTGAGGTCGGGCCAGGGCTGGCGCGTATCGGTGCGCACGAACCCGTCCGCCGTCATGCCGGCTTTCAGCCTTCCGTCCAGGCCACGGGCGAGATCAGGCGCGATCTGCAGCTTCACCCGGTAGGACAGGTTCTCGCGTTCGCTGGCCGTCTCGACGAATTTTGGCGTGAACTGCGCACCGGGCGCCACGAAGCTGACGCGCGCGGGAATGGCGTCGCCAAAACCCTGCGGAAGAATGCGTGCCTCGTCGCCGATCCTGATCTTGCCGGCGACCGAAGCGGGCAGGAAGATGGTGAGCCAGGCATCCTCGGCATTGACCAGCGACACGATCTTGCCGCCCGGTGGCAACATGGTTCCAGGCTCGACGATCCGATATTCGACGCGCCCGGGCGTCGGTGCGATGATCCGCAGGTCGGCAAGGCCGGCTCTGGTTTGCGCGATCAGGGCGTCGGCCTGGGCAATGGCCGAGCGTGCCTCGCCGACACCGCCGCCCGCCGCCTGGGCGCCACCTTGCGCAGCACCCAAGGCCAGGCGACGCTGCTCCAGCTCGACGTTCGAGACCATGTCACGCTCCCGCAGCTTGCCGGTCTCGACCCAGTCGATGCGGGCGAGCTGAGCCTGACTGTCCCGCGCGGCGAGCTCCCCTTGCGCGCGCATGAGGGCGGATACTGCCTGTTCGCGCTTGGCAAGCGCTCCGGCGAGTTGGGTTTTGAGGTCTACATCATCCTGCCGGGCGATGACCTGACCCGCCCCGACGAGATCACCTTCATGGACGTCAAGCGACATCAGGCGGCCAGGATATTTGGCGGCAATATCGGTGCGCGTCATCTCGAGACGGCCGTTGCCGCGCACGATGGTATCGGGGAGCTTGTCGGTGCGTCCAAACATCCACCACAGCCCGAAAGCCAGGGCGATGAGGACGACGGCCAGAATGGGAATGACGATAGGGCCCCGCAGCTTCACGCTATACCTCCTTGAGCGTTCATCGCACGAGCGCCACGCCGATCCGCAGGCGCGTCACGTGCTTGTTATAGTCGAGCAGATTTTCGCCATAGCCGGTGAAGCCCTGGCCGAAGAGATAGAAGTCCGGGCCTCCGCCCAGGATACGCCGGAACGGGTAGGAGAGCTCGGCGGTCAGAGCTCCCTTGCCGCTACCCAGGTTGAGACGGGTAGAAGCCGAGACGCGCAGCCCATCATCCTCGCTGGCCTCAATGAAAAGCCCGCTATTGCCGCGATATCGGCGAATGTCAGGATTGTCCGAAAGGTTTCCGAGATAGAGCCACAGCCGCGGCGCGATCGTCAGCCTTCGGTCCTCGCCGAGCGAGAAGCCGGCCATCGGGGCCAGATAGAGCATGTTGAGGCTGCGCGAGGCTGCGCCATCGCGTCCATTGGACTCATGGCGAAGGCCGATCTGGCCGCTGATCGTGGCCTTATCTGACACGGGCAGGGCAGGCGAGAGATAGAAGAGCTCGGGTTGATAATCGATATTGCGGAAGGGCGAGGATTTCGCCGCCACGTCCCAGAACATGCGCTGGGTATAGGCGAAATAGAGGCCGTCGATCAGCGAGGGAGAGCGGTCCATCCGCGCTCGACTTCCGAACAGCTGATATTTGAAACTGATCTGGATGCGTGCGTCTGTGTTGGTGCCGGGGCCATAGACCGCATAGATCGGTTCGTAGACCGAGAGATTGGGGATGAAAGCATTGCCCCGGGTTCGGTCTGTCGGCGATGGTGTGACGGAGTCTGGCGATATCTGCGGAGAGGTCGGAGGCGTGAGCGAGGGCGCGGCAGTCAGGGCGACCGGGGCAGAGCGGTCGGCCTCAGGATCGACGCCGATCGTCAGGAGGATTTGCTGCGTTGACCAGGAGGGAATGGACAAGGCCGCGCCGTCCATGACGTCCTGAAAGTCGATCCGGTAGCGCGCCGCCGCAAAGCCATTGGCCCGGATCGTCAGAACCGCAGCCTGTTTTTCGCCTCGTTGCAGCCAGACCTTTCGATACGTGCCGTTGCTGACCAGATCGGCCGCAACCTCGTCGGGAAGGCGAACCTCCTGCGCGGCCGCCCCGGCATTGAGAACGCGCACATCGACAAGGATATGTCCGCTCTGATCGCGGTTGCCTGCGCGCTGGACGACATACTCCAGAGCAGCTTGCGCGTGCGCCTGCGACGCCAGTACGGCGCTGGCTGCGAGGGCAAGAGGGGCAGCCCGAACGATCACGCGAAAAGATGCTGCCCGTTATCGACCGGAATGATCGTGCCGGTGATCCGCTTCGCGGCATCGCTGACGAGGAAGGCGGCCAGCGCGCCGACGTCGCTTACGTCAACCAATTTTCCTGCGGGAACCTGCGCGGCAGCCCGATCGAGCAATTCGTCGAACCGGTCGATTCCGCTTGCGGCGCGGGTGGCAATCGGCCCTGGTGAAATAGCGTGTGCCCGAATGGCTTTGGCGCCCAGTTCCGCGGCGACATAGCGCGTTGCGCTTTCCAGGGCCGCCTTGACGGGACCCATCAGGTTATAGTGTTCGACCACCCGCTCCGAACCATAGAAGGTCACGCAAAGCAGGCATCCGCCCGTTGCCATCAGCGGTTCGGCGAGCTTCGCCATGCGAAGGAAACTGTGGCAGGACACGTCCATCGCCGTCGAGAAGCCTTGCGCACTGCTGTCGACCACCCGACCGTGGAGATCCTCCTTCGGCGCGAAGGCGATCGAGTGCAGCAGGAAATCGAGGCCACCCCAGCGTTCTTGCACCTGGCCGAAAAGCGCCTCGAGTTCGCCGGGGATGCGTACATCGCACGGCGCAGTCCATTCGACGCCGAGCTGGTCGACGACAGGCTGGACCCAGTCCTTTGCCTTTTCGTTGAGATAGGTGGCGGCAAGCCGGGCGCCGCACCGGGCAAATGCCTCCGCGCATCCTGCCGCGATGCTATGTTCGTTTGCGATCCCGATGACGAGGCCGCGCTTGCCGGTCAGATCTACAAGCGGTGTCATTGGGCGGTCTCCTGCAGCAGGCTGAGCGTGTGAATTGCGATCATGCGTTCCTCGTCGGTGGGGATGACGAGGGCCTTGATCCGGCTCTCGGGGGCGCTGATCAGCGTCTCACCTGCAGCATTGGCGCGATCATCGATCTCAAGGCCCAGCCATTGGAGCCGGCGACCAATAAGACTGCGCATGCCCGCGTCATTTTCGCCGATGCCAGCAGTAAAGATGATCCCGTTCACACCCTCCAGCGAAGCGGCAAGGGCGCCGGTGTCACGGGCTACCCGCCAGGCGAAGAGATCAATCGCTTCTTTCGCTTCGGGTGCGTCGCTCGCGGCAAGCGTGCGCATGTCGCTGGAAATGCCCGACACGCCCAGAAGGCCCGATTGCCTGTAAAGCATATCCTCTATCGTCTTGGCGCCCATGCCCATCTGCGTCATGAGATGCAGCACGACACCGGGGTCGAGACTGCCCGAGCGGGAGCCCATCATCAAACCGTCGAGCGCGGTGAACCCCATGGTCGTGTCGACGCTTTGCCCCGCCGCCATGGCGCAAAGGCTCGCGCCATTGCCCAGATGTGCGGCGATGACCTTGCCCGAGGCCAGCGCCGGGTCGATCGCGGCGAGGCGCCGGGCGATATATTCATAGGAAAGGCCGTGAAAACCGTAGCGACGGATGCCCTGGTCGTGAAGCGCACGGGGGATTGCGAAACGAGAGGCGAGGGCTGGCTTGTCATGATGGAAAGCGGTGTCGAAGCAGGCGACCTGAGGCAGGTCGGGATCAAGCTTGGTGATCGCCCGGACGGCAGCCAGGTTATGGGGCTGATGCAGGGGCGCCAGCGGACAAAGTGCTTCCAGCTTGTCGATCAATTCAGAATCGATGCGCCGCGGGACGGAAAATTCTGTGCCGCCATGGACGATGCGGTGTCCGATGGCGGCGATCTCATAGCCTTCAAGTGGATGCTGCATCGCCCAGGAAAAAAGATCGGCCAGCAAGTCGGCGTGGGTAAGGCCTGCGCCATCCGGCCAGGTGCGATCGAGCAGGATCGTACCGTCCGTCCTTCGGGCCTTCAGCGCTGGCACTATCCCGATTTTCTCGATCTTTCCGCCGGCCGCGAGTTGGAGGCTGCCTCCCGGCTCCATGGCGAAGAGAGAGAATTTGATGCTCGACGAGCCGGAATTGAGGCTGACGACCGCCTTCATGCACTCTTGCCCCCGGGCAATCCAGGGGCTGCCGGCGTCACGGCGCGCGCCATCAGCACCGCCACTGCGCAGGACGCGAGACGCGTGCGCAGGCTGTCGGCACGGCTCGTCAGGATGATCGGCACGCGCGCGCCAAGCACGATACCGGCCGCGTCGGCGCCGCCCAGGAATGTGAGCTGCTTGGCCAGCATGTTCCCGGCTTCGAGGTTGGGCACGACCAGAATTTCCGCATGGCCCGCAACTTCGGAAACGATACCCTTTTCCCTGGCCGCGGCCTCGCTGACCGCATTGTCGAAGGCGAGGGGTCCATCGAGAATGCCGCCGCTGATCTGCCCGCGATCCGCCATCTTGCAGAGCGCCGCCGCATCCAGCGTCGAAGGCATTGCCGGGTTGACGGTTTCGACCGCAGCGAGGATCGCGACTTTGGGCGCCTCCATGCCGATCACATGCGCGAGATCGATGGCGTTGCGGATGATGTCGGCCTTTTCCTCGAGGGAGGGGGCGATGTTGATAGCGGCATCGGTAATGATGAGCGGTGTCGGCCGGCCAGGCACGTCCATGACATAGGCATGGCTGATCCGTCGTTCGGTGCGAAGGCCTGTAGCGGAAGAGACTACCGCGCCCATCAGTTCATCCGTGTGCAGTGATCCCTTCATGACGAGCTGCGCTTCGCCCGTGCGCACCAGTTCCACCGCCTTGGCCGCTGCGGCATGACTGTGCGCCACCGGCACGATCCGGAAACCGTCGATCGCGCGCGAGGCCGCAGTGGCTGCGGCCTTGATCTTCGCATCGGGCCCGATGAGGATCGGGGCGATCAATCCGGCTTGCGCCGCATCGAGCGCCGCAGTGATGGCGGCTTCGCTGCAAGGATGCACGATCGCCGTCGGGACCGGATCGCTACCACCGGCAAGCTCCATCAGCCGGCGATATTTGTCATGATCGTTGAGGCGAACGTCCGGCAGCTCCGCGCGCGGGCGCAGCACCTTTTCGCCGGGCGCGATCACCTGGGCCTGGCCAGTGATGACATCCTCGCCATGCTGGTTGGCGCAGCGGCAGTCGAGGATCAGGATTTTCTTCTCCGCACGCTTCTCGACGACGGTGACCGAGGCGGTGATCGTGTCGCCCGGTGCGACGGGGCGGCGGAAGCGCAACGACTGGTCCAGATAGATGGTGCCAGGACCGGGTAGTTGCGTTCCGAGGACGGCGGAGATGAGGCCGCCGCCCCACATGCCGTGGGCAATGACGTGGCGGAACATGTCGGTCGCGGCATATTGCGCGTCGAGGTGAGCCGGATTGACGTCGCCAGACACCAGGGCGAAAAGCTGAATGTCTTCCGGCTCGAGCGTTCGTGTGACCGATGCGGTGTCGCCAACTTCGATTTCATCGAAGGTGCGGTTTTCGATCATCGCTGGACCGGCCATCGCTCAACGCTCCTTCACATAGTGGCCAGGTGCCGGATAGAGCGCGGGATATCCCTTGTCGGGCGATCCCATCGGGGGAGGCGGGACGGGCTCGCTCGAATGGTCGACCAGCCATTCGCCCCAGGCGGTCCACCAGCTTCCCTCATGCGGCTCGGCGCGCGTAAGCCATTCCTCCGCGTCGAGCACGGGGCCGTCTTCCACACGATCGAGCACGCTGTAGCGACGCCCCCTGTGGCCCGGCTCCGATACAATGCCGGCATTGTGACCGCCGCTTGTCAGCACGAAGCGGATGGAGGCCGGGGAGAGCATGTGGATCTTGTGGACCGACTTCCACGGCGCGACATGGTCGCGTTCGGTTCCTACGATGAACATCGGTTTGCGCAGCGCCGACAGGGAAATAGCCCGGCCGTCGACCTTGTATTTGCCTTCGGCCAGATCATCATCGAGAAACAGACGGCGCAGATACTGGCTGTGCATGGCATAAGGCATGCGCGTGCCGTCGGCGTTCCACGCCATGAGATCGTTCATGGGCGCACGCTCGCCCATCAGATATTCGGTGAGGATCCGCGACCAGACGAGATCGTTCGAACGCAGAATCTCGAACGCACCGCCCATCTGGCTGCTGTCGAGATAGCCCCGGCTCCACATCATGTTCTCGAGCAGATTGAGCTGGGACTCATCGATGAAAAGGCCAAGTTCTCCGGGTTCGCTGAACTCGGTCTGGGCCGCGAGCAGGGTGACGCTCGCCAGCCTGTCGTCGCCATCGCGCGCCATTGCGGCTGCGGCGATGGACAGCAATGTGCCCCCGAGACAATAACCCAGCGCGTGGATATGCGCGTCGCCGCAGATCGCGTGGATGGCATCGATCGCTGCCATCGCGCCCAGCCGTCGATAGGCGTCCATGTCGAGGTTGCGGTCGGCGCTGCCCGGATTGTGCCAGGAGATGGCGAAGACCGTGTAACCCTGGCCCACCAGCCAGCGGACCAGCGAATTGTCCGGCGAAAGATCGAGAATATAATATTTCATGATCCAGGCGGGCACGATCAGCACCGGCTCCGGATGGACCATCCCGCTCGTCGGTTCATACTGGATCAGTTCGATCAGTTCGTTGCGATAGACGACCTTTCCTGGCGTCGCGGCAACAGTCTCGCCAACCGGGAACGCCTCAACTCCCGCCGGTGATTCCCCTCGTGCAAGGCGGCTCATGTCCTCGAAAAGATGCTCGATGCCGTCGATGAGGCAGCGCCCGCCTGTTTCGACGATCCGCTTCTGGAGCACGGGATTCGCCGCGATAATGTTCGTCGGCGCGACGATGTCGAGGATTTGGCGGGCCGCGAACGCAACCATGTCTTCATGATGACGGTCCACGCCCTTTATGCCCGTCGTGGCGGCGTGCCACCATTGCTGGGTCAGCAGAAATGCCTGCACGAGAAGATCATAGGGCTGTTCCCGCCAGGCAGGGTCGTCGAAGCGGCGGTCCTGGGGCAGCGGCTCGATTGCGGGAAGGGTGTCGGGATCGCCGGCGCGCCGGGCTGCATAATCAGCCAGTCGCATATATTTGCGACCCAGCTTGGTAGCCAGTTGCAACTGCCTGCCCGGAGAGATGGCGAGATGGAGCGCCCAGTCCGACCATGCCTGAACAAGCGTTGCGGGAGACAGGCCATGCGTTGCCTGAGCCACCATCGCAGCCGCTGCGTGATCGAGCGTCTCGGCGAGGCCGTCGAGGGGGTCGGTTTGGTGTTCATCGATCGACATGCTCAATCTCCTGCGGCGGCAGAGCGGCAATGCCTGCGAGCAGGCGAGTCCCTCTGCTGTGTTTCTTTGCGCAGGCGCTCGGCAGCCTGCAGAAAGGTTAAGTACCTCCCCTTTGAGGTTCACCGCGGCGGAGCGCATGGCTCGCCGTGGAGCAAAGTCTCGACGATGGTCTCTGCGATGAGAATTCGGGCGGCGTCCTCAGGGATCTCGGGAGCAAGCGATCGCAGGACAGTAGGAAAGCTGGCGGGTTGATTGGCAGCGGCGCTCAGCAACGCGAAAAAGAGCGCAGGGTGACTGGCCCTGATTATGCCCTGAGCGATTCCGGCCTCGTAAAGCGTCCGACAACTTTCATAGGCAGGATGGATCAGTTGTTCCGTAACCAATGTCGACCGCTCAGACCTATCCGCTGCGTGCCGAACGACAAAATCCCTCACATAGGGATGGTCCGAATAAAAATAGATTATGCGCGTAATCGCGTCGCAAAGTCGGTCATGAACCGAACGGCTATCGTCTGAGGCAATCTTGGAAATTTCCGCGATTATTCCGGTCGTGCTCTGTGTTATCGCTTCCAGGCAGGCTTTCCAGAGTTGAGCTTTGCTTCCGAAATGCACGCGGATGAGGTTTTGACTGACGCCAGCGGCCGATGCGATTCCTCTCAGATCTGCGCGCTCGAACCCGTCATGCGAAAATGCGCAGATGGCAGCCGCCAGCAATTCCTGTCTGCCACCAACCATATCCTTCTGCCTGCGGCCTCGGGGCGACGGGAGAGGATGAATGGCGACCTCTGTCGGCATGTAGACTCCATGATATGTTCAATTGAACATATATTATGGGTTGCACTTGCACAATGCCTGTTCGGCCGAAAAATCGAACGATCAGCAGAGGATGGGCGAAGCGCCTCTGAAAATACGGCAGTCCCGCTGGTGAGTGATCGCGACGCCTGGCGTCGATCAGACACCTTTACCACGCAGTGCTCGCTCCCATCACAACCGGGCCGCCGGGGCGACGAGTTCATAACCGAACTGCAGCGCCTCGCGGCTCCGCATTGAGCGCGATCTCAAGAATATGGAACAGAGTGGAGAGGCTGCGGAAGCTGAAGCCCGCACGCCCCGAGCTTCGCCTCGCTCGAAGAGGTAACGCAGCGGCCGAGGTCATCGGGCTATCCGTTCATCCTCGCGGCGACCGGGCGAACCCAAGCCCAGCGAAACTAGCCGACTCTCGTCCGTCTCGGGAGGCGCCACGGTCGCTGCTTCCCGCTGAGGGTGTCGCACGGAAACCGAGTATCCATACTTGAACGATCGTTCCCGAATCGCTATACATGACCTATGGCAAGACCTCGGGAATTCGACACGGATGCTGCCCTGGACGGTGCGATCACCGTGTTCAGCGAGCATGGATATGAGGGCAGTTCGGCGCAGATGCTCGTGGACGCCATGGGCATTGGGCGGCAGAGCCTCTACGCGGCCTTCGGCGACAAGTGGCAGCTCTATTGCGCGGCGGTGCGGCGCTACGGCATGGGCGAATGCGCGGCGCATTTCGAGGCGCTTCGCAGCGGCGCGCGCGCCATTGACGGGATCGGGGCCATGCTGCGGCGCGTCGTGGAGACAGCAGCCACGCCCTGTCTCGGCGTCGGCTCGACCTGTGAGTTCGGCGCATCGCGGCCGGACCTTGTCGATATCCATGCAGCACTGGGCAGGACATTGCACATGGCCATCGCCTCGCGCATGCGCGACGCGCAGCGTGAGGGCGATGTTGCAGCCAGCCTCGATCCCGAGGCTCTCGCGCAATTCCTGATCGCCAATATCGCCGGGATCCGCGTCGCCGGGCGTGGCGGCGCCGACCGATCAACCCTGGCTGCCCTGCAGGAGATGGTCATGCGCGCGCTGCGCTGACCCCTTTTTTGACCAATTACTGAACGATCATTCAAGATAGGAGAAAGACATGCGAGCAGTGGTGATGACCGCGACCGGTGGCCGCGAGGTGCTGGAGCAGATCGAGCGACCGGAGCCTGTCGCCGGGCCGGGCGAGGCGCTGGTCGAGATCGCGGTTGCCGGGGTCAACTTCATGGATATCGGCGTGCGTCAGGGGATTGCCTGGACTGACATGCCCAATCCCAAGATCCTGGGCGTCGAAGGCGTCGGTCGAGTTCTGGCAGTCGGCGAAGGCGTCGAGGCTGTTCAGCCCGGCCAGCGTGTCGCCTGGGTCTATGCGCCCGGCAGTTATGCTGAGCGGGTCGCGATCCCGGCAACGTCGCTGGTGCCGGTTCCCGATGCGGTCGACGATCGAACGGCGGCCTCGATCATGATGCAGGGGCTGACCGCCAGCCATTTCGCGACCGACTTCTATCCGGTCCTGCCCGGTGATATCGCCTTCGTTCACGCTGCGGCAGGAGGTCTTGGCCTGCTCCTGACCCAGATCATCAAGTTGCGCGGCGGCCAGGTGATCGGTCGGGTCTCATCTGAAGAAAAGGTCGCCACCGCCCGGGAGGCGGGCGCCGACCACGTCATTGTCGATACGGAAGGGCGATTTGCCGAAGAGGCCCTGCGCCTGACCGATGGAGAGGGCGTCCATGTCGTCTATGATGGATCGGGACCGACAACGTTTCAGGGTTCACTCGACGTCCTGCGCCGGTCGGGCACCTTCTGCTGGTATGGCCCGGTGCTGGGTGGGCCAGGGCCACTCGATATCATGAGCCTGCCCAGGAGCATCAAGATCGGCTACGCCGTCTTCTTCGACCATATCCATACCCCGGAACTGCTTCGCAAGCATGCCGCGCAGCTCTTCCAGTGGGTCGCGGACGGCAGGCTCAAGGTCCGGATCGGCGGCGAATATGCCCTTGCGGATGCGGCGAAGGCCCACGCGGATATGGAGAGCCGCAGGACCACCGGAAAGTTGGTGCTGATCCCGTGAGCGCTCGGGTCGCCATGGTGTTCGGGGGATCGCGTGGCATTGGCGCCGCCATCGCAAACCGGCTCGCCGGAGATGGTTTCGATCTGGCGCTGACCTATGTCTCGCAACCTGATCGCGCCGCTGAGGTTGTCCAAGCGATCAACGGCCTGGGACGCAGCGCCATCGCGATTCAGGCTGATAGCGCCGATGCCGATGCTATCACCGCATCAGTGGCGCATGCGGTCGATCGGTTGGGCATGCTCGACGTCGTGGTTGTCAATGCCGGCGTCCTTCGCCGCGCGACAATCGAGGCGTTCACGCTCGAGGATCTCGACCTGATGCTCGACGTCAACGTGCGCGGCGTCTTCCTCGCCATCCAGGCTTCGACCGCGCGGATGCGCGATGGCGGGCGCGTGATCACGATCGGCAGCAACACCGCTATTCGAACTGGCTCGCAGGGCAGCAGCGTCTACGCCATGACCAAGGCCGCCGTCGCGACCATGGTCAAGGGCGTCGCTCTCGACCTCGCGCCCCGGCGTATCACGGTCAACAACATCCAGCCGGGACCGATCGAAACCGATCTGACGGCTGCGATGGTTCCGCGCCTGCGCGACCTCATTCCACTTGGGCGGGTCGGCAAAGCGGAGGAGGTCGCGTCGCTCGTTTCCTATCTGATTAGCCCGGCGGCTGGTTACATGACGGGTGCCAGTCTGACGATCGATGGCGGGTATGTGCTCTAGCGATCGCCACGAAATACTGCAGTTCGGTCGATGACGACGAGAATTGCCGGGCGCCCTTCTCATGATTGACGTTCTGCGCATTCTCTCAATTCTATTGGACGTCGACTGGGTAAGGCATCGCCCTTAAAGGGGCGCGGAAGGGATCACATTGATGTTTACGGACGAAGAGCGGATCAAAGGGTCGGCGAAGCTGCCCGCCCATAGCCGGCACTCCCATGCGCCGCTCAAACTTCTCGCGGAGATGGCTGCCGAACATGGCCGTGAACTCGTCGCTTTGTTCTACGATACGCTGCTTCGTGACCAGGAGGCTGCCCAGTTCCTGAACCACGCTGTGGTGCAGGAGAGGCTCAGCTCTTCCCTCATTGAGTGGCTCACGCAGTTGTTTTCCGGACAGGACATTCGCGACTCCCCCGAAAAGCAGGCCCGCCAGAAGATCATTGGCGAAGTCCACGCTCGCATCAAGATTCCGGTCCATCTCGTAATGACAGGCGCGCTGGTGATCAAGACACGGCTCGCTGAATTGCTGCAGGGTCAGGCAGTCGATCCGTTGGTAGGCATTCGCGCGCTTCAACTTGCTGATGCGCGAATGGACACGGCCGTCATGCTCATCAGCCAGTCCTATGTAAAGGACACCACGGCAAGAGCGAGACTAGATGAAGCCTATCGGCTCTTCTCTCTGGATCAGGACGCTGCAGTCGACAAAGAGACGCAGCGCGCCAGCCTGATGGAGTGGAGCCAGAACACACTGTTCGCGCTTCTGCAAGCTGGCCCTGGTGGCGGGTTGCTCCGCTTGGGCGATTCCGCCTTCGGACTTTGGCTTCGGCATCGGGCACAGTTCATGTTTGAGCAATCGGCGCAGTTCAGCACTGTGGTCCGACTTGTCGAGCGCATCGATGAGATGCTCCTGCCAGAGCTGGATGCTCCCCGTAAGCGTCAGGATGGCTCATCCGCCTTGGCGGATTTGCGCGCCGCAGTTGACGAAATTTCCTTCCTGGTCGCTGATCTCTTCCAGACATTAAGCACCATGGAAGGAGGACGCGATCCGCTGACCCGTGCCCTTAACCGCCGTTTCCTGCCTGCCATACTTGGCCGCGAGGTCACATTCGCGAAGGAGAACGGGACAGCGCTCAGCGTCATGCTGGTCGATATCGACCACTTCAAGGCGATCAATGATCGGCACGGCCATCAGGTCGGTGATGAAGTCCTCCGGCAGGTGGCACAAGTGATCGTCGGGAATGTCCGGGCGACGGACTTCGTTTTCCGGTACGGGGGCGAGGAGTTCCTGATCGTCCTAGTCGAGACAGGCATCGAGGCTGCGGCCAACATAGCGGAGCGCATTCGGGCAGATATGGAGGGCCATATTTTCGAAACGGGAAGCTCGGGCGGCCTCAGTGTCACCGCGTCGATCGGCATTGCCCTGCATTCCGGCCATCCCGATCAGAAATTCCTGATCAAGGCCGCGGATGAGGCACTCTATCGGGCCAAGGCCGCAGGTCGCAACACGGTGGAACTCGCCCCGATTTATGGAGAAGGCGGGAAGGGGATTTGGCCGCTTGCCACATGACGTTCTTTACACCCAGATGTTTACGGGCATCAGGCTCCAAGTTTCCTGGATTTATCGGTGGCGGTATCGCTCGAGACCGCCACTTGCGTGGCTTGCATAACCAATCTCCCATGCTGCCCGAACATGGGAGGCACGGTAGGGATTGGCGTGACGCGGCAAGCCGGCCTGTGCGGCCTTCAGACCCCATCGATATGCATGGTCGAATTGCACTGATGGGCTCCTTCCCGATCAACCGATTGCCCGGCGACGGCGGCGGAGCATAATCGCGCCGACTGCCAGAACGAACAGGCCAAGCGCTCCTTTGCATTCCAGTTCCGTGTTTTCGCTGAAATCAGGAGACGACATTGCGACGCAAGCTCGTCAATGCGAGTGTGGCGAGCCTCTTTTCGCCTACGCCATTGCCGGAAAACTTGCTCATGGCCAAATCTATGGTGCGGACAAGCGCGTCGTCAGTGCGATCTGCCGCTGTCGATTTGCGCGCGTAGTGCTGCCTTACTCGCCCCAAAACAAGCGAAAGGAGACGGGCATCTTTAGGGCTCGCGATACGCCGTAGTCTTTGCAGTTCGTCGAGAGAAATTCCGACGCGTGTGTCGCGCAAAATCTCAAGCAAAGGAGTTGACGTATCGCCGCCGATCTCTATTAGCCTGGGTGTCAGCAGGCCGATACGATCCAGCATCGTGTTGATCCATTTGGCGGTGTCGGGCATGTGGCGCAAACCTGCTCGCCCGGCAAGATCGCGCCAACCGGCGCGCATCAAACGCAAGCTTGCCTTTTCAGCTCCAATCGTGCGGACGGCCTCCAGAACCAGCACCGCTAGCAGCGCACCGACCACTTGCGCGATTGCGGCGTTGGCGAAAAATGTAAAGCTTGACGAGTAAACAGCATCCAAGCCCATCAAGCCGGGCAGGGCCAGGATCATGCCGATTGCGATGGCTGCTGTGCGGCGATTGACCATCATGGTGCCTATCGTCAGTGTGGATCGGCGTGCAAAAAGGACCCCGTTAGCGGGGTGATCGGCGTCTAAAAGGGACCCCTCATTTCGATGGTTTAAGCAGCCGGCTGGATTTTCAGGCGGCGAGATCGGGATGTTGGTTTTGGAGACAGTTTTACGGATCCGGCGCGAGTATGCCGGAGGCAAGGCGATCAAGGCGATCGCACGGGATCTGCATGTGTCGCGGAAGGTCATCCGCAAAGCGGTCCGAGCGCCGGAGGGCGCCTTTGATTATCAGCGCAAGGTTCAGCCGCTGCCCAGGATCGGTCCGTTTCAGGAGCGCCTGAACACGCTGCTGGAAGAGAACGAGCTGCGCGGCAGGCGTGACCGGCTGCGGATGACGCGGATCCATGACCTGCTGGTGCGCGAAGGCTTTGAGGGTTCTTACGATGCGGTGCGGCGCTATACGACGCGCTGGAAGATCGAGCGGCGCAAAGATGCCGGCGATGGTGTCACGGCCTTCATCCCGCTGATGTTCAGGCCAGGCGAGGCCTACCAGTTCGACTGGAGCCATGAAGATGTTGAGATCGCCGGGGCACCGATGCGGGTGAAGGTCGCGCATATGCGACTGTGTGCCTCACGCGCGGTCTATGTCCGGGCTTATCCTCGTGAGAGCCAGGAGATGCTGTTCGACGCGCATGCGCGCGGCTTTGCTTTCTTCGGCGGCGTGCCAGGGCGCGGCATCTACGATAATATGAAGACGGCTGTGACGAGCGTGTTCACCGGCAAGGAACGCGTCTTCAACCGGCGGTTCCTGATCATGACCGACCATTATATGGTCGAGCCCACGGCCTGCTCGCCTGCGGCGGGATGGGAGAAGGGTCAGGTCGAGAACCAGGTGCAGACGATCCGGGGTCGCTTCTTCCAGCCCCGGTTGCGGTTCGCCAGTCTCGAAGAGCTCAATGGCTGGCTGGAGGCCGAGTGTCGGCGCTGGGCGGAACGGCAGCCCCATCCCGAACAGGGAGAGCTGACCGTGGCGCAGATGCTGGAGATCGAACGATCTGCGCTGCAGCCGATGCTGGGACCGTTCGACGGCTTCAATGAGAGCGAGCATGCTGTGACCGGCACCTGCCTGATCAGCTTCGACCGCAATCGCTACTCGGTGCTATCGACGGTGGCACGACGCACGGTGCAGGTCCGCGCCTATGCCGATCGCATCGTCGTTCGCTGCGGCGAAGAGGTTGTCGCTGAACATCCTCGCTACTTTGGGCGCAACCGCACGATCTATGACCCCTGGCATTATCTGCCAGTGCTGGCCCGCAAGCCTGGCGCGCTGCGGAACGGTGCCCCCTTCCAGGACTGGGATCTGCCACCGGCGCTTGCCCGCCTGCGCCGCAAGCTGGGTAATGGCGACGATGCCGATCGCCGGTTCGTCCGTGTACTGTCGGCCGTACTGACCGATGGCCTGGAGCCTGTCGAAGCCGCTGTGCATGAGGCACTGGCGACGGGCACGGCAAGCGACGACCTGATCCTCAACATCCTGGCACGACGCCGGGAACCGCCGCGTCCGCTGACGATCATCACCTCCGAGGATAGCGCTCTGCGCCATCCCCCGATCGCCGACTGTGCCCGTTACGACCAGCTGAGGACCTTCGATGCAGCGGCATGATATGATCGAGGCCATGCGCGGGCTTGGACTCAAGGGCATGGCGGGCGCGTTCGACGATGCCGTCATCACCGGCCTTCAGCGCCAGCGCACCACCATGGAGATACTGACCGATCTCCTGCGAGCGGAGGCGACGCATCGTCATGCCGCGTCGATCCGATACCGGATGGCCGCTGCCAGGCTGCCAGTCGTAAAGGACATCGATGCCTTCCGGTTCGAGGGTACCCCGATCAACGAGGGGCTTGTGCGTTCATTGCACAGCGGCGCGTTCCTGCCCGCACGGCGCAATATCGTCCTGGTCGGCGGCACAGGCACAGGAAAGACCCATCTGGCCATCGCCATCACCGCCAATGTAGTGCGCTCCGGCGCCCGAGGCCGCTACTTCAACACGGTCGATCTGGTGACCCGCCTCGAAGAGGAGGCCAGGATCGGCAAGAGTGGCGCTCTCGCCGCCCAGCTATCCCGCCTCGATCTGATCGTGCTCGATGAACTGGGCTATCTGCCGTTCGCCCGATCAGGCGGCCAGCTGCTGTTCCACCTGATCAGCAAACTCTATGAGCAGACCAGCGTCATCATCACCACCAACCTCGCCTTTGGCGAGTGGCCCACCGTGTTCGGCGATCCCAAGATGACCACCGCGCTCCTCGACCGCGTCACCCATCATTGCGACATCGTCGAGACCGGCAATGACAGCTGGCGCTTCAAAAACCGCAGCTGATCCCCCCCAGCACCGATCAATTAGAAGATGTTTTGCGCTGCGCGCGCCTCCGGTCGGGCTACGCCCTCCCTACGCCGCGCGCAGCGCAAGGAAGCCCGTCACATCAACGCTCCGCCATCCTGACAGGGGGTCCCTTTTGCGCGCCGATAAGGGGTCCCGTTTGCACGCCGATTGACAACCTTGATGGGCGTCAGTCGTGCCGAACAGGTGACGGACAATATCTCAGCGCTCAAGCTTCACTTGTCAGACAAGCATGTTGCGGCGCTCGATGCAGTCAGCGCAGACAGTGGGAAATTTCTCTATGGGCTGTTTCAACCGCAAGTTCGCAACCAGATTGTCTTTGGTGGCGCGGACATCCTGGCCTGAAACCAGCGCGACCAGAGCCGTCGGGGTATCGGCGGCTCCGTTCCAAAGCTATCGGTGAAAGTCCAGGCCCATCTTCACTCCCCGCCGTTCACTCAAAGCCAGCTTTTCGTTCCCCAAGCGCAGACGCTCCACCGACCAGGTCGGGTCGTTCGGTCGGCAACCGGCAAATAACTGCAACTGGGGTCCAAAGGACGCGCAGCCGGTCATGTTCCATCACAGCTGGTCTTTGTCGTCGGATGATTGGGATGCGCAGATGTTGTTTTTCTTGGCCAATAACTATCGCCTTGTCGCGCATGATCGTTGCGGTCCTGGCCGTTCGGCGCAGGTCGCCACGGGGCACAACATGGACCATTATGCTGCGGATGGGTCTGCCGTCGTCGAACATCTCGGTTTGAGGATGCTGTCTACATCGGTCATTCGACCGGCAGCGGCGAAGTTGCGCGCTATGTGCATCCTCTTACCTGGTAACTTCGAGAGGCCATGCCAACCGACAGCTTGAATTGGATCATCCGATGTTTGCGTTATAGCGCAGCTATCTCCAGCAAATCGGCTGTTGTTGGAGTAGGATGGCATTTATCAGCGCTGTAATCGAGGCGTCCAAGCCAGTCGGATTGGCATGGTGTCGTTTCCATGATCAAGGACGGTCCGCGCTAGACGAGGCTTTTTTTCATCAATCTGCGGAACCGTTCAAGGCGACCAGCAAAGATGGTGCTAGACGGCGGTGCCGCGATCGCCTTTTCGCAGACCATCGCGAGTGAGGCCTGGTCCGCATATTCTTCCGCTAAAAGAGAATATGTCATCTCGCATTCTGGAGAATGCGCGGTGATAGCCATTGATCGCTGCTTTCGGCTGCGGCGCGAAAAGTAGAAAAAATCCCACCCCCTCATATCTAACCCCATATCCGAAGACATATTATTACGCTGTCAGATTATTACGCTGTCAGAATGATGCGCCAAATTAGTTAATGAATATATCGAATATGGCAAAATCGTTTTAATAATATCACGCTTTAACTGCAATTGATGGCATAGTGTTCGATATGAATGTGAAATCCGCTCAGCTCGGTGCCGATCCGGTTTCCGGGTTGAAGCGCGGATTGTTGGCGTCGAGCGGCGAGGGTGTGATTTTGGCGGGCGGCGTCGCGCTTTCGGCCCAGGCGCGGCACAGCATGTCGCGCAGCATCGCGGCGCCGGCACTCGTCCGGTCATAGACGAACGCGCGCACATCCTTGTCGGCAAAATCGGCAAAGCCGTTGCGCTTTTCGAGCTTGTACAGATTTTCCACCAGGTCGCCCGCTTCGTTCAGAAAGCCCAGCACCGCATCGAACATGTCGCCACTCTGGCGGCGCGGCGTCCCGATGCGCGGCGCGATGTCCGCTACCGTCAGGCCCATCCCGTCGACGAACCGGCTTTCGAACCGGCCATGAACGGACCGGTCGGTGGTATAGTCCTTGGGATTGTCGCCGCGCCATCCGTCGGAATGAATCGAGTCATGGTGCGGCTGCGCCCCATCGCCGATATAATGGCCCAGCCGTATGACCTGAAAAGCGCAATGCTGTTCCGGGATCGACGCATCGCCGCCCTCCGCCTGGGCCTTGCGAACGTAGCGCATGCAGGTGATCAACCGTTCATAGGCTTCCATCGCCGCATAGGGCAGGGTGCCGGTCCAGCGTATATTGGTTCGCTGCGCCGTCTGCGGGTCGCTATCTTTGATCGCCTCATACTGTTTGTAGAGCGCCAGGACGAATTCATGGCGCGACCGCGGGATGGGTTTTACGAAGGTGAACTGTTCCCGAAACCAGCCATGATTGGGGTCTTCCTCCATCTTGGAGAAATTCTCCGCGTCTCCGCGCCAACTGTCGGGCAGCGAGGCCGAGGCTGCAATATAATCGACATGCTTGCGCAGGAAGACCGGCCCATCCTCCGGAATGGCCTCTATCGCCGCCCGATCAATCACGGCATGGGCGGTCTGGCCCCAAGCATGGGCGGCGGTCGGATGCAACGCCAGTGCGCTTATCGTGGTGAGGGCAAGGAGGAGGGTTCGCATCGTCTGAACTCCGAAATCAGGGGTCGAGGGGGTCGCGCGGATCGATCCGCGCCGATACGCGGGAGGGGCGGAACAGCAATTCGGTTGGCGACAGGCGGCGACCGACTTGCCCCGGCTGATAGCCAAGCTCCCGCTGGTTGCGCGTGGCGAATTGCGGGCTTTCGATCGAAGCGCTCTGGCCGGGGTTGCAGACGATCACGGCATCGCGATCCATCGGCGCATCCATCGCCATCAACAGGCGTGTCGCATTGCGCAAATTGGTGGTCGTATGCCGGGCATAGGGTTCGATCAGGATCGCGTCGGCCGGCACGCCATAGCGGTCGATCAGCGCGTTGCGCATCTGCTCGGCCTCGGCAAAGCGGGTCGCGCGGGGATGCGCCTTGCCTCCGGTCACGATGATAAAGGGCGCGTCGCCCTGCGCGAAGCGGCTGGCGGCCAGCCGAAGATGATATTTGCCAAAGGGGCTGATCGCCATGTCCGGCACTTCCGGCCCGACGCCCGTGACGATCAATGCGGAATAGCGATAGCGGCTCCAATCGAGACCTGTCGCGCGCGCCATGGCGGCCGCATTCGCGCCACCGGTCAGCGGTTCGAAACCGATCGCATCGGCGCGATCGCTACCGTCCAGCAGCGCCAGTGCATAGTCGATGCTGGGGTCCAGCGCCTGCGCCGATGTGTCGCGTGGGGTGCGTGACAGCCAATAAGCGGCCTGAAGCCGCGCCTGGCGCTCTTGCGGATCGATCGTGCCGGCCCCGTCGATCTGCGCATAGGCGGCTGGCGCGCCCAGGCCATAGGTGCGCAAGATGATGTTGATGCCTTCCATCTCGCGCTTGGCCTGCGCGGCCACCCCATCATCGGGGGCGGTCAGGCCAGCAGGCGCAGCCACCGACTTGGCCACGGCGTCGATGTCCGTTTCCGTCCAGATCAGCGCCTGCGCCACGCAGAACATATCCTGCGCGCAGCCAGCGACGCGCCGCTGCCGACTGTCCAACAGGGCAGCGATGTCCGCCTTGGAAACAAGTGTCCGAACAGCGGTCGGGTCGCGCGCCATCCCGTCGAAAAGCGGAAAGAGCCGCTGCGAAAGCCGTTCGGTCACGACATCGCGAACGGCCCCGGCTTGTGCCGGGACCGTCGCGATCGCAACCGCAGCCATAGTGGCGAACAGGGTCGCCATCCGTGCCACGGTGCGCATCATTACCAGGACTTGCTGATGACGAGGCGGAAGTTACGGCCAAAGATCGGCCGACCGTAAATGGCTTCCGCGCTGCCTTGGCCGCTCAGCGAGTCGGTACGAGTATTGCCTTCGGTCAGGCCATGGGCGTTGAACAGATTGTCACCCACAATCTGCATCTGCCAGCTACCATGGCGCGCCGTCACACCCGCGCCGATCGTGCCATAAGCGGGCAGGGCGGTGTTGTTGTACAGATCGACGAAGCGCTTGCCCATATAGGTATAGCGACCATAGACCGAGATATCCGTTTCGCCCGTCTGGAAGTCGAAGCTCGGACGGATATTGCCATAGATTTTCGGCTGGCGGACGATCTGGTTGCCCTCGGCCTGTTCCGGGTCGGCACCGGTCGCGCTCTGGAAATTCTTATATTTCGGATCGCTGATCGTCAGCGCCCCGTTGAGCGAGAACCACGGCGTGACCGCAACCGACGCGTCGAACTCCACGCCCTTCACCTGCGCTTCGCCGATGAAGGGAATGTTCACATCGTTGCGGCCCGTCGTCGGGTCGAAGGCGAGGAACGAGGCGTTGAGCGGATCGAAATTGGTGTAGAAGCCCGTGACATAGAGGTAGGAACGACCCGAAGCGAGCTTCAGCCCGACCTCGAACTGGTCGGCGACTGTCGTGATGATCGTGGGATTGATGCTCATCACCGTCTGCACATTGGGCGGCGTTTCAAGATGCGACGCGCGGCCATAGACGCCGACATTCTGGCTGAAGTCGTAATTGGCGCCGACCGTCCAGTTGGTGACGTTGGGCTTCCGCTTGGAATTGACGATGACGCCGGTGAAACCGCGCGTGGTGTCGTCGGCCAATGTCGTGGCATCGCCCAGATTGACCTGCTCGGTCAGCGCGGCCCAGCCCTTATAGCTGTAGCGTTCATGACGGACGCCCGCGTCGATGCGCAGGCCGGGAATGATCTCCCAGGTGTCGTTGGCATAAAGCGCGAACATCGTCGCGTCCGAATCGCCTTGGCTCAGCGTCGCGGCATAGTTCAGCACGCCATTGTCGGTGACACGGCCGATTTCCGCACCCGCCGCATTATAGGCAACCAGGTCGAGCGTGCGCGGCTGGCCTGCCACTTCGATCAGATAGTTCTGAAAAGTGGTACGGCTGCTTTCGCCATAGGCACTGGTGTAGAGGCCGAGCTTAATGTCGTGGCTGCCAATGCCGGTCTCGAACTTCTTGGCGACCGAGAAATTGCCCTGCGCCGAATAATATTTGGAATGAATATCGCGATACTGACCCTGCATGATGAGGCCGGAGGCGGCGTCGGGGTCATAGATGGTGTTGGTCCCCGCCAGCGTCAGGCCTAACCGACTGGCCGTCCCGAACGCGCTGTTCGCCCGGTTGCGAATGCTGTTGGCGCCACCGGAATCGAGGAAGGCGGTCAGTGTCGTGGGATTGGTGGTTGAATAGAAAGCGGTGAAATCCAGTTGTCCCTGGGTGTAACCGGCCTTGGCCGACACCAGCCAGCCGTCGAACTCGGCCTCATATTGCGCGCCGATATTGATCATCTGCATGTGGCGGCCATCAGCCAGGCCGCTGGTGCCGCTCTGGATCACGCCTGCGCCATCGCGATATTTCAGATTGACGTTGCGCAACGCGGGTGAGTTCATCGTCCCTTCGAAAAAGTCGATATATTTGTTCAGAGAAACGCTGGGGTCGCGCGGGTCCGCCGTAGGAATCGGCAGGTAGAAAACGTTGTGATCGTTGACATAATTGAGGCTCAGCTTGATCGAACCATTGTCCAGATCATGTTTGATGTTGGCGCGGATCTGGCCGCCCTTGTCGTTGGGGAAGCCATTGTCGCGATAGCCGTCATGCTGGCGCAGGAAGCCGCCGATCGCATAATAGGTATTCTCGCCGAGCGGTCCGGCCTGATAGGCATCCAGCCGATAGAGGCCGGTATCGCCCAGCGTCACCTGCGCCTTGCCGCGCGGCGTATCGCTGCCCGTCACGGTGATCGCGTTGATGATTGCGCCCGAATAGCTGGCATAGACCGGGGCAGGGCCGCCGCGCACGACCTCGACATGGTCGGTCATCAGGTCTTGCTTCAAGATCGCGTCGCCCCGGAAGAAGACGCCATCATTTTCGTGGAACAGCGGCAGGCCGTCCTGCTGGAAGCTGACAAAGCCACCATCATTGGGCAGGCCGCGGATGCGATAGATGTTCTGCACTTCGCCGCCGGTGATTTCGGTCTGGAAACCGGGCAGCTGGCCGATCAGATCGGCGAAGTTGACGGGGGCGATCTTCTCGACATCTTCGGCCGAGATGGTGTTGATCGCATAGGATACGTCGAAGCGACGCTGGGCGCGGGTCGAACCGGTGACGATGATGTCGCCCTGTTCGCTGTTCAGTTCGCCGCCCAGTTCGGCCGCCTGCTCGGCGGGGGCTGCATCCTGCGCAAAGGCGGGCGTGAGGAAGGTGGAACACAGCGCCGCAAGGGCGGTGCCGGTGGCAAAAACGGTCTTGATCATGAAAAGCCCCTCTGTGGTGGTCGAGCGGCCCGTGGTCGATGAACATGACATTTTTAATTATTGTTGTGAAAATAAATAAATCCGCCTAGCGCGGCGCTCATCGTGCGACAGAGCCGGTATGACGAGGGCCAAGGCCATGCAATTTCCCTCCATCGACAAGGACCAGCGCCGCATCCTGCAACGGCTGCGCAAGTCCGGCCCGCTGTCGCGATCCGCGCTGTCGGCGGCGCTGGAAATCAGCGGCACGGCACTGACCCGGCTGTCCCGCGATCTGCTCGCGCTCGGGCTGGTCGAGGAAATGCCCGACGTCGATGTGCAGCGGCGGGGCAGGCCCGCCATCCCCCTCCGCCTCGCTCCGCGCGGCGGCTATGCGGTCGGCGCGACGGCGCATAAGGGGCTGATCGAGATCGCGCTGGTGGACTTCACCGGCACCACGATCGCGATCCATCATGAAGCGACCGAGCCGATCGATCCCAGGGCGTTCGCGCACAAGATCCGCCGCATCACCCATATGCTGGTCGATCGCCATGGCCTGCTGGGGCAAAGGATGCTGGGCATCGGCATCGCGGTCCCTGGCCCGGCGCTGTCCTTGGCGGGCGACCGTTGGGCGGTGGTCGATGTCCTGCCCGATTGGCGGGACGCGCCCTTGCACGACATATTCTCAGCCGAAATGGGCTGGCCCTTGTGGATCGAAAATGACGCCAACGCCGCGGCGATCGCTGAATATTATCTCGGCGGCCTCATCCGCGATTTTTCCTCCATGGTCATATTGCTGCTTGGGTTTGGCATCGGCGCTGGCGTCATCGTGGACGGCCGCCTCGTGCGCGGGCAATTTGGCGCGGCGGGCGAGATCGGGGCCTTGTTTCCCGGTGACCGGCCGCGTCCCAGCCCGCTCGACCTGCTCGCCGTCCTGCGCGCAGGCGGGTGCGATATTTCCTCCGTCGCCGAAATCGATTTTGATGCCACAGACCAGGCGCCGATCATCGAAACCTGGCTCGACCGCGCCGCGCGGCAGTTGGAAATCGTTTGCAATTCCGCCTTTGCCTGGTTCGATCCGGGCGCGATCATGCTGGCGGGGGCATTGCCGCGCGCCATTCTCGATGGCCTGGCCGATCGCCTGCGCAGCGCCCATCTGGTCACCATGTTCGATCATCGCAGGCCGCCGGTGCAGGTCTCGAATCTCGGCAGTTCGCCCATCACCTTGGGCGCGGCGCTGTTGCCCATTCACGCGTTGTCGGCAGAAATTTGACGGAACATAAGAATGGCCGCGACCGGACGTTTTGGGTCGGCATGAAAATCCATGTTATTGCGCTGTTTGTCGGGCTGTGAGACTAGCACTCCCATGATGATGCGCGGCACCCACGACATGTCTCTGGTTATCCTGTCGATCCTGATCGCCATGTTCGCATCGTTCACGGCGCTCAGCCTTGCGACGCGGATGCGGGCATCGACCGGCTGGATGCAGCATATGTGGGTGACGGCCGCCGCCATTGCCCTGGGCGGCGGCATCTGGTCGATGCATTTCGTCGCCATGCTCGCTTTCACCATGCCGGGCATGGTGATGCGCTATGACCTCGCGCTCACCCTCTTGTCGCTGGCGCTGGCATTGGGCTTCACCTGGGCCGGATTCTGGATGTTGAGCCGGTCGGCCATGGCACCGCTGCGCTTGGCGGTGGCGGGCCTGTTGATCAGCGCTGGCGTGCTTGGCATGCATTATCTCGGCATGGCGGCGATGCACATGGCGGCAACGCTCCGCTATGATCCATTCTGGCTGCTGCTGTCCGTTCTGATCGCCGTCGGGGCCGCGACGGCTGCTATGTGGCTCGCCGCCCGCGATCATCAATTGTCGCATCGGCTGGTCGCGGCCGCCATCATGGGTGTGGCGATCGCCGGCATGCATTATGCGGGCATGCGCGCGGCGATCTTCACCGCAAAGACGGGCCTGACCATGACCGGCGGTGGCGGAAACCTAGGACAAACCTATCTGGCCATGTTGATCAGCGCGGTGACGGTGCTGATCCTGCTGCTGGCACTGGGTGCCGCCGGGCTGGAACGGCTGTTCCGCAATATCACCCGGCGGGAGGCGCGCATCGCGCTGCGCCTCAAGATCGCCGACGTGCTGCGTGGCCGCAATACAGAGGAAGCCTTACAGGAGGTCGCGGCGCTCATGGGCGCGCATTTCGGCGTTGCCCGTACCGGCTATGGCCAACTCGACCCGGTCGAGGACATCTTCCATTATGATATCTGCTGGACCGACGGGGCTGCGCCGCCCTTGCTGGGCCGCTACCCCGCCAAGACCTTCGGGCCGAAAATCGTCACCGCGCTCAAGGCAGGGCAGACGGTCGTCATCGATGATCTGTTTCACTCTGACCTCAGTAATGACACCCGCCTCCACGCGGACGCCAAATCGGTCGATACCCGCGCGATCCTCGTCGTCCCCTTCATCCGCGACGGCCGCCTGCAAACCATCGTCTATCTGAATGACCGCCACGCGCGCGCCTGGCAGCGGGACGATACCGCCTTCATGGAGGAGATCGCCGAACGCACCCGGCTGGTCATCGAACGCGCCGCGGTCGAGGAACAGTTGCGCGAACTCAATGCGACGCTCGAAGGACGGGTCGAGGCGCGCACGCGGGAATTGCGCGATGCGCAGGAAGCCTTGCTGCACAGCCAGAAACTCGAAGCCATCGGCCAGCTCGTGTCCGGCATGGCGCATGACTTCAACAATGTGCTGGCGGCGATCGTCGGGGCCTATGACCTGATCCTGCGCCGTCCCGACGACCTCGATCGTGTGCGTCGCTATGCCCAGGGTGGTCTCGACGCCGCCGAACGCGGTGCCAAGCTGACCGCGCAACTGCTTGCCTTCGCCCGCGCGCAACGCATCCAGCTTCAACCGCTCCTGGTCTGCGATGTTATCCGGCCATTGCACGACCTGCTCGCGCGTACCCTGGGGCCGATGATCAGGCTCGATTTTCAGCTCAACCCAAATCCCGTGCCGGTCCTGGCGGACGCGACCCAGCTGGAAATGATGGTGCTGAACCTGGCGATCAATGCCCGCGATGCCATGCCCAATGGCGGAACGCTGGCCATCTCTACCCATGTCCGCACCGTCAGCGGCGACAGCGAAATCGCCGACAATGACTATGTCGAAATCGCCGTGCGCGATACCGGCACGGGCATGGACGAAGTCACCTGCCGTCGTGCCATGGAACCCTTCTTCACGACCAAGGCGGTGGGCAAGGGCACGGGCCTTGGCCTCGCGCAAATCTATGGCAGCGCGCGACAGGCGGGCGGGACCGTCCGCCTCGAAAGCATCTTGGGCGAAGGTACCACCGTTCGCGTATTACTCCCCTGCACGACGTGGCAGCCCATCGCCGCGTCGCCCGCTGCCGCGCTTGCGCCTGCTGCGGAGCGAGACGCGGCGCGCATATTGCTCGTGGATGACGATGACAGCGTGCGGACCATCGTCGCGGGCGCCTTGGAAAGCCATGGCCATCATGTGGTCGAGGCGATTGATGGCGCCAGCGCCCTGATCAAGCTCGATGCGCAGGACTTCGACATCGCCGTTATCGACTTTGCCATGCCGGGTATGAATGGCGCCGAACTCGCCGCCCGGATCGCACAGCAATGCCCGTCGCTGCCCGTCATGTTCGCCAGCGGATTTGCCGATACTGACGCCATTGATTCCGTCACGGGCGGCAATGCCGTCATGTTGCGCAAGCCGTTCCGTATCGATGAATTGCTCGCCGCGATGCAGGGGCTGCTGGTGTCCCGACCGTTGGACAGCGTCGCCTGACGGCCGGAAACCGGCACCCCGGCCCAAACCTTCAATCCGGCGCGCTGGCCAACATGCCCGTCGACATGTCCAGCACGCCTACGAGCGCATCGATCTTGAAGGGCTTGCGCACTATGTGGGTGATCAGGCTCGTGTCCGCCGACACGCCTTCTTCGGCATAGCCCGTCACCATGATGATCGGCAGATCGGATGCCCGGCGTCGCGCGTCTTCTGCCAGTTCGATCCCGGTCATGCCCGGCATCGCAAAGTCCACGATCATCACGTCTGGAAGCTCGGCATCCAGCATCGTCACCGCCTCCGCGCCGGACGCCGCCTGCGTGATATGATAGCCAAAACTCTCAAGTCCTTCGGCAACGAACCGGCGCACGCCTTCGTCATCGTCCACGACCAGGATGTTGAGCTTCGCACGGACCCGGTCCGACGGCGAGATTTGCGCGACCAACTCCGTATCGACCACTGGTTGCTCGGCGAGCGGCAGCCAGATGCTGACGGTGGTACCCTCCTGCTCCACACTGTCGATCTGCGCGATCCCGCCTGACTGCCGGGCGATCCCGAAGACTTGGCTCAGGCCAAGGCCGGTGCCCTTGCCCAGTGGCTTGGTCGTGTAAAAGGGGTCGAACACTTTGGACAGGATCGGTCGGGGTATCCCCACACCATTGTCGCGCACCCGCACCACACCATAGCGTCCGGGCTTCACGCCCTCCGGTGCAGAGGGCCCGGCGTCCGTTTCGATCGTCAATATGCCGCCTTCCGGCATCGCGTCGCGCGCATTGATCGCCAGGTTCAGCACGGCCAGTTCGAGCTGATGCATGTCGGCCATCACCCAGGGCTGGCTCGCCGCCAGCGACCGTCGCTGGTCGATGCGCGGGCCGATGGTCCGGGCCAGCAGGTCGCTCATGCCCTCCACCAGCGCATTGAGGCTGAGCGGCGCGAGCGCCAATTGCTGGGTGCGCGAAAAGGCCAGAAGCTGGCGCGTCAGCTTCGCCGCGCGATCGGTCGCCTCCGCTGCGAAACGGGCGTGGCGCAATATCCTTTCGTCGTCGCTCCGCCGCTCGATCATTTCGAGGTTACCGGATACGACGGTCAGCAGATTGTTGAAATCATGCGCGATACCACCGGTCAACTGGCCCACCGCTTCCATCTTCTGCGATTGGACTAGCGCCGTCTGCGCGCGCTCGCGCTCGGCCACTTCCTCCATCAACATATTGTTGGCGCGCGACAATTCGCTCGTGCGCTCGGCAATACGCGTTTCGAGATTGGCGTTGAGGTGTGTCAGCCGCTCTTCGGCCAGTTGCAGCGCGGCGAGCCGCTCGCGCGCCTCATATTGTCGTCGCCGCACCCGCATCGCAGACCGCACAGCGCTGCCCAGCGTCTCGCTATGGATGGGCCGCTCCAGCACGATGACATTGCCCAGCCGCTCCAGCACAAGCATGGCGTCGCGGGGCCGATGCCCGGCCCGCCGCGTGGCGAGCAGGATGAAGGGAAAGTCCGACCATGGCGGCTGTTGCGCGACCCAGGCGTCGAGTGCGCTACGATCCGCCCCGGCCAGCGACTCCTCGGTGATGATCGCGGTAGCCGCGCCTTGAACCAGCTCGTCGCTCAGCGCACGCGCATCGGTGCAGGTCGTGCAGGCATAATCCTGCTTCGCCAACAGCGTTTCCATCACTGCCGCGTCTCTACCCCTCTGCGCCAGAACAAGGATGCGATCTTCCATCCTTATGTCTCGCTCGCCGCCGGCTCTGCTGCCAGCAAGGGCGTCTTGCCGCTATAGGTGGGCACGCCGGTCAGAACGCCGTCGAAATCCTTGAGCGGCTCGCCCACGGTAATGCCGTTGCGGCCCAGGCGATATTCCCTGATGGTCGCCTCATGCGGCGTGGTGCGGCTCTTCACGACCGACACGGCCTTGAGCATTTCGCCCTTGGCCTCGAAATAGCGGAAAAGGACGATCGTGTCGGACAGATAGCTGAGGTCAACGTCGGACCGGACCTCGCCGATGATACCATGCTGCCCCAATATGAGGACGGTGATAACGCCCTGCTGGTTCAGATAGCTCAACATCTCGTGCATCTGCAGCACCAGATATTTCTCGCCCGGCATGGCCTGCAGAAAGGCGTTCAGGCTGTCGATCACCACGAAGCGAACGCCATCCTCTTCCACGGCGCGGCGGACCCAGCTCGCAAATTCGCCCGGCGACATTTCCGCGGGGTCGATCTGCGTGACGGTCAGCGCGCCGCTGTCGAGATGCGGCTGCAAATCCATGCCCATGGCGCGGGCACGGGTGATCATCGTCGGCCGTCCTTCATCGAACAGGAAATAGGCCGCCTTTTCGCCGCGCGCGATGGCGCTCAGGCCAAACTGCACCGCGGTCGTCGTCTTGCCGACGCCCGAAGGTCCATTGAACAGCAAATTGGTGCCCACCGAAATGCCGCCGCCCAACATCTGGTCCATGCGCTCCAGCCCGGTGGAAACCAACTGCTGGACATATTGACCATGATGTTCATTTGCGACCAGACGGGGGAAGACGGCCACACCACCGGTTTCGATCACGAAATCATGATAGCCACCGCGATATTTCACGCCGCGCATCTTCACGACGCGCAGGCGGCGGCGTTCGGTGCCATAATCCTGCGCCGCTTGTTCCAGCGTGATGACGCCATGGGCAATGCTGTGCAACTGCAGGTCGTTGGGATCGGAACTGCGATCATCGAGCATCAGCACCGTGCAATGGCGCTGCGAGAAATATTGCTTCAGTGCTAGGATCTGGCGGCGATAACGCAGCGAATTTTGCGCCAGCAACCGCATTTCTAACAGGCTATCGAACACCACCCGAACCGGCCGGATGCGATCGACGCACTCCATCACGCCCTGGATCGTCTCGCCCAATTCCACTTCGGACGGCTCCAAAATGGATTGCTCCGCGTCGGGGTCCAGCCCTTCGCCGCTGACCAGTTCAAACAGGTCGATATCGTCCAGCACCCAATTATGGCTGCGCGCGACTTCCTTCAATTCCGCCGATGTTTCAGACAGGGTGATGTAAAGGCCGCGCTCTCCCTGGCGCGCGCCTTCCAGCAGGAATTGCAGCGCGATCGTCGTCTTGCCGCTGCCGGGCGTTCCTTCCAGCAGATAGGCGCGATTGGCCGTCAGCCCGCCGCCCAAAATATTGTCCAGGTCCGCAATGCCGGTGGAAATCGTCACCTTGCGGTCATCGGTGGCCAGATCCGTCATATCGTCCTCAAACTCTTGCGCTCACAGGGAGCCGGTTGTTTCAGAAACGATTTGATCGCGATTTTGGTCCATGAACGGCTGTTCACATGACCGGACATCAACCAAAATCACGTGGTTCATCGCAGGAAATCGGGCTTGGCGACACGCATCCGGCGATAGCGCGCTTCGATCAGGCTAAAGACCCCGAACAGCCCCAGGCCAAAGGCCACGACGCTCAAAATGATGGTGCCTTCCTCCTGTGCCCGCAATTGTTTGAGCGCTTCGCCCAGCCCACCCGCCTGATCGGGATCATGGTTCAGCGCGGCCGAAATGACGAACCAGCCGATCAGCGCGAATATCAATGCGCGCGCGGCATAACCACAGCGTCCGATCCAACGCACATAGTCGGGGGCGGGGGTATCGCCATCCAGTTCGTGAAACTCCGCCTTATAGGCTTTGATCGCCTGAGTCGCGGCAACCGCAAAGAGAACCAGGCCAACCAGTACCAGAAGGAACACGCCGCCCGGCTGGGACAAAAGCCAGGCGGACCAGCTTTCGGCGCTCGCGTCCCCCGGACTGCCCTGCTGCGCCGATGTCTGGCGCAAGGCCAAGCGCGCTGCGGCGACCGCCAGGATGACATGGGAAATGCCGCTCATGGCATAGCCCACCCGCTTGAATTTCCCCTTGAGCGTCCGGCTGCAATTTTCCGGGTCCATCGCCGCTTCGGTCAGTCGCCATATGGCGTAACCGGCAAACCCCAGCGCGCAGATGGCCAGCAGCACATGGCCCAGCGGCGCATCGACCATGCTGCCCAGCGCACCTTGATTATCCTTCACCTCGCCGCCCGTCGATGCGACATCCAAAGCGAACCAGCCGATCAGGATATAGACGAGTCCGCGCGCTGCAAAGCCGATGCGCGCGAATAGGGTCATACGGTCACTATAAATCATGAGGCCTCCTATCGGGGAGGCTAATGCGCGGTAAGTGCGGACGTTCCCTTGGAATCTTTTTCCATGGCCGGGTCTTTCAGGCGGAACGTTAAGCGATGAACCCCTGTGCCGCGCTGGCAATATGCTCGGCCCATAGCATCTGCCCCTCGGCATCCTGGATCAGGTCTTGCCGCACCTCGATTTCCGCATAGCGCAATCCGTTGGGAAAAGCATGAAAGGGCACCGTATAGTCGGTGGCATCCATCGCATAGGGTTCATTGTCACCGACGACGACACCGGCAACCGACCGCAACTGGTCGAGCATCGACAGCGCGAAATCCGTCCGCCCTTGCCAATGCAATATGCCGATGTCCCAGGGACGGACATCACCGTTCAGCACCGGGGTAAAACTATGCAACGACAACAGGACCGTCTCGCGTCCTGCGGCCGTCCGGGCCGTGATCAGGTCCGCCATCGCCTGATGATAGGGTCGGTGGATCGCTCTCACCCGCTCTGTCTTCTCCGCCATATCCAAATCGGCATTGCCGCCAATCACGGTGCCATCGGATAAAGCGGGTATCGCCTCGGCATGCGCCGGGTCACGATTGCAATCGATAACCAGACGCGAATAGCTCTGATGCAGAAAAGGGGCATCCAGCCGCCGCGCCAGCGCATGGCCAAGCCCATAGACTCCGATATCGACGGCGATGTGGCGCACCAGATCGATCGCGTTCAACCCCATATCCCCCAGCGTCCCCGGAATAGCCGCCCCCGCATGATCGCCGATCAGCAGGAACGGGGAGCCGCCTTCTGCGTTGAACAGCCCGAACGGCAACGGATCGCCCGGACCCAAGAGATTTTCTGCCGTGCGCCCGGCCATCAGGACATGACCTTATGCCGTTGCTCACCATTCGACACAGCACCATCTATCACTATCAGCAGCCGGTATCCCTGGGTGAACATCGCATCATGATGCGCCCTCGCGAGGCATTTGACCAGCGCTTGCTGTCCGCACGCCTCGACATCGATCCTGCGCCCAGCGAATTGCGCTGGCTGCATGACGTCTTCGGCAATTCCGTCGCCATCGCCACATTCAAGGCGCGGGCTGCGCAATTGGTCGTCAATAGCGAAGCCACATTGGATCATGCCCCGCTCGCGCAGAAGCAGGTGGACGTTGAACCCTATGCCCGCCTCTTTCCCTTCACTTATTCGTCGGAAGACATGCCCGACCTGCTTCGGTCGATCGAACGGGAATATCATGATCCCGAACGCATCGTCGATAATTGGGCGCGCAGCTTTGTCAGCAATCATGGCAATACCAGCACGATCGCGCTGTTGACGGAAATCGCCACGGGCATCCAGCGCGAATTCACCTATGTCCCCCGCCATGAAAAGGGCACCCAGTCGCCCATAGAAACGCTCAAGCTGCGCCAGGGCACCTGCCGCGACTTTGCCGTGTTGATGATCGAGGCGGTGCGCGCTCTGGGTTTCGCCGCGCGGTTCGTTTCTGGTTATGTGTATAATCCTTCGCGATCCGAAGATGTGGTGGGCGGCGGCAACACCCATGCCTGGGTTCGCATCTTCCTGCCTGGTTCCGGCTGGGTCGAATTTGATCCCACCAACGGCATTATCGGCAATCGCGGCCTCATCCGCGTCGCCGTCGCGCGCGATCCCTATCAGGCGTTGCCCCTGTCGGGCACATGGTTCGGCCCGCCCGGCAGCTTCCTGAACATGGATGTGTCGGTCGATGTGCTGCGTGCCGACCCCAGCCTGTTTCCCTCGACCAACCATGGTGCCATCAACAGCCGACATATCGGCGCTTAAGGAAAGTACCCGTCCATGCTGATCCGCTGCGGATATGATATTGCCTTCAATACCGATGCGAAGACCGCGATGGTCGCGCTGTTGAGCGTGCATCCCTCGCGGCATCAGGATCTGCGCACGCCTCAGCGGTTGATGGCCAGCCCCGATATTCCGCTTTATCAGTTCGAGGACGGGTTCGGCAATGTCGCCACCCGCTTCGCGATCCCGCCCGGCGGCGTGACCCTGTCCTGCGATTTCGTGATCGAAGACAGTGGCGAGCCCGATGTGCGCGCCCCCGATGGCCCGCAAATCCCGGTCGAGGATTTGCCCGACGCGGTGATGCCCTTCCTGCTTGGCAGCCGCTATTGCGAAACCGATCGGCTGATGGATGTCGCCTGGGGCAATTTCGCCCATTATGCCTCGGCCCGCGACCGGGTCGATGCGATCGTCGATTTTGTCCACAATCATATCGAGTTCGGCTATCATTATGCCCGGTCGGACAAGACCGCCTGGAACGGCTATCAGGAACGGCGCGGCGTATGTCGCGACTTTGCCCATCTCGCTGTCACCTTGTGCCGCTGCATGAATATCCCGGCGCGCTACTGCACCGGCTATTTGGGTGATATCGGCATCCCGCCGGTCGATGCGCCGATGGATTTCAGCGCCTGGTTCGACGTCTATATCGACGGCAACTGGTACACCTATGATGCCCGTCACAACCGCCCCCGCATCGGCCGCATCCTCATGGCGCGGGGACGCGATGCGACCGACGTCGCCCTGACTACCGCTTTCGGCCCCGCCAATCTGGTCCGGTTCGACGTCCATACCGATGAAGTGCAATCGATAGAGTAAGGGGCCGAGCCACCCCGCCCGCGTCAGGAAAGGCCAAGCACCGATCTTGCAAAATGCACGACGAGCCGCCATTTGCCGCGCCGTTGACGTATTCAAAGGGTAAGCCTGCCATGACGACTGAAACCGCTACCGCGCCCGAAACCCATGCTTTCGAGGCGGATGTTTCGAAGCTGCTGCGCATGATGGTGCATTCGGTCTATTCCGACCGTGACGTCTTCCTGCGCGAACTCATCTCCAACGCCGCCGATGCGTGCGAGAAGCTGCGCTATGAAGGTATCGCCACGCCATCTCTGCTGGGCGATGACCCGCAACCGCGCATCCGCGTTCTGCTGGACGCAGACCAGAACCGCCTGACGATCGAAGATAATGGCATCGGCATGACCGCGGCTGAAATGGGCGAGACGCTGGGCACGATCGCCCGGTCGGGCACCAAGGCGTTCATGGAACGCCTCGCCGCCGAAGCGGGCAAGGAAGGCTCGCAACTGATCGGCCAATTCGGCGTCGGCTTCTACTCCGCTTTCATGGTGGCCAGCCAGGTCGAGGTGTTTTCGCGCCGGGCCGGATCGGACGAGGCTGCCAGCTGGACCTCGGACGGGCAGGGCACTTACACCATCGCCCCCGTAGACCCGGCCGATGCGCCCACGCGTGGCACCCGCGTCGTCCTGCACCTGATGGAAGACGCCAAATCCTATGCCGAACGCTATACGGTCGAGCGCATCATCAAGGCACAGTCGGGCCATGTCCCGGTCCCGATCATGCTGTTCGAAAAGCCCGATGCGGAAGGCGTCGACATCGCCGATGGCGCCGCATTGTGGCTTAAGCCCAAGTCCGAGATCAGCGAAGAGGATTATGCCGACTTCTATCGCAGCGTCGCCGGCCAATATGACAAGCCCGCACACACGGTCCATTACCGGGCCGAAGGCCGCTATGAATATTCGGTCCTGACCTTCATCCCCGAAACCAAGCCGTTCGACCTGTTTGACCCGGATCGCAAAGGGCATATCAAACTCTATGTTCGTCGCGTCTTCATCACCGACGAAGCGCCGATCCTGCCCCGTTATCTGCGGTTCGTACGCGGCCTGGTGGACTCATCGGACCTCCCGCTCAACATGTCGCGTGAGATGATTCAGGACAGCCCGGTGCTGGGTGCCATCCAGAAAGGCGTGACCGGCCGTCTGCTCGGCGACTTGCAGAAGCTGGCAGACAATGATGCGGAGGCCTATCAGCGCATCTGGGAAAATTTCGGCCCCGTCCTCAAGGAAGGACTGTATGAGGATTTCGAACGGCGCGAGGCGCTGCTTGGCCTCGCCCGGTTCAAAAGCACCACATCGGGTGAAGGCTGGCGCTCGCTCAAGGACTATGTCGCGCAGCTTAAAGAAAACCAGACCGCCATCTATTATGCGACCGGCAGCGACCTTGACCGGCTGTCCACCTCGCCACAGCTTGAAGGCTTCCGCGCGCGCGGCATCGAGGTGCTATTGCTGCCCGATCAGGTCGATAATTTCTGGACCACCATGGGCGTCGATTATGAAGGCAAGCCGTTCAAGTCGGTGACGCAGGGCGGCGCGGACCTGGGCCTCATTCCGCTGGTCGAAGGCGCGGACAAGCCCACCGAGCCGGAAAATGCAGCCGTCGCCGACTTCCTCGCCTTCGCCAAGACGACCCTCGCTGATGCCGTATCCGATGTGCGCGCGTCGGACCGGCTGACGACCAGCGCTGTATGCCTGGTCGCGCCCGAAAGCGGCATGGACCGGCAATTGGAAAAGCTGCTCGCCAGCGCAGGCCAGCTCCCGACGGCGGCGTTGCCTGTGCTGGAGATTAATCCGCGTCATGCCCTGATCCAGAAATTGGCGTCGAGCGACGATGCGGATGGTCTCAAGTCCGACCTCGCCCATTTGCTGCTCGACCAGGCCCGCATCGCCGATGGCGAACAACCCACCGACGCGCGCGCCTTCTCTGACCGGCTCGACCGACTGATGAGCCGCGCGGTCGGCTGACAAATGGCGATGGCCCGTCATCCATGCGATGACGGGCCATCCTCCCTGGGCTAGGGTGGCAATCATGGTCAGCACATCGCCCTACCGCCGCATCGGCATCATCGGCACAGGCCGGGTCGCGTCCGCCATCGGCCTCGCGCTGGCCGACCATTCCCAAGACCCGCTTCTAATCTGGGGTCGGAGCCCTAAGAAATGCGCCGAGGCTGTCGCCGTCATCGGACGGGCGCAGGCGACCGAAGATATGGCCCAGATCGCGCGCGACTGCGATCTCATCATGCTCGCCGTCGCGGACGATGCCCTCGCACACATCGTCGTCGCTCTGGCACAGGCTGAACCCACCGACCAGCCACGATTCATTTTCCACGTCAGCGGGCGCAGCGGCGCGACCATATTGGACCCACTGCGCAGCGCCACGTCGATGACGGCGGCTATCCATCCCGCCATGACCTTCACCGGCAACCCGACGCGTGAAGTCAAACATATGATCGGCGCCCGCTTCGCCGTCACTGGATCGACTGAACAAGCCAACGCGGCAGCCCAAAAGCTCGTAACCTTGCTGGGCGGCATCATGGTGCCCGTCGAAGAGGCGCAGCGGGCGCTCTATCACGCCGCTTTATGCCACGGTGCCAACCATTTGGTCACGCTGATCGCCGGAGCCTGCCAGGCACTCGCCGCCGCCGGTGTCGCCGAACCCTCGGCACTCCTCGCCCCCCTGGTACGCGCCGCGCTGGACGCCAGTCTCGATCACGGCATGGCAGGCCTCTCCGGCCCGCTGCTGCGCGGCGACGACGAAACGATCGCCAAACATCTCGCAGCGCTGGGCGAACAATGCCCGACACTCCTGCCGCCCTATAAGGCGATGGCGCTGGCAACCCTGGACGAACTGGACAGGCACAATGGCGCGCCGCGATCCACTGCCGCTTGCCGAACGCTTCTTGAAAAAGACTGAGCGCAAAACCGCCCTGATTGCAGCGCACCGCCATTCCGCAGGGACTTCTACGTCATTCGACCCATAGCCTGCGAAGGCCTTCCACCTATCCTTTCGCATGTTTGATAGGATGCTGCATGATCCGCTGGCTGCTTTTTTCTTCTGCCGCCCTTCTCGCGATGGCAGCGATGTCGCGCGGACAGGCCGCGCCTGCGCAGGCACCTGGTTGGGATAATGCAGCGGCCGCCCGCTATCTTGAAAGTCGCCTGACCTGGTGGCGGCAATGGCCCAAATCCGAACGGGATCATGGCACGCGCTGCGTATCATGTCATACCTCGCTGCCGCATGTTCTGGCGATGCCCGCTTTGCGCGCACAATCTGGCGAACATCGACAAAGCATCGAGATCGTGTCCCACAGCGTGGTGTAGGTTCGCTGGGATAGCCACAGCGACCTCCGGCTAAGCCGGATTGATCATGCTGCCATGGCAGGCAACGTGATGATGGGATTATCGCTTAAACCTGAGACGCTCTCAAGTGTCATGTAGCGGCAGCGTTGGACGGCCCATTTGATGGCATGGACCACCCCCATGCAAACGATCATATTATATGGTGCCATTAAAGTGGAGGAAGCGCGATGTCAGTTGTTACGATTGGCCTTGATCTGGCCAAAACGGTTTTCCAAGTTCACGGTGTAGATGAGGCCGGCTTAACCGTGCTTCGCCGAAAGCTCTCTCGGGCCGATATGGCGGCCTTCTTCAAAAAGCAGCCGCCGTGCCTAGTCGGAATGGAAGCGTGTTCTAGCGCGCATCACTGGGCGCGCTTGCTTGTGGAGATCGGCCACACGGTCAAGCTCATTCCACCTCAGTACGTTAAGCCGTACGTGAAGCGGAACAAGACGGACGCCGCCGACGCGGAGGCCATATGCGAGGCCGTCGCCAAGCCGAACATGCGGTTTGTTCCTATCAAGACGAAGCAGCAACAGGCGGTTCTGGCTTTGCATCGTGTCCGCAGCCTGTTGGTCCGACAGCGAACGGCGACGATCAATGCACTGCGCGGACTGCTGGGCGAATACGGGCTTATCGCGGGCAAGGGCGTGCGACAGCTCGCGATATTGAGCGAGCGTCTTGCAACCTCGGACAAGACCGTCGTCCCGGACGAAGCGCGAGAAGCGTTGCGATGTCTTTTCCGGCACATCGACACATTAACCGATAAGCTTGGCGAGATGGAGAAGCGGATCGTCGCCTGGCACAAATCAAACCCGGACAGCCAGCGTCTGGCTACTGCTCCGGGCGTGGGCCCAATTACGGCGACAGCGATTGTGGCAGCCGTCGGCGATGGCAGTCAGTTCAAGTCTTCCCGTCATTTTGCAGCTTGGCTTGGCCTGACGCCACGGATTCGAGCGAGCGGGGGAAAAGAGAAGATTGGTCGGATCAGCAAAGGCGGCGATCGATATCTCCGAACGCTCTTGATCCATGGAGCTCGGGCCGTTGTAGGAACAACGTTCCGCAAGGACGTGACACCTCGGCCCTGGCTTAAAGCTTTGGTCGACAGGAGGCCCGTGAATGTAGCCTCAACAGCCGTCGCTCACAAGACGGCTCGCTCGATCTGGGCCATGTTGACCAGGAATGAGGTATACCGCCGTCCATCGCCTTTGCCGATGGCGGCCTAACCAGTTCGGCGCCGATGTGATGGTGCCGACTTGCGAGGGCAACGACAGAGTATGGCGAACCGGTATCACCGGGGATCGACAAAGGTCACTGAAATGATGCGAACCAATTTGAGTTCGTCCATTTGTCCGGCCGTCGATCCGCGGAAACCATAGGGGCCTGCGGCGTGTTATGCCGCACAACAAGGCCGGATACACGACCGCAAGATCCGAAATCGTCGAAATCTGTTGAAAAGCCTTGCAAGGTGGGGGTGGTCCATACACGTCGTTCTGTTCCAGAAGGATAGCGCCGACGAGACGGGTAATCGCCTCTTCGTTGGGGAAGATACCGACAACATCGGTGCGCCGCTTGATCTCGCCATTGAGCCGCTCGATCGGATTGTTGCTGTGCAACTTCGTGCGGTGTTGGGCTGGGAAGGTCATGTAGGCCAGCACATCCTCCTCGGCGCTGTCCATCAGAGTAGCGAGTTTTGGCACGGTAGGGCGCAATTGATCGGCGACGCTACGCCATTGGGCCTTTGCGGCCTCTGGAGTTTCCTGGGCGAAAGCGGTGGCGATGAATGCCGACACGACCCGGCGTCCACTCTTGCCGGCATGGGCCAGCGCATTGCGCATAAAATGAACCCGGCATCGCTGCCAGGTGGCGCTGAACACTTTGGCGACGGAGGCTTTTATGCCTTCATGGGAATCTGAGATCACCAGCTTCACGCCGCGCAGACCGCGACGAGCAAGGCTGCGTAGAAACTCGGTCCAGAAGACCTCCGCTTCGGAATGACCGATCGCCATGCCGAGCACTTCGCGCCGGCCATCGCTGTTAACGCCAACGGCAATGATGACCGCGACAGAGACGATGCGACCGGCTCGCCGCACTTTGATGTAGGTCGCGTCCATCCAGAGATAGGGCCAGTCGCCTTCGATCGGACGATCGAGAAAGGCCTTCACCCGCTCGTCGATCTCCACGCACAGTCGGCTGACCTGGCTCTTTGAGATCCCACTCATGCCCATGGCTTTGACCAGATCGTCCACAGAGCGGGTCGAGATCCCCTGGATATAAGCTTCCTGGATGACGGCCGTCAGTGCCTTCTCTGCCATACGGCGGGGCTCCAGAAACCCTGGAAAATATGTTCCCTTGCGCAGCTTGGGGATCCGCAGCTCGACCGTCCCTGCTCGCGTCTCCCAGTCCCGATCCCGATAGCCGTTGCGCTGCGCGAGGCGCTCAGGATCTTTTTCACCATAGGCAGCGCCGGTCGCACCGCCCACTTCCAGTTCCATCAGCCGCTGCGCGGCAAAGCCGATCATGTCGCGTAGAAAATCGCCGTCGGCTGTCTTCCCAACCAGAGCGTGCAGGTCCATCTTGTCATTGGTCATCGGAGGTCTCCGTAAGTTGAGCTTCGCAACCCAAACTTATCCGAAGTTCGCCGGTGACCACCCGCGAAACTGACCGGCCGCTACAGCGCTTTATCGATGAGCGCGCGTCCGGTCAGCTTCGCTACCCTCAAAACCTACACCACCTCCTGGGACACGACCAGCATCGATGAAATGGCCATGTTCGATGACGTGGTAAAACGCGTTTATCTGTGGGACGCGGTCCAGCCTTTCTACCCTGATCAGACGCGCGGCGTGCCCAAATCTGCCGAATCCCGCGGCGTCGAAGCGGTCCTGAACGCCCTGATCCTCGCCACCCGCGATCAGGCAAGCGGGCATTTTGGCGCGGATACGCGACAGGCCTTCGCCAACATGTGGGGCGTCCAGATGAAGACGGGGGATCAAAAGGGCGGCTTCACCTGGCTCAATTTCCGCCTCGAACCCTTTGAATCGACCAGCGCGTCATATTGGGGTGCAACCCTGGCGGCGCTCGCTGTTGCCCGTGCGCCCGACGGCTATGCCGCAAACCCGGCCATTGCGCCACAAATCGAAGCGCTCCGCGCCTATCTGCGCAGCGGCATCCGCGGCGGATCGCTCTATTCCCGATCCCTCATCCTATGGGCGGACAGCCAGCTTGACGATGTGTTGGTTCCAGAGCAACGTACCGAAATCCTCGCGGAACTGATGGCAAGCCAGCGACCGGATGGCGGCTGGAACCTGCCGAGCCTGTCGACATGGCAGCGCATCGATGGAACGAGTTTGCCACAGGAAAGCGACGGCTACGCCACCGCATCGGTCGCCGTCATTCTACGAGAAACAGGCGATCCGTCGACTGCAACCGCCCTAAAACGCGCGCAAAAATGGTTGGCCACCCATCAGGACAAAAGCGGCGCGGTTCCGGCAAAGTCGATCAACAAGGATCGGCAACCCGGCACCGACGCCTATCTATTCATGACCGACGCGGCCACGGGTCTGGCAGGATTGGCCATGCAACCAAAGCAGCCATAGACACAGCTGGACCGCGATCTCTGAGCGGTTATAATATCCCGGAGGTTCGATCGGGTCGGCGGTCAGTTGCCGCTGGACCGCGATCTCTGAGCGGTTATAATCGGCCAGGAATTTGACAGCGACATCGCCTTGTTGCCGCTGGACCGCGATCTCTGAGCGGTTATAATAGATCCGTCATTATCGCATTGAAAACCAAAGCGATAATGACGGATCGCCCGCCTTCAAAACGACCCGAATCGCTAAAACAAAGCCAGCTGATCGGGGTTTTTCCGCTGCCGCCTGCGCCGCTGCCCTGAAAATCGCACGATATTTTCATATTGCCGGTCCGTGAAACTGAGGATGTGGACGTCGCCATTATCGGGGAGCTTCGCTTCGACTCGCCGCATGTAGGTTTCAAACTGTTCCTTGCCGTTGCAGAAACGAGCATAGACGGAAAACTGGCTTTTCTCAAAACCTTCGTCCAGCAGGAACTCGCGGAATTTGGTAGCGGCACGGGCCTGTTCCTTGGTGCCCACCGGCAGGTCGAACATCACGAAAATCCACATCAGGCGATATCCGCTCAGTTGGCTCGCGCTCACGGGAGCAGCGCGTCGAGCCCGGCCAGTTCCAGGGCAGAAGGCGGGGCCGGAAGAATGATGTCGGTCGCCAGCCCACTTTGAAACGCCCGCGCCAGGCTTTGGGCAGCCCGGTTGGCGGCACCCGCCACCGTCGTCGCGCCGTCCGCTCCAGGCAGGTCGAGCGCGATCAGCCCGGCAAAAGCGCGCTTGGCTTCGGGCGTCACCCTATCGATGCCACGCGCCGCCATCCGCACCGCCAGTCCATCGACCAGCGGCCGAAAAGGCTCGATCAGGTCGTCGGCTAGGGCAAAGGCATTGGTGCGGTTGGCATGATGCACGCCGATCGAGGGATGCAGGCCGGATGCTACCACGGCGCGCGCACACAGCGATCGCAGCACGGTATAGCCATAGTTGAGCAGGGCGTTGATATCCTCCGCATCCCGGTCGCGACGAAAACTCTCGCCCATCAGCAAAGGCCAATAGCGGCGCGCCGTCTGCGCCTCGACATTGTCCGGGTCGCCCGACCCGACCCGCCTGGCCAGCAGGTCGAACGCGGAGGCAGACACGCCATTGGCCTCCAAAATCGCCGCCTGCCAGCGGATCTTGGCGATGATGATCCGCCGCCATAGCTGCTTGGACAGCGGTTTGCCCGCCTCCCACTGCGCGCGGATGCGGCTGTTCTGGGCATGATGCCCGTCGAGCGGCAGGCAGACGGCGACCGGCGCATGATTGCTGCCGCACAACAGCATGATCGCGCCCCGCTGCGCCAGCGCGACGATCAGATTGGTGGACCAGCTTATGCCATGGGCATGGACGATGACCGCGGCGACATCGTCCAGCGGTATCCGGCCGACCTCCTCCCGATCCTGCGACACGATCAGGAAACCGCGATAGGCCGACAGATGACGGCCGTCGGTCGCGATATCGACGATTCGGTCCATGTCTGTCGCCGCGCCCGCTCAGTTCGGCTTGCGTGTCTTGCGCTGCTTCGTACGCGCGGGAAAGCCGGGGTCCAGCACCCGGCCCAACTCGTCGATCCGAACCTGGCGCGCGCGCAATGCCTTGAGCGTGTTGGGCGAGGGGTAGCTATATTTGAACGGATCACCTTTATCGGCATCGCGCGCCTTCAACGCTCCGCCTTCATTGGGTGGCGCGACCGCAAATTGCTTCTCGGAAAATTTCACGACACGCACCAGTTCCCGCTCCGCACCATTTCGCTCGATCGCCAGCACATCGTCGCGATGCAAACTCAAAACCTTGCGCGCGGTGGGGTTGGCGGCGCGGATGGCGGATTGCCAGCCCGGCTGATGCGCATCGAACATGGAAACGACTTCATTCACCCACTTGCCTCCCGGCAATTCCCACACATCATATCTGTAGTTGGAATCGCCCTTATAGCCCTTGTAGATGTGTCCATTTCGGTCACGAATGGGAATGACGCTCAGCGGTTCGGTCACGCGCACGCGACGGACGCCACCATAGGGATGCCATTCGCGACTGCCAAACTCACCAATCGCCTTCTCGAACGCCTTGCCCTCCAGCCCGTCGAGATGCTGGTAGAGCGCAGCCTTCAACTCAGGGTCGCGCACACGGTCGATGTCGGCCAGCTTCTTGAAGCTCGACAACGGCACCCGGCGCACCACGATGCTGTTGCCCTTGGCGTCGCTTTCCCCGGTAAAGCCATAGGCGGTGTCATTATGCAGCCGCCCGGCGGTCGCGTCCTTGCCCTTGGGCAGGCCCGCTTTCGACGCCGTGCCATGATCGGTACGGTGGCTGACGGTAATGGCATTGACGGCCGTGCGCAGATCATCGCGGAATCCTTCCCACGGTTCGGGAATGATGATCCGTTCGCGTCCTTCCGCGCCTTCCTGACCCGAAGCCCGCGCAATCCTGTTCAGCATTCCCCGGTCCACGATCGCCACCACCACCGCGTCGATCGCATGATGGCGATGATCCAGCCGGTTCTTGGCCTGATCCGCGCCGCCGCCGAAATTATGATCGGGCAACAGGTCGTTGAGGCCCAGCTTGCGCCGCACCATCTCGGTCAGGCGGCCGGGCGAAACCCAGATATGGCCGCTCCCTTCGCCCTTGTCGGGATAGAGCGTCGCCAGATATTCGCGCGACAGCCGGGCGAGATATTGGGTGTCGATCAGATGCCGAGCCTGAAACCCGCCGTCATCCTTGAACTTTTCCATCGCATCCGGCTCGAACCGCCAGCGCTTGTTGCGCGGCAATTGCGCGGCGCGCGCGGCAATCTCTTCCCAGCGGGCGCTATGCCCCCACGCTTCATAGGGGGACCGTTTGCGCTTCTCCCGATTGGCCTCGCGGGTGCAGACGATCTTGTTGCCATTGCTGTCGTCCAGCGTCGCGGTGAATGGCAGGATATGATCGACCTCGACCGCAGCGGAAAACAGCATGTCGATGGAAATCTGCACGCCACTATAGATGCACCGCCGGTCCAGTACATTGGCCGGATTCAGTTCCTCCCATAATTTCAGCAAGGCCCGGTTCGCACCGGTATCGGGCTTGCCGATCGCCAACAGCTTTTCCGACCGCCGTTCCGCATCCAGCCGATTGCTGTTATTCTCCTTATTGATCCGCTTCTTGTCCTCATCCGTCAGCTTCAGTTCGCGCGCCAGCTCGATCGCGATTTCGGCGGGCGGGCCATAGGCGCGGATCAGCCGGTTGACGATCCGCCGCAACTGATTGAGCCCGATATGGACGGTGGGATTGGTCAGCCGACCAACGCGCATTTCATCCGAATCGGACGGATCTCCCGTCCCCGGCATGATGTGCCGCTCCAGCGCCACGCCATAATAGGGCAATTGCGGTCGCCCCTCTTCGTCCTCGAAGACCTCGCCCGTGCGCCGGTCGCTATGATGGCCCAGGCCCGCCGCCGTGACCGCTTCGCTATATACCAGCACTCGACCATCCTTCTCGCCGTCGCGCAGCGCGTCGATCAGCTTGCGTGTCGCGGTCTCGCCGAACCGACCATAGCCCTGCGGCAACGGCGCATTGGTGACGGCTCGCGTCTGTTCCGGCGTTAACTCGTAACGCTCGGCCAGCCAGGCGCGAAAAGCCGCATCCTCCGCGTCGCTTTCGACATCGCCCAGCCGCTCGATCACTGCCCATTGCTCTTCGATCGACAAATGCACCCAGCGATTGTCGAAGCGCGTCTTGCTCCCCATCGCCGCCGCGACTTCATCGCCCTTCAACTCGGTGCGGTTTTCGCTCTCCTTGTTAAAACGCGCGTCGGGGTCTAGCTTGAGCGTCTTTCGCAGGCTTTCGAAACTGACCTTGTTGCGATCCTTGAGCTTGAGGAACAGCGTATCGCGTTCCTCGCGCGTCAGACGCTGCGCGACTTCGCCCGGCCGCACGATCATCAGCGCATTAAGTTCTTCCAGCAAGCGGCGGCGCTGGAACAAGGGATGCGCCTTGGGCAGCCGCCGGTCACCCGCGATCAGCGTACACATGCCGATCTGCGGTGCTTTCAAGGGGCGCTGGTAAAAGACGATCTCGAACAGGCGCTCATACACGTCGTCAGTCAGCACGTCGGGATGATGCGCCGCTTGCGCCTCCCAAATGGCCGCAAATTCCTCCTCCAGCAGGTCGCGGCCAGGGTAAAAATCATACCCATCGCCCTTGGCGTCTTCGCCGCTTTCAGGGCGCAGTCGTGTCCGGACCGGGGGAATGGCATTGGCGTCCGTCGCGCTGGCACGGCGTCGGTGCAACCATTCGCCATAGGTACGCGCGCCATTCTCGGCCATGGCCTCACGCGCACGATCAACGCCGATCGCGATCTTGCCTGCGTCGTCATCCGCTTTCCTATCGGCCTTCCGGTTGGATTTGAAACCGCGCCGCTGGTTGAGATGAAAGAGCGCCCGGCCCAATTCATGCAGCGACAGCGCCTCATCCAGCGCCCGTGCGCGGAGCGCATAGGGGTCGAGCGCGGCCAGCGCCTTGCGTTCACCTTCACCTCAGGGAACAACCCGTCAGCGACGAGATATTTGAGCAACGCCCGCTGCCGCTGCTGAAAGCGATCCCGCCGCCGCCGCATCGCCCGCGCATCGCGCCGATCCACGGCCAACGACGCCCCGGACTTGGGATCGCGCCCATCACTGAAAATACGCGAACCGGCCGCGAGGATAGCTCTAGGCAATCCGCGCGCATCGAGTTCGATCGCCGCCCAACCCAGCGAATTGGCCCCCAGGTCAGCGCCCAAGCGCCAATATATATGCTTTTTGCCTGTCATGACAATCGACCCCCAGAAGAGAAAATCCAATGGGCCAAGTTACTTGGCTAAGGTCAAGGCAAATTCTGCGCCGAAATGGGTCTGTCGATCATTGTCACTATTGACGACGGTCGGCGCCTGTGCGATCTCAAAACCTCAGAGATCGCGGTCTGGCAGTTAACAAGTGTCAGTACGCACCAGATAAGGGCGACGCTCCGGCGTCGCCTTTTTTTTGTGCGTCACCCGTCAGCCTGCGATGATCCTTCCACCTGCCGATCGGCAAATCGGAACACCGCATCGTTGAACGCATCATTGGCGTCGCCCGCCACCATATGATGCGCGCCGTCGATATGCACATAGTCGGCATGCGGCACCATCTCCAGAAAGGCGCGCGCCCCCTCTTCGGTCACGATCCGGCTGCGGCCGCCCCGGATCAGCAAGGTGGGAATGGTTAGCCCCCGCGCCGCCGTCTCCAGCACGGTCGGTCCTTCCGCCTCCTGCTTGGCATCCACGCCCATCGTCATGAAAGCCGGGTCCCAATGCCAGTACCAGCGTGCGCCCCGCTGTCGCAAATTCTTCGCCAGCCCCCGGCTGCTCTGCGGCTTGTCACGATGCGGCAGATAGGCCGATACCGCCGCTGCTGCCTCCTCGATCGAGGCAAAGCCGTCCGACCCGGCGTTCATGAAGGCGATCACCTCGTTCGCCCCCTCCATGTCCACCGTTGCGGTGATGTCCACCAGCACCAGCGCGCGGATCGCGGCAGGATCGGCGGCGGCCACGATCATGCCGACGATCCCACCCAGCGACGCGCCCACCACCACCGGGGGTCGGTCCAATTGCGCCAGCACCGCGCGCAAATCATCGGCAAAGACGGTCAGATCATAGCGTCCATCGGGCGACCATCCGCTGTCGCCATGGCCGCGCAAATCCATGGATAGCGCGCGAAACCCATGGCGCGCCGCCTCGACCAGCGCCTTGCCCCAGCTTTGCCGCGTCTGCCCGCTGCCATGCAGGAACAGGATGGGCTGGCCATCCACCGGCCCGGTGACGTCGGCGGCCAGGTCTACGTCCGCCCCCCGCAATGTCTGTCTTTCAATCGCGCTCATGCCAGCCATTGTTACGCCTTTATCGCTGCACGGAAATCCTCATTCTTCAGGAATAGCGACGTATTGTCCGCGCCCAGATGCGTCCATTTGAGGTTCAGCCCGCCATCCACCAATATCGTCTGCCCAGTGATATATCTCGACAGGTCGGACAATAAGAAGGCGATGGCCCCCGCCTGTTCCTCCGGCTGGGCACGCCGTCCCATGGCGATCGCCGCCTGGTCCCGCGCCACATCCTCATCGATGTAAGCGCCCGACCCCGGTGTGATCGTCATACCCGGCGCGATCGCATTGACGCGGATATTGTCCAGCGCCAATTCGGTCGCCAGCGTGCGGGTCGCCGCGACGATCGCCGCTTTCGCCGTGCCATAGGCGATGTGATAGGGCGCGCTGTTCATCCCGCTGATCGAGGAAACTCCCACGATCGCACCCGGATTGCCCCGTGCCCGCAATTCCCGCGCCACCACCTGGCTCATGAAGAACATCGTCTCCAGATTCTGCTCGAACAGCGCCCGCCAGTCCGCCCGCGTCACCCGCTCCGCCCGCATCCAGGTCTGCGGAGCCGCGCCCCCCGCGACATTGGCCAGGCCATGAAGCGTGCCGGGGGCCGCCACCGCCGCCTCCATCACCTTCGCCACGCCCTCGTCCGTTCCCACATCGGCGATCACCGGCACGATCGCCAGCCCCTGCGCAATCAGCGGCGCGATATGCGCGTCGAACTTGGCCTGGGTGCGCCCAGCGGCAATCACGGTCGCGCCCGCCTGCGCCAGCATCTTCGTCGTCGCGGTGCCGATGCCGCCGCCCGCCGCGCCCGTGACGATGATCGTCCGGCCGGTGAAATCCATCAATTGCTGCGCCATGTCCGACATCCTCATCCCACTTTTTACGCGCTCAACCTAGCCCGCGCGGCCAAGCCCTAAACAGAGGGCAAAGCGAAACATCGCTCCCGCGCTAACCGCGCAGACCGCATTGCAAATGAACAGTGTTGTTGATTAGTTGCCGGAAACAACAAGCTGTCATGGAGCGGATATGAGCTGCACTCCCACCCGGACGCCAGCGCCCGATACATTCGATATCCCGACGCTGCGCGCAAAATATCGCGAGGAGCGCGACAAGCGCCTGCGTGGTGACGGGCAGGCGCAGTATCAGCCGACCACCGACGACACGACCCACAGCTATGATGTCGATCCGCACATGGCCGTCACCCCGCGCGACCCGCTGGTCGAGGATCTCGACGTGCTGGTGCTGGGCGGAGGCTTTGCCGGGGTGTTGGCGGGCTATCATCTAACCAAGCAAGGCGTCACCGATTTCCGCAATATCGACCATGCCGGCGACTTTGGCGGCGTCTGGTACTGGAACCGCTATCCCGGCATCCAGTGCGACAATGACGCTTATTGCTATCTACCGCTGCTCGAAGAAACCGGCTTCATGCCGTCCAAGAAATTCGCCGACGGCGCGGAGATTCAAGCCTATATCAAACAGATCGCCCAGCGCTTCGGCTTCCACGATCGCGCCCAGTTCCACACCCTCGTCACCGCGCTCAGATGGGACGATACACTCCAGCGCTGGCATGTCGAAACCAGCCGCGGCGATCATTTCCGCGCCCGCTTCGTTATCATGGGCTGCGGCGTCCTCAACATGCCCAAGCTGCCGGGGATCGAGGGGATAGACCGCTATCAGGGCAAGATCTTCCACACCGCCCGCTGGGACTATGGCTACACCGGCGGCAGCTACGAAAATCCCGTGCTGGACAAGCTTGCCGACAAGCGTGTCGCGATCCTGGGCACCGGGGCCACCGCGATCCAGGCCGTCCCGCATCTCGCCCGCTACGCCAAGCAGCTCTACGTCATTCAGCGCACGCCATCGACCGTGGACGAACGGCCCAATCCGCCGACCGATCCCGACTGGGCGGAATCGCTGCAACCGGGCTGGCAGGCCGAGCGCCAGGCCAATTTCCACCGCGCCGCGATGGAATTTTTCCTGCCCGGTGAGCAGGATCTGATCTGCGACATCTGGACCGAAATCGCGCGCAACCTCCACGCCGAACTGGAAGCCGAAGGCTGGCCGGAACTGTCGCCCGAAGAATTCATGGCCCGCCGCGAAGTGGTGGATTATCGCGTCATGGAGCGGCTGCGCGCCCGCGTCGATGAAATGGTCAAGGACGAAGCGACGGCCGCCTCGCTCAAGCCCTGGTATCGCTTCCTGTGCAAGCGCCCGCTCTCCAGCAACGACTTCTACGCCGCCTTCAACCAGCCCAACGTCAAACTGGTCGACGTGTCCGACGCCAAGGGGTTGGAGCGGATGACGGAGACCGGCTTCGTCTCGAACGGCGTCGACTATGCCGTTGACTGCATGATCTTCGCCAGCGGCTTTGAAGTCACCAGCGACCTCAAGCGCCGCTGGGGCATCGATGTGGTGGAGGGGCGCAATGGCCTGTCCATCTACGATCATTGGGCGAACGGGCCAAAGACGCTGCACGGCACCATGACCCATGGTTTCCCCAACCAGTTCTTCATCGGCTATATTCAGGGCGGCCTCAACGCCAGCGTCACCGAACAATTCGGGCGGCAGGCGGAACATATCGCCCATATCATCCAGGCGACAATGGCAAAGGGCGCGGCCTCGGTCGAAACTACGGCGGACGCACAGGACGCCTATGTCCAGCATTTCCACGACGTGGAATATGACACCTCCGCCTTCCAGATCGAATGTACGCCAAGCTATTTCACCAACGAAGGCCAGGTAAAAGCACCCTGGGCGCTGTTCCGCAGCTACGGCCCCGGCTGGGGCGCATTCCAGACATTGTTGCAGGACTGGCGCGCGCGCGGTGACCTAGCGGGCATGGAATTGCGGTCATGATCGCCGGGGGGATGATGTCGCCGCGCTGCCCGCTTTCGCTTGGGCTGGCCCGGCTGTTCGCGATAATCGAACGTCAGGGAACAGGCTGCGGGAGCATGGCATGAACAGCCCGACCACCATCACCGTCGATGATCTGACCAAGCCGCTGACCTATCCGGTCGAGGCCTTCCTGTCGCGCGACTATGCGCTGGCCGAAAAGGAAAAGCTTTGGCCCAAAGTGTGGCAGGTCGCCGCGCGGGTCGAGGAATTGCCGGACGTCGGCGACTGGCTGACCTACGATATTTGCGACGACAGCATCATCGTCATCCGCGTCGCGCCCGATCGGCTCAAGGCCTATCACAATGTCTGTCCGCATCGCGGGCGGCAGTTAGTGGATGTGCCCGAAGGCGCGCACTCGGCCAACGGCAACAAGCGTCGCAATTTCATCTGCGGCTTCCACGGCTGGACCTTCGATATTGACGGCAATAACAGCTATATCCTCGATCCGCAGGACTGGCAGGGCGCCCTGACGCCCGACTGTACGCATCTTTCCGAAGTGAAGGTCGATCTGTGGGGCGGCTGGATCTGGATTCACATGGATCTGGATGCTGAACCCGTGACCGAGTTCCTGGGCGATGCCGGGCGCATCCTGTCCTATTTCGAGATGGACAAGATGCGCTACAAATGGCGCAAATGGGTGGTTTATCCATCCAATTGGAAGACTGCGCTCGAAGCCTTCATGGAACCCTATCATGTCGCGGGCACGCATAGCCAGCTGCTCGCCTATGGCGACTATTATGCCTATAGCGCGGCCTATGGCCTGCACGGCGTCAGCGGGTTCGACCAGCGCGATCCTGCCTTCGCCATGAGCCAGAGCAGCAGCGTCACCCGCGCAGGCAAGGGCGACGACCCGCGCCGCTCGACCTACGAGCTGATCCGGGAAAATTACGAGACGCTCAACTATGCCGCGTCCACGCAAACGCTGGTCGATGCGGCTAGTCGTCTGGTCGATGAATTGCCCGAAGGCACGGCGGCCGCCGACGTCATCGCCCATTGGCTGAAATCGGCGCGGGCGGATGACGCTGCACGCGGCGTCTTCTGGCCCGACATTCCGCCAGAGGTCATGGCCGAGGCCGGCCTCGCCTGGCACGTCTTTCCCAACATGTCGGTGTTGCAGGGGATCACCTTCGCGCTCTGCTATCGCGCGCGGCCCTTCGGCGACGATCCGAACATGTGCATCTTCGAATCCTACGCGATCGAACGGTTCCCCGAAGGCCAGGAACCGGCGACTGAATGGGAACATGCCGAACCGACGGCGGAAGGGTGGGGCGCCGTCCTCGCGCAGGACTTCTCGAACATGAAATGGGTGCAGAAAGGGATGAAGTCGCGCGGTTTCCGCGGGCCGCTGCCCAATCCGCACCAGGAACGCAAGATCACCAATTTCCACCGCAACCTCGCCGCGTACATGGGTACGGGCGCACCGAGGCTATTGAAATGAGCTACGACGATCCCAAACCTGCCACCGCTGCAACCGCATCGGACACGCCAGGCACGCCAGTCTATAAGCGCGTCCTCGATCTGTTCGAGGCCGAAGGCATCAACACCCTGTTCGGCATTCCCGACCCGAACTTCGTCCATATGTTCTTGGAGGCCGAACGGCGCGGCTGGACCGTGGTTGCGCCCCATCATGAAGCCGCCGCAGGCTTCATGGCCGAAGCCGCCTCGCGCATCACCGGCAAGCCCGCCGTCGCCATCGGCACGCTGGGGCCGGGCATCGCCAATATGGCGCCCGCCATCCAATGCGCGCTGGTCGAACATTCGCCCGTCATCTTCCTGTCGGGTCAGCGCGCCCGCGTCACCGAACAGCGCGTTCGCCGTGGCCGCATCCAGTTCGTCAAGCAAATGCCGCTGTTCGAAAATTCGGTGAAATATGCGGCATCCATCGAATATGCCGACCAGACCGACGAAGTGATCCGCGAAGGCATCCGCAAGGCGATGGGCGGCACCCCTGGCCCGGTCTATATCGAATATCCCAGCCACATCATTCTGGAAGAGCTGGACCTGCCAGCACCACTGGTGCCGGAGCGCTATCGCCTGGTCAATCAAGGCGCGGACATCGACCGGGTCCACGAAGCCGCCAAATTGATCCGCGAAGCCAAGAACCCGATCCTTCTCGTCGGCCATGGCGTCCACACGTCACGCACCGGCGCAGCGGTCAAGCAACTGGCCGATCTGATGAACTGCCCCGTCATCCAGACATCGGGCGGCACCAGCTATATCAAGGGTCTCGAAGACCGCACCTTCCAATATGTCTTCTCCAAGGCGTCGATCGAGGCCGTCACCGAGTCCGACCTCGTGCTGGCGCTCGGCACTGAACTCGGCGAACCGGTTCATTTCGGCAAATGGCGCTACTGGCAGAAGAATGAAGCGATCCGCAAATGGATCTATGTCGAACAGGATGCCTCGGCCATCGGCGTCAACCGCCCGATCGACGTGCCCTTGGTCGGCGATCTGCGCGGCGTCGTGCCGCAGCTTGTCGCCGCGCTCAAGGACACGCCGCGCGCACCGGCGCCGATGCTGGAAGCCTTCATGCGCGACGGTCAGGCGGAACTGGACGAACTGGCGGCGGAATCGCTGACCAAGAGCGACGGCACTGGCGACGTGGCCATCCATCCCGCGCGCCTCGCGGTCGAAGCGACACAGGCCTTCCCCAAGGACGGCATCATGATCCGCGATGGCGGCGCGGGCGTCATCTTCCAATGGACCTATTCGCAGTGCAAACCGCATGACGTGATCTGGAACCAGAATTTCGGGCATATCGGCACGGGCATCCCCTACGCCACCGGCGCAATGCTGGCGGACCAGGCGGCAACCGGCATTTCGCGCCCGGCCATGCTGCTGACCTCGGACAGCAGCTTCCTCTTCCATATCGGCGAACTGGAAGTCGCGGCGCGCTGCAAGCTGCCGCTGGTCTGCGTCGTCGGCGTCGACAATGCCTGGGGTCTGGAAGTGGGCGTCTACAAGCGCACCTTCGGTCAGGGCACCGAAGAAACCGGCACCCATTGGAGCAAGGACGTCCGTTTCGACAAGATCGGCGAAGGCTTTGGCTGCCACGGCGAATATGTGACCCGCGCCGAGGACATCAAACCCGCGATCGAACGCGCCTATGCCAGCGGCAAGGTCGGCGTTGTTCATGTCGTCATCGACCCCAAGGCCAATTCGGAAGAAATGCCCAAATATGCCGAATTCCGCACCTGGTACGCGGAAGGCACGCAGTAAGCCGGAGAAATTCCTCCCCTGTGAGGGGAGGTGGCTGGCCGCAGGCCAGACGGAGGGGTGTCACGCCATCGATAGGGCGACACCCCTCCACCACTCCTTCGGAGTGGTCCCCCTCCCCCAATGGGGGAGGATTTAACGAAGGAGAGGACAACAATCATGCGCCACCATCTGCACTTCTACATTGACGGCCAGTGGGTAGTCCCGGTCGCGCCCAAGACGGCCGAAGTCATCAACCCCGCAACCGAAGCTGTCGCAGGCCATATCGCGCTTGGCTCCGCTGCGGACGTGGACAAAGCCGTCGCCGCCGCGCGCCGCGCTTTCCCCGCCTGGTCGGAAACCACGCGCGAACAGCGGCTCGATCTGCTCAAGGCCATCCAGTCCGAATATCAACGCCGCATGGCCGACCTGGGTGAGGCGATCCGCGAGGAGATGGGCGCACCATCCGTCCTTGCCAACGGCTTCCATGTCGGCCTCGGCGCAGGTCATCTCCAGACCGCGATCGAATTGCTGGAGAATTTCGCGTTCGAGGAATTGCGCGGGCCCACCCTGATCCGCCGCGAACCCATCGGCGTCTGCGCCCTCATCACGCCATGGAACTGGCCGATGAACCAGACTTGCGTCAAGGTCTTCCCCGCGCTCGCCACCGGCTGCACCATGATCCTCAAACCGCCGCAGCTCGCGCCCTTCTCCGCGCAGATCCTCGCCGAAATCATCGACGCGGCGGGCGTGCCTGCGGGCGTGTTCAACATGATCCAGGGGCAGGGCAGCGTCATCGGCACCGCGCTCTCGACCCACGAAGATGTCGATATGATCAGCTTCACCGGCTCCGAACCCGTCGGCGTGCAGATCCAGAAGGACGCCGCCACCACGGTCAAGCGCGTCGGCCTGGAACTGGGCGGCAAGAGCGCCTTCATCGTGCTGGACGACGCAGCGCTGGCGGACAATGTCACCGGCGCAACCGCGGGCATGATGGGCAATAGCGGCCAGACCTGCAGCGCCGGATCGCGCCTGCTTGTCCCCGCATCCCGCCTAGACGAAGCGCTTGTAGCCGCCAAGTCGGCCGCACAAGCCGTCACCGTTGGCGACCCGGCAGGCGACGTCGCCATGGGGCCGGTCGTGTCGAAGGCGCAATATAATATCATTCAGGACTATATCGCCAAAGGCGCCGAAGAAGGCGCCACCCTTGTCGCAGGCGGCCCCGGCCGCCCCGAAGGCATCGAGAAGGGCTGGTTCGTTCGCCCCACCGTCTTCCTCGGCACCAACGACATGCTCATCGCCCGCGAAGAGATTTTCGGCCCCGTGCTGGTCATCATCCCCTATGACGACATCGACCATGCCGTCGCCATCGCCAATGACAGCCCCTTCGGCCTCGCGGGATACGTCAACGGTTTGGACACCGCCCAGGTCCACGCCGTGGCCCGTCGCCTGCGCACCGGCTGGGTCAGCATGAATGGCGGCTTCGATTTCCACGCCCCGTTCGGCGGCTACAAGCGCAGCGGCAATGGGCGCGAATGGGGCGAGTATGGCTTCCACGAATATCTCGAAGTCAAATCCATGCTCGGCTACGCCTGATATGGATAGCCGCATCGCGCCCAGCGGCATGACCGCGGCGGAAGGGTGGAGCCTCGAACGCCTCACACCCCCCAGCCGCCTCTACGGCGCGAACGGCCTTGCCACCGGCCCGGACGGCCGCCTCTATGTCGCCCAGGTCGGCGGCAGCCAGGTCAGCGCGATCGACGTCGATACAGGCACCATCTCGACCATCAGCCCGATGGGCGGCGCGATCGTCGCGCCCGACGATCTGGTGTTCGATGATGCTGGCAATCTCTACCTCACCGAAATCACCGAAGGCCGCGTGTCGATGCTCACGCCCGGCGGGGAAGCGCGCGTCATCTATGGCGACATGCCCGTCGCCAACCCGATCACCTGGCATCAGGGCCGCCTGATCGCAGGCGAGTGCCGCATGGGCGCGCGCATCATGGAACTGGACCGCGACGGCGGCGCGCCCCGCCTCATCCTCGACAATATCCCCATGGCCAACGCCTTTCAGGTCGGCCCGGACGGCAAACTCTATGTCCCCGTCATGGGCGCCAATGAAATCTGGCGCGTAGACATGGAAACCGGCGCGCATGACGTCGTCGCAGGCGACCTTGGCGTGCCGGACTCGGTCAAGTTCGACAGCAAGGGCCGCATCGTCACCACCCAGGTCGCCAGCGGCCAGGTGCTGCGCATCGACCCGATCAGCGGCACGCGCGAAATCCTCGCCGATCTTGGCCCCGGCCTCGACAATGTCAGCTTCATCGGCGATCGCATCTTCGTCTCCAGCATCCCCGGCGAAATCACCGAATTGCTCGGCGACGGCAAGGTCCGCTCGGTCGTCCCGCGCGCGCTGCAATGGCCGCTCGGCCTCGCCATGGGTGCGGATGGCGCGCTGTTCGTCGCGGACGGCACGTTCGGCTACACGCTCCGCCCCGGCGGTGCGCCGCAACTAGCGGGCATGATCTTCTACCCCGGCTGCCCCGGCTATATGCGCGGCGTTGCAGCGGGATCGCAATCGGGCGAATGGATCATCACCACCGGCACCGGCAGCGTCGCACGCTATCGGCCGGGCGAGGGGGCCAGCGACTTCCTCTCCCACGGCCATGACCGCCTCATGGGCGTCGCGCTCGCCCCGGACGGCGCAGTCGTCTTCGCCGAACAGGGCAGCGGACGCCTGCTTTCGGCCAGCAATGGGTCGGCCGAGACGCTGGCCGAAGGCCTCCACAAGCCGATGGGCGTCGCTATCGACGCCAACGGCATCCTCTACGCCTCGCAAACGGGCAAAGTGATCAAACTGATCAGCGGACGTATCGAAACGGTCCTCGACGGGCTGGAAAAACCCGAAGGCATCGCCATCATCGGCAACCGCCTGTTCGTGGTGGATACCGGCACCAAATCGCTGGTCGGCTGCGACCTGTCCGGCGGCGATCGGAACATATTGGCCACCAACCTCCCAGTCGGCGCACCGATCGGCATCACGCCGCATTATCTCGGCCCGATCGGCGACATGGCTGGACCGATGATCAATTTCTGCGGCCTGACCGCAGGACCGAACGGCACGCTCTACCTGTCGGGCGACGCCGAAGGCAGCGTCCTGGCCCTCCGCCCCGCCCAATAAACCCCGTTCGTGTCGAGCGTAGTCGAGACACAGGCGCGCTCCGTTTTCTCGACTACGCTCGAAACGAACGGATAGTGTGTTACGCCCCACCGCCCAACTGCCCGGACAGAGCCCCCGCCGCCTCCACCAGCGCATCCTGCAACGCCCCCAATTCCCGCCCCAGCGCCGCCCCAATGCCGATCGCCACCAGCGCATGAACCGGCCGCCCCGCGCCCTTCCACACCGGCGCGGACACCACCGTCACGCCCGCAATATATTGCCCCTCATCCACTGCAAAACCCTGCGCGCGGGTCTGGCGTAACTGCGCCATCCAATCGTCGAACGCAGGCGGATCGTCCCAGCGTAACTGGTCAAACCGCGCCTTCAATTCCGCCACCGGATAATCGCCGAACGCCGCAATACAGCGCCCCGTCGCGCTGATCAGCGCCGGGAAGCGGCTGCCGACCCGGGTGCTGAGCTGAAACCCGCTGCCCGACTGCGCCATGGCGACGACGATCATATGATCGAGGCCCACGGCCTGCACCCCCAACATGGTCAGGCCAAAACGCTGCGCCAGCCGGTCGAGCAGCGGTTGCGCCAGATCGTTGAACGGATCGCGCCGCAACCAATGCCGCGCCAGCGTCAGCACGCCCGCCTCCAGCGCATAGCGTTTGGTGTCTGCGTCGAACGACACCAGCTCCTCCTCCGCCAGCGCGCGCAGGACATAGAGGCAGGTGGACGGCACCAGCCCCAATTCCTTGGCGATCGCCTGAACGCCCAAAGGCCGGTCGCTCCGTCCCAATAACCGCAGGATCGCCGCCGCGCGGGTTATGGCAGGAGCCTTACTGTCCTTCACCGCCGCCGCGACCTTGCGGACGGGGGAGGGGGAACGCGCGCGGATCAGGTCACTCATGCAACAGGCCTCCATCGCTCCGGCGATGGAGCAGAGTGTTCAATATATAGAACATTGTTCGCGATTTACAATGAATGAGTCGCCATGACATGCAGGGCCCATCATGACGAAGGCGGCTCTTCCGCCATTCGACAGAGTGAATGGACGGGACGGATGGCCAAACTCACCGACTATAGCAGCTATGCCGATGCGCAGGCGCATGCGACGTCCGACGCCCCCTGGGATCTGTTCGACGGCGACCGCGATCATCTCAACATCGCGCATGAATGCATCACCCGCCACGCCGATGGCGGCGGCCGCGCCGCCGTCCGCATCGCCCACGCCGATGGCCGCGATGAAATTCTCAGCTTCGATACAATTTCGGCAGGTGCCGCGCGCTTTGCCCATTGGCTCGATGCAGAGGGCGTTCTACCCGGCGAACGCATCGCCTTCATGCTCGAACCCTCTTTGCCCTTCTATGTCTGCCTGTTCGGGGCGATGCAGACCGGTGCAATTTCGGTGCCGCTCTTCACCCTGTTCGGTCCCGATGCGCTGCGCCTGCGCGTCGACGACTGCAAGCCGACCATCCTGATCACCAACAGCGAAAAGGCAGACCTCGCCCGCAGCATGAACGGCCCCCGCGTCGTCGTTGCCGATGACGGCTTGCTGGACGAGATTGAGAAATATCCCGCGACCTATACGCCCAAGACCAAGGCGAATGACCTAGCGGTATTCCAATATACGTCCGGCACCACCCGCGAACTACCCGAAGCGGTCAAGCATAGCCACCGCGCGCTGGTGACGCTGATGTTCGCCGCGCTCTACGGCACCGGCATCCGGCCGGGCGACGAATTTTTCTGCCCCTCCTCGCCCGCTTGGGGGCATGGCCTGTGGCATGGGACGCTCGCCCCGCTGGGGCTGGGCGTGACCACCGGCACCTTTGCTGGTCGCTTCGATCCCGTCCGCCTCATGCAAGCGCTGGACGATTACCAGATCACCAATATGTCGGCCGCCGCGACCCATTATCGCATGATGAAGAATAGCGGCAAGGCGGAGGACTTTGCCTTCCACTTCCAGAAGCTATCCTACACCGGCGAACCGATCGACCCGGCAACGCTCGACTTCATCGATACCTATTTCAAAGTGCCCGCCTGCTCCATGTACGGCACGACCGAAATCGGCGTGGTGCTGGTCAATTATCCGGGTGCCGATGATTTCACCGTCAAGCCCGGTTCGCTCGGCAAAGCCGTGCCCGGCCAGAAGCTACAAGTCCAGCGCCCTGATGGCACACCGTCCACCCCCGGCGAGATCGGCGAACTGATGCTGTGGCGGCGCGACAAGTGGGAAACCACCAAGGACCGCGCGAAGATCGACGAAGACGGCTATTTCTATCACTGCGGCCGCGCCGACGACGTCATCATTTCGGCCGGCTGGACGATGAGCGCGGTCGAGATCGAAAACACGCTGCTCAAACATCCCGTGGTGTTGGAATGTGCGGTCATCGGTGTCCCCGACCCGCAACGCGGCCAGGTGGTCAAGGCGTTCGTCATCGCCAATTGCGACGGCAGCGACGCGCTGGTGAAGGAACTCCAGACCTTCACCCGCGAAAAACTCGCCCAGCATGAATTCCCCCGCGTCGTGGAATTCGTGACCGACCTGCCCAAGACCCCGGCCGGCAAGGTTCACCGCAAAATCCTTCGAGACCGCGAGGCCGCCAAACTGGTCGAACCCGCGATCTAAAAAACCCTCCCCTGCAAGGGGAGGGGGACCGGCGAAGCCGGTGGAGGGGTGTCACCCTATCGAGACGGGAACACCCCTCCGTCTGGCCTGCGGCCATCCATCTCCCCTTGCCGGGGAGGAATTAAAATTATGCATTATCAGGAGAAAAGACATGGCAACACTGGCGGAAGCCCCCACCAATAAATTCCCCAAGATCACCGAAGAAGGCCTGGACGACCTGCGCAAGCGCATTGGCGTTAAGATCGAAAATACGGTCGAACCTTGGAATTATGAAGCGACCCGCGACGCGATCCGTCACTATGCCCATGGCATTGGCGACGATAATCCCCTGTGGTGCGATCCGGCCTATGCCGAAAAGACCAAATATGGCTCGCTCGTTGCGCTGCCCAGCTTCCTGTTCACGACCAGCCGCATCATTTCGGGCTATTGCGGCGGCCTGTCGGGCGTCCATGCCATGTGGGCGGGGGCCGACTGGACCTGGCACAAGCCGGTGCTGCGCAACGACACGATCCGCACCGAAGCCTATCTCAAGGATTTGGTCGAACATAATACCAAGTTCGCTGGCCGCAGCTTCCAGCAGATCTACCATGTCGACTTCTTCAACCAGTCGGGCGACAAGGTGGCCGAAGGCGACAGCTGGGTATTCCGCACCGACCGCGACGAAGCCCGCGAACGCGGCACCAAATATACCGAAGCGCGTGGCCGCGTGGAGCAATATACCGAGGAAGAACTCGCCGAATTCACCCGCCTCTACAGCCAAGAGGAAATTCGCGGCTCGGTGCCCCGCTATTGGGAAGACGTGCAAGTCGGCGACGAACTGCCGCGCATGATGAAGGGGCCGATGACGGTCACCGGCTTCATCTGCTACGCGCAGGGCTGGGGCGGTCTTTATATTCGCGCCAACAAGCTGGCCAATCAGATGCAGCAGGCGCATCCGGGCCTTGGCATCCGCAACCGCTTCAACGTGCCAGACTGCCCGGAGCGGGTCCATTGGGACGAAGCCTTCGCGCTCGAAGTCGGCGCGCCCGGCGCCTATGATTATGGCCCGGAACGGTGCAGCTGGCTGACCCATCACATCACCAACTGGATCGGTGACGACGGCTTCCTGACGCGCAGCAAGTGCCAGATCCGCCGTCATAATCCCGATGGCGACGCGATCTACATCGACGGCAGTGTCATCCGCAAGTTCGAGGAAAGCGGCAAGAAATATGTCGAGATCCAGCAGCAGGCGACCACCCATCGCGGCGAAGTCTCCGCCTTCGGCACCTCGATCGCCGAATTGCCGAGCAAACCAGCCTGATCCTGTAACGGGGTAGGAGAGGAGGGCCGCCGCCGCAGCGATATGCGGCGGCGGCCCTTTTGCGTTGCGCGCCCGCCGCTAGGATCGGGCCAGAGTGAGAGAGAGGATCGTAGAATGGACGAGATGCGCTTCGACGGCCGGGTCGCCGTCATCACCGGGGCAGGCCGGGGCCTGGGCCGCGCCTATGCGCTGCTGCTGGCGGCGCGCGGTGCCAAGGTCATCGTCAATGATCCGGGCGTATCGATGCAGGGGGAGGGGGGCGATGCCGGTCCCGCCCAGACACTGGTGGACGAGATATGCGCCGCCGGCGGGCAAGCCGTCGCCTCGACCGACAGCGTCGCAACGTCGCAGGGCGGCCAGGCGATCATCGACACCGCCATCACCCATTATGGCCGCATCGACATCCTGATCCACAATGCGGGCATCGTCCGGCGCGGCTCGCTCAATGAGCTGAGCTATGCGGATTTCGAAACGGTCCTCGACGTCCATCTGCGCGGCGCCTTCCACGTCGTGCGCGCCGCCTTCCCGCACATGACCGCCGCCAACTATGGCCGCATCATCCTGACCGGCTCCCTCAACGGCCTCTATGGCAATGCGGGCGTGGTCAATTATTCAATGGCCAAGGCCGCGATGACAGGCCTGTCCAACGTCGCCGCGATCGAAGGCGCAGCGCACAATATAAAGAGCAACATCATCCTGCCCGGTGCCGTCACCCGCATGGCCGACGGCCTCGACACCAGCGCTTACCCGCCGATGGACCCGGACCTTGTCGCCCCCACCGTCGGCTATCTGGCGCATGAGGAGTGCGCGGTGACCGGCGAAATGCTCATCGCCATGGCCGGCCGCGTCGCCCGCGCCTATATGATGGAAACCAAAGGCGCGTTTCGCCCCGACTGGACCATCGAACAGATCGCCGAAAATCTCGACACCATCCGCGCCACCGACAACGCCCTCCACTTCGCACCCGTGCCGGACGGCCATATGGACCATCTCCGCTATTGCTTTGAGATGGCGCGAGCGGGGTAAACTCATCTTTGCGCGACGGAGGTGTTCGCCGTTTTGCCTTCGCCTCCTTCCTCCGTTCGCCCTGAGCTTGTCGAAGGGCCGCACTTCTTGAACAGAAGGGCAAGGCTTCGACAGGCTCAGCCCGAACGGGGTAGATGAGGCCGGTCACTTATGCCCTGCACGCAATCCCAAACCGCGCCGTATAATCCCGGAAATGCGCATGTACACCCGCGCGATCCAGCCCGTAATCCGCCAGATCATAGCTATGCTTGCCATGCTTGCCCTGCGGATTGGCATCCAGCATCGCCTGCATCGCAGCCTCCGCCTCCGCCGTCAGCGCCGTATCGAACCGCGCATAGAGCCGCCGCATCTCGCCGATCGGGTCGCGCACCTGCGCGTCATACTGAATATCGTGGATCGAATCCCAGCCATGCTTCTCCCGATAGGCCAGCATCCGTTCGATCATCAGGTCGAAGGTGCGCAGCTGCGACTTGCCGACCTCGACCGGATCGACATCGTCGCTAAACATCTTGCGCACCTGATAAACAAGGCTGCACGCCGACGCGACGACATCGGCGGGGTCGCGGTGCGTCATCACCAATTGCGCATCGGGATAGACGGTCGTCAGATCATCCAGAAACAACGGATGCCAAGGATTTTTCAACGTCCATTGCCCGCCCTCATTCTCCTGCAACATCTGGAACAACCGCTTCTGATAGCGGAAGGCAGGCAGGTAGCTCGTGGAAAACAACCACTTCTGATAGCTCGGAATATTGAGCACCGAGTCATAATATTGTGCGCAGAAGGACGGTGCCATCGAAAATTGGCACTCGGTCGGGCTGTCCGCATCCTCATGATGCATCGCCGAAATATGCGGCGCATATTTGAGCATCATGTCGAGCCGCGCCTGTTCCGCCACATAGCGCGGATCGCTGCTCAGAGCGCCCTTCGCCGCTGGCGGCACGCTGTTGAACGCTTCCCAGCGCAGGAAGCACCGCCGCGCCGGATCGGCATTGAGCAAATTGATCGTCAGCGTCGTGCCGGTCCGCGGCAGCCCGAATACGAACAGCGGCTTGTCCACCGGCGCATCCAGCAACGCAGGATGCTTCGCCAGATAATCCTCGACCTGCAAGCGGTTCGCCAGCGTGGCAGTAATCTGCTGCGCCCAACGGCCCTGCGCCGCCTCGGTCAGCTTCGCCTCGCCATTGATCGCATCGATCAGGACATACAGCCCTTCCAATATCGCCTCATCGCCCAGATCGGTCAGCCCCGTCTGTTCGCGCGCCGCCGCAATCAGCGCGTCAGCGTCCAGCCCTGCGATGGTGGTGGTCATCATCCTTCTCCCTTTTCTGCTTGGCTGGCGAGGCGCTTCTCCGTCTCGGCGATCTCCGCCTTCAGCCACATGGTTTCCGACAGGTTCGTGCTGCCGCTCGCCGCCAGCAATTGCGCCAGCGCTGCCTTGCGCACGCTCAATCCCGCTTCATGATCGGGCACAGCTTCCAGCGCGATGTCCAATAAATGCAGCGCTTCCAGCGGCCGCCCCGCCGCCACATGCCCATGCGCCCGCCCCACGATCGCGCCTGCACCGCCAGCCAGTTCGACCAGATCGGCACTCACCGCCGAACGCGGCACGCCATAGAGCGCGGTCGTGCCATCGGCATAATGGAACCAGCCGCCATTTTCTTCCCAGATGGCGCGCACGACCCAGCTGGTCTTGCCATGAAATTCGCCGATCTTCAGGTCATCGGGCAATGCAATTTCGCGCATCAATTCCTGCACGGTCTTGCCCGCATTCATCCCCGCGATCGTCTCGCGCTCCAGATAGCTGACCGCCGCGTGCATCGCGTCCAGATCGGCGCGGATGCGCGCCGCCCCTCTGATCGGATCGCCATGGCCGCTAATCACCAGCTCCGCGCCCAGCGCCCGCACCTGCTCGACCGAGCGCAAGTAAGCGCGCACCAGCCGGGGCTTGTCGCCGCGCATCGTCACCAGATTGGGCATCGCCCGCCACACCGGGCCGAACAGATTGCCGGTAAAGACGGTCTTTTCCTGCGGCATCCACACGAACACCGAATCCAGGCTTTCACCCCCCGGCGTCTTGACCACCTCGAACGCGCGCCCGCCCTGCGCGAAGGCAAGGCTGGTCGCGACCTCCACATCCGGCACGATTACCGGCGGCTTGGGCGGCGGCCCGTCGCGCCGCGTCATCGACGCCCACAGCTTGCCCGACCGGCGGCCCAGAAAAGGGGCCAGCCGCTCGAAATAGTCCACCGTCTCGCCAAAGCCCGACCCGACAATGACTTGCGTGCCGTCCTCCATCTGGTCGGGCAGCGCGCCATAATGGTCGGCATGGGCCTGCGTCACGATAATACGCTTGAGCGGCCCGTGGCGATGCGCGGCAAACAACGCATTGTTGCGCGCGCCATTGCCCAGAAAGCCGGTATTGATGAGCAAATCCCCATCGCCCGTCGTCACCAGATAGGCGTTGGAAATATCCTTCACCATGAAGATGCCCTCGCCGATCCGCTCGGCGTCGGTCTGCCCCTGTCCGCCCATGACGAGCGCGCCAAGCGGCGTCTGCGGCGTGTCGCTCATGCCGCGTCGTCCGCAAATTCGATCATCACCTTGGCCGATTGCGGCTGTGCGGCAATATCCAGCCCCTCGATCACCCGATCGAACGGCAATCTATGGCTGATCAGCGCCGCAATTTTGTCCTGCAAACGCGGCATCGCCGCAATCACATCGGGCATTTCGGTCGGATAGCCAACAGCCGTCGTAATCGTCATCTCGGTGGTCAGCATCGGCCCGGCCGGCAGTTCGATGGGCTTGAGGTAAGCCGCCGTAATCACATGCCGCGCATGCGTCTTGGCCAGCGTCACCACGTCGCGCAAGATCGACGGCGCACCTGCCGCATCGATATAGGCGTCGGTCAGCGCCTTCTCCCGCCCGAACACAATCACCGTGCCATGGATCGCCTTGATCCGCGCGATCGCATCCTCGCGCGCTGGATTGATCGTCTGCGCGCCCAGCGCCCGCGCCCGTTCCAGCCGCTCCTCCGCCAGATCGAGCGCGATCACATCGCACCCCCGGTCCACCGCCCAGAGGATCATACCAAGGCCAATCGGCCCGCAGCCGAAGATCACGACCTTGTCGCCCGCCTTCGCCTGCGCCCGATTGACCCCGTGCATCGCGACCGACAGCGGCTCGCACATCGCCGCGACATCATAGGATATACCCTCAGGGATCGGCAGCAAACTGTCGCCCAGCCGCGCGTCGCGCACCAGCAATTCCTCGGTAAACGCCCCCTCCGGCCCGCCGCTGCCGATATAGCTGGGCGTCATCATCGGGTTGATGATGACGCTTTGCCCGACCGAAACGCCGGTCACGTCCGCGCCCACGAACAGCAGCTCGCCCGCGCCCTCATGGCCCAGCGCCGTCCGCCTGCCCGGCGTCGGGATGCCGCCATTTTTAATGTAGCTCAGGTCACTGCCGCAAATGCCGCAGGCCTTCATCTTGACGACCACATCCTTCGGCCCGGCTTCGGGCCGTTCATAGGGGTCCAATCGCACGTCATCGACGTCATGAATGGTGAGCAGGCGCATGGGGCGGCTCCCGATCAAAAGGCGTAAGGGGGATAGATCAGGCTGCCGCCATCGATCACGATCGTATCGCCGCTATGAAATCGCGATGCATCGGAGCAGAGATAGGCACCGATCCCCTCGAAATCTTCGATCGCACCGGGCCGATGGATCGGCGTCTTGGCGGAAAAATGTGCGTCGACCGCCGCCATGCGCGCCTTCATTTCCTCGCTCATGCCCTGATCGCCGCCGATGCCGGTCTTGACATATCCCGGTGCGATGCTGTTCGCGCGGATCTCATATTTGCCCAGTTCCGCCGCCATGCCGCGCACCGCTGCGCCCATGCCGCCTTTCGACGCCGCATAATTGTTTATGCCGGGCATCCCGTGGAACATCGACAGGCTACCGCAATAGACCAGGCTCCCGCCCGGCTCGCCCGCTTCGGCGCGCGCGACCATCGCCTTGGCGCCTTCGCGCAAGGTGAAGAAAGCCCCGTGCAGGTTCACCGCCAGCAAGTCATGCCATTCGGCCGCGTCCAGCGTCAGCACCGACCGACTGCGCGACGCGCGACCCGAATTGGCGAACACGCAATCGACCCGGCCGAAATCGGCCAGCAATTGCGCATAGCCCGCAATGATCGCTTCCTCCGATGCCACTTCCACCTGATAGGTTTCGACGCGCGCCGCGCCCGCCGCCAGCAAATCGGCCTTCGCCGCTGCATTCTTGTCCGCATTGCGCGCCCAGATGGCGATCTTGCCGCCCATCTTCGCCACGCCGCGCGCAAAGCCCAGGCCAATGCCGCCATTGCCGCCGGTCACCAGCGTTACCTTGTCCGAACAGTCGAAAAGACCCGCCACCTATCGCTCTCCTATGAAATGTCGCCGCCCGACGGCGGTCCTTTGCTGCGCGCGATTGTCGATCAGCATGGGACAGGCCGCAATTGACCTGTCTGTAGAGATCAGGCCATAACCGCTATATCGAGCCAAGACATCTATGCCCCGGAGCGCCCGTGCCGCCAGCCGAAACCTATGCCGAATCGCTGTTCGAGGCGGAACTGATCGTGCCGTCCGCGCTGATACGCATCATGCGCCTGCATCTCGATCAGCCGACCGACCGGCTCTTCTACCGCACCGACCATTATTGGCTCGACCTGTGCCTGACCCCGCGCCCTGAAAAGGCGCGCGGCTGCTATCGCGACCGCTGGGGACCGCATCGCTACGAACCATTGGGCGAAATCTTCCTCGTGCCGCCCGGCGAAGCGATCCATATCCGCAGCGAAACCGGCGGTCGGCAGGCTTCGGTCATCTGCGAAATCCCGGCCGCGGCGATCAACTGCTGGCTCGATGATGGCGGCATCGACTGGACTGACCGGCGCCTCGCCGCTGGCCTCGACATCACCCATCCCCATATGCGCGCCTGCCTGTTGCGGCTCGCCGACGAAGTCCGTCATCCAGGGTCCGGCAGCGCGATCCTCGCCGAACTCATCGCCCGGCAACTGGCGATCGAAGTGGCCCGCTATTGCCAGGCGATCGGCGAAGGCCCGGTCAGCGGGGGTCTGTCCTCCTGGCGTTTGCGCCGTATTGAGGAACGGCTGCACATGCTTGGTCCACCCCCGACGCTTGGCGAATTGGCGGCGCTGTGCAACCTCTCCCCCCGCCAATTGACGCGCGGTTTTCGCGCCTCGCGGGGCTGTTCGATCGGCGACCATATCGCCCAGACCCGGATCGACATGGCCAAGCGTCATCTCGCCACCCCGCAAAGCATCAAGGAAATCGCCTTCGCGCTCGGCTTTGCCTCCCCTTCCAGCTTCGCCTACGCCTTCCGCCGCGCGACCGGCTCCACCCCCCGCCAATTTCGTCAGCGCCGTCTGTCGCCCCCATTCTCTGGCTGATTATCTATATAATGGCTTGATTACGATAGTATCTGCCTTGAAAAAACCGCAATCCATTGTCCTAGTCGCTGTACGCATAATCAGAACGCATCAGCAGGAGAGGGCGGCAGGATGATCGTCGGACGCCATTATCAAAATGCCTATGTGACCCGAAATATCGACCAGGCCGTGGCAGAGTTTAAGGAGCGGGCCGACATCCGCCAGCTCCTCGAAGCCGAAATCTCCGTCACTCTCTGGACACCCCATGGCGAAGGCATCGGCACGCAGAAGCTCGCCTTCCTCTGGATCGGCGACATGCAAATCGAGTTGATCCAACCGGGGCAGGGCGACGTCCTCGCCCTCTATCGCGACGCTCTGCCAGCCGACGACCGGCTGCGCTTCCATCATGTCTGCCACCGCGTCGATGATTGGAACGCTTTCCTGGCGCAGGTCGACCGGCAGCCCTTTCCCGTTGCGTTGAAAGGCGGAACGCCGGGCATGCTCCAGTTCCTCTATCTCGATACCCGCAAGTGGCTCGGCCACTATAGTGAATATGTCTGGATGGCCCCCGAACGCTGGGCCGCCATGGGAGGACGCACCGCATGATCAGCCTGGCCCGCTTCGGCACCCGCGACCTCGATCGCGCCAAGAGTTTCTACGACGAACTGGCCGCCCTGTTGGGGGCCGTCCGCGCCTTCGACCGCCCGGACGTCGTGGCCTACAAAACCCCCGACAGCGGCATGCTCCTCATCGGCAAGCCTTTCGCGGGCGACGCATCGCCCGGCAACGGCAACCAGGTCGGCATCCAGGCCGCCAGCCGCGCAACGGTCGATGCCGTCCATGCCAGGGCAATGGCCCTTGGCGGCCAGTGCGAAGGCAAGCCCGGCATTAGGGGCGATGACCCCAATGGCTTCTATGGTGCCTATTTCCGCGACCTCGACGGCAACAAGCTCGTCATCTTCTGCTACGGGCCACCCGACACCTGATCCACTCATAAGCCAGCACTCAACCCGCGACGATCAGGCCGGAATCGCGACAGCGATATATAAACACCCCTGTTGGTTAAGGGCTTCGCGCCACAGTCTAATCGGGCATAACGCGACTCACAAAAGGACAATGATGACCACGCCGTTCCCGGCCTTAGATCGGGTGAGGCGCCAAATTGGGGAGGATTTTCGGATGCGGAAGACAGCCTATTATAGTATGAGCGCCAGCCTGGCGGTTCTCACCCTGGCGATGCCGGCCATCGCGCAGGAAGCACCGCAGGAAAATGGCTTCGATGCGCCCACCATCATCGTGGAAGCACGCCGTCGCGGCGAGGATGTTCAGGACGTTCCCGCCGTCGTCAACGCCGTGACCGCCCAGTCCATCGACAATCTCAACTTCCGCGAATTCACCGAAGTCAAATCGCTGGCACCCGGCCTTGAACTGACCTCCAACCCCAACGGTATCGGCGGCAATGCCCGCCTGCGCGGCGTCAATTTCGACGCCAGTGCGTCCGGCAACAACGGCACGGTCGAATTCTACTTCAATGACGCGCCAATCTCGCCGGGCGTGGTCATTCAGCAGATGTACGACATCGGCCAGATCGAAGTGCAGCGCGGGCCGCAGGGCACCTTGCGCGGTCGCGCTTCGCCGTCCGGCTCGATCACCATCACGACGCGCAAGCCTGATCTCAACCAGTTTGGCGGCTATGCGGACTGGACCGCCAATGATATCGGCACCCTTAACTTCAAGGGCGCGCTGAACATCCCCGTCATCGAAGGCATTGCGGGCATCCGCGTGTCGGGCGTGTGGGACGAAAATGAAGTCGATCGCGTCCGTCCGCTGGTGCGCAGCGCCGGCGCGCCGGACCCGCATTCGCGGACCAAGAGCTATCGTGTCGTCGGTCTCATCGAACCGGCGGATTGGATCAGGCTGGAAGGCACCTATCAATATATGGACCGCGACGCGCGGACCTATGATCAGTCGATTTCCTTTAGCGAAGCCAATCCGGCGGCCGCGCCCAGCCCGGTGCTGATCACGGCGAAGGATCGCTTGTCGATCCAGGAACAGCCACGCATCATCAATCAGCGGTTCGATATCTTCAACTGGCGCGCCGAACTCGCCCAGTGGGGTCAGCGGCTGATCTATCAGGGCCAGTACAGCAAGCAGGAATATCTATCGACGGAAAATCTGGACCGCGGCAATTTCTTCATCGGTCGCGACATCAACCAGCTCACCGACACGATCGCCAAGGGGACGTCGCATGAAATCCGGCTCCAGAATGAGGAGCGCGTTCTTGGCATATTCGACTATGTGATCGGCTTCTTTGACAGCAAGCTCGATTCGCCGACGGCCCTTAGCCAGCTGACGCCCGTGCGTCTTCCCACGGCGTTCGGGGGCGGGATTGCGTCGATCGTGACGACCAACATTTTGCGCGCCAACGACACGCATGAACAATCCTTCTTCGGCAACCTGACCGCCCAGATCGGCGACAAGACGGAAATCTCCGGAGGCCTGCGCCAGATCAAATATGACTCGCTCAGTCAGTTGGGCGTCAATGGCAACGTCATCGCCAACGATACCCAGGATCTCAAAAAGCTCATCTACAGCGCGTCGGTGAAGCATAATTTCTCTCCCGACTTTCTGGTCTATGCCGCCACCGGCAGCTCGATGCGGCCTGGTCTCAACGTCGTGGGCGACTTCAACATCGTGAAGTCGGCGCTGGAAAACAGCTTCCTCAACCTGCCGCCTGAAACCTCCAAATCCTATGAGTTGGGCTTCAAAAGCACCCTGATGGGTGGCCGGGCACGTTTCAACATGACCGCCTACCATCAGACCTACAAGAATTTCCCGTTCCGCGTCCCCAATAATGGCGTCTATTATGTGAACACCGTCGCCGTCCGCAATGGTGCGGGCCAGGTCACCGGGACGGCGCAGCAGGTCGCATCCTTCAACTTCGTCGGTGCCGTGCCGGTCGAAGTGAACGGCATCGAAAGCGAACTGAGCGTCGATGTCACGCGTAACCTTACCCTCGGCCTGACCGCCAGCTATTCGCTGGGGAAGATCAAGAATGGCAACATCCCTTGCAATGATCTGAACGCTGACGGCATACCCGACCTGGTGACTGCGGCACCATCGCTTGCGGAACTGCAGGCGGCCGTCGGTGCGGACAATCTGTCCTCCTGCGCCGTATCGCAACGTTCGTCCTTCATGCCCCCGGTAACGGCGACCTTGCAGGGCGAATATCATGTCGCCGTTTCCAGCAAAGTCGATGGTTTCCTGCGCGGACTGGTCAATTATAACGGCAAGTCGCAAGGGGATCCGAGCAATAATTTTGATCAGGTCGGCGCCTATGCCCTTGCCAACCTTTATGCCGGCATCCGCGATCCCGATGGCGGTTGGGAAGTATCGCTCTTCGCCAAGAACCTGTTCGACACGACCAAGGTTCTGACCCGCACCACGCCATTGTTCACCAGCTATCAGCAGATCACCGGCTTCACCGCAACAGGTGCGACGACGGCGGCGCAGACCTTCACCAGCACCTACACCGGTGGCACGGTCACGCCGCCGCGCGAATTCGGCATCAACGTGCGTTTCTACTTCGGATCGCGCTGAGATTTTGCGGGGCGGTCCGAACCTTGGACAGGATCGGTCGGATCGCCCCCGCAGTCTCTGCGAAGGACGCGCATCACCGGCGCTGGCGATGACGGCCCTTGCCTAATGGACAACACTGATGTTGATTTATGCCTTCTTATCCCAGGCGAGCCAGCCGGGCGGTCGTTCGGATCGTTACGGCGGGCCGCCCGAACGACAAGAGAGGCATGCCGCATGACGCAAACGCGAACCAGACGCTCCCGCGATCCTGCAGCCACACGCGAAGTCATACTGGAAGCAGCGCGTGCGCTGCTGGCGAAGGACGGGCCGGAGGGGATCAGCCTGTCCGAAGTCGCAACGCTCGCCGGGGTCAATCGCGGGACCGCCTACCAGCATTTCGAAACCCGCGAGAAACTGATCGAGGCGACCGCGGAATGGGTGTCCGACCGCATGTTCCGCGCGGTATTCGGCGACCCTGAAACCATCGGTGAACGCCGCGTCGAGCAGGTCGATATTGCCGACACGACCGACCGCCTCGCCATCTTCGCGATGGAAAACCCGGAACTGTGCCGCATCTGGCTGCTCCAGCTATTGGCTTCGCCCGATCCGATGGCCGACCCCTTCTGGCGCGAATATGAAGGGTCGCTCCAGCGCTTTGCCGAAACCGATATGGCCGAAGACGGCATCGACGTCGAAGTGTTGTCGGTGATGATGCTGTCGGGTGCGTTTCTCTGGCCGGTCTGGGCGCAATCCCATGGTCGCCCGGACCAGGAGCGGCGCGATCTCGCCCGGCGTGTGGCGCAGGAATCGCTGCGCCTGTGCATGTATGGCTCGATGCGCGCCGATCGCTTCCCCGGCATCGCCGATCGCCTCCGCAAAGGACTGACACCAACGGCACCCTCTTCGTCTCCCAAAAAGGAATAGCCCCATGTTTTCAGCCATCATGATCGACAAGACCGACGACCAGCAGAGCGTCTCGCTCCAGCAGGTCGACGAAGCCCAATTGCCCGAAGGCGATGTCACGATCGACGTCGCCTATTCGACGCTCAATTATAAGGATGGCCTGGCCATCACCGGCAAGTCGCCGGTCGTCCGCAAATTCCCGATGGTCCCCGGCATCGACCTGGTCGGCACCGTGCGCACCTCCGATCATGCCGACTGGAAGCCGGGCGACAAGGTCGTGCTGAACGGCTGGGGCGTGGGCGAAGGCCATTGGGGCGGTCTGGCGCAGGTCGCCCGGCTGAAAGGCGACTGGCTGGTGCCATTGCCCGCCGCCTTCACCGGGGCGCAGGCGATGGCGATCGGCACGGCCGGCTATACCGCCGCACTTTGCGTCGAAGCGCTGGTCAAGGCTGGCGTCACTCCCGATCAGGGCGAAATCCTCGTCACCGGTGCCACCGGTGGTGTGGGTAGCGTCGCCGTTGCCCTGCTTAAAAAAGCAGGCTTCACCGTCATCGGTTCGACCGGCAAGGCGTCGGAAGCCGATTATCTGACGCAACTGGGCGCAGCCGGCGTCATCGACCGCGCTGAACTGTCCGAAAAGGGCAAGCCACTCCAGAAGGAGCGTTGGGCTGGCGTGGTGGACTCGGTCGGCAGCTTCACCCTCGCCAATGCCTGCGCCCAGACCCGCTATGGCGGCGCGGTTGCGGCCTGCGGCCTGGCACAGGGCGCGGACTTTCCCGCAACGGTCATGCCTTTCATCCTGCGCGGCGTGCGCCTGCTCGGCGTCGACAGCGTGATGGCGCCCAAGGCGCCACGCCTTGCGGCGTGGGAAAGGCTGGCGCGCGATCTCGACCCTGCTTTGCTGGACGTGATTGCCACCGAAATCAGCCTGTCCGAAGCCGTCACGGCGGCCACCGACCTGATGGATGGCAAGGTGCGCGGGCGCATCATCGTCGACGTGAACCGCTGACCCTTACCCCAAGGACGCATCATGACCGACCAGCCGCTTTCGATCGTCGCCGGCCCCCCGCTCAGTGAAGAGCCGGGGCTGGGGGCGCTGACCTTGAGCGGCTGGTTGCGCGAGGTCACGACGCGGTCCGGCCCGGCCGAAGCGCTGGTGATGTACGAAGGGGACAGCGTCACCCGCTGGACCTATGACGATCTGTGGACGCGCGCGAACGCAGTGGCGCGCGCGCTCATCGCCTGCGGCGTGGGCAAGGGGACGCGCGTCGGCATCCTGATGACCAACCGCCCGGAATTTTTGGCGGCGGCCTTCGGCACGGCGCTGGCGGGCGGCGTCGCCGCGACGCTCAGCACCTTTTCGACGCCTGCCGAACTGGACCATCTGCTCCAGTCGTCCGCCTGCCACGTCCTGCTGATGGAGCGCACCGTCCTCAAAAAGGACTTTGCCGCGATCCTGACCGATCTGGAACCGGGCATCTCGACGGCCAGCCCCGGTGCGCTCGCCTCACCCTATTTTCCCTTCCTCCGCCACATCGCCTCGCTCGGCGGTGGCGAGGGCATGATCGAACCGTGGGACCGCTTCCTGACGCGCGGCGATAGCATCGATCAGGCGCTGATCGATGCGACCGCCGCTACCGTCACGCCTGCCGACCCCGGCGTCCTCTTCTTCTCGTCCGGCTCGACCGCCAAGCCCAAGGGCATCCTCTCGATGCACCGCGGCGTCACGCTCCAGCTCTGGCGCTGGAAACGCTTTCTCGCCGCCAAAGAGGATGCCCGCGCCTGGTCGGCCAACGGCTTCTTCTGGTCGGGTAATTTCGCCATGGCGATCGGCGGCGCGCTCTCGTCGGGTGGCAGCCTGATCCTGCAAGCCACCTTCCAGCCCGAAGAAGCGCTGACCCTCATGGCGCGCGAACGGGCGACCATGGCCTTCGCTTGGCCCCACCAATGGGCACAACTGGAGGGGGCGGCGAACTGGAGCGATGTGGACCTGTCCGCGCTCCACTATGTCGGCCAGCATACCCCGCTCGGCCGCCATCCCACCGTCAGCACGGACTGGCAGGAACCGATGGCCGCCTATGGCAATACCGAAACCTTCACCATCAGCACCATCTTCGATTCCGGCACGCCCGACGATCGGATCGCGGGCACCCATGGCATCCCCTTGCCCGGCAATATCTTCAAGATCCTCGATCCATTGACCGGCGCGGTCGTGCCCTTAGGCCAGCGCGGCGAGATCGCGGTCAAGGGACCGACGCTGATGCTGGGCTATATTGGCGTGCCATTGGACGAAAGCGTGGACGCCGACGGCTTCTTCCACACGGGCGATGGCGGCTGGTTCGATGCGGAAGGACGGCTCCATTGGGAAGGGCGCCTCAACGACATCATCAAGACCGGCGGCGCGAATGTCTCGCCGATCGAGATCGACACCGTCATCAAAAGCTGCCCCGGCGTAAAGGTCACCCAGACCGTCGGCGTGCCCCATGAAACCTTGGGTGAACTGGTCGTCACCTGCATCGTCCCCCATGTCGGCGCACCGCTGGACGAAGACGCCATCCGCACCTACGCCAAGGCGCAACTCGCCAGCTATAAAGTGCCCCGTCGCGTCCTCTTCTTCAGCGAAGACGACCTCTCGCTGACCGGCAGCGCCAAGATCAAGACGGCGGATTTGAAAGCGCTGGTGGTCAAACAGCTCTCCACCGAACCGGCATGAGCGACGACGCGGAGCAGTCGCTGGCGATCGCCAATCTCAAGGCCCGCTACTGCGCCACCGCCGATCTCGCCGCCAGCGACCCGGATCAGGCCCGCGCCACCTTCGCGACCATCTTCGCGCAGGATTTCGTCGGCGACTATGGCATGGGGCGGTTGATCGGCGCGCAGGCGATCACCGATTTCCTCTGCACCGCCATTGCGGGCAACAGCGCGTGGCTGCTGCACATGCTCCATTCGCCACGAATCCTGATCGACGGCGATTGCGCCACCGGCGACTGGACGGTCCTGGTTAAGCTCAAGCGCCGCAGTTCCGGCGCAATCGACACGGTGATGGGCCGCTACAGCGACGTCTTTCGCCGCACACCCCAGGGGTGGCGGATCGCGCAAGTGACCTTCACCCGCATGGACCAAGCATGAAGGACAAGAGGATCATGGCCCATCGTTTCAGCGGCAAGACCGTGTTGGTCACCGGATCGGCAGGCGGCCTCGGCCGCGACCATGCACTGGCCTTTGCAGGGGAGGGCGCGCATCTCATCCTCGCCGATATCAACGAATCGAGGCTGGCCGAAAGCCAGGCGCTGATCGAAGCGGGCGGCGGCAATGCGTCCGTCCACCGCGTCGACATGGGCCAGGAAGCCGACATTCAGGCGTTCGCCGCCACGATCCTGTCGACGCATGACCGGCTCGACGTCCTCATCAACAATGCAGGCCTGCATGCAGGCGAAATCGCGCGCGGATTCTTTGATCTCGGCATGGCCAAATGGCAGCATTTTTTCGCCGTCAACACCTTCGGCCCCCTGTTGCTGGCCGAAGCGCTGCGTCCCGCGCTGGCAAAAGCCAAGGGCGTCATCATCAACAAATGCTCGATGGCCAGCTATAATCCCGCCACCGCTTACGGCATCACCAAAGCGTCGCTCACCGTCTTCACCCACGCCATGGCCCAGCAGTTCGGCATCGACGACATTCGCTGCGTCGGCATCGCGCCGGGCCTCATGGAAACCGAAGCAGCGCTCCAAGGCGTCGATCCCGCCAATTGGGAGCGGCTCAAAGCCATGCAGTCGGTCAAGCGGCAGGGGACAGCAGCCGATATATCAAACCTGGCCCTGTTCCTCGCGTCGGAAGAAGGCAGTTTCGTCAACGGCCAGGTCATCTTGTGCGACGGCGGCAACCAGATGCGCGGGTTCCGCTTCTGATACCCGCCCGGTTGCCATTGCCCCGGCGATCAATCGATCAGGCTCGCCCAATCCTCTGGCGCACCGTTGCCGTCCATGCTGAATTGTCACCCGACAAGCGTTTGAGCGCGCGCAGCCAGAGGGCAGAGGAATGAGCCTGCATACCACCATCCACCTCCATAACGTCCCGGCCGGGCGGGAAGGCGACTATGCCGCCTGGTTCGACGGCCCGCATCGCGACGACCTCGCCCGCCTGCGCGGCTTCCGCAGCGCCGACCGCTATGCCATCACGCCGCAGCAGATCATGCACGACATCCCCCAGCCATGGCGATTTCTGACCGTCTACGAGCATGACACCGCCACCCCGGAAATCGACCTGCCCGCGCTCGCCCCTCTCCTGGCCCAGGCACGCGACGCCGGGCTGATCGACGATAGCGACGAAAGCGAACGCATTCACAGCTATGCCATGTATGCCGACTGGGCCTTCAGCCCCAACCACCGGGCCGATCAGCCCTTTTCGGGCGTCAGCATCATCCTCGCCAATTTCGTCGCCGGGCGCGAAGCCGAATATCATCACTGGTATGACACGGTGCATTCCCCTGAAGTGACCCGCGTCCCCGGCAAGGTCGGCATGAAGCGCGGCCGCCTGTCGCCGGTGCAACTCGAACCCAAACGCTATTGCCCCGGCAGCGACCTGGTTATCTGCGCGCAGCAGACCGACGATCTGCTCTTTACCGTCAAGGATTTCAGCGCCCGCGCCCGCGGCGTCAGCCCCAGCGGCGTCGCCTTCGCCCCGCGCTCCGCCTCCGGCTCGGTCGCGCGCACGGTCCATTATTTCGGCAAAGTCAGCGGCCCGGCCTTTTGGCCCGGCGGCATCGCTTATGATGGCGACCTCTCGGTCTACCCCGCCGATTTCGCGCGGCCCGCTGCCGCCGCCTGAACAGCTATCGCGCGCGCGATGGCCGTCCCCCTTGCCGTGCGCGCGCCAGTGCGGAATGGGATGAAGCAACAAGAGATGAAGGATGGAGCAGGACATGGGCAAGACGATCATCATCACCGGCGCGGGCGACGGCCTCGGTCGCGCCCTGGCGCGGCGCTTTGCGCGTGACGGCGAAACCGTCATCCTGCTCGGCCGCACCTTGTCGAAGCTGGAAGCCGTGGCAGCCGAACTGGGCGAGGGGCATTTGGCCCTGCAATGCGATGTCGGCGATCCCGACTCCGTTCGCGCCGCCTTCGCGCAGATCGCCACGCGCCATCCCAAAGTGGACGTCCTCATCAACAACGCCGCCATCTATGAGCCGTTCACCCTCGCCGAGGTGCGCGACGACCAGATTCAGTCGTCCCTCGCCATCAATGTCGCCGGGCCGATCTATTGCGCCCGTGAAGCGCTGCCGCTGCTGCGGGGTGGCGGGCATATCATCAACGTCAGCAGCGAATCCGTCGCGATCAAGATGGCGATGCTCTGGCTCTATGCCGGGGGCAAGGCAGGGCTGGAATTGATGTCGGACATGTGGGGACGGGAACTGGCGGCCGACGATGTGCGCGTCACCGTGGTCCAGGCCGGGCAGATGATGGACGAAACCAAGACCGGCACCAACTGGCCGATGGATGTCGCCATGCGCTTCATGCAGGACAATGCCAAGATCGGCCTCAACCCGCGCGAGCGGCCCATCACCCATTATGATTCCGTCACCGACGCCTTCCGCGCCGTCATCGACATGCCCGCCGACCTGCACATCAGCACGGTCGCGTTGACGGCGCGCCGCCGCTGATCGCCCTATCCCGCATATCGACAGAAAGACCCTAGCCATGGCCACTCTCCCCGACGCCAAACTCACCATCGACGGCGTGCTGCGCGACGCGCAGGGCGGCAAGACCTTCGACGTCATCAGCCCCTGGACCGGCCAGCCGGTCGGCAAGGCCGCCGATGCTTCGGCCGCCGATGTGGATGAAGCCATCGCCGCCGCGCGCCACGCCTTCGACACGACCGACTGGTCCACCAATGTCGAAAAGCGCGTCGACCTGGTCACCAAATTGCGTGCCCTGTTCGAAGCGAACCGCGAACGCCTGTCCGACCTCGCGCGCGACGAAGCCGGTGCCGCGATGGGCGCGGTCGGCCGCGCCCATGTGGACATGGCGCTCGACGGCTGGGACGATTATCTGCGCCTCTTTCCGCAATTGAAATGGGACAAGGATTATGGCGGCCGCACCGGCTATGACTTCGAAACGCAGCGCAAGGCGGTCTATGAACCGGTCGGCGTCGTCGGCGCCATCACGCCCTGGAACGTCCCGCTTTATGTGAATGTGGGCAAGGTCGTCGCCGCGCTGCTCGCCGGTTGCACCGTCATCCTCAAACCCGCGCCCAACACGCCGGGCATGGGCGCAATCTTCGGCGAACTGGCCCAGGAAGCGGGCTTCCCCGCCGGTGTACTCAACGTCATCTTCGGCAGCGATCCTGCTCTCGCCGGGGAGATGCTGGTGACCGATCCGCGCGTCGATCTCATCTCCTTCACCGGCTCTACCAATGTCGGCAAGCGCATCATGGAACAGGGCGCGGCCACATTGAAGCGCGTCTTCCTCGAACTGGGCGGCAAGTCCGCCAAGATCATATTGGAGGACAGCGCCAATTTCGCGATGGACGTCGCCCAGTCGATGCTGGTGTTCCACGCCGGCCAAGGCTGCGCCGTCCATTCGCGCCTGCTCGTCCCGCGCAGCCGCTATGAGGAAGCCAAAGCGGTCCTCAAACATGCCTATGCCAGCTTCGGCGACAATTGGGGCGACTATGATAATCCCGCGCATATCATGGGACCGGTCGTGTCGCAGCGGCAGATGGAACGGGTCTTGTCCTATATCGATATCGGCCAGGCCGAAGGCGCGACACTGCTGGCGGGTGGCAAGGCACGGCCCGACAAGGGCAGCGGCTATTTCATCGAGCCCACCTGCTTTGTCGATGTCACCAACGACATGCGCATCGCCCAGGAAGAAATTTTCGGCCCCGTGCTGGTCGTCATCCCGTTCGAGGATGATGACGACGCCGTCCGCATCGCCAATGAAAGCGACTATGGCCTGTGCGGCGGGGTCTATTCGGCCGATCTCGATCGCGCCATTGCGGTGGCGAGGCGGATACGCACCGGCTCCGTCAGCGTGAATGGCGGCATGTGCATTGCCGGGGACTTGCCTTTTGGCGGTTACAAGGCCAGTGGAATCGGCCGCGAATGGGGTCTTGAGGGAATCGAGGAATTTCTCGAAACCAAATTGATCGCATGGCGCGCATGACAGGATAGCAAGGATCGGCTCTTGAGCGCAAAGGCGGACATGAAGGCAGGGCAGGGGGCAGGCAAATCGCCGCGCTCGCGCCCGTCCGCCGCGACCAAGACGCTCAGCCATAATCTCAACGGACAACGGTTGGGGCGCAAGGGGCGGGACACGCGCGACCGCATCCTTGCCGCCACCAACGAATTGCTCGCTGGCCCCGCCGATATCGAACTGTCGCTTAGCGCCGTCGCGCGTCAGGCGTCGCTTGGCATGACGTCGCTCTACAATTATTTCAACGACCTGACCGAATTGCTCCTGGCCGTGCTGGAACCGGTGATGGCGACCGCCGAAGAGGCATATGTCGGCCTGCTCCGCACGCGCTGGGACGATGCTTCGCTGGGTGAGCATAGTCTGGCGCTGGTGACGGCCTATCATGGCTTCTGGGTCAAAAATTCCCGCTTGCTCCATCTGCGCAACCGCATGGCCGACGCGCAGAATGAACGGATGATGCTGCATCGTATCAACGCAGCCCTGCCGGTCATGCGCCTGATGGTCGAACAGATGGATGGCGACCTTAGCAAACCGCAATCGCCCGTGTTCAGCATGGCGACGGCGCTGATGACCGGGCTTGAACGTATCGTGACCGTCACGACCGATACGACGTTGCAAAATGCGCTCCACGCGCCCAATCCCCTGGGCCGCACGCATTTGCTGCGGGCGGAGGCGCGACTGCTGGAACTGGGCATCCGCGACTATCGGATGCTCGCGGCATCAGGTGACTGAGGGCTTTCCCATCAATCTCATTGATGGAGGTTAAGGACCGACATTTGTTTGCGACTTTCCCGGTCGCGCGTCGTTGAAGGGGGTATCCGGTTGCCAATGGCGCCGGTTTTCATCTTTCAAGACGGGAACCATCATGTCCGACAACAGCCACGATATTTCGACCCTTAATGACCTGATCGCCACCACGATCGACAGCGCCGATGGCTATACCGAAGCCGCCAAGGACAGCGAAGGCGGTCGCTTCGTGACCCTCTTCACCAGCCGCGCCGCCGAACGCCGCGAAGTCGCTACGCGGCTCCAGCAGGAAGTGACCCGCCTGGGCGGCAATCCTGAAGACGACGGCACCGTCCTTGCAGGCGCACATCGCATGTTCCTCAACCTCAAGTCGATGATGACGGGCCAGGACGACAAGGCGATCGTCAACGAAGTCGAAGCCGGCGAAGATCATATCAAGGCCAAGTTCGAAGACGCGCTGGGCGACACCAAGCTTTCGCCCGCCGTCCGCAGCGTGATCGAAGGCTGCTATAGCTCGGTTAAGGCAGGCCATGACGAAATGCGCGACATCAAGCATTCGATGCAGCACTAAGAAAAACGTATCGGCGGGGGCAACCCCGCCGATTTTTCGTCCGAACGGGTTACTCGGAACCTATGACCCGCGCCGCATTCACCTCCGCCATGGTAGGCATGCGCGACAGGCTGATCGTATCGCTCTCACGCGCGATCAATTCCGCCTTCTCGAAGGCGGCCAGCCAGCCTTCCATCGGCCATATCCCCCATTTCTGGCGAAACAGCCGCGCATTACGCACGATATCGCCCAGATGCTGCAGCGGCGGGTCGATCACATCATGATATTGATGAAACGCGCCCGTGCCCCCCAGGAATAGCAGGGGCAAGCCTGCCTCCCGCGCGCGGAAACCGAAATCGGTATCTTCCGCGCCATAGCCGGTAAACGCCTCATCGAACCCGCCCAGTTCGACGAACCGCTCGCGTCGAATGCCAAAGATCAACGACCAGAATAGCCCGGCATTATGTTCTTCGCGCAAGCCCGCCGCGGGAAAAGGACGAACCGGGTGCGGCTTCGCGCATTGCATCAAAGCCGCCTCGTCCCACGCGCCGCGCGCATCCCTGGGACCAAGATAGAGCGCTTCGGCACAGATCAGCGCATCCTGCTCCGTCAACGCTTGCGCCATCGCCGCCGTCAGGCCCTGCATCGGAATGCAATCAACATCCAGAAACAACAGCATGTTGCCCCGCGCAGCCTGCGCCGCCGCATTGCGCGCCGCCGCGAGCGGCAGGCCCGGCTGATCGAGCCGCACGATATGCACGGGAAAGTCCATCGCCTCCACCGCGACGGGCGGATCGCTGCCCATATCCACGATCACCAGTTCGTCGGGCTGTTCCTCGCTCCGCCGCAACCCTTCGATCAATTGCGCCAGATGCCCCGGCCGGTTCTTGACGATCGTCAGGACGCTCATCGTCATGCCGACATGCGCCACAGATCGAGCCGATATTGGTCGCGGCGTTCCGCTGTGACGACCTCTATCGGTGCCGGCATTGCTGCACGAAATTTCTCCACCGCCTCGTCACCGCTTTGCGGATAGTCCGTTTCGCCCGTCCAATGGACCAGCAGTAGGTCGCCACCCGGTGCGCCATGGCTGCCCGCCCATTCGGCCGCGCGCCGGATATCCGCATCATCCCAATAATAAATGACTTCGGACAGGATGATCAGATCGAACGCCCCCCCCAGCGGCACTTGCGCGGGAAAGGTCATCCGGTTGAAGGAGACATGATCGAATACGGCACAACGCTCGCGCGCGCCGCCGAGCGCCGTTTCGCTGACATCGATCGCGACCAATGCCCGGCAATGCTCGGCCAATTGTCGCGTCAACATGCCCTTGGCGCAGCCAATCTCGAACCCCAATTCATAGCGACGATCGCCCAGCGCCGCGATGCTATGGGCATATTTCGCCTGCTCATAAGCGCTGGTTTCCAGCGACCAGGGATCTTGCGTCCCTTGGAACATCTGCTCGAAATATTGGGGATCAAGGCTGCTAACATGCCGTGTCATGGCCGTCTCCGCACATAGAGTATATCGCGCGCGCCCATGCGGCGCTGTTCGGGCGACAGGCGAAAGCCGGGGCCATGCGCGGCGGTCAATTGGCTGCGATGCGCCGCCAGCGCCAAGCGCCGCTGTCCCGCCGCCATCGGCGCCGTATGGATCGCGCGCCGCATCTTCTGATCAGGCCTGTCAGCCCAGACCAGATATTCCGCCACCACCAGACGGCGCATCGCCCGCCCATGCACCGCATAGGCCAGCGCAGCCGCAGCTTCATGGTCGCAATGCGGCTCATGCCCGGCCGTGACTGCCAATGCATCGACCCGCCAACGCCTGCACAACGCTGCCAGATAACGCGCCGTCCGCTCGAACAGTGGATCGCCGGGACGTGCCGGGGCCGCATCCTTCCAGTCCAGATGCACGGGCCGCTGCGCCCGTCCACCCGCCAGTCGCTGCACTGCCCTGGTCGCCTCGCGCCGCCGGGCCGCCGCCAGCCGTTGCGCCGCGCCATGCGACCCCGCGCCATCGGTTAGATAGACTAGGCCCGCCAACCGCCCGGCCTTGGCCGTCTGCGCGATCAGCGCGCCCGCGCCCAACGTCTCGTCATCGGGATGCGGTGCCAACACCAGCCAGCGCAGGTCGCGCCACTGACGCGAGGACAGCGCAGCCGTCACCACAACAGATCCTCCGCGCCCCAGGCATCATGATCCAGCCAGGCAAGCGCCGCCTGATCCCGCGCATAATCGGGACCACCTTGGCGCAGATAGAGGCTTAAGTCGCGGCTGATCTTGTCGATCCGCTGCCCGTCCATCGCGCTGCGCGTGCCCACGATCCGCGCCGCAAGTTCCATGACATCCAGCGCCGCCCGCTCCACCACGCCGCGCGTCATCCGCGCAAAGGCCGGGCCATCGGTATCGTCCCGCGCCGCGCGCAGCGCCGCTTCGCGCACCCACAGATAGGCGGTGCGCGTGGCCGCCACCGCATCGGCGAATTTCGCGCGCTGCACCGGGTCGCCCCGCGCTGCCTCCGACATCGCCTTGCGCGTCTCGATCAGCAGCGCTTCGATGCCGCCCAGTTGCACCGCGGTAAGCCGCCACGCCCCGGTGGTGAACAGCGGCTCGCGATCATAATCGCCCGACCCGCCCAACATGTCTTCCGGCGCAACCATCATCCCGGTCAGATCATACAGCCCGCTGCCCGTCGCGCGCATCCCCCGCACCCGCCATTGCGACAAATCAGCCCGCGCCGCATCGTCCGCTGCAACCACGACCAATTGCCGCGCGCCGTCCTCCGGCTGCACAGTGATTATCGCATGCGCCAGCCCGCCCGCGCCCGTGGCGAAGGACTTGGCCCCTTGCAGCGTCCGACCCACCATCTGCACACCCGGCGGCGGCTCGGTCGCCCACATGCCATAAAAGGCCCCCGCATCCAGCCTCTGCCCAAGACTATGGTGTTGCGCGCCCGTCGCGAAATGATCGAACAGGATCATCGCATTGACATGCCCTTCATACAGCCGCCCAACGCTCAGGTCCGCGCGACCGATAACCCGCAGGACATCGAACAGGCATAGATGCCATGCGTCCTCGTCGCCGCCAAAATCAAGCCCGCCACTTGCGACCGGCGCAAAGCAGCGATGCAGGCCCGCCGCCGCCAGACATTGCATACTGTCGATCGGAAAGACCGGCGCGGCGTCATAGCGCGCCCCCAATTCCATCAGCCTCGGCGCAACAGCCGCAGCCCGCGCCGTCGGATGCGCGTCGTCCGCGATAGGGGAGGGCGCTACGCTCATGCCGCTGCCGCCTGTTCGCTAAGCCAGATCGCCGCCGTTCGCGCGCCTTGCGGATCGTGCAACCGCTTCCTCGCTTCCGGGGACAGTGCCTTCGCCTGCGCCAACAAGGACGGCCATGCCGCAGCCTCCGGCCAATCCTGCAGCACCACCGCCGCGCCCAGACGCGCCAGCCCGCTCGCCGTGGCCTGCTGCTCACCAAAGGGCCGCGCTTCGGGCAAGCAGATGAACGGCCGATCCGCGACCAATACCGCGCCGACCAGTCCTTCACCCGCTCCGCCGATCACCACATTGGCCGCCGCGATCTCCCGCGCCGCATCCTCAACCCAACCCGCAATATCCAGATTCGCCGGGCGATCGCCGACCGCCGACACCGACCCGATCACCCGCCATTGCAGATCCGGGCAAGCCCGCGCTGCCTCCGCCAATCGCGCGCCATCGCCCGACGCACCACCGCGCCCGATCACCACCAATATCCGGCCCGACGGCGGCACGTCTCCCGCTACGGCCGTCGTAATACCCGGCAGATAGCGCGTCCGCTCGCGCACCCAGGTCGGCGTCGACTCCAACTCCAGATCGGCATGAAAGGGGGCCAACAACCCCGCTGCCCCCCGAAAAGCCTCCAGATGCGGCGCATCGCTGCGCGCACCATTCAACCGGACACAGATGGTCGGTACCGATGCCAGCCGCGCCAGCATGGCCATTTCCACCGACACATCCACGACCATCAGCGCGGGCCGTTCCGTCGCGATCCATTGCGCCACCCGCGCCACGCGCAACCGCACGCCTTCATGGTCGATGGGCGCATAATGGAGCGCTGCGGGCCGCCTTTCGCTGCCATCCACGCCATTGAACAGGCCCGACAACGGCCGATCGTCGGGCAAATCGATCCCGGCCTCGCCAACCCCGGTCCCCAGCAATATGATCGGCCAGTCGCTCGCGGCGGCAATCGCCCGCGCGCGTGCCCTGTGTCCCGCACCATGATGATGGACATAATAGCCGATCGGTCGCCGCGTCATGTGCTGATCTCCAGCGGCATATCATGCGGCATCGGCGGCAACAACGGCTCGCGTCGCGCAATCAGCGCATGGCCATCCAACCGCGCGCGCAACCGCTTGCGCCATAGCGCTCGCTCGCGCCAATGGTGGAAGGCGGGGGCCATCGGCCGACTTCCATCCTCTGCGTCCCGGTAAAGCTGCTGCATGGCACTCGCCATGCCACCTTCCGCTCGCCCCTCCAGTCGCGGTGATACGGATATACGCACATCAGCCGGATGGGCGAGCCGCGCGCCACGCGCCAATGCCGCCGTCACCAACGCCCGATCCTCGCCCGTCGCGAGCAACGGTACGCCACCACAGGCCTGATAAGCAGAGGCCCGGATCGCCAGTGAAGCCCCCGTATGATCGCCATGGCGCGGCGCAATATCCCAGGGCAGGGGATCGATCGCATCCTCTATCGCGCGCACCGCCGCCCAATAGGCATCCCATGCCGAACGCAGCGCCGAAACGGCCGGGGGCAGGGGTTCCTGGCTATCGATATCGATCCGTCCACCCACCATATCCGCACCCCGGTCCACAGCCTTGGCGATATTGCGCAGCCAATCGACCGGCGGCCGACTATCGGCGTCGGTACTGACCAGCACGCCATCTCCGGCCATCGCAATCCGCGACAGCCCCGCATCCATCGCCAACTTTCGCGCCGATCCGGCATGCGCCAGCTCCGGCGCGAAATCGGCAACGACCACCGCAATATCCAGCCGCGCGCCATATCGCCGTTGCGCCCTGCCGATCACGTCCAGACTGTCGTCACTCGTATTGTTGACGCCGATCGACACCATCACCGGATCCAGCCAGTCCTGCGCCGCCAGAGCGCCGAGCAGCACCGGTAACCGTTCGGCCTCGTTCCGTGCCGGCACACAGACGCAAAAATTGATCGCCGGCTCAACCATGCAGCATCGCACGCAAGGATTCCGGCGAGCATGGCGGCACCAGATGCATGGCCGCCCGCCCATCGCGCGGCACCGGCCTGCCCAAGTCGATCTGCTGCTGATAGAGCGCCTCATAGCTTTTCACCATGCGGTTGGCGTCGCACATCTGCTCCGCCCGCGCGCGACAGGCCCGCCGATCCAGCGCCAGCGCCGCGCGCCCCGCCTGCGCCAGCGACCCGACATCATCAGGCGCAGCCAGAACTCCACAACTGGAATCAAGAATTTCCGGTATCGCGCCCCGCGCAAAAGCAGCCACCGGCACGCCGCAGGCCAATGCCTCGGCCACGACCAGCCCATAGGGCTCGTCCCATAAAGGCGTACACAGAAACGCGCTGGCCCCAGCCACCAACTGCGCCAATTCGCTATGTGCCAGATGCCCGACATGGATGATGTCCGCGCCTAACGTAGGCGCTATCACCGTCCGATAATAATCCTCATCCAACACCGGCCCCGCTATGCGCAACGGCAAGCCGATAAGGCGCGCCGCCTCGATTGCCAGGTGCAACCCCTTTTCCGGGACGATGCGGCCATACCAGACCAGATAGGGCGCGCTGTCGGCCTGCGCGCGAAAGACGAATTTCCGCAAGTCGATCCCGTTGAGGATCACGGCATCGGCGGGCGCGACATGGCTCCACTGCGCCGCGACCGACTGCGATACCGCAACCAGCGCATGATTGGGCGCTTCGCACAGCCGAATACCGCTTTCCAGCCAGCAGAAGGGCGGCGTGTGCAGTGTCGTGACCATCGGCATCGGCAGACTGTCAGCCATGGTCAGCGGCAGATAATGGAGCGCATTATTGTGAATGATGTCGAAATCCCGGTTCCGCAAACCGGTCATCAGGCTGAGATACGCATGGTGCTCGCGAAAAAAGGCGATGTCGCTCGCTTCCGTCGTCCCGACCGACGTTATCGCCGTCTCCGTACAGATCGCCTCCAGCCCCAGTTCCGGCTCGGACCTGGATGACGCAAAGACGGTCACGGCATGACCGCGATCCCGCAGCGACCGGGCCAGAAGATGCGTATGCATCTCCAAACCGCCTGCGAACGGTTCCGCAATAGGATGCTTGAGATGGGCGATAATGCCAATCCGCATCAACGATATCCTTTGGACAAGAAGAGGGCCGGAGGCGAAAACGCATTCGCCCCCGGTTGATCGAAGATCGAGATCAGGCGTCGGGCACGGCGTCCAGATCCACGGTCATTTCCCGTGGCCAATGGCGCAGCCCGCGACAGGCGGTCAGCAGGCTCGTGGCATCTTTCGCTGTAGCAAGCGGCAGGCAGCCCTCGTCCAGATCGTCGGCGATACCCGCCTTTTCGAACAAGATCTGTGCCTCTGCCGTAAGCCCCATGAACTTGCAATGGGCAAAGGCGTCGGTGACGAAGTCCTTGGCCGCCGCATCCATCGCCAGCAACGCCGCACCATCCGCGGATGCGACCACCGCAACCGCATCATAGAGAACCGATGGTCCGCCATCGATCTTCTGCTTGGCCGCAACCGCCGTGCCATCGGACAGGGTAACGCCGCCGATCTTGGGCGCAATCACTTCATAAACCGCGCCTTCCTTGTCCACCGCCCTGACCAGCGCGTCGAACATCTTGGCATCGGCCCCATCGGCCAAAAGGATACCGAGCTTGCGGCCCTTGAAATTGTCCGGGCCATTTTTGAGGATGCTCAGCGCATCGGACGGCGGCAAGTCCATGATCGTGGCGCGCGCCGCCTTCGCAGGCTCCGGCAGGGCCATGCCCAAACCATCGGCGACAGTAGCCGCCAGTTCCTCATCGATATTACGCAGATGCGATACCGTCCGCGACCGGATGTCGGGCCGCTCGACCTTGCTCAGTTCGAACACGATCGCATCGCCGATATGCTTCTGCTCGATCGGCATCTGGCTGATATAGAATTGCCGCGCCTGGCTATAATGATCGGCAAAACTCTCCGACCGGACCCGTTGCTTGGGGCCGTCCTCGACCGTGGCGACACTGACGAAACCCTTGGCCGGATCTTCGCGCGGACCACCCTGTTCGGCGCCCCAGCTATTGGGCTCGTAATTGGCCCGACCCTTGGGATTGCGCATCGCCATATGCCCGTCCTGCTGGAAATGGGCCATCGGGCATTTGGGCGCATTGATGGGGATATGCGTGAAGTTGGGACCGCCCAGCCGCTTGAGCTGGGTGTCAAGATAGGAGAAATTGCGACCCTGCAGCAGCGGATCATTGCTGAAGTCGATGCCGGGCGGCACATTCTGCGTGCAGAAGGCGACCTGCTCGGTCTCGGCAAAGAAATTATCGACCACCCGATCAAGCACCAGCCGTCCGACGATCCGCACCGGGATCAATTCTTCGGGGATCAGCTTGGTCGCGTCGAGAACATCGAAATCGAAACTGTCGGCGAACGCATCGTCAAACAACTGCACGCCCAATTCCCATTCGGGGAAATCGCCCGCATTGATCGCGTCCCACAGGTCGCGGCGATGGAAATCCGGGTCGGCCCCGTTGATCTTGACCGCCTCGTTCCAGGCGACCGACTGCAAACCTTGCTTGGGCTTCCAATGGAATTTGACGAAGGTCGACTTGCCCTCGGCATCGACCAGGCGGAAAGTATGGACGCCAAACCCTTCCATAGTGCGCAGCGAGCGCGGGATCGCCCGGTCGGACATCGTCCACATCACCATATGCATGGCTTCGGGCGACAGGCTGATGAAATCCCAGAAATTGTCATGCGCGGTCTGCGCCTGTGGGAAATCCCGATCCGGCTCAGGCTTGGCGGCATGCACCAGATCGGGAAATTTGATCGCATCCTGAATGAAAAAGACCGGGATGTTATTGCCGACCAGATCCCAATTGCCTTCCTGCGTATAGAGCTTGACCGCAAAGCCGCGCACATCGCGGGCAAGGTCGGCTGACCCCTTCGATCCGGCAACAGTCGAAAAGCGCACGAACGCAGGCACCTTCTCGCCCACCCGCTGCAGCACATCGGCGCGCGTCACATCGCTCAGCGATTCCGTCAGCTCAAAATAGCCATGCGCGCCATAGCCGCGGGCATGAACGACGCGCTCCGGGATGCGCTCATGATCGAAATGAAACATCTTCTCGCGAAAATGCATATCTTCCAGCAGCGTCGGCCCGCGCGCGCCCTGTTTCAGCGAATTTTGGTTGTCCGCGACGGGAATGCCCTGGGCGGTCGTCAAGGTCGCAACGTCACCGCCTGCAATCTGATGGGTCTCGCCGCCATCCGCCTGCGGTTCGGCATAAACATCGGACACGCCATCGGCGGGCGGCGGGGGCGGGGCCATGCGGGCCGATTGCTCGGCGATCTTGCCGGATGCGCTGGCGGGTTTGTCTGACTTGGCCATGAGAATTCCTCAACTGGAGAGCGCGCACATAGGCGAACAAGGGCAATGCCATGCTCAGCGACATGCGCAGGGACGGTCTGCAGAAATGCTACGTCACGGAAACACTCGGCAACGTTGCAAGTTGCCGCGGTCTGGCAAATACTAATCTGCGTCATAACGTTTTGTGGCCATGGCTCGGATATACTGGCGCAGCGGGCCGTTTGGACTGTCACGGGCGATCGGGGCAAAGATCGCCATTATAGGTGAAGGACGATATATTGTTCACGGATCGGTTTTTGAAAGGACGTCGGGGCGTCCAACTGGGCGCGGAAGAACGCGCTGTATTGGAAGGTGCCATATCCGAAGTCCGCAGCATCGACGCGCGCGCTACCATCGTCAGCGCTGGCGACCCGTTATCCAACAGCACATTGCTGATCGACGGCTTCATGTGCCGCTATCTCGATGACCGGGAAGGCATGCGCCAACTTGTCGCGGTGCAAGTGCCGGGCGATTTCGTCGATCTCCACGCCTATCCGCTCAAGACGCTCGACCATGATGTCGCCACCCTGACCGCGGCCACCGTCGCGATCGTCCCCCACCGCGCCTTGGACGGCATCAACGCGACCATGCCGGAACTGACCCGAAAATTATGGTTCTCGACCCTGCTCGATGCCGCCATCCACCGGGCCTGGCTGTTCCGGCTCGGTCGGTTGGACGCAGTCGGCCGCGTCGCGCATTTTCTGAGCGAAACAAACGCCCGGCTTCTGCCCGTCGGCCTGAGCGACGGAAGCCGCTTTGCACTGGGCATCACCCAGAACGACATCGCCGAAATATGTGGCATCACCAACGTCCACGCCAATCGCGTCCTGCGCCAGTTGCGCGAGGAGGGGCTCTGCGTCTTCCGCTCGTCGCTCGTCGATATTCTCGACGTCCGGGGTCTCGCCAGGCGGGGGCAATTCAATCCCGACTATCTGTACATCGATGCCGATCCTACCAAACCCAACGAAAGCCAAGCCTCATGAGGTCTCCCCCTCCCATCGCCGGCACGCAGACGCGGCCCGGCATAGCCAGCGCGGAAGCCGGGCTGGTATTGCTCGACGGTCCCGACGGTATCGCCGTAACCATGACCGCTTACGCCGCATCGGAAACGGGCAAGAGCCTGATCGAAGCCGCCCAACGCGCCGAACATTGGACCGAGCCAGAGGTGTAGGAATATGCTGCGTTGCGGCAGAATGAAGAAATTTATCCTCACATCTCCATGAAGATAAGGGGAATAGGCATCATATTCCATTGTGCGATGCAGCAACTATCTGGGCGGTTCAGCCATTATAGCATAATATATGCGCAAGCCGCACCGGAGACCCCATGATGACCCGTCTAAGTTCCACCATTACCCAACTCGCCAAATTCCGGGCGATGGCCCACGGCGCGTCGGCCGATCCGGTCAAGGATCGCCTGGACGACCTGATCGCCTTCGGCAGCAACCCCGGTGCCCTGCGCGCCAGAATCTATGTGCCCGCAAATCTGGCCAAAGGCGCGGCGCTGGTCGTCGTCCTCCATGGCTGCACTCAGAATGCGGCGGGCTATGATCATGGCGCAGGCTGGTCGCAACTTGCCGATGAGCAGGGCTTTGCGCTGCTCTTCCCCGAACAGCAGCGCTCGAACAATCCCAACCTCTGCTTCAACTGGTTCTCGCCGGTCGATTCCCGGCGCGATTCCGGCGAAGCCCTGTCGATCCGCCAGATGATCGATACCATGGTTGCCACCCATGACATCGACCAAAGCCGCATCTTCGTGACCGGCCTGTCCGCGGGCGGCGCGATGACCTCGATCATGCTGGCCTGCTACCCCGAACTGTTCACGGGCGGCGCGATCATCGCCGGGCTGCCCTTTGGTTGCGCGGCGTCCGTCAACGACGCCTTCGCCCGCATGCGCGGCGAGGGCTATCCCGCTGACGACCGCCTGCCCGAACTGGTCAAGGCAGCGTCCGGCCATCAGGGACCATGGCCAACCATTTCCGTCTGGCAGGGCAGCGCCGACCAGACCGTCGCCCCCTCCAATGCCGACCGCATCCTCGCCCAGTGGCAGGCGCTGCACGGCGTTGATAGCTTGCCCACTGAGCGCGCAATCATCGACGGCAGCCCCCGCCGCACCTGGCGCGACAAAAAGGGCAGGGCGGTCATCGAGTCCTATGAGATTGTCGGTATGGGCCATGGCACGCCACTCAACACCGTCGGCCCGGACGGCCATGGCAACGCCGCGCCCTATATGCTGGAGGCAGGCATCTCCTCGACCGGACAGATCGCTCAGGCTTGGGGGCTGATGACCGCCACACCCGCCCGCAAATCCGCCCCCACGCCCGGCGAACGCATCCGGCCGCAACCCATGCACGCCAGAAAGCCAACCTCAAAGCCAGCGCACAAGGCGACCGGCGTCAGCGCCATCATCGAAGACGCGCTGCGCAAGGCCGGACTGATGCGATGATCGGATAGAGGGGCCGCGCCGGGAGGCCGGCCCCTCGGCGGATAGTTGACTGTAACAGCTGTTTGGTGTAGTCCTCATCTACGCCAGCAGGAGAGGCCCGATGTACAGCTACGTCCCCCCGATCGACGATTACCGCTTCCTGTTGACGCACGTCCTGCGCTTCGATGAAGCGATGGCCGATGTCGGCAAGGATGTGGACGCGGACCTCGCAGTCGCCGTGCTGGAAGAGGCGGGACGCCTCTGCGCCGACCGGCTCCAGCCCCTCAACCGAGAAGGCGACGAACAGGGCAGCCGCCTTGTAGACGGGGCCGTCGTCACCCCGCCCGGCTTTGCCGACGCCTATCGCGAATTCGTGGCGGCTGGCTGGCCCGCGCTCGCCGCGTCGCCGGACCATGGCGGGCAGGGGCTGCCCTTCATCCTCCAACTTTGGCTCGACGAAATGCTGTCGGCCACCAACCTGTCCTTCGGCCTTTTCCCCGGCCTGACGCGCGGCGCGGTGGAGGCGATCATCGCTCATGCCAGCGAAGACTTGAAAGCCGCCTATCTCGCCCCGCTGGTTAGCGGCGAATGGACCGGCGCAATGGCGCTGACCGAAAGCGGCGCAGGCACCGACCTGGCGCTGCTCAAGACCAAGGCCGTGCCGCTGGGCGATGGCCGCCACGCCGTGACCGGCCAGAAAATCTTCATCTCGTCGGGCGATCATGATTTTGGCGGCAATATCGTCCACCTCGTCCTCGCGCGCCTCCCCGACGCCCCGCCCGGCGTCAAGGGGATCAGCCTCTTCCTCGTCCCCAAATTCCTGCCCGACGCCGATGGCGGCTTCACCATCCGCAACAGCATGTCGGTCGGCGCGCTCGAAAAGAAGATGGGCATCCACGCCCAGCCCACCTGCGTCATGAATTATGACGAGGCGACCGGCTGGCTGGTGGGCGAACCGCATCGCGGCCTCGCCGCCATGTTCACGATGATGAACGCCGAACGATTGATGGTCGGCATCCAGGGGTTGGGCATTGCCGGCGCCGCCTATGGCCAAGCGGCAAGCTATGCCAAGGAACGGCTACAGGGCCGCAGCGCCGATGGCAGCCGCAACCCCGTGGCGATCATCGAACATGCCGATGTCCGCCGCATGCTGCTCACCATCCGTGCCTTTGTCGAGGCGGGCCGCGCACTGGCGGGCTGGACCGCGCTCCAACTCGATCGCGCCCACGCCCATTCCGATGCCGCCGAGCGCGCCAAGGCCGACGCGTTCGTCGCGCTGCTGACCCCGGTGGTCAAGGCGGCCTTCACTGACATGGGCTTTGAAAGCGCGGTGCAGGCGCAGCAGGTTTTTGGCGGCCATGGCTACATCCGCGAATGGGGCATGGAACAATATGTCCGCGACGCCCGCATCGCCCAGATTTACGAAGGCACCAACGGCGTGCAGGCGATGGATCTGGTCGCGCGCAAACTGCCCCTGTCCGGCGGCGCTGTGGTCGAAGGCTTTTTCGACCTGATCACCGCCGATCTCGACGCCACCGACCTGCCGATCGCGACCCGCACCCGTGAAGCGCTCGCTCGGTTACGCGATGTCACCGCCTCGCTACGCGGCGCATCGGTCGATGCGTCGGGCGCGGCTGATGCGTCGGGCGCGGCTGCGGTCGACTATCTGCGCCTCTTCGCCCTCGTCGCCATGGGTTGGATGTGGACCCGCATGGCCGCCGCCGCACAGGACGACACGCCGCTGCACCAGGCCAAACGGTCCGTCGCCGCCTTCTTCGCGCAGCGCATGCTGCCCCAGGCCGACGCCCTGGCCGCCAGCATCATGGCAGGCGAAGACACGTTGATGGCGCTGGGAGCGGACGCTTTTTAACCCGCGCCCTTGCCTCGGCGCGGGCGCAGCGCATCGCGCATGGCGATGTTGGAATTGATCCGCGTCACGCCGGGCATGCGCGACAATATCTCGCTATGGATGCGTTCATAGGCGTCCACACTGTCCGCCTCGACGCGCAGCCAATAATCGACCGCGCCGGTCATCAGGAAACATTCGCGGATTTCCGGGCATTGCCGCACCGCATGCTCGAACCGCGCGAGATAATCCTCGGTCTGCCGATCCAGCGTCACCTGTACTACGACATTGACCAGCGGGCTGTCATCGCGCCCGCCCGCGACGATCGTATAGCCGCGAATGACGCCCTGCGCTTCCAATTGCCGGATGCGCCGATGGCAGGCGGACGGCGACAGGCCGACCTCCGCTGCGATCTCCGCATTGGACCGGCGCGCATTGAGCTTGAGCAAGCGCAGGATGGCGCGGTCGGTCGTATCGAAGGAAATGGCCATATATGCGAATCTCTTGAACTATTCTGCGATTTCACAGCATGAAATGGAATATTCTTCGATCATTCGCCATCCCATTTCGAAGAAACGTGATCTACAGTGCCGCAAGATGAGAAGGGGAAGCGGCATGGATTTGCAGATGGCGGGCAATTTGCGCATCGACCTTGCCGCACTGGTCGCCAACTACCGGCTGATCGCGGCGCAGGTGGCGCCCGCCAGTGTCGCGGGCGTGGTCAAGGCCAATGCCTATGGACTCGGCGCAGCCGAAATATCACGCGCATTGCTCGATGCGGGCTGCCGCCACTTTTTCGTCGCCCATCTGTGCGAAGCCACCGCCTTGCGACCCCATCTGCCGACCGACGCCACCCTCTATATCCTCAATGGCGTGCAACCCGGCGCAGAGGCGGTTTGCGCAGCGATCGGCGCGTTGCCCGTCCTCAATTCGCTCGAACAGATTGACGGCTGGGCGGCAGTGGCCCGCACACAGGGCCATGCGCTCCCGGCGGTGATTCAGGTCGATAGTGGCATGTCGCGCCTCGGCCTCGCATCTGCAGAACTCGCCACCCTGCGCGATCAGCCGGATCGGCTGGCAGGCATCGACGTGCGACTGGTCATGACCCATCTCGCCTGCGCCGACCATCCCGACGACAGCTTCAACGAACATCAGCGCGCCACTTTCGATGCGATCGCCCGGCAATTCCCCGGCGTGCCCCGCTCCATCGACAATTCGGGCGGCGCCATGACGGCGGGCGTCACCCATGGCGACATCGTCCGCGCCGGCATCGCGCTTTATGGCGGCGCGCCCCATGGCGAGCCCAACCCGATGCACGCCGTTGTCTCTCTCGACGCCTATATCGTTCAATTGCGCACCGTCGAAGCCGGGGCTGGGGTCGGCTATGGCCTCACTCATCGCTTCGATCGCCCTTCGCACGTCGCTACCGTGTCGGTCGGCTATGCCGATGGCTGGCCCCGGCATCTGAGCAACCGGGGCTTTGCCTATATCGGTGGCGTGCGCGCGCCGATCGTCGGCCGCGTCTCGATGGACAGCCTCGCGCTCGATGTCACCGATGTCCCCGACTATCTCCTCTATCCTGCAGCAGCGGTCGAACTCATCGGTCCGCACCAGTCGATCGATGATGTCGCGGCACAAGCGGACACGATATCCTACGAGATTTTGACCCGGCTCGGCCCCCGCTACGCGCGCACCTATCTGCCCGCGCCCGCCGCCGCCATTCAGGAGCAATAAGCCATGAAGATCGTCATTTTGGGCGGCGGCGTCGTCGGCGTCACCTCCGCTTGGTATCTGTCACAGGCCGGCCATGAAGTCGTCGTCATCGACCGCCAGAGCGGCGTCGCGCAGGAAACCAGCTTCGCCAATGCGGGCGAAATCTCGCCCGGCTATGCCTCCCCCTGGGCCGCGCCCGGCATCCTGGCCAAGGCGATGCGCTGGCTGTTCATGCAGCATGCACCGCTGATCCTGCGCCCCAATATCGATATGGCGATGATCCGCTGGATGATCGCGATGCTCGGCAATTGTAACGCGGCCGACTATCGCATCAACAAGGGGCGGATGGTGCGCCTCGCCGAATATAGTCGTGATCAGTTGATCGCGCTGCGCGTCGCGACCGGCATCCGCTATGACGAACGCACCCAGGGCACGCTGCAACTCTTCCGCGAACAAAAGCAGCTGGACGGCATCGCCAAGGATATCGAGGTGCTGCGCGCCGACAATGTGCCGTTCGAAGTCCTCGACCGCGCCGGTTGCATCGCCGCCGAACCAGGCCTCGCCGCCAGCGCATCGCCGATCGCAGGCGGGCTTCGTTTGCCCAATGACGAAACCGGTGACTGTTTCAAATTCACCAATAGTCTCGCCGACATGGCCCGCGCACGCGGCGTCCAGTTCCTGATGGGCCGCACCATCCACGGATTGGCGCGCGAAGCCGGCCGGATCAGCCATGTCGTCACCAGCGATGGCCCCGTCACCGGCGATGCCTATCTCGTCGCCATGGGCAGTTTCTCGCCGCTGCTCCTCGCCCCGCTCGGCCTGCGTCTGCCGGTCTATCCGGTGAAGGGCTATTCGATCACCGTGCCGATCGTGCAGGAGGACGCCGCGCCGGTCTCGACCCTGCTCGATGAAAGCTACAAGGTCGCGATCACGCGGCTGGGCGATCGCATCCGGGTCGGCGGCATGGCCGAACTATCGGGCTATACCAATGACCTGCCGCAAGCGCGCCGCGACACGCTCGACCATAGTGTCGGCACGCTCTTCCCCGGCGCAGGGGACTTGTCGCAGGCCACCTTCTGGAGCGGCCTGCGGCCTATGACCCCTGATTCCACCCCGGTCATCGGCGCGACGCCGCTCGACAATCTGTTCCTCAACACCGGCCATGGCACGCTCGGCTGGACCATGGCCTGCGGATCAGGCCAGGTGATCGCCGACATCATCGGCGGCCGTCCCCCCGCGATCGAAACCGCTGATCTTGGTCTCGCCCGCTACCGCCGCTGACTTTTCAAGGAGAAGAATCATGACCATCACCCGCATCGAAACCGGCCCGCGTATGAGCGAAGCGGTCATCCATGGCGACACCGTCTATCTCGCGGGCCAGGTCGGCACGCCGGGCGAGAGCGTCACCAACCAGACGCAGGAAACGCTCGCCGAGATCGAGCGCTTGCTGGCGCTGGCGGGCAGCAGCAAAGCGAACATCCTGCGCGCCACCATCTGGCTCGCCGACATGGCCGATTTCACGGAAATGAACGCCGTCTGGGACGCCTGGATCGCGGACGTTCCCGCACCAACGCGTGCAACCGGCGAGGCGAAGCTCGCCGACCCAGGCTATAAGGTCGAAATCATCATCACCGCCGCCCGCGCCTGATGGACAAGGCTGTCCATCAGCGGGGCAGCGCCCTTGTGCCACCGGTAGCATAGCTGCTACGCCGCCATCTATGGACCAACTCCCTGCCGCGACCCGCATTGCCGCAACCGACAATGTCGCCATCGCTCTGCGCGACCTCGACGCGGGCGAGACGGTGTCAATTTGTGAAACCAGTGTCCGGGTCGCTGTACGAATTGCGCGCGGCCATAAGGTCGCACTTCGCCCCATCGCGGCGGGGGAAGCCGTGCTGCGCTATGGCTGGCCCATCGGTACGGCGACGCAACCCGTCGCGCCGGGTGATCATGTCCACAGCCATAACCTCACCACCAACCTGAAGGCGGAAGAACCCTACACCTTCGTCCCCGTCCCATCGGCCGCCGCCGCTCCGACCTCCCGCTGGACCTTCCAGGGCTATCGTCGCGCCGACGGCTCGGTCGGCACCCGCAATGAAATATGGGTCATCCCGACCGTCGGCTGCGTCGCCCGCACTGCCGATCGCGTCGCACAGCAGGCCGCCATCCGCCACGCCGGGCGCGTCGATGCCATCCTTGCCTTCCCCCATCCGCTGGGCTGCTCGCAACTGGGCGATGATCTTGACGCCACCGCGCGCCTGCTCGCAGCGCTCGCTTGCAATCCCAATGCCGCCGGCGTCCTGCTCATCGGGCTGGGCTGTGAAGAAAACCAGCTTGCCGCCCTGTTGCAACGCATCCCGCCAGACCGCCGAGACCGCATCCGCAGCGTCGGTGCACAGATCAGCGCCGACGAATATGCCGACGCCGCCACCGCCATCGACGCCCTGGTCGAAACCGCCGCGCAGGACGAGCGCGAGGAAGTCGGCATCGACGCCTTGCGCCTTGGCCTCAAATGCGGCGGCTCGGACGGCCTCTCTGGCCTGACCGCCAACCCCCTAATCGGTCGCGCCGCCGATGTCGTGACCGGCGCAGGCGGGCAAGCGATACTCACCGAAATCCCGGAAATATTCGGCGCCGAACGGCTGTTGATGCAGCGCGCCGCCGATGCCGACATCTTCGATGCGCTGGTTGCCTTGGTCAATCGCTTCAAGCGCTATTTCATCGACCATGGCGAGCCGATCTCGGAAAATCCCAGCCCCGGCAATGTCGCAGGCGGCATCACCACGCTAGAGGAAAAATCACTGGGCGCGGTGCAGAAGGGCGGCCATGCCCCGGTCACCGACGTCCTCGCTTATGGCGAAACCCTGCGCCGCCCTGGCCTAACGATCCTCGAAGCCCCCGGCAATGATGCCGTCTCCACGACGGCACTGGCAGCGGCGGGCGCGACCATCACGCTCTTCTCCACCGGGCGCGGCACCCCGCTCGGCAGCCCGATCCCGACGCTCAAACTTGCCACCAACCATGACCTTGCCCGCCGTAAACCCGGCTGGATCGACTTCGATGCCGCTATGGTGCTGGACGAGGGGCTGGACACCGCAACCGACGCACTCATGACCCGCATCTGCGCGATCGCGTCGGGCGAACCCGCCCGCAACGAGATCAACGGCGAACGCGACATCGCCATCTGGAAGCGCGGCGTGACGTTGTAACCGACCCGATCAGATCGGCCAAGCCTCGCGCCGATAGGCCGAGTCCCAGAACATCCACTCATAGCGCGTCGCCACGCGGAACGCCTGGGCCATAGCGTCCCGCACGGCCGGACTCGCCGCCTCCGCTGCTGCATCCACCAACGCCCGCACACGATCTGTCGCTTCGCCAAATTCAGGCGCGGCATAGGTGTCGATCCACGGCGCATAGGGGTTGGGGCTGACAGCCTGCGGCCGGATCGCGCAGCCCACTTCCCAATAGACCCAGAAGCACGGCAATATCCCCGCGATCAATTCCTCATAAGTCCGCGTCGCGGCCAGGCTGGCGAGATAGCCGGTATAGCCCCGGCACGCCGGGCTGGGCTCGACCGCCGCCGCCATGTCGCCGCTTACCCCGAACTGCGCGAAAAAGGCCTGGTGCAAACCTTCCTCGACCTGCACTGCCACCTTGGCCCCATCGGAAAATTCCAGCCGCCCGGCCGCACTCGGCGCGCGCGCCGCCGCGATCGCCAGCACCCGCGCATATTCGGCGAGGTAGAGGCTGTCCTGCACGATATAGTGCTGGAAACTGGCCGACGGCAATGTCCCCGCCGCCAGTTCGGTCAGGAAAGGGTGGGCCAAGATGGCTTGCCGCAACGGCGCGACCTCGTCCCAAATCTCTGCGCAAAAGCTCATCATCTCGTCTCCTGTCAGAACTTGACTGAGGCGCTCGCCCCGAACTGGCGGCCGGTATTGATCGTGAAACTGTCGAACGGCCCATTGGGACCAATCCCCAACAACAGCGGCAATTGCTGCTGGCCAAAGGCGGAGATCGCCCAGCGCTTGTCGAACAGATTTTTCGCCCAGATGTCGAACGTCCAAGCGCCCTGCGTCACGCCGATCCGCCCGTCGACCGACGTATAGCCCGGCGTATGCAAGATATTGTCGATCTCGAAATCCACCCGCGACACATAAGCGACGCTCAGCCGCGCATCGACCAGCGCTGGTCCTGCCGCGCCCTCCCAGCCGATCCCGCCATTGACCGTCCAGTCGGGCGCATTGGGCGTCCGCTTACCGCTCATATCGACGATCGCCGGTTCACCCGACTCCGGCGTCGGATTGGGGGTCAGATAGCGACCCGTGCGGCTATGCGTCCAGGCGATCCCGCCATCGACGCGGAACCCTGCGCCCAGCGCCACATCGCCCGACGCCTCCAACCCATGGACATCGACTTGCGGCACCGACAGCACCACCGAATTGCCCAGGAAGACCGTATTCTGGAAATTGCTATAGTCGGTGACGAAGCCCGCGATCGACCCACGCACCCGGCCATCGCTGCTCTGCGCCTTGACGCCGACCTCGACCGACTTGGTCGTCTCGCCGGGGAACACGGCTTGCCACACATCCGTCGCGCCGGGCAGGGGATTGAACCCGCCCGCCTTGAAACCAACCGCGCCGGTCACATAAGCGGTCAGGTTCGCATTGGGCCGCCACGCCAGCGAAACCTTGGGCTGCCATTTGTCAAACGTCCGCGCCCGCTGCGCCACCAGCGCGCCGCTTGTCGAGCCGACCGTATCTTCCTTGCGCCGATCGCGGTCGTAGCGCAGCGCGGCGGTCAATTCGATCTGCGGCGCAATGTCGTAGCTCGCCTGAGCGAAGACACCGATCTGGTTCGAGCGTGTCTCCGCGCGTAACGCTTCCGCGCCGAACAGCAAAGGCCCGAAATCGTCGGTCCGGTCGCGCTCCAGCCGCTGGAAAAACAGCCCGACATGCCAACGTAGCGGACCATCGGTCATCGATGTCAGCCGCAACTCGCTGGTCCAGGCCAGAATATCAACGGGTTGAGAGATGGGCTGGATACCATCTGGAAAGAGCGGAATACCGCCTAGCGTGATTGGCGTGTCGTTGCGGAAATCCAGTTCCTCGACGAAATCCTTATGATATTCGTCATAGCCGCCGGTCCAGCTCAGGCTCAGGGTATCACCCAGCAGCTGCTCATAAGTCGCTTGAACGCCCCAATAATTGCGGTCGGAACGTCCCTCGAAATCGCCGAACGGATCGGTCAGCGCATCGCCTGCCAGCCTACCACCGTAAAGACCGGTCACATTGCCCGACGAGATATAGGCCGCGCCGCCTTCCTCCTCGGCCCAACTCGCGCGCAGTTTGAAGGTCGCGGTTTCGCTCAGCACCATCGTCGCCTTCAGCCGCAGGTTGCGGCTGATCTGGCCATCGACTTTTTTGTCGAGGAAGCTGTTGCGGATGAACCCTTCGCTGTTGCGATAGGAACCCGCCAACCGCACTTGCACACGGTCGGACAGCGGCGCATTGACCACGCCATCGGCGGTCCAAGTGAACCCATTGCCGATACCGACCGCCGCTTCGCCACCCCAATCCGGGCCGGGCTCATTCGTCGCCACGGCAATCGCGCCGCCCGATGCCGAGCGGCCGAACAGCGCGCCCTGCGGTCCCTTCAATATCTCGACCCGCGCGACATCATAGGTTCGCAGGGTGAAGAGTTCGGAATCGGCCAGCGCCAAACCATCAACGATATAAGCGATAGAAGGCGACTGGCTGCGATTGGTCGATACGCCACGTACCGATATCAAATTCGTACCTGGATCCTGATCATTGATGATGAAGATGCCCGGCGTTGCCGCGATGAAATCGTCGATCGTCGTCATCTTGCGCGCGGCAATGGCGGCGGGACCATAGACGGTCACCGTATCGGGGACGCCGATCTGCGCTTCCTCGCGCCCCCGCGCCGTGACGATGATGCGATCCGCCTCGCTCCCTTCGGCCGCCCGCGCCGCATTGGACAATACGAATGCGAAGGGTAGGGTGGACAGACAGGTAAACGAGATGATGGCGTAACGACGCATAGTCCCTATTCCTCCGCCGGTATGAGCCGGATCAGGTTCGCGGGTTTGCGGACTAGGCACCCCTTGCGCCCGATCCGCGTCTCAGCCCTGACAGCGCCAGGACACCCCGTGGGTGAATGTGCGCCTGCGACTATGCGCAGAATGTGCGAACGTCAAACGCTTCCGTGATTGGGAGGGGCCGCATAGTTTATGCTGCGGCTAGCTCCATCGAAACGCCGCAAACAAAGGCGGTTTCGATTTGAAGCGCGACATCCATGGGATGCGTAGCATTTCATCCAGGGTGGGGCGAGCCCCACCCTGGATGGCAAATCTACCGGGCGTTGAGGAGGGTGATTTGCTCTCCCAGAACGTCATGCGGGGTGCGATAGTTCAGGCACTTGCGAGGGGTGCTGTTGATGCGATCAGCAACGGCCTGGATTTCCTTATCCGATAGCAACGCCAGGTCCGTGTCAGACGGCAGGAAGCGCCGTATGCGACCGTTGCTGTTTTCCACGCTGCCCTTTTGCCAGGGTGCCGATGGCAGGCAGAAATAGCTCGTCATCGCGAGTTTCTTCTGGAGTGTCACAAAGGCAGCAAATTCCGTTCCCCGGTCAAAGGTGATGCTCTGACGCAGGGAAGGGGGCAGCATGTGCAAGTGGTGCTGGATTCCCGACATGACGCCGGCGGAATGCCGACTGGGATTGCGGGCGAGGATAGTAAACCGGCTGCGGCGCTCGACCAGCGAGGTGAGGTTGGCTTTGCCATATTCCAACCTGAAGATCATCAGGTCGCCTTCCCAATGACCAAAGCTGCTGCGATTACCGATTTCGGAAGGGCGTTTGCCAATGGTGTTGGCCAAAGGGATATGCAGACCGCGGGGCTTGCGCGCATAGCGCTGCCGTCGAGATCGACGGGCAACAGGCAGAAGGCGCCACAGGCCCTGGCTTCGTCCGTCCGGCCCATAGACGAACTGGTAGATGGTCTCGTGACAGACGGCTTCACGATTACCGCGATGGCGTCGAAGGTATCCCGCAATCTGCTCCGGCGACCAGGCTGCTGACAAGCGGTCGGCGATATAGGCGGCAAGCTCGGGCTTTCGGGCGATTTTGCCGCCACGCACCCGGCGCCTGTCCGCCATCGTTTGTGCGGCCGTTGGAAAATAGCCACGAAACACCGGCTCGTCATCGAGATGCTGATTACGTTTGAGCTCGCGATAGATGGTCGAACGATGTCGCTGCAGCGACGCTGCTATCTGATGCACGGACCGCCCGGTTGCAGCCAGTTGATAGATCTGTCGCCGCTCATCCAAACCCAGATGCTGGTAGCCGTTCATCATGTGCCTTCCTGGAAAGGGGATCAAACCCCTATAAATCCTAGGATTTCGCACTTCGATCTAGAATCCACCCAACATCGCAAATGTTCCTGCTAATTAGAGAAGTCACTATCTGAGCCATATAGAAATGTCACAGGCTTGAGGACAGCAGGGGCTGCGTGGAGCCCTCGGGATAGCGCAGCGCAGACCCTGCTGATGCGCTGACCACGGGCTGGTGGACCATGGACCCGCTGCGTGAGCAGTGGGCGCGGTCATGTCCTCTGCACGAACCTGAGCGTGCCGCGTTCGCGCAACTCTGCGTCGCTCAGCCTGGGACCGCGCTTGAGCTTTGACCCACCCAGTTTGCGGCGATCGATCTTCGCGGGCGGTTCTGGCTCGGGGAACATATGCATGGGCTGGTCGCGGCGGGCAGGGGCGTCATTATTGCGTTTACGGTGATGCGGCATGATCGCTTGCATCTGTCTGGCCAACATCAGCGCCGCGTCGAGATGCTTGTTCTCGACAATGGCAGGTTGGTTCACCTGCCGCATCTTGTCGAACTGACGATAGGGCAGGACATGGCCCTCATGCTCGATCTCCAGCCTGCCGTCGGGATATTCACAGACCGTCACCCGCTTGCGCGCCAGTTTTTTGCTGACATCGTTCGGTTCCAGAATGAACATCGCCTTGTTGTAATGCAGCGTCAGTGCAGCCGTCACGGTCCGCTGCTCCCGCCAGACCATGATCGAGCACAGATCGTCATGTGGGGCGAGGGGGCGGTGCAGATCGCGGGCATGGAAGGCGGGTCGGGCGAACCGCTCGTTGTGCCTGGTCCTATAGCTGTCGAGGAAGGTGTTGGCGTCCTCGATCGATGAGATGCCTTCCAGGCGCATCGCTTTGACCAGGCGATCCTGCAAGGTGGCATTGGCCCGTTCGACCCGGCCCTTGGCCTGCGGCGAGTTGGCGCAGATGATCTCGATGTTCAGAGCATCCAGCGCGCGACCAAAATGCGTCATGCCATCCCCGCGCGCTGCGCTGGCTTTGGCATTGCGGAAAACACTGTGCTTGTCGGAATAGAACGCCACCGGCTTGCCATGTCGCTCTATATATTGGCGCGTCGCCTCCATATAGGCGAAGGTGCTCTCGCTCTCGACCATCTGGAGGTGCATCAGCTCGCTGGTAGCGTCGTCAATATAGACCAGCAGAGTACATTGTGGGCCGCGGTCTTCGAACCACCAATGTTTTGAGCCGTCGATCTGGATCAGCTCACCCCGGCAGTCCCGCCGATAACGCGGTTGATACGGGCGAGGGCGACGGGCGTCACGGTCCTTCCAGAATCCGGCCTGAATCATCCACTTGCGTAAAGTCTCGTGCGAAATCGTGATCTGGTGCCGCTCGGCGAGATATTCGGTCGCCAGCGTCGGACCGAAATCATGATAGTGCTGGCGCACCAGGTCGAGAACGCGTGTGCGAAGGTCCTCCTTGAAGGCGCGGTTGCTAGGGCGGCCGCGCTTCCAAGACACAAGTGCTTCAGGGCCGTCTGTATGTAATCGGTCGAGCAACCGGTACACCTGGCGGCGACATACCCCAAGCAGCATCGCTGCATCCTCGACCCTCAGTTCACCACGGTCGAAACGAAGCAGTGTATCGTACCGTGAAAGCTCGCCATGGCTCATTGCCACCACCGTCATAAGCGTGTCCTCCCGCATGCAGGAGAACATGCCACCGGAACCGCAAGACGTCCCGGTTGTGACATCTCTAAATTGCGGGGAGTGACATCTCTAAATTGCGCTTACAGCAAAAATAATCGATAATATATATTATGTTAAAGCGCCTTTCTATTCAGGCTGACACGTCGCCCGTCGATCGCCCGCCCACCGCACCGCATTTTCCAACAACCGTACATGATGCACGTCAACGTAGGTTTCCGGGCGATGGCCAATAGCGCTGTACGACATGCGCCCTTTGCCAATACAGCGCGTCCAGGCAATGGGATGATCACCCATCGTCAACGGTTCGCCGGGCTTGTAGCTGCCTTCGTCCAACGTCGCGATGATCGTCGCCCCGGTCCCACGCGGATTGCTTTTGAAGGAATACCATTCGTCATTCATGACCCACGCCTTGGGCAGACCCTGATTGACAGGATGACTTGTATTTTCGACCACGACCCGCGCATCCTGAAATTGCGGTTCCATCGGATGCCCGGCAAAGCGCGCGCCGATCAGCGTATCGACATACCAGTCCCAAAACGTCGCCGGATCGCCGGCCGATCCATGCACCCCTACGAAACCGCCGCCGCCCTCGACATAGTCGCGAAAGGCCTTGCGCTGGGACAGGGTCAATACGTCTCCGCTGACGTTGTTCCAGATGACGACATCGAACTGCGCCAGGGTCGCGGGATTCATCGCACCGCCCTTGTCGGTCACGACGATCGCCCAGCCTTCACGCTGTGCCATGGCCAGAAAGGCAGCCTTTGCCGCTTCGACCGACGGCCCATCCCGGAAACCGGTCATCTTCTCGAACAGCAAGACCGCCAGCTTCTTATCAGGCAGCGTAAAGTTCGGACGATCATCATCATAACGGGCGCACCGTGCCGCCCGGTCCGCATCCGTCACCGGGATTGCCCGCAAACGCTGGTCGATAGCGGCCAGCGCTTCTGGCGTCATGGCCTTTTCCCCCATCGTCCGTACCGTCAGAATAGCCGCGAATGTCGGCGCCTTCGTCGAGGTAAAGCTGGGAGGCAGAGCCTTGAAGAGATCGGGAGCCTGGGTGCCCAGCACGCTTTTCGCCACCGGGTTGAGCAACAGATCAACCAAGGGTGACTCGATCGAAAACGGTGCATCGCGAAGCGGGCAGTCTAGCAGCGTCCGCGCCGTGACCGGGCTGCTGGTTAGGCTTGCCAGCAACAGTCCAGCCAGTATCGCCCCCATCCGTTTCATCACCGCTCTCCCATCATCTTGTGTAACATAAGGCTATAGCAGTGCGACAGCGATGAAAAGGCGAGCCGTGGCCGACCCGCCCTCTCCGTCAGCCCATCGTCGGGATGACGAAGCTCTGATCCATCACAGCACCGCCGCTCGGCCAACGCTGGGTGATCGTCTTGACCCGCGTATAGAAACGCACGCCATCCATGCCATATTGATTCATGTCGCCAAAGCCCGACCGCTTCCAGCCGCCAAAGCTGTGATAGCTGACCGGCACCGGGATCGGGACGTTGATGCCCACCATGCCGACCTCGACATTGGCGCAGAATTTCCGCGCATAATCGCCATTGCGGGTGAAGATCGCCACGCCGTTGCCATATTGATGCTTGGTCGGATAGCTCAGCGCCTCCTCGAACGTGTCGGCTCGCACCATCTGCAACACCGGCCCGAAAATCTCTTCATTATAGCTTTTCATGTCCGGTTTCACATGGTCGAGCAGCGTCGGCGCCAGGAAAAACCCCTCCTCATACCCCTGCAACGCAAAGCCGCGCCCATCGATCACCAGTTCAGACCCTTCATCAACCGCCATCTGAATATAGTTTTCAATCCGTGCCTTATGCGCCGCACTGACCACCGGACCATAATGAGCGTCAGGATCGCTCGGCACGCCGACGCGCAATCCCGCTATCCCGGTTTCGAGCTTGGCCCGCAGCGCCACCGCCGTCGCTTCGCCCACCGGCACCACTACCGGCAACGCCATGCAGCGTTCGCCCGCCGACCCGTATGCCGCGCCAAGAATATCCGCGACCGCCTGGTCCAGATCGGCGTCGGGCATGACGATGCCATGATTTTTCGCGCCGCCCATGCACTGCATCCGCTTGCCGTTCGACGCGCCGCGACCATAGACATATTGGGCGATATCGGACGAGCCGACAAAGCTGACGGCGCGGATCGCCGGATTATCGAGGATCGCGTCCACCACCTGCTTGTCGCCATGAACGACGTTCAGGATGCCTGCGGGCAGCCCCGCCTCCATCGCCAGCTCCGCCAGCCGCATCGGCACCGACGGGTTCCGTTCGGAGGGCTTGAGGATAAACGCATTGCCACACGCGATCGCTGGCGCGAACATCCACATCGGAATCATCGCCGGGAAATTGAACGGCGTAATCCCCGCCGCGATGCCGATCGGCTGGCGCATTGAATAGACGTCGATCCCCGGTCCTGCGCCTTCGCTATATTCGCCCTTCAACAGATGCGGAATGCCGCAGGCGAATTCCACCACGTCCAGCCCGCGCTGGATATCGCCCTTGGAATCCGAATGCACTTTGCCATGTTCGGCCGTCAGCATTTCGGCCAGCTCATCCATATGCGTTTCGATGAGCGCCTTGAGGTTGAACATCACCCGCGCCCGCCGCTGCGGGTTCATCGCCGCCCATGCGGGCTGCGCCGCCTGCGCATTGGCGACGGCCGCGTCCAGTTCGGTGGGATCGGACAGGCGGACCTGCGCCTGCACCTTGCCGGTCGCCGGATCGAACACGTCGCCCAGTCGAGCGGATGTCGATGCCTGATGACTGCCGCCGATGAAATTGTCGATAATGCGCATGATGCCCTCGCGATAAATGCCTGACGCGGCGATTAGCCTATGGCGCCCTGCGCAAAAATGATCATATGTGCGCATCTGTTGTGCATGGATATATATGCTGCATTGGGATGATCTTCGCCTGTTCCTTGCCGTCGCGCGTGCTGGCCGCCTGACCAGCGCGGGGCAGGCGCTGGGCGTCAACCACACCACCGTTGCCCGCCGCCTGACCGCGCTGGAGGACGCACTGGGCGCGCGCCTGTTCGATCGCACTTCGCGCGGCGTGGTGATGACCGCGGCGGGCGCGCTGCTGCTCGACCATGCCGAACGGGTCGAGCGTGAGTTCGAAGCCGCCGCCGCCACGCTGTCGGGCCGGGCCGAAGCCATCGCAGGCGAAGTTCGCCTCGCCACGCCCGAAGCCTTCGGCACCTATATCATTGCTCCCAACATCGCCGATTTTCACGATCGCTACCCTGACCTGCTGCTGGAATTGATGCCCGAATCCCGCGCCGTCAGCCTCGCCAACCGTGAAGCCGACATCGCCATCACCGTCGATCGCCCGCCGCGCGGTAAGTTGGTCGTGCGCAAACTGTGCGACTATCAACTCGGCCTCTATGCATCCGCCGACTATCTCGCCCGTCATCCGCCGATCCGCAGCGCGCAGGATGTCGCCGCGCAGCCTTTCGTGGCCTATATCGACCAGATGATCGACATGCGTGGCCTGCGCTATTTGTCCGAAGTCGCGGGCGAAGCCCGCCCCGTATTCCGCTCCAGCTCGATCGTCGCCCAGCAAAAGGCGGTGGCGTCAGGCGTCGGCCTTGGCCTGCTCCATCGTTTTTCGGCCGACAGCGAGCCCGGCCTGGTCCGCATCCTACCCGACGAGGTCGAAATCACGCGCAGCTACTGGCTGGTCCTGCGCCCCGAACATCAAAAATCCCCCCACACCCGCGCCGTCATTGCTTTCATCGACGATCTGCTCGCGCGCTACCGGGCGTTGCTCTGACCGTCCATCGCCAGAGCGCTGGATTGCTGCGCGGCTTGCCCGTGCCGTACAACTCCCGCATTTCTGCGTCATGTCCGACATAGCTTCGCTCCGGCGCACGACGCCTACCGGTTGGTCCGTCCGCCGTGATGACACCTTCGCGGCGCAGGCCTATAAGGATGGCTGGTGGCAGGCGGATACCGCCGCCGATGCGCTGGTGCGGGCCGCGCGCGAAACGCCCGACCGCATCCTGCTGATCGACTGCGTCACCAGCCTGACCGCCGCCGCCCTCCACGCGCAGGCCTCCCGTCTGGCACAAGCCATGCTCGCCCGCTTCGCACCGGGCAGCGCCATCTCCTTCATGCTACCCAACTGGCACGAAGCCGCGATCATCTACATGGGCGCGACACTGGCAGGCATGGTCGCCAACCCTATCCTGCCCTCGCTGCGCGACCATGATCTGCGCTTCATCCTCGCCGACCTGAACAGTGCGATGATCTTCATCCCCGCCAGCTTTCGCGGGCATGACTATGCCGCCATGCTCGCGCGCGTCACCCCGGCGCTGGACAGCCCGCCCGCCGTCGTCGTCTTGCGCGGCGAGGCAGGCCCGCACATCGCCTTTGCCGACCTGCTGGCAGAAGTCGCCGACGCGCCGCTCCCAACCGTCGATCCCGACGATGTTCGCATGGTCATGTATACCAGCGGCACCACCGGACGGCCAAAGGGCGTTCTCCACAGCCATAACAGCATCAACGCGCTGATCCGCCAAATCGGCCGCCATTGGCTGGTCGAACGGGGCGACCGCTTTCTGGTGCCGTCCCCCATCAGCCATATTGGCGGATCGATCTACGCCTTCGAAACGCCGCTGCTGTTGGGGGCGACCGCGATCCTGATGGAACATTGGAACCCAGATGAAGCCGTCGCCATCATGAGCGCCCAGCGCTGCACCCATATGGCGGGTGCCACGCCATTTCTACAGCATCTGCTGGCCTCGGCGCGCGCAGCCGGGACGCGCCTGCCCGACCTTAAACTCTTCATCTGCGGCGGCGCATCGGTTCCGCCCAGCCTGATCCGCGACGCTGCCACCTATTTCGACAAGGCGATCGTCAGCCGCGTCTATGGCTCCACCGAATTGCCCGTCACCACTGTCGGCGTGATCGACCCGGCCGATCGCGATCATGCCGCCGATACCGATGGCCGCCCCGGCATCGCCACCATCCGCATCGCGCCCGATGGTGAAATCCGTGCGCGCGGACCGCAGATGATGGTCGGCTATCTCCACCGGGAGGATGAGGAAACCAGCTTCGACGCCGACGGCTATTATCGCACCGGCGACCAGGGTGCATGGATCGAAGGCGACCATCTGGTCGTCACTGGGCGGATCAAGGATATCATCATTCGCAATGGCGAGAATATCGCGCCGAAGGAGATTGAGGATCTGTTGATCGCCCATCCCGACATCGCCGAAATTGTGATCGTCGGCATTCCCGATTCGCGCACAGGGGAAAAGGCGGTTGCCGTCATCGTCCCGCGCAACGGCGCAAAACCCGACATAGCCTCTTTGGCTGACTTTCTCGCCAGCCAAGGCGTTGCCCGCTTCAAATATCCCGAAAGTGTCTTGTGGGTCGATGCTTTGCCCAAGAATGACGCCGGCAAGATACTCAAGGCCGCGATCCGCACGAGCCTGACGACCGCCTGATCAAAGCGCTTGAAACCGGAAATTGCGGAACCGCGCCTCCCCCGGACCAGCCGCAAACAAGCCCGGTCGGAGCATCAGGAACCCGCCGCGCACATTATGATGATAGCCCGACACTTCCATGCCCCGGTCGAAGCGGCGCCATGTCCGCCCGCCATCACCGCTCAGATGATAGGAAACGATATGGTGACGGTTGGTCACCTTCATCGTCAGCTTGCGGCCGTGGGGATTGGCGGGGCGGCCCCGTTCCATGCCATATTGGTGGGTGACGAAGCGGTTCTCGTCAAACCCCAGCCCGCAATAGAGCCTGTCGTCATAGAAAAGCAGCAGCCCCGCTGTCCCGCCCGGCGCGATCTCGATATCGCACTGAAATTCATAGGCCGGGTCACCCGCAATCAGCAGCAGCGGCGATGAATTGGCTGGCGCGGTCCCCCGCCCCTTCAAGAACAATATGTTGTCTTCCACCCGTGCCCTGTCTGCTTCGTCGGGCGTCGGCTTGAAGAAATTCCACTTCGCGCCGAGGTTCAGCGTCGCGAAATCATCCGACAGCGCCATGCCGTGCGGCAGTGCTGGGCCACCGCGCGGCTTGGCAATGGGCTGCGACAAATCGCCGCCGGTCATGCGGAACCAGCCATCCGCCGTCCATTCGACCGGATCGAGCAGCGTTTGCCGACCCAATGTCCAAAGACCATTTTCATAGCCATGATAGACCGCCCACCAGCTTTTATCGGGCGCTTCCACTAGGCTGGCATGGCCGCGCGACCACCAGCGTTCGGCCAGGCTTTCGGTCCGGACCAGCGGATTGCCCGGATGCTGCTCCCAGGGACCATGAATGGAGCGGGATCGCGCTGCGATCACCATATGCCCGGTCGGCGGCCCCGCTGTCCCGCCCACCGCGGTCAGCATGTAAAACCACCCGCCATGGCGATGGATCTTCGGCCCTTCCGGTGAAAATCCTTCCACATCCCACGTGTCGGGGTAGCGCCAGGGATCATAGACATGCTCGACCGTGCCGACCGTGGACAGTCCGTCATCGCTCAATCTTATCCGGTCGCCGCCCGACAGGAACAGCCAGCGGCTGCCATCCTCGCCAACCACATGGCAGGGGTCGATATGGTCATGCAGTTTGAGGTCAATGGGGTCGCTCCATGGCCCGTCGATCGTGTCGGCATGGATCACGAAGATGCTGTTGGGGGCCGCCTTCACCGGAATGTAGAGGAAATAGCGCCCGCCATGCTTTCCCAGGCTGACCGCCCATACCGACCCGATATTCTTGTGCAATGCCGCTCCGCGCGGCTGCCAGTTGATCAGGTCGCGGCTATGCCAGATCGTAACGCCGGGATAGCTGTCGAATGTGGAGAAGGTCATGTAATAATCCGCGCCATCTTTGAGGATGGCCGGATCAGGGCGGTCGCCCGAAATCAGCGGATTGAGGAAGCGCCCGTCGCCCAAATCGGCGATACGCTGATTGTCGAAACCCCGTTTCCAGTCCGTCGCGGCCATGGGTGCTGTGGCAGCCTCCACGCGCCCAAACGCCAGCGTGCTTCCCGCCAATACACCCGTCATCGCGTCGCGCCGACTGATCGCCATAGTCTTTCCCAACCAAAAAAACCGGGCCGCCCGTGCAGAGGCGACCCGGTCATGAGCCTTACATCTTGAAGCGCGCCCCCAACTGGATGGTGCGCCCATAATGCAACTGCTCATAATTGCGATTGGCGTCGAGGTCGGTGTAGCGATCGCGATAATCGTCGGTCAGGTTGATGCCTTCCAGCGACAATTCGATCCAGTCGGTCAGCTTGTAGCGCATCGACGCATCGACGTTGATCGTGCTGTTATAGCCTTCGAACACGTTACCCGTGCCGCTATTTTGGTCGATATAGCCGCTGCGATAGCTGGCCGAGACGCGCGCGCTGAACTTGGCATCTTCATAATAGATGGTGCCGTTGAACGCCCGCTTCGACAGGCCGAACAGGGTGGCATTGCGAACCGAGGACACCGTCCCACCGCCCGGCACCACGGCTGGCCCCGCCACCCTATAGTCTGCGCTGGAGTCCACGAAGGTCGCATTGGCGATGCCGCCGAAACGGGACAGGAAACCGGGCAGGAAGGTAAAGGGTGCCTGCACCGACAATTCGATACCCTTCAGGCTCGCACCGGTGCCGTTGACGATCGTGTTGATCGCCCAGCCTTCGTCCCGCTCAGGCTGCCCTGCTGCTGGCGAGCTTGGCGGGATGACGGACAGGGGAAGACCCGTCGAGGCGAAAGTGCCGTTGATCGTCTGGCCGATCGGGAAGCTCTGAACATCCTTCTTGAATATGGCGACGGACGCGATCGACTGCGGCGCGAAATACCATTCCAGCGCGAGATCATAGGCCGTCGCCCGGAACGGACTGAGGTTGGGATTGCCGAAGCTGACTCGATAGTTGAACCCATCGACCGATCCGCCCGGCGTCAGATTGCCCAGCGAAGGCCGCGTCATCACGTCGGCCACCGATGCGCGCACCACGAAATCCCGATGAGGGAAGAAGGCGATGTTCATCGCGGGCAGCCAATCCTCATAGGACCGCGAGACCTCCACCGGAACCGCATTGTTCAGGCCGACCGAACTCTGGTTGGTCCGGACATAGCGGATGCCCGCATTGGCCGCATATTCCAGTCCGAAAATCTCGCCCTTGGCGTCGAACTGGATATAGCCGCCCTTGGTTTCTTCCACCACGCTGCGGGTATTGCCGGCATCGATAGTGGGGGTGCGCCCATAAAGGTTCGTAAAGTCGGTCCCCGCTGCCAGATTGGGAACCAGCCATTGCGTCGTGGTACCCGCCGGTGCGTTCGCGCCCTTGAGATTGAACATTTCCGCCAGCGCGGCGGTAACCGGAAAACCATAGACGGCGGACGGGCCAAATGCCGATGATGGCGAGCAATTCAGAGTGCCCAGAACCCGATCGACACCACCATTGCCGCAGACGACCGTATCGCGCGTGAAGCTTTCGGTATCGAACGAGAAGCGGCGATAGACTGCGCCCGCCTTGACCGTGAAGCCCTCCGTCACATCCCATTCGGTCCGCAGTTGCGCGGTACGGAATTTGTTGACCGTCGAAGATGGGCGATCACGAATTTCCGACAATTGGAAATTGGCCGGATCGGTCACGCTGGTTCCAAACGTCAGCACGGGGCGCTTCATATTGCTATAGTCATAGCTATAGCCCTGCGCATCGCGATCGTCGAACACCAAAGTCGTCTCGACCGGGATCGAGGCATCCGACTTGGAGAAGCCGCCCAGCAGCGTGAAGCGGAAGCTATCGCTGACATCCTGGTCCCAGGTCGCACCCAACTGGTAGAATTTCGTCTGGGATTTGCGCAGATAATGTTCAGTCCGCACCCAGGCGTCGTTCAGCGTCGCCGACACCAGGTTATTATTGCTGTCATAGACCGGGTTCACGACGTCGATCGATCGCTCGTTCGACCGAAGCAGCACTTCGCCCCACTTCTCTTCGCGGGTTTCACGGAAGCGGGAGAACAGACCGTCGATCGACACTTTGGTCGCATCGGACGGTGCCCACTGGATCGAACCGGTAATACCCAGACGCTCACGTTCCTGCGCGATTTCGCCATAGCGGGGGATACGTGGATGGAAAGCGAGCGCGGCTTCATCGCAACCGGCGCTGGGCAGATAGGTGCCGCCGCTATTGGGTTGCGTGAAGCATGGCGTGCCGTCGACACTGTCGAACCGGGCTTGCGACCAGCGCACCGTATTATTACCCATCTGAAGCGTGTCGAGCTTGGAATAGGCCGCCGACAGCGCTACGCCCCATCGACCGTCCGGCGATTTCCAAGACATCAGGCCTGCCAGGCGCGGCCCCCATTTCTTGGACAGGTCATTATAGGAAGCAGTCGCCGATCCGACGAAGGTGAAACCATCCTTGCCCGCCAGCGGGTTGCCGGTGTTCAAATCGACTACTGCGCCGAGTGAGCCTTCGTCGAGTGAGGCCTCAGCGGTTTTGTGGACGACCAGCGAACTGAAAAGTTCGGACGCGAACACGTTGAAATCGAAGGCACGGTCTCGGTTGGCACTGGCTCCATCGGTCGATGTCGCCACGGTTTCCATCCCGTTCACGCGGACACGGGTGAACTGCGCGCCCAACCCGCGCACGGTGATGGCGCGGCCTTCGCCACCGTCACGCTGGATCGAAATACCGGGAATGCGCTGGAGCGATTCCGCTAGATTCTGGTCCGGGAATTTGGCGATATCTTCCGCCACGATCGCATCCACCGAACCGACCGACTGACGTTTCAGGTTGATCGCCGCGCCCAGGGATTCGCGAAAGCCGGTGACGACGATGTCCGCCACTTCTTCGTCCGCCGCCGTTTGTGGCGCGCCATCTTGTGCCAGCGCGCCGCCCGGCATCGCCAACATCATGGCCGCGATGGAAGATCCCGCCAGCCACAAACGCGCTCCGCGCCTGTTCCGGCTTTGATTGTCGTCCTTTAGCATCGTCACCTTGTCGCTCCTTCCCTGTTGCGGCCGTCATCCGCGGGTGGCGGGACGGCCCTGATTCGTCGGGGGCGAGAGCAGGCGCGACGGGGCCGCTATCCTCTCCCACCCATGCGCCGCCAGCTTTTGCTGATCCGTTGGCGTCATTGGAAACCGGTGTCATAAATGCGCGTCGTGTTTCCGCCTGTCAATATCCTGTGGCAATTTATGTCGTCACCAATGCCTTTTATCCCCCGCTCCTCATTAAGCTTCGGTCTACGCGAAAGGTCTATGCGTCCAATACTTGCCAAATTCGGCGCGTCTGGTTGCTAGGCACCACCGGCCAGGGGCATCCATCGCCCCTACCGCTCAACAAGCCATCTTTTTTCAGACACCGGTGTCAAACGACGGTTGATCATGCCGCCCGGCGGTGGCACACCAGAGATGAGAGGAGACTGATAACCATGCCGACACTCAACCGGCCCCGCCCCCAATGGATGTTGTTGGCCCTGGCCCTGGCCCAACTCATGGCAAGCCAGTCCGCCAGCGCCCAACCCGGCCCACAAACCGCCCCCGCAAGCCAGTCCGCCACCGCCTTTCCGGGCGCGGTAGGATGGGCTGCGACAACGCCGGGGGGACGTGGCGGCCGCATCTTGCGCGTCACCACCTTGGCCGCTGACGGCCCTGGCAGTTTCAAGGCGGCATTGGAAGCCAAAGGCCCGCGAATCATCGTGTTCGAAGTGGGCGGCATCATCGACATGGGCCGCCAAACGCTCAAGATCACCGAGCCCTTCGTCACCATCGCCGGTCAAACCGCCCCTTCGCCGGGCATCACCCTCATCAAGACAGGTATCGACATCGCGACCCATGATGTCGTCGTCCGCCACATTCGCATCCGGACCGGTGTGGATGGGCAACCCAAATTAAGCGGTTGGGAAGCCGACTCTCTTTCCACCGTTGCGGCGCATCATGTCGTGATCGACCATTGCAGCTTCACCTGGGCGATCGACGAAAATATGTCCGCTTCCGGCCCTCGCTTTACCGGCAACACGCCCGAAGACTGGCGCAAGGGAACCAGCCACGCGATCACATTTTCCTATAATATCGCGGCCGAAGGCCTTGCCGACGCCAGCCACCCCAAGGGCGAACATAGCAAAGGGACGCTGATTCACGACAATGCCAGCCAGATACTGATCTATCGGAACCTTTATGCCCATAATGTCGAGCGCAACCCGCTAGTGAAGGGCGGTGGCCAGGTCGCGATGGTGAACAATATTCTCTATAATCCGGGTGAGCGGGCGGTTCATTACAACCTCATGGCGCTCGAATGGGGCGATCACCCCTATCAGACGGGCAAGATCGCCGCGGTCGGCAATGTCCTGCGCGGGGGCGTATCAACCGCTCCACGCCTGCCCTTTCTGACATTGGGCGGCGATGGCGACCTGGACTATCATGGCAAGGATAACCTCGCCGTCGATCGCTTCGGCGTCGCTCTTCCCATGTTCGGCCGCTACGGCGAAACCCGCGCCAAGCTGAACGAAGTCGCAACCCCGCCGATCTGGTGGCCCGGCACCCAGGTTCTGCCCGTGCGCGACGTCGAAACCCATGTGCTGGATCAGGCCGGTGCCCGTCCTTGGGATCGCGATGCCGACGATTTGCGTGTCCTCTTCTTCGTCGCGGAAGGTCGCGGGACCATCATCGACGATGAACGCGAAGTCGGCGGCTACCCCAAAATGGCGCAAACCCGCGCGCCATTTGTAGAAGCCGACTGGAATCTCGACACGATGGAACCGAAGTCGGGGCGGTATCCTGGCCAGACCGAGGACGTCGCGGAACATCTCTCGGATCGCGACAAAATGATGCGCCAGGGCGACGCATCGGCCAGTCGCCGATGACCCCTCTTCTCCCCCTGCTCCTTGCTGCAGCGCCGCCCATGGTCGTTGTCGATGAACAAAGCGTGCGTGTCGAAGAACCTCCGCCCCATGGCGCGATTGGGGCCAGCACGGCCTATCGGATCAGCGACATCGTCCCCCAGCCTCGCACCATGGAGTTCCGCAAGCGCATCCTCCATGTCGGGGCAGCCATCGGCCTTCACCCGATAGCCCATGATGAAGTCTATTATGTCCTGTACGGTACCGGCGAAGTGACGTCGGACGGCAAGACCCACACCCTGACACCCGGCATGGCCGCCTATCTCTACGACGGCGCGGTCGTCGGCATTCGGCAGACGGGAGAAGAGCCTTTGGCCCTGATCATCAGCTATCCGGTCAAGCCCCATGCCGACGGTAAAGCGAGATAGGCCTGCCAACGAAATATGCTGAGCATATGTATCGAGGCTCACATTCCCGGCTGGATATAGGGTGCGCGCGCAAATAATTCGCGCTCCCAACCGCGCGGATCATCCTCCACGCGGCTCACCCGATCGAATATCATCGTCGCGCGCCGGTCGAGCCGATATTGCAGCCAATCGGCCCGTCCCGTCCGCGCGAATGCCACGAAGCGCGCCATCATCGCTTCACTAGCGGCCCGCGCGCCCGCACCCGTGCCGGTAAGAGATCCCGGCGCCTCCAGCGTCCCAAAGGCCAGCGCAATATCCATCGTGTGCGGCGCCCCCCGCCGGGGCTGCGTCGGCGATTGGAAATCCACCTGATAGACCCAGGTCGGCGCATCCGCCCGCGCCCGCGCCTCCGCTTCGATGACTTGCCCCGGCCAGCTACGGCCCGCCGTGGTCGCGGCATAGAAGATCCGTTCGGCCGACCAATCAGGAAAGCGTGCGCGATACTGATCCACGATCCATTCGGGCAACAGATCGATCCGCAATTCGCCAGCCATCCGGTCCGCCAGATTGCTCCAATCCAGCCCCTCGACCAAAGGCCCATCAGGATCGATAAAGGCCCGCGTCTCGTCCAATGTATTGCCGAGCATCATCGGGATCGCATTGCCCTGCGGCGCGGCGTCGGGCCAGAAGGGATGCCGCTTCAGCCAGCGCATATCCAGCACTGGCCCCATATAGACGCCGCCGCCCAATATCGGATCAGTAGCCGCCAACCCTTCGATCAGCCGCTCGACCGGCATGATCAGCAAGGGTTCGAGCGCATCCGGCTTTACCCCCAAATGATCCAAATAAGCCATCGTCCGTCGCGACGCATTGATCGGGCCGCTCGCCGTCACCTGCTGCCCGCTCATCGTGATCGCCCGGTGGAACAGGCCTTTGGCGGCTGACATTGCCATCATCGTCGCGATCTTAGCCCCGCCGCCGGACTGGCCGAACACAGTCACATTGGCGGGATTGCCACCAAATGCCGCGATATTGTCCCTTATCCAGCGTAGCGCCAGCATCAGGTCCAACTGCCCCACATTGCCACTATCGGCAAACCTCGAATCCAACCGGGCAAGATAGAGATAGCCCAACGCATTGAGCCGATGATTGACCGTGACCACGACCACATCGCCAGCCGCTGCCAGATGCCGCCCGTCATTCAGCGTATCGACGACGCTGCCATTGGCATAGGCGCCGCCATGGATATACAGCATCACCGGACGCTTCGCTTGTCGCTCCAGCCCCGGCGTCCAGATATTGAGGAACAGGCAATCTTCGCTGGTCGCCTCCTGCTTGGCCCGCTGTGGACAGGATGGCCCAAACCGCACAGCGTCGATGACACCGGACCAAGCCTGTGGCGCGACTGGCGCGCGAAAGCGCCGCGACCGCGTATCTTGACCATAGCGAATGCCGCGAAACACCTGCAGCCCGCCTTCGCGCAAACCCCGGATGTGCCCTTGTCGCGTCGAAACAACCGGGTCGCGTTGCGCGGCCACGGCCGGACTCGTACCCAGGATCAGGGCTGAGCCCACGAAAGCACGCCTGTCGATATCGGGCATCCATCCTCCATGATGTGGGTTGGGAGGGTTATCCCTCCTCTGTTCGATCGTCCGTTCGCCCTGAGCCTGTCGAAGGGCGTTGCTTCGCGCGGGTCAGGCGATCAGCGCGCGAGCCATCCGCCATCAACGGCGAGGGTATGCCCGTGAATATAGCCCGCCGCGCTCGACGCGAGGAACACGGCCGCCCCGCCAATGTCGGACGGATCGCCCCAGCGGCCGACCGGGATGCGTTCCTGAATCTGGCGATTACGGGTCTCGTCGGCCTGCAGCGCGGCGGTGTTGTTGGTGGCGATATAGCCTGGCGCGATGGCGTTGACGTTGACACCCTTGGCCGCCCATTCGTTCGCCAGCAGCTTGGTCAGGCCAGCGACGCCGCTCTTGGACGCGGTGTAGCTTGGTACGCGGATGCCGCCCTGGAAGGACAAGAGCGAGGCGATGTTGATGATCTTGCCTGCGCCTTGGCCGATCATATGGCGACCCGCCGCCTGACACAGGAAGAACAGCACCTTGAGATTGGTGTCGATCACGGCGTCCCAATCCGCCTCGGTAAAGTCGACGCTGTCGGCACGGCGGATGATCCCGGCATTGTTGACGAGGATGTGCAGCCCGCCGAGCTTTTCCAGCGTCTCGTCCACCACGCGCTGGACCGGCTCTATGGTCGAGAGATCGGCGGAGATGATCTCCGCCTTACGCCCAAGCGCGCGGACCTTGTCGACGGTTTCCTGCGCCGGGGTGCGGCCGACCGCGGCAATGTCCGCACCGGCCGCAGCCAGCGACAGGGCGATGGCCTGGCCAATGCCGGTATTCGCGCCGGTGACGATGGCGACTTGGCCGCTCAGATTAAAGGGGTTGGTCACAATAATTCCGTTCATTTCGAGCGAAGTCGAGAAACCTGTCGAGGCGCTGTGCGAGCGTGTCTCGACTTCGCTCGACACGAACGGCGCTCCCACTTTGGTTCAGGCGAGCTGGCAGATATCCAGCACATTCATGTCGGTATAATCCTGGTTTTCACCCGCCATCGCCCAGATGAAGGCATAGGCCTTGGTGCCCGACCCCATATGCACCGACCAGGGTGGCGAGATCACCGCTTCCTCATTGGCTATGACGATATGCCGCATCGCATCGCCTTCGCCCATATAGTGGAAGACGCGATCCGACGGCCCATCCAGCTCGAAGTAGAAATAAATCTCGCTGCGCCGCTCATGGATATGCGGGGGCATGGTGTTCCACACCGAACCCGGCTTGAGCACAGTCAGCCCCATGACCAATTGTGCGCTGTCGCAGATGCCGGGGATGACGAGCTGAAAGATCGTCCGTTCGTTGGATTCTTCGAGGGAGCCGCGTTCGAGCGCATTGGCATCGGCGATGCCGAGCTTGCGGGTGGTGAACCCCTTATGCGCCGGGCAGGACGCGAGATAGAAGCGCGCGCCTGCACCGGCAAACTGCACATCCTTCGCGCCCATGGTGACATAGAGGCAATCCTTGTTGCCCAGCGTGAAGCGCTCGCCATCGACGGTGACGGTGCCTTCGACGTTCGAAACGTTAACCACCGCCATTTCGCGCCGTTCGAGGAAAGGATGCCCTGCCGCCGAAGCAGGCTCGGTCTGCGCTGGCAACGCGACCGGCGCCTCCGCTACCGCAACCCCGCCAATCACGAAACGGTCGGCATGGGTATAGTTCAGCACGCACTCGCCATCGCGGAACAACCCGCCGATCAAATAGCGATCGCGCAATTCCTCGTTCGACACGCATTCCATCATGTCGGGGTGCGTCGCGTAATAGGTCTTGTCGAACATGATTGGTCCTCTTCCTTGCACTGCTTGCGGCGTCGTCAGACACCGGTGTCATGAGCAACCGTCTATCAGGATGAAGCGGGTGGCGCAACCGATGCACGACGGATCAGGGTCGAACTGAACATCGACGGCTCATTCACCTCCGATCCTTCGCCGATCGCCGTTCCGATCAGCTTGAGCGCCGCCGCGCGCCCCATCGCTACGATCGGCCAGCGCACCGTGCTCAGCGGCGGCCATACCCGCGTGGTCAGGGGCGTATCGTCGAAGCCGATGATCGACAATTCCTCCGGCACGGCGATGCCCCGCTGGCGCGCCGCATAAAGAACGCCCGCCGCCATTTCATCATTGCTGGCAAAGATAGCGGTGGGTCTTGGCGACAGATCGAAGAGACTTTCCGATGCCGATTGTCCCGATTCGAACGTATATTGCCCGTCCGCGATCAAACTGCGCGGTAGGCTGATCCCCGCTTCGGCTAGCGCCAGTTCAAAGCCGTCCCGCCGCTCCTTGGCCGACCGAAACCCGTGGGCCCCGGCGATCAGGCCGATCCGCCGATGCCCTTGCGCGATGAGATAACGCACCGCCTCTGCCACCGCTTCCCGGTCGTTCGACGCCACCATATGCTCCGGGTCGTCCAGCACGGCCGATCCCATGCGCACATAGCGGCAGCCTTCCTCGTCCAGCATCCGCGCAAGAGCGTCATTTTCCGACATGGGCGGTAGAATGACGACACCGAACAGGCGCTGGCGCGACACGAAGCCACGAATATCGTCCATCACCTGGTTCGATCCGCGATCGACCGGACGAATCACCAGTTCGAACTCCGTCCCATGCAATGCCTCTAATACGCCGCGCTGCATCGACAGGATCATCTGCGCATTGGGATTGTCATAGACCAGCCCGATCAGGAAATTGCGCCCCAGCGCCAATGCACGCGCTTGCGGATTGGGCACATAACCGGTTTCGCGGATGATCGCCTCGACCTTGTCACGCGTTTCCCGGTTGAGTAACGGCGAGCGATTAATGACGCGGCTGACCGTCTTTTTCGACACGCCCGCCATGCTGGCGATGTCGTTGATCGTCAGCTTGGCCGTCTGGCCCTCATCCTGATTCTGCTTTGCCATACAGCCTTATAGTGGAGTTTTTCACGCCCGCCACCACGCAGCGCCGCGATCCGGCTTGTCAATGACACCGGTTTCCTATAGCGTTAAGGTCAGATAGGATGAAGAGGATTAACCCGTGAGTGCAAGCAGCATGGCCCAAATGATTGCCACCCATTTCCTGGCAATGCGCAAGGCTGCGACGGGCTTCGATGATTATCCCGGCGATGCCCCGGCGACGCTTGAGGAAGCCTATGTCATCCAGGATACCGCTCTTGCGCATACGTCTGATGCTATTGCGGGCTGGAAGGTCGGGCGCATCCTGCCTCCGCTTGCCGACCTCTATGGGTGCGATCGCCTCGCCGGTCCCATTTTCTCGCCCACCGTCTTTCCTGCCACCAGCCAATCCACAGGCCTGGTTTTCGCCAGGGGGTTCGGCGCGGTGGAAGCCGAATATCTGTTTCGTATCGGCACTGTTCCACGCCCGGACCAGATCAGCTTCACGCTGGAGGAAGCGGCGGACCATATCGATGCCGTGCATATCGGTATCGAAATCGCCAGCTCGCCCTTCGCCGGGATCAACGAGATGGGGCCTGCCGTCACGATCTCGGACTTCGGTAATAATAATGGTCTGTTGATCGGCCCTGCCATCCCCGATTGGCGCAGCGGGGCCTATGCGGATCAGCGGGTGACGACCCGGATCGACGGCGTGGACGTTGGGTCTGGCACGGCCGCAGCGTTCAACCGAGGCGCGATCGGATCAGTCAGCTTTTTGCTGGAAAATCTGATCGCGCGCGGGATCACCATTCAACCGGGTTGGTGGATTTCAACCGGCGCGGTGACGGGCGTCCATCCGGTTCGTGCCGGGCAAGCGGTGGAAACCGATTTTGGTCCCTTGGGGACACTGCATTGCACGATCGAGGCGCAGCCGCCACGCTGAACCTCTGACACCATATAAAAGACCAGGAGCCAGGATGATGAACGAAGCAGGGGTGCAGGGTCCGCCGGTCGGCCGCTATCGCTGGGTGGTGGTGGCGCTGTTGTTCGCGGCCACCGCGATCAACTATGTCGATCGACAGGTGATCGGCGTGCTGAAGCCGACCCTGTCAGCAGAGATGCAATGGTCGGAAACCGACTATGCCAATATCGTCTTCTGGTTTCAGGCTGCCTATGCGATCGGTTATCTCGGTTTCGGCCGGATCGTCGATGTCATAGGCGCGCGCTTTGGCTACGCCATCGCGGTCACCATCTGGACCATCGCGCATATGGCGCATGGCGGCGTCTATGGTGTCACCCAATTCGCCATGGCGCGCTTTGGCCTTGGCATTGGCGAGTCGGGCAATTTCCCCGCAGGCATCAAGGCGGTGACCGAATGGTTCCCGCAAAAGGAGCGCGCCTTTGCGATCGGCCTGTTCAACGCTGGGGCCAATATCGGTGCGATCATCACGCCTTTGCTCGTGCCATGGTTGACCGTCGCCTATGGCTGGCGCGTCGCCTTTTATGCCACCGGCATTTTCGGCATCGTCTGGCTCATCGCTTGGCTGGTCTTCTACCGCAGGCCGGATCAGCATCCCAAGGTAACGGCGGATGAACTCGCCTATATCCGCCAGGATCCCGCCGATCCGGTCGAACCCATCGGCTGGGCCAAGCTCATCACGATCAAGGAGACTTGGGCCTATGCCATCGGCAAATTCTGCATCGACCCGATCTGGTGGTTCTTCCTCTTCTGGCTGCCCGGCTATCTCGGCACCCGCTATGGTCTTGATCTCATCAGCTTCGGGCCGCCGCTGGTCGCCATCTACCTTCTCTCGGACGGTGGCAGCATCTTCGGCGGCTGGATGTCTGGAAGGCTGATGAAGGCGGGCAAGAGCGTCAACGCGGCGCGCAAACTCACCATGTTGCTATGCGCCTTTGCCGTGCTGCCGATCTTCTTTGCACAGTCGATCGATAATCTCTGGCTTGCCGTGCTGGTAATCGGCATCGCCACGGCCGCGCATCAGGCTTTCTCGGCCAATCTCTACACCCTGCCATCGGACTTGTTTCCGCGTGGTGCCGTTGGGTCGGTGGTCGGCATCGGTGGGACCGTGGGCGCGATCGGCGGCATGGTCATGGCCAAATATGCAGGCTATATCCTCGACGGCATCGGCAGCTACACGCCGCTCTTTGCCGTCGCGGGCAGTGCCTATTTCGTTGCGCTAGCCGCCGTCCACCTGCTCTCGCCCCGCCTGGAGCGGGTTAGCGTATCGACCTGATCCTCAGGCCCCCGCTACGGCCCGTTCGAAGCTGTAGCGGATATGGTCGACATGGCCGTGCAGGCCGAAATCGAGCGGATCGGCGCTGTCCATGATGGCGTCGATTTGGCTACCGACATCCTCGATCGACCAGTCGGGTTGATAAACACCCTTGCTTTCCGCCACGAAAACCCGCGCGATACGCCCCGCGATCGAGGCCAGCATCTGGCCGGTGATCGAGCAATCCTGATGCGCCAGCCAGCCGACGACGGGCGCGACCAGTTCAGGCCCCATCGGCGGATAAGCCGACACGTCGATCCCATCGGCCATGCGGGTGACGGCACCGGGCACGATGATATTGGACCGGACGCCCTGCGCCTCCCCCTCCAGCGCCAAAATATTGTTGAGGCCGATCATGCCGGATTTGGACATGGCGTAATTGACGCAATGTGCATTGCCGTAGAGCCCGCCGATCGAAGACGTCAGCACGATCCGGCCATAGCCCGCGCTGCACATGATCGGAAAGGCGGGCCGGGCAACGTGAAAAGCGCCGCGCAGATGGACGTCTAGGACGGCGTCGAAATCATCCTGGCTTAATTCCTTCATCGACCCGTAGCGCACATTCCCCGCATTATGGATCAGCATATCGATGCGGCCATAATGGTCGAGCGCGCAGTCGATGATGGCGCGGCCGCCTTCGGGCGTTGCGACCGATTCGGTGCAGGCGATCGCTTCACCACCCAAGGCCTCGATCTCCGCCACGACATCGGCTGCGGGTCCGGCATCGCCGCCCTCGCCCCGGATCGCGCCACCCGGATCATTGACGATCACCTTCGCGCCGCGGGCGGCCAGCAACAGCGCATAGGCGCGGCCCAGGCCACGACCTGCACCGGTGATGACGGCGACGCGCCCGTCGAAACGTAGCTCTGCCATGGCCCTATCCTTCTCGTCTGGTTGTCGCGCCGATGGGTTACCCGGTGCATCCGCCCGTTCAAGACAGGCCGACAAGGCATCGCTCCAGCGGTTCGCGATGACGGTCCTGGCGCGATAGGAAAGGCTCAAGACAGATAGAGGGACATGAACGATGCAGGTTGCGATCATCACCGGGGCGGGCAGCGGCATTGGTCTTGCCACCGCCAAGATGCTGGCGGAGGCCGGCATGGCGATCGTGGGGGTCGGGCGCGACGTGGACAAGCTGGCGACGCTGGAACAGGTGATCGGCGATCCGACGCGGATCGCGACGCTCTCGGTCGATATCACCGCCGACGATGCGCCTGCCCGCATCGTCGCTCTGGCGCTCGACCGCTTCGGCCGGATCGACTTCCTGGTAAACAATGCCGGTGCAGGCAGCCCCAAGCCGCTGCATGAAACCGATGACGAAACGCTCGACTATTTTCTGGGGCTGATGCTCCGCGCGCCGTTCCGCCTGTGTCGCGAAGTCATTGGCCATATGGGGGATGGCTGTGGCATCGTGAATGTCAGTTCGACCTATGCGATGATCGGCGGGCGGCGGGGCGGCGCTTATTCGGCGGCCAAGGGCGGCCTTGGCGCGCTGACCCAGCATATCGCCTGCGATTATGGTCCACGCGGTATTCGCGCCAATTGCGTCGCGCCCGGCGTCACCATGACCGACATGGTGCGGCACCGGTTCGACGATGAGATGTTCAAGCGGGTGAATGTCGAAACGACGCCCTTCCCCCGATTGGGCGAAGTCGAGGATATCGCCAGCACGATCGCCTTTCTTTGTTCGCCGGGCGCGGGGTTCATCAATGGGCAGACGATCGTGGTGGATGGCGGCTGGACCACCACCAAATATCTCTCACCCCGCGCACTGACCACCAAGTGGGTGGAACCCGACGCTGAATGATCGATCAGGGGTGGCAGGCGTCGCGGCAGACCTGGCGGAGTAGCGCCAATATCTCGTCCCGGCGTTCCGGTGGTATGGAACGGCCGATCGCCTCTTCATGGCGCGCGAAAGCCTGCTGCACTTTTGCATGGAGCTGTTGGCCTTCGTCCGACAGCGACAGGGCGATCGCCCGCCCCTTCCCCGGCTGTTTGTCCAGCGCGCCGAGCAACGCCAGTTTGTTGATCAGCGGCACCAGATTGGCGGGCTGGGCGCGCAAAGCGCGGCCGATGTCGCTTTGGGTACAGCCCTGGTTCGCGCCTAGGAACAGCAGCAGCGTCGCTTCACTGACATTGAGTTCCAGAGGCTGAAGCATATTCGCCAGAGCGGCGGTCGCCGCCGTGGTGGTGCGGCGCAGATGATAGCTGAGCAGAGTGTCGAGCGGATCGACCAGATCGGATAAAGCGGACAGCGACACGGACATAGGTTTCAATAGTCTGCTTGCCCTCCCCACTCAAGTCTGTATGTTATGTTTCATAACATAAGTCATAGGAGATGAGCATGTCCAGACTATCCAACGGAATTAAAACGGTTTTCTTGGCCACTTCGGCTTGTGCGCTGTGTATCGGCGCCGCTTTTGCCCAGACGCCACCCGTGGGCGGACCCGGCACGATCGAGCCGGACGGTACGGTCGTGGTGCCGTCCTTCCGCTTGCCGCCGTCGGATTATCTGAGCGAGGCGGCGAAGAAGGCGCTGCCGCGGACACCGTCCGACCCCGAAGAACCGATGATGCGCGCCGTCGCGGCCGGTCAGGCTGGTGCGTTGCGCGCGCGTATGCCGCAGCTCATGGCGCCACGCATTGATGCGCTGAAACAGATGTACAAGGTGACCACGCAAGAGACGGAGATCGCAGGCGTCCCCGCCGTTCGCGCGACACCGGCAGGCGGTGTCCCGCAGGCGAACCGGACCAAGATCCTGCTCAATCTGCCCGGTGGCGGCTTCGTCATGGGCGCCGCGCCGGGAACGGGCATGATCGAATCCATCCCGCTTGCGGGTCTTGCCGGGGTGGAGATCGTCAGCATCACTTATCGGCAGGCGCCCGAACATGTCTACCCGGCCGCAACGCAGGACGTGCTGACCGTCTATCGCGCATTGCTCAAGACCCACAAACCACAGGATATCGCGATATTCGGCTGTTCGGCAGGCGGATTGCTGACGGCGGAAACGATCGCGGCGCTGGTGCGCGACAAACTGCCCCTGCCAGCGGCGATCGGCATCTTCTGTGCGTCGGCCGATGCACGGTGGGGCGGTGACAGCCGTGCGTTCGGGCGCCCGTTCCAGGCCTTGGCGCAGCGCGAGGATAGTCGCGCCTATTTCAAGGATATCGACCTGTCCGATCCCTTCGTTTCCCCGATCGAGTCCCCCGCGACCTTGGCGCAGTTTCCGCCGACGCTGGTGATCACGGGAACGCGCGCGTTCGAGATGAGCGCGGCGGTCAACACGCATAAGGAACTGGTGAAGGCCGGGGTCGATGCCGACCTGCATATCTGGGATGGCCTGGGCCATGCCTTTTTCTACGATCCGGCCTTGCCTGAATCACGCGAGGCGTTCGACGTCATGGCGCGTTTCTTCACCCGTCACCTGAACCTCCAACGCTAGGCGGCAAAGGTGGCCCTCTGGCAAAGTCTCGCGCGTGACACTTTACCGATGGGCAAAGTGTCACGCGCGACAAAGTGCGCCTCGGCGGAAATTAGGGATTCACAGGAGCGCTGCACTGTGCTTGATTCACCTTATGTTTCACGCCCCCCTTCCCTCCCGTGCAGCCGGCGGCAGCGATGTCTCGCTGCTGCTCGACCAATTGTCGCATTGCTGTTCGCGTCCCCGCTATGCCTTCATGCTGCTGACCTTGATCGCGGACGTGGCGCGACCCGATGGCAGCGCCGGGCCGTTGGTGCGGGTGGACGACAGCCTGGTGTCGTTGCGCGACTGGTTGTGCGATGCGCTGACCCCCATGGGCCATCGCGACCCCCGGCGGATGGCGCTGGTCGAACGTGTCAGGGACGAATTGCGCAAGGAAGAGCGGCTGACCGGCGACGCGACGACGAACGAGGCGCTGGTGCAGGATGAAGTACGTATCCGCGTCCGGACCTCCGGTAAGACGAACCTCAGCCGCGCGGTGTCCGAACTGGTGAAGGCCGGATTGCTCAAACGCCATTATCAAGGGTTTCGCGTCGATCATTTGAACCGCGGCGCGCAGCGGCAAGCGGTCTATACCCTGACCGGACGCGCCCGCGCGCTGGTCAGCGCGCCGCCCCTGGCAAGGCGCCCCGCCACCCGGCCACGGCAGGGCGATCTCTTTGCATCCTGACCTATGACGGTGCCGCCAGATATGTGACATTTCCATGTCGCTACTGTCATAAAAACCGATAAAATCTGTCATTAAAGAGTCATTGAACCGCCATAGCTGGCGCCCTTGTCGAACAAGGGACAAGGCTGTGAAACAATCGAGACATATCGGCATGGGTCTGGCGGTCAGCCTGCTGGCGCTGATGCCCCAAGCCGCGCAGGCGCAAACAGTCGAGCAACTGCAAAGCCAGATCGATGAGCTGAAGGCCCAAGTGCAGGCCCTTACCGCCGCCCTGTCCGCCCGTCAGCCTGCCCCGGCGACCGCGTCCGCCGCCGCCCCTGCGCCGGTTCCGACCAACCCTGCACCCGCCCCTGCGCCGCAGATGGCGAGCCTTTCGGCACCCACTCCCGACCCGGTCGATGCCGAACCTGCTCAAGAGCCGAAGAAAGGCTGGTATGATCGCCTGTCGCTGCGCGGCTATACCCAGATGCGCTACAATGCCTTCCTGTCCGGCGACGACAGCGCGCCTGCGGGCACATCCCGCCTGCGGTCGGTCCATGACAGCGGCATTTCCGACAAGGGCGGCTTTACCCTGCGCCGGGTCCGCCTCGTCCTGCAAGGCGATATTTCTGATCGCGTATCGCTCTATCTGCAGCCGGATTTCGCGACCGCCGTCAGCAACCAGAGTGGTGGCGAGCGCCGGGAGAGTTTCGGCCAGTTGCGCGACGCCTATGCCGACATCTTCCTCGACAAGGCCAAGAGCGTCCGGCTGCGGTTCGGTCAATCGAAGGTGCCCTATGGCTGGGAGAATATGCAATCCTCGTCCAACCGCCTGACGCTCGATCGCAGCGACGGTATCAACAGCGCCGTGCCGGGCGAGCGCGACCTGGGCGTCGTGGCCTATTATACGCCGCCATCAGTCCAGAAAATCTGGGACAGGCTAGCCGATGACGGGCAAAAATTGTTCGGCAATTATGGCGCGTTCGGATTGGGCCTGTTCAACGGGCAGGGCATCAACAAGACCGAGCAGAATAAAGACCTGATGAAGGTCGCCTTTGCGACTTGGCCATTCGAACTGGATGGTCTGGGCGACGCCTTTGCAGGCCAGGTGTTCGAAATCGGCGGGTCGGCGATGCTCAACACCATCCAGCCGGAAATCCGCAGCGGCGGCGTCAGCGCTCTCTCCTATGACGATAATCGCGCTGGCATCCACGCCATGCTGTATCCCCAGCCGATCGGCATTCAGGCCGAATGGAATTGGGGCCGCGCGCCGCAATATGATCTGGCCAGCCAGTCGATCCGCGCCAGCAAGCTGAATGGCGGCTATGTCCAGATGATGATGCGCCTGCCGACATCGGACAGTTTCGGCACGCTGATGCCCTATGGCCGCTGGCAACATTATCGCGGCGGCTGGAAAGCCGCGACCAACGCCCCGCGTCTGGAGACGGACGAGTTCGAACTGGGCCTGGAATGGCAGCCATGGAAGGCGCTGGAGATCACCATGGCCTATGCCCGGATGAAGCGCGCCGAAGCCGACGAACGCCGGACCGGCCGCGCCGAAGGCCACCTTATCCGCACCCAGGTGCAGTGGAATTATTGACGCCGGGCGCGCACTGGTCGAACCTTAGTGTGCCTCGCTGCGCATTCGCCCGACCAGCGCTTCGATCTCATTGGGTTCCAGCAGCCAGGTCCGCGTCTTGCGGCCTTCCCGATGGACGGGGTGAGTGAGCAAAACCCGCGCCTGCGTCTGGGCGTGGGGTTTATAGAGCGCGAAATGCGTCGCGCAGTCGCGGATCGTGCCGATCAGCGGCGGCTTGCCGTCCAGGTCGATCATCGTCGCGGGCTGGTCCCAGGGGATGGCGGCGACGCCGGGATATTTCTGTTCCATAGGGGCCGGAACACCACGGCGCGCCGCCAAAATCAAGGGGCTTATCGCAGCAGCGCCATCAGGATCGGGTCGCGCGTGGCGCCGGGGTCGCGCCGTATCTCCGCTTCCTCGCGGCCGATGGCGCGGAAGATGGCATCGCCAATCTGGCCCGACACATTGTCCGCCAGCGCCGCATAATCCCGGCCGCCTGTGGCGGACAGCGCTGCGGTGAGCATTTCGAACATGTCCGATTGCAGCGCGCGTGACGCGCCGGGCAACAAGGCTTCGACCACAGAACCGCGTGCTTCGCGCGCCAAAAGGTCGGTCGCCGCCGTCGGCCCGCCACGCAGGACGGACACGGCATCGGCCAGCGTCATGCGCTGCACCGCATCCATCACGATCGGCGCGGCATTGTCGGCCAGATCGACGGCGACATCGTTGAGCGCCATACCCACCCGATCGCGCACCGCGCGGGTGCGCAGCAGCGCGGACAACACCGCGCCACCCCGGTCCCCGCCCAGATCGGGGGGCGTGATGCGGGTGAGTTGATCGTCGTAAAAGCCGCCCGGTTCGGTCAGGCGCGCAAAGGCGCGCTGGCTCGACAATTGGAGCAGGCGGCGCACCGCTTCCTCCACGGTATAGCGGCCCATCGGAGTCGCGCAGGCGGCAAGCGGCAACAGCGCGATTGTCGCGATCAAGCTGCGCCTGTTGCAAAGGCCGGTCGGCGCTGTCCCCAATTTGTCCACCATGATGCGTCTCCCTGTTGCTGGGCTGACGCTATGGCCCGATCCGCCTTGCCGGTCGCTGAACGTCAGGGCTGATCCATCACCACCACCGGCTTGACGACCGCCCCGCTTTCCGACGCGGCGAAGGCCGCCTGCAAATCGTCAAAGACATAGCGCTGGATCAGCTTTTCCAGCGGCAACCGGCCGTCGCGATAATAGCCGATTAGGCGGGGAATGAAGCTTTGCGGATCGATGCCGCCCTCGACCACGCCGACGATCCGCCGCCCCATGCTCATGATCGCCGACGCATCGATGGCGCAGCCGCCGGGCGGATAGGCGCCGACCAGGGCGAGCGTGCCGCGCTGCGCCAGTTTCTCGACGGCTGGGCCAAGCAAGGCCGGAACGCCGGTCGTGTCGACGATATGGTCGAACAGGCCTTCGATCGATGCGAGATCATCGCTTGTTTCGGTCGCGCCCAATGTGCGGGCAAGGTCCAGGCGGCTGGCATGGCGATCGATCACTACGATCCTTCCAGCCCCGGCAATTACTGCCGCCATGACGGCGGCCAGGCCAACGGCGCCCGCCCCCAGGATGGCGATCGACTGGCCAGGCGCGACCTTGAGCGTTTCCAGCACCGTGCCTGCGCCCGTCTGTATCCCGCAACCCAAAGGGGCAAGGATGTCGAGCGGCAGGTCCGGGTCGATCCGCACCACATTGTCGCGATGCGCAAGCGCATGAGTCGCAAAGGCCGACTGGCCGAAGATATTGCTGCCGATCCGCTGATCGCCGCGCCAGATGCCGCCTTCGCCTTCCTGCGTTAGCCCCATGAAATTGCGCGGCACGAATTCGACGCAATAGCCCGGTTGATGATCATGGCAGGCCCCACAGGCGCCGCAGCTATGGAAGCTCAGCAACACATGGTCGCCGACGGCCACATCGTCGATGGCGGAGCCAACCGCATCGACCACGCCTGCCCCTTCATGCCCCAATATGACCGGGAAGGGCGTGGGCAATGCGCCGTCGCGCATCACCATGTCGGTGTGGCAGATGCCGCAGGCATGAAGCCGCACGCGGACCTGGTCGGGACCGGGCGGGTCCATGGCCAGCGTTTCGAAGTGGAAGGGACCGCCCGGTGCTTCCACCACAGCGGCCCTGATCGCGATCCGGCCCATGATCAGAAATCGAAGCCAAAGCGCAGATACCATTCGCGCGGCCGGTTATAAGTGCCAAAGATCGCACCCGCCGCGATGTTGGACCCGCCCGATGTCAGGAATCGCTTGTCGGTCAGGTTGGTGCCGCCCGCCGTTACCGACCACTGGCCGTCCGGCGCGCGATAGCTGATCGAGGCGTTGACGATGTCGGTCGATACCCGCTTGAGCAGCAGGGTACGTTGCGTGTCGTTCCAGGCGCTGGACGTATAGGTCCAGTCGGCCAGCATGACGAGCGACGCGCCATTGCCGAGCTTTGCTTCGTAGCGGGGGCTGAGATTGACTTTCCATTTGGGCGTCTTGGGCAGGGTTTCGCCGACCAGCGTCCCGGCCTGGAAGCCATTAGCCCCGCCGACCGCGGCAGCACCCGCCGACACCGATGTATATTGCGCGTCGATATAACCGACCGCGCCATTGATAGTCAGGCCATCGACCGGCGCCGCCACCATCTCCAATTCGAAGCCACGAATGCGCGCATCGCCCGCATTGGCGATGGTGGGCGAGGTGCCGACCTGGATATTGAGCTGAATGTCGCGATATTTGGTCGAAAAGACCGCCGCGTTGAGTTGCAGATGCCGGTCGAGCAGCGTGGACTTGATGCCCGCTTCCCAGGTGGTTGCCTTTTCCTCGTTGAAGTCGGGAGCGACATTGCCCTGTGGGTTGGTGAGGCGCGTGGTCCAGCCGCCGGTCTTATAACCCTTCGACCAACTACCATAGAGCATGACATCGTCGGTGGGATGGATCTGTACGCCGACCTTGGGAGAAAAATCGCTGAATTTCTTGCGGTTGACGCCGGGTGTGTAGACGCGGACAGGGTTGTTTGGGTCGGGATAGCCAAGGCCCGCCTGGCAGGGAATAGGGGCCAGCGGGAAGGCACCGCCGGGGGCGATATTGCCATTGGCGTCCGAGCAGCCAAATAGCTTATAGTTAAAGCCGTTCAATTCCTGCTGCCCACCCTCGAACCGCTTGCGTTCGTTGGTGTAGCGCCCACCGATGGTGATGCCGATCAGGTCGATTGGGCGATAGTCGATCTGGCCGAAAAAGGCGTAATTCTTCGTTGCCAATTCATTGGGACCATCGACCTGCACCAGCCCTTCGGCGAAGGTCACATAGTCGTGCAGGTCGCCCGCTTCCTTGAAATAATAGGCGCCCAAAACATAGTTGAGCTTTTCATCCAGGGCGTTGCCGAGCAGCTGCAATTCCTGGCTGAACTGCCACTGGTTCATGGTGAAGCTCAACTGCACGAAATTGAGCGGCGATCCGTCCGCATCGAGGCCGGCATTCCAGTGCAGCTCACGATAGGCGGTGATCGATTTGAGCGCGAGATTGTCGGCCAGGTCGAAGTCGACGATGCTGCTCAGGCCCCAGCTTTCGAGGTTGGAATAGCTGTTGCCGCTGGCATAGCTGCGATCGGGATTGTCGATCAGATAGCGACCGTCCCAGGGCAGGCGGTCATTGGCGGGATTGCCATCGACATTGGCGCTGGCGACGCTGGCCAGCTGGAATTGCGGATTGAACTGGGTGCCTGCCACACCGCACAAGGCCTGGGCGTTGCGCGCCGCGATTTGCGCGCCCGTGCTGCCGATGCAGAAATTATAGAGGCCAGCGAACAGGAAGCCGGTGGTGCCGGTCGGGTCGAACGCCGTACCGGGCAGGTTGGTCGTGCCCGCAAAATTGCCGGGCACGAACTCGGTCGTGCCGATCAGCTTGTTGGCCGACGTGCCCTTGTCCTTGCTATAGTCGCCGGAGAAGGTCGCGCGCACCGCGCCACCATTGTCCCAGCGCAGCTTGCCGCGCAGGTTCCAATTGTCATTGGCACCTTCCTTGGCGGCGCTGTCATAGCCAGCGGCCGAGAATGCGTCGAAGGAGGGCGTATTGTTCGCCCGCTGATCGGGATAGGGCAAGCGCTTCAAGAAGCCGTCGCGCGACTTGATGCCGAAGGTGAAAGCGGAGCTGAGGCCATCGGTGATCGGCACCGTTACCGACCCGCGCACCTGGAACAGCTTGTAGCTGCCCAGCGTCACGTCGCCCTTGGCTTTGAATTCGTCACCCGGATCGGCCGTGACGATCGAGATCGCGCCGCCGATCGTATTGCGGCCGAACAGGGTGCCCTGCGGTCCCTTCAATATTTCCACCCGCTCGACATCGAGCAGATCCTGGTTCGCGCCGACCGTGCGGGCGAGATAGACGCCGTCGAGATAGATGCCGACGCCCGGATCGATGTTGAAGGCGAAATCGTCCGACCCGATGCCGCGAATATAGGCGGCCAGAACGGCGGTGGAACCGGAAAAGGGCGTGCCAGCGTCCAGATTGACGTTGGGCGCGATGGCGGAAAGCTGCGACACGCTGCCAACAGCGCGCTCCTGCAAGGACTCAGCAGTGAAGGCCGAAATGGCGATCGGCACATCCTGCACATTTTCCGCGCGCTTCTGCGCCGTCACGACGATTTCGGCGATACCGCCCGATTGTTCGGCATCCTGTGCCAATAGTGGCGTGCTGGCCATCGCGCTCGACGCCATCAGCGCCGCGATCATCGACTTGCCCATCTTCAATCCTCCCATAATGGCCCACCTGTTCCGGTGTGTTGTCGGCCATCATAGGCGGCAGCCCCCATCGCGTCTTGGATAGGGGCGAACCGGGGATCAGGACAAAAGCGAACCACCCTGGCCGCTGCGCCACTGGCTGGGCGAGACGCCGAAATGACGGCGGAAGCAGCGGGTGAAGAAAGCGGAGTCGCTGAAACCGACGTCGAAGGCGACGTCCGTGATCGTCATGCCGTCGTCACGGGCCAGCAAGGCCGCCGCCCGTTCGAGCCGCCGCGTGGTGATGAACGCGGTCGGCGTCAGCCCGACATGGCGAAAGAAGCTTTTTTGGACGGCGCGGGGGGAGAGGTCGAGCGCTTCGCAGATCAGCGCCGTGCCAAGGTCTGGATTGCCCAGATGCTCCAGCGCATAATCGACCGGCGAGCGCGGCATGGCGATCGCCGGTCGATCGAGCACGCTGCGTCGGCAAAGCAGCCGTGCCGCATCGGCCAGCAGCACGCCCGCCTCATCGTCCAGTGCGGCGAGCTGGTCGCGCTGTGACCATAGGCCTTGCAACACATGGGCGAGGAACAGGACATGCGGGTTGGTCGATGGCACCAGACAGCCGTGCCAATCGCGCGCGGCGATTTCGTCGCCCATCATCGACACCGGCACCTGCAGGATCAGGCAGTCGTTGAACTGCGAAATGTCGATGGCATAAGGGTGGCGGTCATCTGCGATGACGACGTCGCCGACCCGCGCCATGCTGCTGCGGTCGCCATGGATCATCGTCATCGATCCCCGATGAAGCAGGTGCAGCAACAGGTGCCGCTCTTCGCCTTCCGTCACGACCCGGCTGACCTGCGCCCGCTCGCTGCGCGCGCGGGCAAAGCCGACACCGCCGAGCGACCAGCGCGCAAGCTCGGCCTTGATCCCTTCGGGTGCATGCGCGGTCATGCCGGGAAAGGCCTCCGCCACCACCTCGCGCCAGAAGAGCTGGCGACTTTGCGGCGGCACGAGACGCGTGGAGAAACGCTCGACCGCGCTCATCGACCGACCATCTCGCGGCCATATATATGGTGGATCATAGCCAACATCCTCTCCCCTTTTCGTCGCGCGCTTATCTTTGCCCGTCGACCGATCTTGCCAATCGCCGCAAAAGTATCCCAGGCATACGGATATGGCAATATGATTGAACGGTCACACCCTTAGCACGGACCGGCGACCAACAGCGTTGCCTTTGCAAAGGCCTCGATATACTCGGACAATATGGGAATAGCGCATTTCATCGCCGTCGATTGGGGCACGACCAATCGCCGCGCCTATCGGATTGAGGATGGCGCAGTGGTCGCGACGCACCGCGATACGCTGGGCGTGACATCGGTGCCGCCTGGCGGCTTTGAGCAGGAAGTCGATCGCCTGCGCGCGCGGCTGGGCGGCGGCCCGCTGTTGCTGGCGGGGATGGTCGGGTCCAATCGCGGCTGGATCGATGCGGGCTATGTGCCCACGCCCGCAACGCTCGATATACTGGCCGCCGCGATGGCGCACCCCGCCGAGGGCGTCATGATCGTGCCGGGCGTGTCGCATATCGCGGACGGCCGTGGCGACGTGATGCGGGGCGAGGAAGTGCAATTGCTCGGCGCTGTTGCCGCTGGCCTCGTCCCCGCCGACGCGCTGCTGTGCCAGCCCGGCACCCATTGCAAATGGGCGTGGATGCGTGGCGGCGCGATCGCCGCCTTCGTCACGGCCATGACTGGCGAGATGTTCGCCCTGCTCAAGGCCCATGCCTTGATCGGACAGGATATGACGGGTCCGGTCATGCCGGGCGACGCCTTCTTGGCGGGCGTACGCGAAGCCAGACGCGGGGATATGCTCGCCTCGCTGTTCGCCATCCGCCCGGCGGGCCTGCTTGGCCTGCGCGACCGCGCGGACGCCGCGTCCTTCGCCAGCGGCCTGCTGATCGGCAATGATTGCGCCGCCCATGCGACCGGCGGCACTGTCCATCTGTTGGCCGATCCGACGTTGGGCGCCCTCTACAGCTGCGCGATCATGGAACTGGGCGGCACCGCCGTCATGGTCGATAGCGAAGCCGCCTTTATCGCGGGCATGACCCGCCTTTGGGAGCAGATTGCATGAGCCTGGATTTCCCCACCGCCTTTACCCGCTGCCCGCTGGTCGCCATTTTGCGCGGCGTGCGGCCGGACGAGGTCGAACCGATCGGCGACGCGCTCGTCGAAGCGGGCTTCACGCTCATCGAAGTGCCGATGAACTCGCCCTACCCGATCGACAGCATCGCCCGGCTGGCGCGCCGGTTCGAAGGGCGGGCACTGGTCGGCGCAGGCACGGTGCTGACCGTCGAGCAGGTCGAACAGGTGCGGCAGGCGGGCGGACAACTCGTCATCTCGCCCAACAGCGATGTCGAAGTGATCGCCGCGACCGCGCAGGCGGGCATGATTTCGATGCCGGGCTATTTCACCCCGACCGAAGCCTTTGCCGCGATCCGAGCGGGGGCAAGTGCGCTCAAGCTCTTCCCGGCGGAGGCCGCCACCCCTGCCCTGCTCAAGGCGCAGCGCGCGGTCCTGCCGAAGGATATGCCGGTGCTGATCGTCGGCGGCATCAACCCCGGCAATATGGCCCCCTGGGTTCAGGCGGGGGCCAATGGGTTCGGCCTTGGCTCGGCGCTCTACAAGCCCGGCGCGACCGCGGCGCAGGTCGGCGAAGCGGCGCGCGCGTTCATCGCTGGTTGGCAGGCCTTGTCGGCGTAACGCAAACTTGGCCTACCCCTTCATGTCGATGGTAGCGATCAATCCGCCATCGTCGGCATTGCGCAAGCGCACCGATGCCTCGAAACTCATCGCCAGCGACCGGGCGATGGTGAGGCCGATGCCAGTCCCGTGCCGCCCGCCGGGTTGACCGCTCGGCCCCCGCGTGAACGGCTCGAACATCTGATCAAGCTGATCGGGCGCAATGCCCGGCCCCCGGTCGCGCACATGGATCAGCACGCGCCCGCCGGTCCGCGCGCAGCTTATATCGGCACTGCCGCCATATTTGATCGCATTGTCGACCAGATTGCCGATGCAGCGGGTCAGCGCATTGGGCTTCACCCGCACCGTTCCGCCACAGCCCGTGATGAACCGCACCGGCGCGCCGAGTTCCTGCGCATCCTCGGCCATGCTCGCGAGCAGCGAGTCGATGTCGAGTTGCGACCATGGCTCGCGCGCTTCGGTGCTGCTGGCGAGGTCCAGCCCCTCGCGCACCAGCGTCTGCATCGCCTGCAGATCCTGTAGCAGGCGCGCGCGCAACTCGCCCTCCTCCATCAACTCCAGCCGCAGCCGCATCCGTGTCATCGGCGTCTGAAGATCATGGCTGATTGCGGCCAGCAATTGCGTGCGCTCGGCAAAACCGGCGCGGGCGCGGCGCTGCATGAGGTTGAAGGTGGAAAGCGCCGCGCGCACCTCTTCCGGTCCCCGTTCGGGAATTTCCTCCGGGTCGAGTGATACCGAAAAGGCTTCGGCCGCGCGTTCCAGACGGCGTAACGGTTTGGATACGAAGCGCGCGACAAGGATCGCCAGTCCGGCCGACGCGGCGATGATGACCATCAGGTAGAGCGGATTATAGATGACCCGCAGCGGCTTGGCGAGGCGCGGGAAGGTCAGGGCCAGCGCGCGCCGCTGGCCACTGCTGTCGGTGAAACGGACAACCCAGCAATCGGGTCGCGGCGCATCCACCAACCCCGCCGCGCGCTCGGTCGTCCGGGCGAAATCAGGGAAGCAGAGGCCAAGCGGCACTTGCCCGGCTTCGGGCAAAGAGCGTGGGCCAAGGCGGTCGGACAGCGTCGCCTGCAGGTCGGCGTCCGGTTCGTTGATCGCGACCCCCGCCGGGGCAGGCGAGGCACCGATGATGCTGTGCGTCGCCATCATCGCCTCGATCCGCGCCGGATCGCGGCGCAAGCGGTCGGCAATGTCTAGCGCGCTCGCCACCACCCGCTGACGCCGCACCCGTTCAAAATCATGCCGCCGCGTCTGTTCAGCGACCATCAGCGCGATGATCGCGGCGACCGACATGCCGATCGTCAGGATCACGAAAATCTGGCCGGTCATGGACCGGAAGAAGACCGGCACGCGCGACAAGGACCGACGGATCATGAATAATCGACCGCGCTGGCCAGCACATAGCCCTCGCCACGCACCGTCAGGATCAGTTCGCTACCGCCGGGCAAGACCGCCAGTTTCTGCCGCAACCGGCTGATCTGCAGGTCGATCGTCCGGTCGAAGGCAGCGGTCGCGCGCCGTTCGGGCAGCAACGCCTCGCGCGCCAGAACGACATTCGGTTCCTCGATGAAGCGACAGAGCAAGCGATATTCCGCCGACGACAGCATCACCAGCCGCTCGTCGGGCGCGACCAGCCGTCGTTGTACGAGGTCCAGCCGCCACGGCCCGAAATGGGCGTAGCGCATCGCCTCGGCCGGTGCCACAGGTTCACTCCGCCCGCGCCGCAACAGGTTGCGGATACGCACCAGCAATTCGCGCGGTTCGAACGGTTTGGTCAGATAATCGTCGGCGCCCAGCTCCAGCCCCAGCACCCGGTCGATCGCACTGCCGCGCGCAGTCACCATGATGATTTGCACGGCCGATCCCTCGGCCCGCAACTCGCGGCACAGCGACAAGCCGTCACCATCGGGCAGGTTGAGGTCCAGCACGATGAGGTCGATCGTCTCCTCGCGCAGCGTCTGGCGCAGTTCGGTCAGGCTGCCCACACCCAGCAGCCGGTAATTTTCCTGCCGCAACTGCCCGATGATCAGGTCGCGAATATCGGCATCGTCATCGACCACCAGCACCGTGGCGGCAGGAGGAAGGGAAGGGTCGATCATGCGGTCTTCTATCGTGCGTACCGGCAAAAGTCTGCGCTTCTCCGCACCCTGCTACAGGCTGATACAAAGCGTTACGCGCCGGCGAGGCGATGCGACAGGCCGACCATAAGTCGCTCTACCATGTGACAGGCAAAAGCGTCAGGACGAGAGCGTCGGCACCCCCTAGCCGACGCCAAGCGGAGTCCTCGCGACGTCAGCGGACCATGTCCGTCCGGCGCACGATCCCTCCCCCTCCCCCCGTGTCCGGCCGGCCCGCCGATGACGCGAGGCTCCGCCTGGTTCACGCAAGGATCGACGCTACTCTATGCCCTCGCCTTTTCGCACCGTGCCTCTGGCGCTCTGCATATTGATCGCCGCCTGCGCTGAACCCAAGCCCCCGCAAAAAGGCCCGGTCGAAGTGGGGGTCGTCACCCTGACGACGCAAAATGTCACGGTGGCGAGCGAACTGCCTGGCCGCACCGTGTCGGCGATGATGTCGGAAGTCCGGCCCCAGGTTGCAGGCCTGATTCAGAAGCGCCTGTTCACCGAAGGCGCGATGGTGACGGCGGGGCAACCGCTCTACCAGATTGACGAACGCCTCTATCGTGCGTCGCGCGACGAAGCGCAGGCCGCGCTGGCGAGCGCGCAGGCGACCCAGATGGCGGCGCAGGCCAGGGCGCGCCGCTACACATTGCTTGGCGACAGCGAAGCCGTCAGCGCGCAGGATCGTGACGATGTCACCGCTACGGCGCGGCAGGCCAGCGCCGCCGTGCAGCAGGCCCGCGCCAGCCTGCAGACCAGCAACGTCAACCTGCAATTCACCCTGGTCCGCGCGCCGATCAGCGGGCGTATCGGCCGCACCCTGTTCACGCCGGGCGCGCTCGTGACCGCCAGCCAGGCCGATCCGCTGACGACGATCCAGCAACTCGACCCGATCTATGTCGATGTCACGCAGTCCAGCACCCAGTTGCTCGCGCTGCGTCGTTCGCTGGCGTCGGGCCAGACCCTGCCCGCCAGCGCGACCATCCGCCTGAAACTGGAGGATGGCAGCGATTATCCGCAGGAGGGGGTGATCGCGTTCGCCGAGCCGATTGTCGACGTCAATAGCGGCACGGTGACGCTGCGCGCGCGCTTCCCCAATCCCGACGGGCTGTTGATGCCCGGCATGTTCGTGCGGGTCGTCGCCCCGCAATCGGTCGTGCCGGGCGCAATCCTCGCGCCGCAACAGGGGATCACGCGCGATCCCAAAGGCAATGCCACCGCCCTGGTGGTGAACAGCGCGAACAAGGTCGAGCGCCGCACCGTGACGGCGGGCCAGGCGATCGGCGACAAATGGCTGATCACCAAGGGGTTGAAAGCCGGTGACAGGCTGATCGTCGAAGGCACGGGCAAGGTGCAGCCCGACGATGTCGTCAAGCCCGTCGCGGCATCGAAATAAGCCATGCTCAGTCGCTATTTCATCGAACGGCCGATCTTTGCCTGGGTCATCGCCATCGGCATCATGCTGGCGGGGCTGGGGGCGATGTTTTCGCTGCCCATCGCCCAATATCCCGACATTGCGCCGCCCGGCGTCGGCATCAGCGCGACCTATCCGGGTGCGTCCGCCGACACCGTCGAAACCGCCGTTACCCAGGTCATCGAACAGCAACTGACCGGCATTGACGGGCTGATGTATTTCTCGTCTTCGTCGTCCGCGACGGGCCGGTCGCAAATCACCGTCACCTTCCAGAAGGGCACCGACCCCGACACCGCGCAGGTGCAGGTGCAAAATCGCGTACAGCAGGCGCTAAGCCGCCTGCCCAATCCGGTGCAGCAGCAGGGATTGACCGTCACCAAGCAGCAGACAGACTTTCTGATGCTGGTCGGTCTCTATGACGAGACGGACCTCGCGACTCAGGCCGATATTTCGGACTATCTGGTCAATAATTTCCAAGACCCGATCGCGCGGATCGAAGGTATTGGCGCGACCCAGATTTTCGGGTCGCAATATGCGATGCGCGTCTGGCTCGATCCCTATAAGCTCGCCGCCGTCAAGCTGATGCCCTCGGACGTGCAGAGCGCGATATCGGCGCAGAATGTCGAAGTGTCCGCAGGGCAGATCGGGGCCGATCCTGCACCCGCCGGGCAGCAGATCAACGCCACGGTCACTGCGCGATCGCGGCTGGAAACCCCCGAACAGTTCCGCAACATCGTCGTCAAGACGCAGCGCGACGGGTCGATCGTCCACCTGTCCGACGTCGCACGGGTGGAATTGGGCAATGAAAGCTACACCACCGCCGCGCGGCTGAACGGCCATCCCGCATCGGGCATGGCGCTGCAACTTGCACCCGGTGCCGACGCGCTCAAGACCGCCGAACTGGTCAAGGCCAGGGTCGAGCAATTGTCGCAAAACCTGCCCCATGGCTATAAGCTGGTCTATCCGCGCGATACGACGCCGTTCATCAAACTGTCCGTCAACGAAGTCATCAAGACGCTGATCGAGGCTGTCTTACTGGTCGTCGTGGTCATGTTCGTCTTTCTGCAAAGCTGGCGCGCGACCCTTATCCCCACCATTGCGGTGCCCGTCGTGCTGCTCGGCACCTTCGGCGTGCTGGCGCTGTTCGGCTATTCCATCAACACGCTCACTTTGTTCGGCATGGTGTTGTCGATCGGCCTGCTGGTCGATGACGCCATCGTCGTGGTCGAAAATGTCGAGCGGATCATGGAGGAAGAGGGGCTGTCGCCCCGCGACGCGACGATCAAGTCGATGGAGGAGATCGGCAGCGCGTTGGTCGGCATCGGCCTCGTCCTGTCCGCCGTGCTGTTGCCCATGGCCTTTTTCGGCGGATCGACCGGCGTCATCTATCGCCAATTCTCGATCACCATCGTCTCGTCCATGCTGCTTTCGGTCGTGGTGGCGCTCATTCTCTCGCCCGCGCTCTGCGCCACCCTGCTCAAACCCGTGCATGACGAACGGCGCAATCATGGCTGGGCGGGCAAGTTCAACCGCGGGTTCGATCGGCTGACCAACGGCTATATCCGCCGCACCGAGCAGATGCTGGGACGCCGCAAGCTGTTCTGGGTCGGCTATGTTGTGATCCTTGGCATCCTTGCCCTGCTGTTCGTGCGCCTGCCTTCCAGCTTCCTGCCGGTCGAGGATCAGGGTCAGGTGATGGTGCAGATGACGCTGCCCGCCGGTGCCAAGTCCAGCCGCACCACCGAAACCGCGGCGCAGGTGCAGAACTATTTTCTGAATGATGAGAAGGACAATGTCGCTTTCGCCTTCATCATGACGGGGTTCAGTTTTCAAGGTCAGGGCGAGAATGTCGCGCAGGGCTTCATCAACCTCGCGCCGTGGGAAGATCGCAAGGGTGCGGTCAATAGCGCGGGTGGCATTGCCGAGCGCGCCAACAAGCAATTATCGGCCATTCGCGACGCCAGGGTGCTGGCGATGACGCCGCCCGCCATTCGCGGCCTCGGCCAATCCAATGGCTTCACCTTTCAACTGCTCAACACCGGTGGGTTAAGCCGCGACCGTTTTCTGGAACTGCGCAACCAGTTGATCGCCGCCGCCGCGAAAGACCCGCTGCTCGCAGGCGTGCGCGCCGCCGCGCTGGAGGATACACCGCAGCTCAAGATCGATGTGGATTCCGAAAAGCTCGCCGTCCTGGGGCTTAGCCAGAGCGATGTGGACTCTGTTCTGAGCGCCGCCTGGGGCAGTCGCTACATCAATGATTTCGTGGATCGCGGCCGGGTGAAGCGCGTCTTCATGCAGGCCGACGCCCCCTATCGCGCACTGCCGACCGACCTCGACAATTGGATGGTGCGATCAGCGTCCACCGGCGAAATGGTGCCCTTCTCCGCCTTTGCGACCACCCGCTGGACGATGGGGCCGTCCACGCTGGCGCGCTTCAACGGCCAATCCTCCTATGAATTGCAGGGTCAGGCGGCAGCGGGAGCCAGTTCGGGCGAAGCGATGGACCGCATCGTTGAGCTACAGCAACAGCTTCCCGCAGGCACCAGTTATGCCTGGAGCGGCCTATCCTATCAGGAACAATTGTCGGGCGGGCAAGCGCCATTGCTGTACGGCCTGTCGGTGCTGGTCGTCTTCCTTTGCCTCGCCGCCTTGTATGAAAGCTGGTCGATTCCGATCGCGGTGCTGCTGGTGGTGCCGCTTGGCCTTGTCGGCGCGGTGATCGCGGTGTGGGCGCGCGGGCTGGAGAATAATATCTTCTTCCAAGTGGGCTTGCTTACCACCATGGGTCTTGCCGCCAAGAATGCCATCCTGATCGTCGAATTTGCCGAACTCGCGCATCGCCAGGGCAAAGACCCGCTGTCGGCGGCGATCGAAGCCGCGAGGCTGCGCTTCCGCCCGATCCTGATGACCTCGCTGGCCTTCATCGCGGGCGTCATTCCGCTCGCCATCGCCACCGGTGCTGGCGCGCAGAGCCGGGTCGCTATCGGCACGGCGGTCGTCGGCGGCATGTTGACCGCTACATTGTTGGCGATCTTCTATGTGCCGCTCTTCTTCGTCACCATCGCGCGGCTGTTCGACAGCAAGGCCAAAGCCAAAGCCCTGCCGCCAAGACCCGCCCCGGACGGAGGATTGCCCGCATGATCCGCTCGCTCCTTCTGCTGACCAGCGCGCTGACGCTGGCGGGGTGCAACATGGCCCAGACCTATGTCCGCCCCGCTGCGCCGGTTCCAGCGGCCCTGCCCACGGGCGACGCTTATGCCCCGGCGCAGGCGGGGGCAGCGGCGGGCCTGCCGTGGACGCAATTGGTGGGTGACGCCAAACTCCAGACGGTGATCGCGCGCGCGCTCGCCAATAATCGCGACCTGCGCGCGACGCTGGCCAATGTGCAGGCCGCCCGCGCCCAATATCGCATCCAGCGCGCGAGCCAGCTCCCCACCGTGACCGGCGATGCCAGCGCCGCCTTCGTCCGTCAGAATGATACGCGGCAGAATAGCTATAGCGCGGACATCGGCTTTGGGTCGTTCGAGATCGACCTGTTCGGGCGCCTGCGCAACTTGTCGGAATCCGCGCTGCAATCCTATCTGGCGACGCAGGAAGGCGCGCGCGCCGCGCGCATCGCGCTCATTGCCGAGACGGCCAGCGCCTATGCGACGCTGGCCGCTGACCAGGAATTGCTCGCCGTCTCGCGCCAGACGCTCGCCAGCGCCCAGCGCACGCTCGACCTTGTCAGTTCGCTGAACGGCGCCGGGTTGACCGGCAAGCTGGACGTCTATCAGGCGCAGACCACGGTCGAACAGGCCGCTTCCGATGTCGCCGCCAATGTGACGCAGGTGGCGCAGGACCGTAATGCGATCGACCTGCTGGCAGGCGCGCCCGTCGAGGATGCGCTGCTCCCGGCCTCGCTCGACAGCCTGATTGTGGGCATTGCCAATGTGCCCGCCGGACTGACCTCGGACATCCTGCTCCAGCGTCCCGATGTGCTACAGGCCGAGCATCAGCTCATGGCCGCCAACGCGGATATCGGCGCGGCGCGCGCGGCGATGTTTCCGCGGATCAGCCTGACCTCGGCGATCGGCGTTGCCAGTTCGGCCCTGTCCTCGCTGTTTAACGGCGATGCCTTTGCCTGGTCGGCCGCGCCGTCGGCGAGCCTGCCGATTTTCGGCGGCCCCGTGCGCGGCAATATCGACTTTAGCAAGGCGCAGCGCGACATGATGCTGGCGCAATATGAGGGCGCGATCCAGACCGCTTTCAGGGAAGTCGCCGATGCCCTGGCCCGCGACGGGACGATCGACGCGCAGCAGGCCGCCCAGCGTCGCCTCGTGGTTGCCAGCCAACGGGCCTATGCCCTGTCCGAAGGCCGTTATCGTGCGGGGATCGATACCTTCCTCACGACGCTCACCAGCCAGCGCACGCTCTATGCCGCCCGCCAGTCGGCGATCGCCACCGACCTGGCGCTCGTCTCCAACCGCATCCTGCTTTATCGCGTGATCGGCGCGGACCAGTAAGCATAGGCTCTTCCGCTGCCGCCTATTTATGATATGCTTTCTCCATAAGATAAATGGAGAGAGACCATGCTGTTATTGGCGCGGTATCTGGATTGGTTTTGTCGGCAATGTGCCGCCGGTGCGCAGGATGAACTGCGCCTCAATCAGTTGATCATCAGCGCGCGGGCACCGCAGCCGCACAAGGATGCTGCGCCGCAGCGCCGCTAAACCCCGCTTCTTCGCCCTTGCCTCTCTGCCTTTCCCGCGCCATGGCACGGGCGATAGCGCGGCGGAGGAAAGCAGAGCCATGAGCAAGGACCGCCCGCAAGAGCTGCGCGACATTGTCGAGCGGATCGGCCAGCGGCCTGCCAACCCGATTACCCGTGCGCGCCAGATGGTGGAGCAGGAAGTGCCCGTCGCCAGGCGCGGCCCAGGCTGGGACCGGCATTGGCGCGAACTCGAAGCCTATCTCGAAGTCGGCGTCGTCTGGCGCGACCCAGCCAAAACCACCTGCGTCGACCCTGCAGGGCCGGAGGGCGAAACGCCACCAGACAAAAAAAGGGCCGATCCGAAGACCAGCCCGTAAAAGTTTTAGGAGAGGATGCCTGAAAGGCGAGTTTGTTTTCGCCCCAATGGCGTTTTGCTGCAAGTGCGAAAGCATCATGTGCGATTGCAAAATTTGCATCCGTAGCGCAATGCAACGCTTTCCGTAGGGTAATTGATCGCTGCCCTGTGGCGTTGTGGTGGGCGATCGCTGGTTGCGACTCGGCGAATCACTTGCTGATCCATGCTTTACGCACAGCGTTTGGCTGCCTTTATGATGACTGCGCGAAAACCGCCAACTGATCGGCGAAGGCGTGCTTAAAGGCCGGGCGCGCCTCGCCACGAGCGACATAGGTACATAGATTGGGATAGGCGGTCAGCAGGCCGGATATGGTCAGCCGACGCAGCACAGTGACCATCAGCAAATCGCCCGCGCTGAACGCACCATCAAGCCATTCCGCATCATCCAAATGCTTTGACAGGGCGTCGAGACGGTGGCGAGTCTGATCGTCCATCATCTGCAGACGTTCAACATGCCAAGGCTTGTCGCGTTCAGTGAACATGGCGCTTTCGCGATGGAGGATCGGGGGCTCCACCGTGCTGAGCGCCGCGAACATCCAACTGATGGCCCGCCCTCGCGCGATGTCATCGTCCGGCAACAGGCCGGGATGCTGCTGTGCGATGTGGAGGACGATCGCGCCGGATTCGAACAGCCTCAAATCTCCTTCCTCATAGGTCGGGATTTGCCCGAACGGATGCAGCGACTGATGCGGGGCTTCCTTCATCGCCGCAAAGGACAACAAGCGAACCGCATAAGGCTGGCCCACTTCCTCCAAGGCCCATCTGACCCCCATATCGCGTGCCAGCCCCCGGCCGCGATCGGGCGATTGGGCAAAAGCGGTGATGGTGATAGCCATTGTGAGGGTCCTGCATTCTGCCGACGATATGCGCAGGCTTCACCTCTCCCGTCCGGCATGCAAGAGTGAGTCGATATTTTCGTCCACCGCCAATCCCTGACCCGAAAAGGCCAGCCATGACAGCAGCGTCCCCGCAGACCGATCAGCCCTGGTGGAAGGGCGCGGTGATCTACCAGATTTATCCGCGCAGCTTTCAGGACAGCAATCATGACGGCGTGGGTGACCTGAACGGCATCACCCAGCGATTGGAGCATGTCGCCAAATTGGGCGTGGACGCGATCTGGATATCGCCCTTCTTCACCTCGCCGATGCGCGATTTTGGCTATGATATCGCCGATTATTGCGGCGTCGATCCGGTCTTCGGCACGCTCGCCGATTTCGACGCGCTCATCGCCCGCGCCCATGCGCTGGGCTTGAAGGTCACGATCGATCAGGTCTATGCCCATAGTTCCGACCTCCACGACTGGTTCGTGCAGAGCCGCGCCGACCGCACCAATGCCAAGGCCGACTGGTATGTCTGGGCCGATCCCAAGGCCGACGGCAGCCCGCCCAATAATTGGCAATCGGTATTCGGCGGCCCGGCCTGGACCTGGGACGCGCGGCGCGGTCAATATTATATGCACCAGTTCCTGGCCAGCCAGCCGCAGCTCAACGTCCATAACCCGATGGTTCAGGATGCGTTGCTGGACGTCATGCGCTTCTGGCTGGACCGCGGCGTCGATGGCTTCCGCCTCGATGCGCTCAACCACGCGATGCACGATCCCGATTTCCGCGACAATCCTCCCGCGCCCGATGATGGCAGCCCCCGCACCCGGCCTTTTGATTTCCAGATCAAACGCTACAGCCAGTCGCATCACGCCATCGTCCCCTTCGTGGAACGCATCCGCGCACTATGCGACGCCTATGGTGCGATCTTCACGGTCGCCGAAGTGGGCGGCGCACTCGCCGAGCACGAAATGAAGGCCTTTACCGCCGGCGATCATCGCCTCAACAGCGCCTATGGCTTCACCTTCCTCTACGCGCCCGCGCTCACGCCAGCGCTAGTGGCGGAGACGGTCGACCAATGGCCGGACGAGCCGGGCATGGGCTGGCCCAGCTGGGCGTTCGAGAATCACGACGCGCCGCGCGCGCTGTCGCGCTGGTGCGCGCCCGAAGATCGGCCTGCCTTTGCGCGCATGAAGATGGTTCTGCTGATGGCGCTGCGCGGCAACGCCATCCTCTATCAGGGCGAGGAACTGGGCATCACCCAGGTCGACATCCCCTTCGAGCGATTGCAAGACCCCGAAGCGATCGCCAACTGGCCGCTCACCCTGTCGCGCGATGGCGCGCGCACGCCGCTGCCTTGGTCGGCCGATGCCATACAGGCGGGCTTTTCCAGCGTCGAACCCTGGCTGCCCCATGGCGACGATCATCTCGCTCTCGCCGTGGACGCGCAGGAGGCCGACCCCGAATCCCTCCTCACCTTCACCCGCAACATGCTGACGCTGCGCAAGACCAACCCGGCGCTACGCCATGGTGCGCTCGCCATCCTGGTTGCCGACACCGCCTGCCTCGCCTTCCGCCGGACCAGCGGCGACCAGTCTTTGCTCTGCATCTTCAACCTGTCGCGCGAGGCCATGGACTGGCCCGCTGGCGTTGACGGGTCAGGTCGCATCCTGAGCGCCGTCAACGGAGCATCGTCGGCCAGCCTGCCGCCATTCGCCGCCCTGCTGATCGAACAGTGACGCTCAGGCGGCGACCCGTTCGCCGCTCAGCATCTCGCTCAACCGACCGCGGATGATCGCCTCGGCATCCGCCACGATGCGCTTCACCAGCGCGTCGCAGGTCGGGATGTCGTGGATCAGGCCTTGGACCTGCCCGGCCCAGACCAGCCCCGCGTCCAGATCGCCCGTTTCCAGCGCAACCCGCCCCTTCGCGCCCGATACGAGCGGCTGGATGTCCTGAAACTCCGCGCCGTCGCGCGACGATATCTCGACCACCTGATCCGACACGCTATTCTTGGCGACGCGCCCCGTATTGTGGAATTTGCGGAAGATCAGGTTCGTGCCCCGCTCGTCATTATCGACCAGAAACTGCTTCACATTGTCATGGATCGGCGCTTCCACCGTCGCGCAGAAGCGCGTGCCCATGTTGATGCCGTCCGCCCCCAGCGCCAGCGCGGCGGCAAGACCGCGCCCGTCGCCGAAGCCGCCACTCGCGATCATCGGGATCGTCAGCTTGTCGGCCGCCGCCGGGATCAGGATCAGCCCCGGAATATCATCCTCGCCCGGATGCCCCGCACATTCGAACCCGTCGATCGAGATCGCATCCACGCACATCCGCTGCGCCGATAGAGCATGACGGACGGCCGTGCATTTATGCACGACGATGACGCCGTGCGCCTTGAAATCGTCGACATGCTCCTGCGGCTTATGCCCCGCCGTCTCGACGATCTTGACCCCGCTATCGATGATCGCCTTGCGATATTCCGCATAAGGCGGCGGACTGACCGACGGCAATATGGTGAGGTTCACGCCGAACGGCTTGTCGGTCATCGCACGGCAGCGATCGATTTCGCGCCGCAGATCGTCGGGCGTCGGCTGGGTCAGCGCGGTCAATATGCCCAAGCCACCGGCATTGGAGACGGCCGCGGCCAGTTCCGCCTGGCCGACCCACATCATGCCGCCCTGCACGATCGGATGCTCGATCCCGCACAGGTCTGTAAAGCGCGTCCTGATCCCCATTACAGCGCTTCCACGATCGTCACATTGGCAACGCCCCCGCCTTCGCACATCGTCTGCAAGCCATAGCGCTTGCCCTTGGCGCGCAGGGCATGGATCAGCGTGGTCATCAGCTTGGTGCCACTGGCGCCCAGCGGATGGCCGAGCGCGATCGCGCCACCATGAACGTTGAGCTTCGCCGGGTCCGCGCCGATCGCCTTGAGCCATGCCATCGGGATCGCGGCAAAGGCTTCGTTCACTTCGAACAGGTCGATGTCGTTGAGGCTGAGGCCCGACCGCTCGAACGCGCGCCGGGTCGCCGGAATCGGCTCCTCCAGCATGATCACCGGGTCACCCGCCGTCACCGTCAGGTTGACGATGCGCGCAATGGGCTTGAGGTTGAAGCGCTTGATCGCTGCCTCGCTCGCCACCAGCACCCCCGAAGCGCCATCGGTCATCTGGCTGGCATTGGCTGCGGTGATGGTGCCGCCTTCCTCCAGCGTCTTGACGCTGGCCATCGCCTCCATCGTGCCGCCGCGGCGCACGCCGTCATCGGTGTCGAACAGGCCTTCGGGCGTCCCCACGCCGACGATCTCGCCCTTGAACGCACCGCTGTCGATCGCGGCGGCCGCCTTGGCATGGCTGGCTAGCGCAAAAGCGTCCATATCCTCACGGGTGAAGCCATATTTGTTGGCGATCATCTGCGCGCCATGGAACTGGCTGAACTCGGCCACACCATAGCGGTTCTGGATGCTCTTGGGCCATGGCCCGATGCCGACGCCCGCCGCCGCGTGAAGCTGATAGTTGGAACCCATCGGCACCCGCGTCATGCTTTCCGCGCCCGCGGCAATCACCAGATCCTGCGTACCGGACATGATCGCCTGCGCCGCGAAATGCAGCGCCTGTTGCGAGGAACCGCATTGCCGGTCGATGGTGACGGCGGGCACGCTGTCGGGCAGCTTCGACGCCAGCACGAGGTTGCGGCCAAAGGCAAAGGCCTGTTCGCCTGCCTGACTGACGCAGCCGACGATGACATCCTCGATCGCAGCGGGATCGACGCCCGTGCGATCGACCAGCGCATTGAGGATGGTCGCGCCCAGATCGGCGGGATGCACGTCGATCAGGCCGCCCTTGCGGGCGCGGCCACCGGCGGTACGGACGGCTTCTACGATATAGGCGTCGGCCATGGTCTCAAACTCCCCTAAAATTGGCGGGGCGTTTTGCAAGCAATGCGCTTAGCCCCTCTTCACTTTCCTGTCCCGCGCCTGCCGCCGCCATGCTCCGCAATTCGCGGTCCAGCTGCGTCTCCAACCCGGTCTCGAAACTGTCGGCCAGCAGCGCGCGGCTGGCGGCCAGCGCCGCCATCGGCGCATCGGCCAGCGCGGTGGCGACGCGCAGGCCTTCGTCGACCAGCGCTTCGTCATCGACGATCCGCGTGACCAGCCCGATCGCCTCGGCCTCCTCCGCCTTGATCCGGCGGTTGGTCAGGATGATGTCCTGCGCCTTGCGCAACCCCACCAGACGCGGCAGCAACCAGCTAAGGCCCCCGTCCGGCGTCAGGCCGATCGCGCCATAAGCGGCGGTAAAATGCGCCGACCGCGCGCCGATTACCACGTCACCCAGCATCGCCAGGCTGAACCCCGCGCCCGCCGCCGGGCCGTTGACCAATGTGACCAGCGGCTTGGGCGCGCGCGCCAGCCGGGCGACGGCGGCATGAAAGGTTGCGATCAATTCGCTCAGCACTTCCGATCGCTTGTCGCCCGCACCGGCCAGCAATTGCACATCGCCGCCTGCGCAGAATAACCGCCCATTGCCGGTCAGGACGATACAGCGGATCGCCGCGTCGGTTTGGCACCGGATCGCGGCCGCCAGCAGCGCGCGCGCCAGCGGCAAAGTGATGGCGTTGCCTGCCTCTGGCCGGTCAAGCGTGATCCGCCCGATGCCGTCCTCGACCGTAAAGGCGATCCCGTCCATCAGCGCGGCGCCATGCGGATTGCACCGTCCAGGCGGATGACATCGCCGTTCAGCATCGGGTTGCGGACGATGGACTCCACCAGTTGCGCATATTCGGCCGGTTTGCCCAGGCGACTGGGATGCGGCACCTGCGCGCCCAATGCATCCTGCACATGCTGCGGGAAGGCTTCGAGCATCGGCGTCAAGAAAATGCCCGGCGCGATCGTCATGACGCGAATCTTATGTTGCGCCAGGTCACGCGCGATCGGCAATGTCATCCCGACGACGCCGCCCTTCGACGCGCTGTATGCTGCCTGTCCGATCTGCCCGTCATAGGCCGCGACCGATGCGGTGTTGACGATAACACCACGCTCGCCGTCAATCTCCTCGGCCGCGGCCAGCCGCGCCGAGAATTTGGAAATGACGTTGAATGTGCCGATGAGGTTGACGGTCACCGTCTTGGCAAACGTATCGAGCGGATGCGGCGCATTCTCCTTGCCCACCGTCTTGACCGCAGGTGCGATCCCCGCGCAGTTGACCAGGATGCGCGCTACGCCATGCGCGGCCTCCGCCGTGTCCAAACCGGCCGCGACGCTGGCATCATCGGCGACATTCACCGAGACATAGACCCCGCCCAGTTCCGCCGCGACGGCCTTGCCCGCTTCTTCGTTCAAGTCGAAGATCGCAACCTTCGCGCCCTGCGCCGCCAGCATCGTCGCGGTCGCCCGGCCAAGCCCCGAAGCGCCGCCCGTAACAATGGCGGCCAAACCTTTGATATCCATAACAACCAACCCCTAAACTATCAGACCAGCTCGATCGCCATCGCCGTCGCTTCACCACCACCGATGCACAGGCTGGCGACGCCGCGCTTCAACCCGCGCGTTTCCAGCGCCCCGATCAACGTCGCGACGATGCGCGCGCCCGATGCGCCGATCGGATGGCCAAGCGCCGTAGCGCCGCCATTGACGTTCAGCTTCTCCGCCGGAATGCCCAATTCCTTGGCGGCGATCATCGCGACGACGGCAAAGGCTTCGTTGACCTCGAATAGATCGACATCGTCCACCGACCAGCCTGCCTTTTCCAGCAGCTTGCGCATTGCCGGAACCGGTGCGGTCGTGAATTTCGATGGCTCATGCGCGTGCCCTGCGGTCGCGACCACGCGGGCGACAACCTTCATGCCTTGCTTGTCCGCGACGCTCTGCCGCGTCATCACCAACGCTGCCGCACCGTCCGAAATGGACGAGGCATTGGCCGCCGTGATCGTGCCATCCTTGACGAAAGCGGGCTTGAGGCCGGGAATCTTGTCCGGCCGTGCCTTGCCCGGTTGTTCGTCGGTATCGACGATCGTGTCGCCGCCCCGGCCCCTGACCGTCACCGGCGTAATCTCGCGCACGAAAACACCGCTGCCGATCGCCGCATTGGCGCGTTCGAGCGAGCGGATGGCATAATCATCCTGATCCTGCCGCGTGAACTGATAATCGCGCACCGCTTCCTCGGCGAACACACCCATCGCCTTGCCCGGCTCATAGGCATCTTCCAGCCCGTCCATCATCATCGTGTCGATGATCCGGTCATGGCCGATCCGCGCCCCGCCACGATGCTTGGGCAGGGCATAAGGCGCATTGGTCATGCTCTCCATCCCGCCTGCAATCACGACATCCACCGCGCCGGATGCCAGCGCTTCATGCGCCATGATCGCGGCCTGCATCCCCGATCCGCACATCTTGTTGACGGTGGTGGCTTCGGTGTTGAGGCCAAGCCCCGCACCCAATGCCGCTTGCCGCGCCGGCGCCTGCCCCAGTCCGGCTGGCAGGACGCACCCCATATAGATGCGATCGACCGCATCGACCGAAACGCCCGCCCGCTCGACCGCGGCCTTGACTGCCGCCGCGCCCAGTTCGGTGGCCTTGAGGCCCGACAAGGCACCCTGAAACCCGCCCATCGGCGTGCGGGCATAGCTGGCGATAACTACCGGATCGTCCTGCATATCAATTCCTTTCAAAGACTGCGCGCGATGACCATGCGCTGGATGTCCGATGTGCCCTCGTAAATTTGGCACACGCGCACATCGCGATAGATTTTGGCGACGCCATATTCTTCCAGATAGCCATAGCCACCCAGCGTCTGGAGCGCGCCCGATACGATCTGTTCGGCGGCTTCCGACGCGAACAGCTTGGCCATCGACGCTTCGGTCAGGCAGGGCAGGCCCGCATCCTTCACCCGTGCGGCGTTCAGCACCAGCTGCCGCGCCGCCTCCAGCCGGGTGGCGAGGTCAGCAAGGCGGAAGCCCACCGCCTGATGCTCCATGATGGGCTTGCCGAAACTCCGGCGTTCCTTGGCATAGGCGACCGCGATGTCCATTGCCGCCTGCGCCATGCCGACGCATTGCGCGGCGATGCCGATGCGGCCCGTCTCCAGATTGGCAAGCGCAATGCGATAGCCCTGCCCCGGCTGGCCGATCAGCAGATCATCCTCGACGAACATATCATCGAACCGCAGCGCGCAGGTGTCCGACGCGCCCTGCCCCAACTTATGCTCGACCTTGTCGACGCTGAAACCGGGTCGGTCGGTCGGCACGATGAACACGGACAGACCTTTCTTGCCCGCATCGGGATCTGTCACGGCGGCGACCATTACCAGTCCGGCGATCTTGCCCGACGTGATGAACTGTTTGGAGCCATTAATGCGCCAGCCGCCATCGACCTTGGTCGCGCGGGTGCGCACGGCGGACGCATCCGATCCGGCATCGGCCTCAGTCAGGGCAAAGGCACCGATGATCCGCCCCCCAATCAGGTCGGGCAGGAAGCGCGCCTTCTGCGCCTCGCTACCATCCTTGAGCAGGCCGGACACGAGGATGCTATTCTGGATAGAAACGATGGTGGACAGTGCCCCGTCCGCCGCCGCCAGTTCGATCAGCGCCAGCGCGTAGGACACCGCGTCCGCCTCCGCCCCGCCATAGCTTTCCGGCGCCGTCATGCCCCACAGGCCGAGGCCTGCCATCTCCTCGAACAGCTCAGGCGGATAGCCGCCCTCCGCTTCGAAGCGCATGCTATGCGGACGGATGGTTTCCTGCGCGAAACTGCGCACCGTATCGCGAATGGCCGTCTGAATTTCCGTCAGCATAAAACCCATTCGTCTCCTATATACTCGTCGGTATATTGATTATCCGCAGGTTTCTTGTCAAGGGTGGAGCCGTAAGGAGAATAGCTTGCCTCTGCCCAATGCCGCCCCCTCCCCCTTCCGATCGCGCGAAGAGCGCGAGCGTGACCGCGAGGAAAAGCGCGAAGCCGTGCTGCGTGCAGCAGTGCGGATGTTCAACGCACGCGGTTTTCACGCGACGTCGCTCGATGATGTCGCGGCGAGCCTGGGGATCAGCAAGCCGACCATCTATCATTATCTGGGCAATAAGGAGCAGGTGCTGATCGAATGCGTGACGCGCGGGCTGGAATTGCTCAGCGCCGCCGCCGATACGGCCCGCGCCCAGCCCGGCGATGGCCTCGCCCGACTACGCAGTGTCCTGCGCAGCTATGCGCTGGTGATGATGGATGATTTCGGTCGATGCGTGGTGCGCACCGGCGACGAATTTCTCTCCCCCGAAGGCGCGGCGCTATTTCGTGCGCGCAAGCGGGCGATCGACCTGTCGATCCGGGCGCTGATTGAGGACGGGATCGCCGATGGCTCGATCGCACCGGTCGATGTGCGGATGACGGCCTTCACCCTGGCGGGTGCGCTCAACTGGCCGGGCCGCTGGCATGCGCCGGACGGGCCATTGACCCCCAGCGAGATCGCCAACGCGATGGTTGATATATTGATCGGCGGCCTCGCCCCGCGCGCCTGATCAGTCCGCCAACACGCTGCGCGCCGCCGCCACGATCGGCGGCGGTGACGCGGCCAGCGCTTCGGACGTCGTGGCATAGAGCAGCCCGATGGTGCGCGTCTGGTCGAACCCCGCCAGCCGCGGTCGGGCGACATCCGGCGCGGCATAGCTGATCGGCATCAGCGTGATCCCCACCCCCGCCGCCACCATCTGCATCACCCGTTCGTCATTGACCGACCGATAGGCGAAATGCGGCCGCACGCCGCGTTCGGTGAAGAAGCGGCTCGTATTCGACAGAACCTCGCAATGGCGGCGCACGATCATCACATCCTCGTTCAGCGTCTCGGCCGCGACCGATGCCTGCCCGGCGGCGGGGTGATCCAGCGGCACGGCCAGCGCATAGCCCTCCTCGCGCAGCGGTTCTTCCAGAAACCGGTCGCTGCCCCGCCCGACCAACGTCAGCGCACAGTCGATCCGTCCGCGCGCAACATGGCCCAGCAATTCCCGCTCGGTCCCTTCCACCAGTTCCAACCGCGCGTCAGGGTCGATGCCGCGCGCCGCGCGCGTGATCGCTGCGATCGTCGCACCGGGCAGGCTGCGGATCACCCCCATCCGCGTCAGCGGCCCTTGCGCCGCGCCCGCCAGCATCTGCTGCGCCAGGTTGAACTCGCCCTCGATCCGCCGCGCATGGGCCAGCAGGCGCGATCCCGCCTGCGTCAGCTCGACCCGATGCCCCGATCGCAGGAACAAGACCCCGCCCAGCGCCCGCTCCAGCTTGGCGATCCCGACCGAGAGCGTCGGCTGCGCCACATTGCAATGCCCCGCCGCGCGTGAAAAATTGCCATGGTCGACCACGGCCAGGAAATAACGGAGCTGATAACGTTCGATCATAGATGCCATCTATGACACCCTGCCAATTCTTTCAATTTTGAATTGGTGGCTGGCTGCGTTAGTCTTGCGGCAAATAGGAGAGGCCAATGAGCAATTTCGATTTCGCCCTGGGCGAAACCGCCGACATGATCCGCGAAAGCACGGCGCGCTTCGCCGCTGACAAGATCGCGCCGCTGGCCGCCGAAATCGACGCCAAGGACTGGTTCCCCCGCGACCTGTGGCCGCAAATGGGTGCGCTTGGCCTGCATGGCATCACGGTCGAGGAGGAATGGGGCGGCCTTGGCCTTGGCTATCTCGACCATGTCGTGGCGCAAGAGGAAGTCGCGCGCGCCTCCGCTTCGATCGGCCTGTCCTATGGCGCCCACTCCAACCTCTGCGTCAACCAGATCCGCCGCTGGGGCACCGACGCGCAAAAAGCGAAATATCTGCCCAAACTTATCTCCGGCGAGCATGTCGGCAGCCTCGCCATGTCGGAAGCGGGTGCAGGTTCGGACGTCGTGTCGATGACGCTGAAAGCGGAAAAGCGCGGCGACCGCTATATCCTCAACGGCACCAAGTTCTGGATCACCAACGCGACCTATGCCGACACGCTGGTCGTCTACGCCCGCACCGGCGAAGGCAGCCAAGGCCTCACCACCTTCCTCATCGAAAAGGGGATGAAGGGCTTTTCCATCGGCCAGAAGATCGACAAGATGGGGATGCGCGGCAGCCCCACCGCCGAACTGATCTTCGACGATTGCGAAGTGCCGGAAGACAATATCATGGGGGCGCTCAATGGCGGCGTCGGCATCTTGATGTCGGGCCTCGACTATGAGCGCACGGTGCTGGCGGGCATACAGCTTGGCATCATGCAAGCCTGTCTCGATACCGTCATTCCCTATGTCCGCGACCGCAAGCAGTTCGGCAAAGCCATCGGCACGTTCCAGTTGATGCAGGCCAAGATCGCCGACATGTATGTCGCGCTCAACAGCGCGCGCGCCTATGTCTATGCGGTCGCCAAGGCCTGTGACGCCGGGCGCACAACCCGCTTCGACGCGGCGGGTGCGATCCTGCTGGCGTCGGAAAATGCGGTGAAGGTCGCGCTCGAAGCCGTGCAGGCCTTGGGCGGCGCGGGCTATACCAAGGACTGGCCGGTCGAACGCTATCTGCGCGACGCCAAGCTGCTCGACATCGGTGCCGGCACCAACGAAATCCGCCGGATGTTGATCGGCCGCGAGGTCATCGGCGCACAATGATCCTCCCTCAGCTTGCTGGGGAAGGGAGACCGCCCGAAGGGTGGTGGAGGGGCAGGTGCCCCAGAACACAAAGTAGAGGGCCAAAGTGACCGCACCCATCCTCGACACCAAAGTCCTGCGCGATAGCGAAGCCTTCCGCGCCAATGTCGCGCACAACCGCGCGCTGGCCGAAAAATTGCGCGCCAAGGTCGCCGAAGCCGCGCAGGGCGGCTCCGCCAGCGCACGCGACAAACACACCGCGCGCGGCAAACTCCTCCCGCGCGATCGCGTCGAGCGCCTGCTCGATCCCGGCTCGCCCTTCCTCGAAATCGGCCAGCTTGCCGCCAATGGCCTTTATGGCGATGAAGTCCCCGGCGCTGGCCTGATCGCCGGGATTGGCCGGGTGTCGGGCCGACAGGTCATGATCGGTTGCAACGACGCCACGGTGAAGGGCGGCACCTATTACCCCGTCACCGTGAAAAAGCATCTGCGCGCGCAGGAAATCGCGCTCGAAAACCGCCTGCCCTGCATCTATCTGGTCGATAGCGGCGGTGCGAACCTGCCCAATCAGGCGGAGGTCTTCCCCGACCGCGACCATTTCGGCCGCATCTTCTACAATCAGGCGAACCTGTCGGCGCAGGGCATACCCCAGATCGCCTGCGTCATGGGCAGTTGCACCGCGGGCGGCGCCTATGTCCCCGCCATGTCCGACGAGACCGTCATCGTCCGCAACCAGGGCACGATCTTCCTCGCTGGCCCGCCGCTGGTGCAGGCCGCGACCGGCGAAGTCATCACCGCCGAAGATCTGGGCGGCGGCGACCTGCATGGCCGCAAATCGGGCGTGGTCGATCATGTCGCCGACAGCGACGATCAGGCGCTGACCATCGTCCGCGACATCGTCTCGACTCTGCAACCCGACCGCCAGCCCGACCTGAACTTGCGCGAACCCCGCCCGCCCAAATATGACGCGAGCGACCTCTATGGCATCATCCCCGACGATGTTCGCGCCCCCTATGACGTCCGCGAAATCATCGCGCGCATCGTGGACGGCAGTGAGTTTCACGAGTTCAAGGCGCTCTACGGCACCACGCTCGTCTGCGGCTTCGCCCATATCTGGGGCATGCCCGTCGCGATCCTCGCCAATAACGGCGTGCTATTCAGCGAGAGCGCGCAAAAGGGCGCGCATTTCATCGAACTCGCCTGCCAGCGCCGCATACCGCTCCTGTTCCTCCAGAATATCTCCGGCTTCATGGTCGGCGGCAAATATGAGGCGGAGGGGATCGCCAAGCACGGCGCCAAACTCGTCACCGCCGTCGCCACCGCGCAGGTGCCCAAGGTCACCGTCCTGATCGGCGGCAGTTTCGGCGCAGGCAATTACGGCATGTGCGGCCGCGCCTATCAACCCCGCTTCCTCTTCACCTGGCCCAATGCCCGCATCAGCGTGATGGGCGGCGAACAGGCCGCGTCCGTGCTGGCCACCGTCCACCGCGACGCAAGCAAATGGACACCGGAGGAAGCCGAAGCCTTCAAAGCCCCCGTCCGCCAGAAATATGAGGAAGAAGGCAACCCCTATTACGCCACCGCCCGCCTGTGGGACGACGGCGTCATCGACCCAGCACAAACGCGCGATGTGCTGGGACTGGCCTTCTCTGCGGCGCTGAATGCGCCGGTGCCGGACAAGGCGCAATTCGGCCTGTTCCGGATGTGATGGCGGTGAGCACCCCCCTAAAATTCCTCCCCCAGCTCGTCTGGGGGAGGGGGACCGTCCGGCGCAGCCGGATGGTGGAGGGGCAATCGCGCCGTCGCCTCAGTCACGATCTCTCGCGTGACCGCATCCAGATCGGCCAACACGTCCCGCGCGGCAATGCGCAGTGTATGGATGTTCGCTTCGGCAAACCATCGGTCACGTTCAACATCCCGTTCGATTTGCGATCTGTCGGCATGGCCCTCGCCATCGATCTCGATCGCAAGCCGTGCATCGCTGCAATAAAAATCCAGAATATAAGGCCCGCTGGGATGCTGCCGACGAAATTTCAGACCGTTCGGTCGCGCACGAAGACCTTGCCAGACAAGCACTTCCGGCAGTGTCATCGCGCGGCACAACTGCCGGGCTTTGCGCACAGTGGCTGTTCGTGCCTTGGGCGCCCCATCTTTCAGCATTGTGCCATCACCCCTCCACCATGCTTCGCATGGTCCCCCTCCCCGAGACAAGCTCGGGGAGGATTTTCTGGAGTAGCTCCATGATCCAATACCTCCTCATCGCCAACCGCGGCGAAATCGCCTGCCATATCATCCGCGCGGCAGTAGAACGACGGCGTCATAGACGCGGAGCAGACCCGCAACGTGCTAGGAATGGCGCTCGTCCTGACGCTGAATGTGCTGGCGGACGTGGAAGCGCATTTCGGCCTGTTGCCGCTGTGATGGAGTGGAGAATATGAAGACGATTGCGCAAAGCGCTGAATTTGGATGTGGCCCGGCATGTTTGGCAATGCTCGCTGATATTTCCCTAGATAAAGCACTAGAAGTCTGCGGTGAGCAGGATTGGGAACGCGAGGGTATTAGTGAAAAAGACCTTCGCGCTGCCTTCGCGAACCGGGGTTATGCGATGGGCGAGGGCATAAAGATCAGCGAGGATAGACACACTCTTCTGAAAATATCAGATGATGCCCTGCTTTGGGGACCAATTCTGGAAAGAGATTGGGATAAGCGCCGCTTGCATCCTTGGAATGGCGTCACGGAAAGGGCCAGATTTACCTTCAAGGCACCGCTCCTGCAAAGCATCGTTAGAGTGAGCGACGAAAGCACAAAAATATCGATTGAAACCTATGATCATTGGGCGGTCTGGGACGGCAAGATGCAGGTCGTGAGAGACCCTTATGGTTACCTTTCGCCCTTTGCTCCCGCTTATTATTACCCGGTTTCAAGATCATGATCCAATCCCTCCTCATCGCCAATCGCGGCGAAATCGCCTGCCGTATCATCCGCACCGCGCGGGCCATGGGCATCCGCACCGTGGCCGTCTATTCCGACGCCGACGCGAACGCCCTCCACGTCCGCTCCGCCGACGAAGCCGTCCATATCGGCCCGTCCCCGGTGCGCGAATCCTACCTTATGGGCGACCGCATCATCGCCGCCGCGCGCGAGACCGGCGCGCAGTCGATCCACCCCGGCTACGGCTTCCTGTCCGAAAATGCCGAGTTCGCGCAGGCCGTCATCGACGCGGGCCTCATTTGGGTCGGCCCCAACCCGTCCTCCATCACCGCCATGGGTCTCAAGGACGCCGCCAAGCAATTGATGCAAAATGCAGGCGTTCCCACCACGCCCGGCTATCTCGGCGCGGACCAGTCCCCCGCCCATCTCGCGGCGCAAGCCGACGCCATCGGCTACCCCGTCCTCATCAAGGCCGTCGCAGGCGGCGGCGGCAAGGGGATGCGCAAGGTCGACGCCCCGGCCGACTTCGCCGACGCGCTTACCTCCTGCCAGCGCGAAGCCGCGTCCAGCTTCGGCAATGATCATGTCCTGCTCGAAAAATGGGTCACCAACCCGCGCCATATCGAGGTGCAGGTCTTCGGCGACAGTCATGGCAATGTCGTCCACCTGTTCGAACGCGACTGCTCGCTCCAGCGCCGCCACCAGAAGGTGATCGAGGAAGCCCCCGCACCGGGCATGGACGAAGCGACCCGCGAGGCGATCTGTTCCGCTGCCGTCCGCGCCGCGCAAGCGGTGAACTATGTCGGCGCAGGCACGATCGAATTTATCGCCGACGGCAGCGAAGGCCTGCGCGCTGACCGCATCTGGTTCATGGAAATGAACACGCGGCTCCAGGTTGAACATCCCGTGACGGAGGAGATCACCGGCGTCGATCTGGTCGAATGGCAGTTGCGCGTGGCAAGCGGCGAACCGCTGCCGCTGGCCCAGGACCAGCTCAACATCACCGGCCACGCCATGGAAGCGCGACTGTACGCGGAAGATCCAGCGACGGGTTTTCTGCCTAGTCCGGGGAAAATCGAAAGATTTGTTTTCAATTTAGGTGCGCGGGTCGAAGCTGGCGTGGACGAAGGCGACACCGTCAGTACGTTCTACGATCCGATGATAGCTAAAGTCATTTGCCATGGCGCTGATCGGGAAGAAGCACGAACTGGCCTCCTCAGATGGATGGATCGCAGCTACATAAGTCCATTAAAAACCAACAAGGCCTTCCTTTTCGCTTGCTTATCCATGCCGAATTTTCGGGATTGTATTCTGGATACGGGCTTGATCGAGCGTGAAGGCGAGAAGTTGACGCATGTGGACGGGCCTTCGCCTAAAACGATCCTCACTGCGGGTCGCAGGTTCCGACGTGATTGGTTGACCTACGAGGACGTTGATGAGCGGCACATGAAGGTTGGGCTGATGGGCTTCCGATTGAATGCGTCCGCAAAGCTGACCGTTGACCTTTATGAGGTGAACGGCGCGCGCGTCGTCACGGACGTTACAAGCGATGACGTGCTTACCGGCCTAGCCTCTGATTTCGACCCTGATGGAACCATCATCGTCACCGAAGCGGGGCAAAGCTGGTTGTTCAGCAGCACTGCTCCCAGAACCATTGGTGCGGACGCCGCCTCCGACGGTGCGATCCTCTCCCCCATGCCCGGTCGCATCATCGCGGTTGCCGTCGCGGCGGGTGACGCTGTAGTCAAAGGCCAGAAACTCCTGACGCTCGAAGCCATGAAGATGGAGCATAGCCTGATCGCCCCGTTCGATGGCACCGTTGCCGAACTGAACGCAGCCGAAGGCGGTCAGGTGAGCGAGGGCGTGTTGTTGGCCAAGATCGCCAAAACCACTTAGCCGCTGTCCTACAGCCCGCCTTTCGGGCTATGATGCGGGCCAGCCCTCCGTTTGAAATATTCAGTCCCCATCTTGGCATATAATGTCAAAAACTGCGGGAAATATGCGAAGTTAAGGGAAAAACATGGCCGGGCGCTTTTACGATCAATGGACCATCGGCGACACGATCACCCATGATATCCGCCGCACCGTGACGGAGACCGACAATCTTCTGTTCACGACGATGACGCATAATCCGCAGCCGCTGCATCTCGACGCCGAGTTCGCCAAAGCCAGCGAGTTCGGCCAGATCCTCGTCAACGGCACCTTCACCTTCGCGCTGATGATCGGGCTGTCGGTGGGCGACACGACGCTCGGCACGCTCGTCGCGAACCTTGGCTATGACAGACTGGTGATGCCAAAGCCCGTGTTCATCGGCGACACGCTGCGCTGCGACTCCGAAGTCACCGACTTGAAGCCCAGCAAATCGCGGCCCGGCGCAGGCATCGTCACCTTCACCCATCGCCTGCGCAACCAGCGCGACGAGATCGTCTGCCAATGCCTGCGCATGGCTCTCCTCCAGGGGAGCGGCGCGGCGGCGTAAGAAAATGGCGCACAGGGCCGCCAAAAGGAATAATTTGTTCCAAAGCTGGCCCCTGCGCTGTAGAGGGGCCGCCTCAAAGCCCTGAAGGACCGCCATCATGCCTGCCTATCGTTCACGCATCACCACCCACGGCCGCAACATGGCGGGCGCGCGCGGCCTGTGGCGGGCAACGGGGATGAAGGACGAAGATTTCGGCAAGCCGATCATCGCGGTGGTCAACAGCTTCACCCAGTTCGTGCCGGGCCATGTCCACCTCAAAGACCTCGGCCAGCTGGTCGCGCGCGAGATCGAGGCAGCAGGCGGCGTCGCCAAGGAATTCAACACCATCGCGGTCGATGACGGCATCGCCATGGGCCATGGCGGGATGCTCTATTCGCTGCCCAGCCGCGACCTGATCGCCGACAGCGTCGAATATATGGTCAACGCCCATTGCGCCGACGCGATGGTCTGCATCTCCAATTGCGACAAGATCACGCCCGGCATGTTGATGGCCGCGATGCGCCTCAACATCCCCGCCGTCTTCGTCTCCGGCGGCCCGATGGAAGCCGGCAAGGTCGTGATGCGCGGCAAGGAGGTCGCGCTTGATCTGGTCGACGCGATGGTCGTGGCCGCCGACGAAAGCTATACCGACGAAGAAGTCCAGACCATCGAACGCTCCGCCTGCCCGACTTGCGGCAGTTGTTCGGGCATGTTCACCGCCAATTCGATGAACTGCCTGACCGAAGCGCTGGGGCTGTCGCTGCCGGGCAACGGTTCGACGCTGGCGACCCATTCGGATCGCGAACGGCTGTTCCGCGAGGCGGGGCATGTCATCGTCGATCTCGCGAAGCGCTATTATGAGCAGGACGACGAAACCGCCCTGCCCCGCACCATCGCCAGCTTCGCCGCGTTCGAAAATGCGATGAGCCTCGACATCGCCATGGGCGGCTCGACCAACACCGTCCTCCATCTGCTCGCCGCCGCGCATGAGGGCGGGGTCGATTTCACGATGGCCGATATCGATCGCCTGTCGCGCCGGGTGCCGTGCCTGTGCAAGGTCGCACCCGCCAAGCAGGACGTCCATATGGAGGATGTCCACCGCGCCGGTGGCATCATGGCGATATTGGGCGAACTGGAACGCGCCGGGCTGGTCGATACGTCGCTCCCCACCGTCCACGCCCCGACCATGGCGGCTGCGCTCGCCCGCTGGGACATTGGCCGCACCAATAGCGAGGAAGTCCGCAATTTCTTCCGCGCGGCCCCCGGTGGCGTGCCCACCCAGACCGCGTTCAGCCAGTCGGCGCGTTGGGAGGAACTCGACACCGACCGCGAAAAGGGCGTGATCCGCTCGGCCGAGCATCCCTTCTCGAAGGATGGCGGGCTTGCGGTTCTCTATGGCAACCTCGCGCCCGAAGGCTGCATCGTTAAGACCGCGGGCGTGGATGACTCCATCCTGACCTTCCACGGCACCGCGCGCGTCTATGAAAGCCAGGATGCCTCGGTCGTCGGCATTCTCGGCAATGAGGTCAAGGCTGGCGACGTCGTCGTCATCCGCTATGAAGGGCCGAAGGGTGGCCCCGGCATGCAGGAAATGCTCTATCCGACCAGCTATCTGAAATCCAAGGGGCTGGGCAAGGAATGCGCGCTCATCACCGACGGGCGCTTTTCAGGCGGCACGTCGGGCCTGTCGATCGGCCATGTCTCGCCGGAAGCCGCTGAAGGCGGCCTGATCGCGCTGGTTCAGACCGGCGATCCGATCGTCATCGACATTCCCAACCGCGTCATCAAGCTTGACCTGGACGACGCTGTCCTGGCCGAGCGCCGTGCCGAGATGGAGAAGATGGGCGTCAAGGCCTGGAAGCCCTTTGGCCGCAAGCGCGCCGTTTCCCCGGCCTTGCGCGCCTATGCCGCGATGACCACCAACGCCGCCAAGGGCGCGGTACGCGACGTCAGCCAGATCGAGAAATAAGCACCATGCTGCGCGGCGTTCATCATATCGCGGTCATCGGATCGGACTATGCCCGCTCGCGCCGCTTCTATGTCGAGGTGCTGGGGCTGCCAGTGCTGCATGAGGTCTATCGCGAGGCGCGCGATAGTTGGAAGTGCGATCTCGATGCGGGCAATGCCCGGATCGAACTCTTCTCCTTCCCCGCGCCGCCGCCCCGCCCGTCCCGTCCCGAAGCCTGCGGCCTGCGCCATCTCTCCTTCGTGGTGCGCGACATCGACGCAGAAGTCGCTCGCCTCGCGACGCATGATGTGACGTGCGAGCCGATCCGCGTGGACGAATATACCGGGCAGCGCTTCACCTTCTTCAGCGACCCCGATGGCCTGCCGCTGGAGCTATACGAAGAAATCTGACCCCCACCGATCTTGCGCATCGCGCATTTGTCTGACTTAATACCCCTCAAGACTGGGGGGTGAGGCAGCATGAACGATAGCGGCGATCCATTTGCGGCCCTGCACGCGCGCAGCCACCCGCTGCGCGGTTCGCTCTCGCGGGAAATGCATGTCCGCAAGATGCCCCGGCTCCAGGCACCCGCGCGCGTCGTGCAGTTCGTGCTGCTGGTCGATGACGCGGACGTCGACGCCAGCCTGACGATCATGCGCAGCCTGCTTGCCCCGCATGATGTGCCGTTCGATCCGACCGTCCGCTTCCTCAATTGCCAAATCGGTGCGCTGGGTTTTACCTGGGAACGGCATAGCGAGTTCATGACCTACAGCTTCCTCGCTGCTGGTGGCGGGCCGCTGTTCGACCTCGCCCCCTTTGCGCAGGCAGCCCTATGGATCGGCGCGCTGCCCGGCCGGGTGATCCGCTCGACCCAGATTGCTCTGATCGCCGATGCGCCCGATGAGGCGACTATCGCCTCCCATTTTGCCCAGGACGACCTCATCATCTCCGATGTCGCCGATGGCCAGGCGCGCATCTGGAGCGACTTTCGTCTCCACGCCGATGGCTTTGGCCGCCTGCTCGTTCAGGACAAGGGATTGCAGGGCGCGGAACTCGCCCAGCTGGTCCAGCGGCTGCAGGAGCTTGGCAATTATCGCAAGATCGCTTTGCTCGGCCTCCCCGAAGCGCAAGCCGCAACCCCGCTGCTCACCGGCCTCGAACAGCGATTGACCGCCATCACCAGCCGCGTCGCCGAGCCGGATGCCGACGCCGATGCGGTACTGGAGGCACTGTCCGCCCTTGCCGCCGAACTGGCGCAGATCGTCGCACGCACCCGCTACCGCATGAGCGCGACACAGGCCTATGCCGCCATCTGCCGCGACCGCATCCGCGCCCTGGAGGTCGCGCCGGTGCGGGGCTATGGCTCGCTTGATGATTTCACTGAACGGCGGCTGCTACCCGCGATGCGCACCTGCGACGCCTTCACCCGGCGGTTGGAGGATCTGTCGCAACGCACCGCCTGGACCAGCGCGATGCTACGCACCCGCGTCGACACCGCGCTCGCCCGCCGCAACCGCGATCTGCTGGCGTCGATGGATCGGCGCACCGGGCTGCAACTGCGCTTGCAACATACGGTCGAGGGGCTGTCGGTGGTCGCGGTCAGCTACTATACGCTGGGGCTGTGGCACTATCTCAAGGAAGCGCTGGAGCATCAGGGCGCGCATCTGCCCGGCTGGATCGACATTGCCTTGATCCCCGCCATCATACTGGCCGTCTGGCTCGGCATCCGCCAACTCAAGAAGGTGAAGCGGCCAAAGACGAGCTAGAGATTTATCGATACGCCTCTTTATCATCTCCCTTACGTGGCGCTAGAAGACGGGCAATCGCAGAGGAGTGCCATATGAAGACCCGCGCCGCCGTCGCCTTTGAAGCCAAGAAGCCGCTTGAAATCGTCGAACTCGACCTGGAAGGGCCGAAGGCGGGCGAAGTGCTGGTGGAAATCATGGCGACGGGCATCTGCCATACCGACGCTTATACGCTTGATGGTTTCGACAGCGAGGGTATCTTCCCGTCCGTACTGGGCCATGAAGGCGCAGGCATCGTGCGCGAAGTCGGCGCTGGCGTGACCAGCGTCAAGCCTGGCGACCATGTGATCCCGCTCTACACGCCTGAATGCCGCCAGTGCAAAAGCTGCCTGTCGGGCAAGACAAACCTGTGTACCGCGATCCGCGCGACGCAGGGCAAAGGGCTGATGCCCGACGGCACGACCCGCTTTTCCTATAAGGGCCAGCCCATCTTCCATTATATGGGCTGCTCGACCTTCTCCAACTTCACCGTCCTGCCGGAGATCGCGGTCGCCAAGATCCGCGAGGACGCGCCGTTCGACAAGAGCTGCTATATCGGCTGCGGCGTCACCACGGGCGTCGGCGCGGTGGTGAACAGCGCCAAGGTTCGCGTGGGCGACAATGTCATCGTATTCGGCCTGGGCGGCATCGGCCTGAACGTGCTGCAGGGCGCGCGCATGGTGGGGGCCGACAAGATCATCGGCGTCGACATCAATCCCGACCGGGAGGCATGGGGCAAGCGCTTTGGCATGACCCATTTCGTCAATCCCAAGGACATTGAGGGCGATATTGTCCAGCATCTGGTGGCGCTGACCGATGGTGGCGCGGACCATACGTTCGACTGCACCGGCAACACCACGGTCATGCGTCAGGCGCTGGAGGCCTGCCATCGCGGCTGGGGCGTATCGACCGTCATCGGTGTCGCGGAAGCGGGCAAGGAAATCAGCACCCGCCCGTTCCAGCTGGTCACCGGCCGCGTCTGGCAGGGCAGCGCCTTTGGCGGTGCCAAGGGCCGCACCGACGTCCCCAAGATCGTCGACTGGTATATGAACGGCAAGATCGAGATCGACCCGATGATCACCCATGTCCTGAGCCTCGAAGAGATCAACAAGGGCTTCGACCTGATGCATGCTGGGACAAGCATCCGCAGCGTCGTCATTTTCTGATATTTTGAGCGAGGAGCAACCCCATGTCCATTTTCACCCACGCCTGCGTTGGCGCCAACGACATCGCCGTATCGAAGGCTTTTTACGACGCAGCCCTTGGCGCGCTCGGCATCGATAATCTGGGCGCGATGGGCGACAAGGCCTTTCTCTATGGCAAGGGCACGCCCGAATTTCTGGTGCTGACCCCGGCCAATGGCGAACCGGCCTGCCATGCCAATGGCGGTACGCTGGGCTTTGCCGCCGCCACCCGTGCGCAGGTCCGCGCCTTCCATGAAGCAGGCCTTGCCCATGGCGGCACCTGCGAAGGAGCGCCTGGCCCCCGCGCCTTCGCGCCGACCGCCTATGCCGCCTATATGCGCGACCCCACCGGCAACAAGATTTGCGCCTATTGCTACGCTGACGGCGAGTAAGGGAATGACCGGCATGGAGACGGTATCGACCAATCGCGCTTTTGGCGGGGTGCAGGGCGTCTATCGTCATGCCTCCGCCGTCTGCGGCGGCGACATGACCTTCTCGGTCTATGTCCCGCCCCATGCGCCCGGCGCGAAGCTACCAGTGGTCTGGTATCTGTCAGGGCTGACTTGCACCCATGCCAATGTCACGGAAAAGGGCGAATATCGCCGCCTCTGCGCTAAACTCGGCCTCATCTTCGTCGCGCCCGACACGTCGCCGCGCGGCGAAGCTGTGGCCGATGATCCCGATGGCGCCTATGATTTTGGGCTTGGGGCGGGCTTCTATGTCGATGCGACGCAGCCGCCCTTCGCCACCCACTATCATATGTGGTCCTATGTGACCGAAGAACTGCCTGCGCTGGTTGCGGCGCAATTCCCCGCCGACATGGACAGGCAGTCGATCATGGGCCATTCCATGGGCGGCCATGGCGCATTGACCATCGGACTGACCTTCCCCGATCGGTTCAAAGCCGTGTCCGCCTTCGCCCCGATCGTTGCCCCCTCGCAAGTGCCCTGGGGCCAGAAAGCGTTGAGCGGCTATCTCGGTGATGATCGCACAGCCTGGCGTCGCCATGATGCGGTGGCGCTGATCGAGGATGGCGCGCGGATCGCCGACCTTCTGGTGGATCAGGGAGAGGCCGATCCCTTCCTTGCTGAACAGCTCCGTCCCGACCTGCTGGATGCGGCTTGCAAGGCGGCGGGCATTCCGCTGACGCTGCGGCTCCAGTCCGGCTATGACCATAGCTATTATACCATCTCGACCTTCATCGAGGATCATCTGCGCTGGCATAGCGCCCGCCTCTGACCCATGGAGCGCTTTACGGTCATGCCCCGTCCCGTGTAAGGGCAAGGGCATGACCCAAGCCAATCCCCTGCTCGACAGCCGCCTGCACCCCCAATTCGGCGACATCCATCCCGACCATGTCCTGCCCGCCGTGGAAAGTGCGATCGCCACCCATCGCGCCGCCATGACCCAATGCGCCCAGGCGTCGGGCTTTGCCGCCGTCTTCCTGGCCAAGGAAAGCGCCGACGCTGCCCTATCGCGCATATGGGGCACGGTCGATCATCTGATCGGCGTGACCAACAGCCCCGAACTGCGTGCCGCCCATGGGGAAGCCCAACCGCTGATCCACAGCTATTTTGCCGAGGTCGGGCAGGACCGGCCGCTTTATGATGCGCTGGCCGCGATCCCGACCGAGGGGCTGGATGAGGCGCAAGCCCGCGCGCTTGCCCTGACGCTGCGCGGCTTTGAATTGTCGGGCGTCAGTCTCGACGGGGAAGATCGCGCTGCCTTTGCCGCCAACAGCGTCGAACAGGGGCGATTGGCGACCGCGTTCGCCAATGCGGTGATGGATGCGACCGAAGCCTGGACGCTACACCTGACCGACGACACGCGCCTGGCGGGGGTGCCGCAAAGCGACCAGGACGCGATGGCGCGCGCCGCGCAGGCGAAGGGGCTGGACGGCTGGTTGGTCGATCTCCACGCGCCATCGGTGCGCGCTGTCACGGCCTTTGCGCAGGATCGTGACCTACGCCGCACCGTCTACGAAGCCTATGGCACCCGCGCCTCCGAACAAGGGCCGCAGGCGGGCCAGTTCGACAATGGCGATCGGATCGCGCAATTGCTGGCCTTACGGCAGGATGCCGCGCGCTTGTTGGGCCATAGCGATGCGGTGGCATTGTCGCTCTCGACCAAGATGGCGCGCGACGGGGCCGAGGTTGACGCCTTCCTCGTCGATCTGGCGCAACGGGCGCGGCCGCGCGCGCAGGAGGAACTGGCCGAACTGACCGCCTTCGCGCGCGATCATCTCGCCATTGCGACCATCGAACCATGGGATGTCGCCTATGTGACCGAACATATGCGCCGCGCGGTGCATGCCGTTGACGAGGCGGAAATTCGCGCGCATCTGCCGCTGGCGCGCGTGCTTGACGGTCTGTTCGCCTTGGTCACCGACCTGTTCGAACTGGAGATCCGCGCCGCCGATGGCGAAGCGCCGGTCTGGCATCCCGACGTGCGCTATTTCACGTTCCACCGGGCAGGCGAGGATGCGCCGGTCGCCGCGCTCTATTGCGATATGTTCGCGCGGGCGGGCAAGCGGGGCGGCGCGTGGATGGACGTGTGCCGTCCGCGCCTGCGCGAAGCCGACCGGGAGCAAATGCCGATCGCCTATCTGGTGTGCAATTTCGCCAGCGGCGGCGCGGATCGGCCCGCGCATCTTACCCATTCGGATATGGTCACGCTGTTCCACGAAATGGGCCATTGCCTGCATCATCTGCTGACTCAGGTGGACCTGCCCTCGATTGGCGGCATATCGGGCGTCGAATGGGATGCGGTGGAGCTGCCGAGCCAGTTTCTGGAGAATTTCGCCTGGGAGCCAGCCATGCTGCGCCGGGTGTCGGCGCATGAGACGAGCGGGGCGCCGCTGGATGAGGCAATGATCGGCCGGATGCTCGCCGCGCGCCGCTTCATGGGCGCGCTCGCTTTGCTGCGGCAGGTGGAGTTCGCTTTGTTCGATCTGCGTCTGCATCTGGCGACGGCGCAGCCTGATGGTCCCTCCGCACAGCAAGTGCTGCAGGCAGTCCGGCAGGAAGTAGCCGTCATTCATCCGCCGGAATGGCATCGCTTCGCCCATGGCTTCAGCCATATCTTCGCGGGCGGTTATGCGGCGGGCTATTACAGCTATTTGTGGGCCGAACGCCTGTCCGCCGATGCCTTCGAAGCCTTTGCCGATGAGCGCGCCGACCGCGCCGCATTGGGCGGGCTGTTCCGCGACCATGTGCTGGCACGGGGCGGATCGCGGCCTGCGCTCGACAATTTCGTCGGCTTCCGGGGCCGCGAGCCGGATTCGGCTGCGCTGCTGCGGGCGCTGGGCCTGGCCGCATGAGTGGTGGGGTGTCGCGGGACTGGCTGGCCGAGGCGATCAGGCGGATCGAGGCGGATTATAACCGCTCCGCCGACACCCACCTTATCCGCCTACCCTTGCCGCGACACCCCGGCATCACCCTGTATCTAAAAGATGAAAGCTCGCACCCGACCGGCAGCCTCAAGCATCGGCTGGCGCGCTCGCTCTTTCTCTATGCGTTGTGCAACGAATGGATCGGGCCGCAGACGACGGTGATCGAGGCCTCATCCGGCTCGACCGCCGTGTCCGAAGCCTATTTCGCCAAGATGCTGGGACTGCGCTTCATCGCCGTGGTGCCAGCGTCTACCGCCGCGCCCAAGCTCGATGCCATCCGCTTTCACGGTGGCGAGATCCATGCCGTCGATGATCCCCGCACCGTCTATGCCACGGCGCAACGGCTGGCGCAGGAAACCGGCGGTCATTATCTCGATCAGTTCACCTATGCCGAGCGGGCGACCGACTGGCGCGGCAATAATAATATCGCGCAGAGCATCTTCACCCAAATGGCGCACGAAGAATATCCCATCCCCAGCTGGATCGTCTGTGGCGCGGGAACGGGTGGCACATCGGCGACGATCGGCCGCTTCATCCGCTACGAACGGCACTCGACCCGCCTGTGCGTCGCCGATCCCGTCAACTCGGTCTTTCATCGCCACCATGCCGACCCGTCGGTCACCACCCTGCCCGAAGGCTGTGCGGCGCGGATCGAGGGGATCGGGCGGCCCCGCGTTGAGCCGAGCTTCATCCCTTCCGTGATCGACCGGATGATCGCGGTGGAGGATGCGCAGTCGATCGGCGCGATGCATGCGCTCGCCGGGATATTGGGTCGCCGCGTCGGTGGATCGACCGGCACTAATATCTGGGCCTGCATGGCGATCGCCGATGCCATGGCGCAGGCGGGCGAACAGGGTAGTATCGTCACGCTGCTATGCGACAGTGGCGATCGCTATGGCTGCACCTATTATGATGCGGATTGGACGAGCGCGCATGGCATTGACTGGCAGGCTGACGCGGCCAGTATTGTCGGGCGTATGACGGCATGAGTCGGGATGGCGACGAACCGAAGTGACAGGAGCATTGCCGTTGTCGCCGGGTTGCCCGATAAGGCGATATGACAGACTCATTACAAAGCGGCCCCGGCACGCTTGATCGCATACAACAGAATTTTCTTGCCAAGGCCGAACGACGATTGCTGACCTGGCTATGCAGCCGGATGCCGAGCTGGGTCACGCCCGACCGCCTGACCTTCGCCGGGGTGATCGGCGCGGTGATGACCTTTGCCGGCTATGTGGCCAGCAATTGGGGTGCGGCCTGGCTGATCCTCGCCATTATTGGCTATGTCGTCCAGTGGTTCGGGGATTCGATGGATGGCAGCCTGGCGCGGTTCCGGAGGATCGAGCGGCCATCCTATGGCTATTTCATCGACCATAGCTGCGACGGGCTGGTCACGCTGCTGATCCTGGCCGGGATAGGGCTTAGCCCCTTCGTCACGATGGACGTCGCGATGGTGGCGCTGGCAGGCTATCTGCTGCTGTCGATCCACGCCTATCTTTCCGCCCGCGTGCTGGGCGAGTTCAAACTCTCCTATCTGTCGGCCGGGCCGACCGAATTGCGGCTAATGCTGATCGGCCTGACCATCATGATGATGATGCTGGGCTATGGGCCGGGCCTGTTCGGGCGCTGGTCGGGCTTCGACATATTCGTCGGCGCGGTCGGCGGCCTGTTGATCATCCTGTTCATCGGCCAGACGCTGATCACCGGACGGCGGCTGGCGCATAAGGATGCGGGGCTGCTCTAGGGGCGGTCGGCGTCGGGCTGCTGATCGGGATGGGCCTGGGCGACGGACGCGAGGCTCGACAGGCGGATACCGATCGCGCGGATCAGCGGGAAGGGCTGCATATCGACGCCGAAGCGATGCGCACTATAGAGTTGCGGTAGCAGGAAACAGTCGGCCAGGCCGGGCGTATCGCCGAAGGTGAAGTCGCCGCCGTGGCGGGCAATCTGTTGCTCCAGCGCGGCGAAGCCTTCGTTGATCCAATGGCCGATCCAGGCGGTGATCTGATCGGGGCTAGCCGCGAAATCGCCACGTAGCCGGTCGAGGACGCGCAGATTGTTGAGCGGGTGAATGTCGCACCCGACAAGGGCCGCCATGCCGCGCACCACCGCCCGGTCGAACGCCTTGGCGGGCAGCAGCGGCGGGTCGGGATATTGCTCGTCCAGCCATTCGATGATCGCGCCGGACTGGGTGAGGACACCGTCCGGCGTTTCCAGCGCGGGAACGAGCGCCTGCGGGTTGAGTACGCGGAAAGACGGGGCGCGATGCGCACTGGTGCGCAGGTCGTAGGGCGTCTGACGATAGTCCAGCCCTTTGAGCGCCAGCGCGATGCGCACCCGGTAGGCGGCGCTCGATCGCCAATAGCCGTGCAGGATCATGCCCGTCAGCCTTTGGCCGGAAGGATGCGGGCGCGGCATTCGCCAAAGCCGATAGACGCAAAGCCCTCCCGCCGCGCAGTTGCGGTGAGGACCACTTCGTCGCCATCCTCCAGGAAGGTGCGTTGTTCGCCCGATGGCAGGGTGATCGGTTCCGCCCCGCCGCGGCTGATCTCCAACAGGCTACCATAAGCGCTGCGATCGGGACCGGAAATGGTGCCGGTGCCGAGCAGGTCGCCGGGCTGGAGGTTACAGCCGTTCGAGGCATGATGGGTAACGATCTGCGCGGGCGTCCAATACATGTTCGACGAGGGGCCGTGGCTGAGCGCGAAGTCCGGCAGCCCCTGATCGCGCATCCGGGTGGTGGACAGGGTGACGCTAAGGTCGAGCGCTAGAGCGCCGCCAGCCTGATCCTGTTCGTCCCATAGATAGGGCAAGGGCTTGGGGTCAGCGGCGTCGCGTGCTGGCTGCGCAGCGCGGAAGGGGGCTAGGGCTTCGGGGGTGATGACCCAGGGCGAGATGGTGGAATGGAAATTCTTGGCGAGGAAGGGGCCGAGCGGCACATATTCCCAGGCCTGAAAATCGCGCGCCGACCAGTCGTTGAGCAGGCAGAAGCCCGCAATATGGTCGGCCGCCTGACCGATCGGGATGGGCTCACCCAATTCATTGCCCTCCCCGATCCAAAGCCCAAGTTCCAGTTCATAATCGAGCCGCCGGGTCGGGCCGAAGACCGGTTCGCTATCCTGTGGTCCCTTGGTCTGGCCGGCCGGGCGGATCACAGGGACGCCGGAGGGGCGGATTGAAGAGGCGCGGCCATGATATCCAATGGGAACATATTTATAGTTAGGCAGCAGCGGATTGTCGGGGCGGAACAACTGGCCGACATGGGTGGCGTGATGGATGCCGACATAGAAATCGGTATAGTCGCCGATGGTAGCCGGGAGGTGGAGTTCGCAAGCCGCCATCGGGTGCAGCGCGGGTTCGACCGCTGCCTGAAACGCCAAATCGGACAGCGAAGCGGACATTGCTTTGCGTAATTCGCGCCGGAGGGCGGTTGGCAGGGCGAAGAAACTGTTGAGGCGGGTTTGGTTCAGCGCGGCCTGCAAGTCCGTCGGCAGAATGTCAATTATGGCTTTTATATCAATGATATAGTCGCCTATTGCGACGCCTGCGCGCGGGCCGCCGCCGGGCGGCGAGAAGATACCTAGCGGCAGATTCTGGATCGGGAAGGCGGCATGGCCGTTCGCGCTGGTGACCCAGCTTTGCAGGTCGGCGGCGTGGGTGTGGTCGATCATGCGGCGTCCTTGTCTGTGGGGAGCTGCGCCTTGCGGAAGCCATCCCAGCATTGGTCATAGTCGGGCTGGGCGAAGGGGGCTTGCGCGGCGAACTCTGTGGGGCGGAAGGGGAAGCGGCTTTCGAACATGAAGGCCATGGTGGCTTCGATCTTGTGCGGGGCCAAGGCGGCGGTGATGCCCGTTTCATAGCTGGCGCGGTCAGGGCCGTGGCTCGCCATCTGATTGTGCAGCGATGCGCCGCCGGGGGCGAAGCCGCCTGCCTTTGCGTCATAGGTGCCGGTTATCAGGCCCATAAATTCGCTCATGACGTTGCGGTGGAACCAGGGCGGGCGGAACGTATTCTCCGCCACCATCCAGCGCGGCGGGAAGATGACGAAGTCGCAATTGGCGGTGCCGGGCGTGTCGCTGGGGCTGGTCAGGACGGTGAAGATGGACGGATCGGGATGGTCGTAGCTGACCGTGTTGATCGTGTTGAAGCGGCGCAGGTCATAGCGGCAGGGTGCGAGATCGCCGTGCCAGGCGACGACATCGAACGGACTGTGCGGCAGACGGGTGGACCAGAGCTGACCCTGGAATTTCTGGATCAAGTCGACCGGCGCATCGACATCCTCGAACCAGGCGACCGGCGTTTCGAAATCGCGCGGATTGGCAAGCCCGTTCGCGCCGATTGGGCCAAGGTCGGGCAGGCGAAAGGCCGCACCGTAATTTTCGCAGACATAGCCGCGCGCGACCAGGTCCAGCAATTCGACGCGGAAGCGCAGGCCGCGCGGGATGAGGGCGATCTGGAGCGGGTCGACGTCGAAGCGACCAAGTTCGGTGATGAGACGAATGGCCCCTTCCTGCGGCACGATCAGCATTTCGCCGTCCGCGTTGAAAAAGGCGCGGTCCTGCATCGAGCGGTTGCAGGTGTAGAGATGCACCCCCTGCCCCGTGCCCGCCGCGACATCGCCATTGCCGCAATAGGTGACGAGGCCGTCGAGGAAATCGGTCGGATCGGTCGGGATCGGCAGCGGGTTCCAGCGCAGGCGGTTGGGGGATGGTGGCAGGTCGGTGAAGGGCGCGGAACGAAATTGGCCAGCCCCTTGCCAGGGGCGATAGGCACCATGCTGCGCCGTCGGGCGCAGGCGGTAGAGCCAGCTGCGGCGGTTCTCGGCGCGGGGTGCGGTGAAGGCCGTGCCTGAAAGCTGTTCGGCATAGAGGCCAAAGGGCACTTTCTGCGGCGAGTTACAGCCGACCGGCAGCGCGCCTGGCACCGCCTGCGTTGCGAAATGATTGGCAAAGCCGGTCATCATATTGTCGCTGGCGCGCATTGCCCTGCCCTCTCCGGCCGATAGTTTCCTTTGCAACCATCATAGGCCTTGCCGAACTGGTGTCAAATGTTACTATCTGCCATGTCCGCCGCTACGCTCACGCTCGATGATTTCCTGCCTTATCGCCTGTCCTTCACCGCCAATCTGGTGAGCGACGCGGTGGCGAGCGCCTATCAGGCGCTGTTCGGACTGCGCATTCCCGAATGGCGGGTGATTGCGGTGACGGCCGAGAGCGTGGACGGAATCACCCAGCAGGCGATCGGCATCCGCACGCGGATGGACAAGGTGACGGTGAGCCGCGCGGCCAAGAGCCTGATCGCGCGCGACCTGATCGCGCGCAGGCCCAACGCCGCCGATCAGCGATCGCATCTGTTGGTGCTGACGAGCGAGGGACGCGCCTTATATGAGGCGGTGGTGCCCAAGGCGCTGGAGTTGGAGCAGCAGATATTCAGCCGCTTTGCTAAGACGGAGCTGGACCAGTTCGCGGCGATGTTGCGCGAGATAGATGGAATTGTGCTGGCATCCGGCCTGGCATCCGGTCTGTCGAATGGCGCGTCATCGAGCGATTGACGGGGGACATAAGAAAGGGGGCCGGACCTTTGTGGATCGGCCCCCTGTTTCTGTCAGGCCATCAGGGCCTTCACCGTTTCGACCACCCGATCGGGCGAGACGATATAGACGTCTTCCAGCACCTTGGCGAAGGGCACCGGCGAATAGGGCGCGCCAAGGCGGCGGACCGGTGCCTTTAACTGACCGAATAGTTCTTCGGCTATGGTCGAGGCGATTTCGCCGCCGGGGCCGAAATGGCGCACCGCTTCATGGGCGATCACCGCGCGACCCGTCTTGGCGACGGAGGCCAGCACGGCTTCCTTGTCCCAGGGCGATACCGTGCGCAAGTCGATCAGTTCGACCGAAATGCCCGCCTCTGCCAAGGGGGCAAGCGCCTGCTGGCAGCGGATGACCTGCGACGACCAGGAGACGATGGTGACGTCGGTCCCTTCCTGCACGATCCGCGCCTTGCCGAGCGGAACGGGCACTATCACATCGGGCACTTCGGCAGGGATGAACAGCGATCCGGCCGATTCGATGAAGATGCAGGGGTCCGGATCTTGGATGCAGGACAGGAGCAATCCTGCATAGTCGACGGGATTGGACGGCGCGACCACCTTGATCCCCGCCGTATGCGCGAACCAGCCTTCGAGATGATCGGCATGTTGGCCCGCAGTCTGCCAGCCGGCACCCGTCAGCGTGCGGATGGTGATCGGCACCGTGCTTTGCCCACCCGACATGAAGCGCAGCTTGGCGGCATGGTTGAAGATCATGTCCATGGCGACGGCGGTGAAGTTCATCAGCATGATTTCGGCGACGGGCTTGTAGCCCGCAAGCGCCGCGCCGATGGCCGCACCAATGATCGCCTGTTCGGAAATCGGCGTGGATTTGACGCGATCGTCGCCGAATTTGGTCGACAGGCCCGCCGTCGCGCCGGTGACGCCGCCGCCTTCGCGGTCGGCGATATCCTCGCCCAGCACGATCACCTTGTCGTCTTCGGCCATGGCCTGATGCAAGGCTGCATTCACGGCCTGGAGGCTGTTCATCTTCTTGGCGCTCATGCCGGGATCTCCTGCGCAAAGACATCGCGACGCAATTCGTCCACCGAGGGCAAGGGACTGGCGAGGCCGAATTCCTGTGCGTCTTCGATCTCGGCTTCGATCGTCGCCTGCATTGTGGCCAGCGTCTCTTCGGTCGCATGGCCCTGTTCGATCAGCCAGGCCTTGAAGGCGGGCAGCGGGTCTTTTTCGATCGCGGCAGCCTTTTCTTCCTTGGTCATATATTTATCGTCGTCGCCCAGCACATGGCCGTGGAAGCGGAACGTCTTGCATTCCAGCAGGGTCGGACCTTCGCCATCGCGCGCGCGGGTGATGGCATCATGGGCGGCGGCGAACATGGCGAGCGGGTCGTTGCCGTCAACCGTATAGCCCGGCATTCCATAGCCGATCGCGCGCTTGGCGATGAAGTCGACCGAGGTGCCGTTCTCATAGCGTGTATGTTCGGCGAAGCCGTTATTCTGGCACACGAAGATCACCGGCAGCTTCCAGACCGAGGCGAGGTTGAGCGATTCATGGAAAGCGCCGATGTTGGAAGCGCCGTCACCGAAATAGGCGATGGTCACGCGCCGCGACCCATCCAGCTTTGCCGCCCAGGCGAGGCCATTGGCGATCGGCATGGAGGAGCCGACGATGCCGGTCGTGACCATGACGCCGCTTTCGGGGTGGGTAAGGTGCATCGGCCCGCCCTTCCCCTTGCAGGTGCCATCGACACGTCCGGCGATTTCGGCCCAGAGCGGGCGCAGCGGCATGTCCTTGGCCACCATGTCGTGGATGCCGCGATAGATGGTGCAGATCTTGTCATCGTCCGTCATCAGCGATGAGAGCGTGGCGGGGATGACTTCCTGCCCGCGCGCGGAATAATAGGGCATGACGAGCCGCCCAAGCCGGATGGTCTTGCGGATGGCGTCATCATTGCGTTCGATGCGGATCATGCGCCGGTAGATGTCTACCAGCTGGTCCGGGGTCGGCGCCGGGGCGTTGCTCAGCTCTGCCATAAAGTCCTCAGATGGCCAATGGGATGCCCCTGCATTGGCCGTTGCGGGGCGAGGGTCAACTCGCCGGGGCGATATGTCGATGCGGGCGGGGATCAAGGCCCGGAAGGCGGCGTTGATGCCCTGAAACACACCGCCAATTCGCCCCGCCGATATGCGCACGCTGCCCTTTGCGCGGCGCGCGGGGGCGTTCATGCTCGACGGGAAAGGAAGGATTTTATGACCAAGGACACACGCGACATCAGCGAGCGGACGGACCGGGTGCTGCAATTGGAGGCCGAACTGGAGGCCGAGGGCGCAGCGACGACGCAAGGGGAGGAATTGGACCATGCGCGCGCGATGCTGCACCAATGGGTGGACAGCGTGGTGGCAGTGGTATCCTCACCAGGCGTGGGGCGGGTGTCGCTGATCCATGCCGATGGCGGCGAATCGCGTATTTCTTCGCCTGCCCTGCCCTATCTTCTGTCCCGACCGGCGCGCTTTACCGATCAGGGCTGATTATCGAGCCCTACGGCGTGGCGGGCGGCGATATAGCCGAACACCAGGGAAGGACCGATGCTGGCCCCCGCGCCGACATAGACATTGCCCATGACCGATGCCGTGGTGGTGCCGGTGGCATAGAGCCCGGCGATCACCTGGCCGTCGGCATTGACCACGCGGCCACGCGCATCGGTGACGACGCCGCCATAGGTGCTGACATCGCCGGGCACCACGGGGACAGCGTAAAACGGCCCCTTGTCGATCGCGCCGAGGGCGCTTTGGTCGGAAAAGGGATCGCCGACGAAGCCGCAATTATCATAGGCGCGGGCACCGCGCTGAAAATCCTCGTCCACGCCCTTGGCGACAAAGCCGTTCCAGCGGGCGACGGTGGCGGTCAATGTAGCGGGATCGACCTTGATGCTGGTGGCAAGGTCAGCGATCGTGTCGGCGGTGTGGAGATAGCCGCTTTCGATCCAGCCATCGGGGATTTTCTTGTCGATGAACTTACCCGCGATGGCGTATAATTCGACATAGTTGCGGTCGACGATCGCCCAACTGGGGATGGCGGGGACCAGCGCGTTCCGCTTGCGCATGGTTTCGCAATAAAGTTCGTAGCTGCCGCCCTCGTTCATGTAGCGCTGGCCTCTCTGGTCCACCAATATGGCGTGGGGCTTGCCGGTCATCGATTGCGCGCCTGGTGCGACATAGGTTTGATCCCAACCGGGCGCAGGCGTCATCTGATAGCCGACCAACTGGTCCATCTGCGCCAAATGACCGCCGATCCGCTCCAGTTCCTGGTGCATGTCGCCGGTGTCCCCTTCGGGCGTCTGCGACCATTGGACGCTGGTGCCGGGGATATAGCGATCGCGCATAGCCTGATTTTGCGAGAAGCCGCCCGCATTGATGAGGACGCCCAAGCGCGCGCCGATCCGCCAGGGCTTGCCGTCCCGCACCGTTTCGACGCCTGTCGCGGCGTCATCGGCGATGATGATCTGGCGGGCGGGTGCGTTCAGCCTTATGTCCACGCCGGCGGCCAGGGCAGCCTTGAGCATGCGGCCCTGCAGCGCTGCGCCGGCGGTGGTATATTGGCGTCCTAGCAGCTTGTCCCGCAATGTCCGGCCGATGATGCGCAGCAGCATTTTGCCCGACGCCTTGTTGGTACGGCGATGGCCCTGCGCCTCCATTCCTTCGACCAAAGTGACGTTGAATTCGGCGAAACCCTTGCGCAGCTTGTCGCGCCATGGCCCCAATTCCTTGCGGTCGAAGGGCTTGGCGACGACCGTGCGTGAGGTTTTGCAGCCGCCGGGCAGTTCGTCATAATAATCGGGCCAGAAGGTCGCGCCGCGTTGCAGGGCGACGCCCTTGTCGACCAGGAAATCGATCGCGCGCGGCGCTTGCGTGACATAGGCGCGCCGCTTTGCGGACGAGGTGCCGGGGGCGGGATGCTCGTCCTGCGTGGCGTCGAGATAGGCCATGGCTGCCTCGGCGCTGTCGCTTTCGCCATCGGCCAGCATGAAACGGTTGGCTGGAATCCACATCACGCCGCCCGACTTGGCCGTCGTGCCGCCGACGAAGGCGGTCTTTTCGAGGATGACGACCGATTTTCCGGTGTCGCGCATGACCAGCGCCGAAGCCATCGACCCTGCGCCGCTGCCGACGACGAGCCAGTCGACCATTTCGTCAAATCCGGTCATGCTATGCGCTCTCCTCTGCTTATGGCGCAGGCTATATCGGTTATGCGGCCGGCCGCCACGCCAGCCCTGCGCTTATCGCCGGGGCGACGTTGGCGGCGGCGCGGCGCGTGATATGGGGAGCGTCGAGGAGACCGAGCGATGACCCAGATGCTGCCCGCCTATGAGACGATCCTGCTGGAGCGACGCGGGCGGTTGCTGGTGGTGACGCTCAACCGGCCCGACGCGATGAACGCGGTCAATCGCGTGCTGCATGACGAATTGCCCGATGCGCTGACCTTTGCCGGGACCGATCCCGATTCCGACGTGGTGCTGCTGACCGGCGCGGGGCGGGCCTTTTCGGCGGGGGGCGACATCGACCATATGGCGCATAATGCCGCGAACCCGCACCTGTTCGACCATGAGGCGCGGCAGGCCAAGCGGATCGTCTTTGCGATGCTGGACATCGAAAAGTCGGTCGTCTGCCGGATGAACGGGCATGCGGTGGGGCTGGGCGCGTCGATCGCGCTGCTGTGCGATGTGATCTTTGCGGCGGAGGGCGCGAAGATCGGCGATCCGCATGTGGGCATTGGCCTAGTCGCCGGGGATGGCGGCGCGGTCGTGTGGGCGCAGCGGATTGGCCTCGCCAAGGCCAAGGAATATCTGCTGACCGGTGAACTGCTGAGCGCGCGAAAAGCGGCGGAGATCGGGCTGATCAACCACTGCGTTGCGCCGGAGGCACTGGACGCGGCGGTCGATGGCTTTTGCGCGAAGCTGCTGGCGGGCGCGCCGAATGCGATCCGCTGGACCAAGATATTGACCAATATCGAACTCAAGCGAATTGCGGGCGCGGTGATGGAGGCAGGGATCGCCTATGAGTCGCTGAGCGTGCGGAGCGCCGATCATCGCGAGGGGATTGCCGCGCTCAGGGAGAAGCGCGCGCCGCGCTTTACCGGACGATAAGGCGGCGCGGGCGTTTCTCGACTTCGCTCGAAACGAACGGAGAGGTTAAGTCACGTCCGCCAGCCATACCCAACATCGTGCCTCGCTCGACAGGCGGATGGCTTCCTGCAGACGCTCTACCTCCAGCGCTTCGGCAAAGTCCGGGGCGGCGTTGCCATGGCCCTCGATCGCTTCGACCATGGCCTGCATCGAGAGCGCCATGGGGAAGCTTGGCTGGGGCTCGCTCTGCCAGTCGAGCGTGATGCCGGGTGCCGCCTTGAAGGCATCGGGAATCGCGATCTCCGCCATCGCCCCGCCCAATTGTCCGGCGCGCAACGTGCAGTCGCGCGCGGTCGGGAAGGTCGGCGACGACACGGCAATCCGGCCCTTGTCGCCGAAGACGTCGATCAACCAGCCATCGTGCAGCGCCATGGACCAGCTGATCTGCATCTGCATGGTGAGGCCGCTTTCGAAGCGCAGAATGACATTGGCGAAATCGGTGGTGTCGGGCGTGATGGTGTCGCCATCCGCGAAACGCCATTCGCGCAGGATCTGGCTGTCGTCGGCGACCAGTTCGGCGATCGGGCCGAACAGATGGCGCAGCATGTAGAGCGCATGGCTGCCATTGTTGCGGACGGCCGACACCCCCTGCCCGCCTTGCGCGAACCAATTATAGGGGAATTGCTTGATCGGGCTGTTGAACAGCGAGATGTTGAAATGGCAGGTGCCGCCGAGCGGTGTGCCGACATAGCTATCGTCGAGCATCGCCTTCATCTGGCGGTGAGCGGGCAGCCATTGGGAGAAAGCATCGACCACACCGACGCTGCCGCCCGCGCGCCACGCCGCGTCGATCGCTTTGGCGCCTGCCCAGTCGGGGGCATGGGGGCTGGCATTATAGACATGTTTGCCATGGGCCAGCGCGGCCAGCACCATCGGCAGGCGCACCGAGGGCCGGGTGCCGAGATCGACAATGTCGATGTCCGGGTCGGCGCACATCTCCTGCGCGTTCCAGAAGGCGCGCGGCAGGCCCAGCCGGTCGGCCGCAGCGCGCGCCGTTTCCTCGCGCGAGGTGCAGATGGCCGTCACCTCGACGCCGGGAATGGCGCGCCAGGCGGGAAGATGGGCGAAGGCGCCCCAAGCGGCGCTGACGATGCCGACGCGCAGGGTCATTATTCGATCGTGCCCAATATGGTGCCGACTTCATAGGTTTCGCCGGGCTGGGCGACGATGCGCAACGTACCGCTGGCGGGCGATTCCACTTCATTGGCCGACTTGTCGGCTTCGAGCAGATAGAGCGGCTGGCCTTCGGTCACTTGCGCGCCGTCTTCGGCGAGCCATTCGGCGATCTGGGCCTCGGTCATCGAAAAGCCGATCTTGGGCAGCAATATGTCGGTCGCCATGGGTCTTGTCCTTCGTGAAGATCTGGCGCTGGTCATGCCCGCTGGGGCAGGCGCGCGGCAATGCGCAACAGGGCGTGCCGCCCCGATATCGTTGCCGCGATAGTGCCCGCGTCAATAGCCGCGGCTGTCGGTCCAATCCTCGGTCTCGCCGGGCTTGTAGGTCTTGCCGGGTATCTTGCCCGATGCGCTCTTAAGGTCGAAGCCGATCGGGTCCGCACCCCCTTCGATGCCGACGCCAAAGGCGGACAAGGCCCAACTGGTCATGACATAATGGCCGATCGAAAAGACCAGATCCATCTGCTGCTTCTTGTCGAAATGACGGCCAAGCACGGCCCATGTCGCATCGCTGATCGTGCCGTCGGCGATCAGTTCATCGACCGATCGCAGGACGGCCTCATCGGCTTCGTTCCAATCGCCGCCTGTGGGATAATCACGGATCGCGGCGATATCGTCCAGCGTCAGCCCGGCGTTGAGGCCATAGCCGACATGATTATGCCATTCATAAGCGGACTTCACCTTCCAGGCGACGCGCAGGATGAGCAATTCCAGATGGCGCGTCGAGAGCGTGTTCGACATCAACAGATGCTTGCCCCAGATATTATAGACTTTGCCCAGATCAGGGTGGTTAGCCATAACCATCAGGACATTGGTCTTGGAGCCTTCTTCCCACGCATTGGGCTCGCCCCAATAGGCAAAGACTTCGCGGGCGTCGTCCGTCCATTCCGCGCGGGGTAGTGGCAGGATGCGGGGCTTGATGTCGGTCATGGCTGGATACCTCCTTGGGTTTGGCATCTGCGGGGTGGGAGCGGCGATCGGCTAGAGTCCCTCGACCAGCAGGGCACGATAGGTTGCGCCCTTTTGCCGCAAGGCCTTGGCCTCCTGATATTCCGGGCTGTCGTACCAGGCGCGGGCCTGGGCGGCGTCGGGGAATTGCAGGATGATGATGCCATCGGGTGCTTCGCCCTCCAGCGTGTCGAGCGCGCCGTAGACGGCGAGCGGCCTAAGCCCATAGTCGGCGACGAAGCGCCCCGCCTGGGCACGGTTCATGGCGCTATAGGCATCCATCGCCGCCTGATCGTGGATCGGCCCTTCGCGGGTGAAGATCATATAAGCGGGCATTGTGCGTCTCCTGTTTCAATGCGGCGCGTGGATGATGGCCGCCCCGTTCCAGCCGCCCGCGGCCGCGAAATCGGTGCGGCAGGAGCGGCTGGCGATCCAGGCGAGGAAGGTGCTGGGAATGCCGACCAGCAGCGCCCAGCGCATCGCCATGCCGAGCGAATCCTCGCCGTAGATCGGCCGCAACATGTCGCTCAGCCAGCCAACCAGCACAGGGCCGCCGCCAAGGCCAATGACCTGGATCGACACCATCAGCACGGCAATGGCGGTCGCGCGCGAGCGGGACGGGACAAGGCCCGCGACCACGGCCATCAACGGCGCGGCGGACAGGCCGCCGATCAGCATGTTGAGGCCATAGAGCGGGAACACGCGGTCGGCCGAGCCGGTAAGGATCATCCAGCCGATGCCGGTGGCGAGCGCGCCGCTGATCATCAGCATCCAGACATACCAACGCATGTCGCGACGCCCAAGAAAGTCCGCCAGGGGACCGCCGACCGTATGGCCGATCGCCGAACCGAAGAAGAGCGCGCCGCCCATCTGCAACCCGGCTTCATTGGCGGGCATGCCGTGCGTGCGCTCCATGAAGGCCGGTGCCCAGCTGATGAAGCCCATGGTCAGCAGCGCATTGAGCGAGGCTGCCAGAATGAGCGGCGGCAATGTCCGGATCGCCATCAGTTCACGCGCAGTCTTGAGGAAGGAAGGCGTCGCGCCCGTTTCGACCGGCGCGCCATCGGCGAGGCCAGCACGGGTGTCGCGCAGGGTGAACCAGACGATGGGTGCCAGGATGAAGCCGGGGATGCTGGCGAAGATCAGCGTGTTGCGCCAGCCATATTCCTGCACCGCCCAGCCGCCGACGGCGGGGCCGAGAAACGTGCCGAGCGACGCGCCGAGCAGGAAGATGGAAAGCGCGGTGGCGCGCTGACGAATGGGAAAGAGGTCGGCGATCCAGGCCTGGGACGGCGGAGTGAAGCCGCCTTCGCCAAGGCCGATCCCGGCGCGGCCGATCAGCAGCACCCAGAAGCTTTTGGCCATGCCGCACAGGATGATCGCCGCGCTCCAGACGGTGGCGGCGATCGCGACGATCTTACGCTTGGACCAGCGATCGGCGAGGCGCGCCAGCGGAATGATCGCCAGGATGTAGACGATGGCGATGATCATATCCTTGACCATGCCGATCGCAGCGTCCGAAAGGCCGAGTTCGCGGCGGATCGGTTCGACCATCACCACCATCAGATAGCGTTCGCCCTGCACCGAAGCGGATACCAGCACCATGATGAAGAGGAACCAGGACCGATAGGCCATGCTCGGCAAGGCCTCCGTCGGCGCTGGCGGGCGCAGTTCGATGTCGGCCATGGAGTAGCTTGCCTCTCTCATTGCTCTGGGGCCGTTCGTTCCGGGCGGCGCCTTTCGCCGCGCGATGGCGGTCGGACATGCGGGATGTGCGGCACGTTCGCCCGTGTGGGCAATGGCGCGATGCGAAGGATCGCTTGCGCGATGGCGGCGGGCTGGATCATGCCATTCTGTACCCCCGTTACGCGATAGCGCCGGGGCGATTTGCGCCGTGCCAGCGGACATGGCAGCCAGGCGGCCCCGCCTCCGCTTCCACAGCGGCAGGCCATGAGACTATAGGAGGCGAGGATGGGATCGGCCTATTGGGGCGAATTTCGGACGCATTGGCGACCGTTGCTTGCCGCGACCATGGGACTGGGCTTTGGTATCGGCCTGTCCGCCTATACGATGAGCCTGTTCGCGCCCAAGCTGATCGCCGAGTTCGGCTGGCCAAGGTCGCAATTCGCGTTGCTGGGCAGCATGGGGCTGTTGATGCTGATCGCGCAGCCGATCACCGGGCGGCTGACCGATCGCTTCGGGGTGCGGGCGGTGTCGACGGTGGGCGTACTGGCAGGGCCAAGCGCCTATATCGCCTTTGCAATGCAGCCAGGCAGCATTCGCGCCTTCTTCGCCATTGCGGTGTTGCAGATCGTCGTCGGCACGCTGACCACCTCGCCAGTCTATACCCGCATCGTGGCGGAACGGTTCGAAAGGGCGCGGGGGCTGGCTTTCTCCATCGTCATGACCGGGCCGCCGCTGGTCGGCGCGGTCCTCGCACCGTTGCTCGGCCGGTTCATCGAAAGCGAGGGATGGCGCAACGGCTATCTGTTGATGGGCGGGATAACCATGGCGTTCGGCCTGATCGCGGTGGCCATGACGCCGCCGCATATCGGCACCCGCCCGGACGAGGATGTGCCGGTCGAATCCAAGGCAGGCTATGGCGTGATTGTGCGCAATCCCGCCTTCTGGGTGTTGATCATCGGCATGATTTTGGTGAATTTTCCGCAAGGATTGGTGTCGGCGCAAATGAAATTGATGTTGATGGACAGCGGGGCGCAGTCGCAGACCGCGACCTGGCTGATTTCCATCTATGCGGTGGGCGTCATGGTCGGTCGCTTTGCCTGTGGCCTGTCGCTCGACCGGATGCAACCGCACCATGTTGCCGCGCTGACCCTGTCGATGCCGGCGATCGGCATGATGCTGATGGCATCGCCCTTCGACGCGACCATCGTGCTGGCGCTGTCGGTGGCGATGATGGGACTGGCGCAAGGGGCGGAGGGCGATGTGGCCGCCTATCTGGTGTCACGGCGCTTTGGCCTCAATGTCTTCAGCTTGGTGATGGGGCTGGTCGGCGCATCGATTGCGGGGGGTGCGGCGCTGGGGTCGCTGACGCTCAGCTATACGCTGGGGCTATGGGGCAGCTATGCGCCGTTTCTGGTTATCGGTGCCTGCGTCACCTTGGTCGGGGCGCTGCTGTTCCTGACGCTGGGCCATGGTTCCCGCAAGATGGAGGTCGCGCGCGCATGACGAATCGGCAGAAGATAGCGGTCGTGACCGGCGCGAGTGCGGGTATCGGCAGGGCGGCGGCGGGTGCGTTGCTGCAACAGGGGTGGCGGGTGATCGGCGTCGGACGCGACGCCGGGCGATGCGCCGCGGCGGAAGCCGCGTTGTCCACCCTGCCCGGCGCGGATTTCACCATGATCCGGGCGGACATGGCGCTAATGGGCGAGACGGCGCGGGCGGCGGCGGAGATTGCTGCGCTGGCCCCGGCGATCGACGTGCTGCTCAACAATGCAGGCGGGGTGATGGCGGAACGGGTTATCACCGAGGAGGGGCATGAGGCGACCTTTGCGTCCAATCACCTCGCGCCCTTTCTGCTGACGCGGACATTGCTGCCCCATCTGATAGCGGCCGCCGCGCAATCGGAACCCGGCAGCGTGCGCGTGGTGGCGGTATCGTCCACGGGCCATGAACATTGCGATGGCATTCGTTGGGACGATCTGACCTTTGCCGAGGGTTTCGTGGGGGGAGCCGCCTATTGCCATGCCAAGCTCGCCAACATCCTGTTCATCCGCGAACTGGCGCGGCGGCTGGCGGGGAGCGGGATCGTGGCGCATGCGATGCATCCGGGGGTTGTGGCGAGCAATTTCGCCAGCCACTGCGACGCGCCGATGCGTGCCTATATGGAGTCGATCGCCGAGCAGGCGCTGACGCCTGAGCAAGCCGCCGATACGTTGGTGTGGCTGGCGAGCGCGCCTGAACCGGGGCGGTCGAGCGGCGGCTATTTCCATAAGCGCGAGGCCGTGCCCTGTTCGGCGGCGGCGCAGGATGATGCGGCCGCCGCCCGACTGTGGCAGGTGAGCGAGGCGATGGTCGCAGGCTACTGAAAGCGGGCGATGACCTGCGGCAGATCGGCGGTGGTGCGGATGCCGGGTGGCGCTTGGCAGAGGGCAGCGACGGCATTGACCGCGCGATGGGCGGTGAGGCCGGGCGTGAAGGCGGCATAATCCTCCTGCGCGACCGGAAAGCTGATCGCGACATCAAGCGGCGTGTCGCCTTCCACCCGGATGCGCCAGCCCGACGGGCGCAGTTCCCAGTCGGTGCGATCGATCCGGTCGCTGCAATACCAGTTGGCGCGGAAGCGCAGCATGGGTTGGCCATGGCGCATACCGGATATGGTGATGCGTTGGGCAGCGACCGTGCCCGCATCGATGGTTCCGGCGGCGATGGTGATGGCCTGGGTGGCCACGCCCATTTCGCCGATCGCATCCCATTGGTCGATGGCGATTCCGGCAGCGTCGGCCAGTTGGGCGAGCGATCCGGCGAAATCGCCCTTCACATGGTCGATCTGGCGTGGATCGAAGGCGCGTGGGGCGCGGCCGAAGCCCATCACGCCGAACAAGAGGTCGGGCGAGGCGCGGCTGGACAGATCGGCATATTCGTCGATCGTCAGGCGATCGAGCCGCCGCGAGAGCGAGAGGAGCGGGATGGGCAGCGCTTCGGTGATGAAACCGGGGCTGGAGCCAGTGCTGTAGATCGACGTGCCGCCCGCTTGGCAGGCGGCGTCTATTCTCTCGCGTGTGGCAGCGTCCATGGACGGGGGGTGGTGGAAGTCGCCGCGGGTCGTCACGACATTCTTGCCGGATGCCAGCAGGCGGCATAATTCGTCGATGTCGGTTCCCTGGCGCATGTAGAGGACGCAGTCAGCCTCCATTGCGACCAGATCATCGACCGACCTGGTGGCGATGATGCCGCAAGGGTCCAGCCCGGCGATCACGCCTGCATCCTGGCCCCGCTTGGCATCGGAACTGACCCACAGGCCGACGAGGTCGAGCGCGGGATGCTCGATCACGGTGCGGAGCGCGCGGGTGCCGACATTGCCGGTCGCCCATTGGATCACCCGATATCGTCTGTCGTTCATCGACTCTCCTCCGGGCATCATGGCCCGATATAGTTGATCATCCCCTGTTGCGGGTCGGGCGTGTCGGGGCGAAAGCGCACCGATCCGAACGGCCGTTCCAGCCGCCGCCGCACGCGCAAAACGTCCGGACTGTTATGGAAGGAACTGGCGTGGGACTGGATATCCTTGTCCGCTTGCGTGAAGCGCTCGCGCATGTGCAGATAATCGCCCCAGGTCGGGCATTGATAGCGTTCGGTCCATCGGGTGGGATCGGCAATGTCGCGCGCGATCGACCAGTTGAACCCGCCATTGCGCAGCCGGGTGTGCTGGACCTGCAACATCGCCCCATAAAATTCGCGCGCACGGGCAGGATCGACATCATAATCGATTTCTATGATGATCGGGCCGGATCGGCGGGTGAGCGCCATGCCGACCTCCGGCTCGTTATTGAGCAGGAAGGGTTCGACATCGGCTTCATTGGTGTCGGGCAAAGGCAGGAGCATGCCGATGAGCGGCAAGGCGGCGAGCGCCAGGCCCGACAGATAGAGCGCACCTTCGACCGAAATCTGCCCCGCGACCCAGCCCCAAAAGGCCGCGCCGATCGCAATGCCACCGGTCAGCGCCGAGGAGAAGAGCGAGAGCGCGCGCGCCGTCACCCAGCGGGGCGCGGCGAGTTGCACGGCGACGTTGAACAGCGCGATGGTCAGGATATTCGCGCCGCCCGCGATGAAAAGGGCAAAGCATGTGAGCGGCACCGATCGACTAAAGCCCACCAGGAGCAACGCCGCGCCGCTGATGACGGCCAGCAGGGTGACGGTGCGATGGGTGCCAAACCTCTCGCGGCAGGGACCGACGAGCAGCGCGCCGCCGACCGCGCCCACACCGCTGGCACCAAGCAGCAGGCCGAACGTGCTGGCGTCGCCACCTAGCAATTGCTTGGCGATCAAGGGGGCGAGCGCGGCGGCCGATGCGCCCGCCAGCCCGAAGAAAAAGGCGCGGGCCAGGACGGTACGGATCGGCACAGCGTGAAGCGCATAGCGTGCGCCCGACACGATCGCGCGGTGGATCTGTTCGGGCGGCAGGCGCGAGGAGACATGGCGGCGCTGCCACAGGTAGAAGGCGATGAACAAGGGCAGATAGCCGATCGCGTTGACGGCGAAGGCGGCATGGGCACCGGCCGCCAGCACGATGATGCCACCGATCGCCGGGCCGAAGCTGCGCGCGACATTATAGCTGATCGTGCCGAGCGCGATGGCGGCAGGCAAGTGATGCGGACCGACCTGCTCGCTGATCGAGGATTGCCAGGCGGGCGAATAAAGCGCGACCCCTGCCCCGATCAGGAAGCAGAAGGTCAGCAGCATCCAGGGCGAACTATAGCCCGCCCAGGCCAGCACCGTCAGAATGCAGGCGCAAACCATCGAGAAGGCAAGGCCAGCCATGGCAATCCGCCGTCGGTCGAACATGTCGGCCAAGGCACCCGCTGGCAGCGCAACCAGCATCAGGGGCAGCATCAATGCGCTCTGGACCAGCGCGACCATGCCGGGCGACGGGGTGAGCCGCGTCATTTCCCAGGCCGCGCCGACGCCCAGGATCAACTGGCCGAAATTGGAGAGCAGGCTGGCGGTCCAGATGCGGCGGAAGACCGGTTCGCGCAGGGGCGCAAAGCTGCCGCCGTCCTTTGCCATTCCGCAACTCTCCCTACTTCCTGTCCTTTGGCCGACCACCCTGCGCGCGGCCCGGCCGCAGCGTCCATCCCGGCCCACGATCAATCGCCCATGCGATTGGGGATGCGCGCGCATCCATGCGATAGCGCCATCAACAATATTGCAGGAGACGCGCCTTGGCAGAGGCCTTTATCATCGACGCCGTCCGCACGCCGCGCAGCTTCGGCAAGCTGGGCAAGGGTGCCCTGTCCCATCTGCATCCCCAGCATGTCGCGGCCACGGTGCTGCGTGCGATCCGCGATCGCAATGGCATCGACACGGCCGATGTCGACGACGTGATCTGGGGCACCAGCGCGCAGATGGGATTGCAGGGCGGCGACATGGGGCGGATGGCGGCGCTGGACGCGGGCTATGATGTGCGCGCGTCGGGCGTGACGCTCGACCGCTTCTGCGGCAGTGGCCTGACCGCCACCAATTTGGCCGCCGCGCAGATCATGGCCGGGATGGAAGATCTGGTCGTGGCGGGCGGGACCGAGATGATGTCGCACGTCATGTCCTATGGCCAGTCATTGCGCGAAGCAGGGGTGCCGTCGGTCGGCGGCCTTGGCACCGGCAATCTGCGCCTGCAGGCCAAGCATCCCCAGTCGAACCAGGGCGTCGCCGCCGATGCCATTGCGGCGATGGAGGGCATTACGCGCGAGCAGCTCGATGCCTTTGGCGCGGAGAGCCAGCGGCGGGCGGGGATCGCGATCAAGGAAGGGCGATTTGCCCGATCGACCGTGCCGGTGGTGGATGATGATGGCGCGGTGATATTGGACCATGAGGAATATCCCCGGCCTGATACCACGGCCGAACAGCTGGCGCAGTTGAAGCCCGCCTTTGCGGCCTTTCTCGACATGCCCTCGCGCGCCGATGGCCCGACATTCCGCCAGTTGATCAACCAGACATATCCTGACCTGGCGATCACGCCACTGCACCATGCGGGCACATCGTCCGGCGTGGTCGATGGCGCGGCCGCCCTATTGCTGGCGTCGGCCGACTATGCGCAGCGCCATGGCCTGACGCCGCGCGCGCGGGTCGTTGCGACCGCCAATATGGGGGATTGCCCGACATTGATGTTGAACGGCCCGGTCCCGGCCGCGCGCAAGGTGCTGGCGAAAGCAGGGTTGCGGGTCGAGGATATCGACGTCTTCGAGGTCAACGAAGCCTTTGCGGTCGTGACCGAAAAGTTCATCCGCGATTTGGGGATCGACCGCGCGAAGCTCAATCCCAATGGCGGCGCGATTGCGCTTGGCCATCCGATCGGGGCGACCGGCGCGGTGCTGATCGGCACGGCATTGGACGAGTTGGAACGGACGGGCGGTCGCTATGGCCTGATCACCATGTGCGCGGCGGGCGGCATGGCTCCAGCGATCATCATCGAACGTGTCTGAGAGACAGGACATGGTGCCGACTTGTGCATTGCAGGATGAGCTTTCTTTCGTTTCGCCGCGGTGGCGCTATGGTGGCCAGGTGATGGCGAAACCGATCGATCAATTGCTGGCCGAAGACCCGACCGCGCTCAAGCGCAACGCATCGTTGAAGCTGACGGTGATCGCGCGGCAGTTGCGCGCGCATTTCGACCAGAGCGTGGTGCGGCTGGGCGTGACCCGGTCGCAATGGACGGTGATCGCCGTGGTCGCGCGGCATCCGGGTGCGACGCAACGAACGATCGCCAATATGCTGGAGATTGCCGAGGCGTCGGCCGGGCGATTGATCGACCGGCTCTGCGCCGACGGGCTGCTGGAACGGCGGGCCAAGGATGACGACCGGCGCGCGCATGCCGTGTTCCTGACCGAGGCAGGCCAGACGATCACGACTCAATTGGCGGGCATTGCCCGTGCCAATGAGGATGTCGCCTTTGCGCGCTTCGATGTGGACGACCTCAACCGGCTCAACATGCTGCTGGACATGATTTCCGAGAATATTGCCAAACCCTGATCACAGGCCAAGCGACAGACGCAAAAAGGCCCGCCTTCCGCATTGGAAGGCGGGCCTTTTTTGATGGGTCAGGCCGATCAGCGGGCGGTCAGCAGATCGCGCTTGGACAGTTTGGTGACGAGCTTGCCATCGGCGGCGGCGAGGCTGGCAGCGGGCACGACGACCATCTTGCCGTTGAGGATGATCTGCGCGGCGCCATCGGGCGCGACGCGGTAGACGGCAGCGAGACGGTCACCCGACGCGGTGTAGAGCATCTTGCCCTTATAGTCCGCCGCGCTGACGGCAACGGAGGACGACAGTTGCACGGCTTCGGCAGCTGCGGCGGCCTGCGGCAGGGCGGAAGCGGCAAGGGTGAAGGCAAGAGCGATTTGGGCAAAAGCAGTCATGGCGAACCTCTGGGTTAGAAAAGAGAGTGATTCATTTAATACTAAGCTTAGTTAGTAATTCGCCAAAAACATGTCAACCTAGCTTAGTATTATTTTTTGCAAGTGCGAACGAACAAGGGCGCGCCATTGCCCGGCGCGCCCTTGTTCTTTGGTCATGATGCGAAGGAGAAGGCAGGTCAGCGCGGCGGGAAGCGGATCGCGCCGTCGATGCGGAAAGTTTGCGCGTTGATATAGCTGTTGCGGACCAATTCCATGGCGAGCGATGCGAACTCTTCCGGCAGCCCCAGGCGGCGGGGGAAGGGCACCGATTTTTCGAGATTTTCATACATGGGCGGGTTCATGTCCTTGAACCGCAGCATCGGCGGCGTCGCGAAGATGCCGGGCATGATCGCATTGACGCGAATGCCCAAGTCCATCAGGTCGCGCGCCATGGGGAGGACCATGCCGTTCACGCCGGCCTTCAGCGAGCCATAGGCGATCTGCCCCACCTGCCCGTCTTCGGCCGCCGCGCTGGATGTCAGGATGATGCTACCGCGCTCCTCGTCGGCCAGTGGATCGAGCGATGCCATGCCGAGCGCGGCGATGGAGGCCATGCGGTAGCTGGCGACCAGAATGCCTTGCGCGGACAGGGCATAATCCTCGGTCGAGAGGCGCTTGAAACCGCCATTATCCTTGTCCTTCGACACGGTCTTGCCGCCCTTCGACACCATGGCGCAATGGACGAGCAGCCGTTCCTGCCCCTGAGCGGCGCGGGCCTGGTCAAAGCCGGCGAGTGCGCTGTCTTCCGAGAGGATGTCAACCTTGCAGAAGGTCGCGCCGACGTCTGCGGCGATCGCTTCCCCCTGATCCTGGTTGATGTCGAAGATCGCGACCTTTGCGCCGTTGGCACGCAAGGCTTTCACCGTGGCAAGGCCAAGGCCTGACGCGCCGCCGGTGACGATGGCGGAGAGCGAGGAGTCGATCAGCATGGGAGTCCTTCCGGTGACGTTTGCGCCATACCTTCGGCCCGTAGCCCGTGCCGCTCAATCCCCCTGTTTTGCGGGGGTTCGCATATCGTGACGGCGTTGGTGGCCGCTGGGGCATCGTGCGAGCGATAGCCCGCATTCAACAGCCTGTCGGCTCTTGCGGCAATGGCCGCAGCTTCTAGGCTTTGCGGCAAGATACAGCGCTGCATCGTGCGGCGCATGAGGGGATTGGGGTAAGTTTATGACCCAGGTGATGAAGGGTGTGCGCGTGTTGGAAGTCGCGCAATTCACCTATGTACCGGCGGCGGGCGCGATCCTGGCCGACTGGGGCGCGGATGTCATCAAGATCGAGCATCCGGTACGCGGCGACACGCAGCGCGGATTTCTCAACATGGGCGGGGTGACGCTGGATCCGCTGCGCCACACGTTGTTCGAACATCCCAATCGCGGCAAGCGCAGCGTGGGGATCGACCTGTCCACGCCCGAAGGCCAGGAGGTTTTATATGAGCTGGCCAAGACGGCGGATGTCTTCCTGACCAACTATCTGCCGCAGGTACGCCAGAAAAACCGGTTCGATGTCGAGCATATCCGCGCCGTGAACCCCGATATCATCTATGCCCGTGGCAGCGCGCTGGGCGACAAGGGACCGGAGCGGCTGGTCGGCGGGTTCGACGGCACCTGCTTCTGGTCGCGCAGCGGCGTCGCCTATGCGATGACGCCTGAAGCCCTGCCGGGTCCGTTGACGCAGGGTATCCCGGCCTTTGGCGATTCGATCGGCGGCATGTTCATTGCAGGCGGCATTTCGGGCGCGCTGCTGCATCGCGAGCGCACGGGCGAGGCGACCGAGGTGGACGTATCGCTGCTGAGTGCCGCCTGGTGGGCGTCGGGCGCGCTGATATCGCAGGTGATGGAGACCGGGATCGAAACGCGCAATCCGATGCCGACATCGGGCGGGTCGCTGCGCAATCCGTTCATGGGCAATTTCCGCACGTCCGATGGCGGCACGATCAATCTGTGCATGGTCAGTCCAACCGGCCTGATCCGCGATACGTTCGAGCATGTCGGTGCGCCGGAAGCCGCGGACGATCCGCGCTTTAAAGACGTCTTGTCGCTGATCGAGAATGCGGGTGCGGCGAGCGACATATTGGTCAAGGCCTTTGCCCAGAAGCCCTTTGCCTATTGGCGCGCGCACCTCAAGACCATGAAGGGGCAATGGGCGCCGGTGCAGAGTTTCAGCGACCTGCTGACCGACGAACAGGCGCTGGCCAACGACATGATCATCGAGGTCGAGGGTGCCGATGGCAGCGGCAAGCCGCTGCGGCTGGTGCGCGGACCGGTGCAGTTCGATGGCAAGCCGCTGGAAACCACCCGCGCGCCACAGGCGTCGGAGCATACCGAAACGGTGCTGATGGAAATGGGCATCGAGTGGGACAAGATCGAACAGTGGAAAGCCAGCGGCGCGATCGCGTGAGGCTTGGAACAAAGGCGACCAGTGCAATGAAACCGGGAACGAAATTGAAGAGCGCGGCATGCGACACCGAAGTCATGGTGATCCGTTGCGGCGAGGGAGCCATCGAATGCGGCGGCGCGGCGATGGGCGAGGCGAAGCCGGAAGCGGTCGGCACGCCGTCGGCCGATTTCGCCGCTGGCACGTTGATGGGCAAACGCTATGTCGATGCGGCAGGGACGTTCGAATTGCTGTGCGTCAAGCCGGGCAAAGGATCGCTTTCGGTCGACGGCGTGGCCTTGCAGGTCAAGGACGCCAAGCCCCTGCCCGCGTCGGACTGAATGACAGACCGATGAACATCGCCCTCTTCCTGGAAATGACGGCCGACGCCGCACCCGACCGGATCGCTTTGGTGTGCGATGGCGCGCGCTGGACCTATGCTGACCTGCTGGCGGGCGCGCGCGGCGCGGCTGCGCTGATCCGGCAGAGCGAGGTCGCGCATGTCGCACTGCTCGACGAAAGCAGCGAGGCGGCGGTCATGGCGTTGTTCGGCGCGGCGCTGGCAGGCGTGCCTTATGTGCCGCTCAACTATCGGCTGGCGGATGCGGATCTGGGGGCGCTGCTGGCGCGGATCAGCCCGGCGTTGATCGTCGGGGATGGCGCGCGGGTGCGGCGGCTATGCCCGGATGCCGCCAATATCATTGTGTCGCGCGCGGATTTCGTCGCGCAGGCCCAAACACTGGCGGGCGATGCGCCGGTGGAAGCGGACGCGGGCGACGATGTCGCGATCCAGCTGTTCACCAGTGGCACGACCGCCGCGCCCAAGGCCGCGATTTTGCGTCATGCCAATCTGGTCTCCTATATCCTTGGCACGGTGGAGTTCGCCGCTGCGCCGGAAGAGGATGCCGCGCTGGTCAGCGTGCCGCCCTATCATATTGCGGGGATCGCGGCGTTGCTGAGTTCCATTTACGCGATGCGGCGAATCCTGATGCTGCCCGCCTTTGCACCCGACGCCTGGCTGAACCTCGCGGCGGTGGAGCGAGCGAGCAATGCGTTTGTCGTGCCGACCATGTTGGCGCGGATCATCGAGGCGATGGGCCAGATGGTCGCCAAGGGTGCGTCGCAGCCGGACCTGTCCGCGCTGCGGGCGATCGCCTATGGCGGTGGCAAGATGCCGACCGAGCTGATCCACCAGGCGCTCGACCTGTTTCCGACGACCGGCTTCACCAACGCCTATGGCCTGACCGAGACGAGTTCGACCGTCGCGCTGTTGGGACCGGATGAGCATCGCGCGGCCCATGGGTCGGACGATCCGGTGGTGCGGGCGCGGCTGGGATCGGTGGGGCGGCCGTTGCCGACCGTGGAGATCGAGATACGCGACGAGGATGGCCAAGTGCTGCCGCCGGGCGTGCCGGGCGAAATCTATGTGCGCGGCGAGCAGGTGTCGGGCGAATATCGCGAACGCAGCGCGCTTGACGCCGATGGTTGGTTTCCGACTCGTGACGCGGGCTATATCGATGCGGACGGCTATCTGTTCCTGTCGGGGCGCGCGGACGATGTGATCGTGCGGGGCGGCGAGAATATCTCGCCCGGCGAGATCGAGGATGTGGTGATGACCCATCCCGCCGTGGCCGAGGCGGCGGCGGTCGCCATTCCTTCGCACGAGTGGGGCGAAGCGGTGGGCCTGATCGTGGTGCCGCGCGCAGGGCATAGCGCGCCGGACGAGGACGAGCTGAAGCAGATGGTACGAGCGCGGCTGCGGTCATCGCGGGTACCAGAGCGGGTGCTGTTCACCGATGCCCTACCCTATAATGAGATGGGCAAGCTGCTGCGGCGGGAAATCAAGACGCTGTTTTCCCGCTGAAGCGCAACAAGCGGACAGCGAATCGGACAATGGTTACGGCTTTTTGCGCCGGGGTTGCTGTGCATTTTTCTTCGGAACCGAACGGTGACCGGCAGCTCCATTGCTCTGGAAACCTGTACGGAACGTCTATTTTTATAGTAATAATTCAGATGGTTGTGAGGATTTCTGGCTGCTTCCACCTGCCCAATTGGGCAAAATAAACGAGAGTATCTCATTTTTAATTGACAGGCCTGCCCCGGTAGTGAACAACTGTGTTCATAAACCGAAGGAGAGGACCATGGCTCAAATAGAGTCCAACAAGGCAAAGATCGCCAAGCGCGTCATCGAAGTGCTGGAATTCTTCGATGAAGATCATCCGCAGGCTACGGTGATGGACATCGTCCGTCGTTTCGACCGGCCTCAGTCCAGCACGTCGGAATTGCTGTCGAGCCTGGTTGACCTTGGCCTTTTGCACAAAGATCCCTGCTCGCGTTCCTATTCGCCCACGCCCCGCGCCGCGATGCTGGGGGCCGCCGTGCAGCCCAAGCTGGTGCGCGATGGCGTGCTGACCGGGCTGATCGATCGCCTGTCGGCGCAGACGGGCCTGGGCGTTGCGGTGTTCGGCATGGTGGGCCTGAAGGTCCAGGTGTTCAACTGGCGGGCCGGCACGCGCACCTTCCGCACCGCCGGAGCCGCCGGTTTCTGCGGCGGCCAGCAGGATCATCTGTCCGACAGCGCGGCGGGATGGCTGATGCTCTCGACCGTTCCGCAGCCGCGGCGCGACGGCATGATCCGCCGCCTGAATGCGGAAGCCACGCCCGATCGCAAGTTCATACCCGCCGACATGAGCGCACAGGTGCTGTCATGCCGGGAGCAGGGCTTTGCCAGTGGCAAGGTCGGCTTCGGGTCGATCGCGGATGTAACGGCCGTGCTGCTGCCCAACATGCCCGAAAGCCAGCCGCTGGCCATTGGTTTCGTCTACGAGCCATCGGACCAGATCGATGCCGACAGCCTGTTGCGGACACTGAATGAAGCGGTGCGTCGCTGCGTGGAGGAACCGGCGCCCGCGCCCGTTTCCCCGCTGTTCGATGGCAGCCGCCAGCCGATGGAGATGAAGCATGGCTGATGTGAAGGACAAGACCGACAGCGAAATGGCGCAGGCCGCCAAGAAATATTGGTCGGCCGAAGGCTATACCGAAGGCGGCGTGATCCGCGAGGTGGATTATGCCACACAATCGGGCGGGTTGGACCCATCGCTGGCTGGCATCAAGATCGTCGACACCGACACGCATATCACCGAAGCACCCGACCTGTTCACCTCGCGCGCGCCGGCCAAATATAAGGGCAAGGTGCCCTATGTGAAGCAGGACGCCGACGGCGTCGAACGCTGGTATGTCGGTGACCGCAATTTCGGATCGATGGGTGGCAACGTCATTCGCGCCGACAATAACAAGCTGTTGGGGCGGCTTGCTTTCCCCAAGCTGGAGCAGGCGCATCCGGGCGGCCACCTGATCAAGGAACGGTTGCAGGCGATGGACGATATGGGCGTCTATGCCCAGATCGGCTTCCAGAATTCGGGCGTGACCCAAGCCGGGTCGTTGATGTCGCTGGGTGACCCCGACCTCGCGCTCGCCATCGTGCAAATGTATAATGATGCATCGGCCGAATATCAGCAGGTGTCGGGCAACCGCATCTTCAACATGGGCCACCTGCCCTTCTGGGACCAGAAGGCGTTGGAGACCGAGGCGCGGCGTTGCTACGACATGGGGATCAAGGGCTTTGTCCTGCCCGATACGCCCGAACGTGTCGGCGTGCCGAGCTTCATGCACGATTATTGGACCCCGTTCCTGGAGATGTGCGAAGCGACCGGCATGCCGCTCAATTTCCACCTCAACAGTGCGGTCGACCCCAATACGCTGACCTGGGACGGGTTCGGCTTCGAGCAGACGCTGTCGGTGGTGGCGACGATGTTCTCGATCGGCAATGCCGCGACGCTGGGCAATTGGATGGTGTCGGGCCGGCTCGATCGCCATCCCAAGCTCAAGATCGGCCTTATCGAAAGCGGCATGGGCTGGCTGCCCTTCGCGATCGAGGCGCTGGAGCATCAGTTCAACGAGATGCTGCCGAGCAAGGCCAATATGCTGCATAAGCGGCCGTGGGAATATTTCCGCGACCATTTCTGGGTCACCTTCTGGTTCGAGAAGGTCGGTCCCAAGCTGCTGCTGGAAACCATCGGCGTGGACAAGGTGATGTTCGAAACCGATTTCCCGCATCCCACCTCGCTCTATCCCGGCGTGCAGGCGCATGTCATCGACGTGCTGGGCGGCTATGATTTCGAGGTCAAGAAGAAGGTCCTGCAGACCAACGCGACAGGCCTCTACAACCTGCCCTTCTGATAGCGAAGGGACGATATGGGGCGCGCCTTCCCTCTCCGGCGCGCCCCTTTTTTTCGTCTATCGCGGGTGGAAGGCGTGACCATCGAAATGGTCGAGCGGGGTCGGCGACGCACCGCTGAAATCGATGACCTGGCCGACGCGGCGGGCGTGAACGGCATTGTCCGGCTGGAAGGTGAAGCAGTTGGGCGGCACCTTCGTCGCGGTGGATTGCCGCTCCATAGGAATCAGGCGGCCATTGGCGAGGATCGTGCCCCATTGCAGCAGGCGGGCGGCTTCGCGCTGCGGGTCTTCGAGGCTGTCGATCCAGGGGCGCAATTTCAGGAGCGATTGGCCGGCGATGGCGGCCGGGGCTTCCAGGATATGCTGGCGATGCGTTAGCCTGAGCAGTAGCGCGCCGTCGCGCCGGATTTCCGCGACCGCCAGGCCATCGACGGGGTCGCAAGCGACGATGTCGTAGAGGATCGGTTCATCGTCCGCCGCATGGGCGGCGGCCAGTACGGCCAGATCGTGCAAATGGGTGCAATTGGCCTTTTTTTCTCCCCGCGCCGCGACATCCACCAGTGCGACACCGGTGAAGGTCGCGGCCAGCACAGCAGGCGCGCCGGGACAAGTGGTCCAGGGTACGCGCTCCATGAGGGAGTCGACGCCAGTGACGTGCGTGCCGTCATGGCGCAGGGTGACGGCCATGCAATGATAGTCATCCTCGACTGCGGCGATGACCGCCCCCTCAGAAGGCGTGACGCGGAAACGCCGCCGGAAGCCCGGCAGCGCGTCGAGCGTAGCACTGTCCATGACAGGCTAGTCCTTGGCCAGCAGCAGCGCCGCCGCCATGGGGCCGCCGCCTGACGTGGCGATGGCGACGCGGGGATCGCCGCCGATCTGGCGTGCGCCGCCCTCCCCACGCAATTGGACGACCGATTCATAGGCGAAGCCGAAGCCGTGGAGCCGGCCCCAGCCAAGCTGGCCGCCACCGGTATTCATCGGCAGCGCGCCATCACGGGCGATGCGGGTGCCGCCTTCGAGGAATTGACCGCCTTCGCCGATGGGACAAAAGCCCAGCCCTTCGAGCCAGGTGATGGGCTGGAAAGCGAAGCCGTCATAGAGCTGGACGGTATCGACATCGTCCACCGTGTAGTCCGTGTTCTTCCACAGGTCGCGCCCGGTGGCATAGGCGCCCGCCCATTCGGCCTGGTCCCAGCTATAGCGTTCGACCGAACCCGCGCTCGCGGCGATGCGGATGGGTGTCGCCTTCACGTCGCCAAGCGCGTCGCCCGCCGAGACGATCACCACGGTCGAGGCATCGGTGAAGCGGTCGCAATCATAGAGGCATAAGGGCGAACTGATCATCCGGGCGGACATATAATCGTCCATCGTTAGCGGCTTTTTGACCAGCGCGCGCGGGTTGAGCGTGGCATTGGCATGATCGTTCAAAGCAACCTGCGCCAATTGCTCGCGGGTGAGGCCATAGCGTTTCATATGGCGCATCGCGAACTGCGCGGTCCAGTTGGCGGCGGAGAAGGCACCGAAGGGCGAGACCCATTGGGAATTGCCCGACACATCCTTGCGCCGTTCCATCGGCGGGAACTCCTCCGGGCGGGCAAGCGCGGCGGCTTCATAAACGGTGCGGAAGCAGAGGACGTGGCGGGCGAGGCCTGCCTTCACCGCATTGGCGGCTTCGATGATGGCCCCCAATTGCGCGGTCGATTCCGCCGCACCGATATGCCAACGGGTTTTCAGCCCCAGCACTTCGATCAGGTCGTCCGAACTGACGGGCGAGAAGCCGAGGAAACTCGGCATCTTGCCGGGATAGGTGGCGACGCCATCGATCTGATCGAGCGTCAGCCCGGCGTCGGCGATGGCTTCGCGCACGGCATCGACCGTGAGCAGCAGCGGCGAGCGGGTCAGGCGCACCCCGACCTCCGACATGCCGATGCCGCTGATATAGGCTTCGCGTTGCGCCATGGTCAGGCGACCTTTTCGAACAGGGGGAACCAGATGCCGTCCTGTTCCTCGAACACGACCTGCACGCGATCATCGATATCGACCGCATCGACCGGGCTGCCGACGATATTGGTGGTGAGGTACACGCCGGGCGCATCGTCCAGCTTCACCCGCGCGATGACGAAGGGCACCTCCATATCCTTGGCCCAGGCCTGGTGATTGATAGTGTAGGTGTCGATGATGCCCGTGCCCGCCACCGCATGGGGCGCGACATTTTCCGACTGGCAATGGCGGCACAGCTCGCGTGGCGGATGGGTATAGTTGCCACAGTCACCGCATCGGGTGATGTGCAGCTTCCCCTCCGCCCCGCCAGTCCAGAAGGCGCGGTTGTCCCGGTCGAGACGCGGGCGCGAACGCTGCCAGGCCATGGATCAGACGTCCCAGACCAGGTGCATGCTTTCGATGCCGATGACATGGCCGCCATGGAAGACCGGCGGATGATCGGGATCGAGCCGGAATTCGGGCATGCGTGCCAACATTTCCTCATAGAGAACCTGCAGCTCGACACGCGCGAGATGCGAGCCGAGGCAGCGATGCGGGCCGACGCCAAAGGCGATGTGGACGTTGTTTTCGCGATCGAGATCATAGACGTCGGGCTGCGGAAATTCCTTTGCGTCTAGATCGGCGGCAGGCAGGAACAATTTGACCATGTCGCCGGGCATCATCTTGGCCCCGGACAGTTCGACGGGGCGCTTCACGACCCGCATCGGCACGGTGAAGGTGTAGCGGCGCAGCATTTCTTCAGCCGCTTCGGCGATCAGCTTGGGTTCGGCGCGCAGCTTGCGCTGAAGATCGGTGTCCACGGCCAGACCGCGCATGGCGAGGCCCATGCCGTTCATCACCGTGTCGAGCCCGGCAATGAAGAGCAGCACGCCGTAATTTTCCATGTCGGCGAGCGTCGTCGGCTGGCCATCAATTTCCAGCTTCCAGAGCATGGAGATGATGTCGTCGCGCGGATTGTCGCGCCGGTCCAGCAACGTGTCGCGCATGGCCGCCGCGATCGTTTGAAGGCGACGCATCGAGCCTTCGCGATCGCCGTCGATCGCTTCCATATGCTCCTTCACGATGGCGCGATATTCGGGCAGCCGATCGAGCGGCAGGCCGAGCATCTTGAGGAACACCTGTACCGGCAAAGGTTCAGCCACCGCGCTCATGAATTCGCAGCGGCCATCAGGCTTGATCGCCTCGATCAGGTCGCCGGCCAGCTCGCGGATGCTGTCGCGCAGCGCCGAGATGGTCTTGGGCGAAAAGACTTTTTGCAGCGGCTGGCGATATTTGGTGTGTTCGGGCGGATCGAGCGTGATCGGGATCGGCTGGGGAATATGCGGCGCGCCAGGCGGCAGCGAGGCGAGCATCGCCTTCATCTTGTCCTGCGGCACAAATTCGCTGGAGAAGGCTTCGGTATCGCGTGACGCCTCATAATTGGCGGCATGCGTCAATATCATCCAGCCGCCGCCATTGCGCGGGGTCCAGAATACCGGCGGCGCGTTGCGCAGCAGGTCCATGATGCGGACATGCGGATCGTCGAGCAGGCCGGGATCGGCATGGATGTCGAAATCATAGACTAGTGCGTCGGGCACATGGGCGGGTTTCGGTGCGGCGGGGCTGAGGGCGTGATCCATGCAAGTCTCCGGCAAATCTGTTTATCATTTATCCCGGTTTCGCGCGCATGGAGCATAAAGGCAAATGCGTCGCGCAGCCCCGGTCCATATACCGCTCCGACGATTGCTGGCTGGGACGCCTCCCTTGCGTATCGTGGCGGCGATTGAGCGGTTGGACATGTTGATCGGTCTCCCAATCTCCTTTCTAAGGAAGACAAGTATCGCTGGAGTGGCTGCATGAAGATCCGCATCGAAAAGGCCGGTTGCGTGGGCAATGCCCGCTGTGCCGCCGTGTCCGCAACCCTCTATCCGCTGGACGATGACGGCTATATCCAAACCGAGGGCTTCACTGTTCCCGAAGGCATGGAGAAGGCCGCCAGAAATGGCGCGAGGGCCTGCCCCGAACGCATTATCTTCGTTGAAGAAGAGGATGGCCGCATCAGCTGGCCCCCGGCGGCCAAGGCCTGACATTCCCATATAATCGGAGAGTATGATGAGCGACCTGTTGGGTTACAAAGGCAAGCGCGTGATCGTGACCGGCTGCTTTTCGGGCATGGGGGAAGCGACCGCGAAACTGTTGCTGAGCCTCGGCGCGGAGGTGCATGGGCTGGACTATAAGGACAGCGCGCTGCCGCTGGCGTCTTTCCACAATGTCGACCTGCGCGATCCGGCCTCGATCGACGCGGCGGTGGCAGGCATTGGCGGCAAGGTGGACGCGCTGTTCAACTGTGCGGGACTGCCGCAATCCTTTCCAGCGATGGACGTGATGAAGGTGAACTTCATCGGCCTGCGTCATTTGACCGAGCAGGTCTTGCCGCTGATGGGACCGGGTGGCGCGATCGTCAGCATCGCGTCCACCGGCGGGATGGGGTGGAGCCGCCGGATTCCGACCAATATGGAATTCGTCACCACCAAGGGGTTCGACGCGGCGATCGCCTGGTGCGAGTCCAATATGGACACGGTCAAGGAGGGCTACAGCTTCTCCAAGGAGAATGTGATCGTGTGGACCCAGTATATGGGCGCGCATTTGATCAAACAGGGTATCCGCATCAACTGCACCCTGCCCTCCCCCACCCAGACGCCGATGATGGCGGCGTTCGAGGCGACGTCGGGCAAGGATGTGGTCGCCGCCGCCGCCGAGCCGATGGGGCGCTATTCGACGCCGGAAGAGCAAGCGGCGGGGCTGGTGCTGATCAACAGCGATCTGGCGAGCATCGTCAATGGCGTCGTTTTCCCGGTCGATGGCGGTTTCATGGGCGGGGTCGCCACCGGACAAGTGGACCTGAGCGTCATGATGCGCCGGTCCGCGCCTGCGCAGGGTTAGGGGGCAGACACGCCCACCATGTTCCCCTCCCCTTACAGGGGAGGATTGAGAGTAGAGGCATAGTCCCATGAATTTCGACCTGACCGATGACCAGGAAATGATGCGCGACATGTTCGTGCGCTTTCTGGACGAACATAGCAGCATCGCGCGGGTGCGCTCGGCGGCACCTTCGGGTTTCGATCCCGCGCTGTGGACGGGTTTGGCGGAATTGGGCGCCTTGTCGATCCGCGTGCCGGAAGAAGCAGGCGGCCTGGGGCTCGGCCTGTTCGATGCCGTGATTTTGATGGAGGAAGCGGGCCGGACCTTGGTGTCGGGGCCGCTGGCCGAAACACTGGTGGTGGCGCGGATGCTGGCTTTGCTGGGCGGCGACGCGGCGACCGACCTGCTCGGCCGGGTCATGGCGGGCGAAGCGGTCGCGAGCATCGCCTTCCATGATATCGCTACGCAACCGGTGCAGTGGATCGGCGGAGGTCAGGTGGTGCAGGCTGTCGTGGCGCGGCGGGGTGACGACATCCTTCTGATCGACGTGCCGGACGGCGCGCGCGTGGCGGAGGAGAATTTGGCCGATACGCCGATGGCACAAATCGACCTTGGCGCCTTGCCGCAGGTCGTGCTGGCGTCCGGCGCGGACGCCGTTGCGACCTTCGCCAGCGGTATCGAGGAATGGAAACTGCTGATCGCGGCTGGCCTAGCCGGGATCGGGCGCGAGGCGTTGAAGCTGGCGGCGGCCTATGCGTGCGAGCGCAAGCAGTTCGATCAGTATATCGGCCAATTTCAGGGGATTTCCCACCCCCTCGCCGATTTGCTGTGCGATGTCGACGGCGGCAAGTTCCTGGTGTGGAAGGCGATCCGCGACATTGCCGATGGCGCGCCGGAGGCGGGAGCGGCGATCAGCATTGCCGCCTGGTGGAACAGCGATGCGGCGGGCCGGGCGGTGGCACAGGCGCTGCACACATTTGGCGGTTATGGCCTGACCACCGAATATGATATTTTCCTGTTCAACCTGCGCGCCAAGGCCTGGCCTTTGTTGCTGGGCGATCCGCAGCGGTTGATCGGCGAGGCCGGGCGACGACTCTATGCAGGCGAGCAGGCGGCCTTGCCTGATGCGGGCGACATGTCGGTCAATTTCGATCTGGGCGAAGACGCGCGCGCCATCACCCAGGAGATAGAGGATTTCTTTGCCGCCCATGTGACGCCGGAAATGCGCGAGGCGTTTCATTATAGCTGGGAGGGCTATAACCCCGTCCTCAACCGCAAATTGGCGGCGCAGAATCTGCTCTATGTGGGCTTGCCGCAGGATGTCGGCGGGCGCGGGCTTTCCGCCTATGAAAAGACCGCCGCGATGGATGCGTTCGAAGCGGAGGGTTATAATAATCCGGCTGCGAATGTTACGCAGATGGTCGCGCTGATCGTCCATCGCTTTGGCAGCGAGGAATTGAAGGCGGCGATCCTGCCCGAAATCATGCGCGGCGAAGTCATCTGCTCGCTGGGCTATTCCGAGCCGGGCGCTGGGTCCGACGTGTTCGCCGCGCAGTGCCGCGCGACGCAGGAAGCCGATGGTAGCTGGCGGATCGATGGGACCAAGATGTTCACCAGCGGGGCGAACCTGTCGACCTATGTGCTGATGCTGTGCCGGACCAACCCGGACGTGGCCAAGCATAAGGGGCTGACCATGTTCATCGTGCCGCTGAAGGCCGAAGGCGTGACGATCCAGCCGGTCCATACTTTTCAGGACGAGCGCACCAACATCACCTTCTATGACGGAGTGAAGATACCCGATAGCTGGCGGCTGGGCGCGGTCGACGGCGGGGTGCGGACGATGAGCGCGAGCCTGGAACTGGAGCATGGTGGCGGCTTTGCCAAATATCAGCGCGCGATGCTGCATGCGGCCGAAACGCTGTGCCGGGAGATACAGTGCGATGGCCAGCCGTTGATCGCCGACGCCGGGGCGCAGGCGCGGCTGGCGCGCACCGCGGCCAATCTGTGGGCATCCGAACTGATCGCCTTCCGCGCCAATTGGGCAAGCATGGAGAAGAAGCCGAACCTGGCCTATGGACCGATGGCCAAGATGTTCAGTTCCGAGAAGTTCCAGAGCGATGCACGCGACTTGCTGGACCTGACCGCGCCCTTGTCCCTGTCCAAGCGCAAGGGGGCGGCGGCGGAGATCAACATGTTCTACCGCCACGCGCAGGGCGCGACCATTTATGGTGGGACAAGCGAGGTCCATCGTTCCATGATTGCCGAGCGCGCGCTGGGCCTGCCGCGCACCCGCGCCTGAAGGATGACGATATGAGCGACGCCCCGCATCTGCTCACGCAGGACCAGGACGGCATCCTGATCGTAACTTTGAACCGGCCCGACAAGTTGAACGCCCTGTCGGCGCAGACGATGGCGCTGTTCGAACAAGCGCTGTTGCGCTTTCGCGATACGCCGGAATTGCGGGTGATGCTGATCCGCGCGACCGGGCGCTATTTCTGTTCGGGCGCGGATTTGAAAAGCGGGACCAACCCTGACTATCCGCGCACCCCGTCGGGCATTCGCGAAAATCATCGGCTCAACCTCAACGGCATGCAGCGCATCTATGACGAGATGGAGCATATCGAAAAGCCGATCGTCAGCGCCATTCATGCGACCTGCGTCGGTGGTGGGCTGGAAATGGCGCTGTCGTGCGATTTCCGGCTGGCGGCGAAATCCGCTGCCTTTTCCTTTCCCGAAGGCTTGTTCGGGGTATTGCCCGCGTCCAATGGCGTCAGCCGCCTGACGCGCATCTGCGGGCCGCATTGGGCGCGCTGGCTGATCATGGGCAACCAGAAGGCGGATGCCGACCGCGCCCTCGTCATGGGGCTGGTGCATGATGTTTTGCCCGATGAAGGGTTTGACGAAGCGGCGCTGGATTTCTGCCGCCACCTGACCAAGCAGAATGCCGAGCAGATGGGCGCGGCCAAGATCGCGATCGAACTGGCGGCCGAGGTCGGCCCCTCCATGGGGCGGCATGTCGAGCGCATGGCGAACAGCGCGCTGATGCTCAACCCGGCCTATCTGGAGGGCATGGAACGCTATATGAAAGGCGTGGGCAATAAAAAAGACTGAGGGCAAGGGTGTGAGATGAACGGTTGGGCACGCCGACCGTTACGCAACGATGCTCCATTTCTCCGCGCCCGAACCCTATATCCTTTGGCTAACTGGCGCGGGGGTGTTGATTGCCCTGGTCGCCTGGCTGCCGTTGGCGTTGAAGAAACTGCCCCTGTCATTGCCGATCATCTGCATCGGGATTGGTGCGGCCGTTTTTTCCATTCCCGCCGTCACGCTGCGGCCGATGCCGCTGGATTATCCCGACATTACCGAGCGATTCACTGAGTTCGTGGTGATCATCGCGCTGATGGGGGCGGGGTTGAAGCTGGACCGGGCGTTCAGTTGGCGGCGCTGGGGGGTGACCTGGCGATTGCTGATCGTCACCATGCCGATCAGCATCGTGGCGATCACCGCGATCGGCGGGTGGGGACTGGGCCTGCCCTGGGTCGCGGCGCTGCTGCTGGGTGCGAGTCTGGCGCCGACCGATCCCGTACTCGCCGCCGATGTGCAGGTGGGGCCGCCCAAGACGGGCGAGGAAGATGAGGTGCGGTTCGGCCTGACGTCCGAGGCGGGGCTGAATGACGGGCTGGCCTTTCCCTTCGTCAATCTGGCGCTGGCGCTTGGACTGGCGGCATCGGTCGGTGAGCCATGGGCGCAGAAATGGGTGCTGGAAAGTGTGTTATGGGAGATTGGCGGCGGTGTCGCGGGCGGCTGGGTGATCGGCAAGGTCTTCGGTTGGCTGACCTATCATGTTCCGGCGGAAACGAAATTGTCGAAGACGGGCGATGGCCTTATCGCCATTGCCGCCACGTTCGTCTCCTATGGGCTGACCGAAATCATCAACGTCTATGGCTTCCTGGCCGTCTTCGTCACGGCCTTGACGCTGCGCAGGTCGCAGCATGACCATGATTTCAACCATGCCATGCACAATATCACGGAGCAGATCGAACGGTTGGCGATGATGGTGGTGCTGATCCTGCTAGGCGGCGCGCTGGCCAACGGGTTGCTGAGCGCATTGCGATGGACGGATGTGGCGGCGGCCTTTGCCATCATCCTGATCGTTCGGCCGCTGGCGGGTCTGCTGGCTATGATCGGGTTCCGGGCTGCGTGGCCGGAGAAGCTGACTTTGGCCTTTTTCGGCATTCGTGGCGTCGGGTCATTCTATTATCTGGCCTATGGGCTCAATCATATGCCGTTGGAGACGGGCGAGCGGCTATGGGCGATCGTCGGGCTGGTTGCTGTGCTGTCGATCCTGCTGCATGGGCTGACCGTGACACCGGCGATGCGGCTGCTCGACCGGAGCCGCGGGCGCGATCCCGATGAGCCCAGCCCAGACCCGGACGCGACGCCAAGCGGGGCGCACTAATCTGTATCAGTCCGATTCCCGTGCGACGGGTGCGACCAATTTTGGGGTCGAGACGTTATCGCAGCCGAAACAAACGGACAGTCGAACGGTTGAAAGTGGGTCGCCCCAGTCGGGAGCGCCTGCTCCGCCCGACGCAGACAATGAAACGGAATGCAGCATGTTTCCCTGGACCCATAAGTCCCAAGTCCAACTCGAAGCCGAGTTGCAGGACCATATCGTTGCGCCCGCCTTCCCCTGCGTCGGCGCGAAGGCCGCACTGGCGCGGGGCAATCTTGTGACGCTGGCGTGCAATCGCATTGACAGCGCGTGGGACGACTTGCGCGTGCATGATGCGCTGCTGGGCTTTACCAGCGCATATAAGGACCAGCCGGGGCTGTTCCGCAGCTTTGCGGCGGTGTTCGAAGGACCGGACGATCTGTCGGAGGAGGCGTTCGAGCGCGCCTTGTGGGACCGGGTGCAGTCGTTGAGCGACAAGGATGCATGGCGGGGCCAGGATTATGACAAGCGGGTCAGCGCCGATCCGACCAATCCGCATTTTTCGCTAAGCTTCGGGGGCGAAGCCTATTTCATTGTCGGCCTGCATCCGCGCGCCAGCAGGCCAGCGCGCCGGTTCAAATACCCCACCTTGATCTTCAACCTGCATGATCAGTTCGAGCAACTACGCGCCGAAGGGAAATATGAGACGATGCGCGAGAAGATATTGGTGCGCGACGAAGCGCTGGCCGGGTCGCGCAACCCCATGCTGGAGCGGCACGGCGAAAATAGCGAGGCGCGGCAATATTCCGGGCGCGCGGTGGGTGACCAATGGGTCGCGCCCTTCGAATATCATGGAGAGAAAGCATGACCGATGGCGTGCAGGTGATTGCCGAGCGGAGCGGTGCGGCGTTTCGGCTACCGCGTGGGGCCGTGTTGACGGTGACTGACCCCAAGGGCGAGCAGGTGGCGGACCTGTTGGCCTATAATGCCGCCGATGTGCGGGAGGTCATCTCGTCCGGGCGGACGCTGGATTATGCCGAGACAATCAGCCTGACCACCGGCCATGCGCTGTATTCCAATCGGTCGCAGGTGATGCTGACCATCATCGCGGATACGGTGGGCCGTCATGACTTTCTGCTGACGCCCTGTTCGATCGACACGTTCTACCATTTCTATCCCGACCTGGAGCCGCATCGCGGTTGCTTCGGCAATCTGGCCGAGGCGCTTGCGCCCTATGGGATCGAGCCAGATACGATTCCGGTTGCGTTCAATTGTTTCATGAACGTGCCGGTCGCGCCGGACGGCAAGCTGCGCGTGCTGCCGCCCGTCAGCAAGGCGGGCGATCATATCCGCTTTCGGGCGGAGATGGACCTGATCATTGGCCTCACCGCCTGTTCAGCGCCTGATTCCAATGGCGGCAGTTTCAAGCCCATCCATTATGAGATTGCTGAAGCCGCGGATCAGGCCGCCGCCATCTGATCCACTTCGGCCTGGAGCAGAGCGCGGCTCTGGTCGGTCACGGTCCAGCGATCGGCGAACAACCCCTGTTCGCCGAACAGGGCGGTGACGATGCCCGCAGTCCCGGCCGATTGCCATAAAGCGGCAAGCTGCGCGGCCAAGGGATCATCCACCGGTCGCACGTCGCCGCGGATATGAAGCATCCAGGCCGCCAGCGCTTTCAATGTTGCGGGACAGGCGCGCCCGGCGGCCAGGTTAGCCGCCAGCGGCTCCAGCCAGCGTTGCGGGATTTTCTGCGACCCGTCGATCGCGATTTGAGCGAGGCGGTGTGGCAGGGCCGGATTGGCGAAGCGCGCGAGCAGTTGCGCGGCATAGGCGTCGATGTCGAGGCCGGGGTCGCTGCCGAGGCTTGCGCCTGCCTCATTGCACATGAGCCGTTCGATCAGGGGACGCAGGGTGGGATCGGCGATCGCCTGATGCACGAAGTCATCGCCTTGGGCGAGACCGAGATAGGCGAGCGCGGAGTGGGCGCCGTTGAGCATCCGCAGCTTGGCGGCTTCATGCTGACGCACATCGGATACCAGTTGCGCGCCGCCGACTTCCCAGCGAGGGCGCGGTCCGGCAAAGCGATCCTCGATCACCCATTGGCGGAAGGGTTCGGTGATGACGGCGGCGGCGTCGTCCAGGCCGATGGTGTCGGCGATCTGCTGGCGGTCGGCATCGGTGACGGCGGGCACGATGCGATCGACCATGGTGGAGGGACAGGCGCATTCGCGGCGGAACCAGGCGGCGAGGCCGGGATCGACGCGATCGAGATAGGCGTTGAGTAGGCCGGACAGGACCGCGCCATTTTCCGCGAGATTATCGCAGCTTACGAGCGTCAGACCCGCGATGCCGGCCGCGCGTCGACGCGCCAGCCCGGCGGCGAGGAAGCCGTAGATGCTGCTGGGGGTTGCGCCCTTGACCAGTTCCGGTTCGAGCATGGCCAGATCAAGCTGGCCAGCCGGTGTGCGGCAATAGCCCTTTTCCGTCACGGTGAAGCTGACGATGTGCGTGCTGCTGCTGGCCAGCGCCGCGACGACGGCGGCGGGATCGCGCGGCGCGACAATCACGCGCTGCACTGCGCCGATCAGGCGGGTATACGGGCTGCCACTGCCGCGTTCCGACACGGTGAACAGGCCATCCTGGGGCTCCATCTGATCGGCGACATCGCCCGAACGGAGCGATACGCCGGTGATGCCCCAATCGCGGTCGCCCGCCGCCATGGCATCGTCGGTATAGACCGCCTGATGCGCGCGGTGAAAAGCGCCGATGCCGAAATGGACGATGCCGCAGGCCTGAGCCTCGCGGTCATAGCCCGGCCGTTCGACGTCCGCGTTCAGCGCGGCGATGTTCTCTTGCGACAGTCTCACAGCTTATACGCCTTTTTGGCCAGCGTGTAGGAGAGGTCTACCGCCAGTTCGGCGGCCTCCCATTCCTCCATGCGATGTTCTGCGACCCATTGGGCGAGGAAGCCACAGTCGATCCGCCGCGCGACATCGTGGCGTGCCGGGATCGACAGGAAGGCGCGGGTATCGTCGTTGAAGCCGACCGTATTGTAGAAGCCGGCCGTCTCCGTCATCTGGTTGCGGAAGCGACGCATGCCTTCGGGACTGTCGTGGAACCACCAGGCGGGGCCGAGCTTGAGCGCGGGATAATGGCCCGCCAGCGGCGCGAGTTCGCGCGCATAGCTGGTTTCATCGAGCGTGAAGAGGATGATGGTGAGGTTTGCTTCATTGCCATAGCGGCCGAGCAAGGGACGCAGCGCATGGACATATTCGGTGGCCATCGGAATATCGGCCCCCTTGTCGCGGCCGAAGCGCGCGAAGAGCGACGCATTATGGTTGCGATAGGCACCGGGATGGATCTGCATCACCATGCCATCCTCGACGCTCATCCCGGCCATGACGGTCAGCATATGCGCGCGGAACAGTTCGGCGTCGGCATCGGACACACTATCGGCGGTTACGCGGGCGAAGAGCGCTTGCGCCTCTGCATCGGTCAGATCCGCAGTCGCGGCGGTTGGATGGCCATGATCGGTCGAGGTCGCGCCCATGCTGGCGAAAAAGGCGCGACGCTGGCGGTGGGCGGCGAGATAGCCCTTATAGTCGAACGCATCTTCGCCGGTCAGGTCGGACAGTTTGCGCAGATTGTCCCGAAAGCCGTCAAACTGCGGGTCGATGACGGGATCGGGCCGGTAGGCGGTCAGCACCCTGCCCTTCCAGCCATCGGCGGTATTATTTTCGGCAAGGATCGCGGCGTGATGGGCGAGATCGTCGAGCGGCGATTCCGTGGTCGTGATCACTTCGATATTGAAGCGGTCATAAAGCGCGCGCGGGCGGAAGGCCTCGGTCGCCAGCGCCTGCGTAATGGTGTCATAATAAAGGTCGGCGCTGGCCGCTTCGAGCTGAACGGTCAGGCCGAAAGCCTCGGCAAAGACCCAGTCGAGCCACATGCGCGAGGGCGTGCCGCGGAACAGCGTGTAATTTTCCGCCAATATGCGCCAAGCCGCGCGCGGATCGACAGAGGTGCCCTCGCCACCTTTGGGCACCAGCCCGATCGTGTCGAGCGATATGCCTTGGCTGTAGAGCATCCGAAAGACATAATGGTCGGGCGTCAGCAGCAATTCGCTGGCATTGCCGAAGGGCTGATCCTGCGCGAACCAGCGCGGGTCGGTATGGCCATGCGGGCTGATGATCGGCAGGCCTGCGACGGCTTCATAGAGGCGGCGCGCAATCGGCCGGACGGACGGATCGGTCGGGAACAGACGGTCTGGATGCAGAATCAGCGGACGCATGAACGAAACCTATAGGGTTGCGGCGCGGGCATAGCGCGCACGGGTGGAAGCGATGGTGCGGCGGGCGTCCTCGATCGCATCTTCCTCGATCGTGAACAGCAGATGGTCGATGACCGAGCCTAGATGCGCGCGCATCGCGGCCCTGGCGGCGGCGGGATCGCGGGCATGGAGAGCATCGCGCACGACGCTATGTTCCGCCACCACGGGCTGGATATTGGCGGTGCGCGCCTTTTCGAGCAGCAGTGCGCAGTCGGGCGAGGTCGAGCGCAAGCGCCACATTTCCTCCACCTGATTGTGGATCACCGCGTTGCGCGTGGCCGAAGCGATGAGCAGGTGGAAGGCGCGATCGGCTTCAGTGCTGACGCCGGGGAGGAGATTTTCCTCCGACATTTTCAGGACCAACCGGTCGAGTTCTTCCAGTTCGTCGTCGCGGATGTTGACTGCGGCCAGCGCCGCCGCTTCGCCTTCGACCAACAGGCGCGCCTCCATCAGTTCGAAGGCGGTGACGGTAAAGCCCGGCCGGTCCTGATCACCCGGCAGCGCGCGGACATAGGCACCAGACCCGATCCGCACTTCGATCAACCCCTGGACTTCCAGCGCGATCATCGCCTCACGTACGGCCGGACGGCTGACGCCGTGCATGACCGACAGCTCGCGCTCGGCCGGCAGGCGGTCGCCAATCGCATAGCGGCCGGTCGCCAGATCCTCGAACAATCGGCGTGCCAGCTTCTGATATAGCCGCTCGGTACCGTCCATCGGGACCGATCCACCGGCGCTTTTGCCTGTCTCAATCATTTTTCTACCCTCGCCTGAAAATAGGCCTTACCAATTTTGTTGAAATCGGCAAGAGTGACACTAACGGTAATTGCCAACTATGGCCACTGGTGAGGGAAGTATCTCATGAAAATTCAATCAGCGCGCGTCATCGTCACCTGTCCGGGGCGTAATTTCGTGACGCTCAAGATCGAAACCGACCAGGGTGTCTATGGCATTGGCGATGCAACGCTCAACGGCCGTGAACTGGCGGTCGTCTCCTATCTGGAGGACCATGTCATTCCCTGCCTGATCGGCATGGACCCGCGCCGAATCGAGGATATCTGGCAGTATCTGTATCGCGGTGCCTATTGGCGGCGCGGGCCGGTGACGATGCGCGCCGTGAGCGCGGTCGATACCGCGCTGTGGGACATCAAGGGCAAGATGGCGGGCATGCCGCTCTATGACCTGCTGGGTGGCAAGAGCCGGGACGGCATCATGGTCTATGGTCATGCCAATGGCAGCGATATTGAAGAAACGGTCGATGCGGTCGGCCACTATATCGACATGGGCTATAAGGCGATCCGCGCGCAGACGGGCGTGCCGGGCATCAAGGATGCTTACGGCGTCGGGCGCGGCAAGCTATTCTATGAACCGGCCGATGCCGCGCTGCCCTCGGTCACGGGATGGGATACGCGCAAGGCGCTCAATCATGTGCCCAAGCTGTTCGAGAAATTGCGCGCCACTTATGGCTTCGATCATCATCTGCTGCATGATGGGCATCATCGCTATACACCGCAGGAAGCCGCCAATCTGGGCAAGATGCTGGAGCCCTATCAGCTATTCTGGCTGGAAGATTGCACGCCGGCGGAAAATCAGGAAGCATTCAAGCTGGTGCGCCAGCATACGGTGACGCCGCTGGCCGTCGGCGAGATTTTCAACACGATCTGGGATTGTAAGGATCTGATCCAGAACCAGTTGATCGATTATATCCGCTGCACGGTGGTCGGCGCAGGCGGTGTCACGCATCTGCGCCGGATCGCCGACCTTGCTGCCCTGTACCAGGTGCGGACCGGAAGCCATGGCGCGACCGACCTGTCGCCGGTGACGATGGGTACGGCGCTGCATTTCGACACATGGGTGCCCAATTTCGGCATTCAGGAATATATGCGCCATACGCCCGAAACCGACGCCATATTCCCGCATGATTACCGGTTCGAAGCGGGCGAAATGTTCGTTGGCGATACGCCGGGCCATGGCGTCGATATCGACGAAAAGCTGGCAGCGAAATATCCCTATAAGCCCGCCTATCTTCCGGTGGCGCGCTTGGCCGACGGAACCATGTGGAACTGGTAAGGCCGGTCACTATAGTCGGAATATGACCGCGTAAGAAAAAGGGCGCTGGAATTGGCTTATTCCAGCGCCCTTTTCTGTGCTTTCGTCGCCTGGGTGTCAGGCCGGAAGCGAAATGGCGGAGGGCTTTTTACGAAGCAGGGTCCATAGGATGGCGGCACCCGCAATATCGAACAGAGCGAGGCAAGCGAACAGCGGATCATAGCCGATCGTGTCAGCCAAAGCGCCGATCACGAGCGAGAAGCTCAAGCCGCCGATCCAGGCCGCCGAGCCCGCCATGCCGGTCGCCGTGGCGACGACGCGGCGGTCGAACAGGTCCGCCGACAGCGTGAGCAGCGCGCCCGACAGCATCTGATGCGCGAAGCCGCCGACGCAGAAGAGCGCGATGGCCATGGCCGGACTGCCAGCTAGACCGATACAGCCCGGCCCGATCATGCAAAGTGCGCCGGTGGTCATCACGATCTTGCGCGATGTCAGCAGCGACACGTTGAACCGCCGCATGAGCCAGGGCGCATAATAGCCGCCGATGATCGACCCAGCGTCGGCGGCGAGAAAGGGCAGCCAGGCGAAAGCGGCAATGCCCTTGAGGTCCATGCCGCGCGCTTCAACCAAATAGAGGGGAATGAAGAAGCTGAATGTTTGCCATGCCGGTTCAGCGAGAAAGCGCGGAATGGCGATGCTCCAGAAATCGCGGCGTACGATCAGTACGCGCCAGCCGAGCGGCGTATCCCCCGCTGCGGCATCGGATGCCGCCTCTTCGGCCGCGCGCCCGCCCAAAATATGCTCGCGCTCGCTTGCGCTCAGGCGAGGATGATCTTCCGGGTTGCGATAGCCGAAATACCATAGGGCCGCCCACAGGAAGCCGACGCTGCCCGTGACGATGAAGGCGGATTGCCACCCCCAGACAGCGATGCAGAAGACGACGACCGGCGGTGCGATCATGGCACCGAGCGATGATCCGATGTTGAACCAGCCGGTGGCGACCGTGCGTTCGACCGGGGGAAACCACTCGCCCACCACCTTGATCCCGGCGGGGATCGCCGCCGCTTCGGTCAGGCCAAGCAGCCCTCGGAAAACCGCGAAGCTGGGCCAGCCGGTTGCAAAGGCATGGCAGCAGTTGGCCGCCGACCATCCGAGCGCGAACAAGGCGAAGCCAAGCCGCACCCCCATCCAGTCGAGCGCCAACCCGGCCAAGGGTTGGGACACGGTATAGGCTGCCTGGAAGGCGGCGACGACCCAGCTATATTGCTGGGTGCTCATGTCGAACGTGGCCTTGAGGGTCGGGGCAGCGACCGACAGGGAGGAGCGGGCAAGATAATTAAGGACCGTGCCCAATGTGACCAGACTGATGATCCACCATCTCAGTCGCCCGATCCTCTGTGTGGTCATCGTCAGAACCTTCAAAAAAAATGGCCGGGCCTTGAATGCCCGGCCATTAGGGGGAGATGAAGCAAGCTAAGGCAACGTGTGCCTAGGCTTAATATTTGGCGGCGAGCCGGACCCCGAAATAGCGGGCGGAGTCACGTACGCGCAGGCCGATGATATTCGTCACCGGCGATGGGTTGGGATAAGGATTATTAGCGAAGCTGCCCGCGTCGTTGCGGATCGTGCCGAAATAATGGCGGTCGAACAGATTACGCACCAGGAAGGTGATGCTGTATTTCTGGTCGGTCTTTTCCTCAAAGCCGATGCTCATATTGGCGATGCCATAAGCACCCTGACGTGACGCCGGATCATTGGTTAGCGCGAAGAATGTCGCGCTTTGCCACGTATAATTGGCGTTGGCCTTCAAATCGACCGGCAGGTTGCCCAAGGGCAGGTTTACGTCCGCGCCGACATTGAATTTCCATTCGGGCGAATTGGCGAGCCGCGAGCCGGACAGATCCTGTGCGCGCCCACCAATAGCATTGGGCAGGCAGCCCTGCGCAGCCGTCTGGCCGAAATAGCATTCGCCATTGGGATAGGATTTCACCTTGGCATCGACATAAGCAACGCTGCCGTTGAGGCTGAGCCAATCGCTGGCGCGTGCCGACATCTCCGCTTCCACGCCGCGCGTGCGCAGCGAACCGACATTGGCCAGGATGAACGATCCGCCCAGGCCCGGCTCCAGCGTTTGCGACTGGAAATTGCTATAGTCGGTCCAGAAGCCGGTCAGGTTGAGCGTCACGCGTCGATCAAGGAAGCTGCTGCGCAGGCCGACTTCATAGGCGTCGGCCGTTTCCGGCTGGATCGGCCGGCTGGCCGGGTGGGTCGGGCGCACGAAGGACGAGGTCAGATCATAGCCCTGCCCCTTATAGCCGCGCGAATAGGTGGCAAAGGCCATCACGTCGTCGGCTAGATCCTGCTGGATGCCGAACCTGCCCGTGACGACCGTATCGGACGTGCTGCCACCCGTCGCGAACGGGGGATTGCTGCCGTTGCTGTTGAAGCGCTGATAGCGGAAAGAGATGTCTTCCTTATTCCAGCGCAGGCCCGCGATCAGCTTCGTGCCCAGCATGATTTCCCAGTCCGCCTGGCCAAAAACGGCGACGGCCTCGGACGTCGTGCGACCCGCCCAATTGGCGTTGGCGATCGGACCGGGGCGCACGAAGCTGCGCTGGTTGTTGTTGCGGGAATAATAGGTGCCGACGACATATTGCAGCGGGTTGCCCGATGGCGATGTCAGCCGCAGTTCGTGGCTGAGCGTATCGCCCTTGAAGTTACCACCTTGGGTCAGACCGTTGGGCTGACCAAAGCCAGGACCGAAGGCACCGTCGAAGTCGGACAGATCCTGCGAATTATAATGCGACATAGCGAAGATTTGTGTGAGCGTATGGCGGCCGAGCGCGACGTTCATGGCCAGCGAGCCGCCATAGCTTTCCGAATCCGCCGTCTGGAACGGATCGATACGCACCGCGAAATTATCCTTGCCGGGCGTGATCCCTGCGAGGCTTACCGATGATGGCGTGCCGAAGGACGAAGTAACGCCGGGCGTGCGCTCGATCGTGACGAAGGAGCAGCAGTCGGTGCGGGTCTTGTTATAATAGCCGACCAGTGTGGCGTCGAAATCGGATGAAGGCTCAAAGTGCAGCTTGGCCCGGATATTCTCGCTATCGCGACCGTTGATCATCGTATCGGTCTGCAACTCGCGGACATTGCCGTCGAAGCGGCCGACCGATCCGTTGATACGGAAACCAAGCGTGCTGGTGATCGGGCCGGAGATGCTGGCCGAATAGCGTTGCTCGTCATCATCGGTCACCAGAACTTCCGCGCTGCCAGTGAAGGTCTTGGACGGTGCCTTGGTGGTGATGCTGATAACGCCAGCCGAGGCCGACTTGCCGAACAGAGTGCTTTGCGGGCCGCGCAGCACTTCGACGCGCTCGATATCGTCGAGGTCGTTGAAGCCTTGACCCGGCAGTCCGTTGGCGACGCCATCGACCATGACCAAAACGCTCTGTTCGATGCCGACCGAAAAGGCCGATGTGCCAACGCCGCGCAGGACGATGACATTGTTGTTCAGGTCACCGCCCTGGGTGATCGTCAAACTGGGGGAGAGCTTCGTCAGATCCTGCAACTGGCTGCCGCCGACGCTGGCCAGCTGGTCAGCGCTGACGACGGTGATCGCGACGGGCACGTCCTGAACATTTTGTTCGCGCTTCTGCGCGGTGACGATGATGGCCGCTTCGCCGCTATCGGCCCCCTGCATGACTGGTGCCGTGTCCTGGGCGATGGCTGGCGTGGCCATGGCGATCGCCGTGCCTGCCAATAGAATTGATACGATGTGCATATATCCCCTCCCTACTCACCGGCAATGATTGCTAACCGATTTTTATCTTACTGGTAAGGCCGATTTACGTTTTAGGGCATCGATCTGTCAATCATTTCCTGTGAATTACGCGTATTTCACATATCTGAAGAAATACTGATGGCCGACACCAGTGCGTCATCGCCGTTGGCCGTGAACTCCAGCGTCAGCTTGCCGTTGGTTACCCTTACTGGGAATGTGCGGGTCACAGCCTTCAACGGTCCACCCGCCGCCTGAGCAGGATTAAAGTTCGAGAGCATGATTCGCCCATTTGCCGCCAAATTGAAGCGACGTGTTGCGGCCTTTGAAGCGTCCGGCTCAAACATATGGAGCGTGACGGACCAGCGCCCATTGGGCAGGGGCAGCGCGTAGGAGAAGCTACCTTCCCGATAGGAGGCATAGAGTTCCGGGTCGCTCGTGCCGACGACATTGCTCTCTGCCACCTTCCCGCGTGCGCCCATGCGCAATTCGGGGACCGTGCCACCCGTGAAGAAGGTGTCCGAGCCATAGCGTTTACCGTCAGCAGTGGTAAGACCAGTCAGACTTCCTACCCGGATACGCAAGCCGTCGGCAGCATCCGGTGCCTTCCAGCTTACCGTGTCCAACAGGGACTTGCCGTCAGCGGACGCAGTGGCGGTCACTTCATTGTTGCCCGGCTTAAGCGCGATGCCGGGCCAGACGCAGATATGGTCGGGACAGGGGACCGTGCCGACATAGCGCCCATTGACTTTGAGGCTGGCAGTGGCGGCATTGCTGTAGGCGCGCACATCCATCACCGGATAGGCGCGATCGACGTAGCGCCGACCGGTCAAATGCAGGACAGGCTCCTTCGACCAACTGGCCTTGTAGAAATAAAAGGCGTCCTTGCGAATGGTGCGGTCATAGCTGACCAACCCCTTGTCGTTGAGGTCGATGGCCTCGCCCTCTTCGCGGCTGTTCGAGGCGAAGTCGAACATGTTCCAAATCCAGGTTGCGGAGAGATAGTCCTGCTTTTTGAGGACTTTCCATGTCTCTTCATGGACCCAGGCCTGAAACGCTTCGGGATGGGGACGACCATTGGCATTGACCGGCCCGCCCAGCGGATTGTCGGTATGCTGGGTAAGCGCGCCGCCTGCTCCATATTCGGTCAGCGCAACCGCGCGCCCCGGATATTTGGCATGCAAAGCCGCCAGCGCCGTCGCGGCGTCGCCGGGCTTGCCATAATACCAGCCGAAATAGCGATTCAGCCCGACCATGTCGGTCACGTCGTTGAGGACTTGCGCGCCGGGCAGCGACAGGGGCGAGCCCGTCGCTTCGCAACAATCGGCATAGGCCGTCGGGCGGCTGGGGTCCTCGGCTTGCGCCAGCGCATTGAGTTCGATCAGCATGTCGCGCGACTGGGCGGGTGGCCCCTTTGCCCCTTTGCGCAGCGCGTCGATCGCCGCGCCGATGTCGATTTCATTGCCGACCGACCAGATCATGATTGAGGGATGGTTGTAATTCTGACGGATCAGTTCGCGCAATTGCTGCCGCGCATTGGCGATCAACGCAGGCGATGGCGGGGCGTCGTCGAAGGCGGACTGGTGGACGAAGGGCAGTTCGGCCTTGACGACCATGCCTGCTTCGTCGGCCAAGCGGGTCCATTCCTGGGCATGTTGATAATGGGCATGGCGAATGGTGTTGACGCCCATTTCCGCCATGATCGCCATATCCTGTGCATGGTCTTCCCGGGTGAGCGCCCATCCCTTGCCCTGCCGGTCCTGATGGCGCGACGCGCCGTGCAGGCGGGTGGGCTTGCCGTTCAGAATGAAGCCCCTGTCGGGATCAAAGGCGAAGGTCCGCACGCCGAGCGGTTGCTCCACCCGGTCGACCACGCGGCCGCGTTCGACCAGTTCGGACACGACGCGATAGAGATAGGGATTTTCGCGTCCCTGCCACAATATCGGCTGCGCGATCATCAGCGCGCGGCGCAGTTCCAGCGTGCCATTCGCGGTCAGCGCGGCGGGGGCGCTGTCCCGTGCGACGACCGCGCCGTCGGCATCCAGAATCTGCGTGTTGACGGTCAGCTTGCGCCGCCCCGGTCCGGCGTTGCGCAGCCGCGCGAGCAGCGCCACGCTGGCGGCGGCGTCCGTCACTTGCGGCGTGCTGATATAGAGGCCCGGCCCGCCATGATCGAGCGTATCAAACTGTGCGGCATCGACCGTGATCAGGGATACGCCGCGATAGAGGCCGCCATGGACGAAGAAATCTCCGCCGAGCGGTATGACGTCCGCCGTCGAACTGCCGGGTGCGGGCTTGCTGTTATCGGCTTTGACGACGATGCTATTCGATGCGCCGGCTCGCAATTGATCAGTGATGTCGAAACGGAAGGTCGAAAAGGCGCCGGCATGGCCGCCGACGCGCACGCCGTTCACCCATATTTCCGCGATTGCGCCGACGCCGTCGAACTGGATCAACTGACGCTGGCCCTTGGCCCGCGATGGCGCGGTCAGAGCCAGGCGATACCAGCCGATGCCTTGTTCCAAATTGCTCTGTGCCGACCGGGTGAGCTGATATTCGCCCATGCGGTTCCATGTGTGGGGGAGGTCGATCCGTTCCCAGCTGCTATCGTCGAAGGTCGGGGCGGTGACGCCATCGGCATCGCCGCCGAAACGGAAGCGCCAGCCCGATGCAAGGGAGACGATCTGGCGGGGACCGGCGGCCTGTGCGCCCGGTTGCGCCGTGGCCGATGCGGGGACTGCGGCAGCGGGGGCGGTCGCCAGCGCCATTGCCGCGATGCTGACCAGACCGAGAAAATTGATTTTCGATACGCGCATTTGACCTCTCCCAATTATTGGTAAGGCCAAATAGCATCAGCTGGTCCATGTCAACCATGGACCGCAGATCAGCGGTCGGATCATGCCATTCCGGGCAGATAAATTACGCCGCGTTAGAGCGAGCCGACCTTGATTTTCGAGCCGTCGATCAGGCGGTTCAGGCGAAACTGGGTGGGATCGACGCTTGGCCGGTCGTTGGCGATCAGTTCCGAAGCGAGATAGCCGATGCCGGGGCCAACGCCGAAGCCATGGCCGGAGCATCCCGCTGCGAGATATAGCCCGCCGACCGGATCGACGGCCGAGATCACCGGCACCGCGTCGGGCGTGCAATCGATATAGGCACCCCAAGCGTGGTCAACCTCTATGCCTGCCAGTTGCGGGAAGGTGCCGCGCACATTGTCCATGATCGCCTGGACCAGCCGTCGGTTGGGCACGGGGGCGGCGATGCGGTTGCATTCGAAGAGACGGTCATCTTTGCCGAACATGGCCGATAGCGATTCCGGGCCGGTGAGGAAGGACGCACCAACCCCCATCTGGACGGCTTTGAGTCGCTGGATAAATTGCGGCATGAATTCGCGCGCAAAGCCTAAGCCCTGGGGCGTCAGTTCCAGCGTGGCCCGGCCGCTGATCGCCATGGTGTAGCTGCCGTCGAAGCGGCGGGTCATGGCGAGGTCCGGGCAATAGAGGACTTCGCCGACATTGACGGTCGGTTTGGTGCGCAGGGCCGTTTGCCGCACGCTGGCCTGCGGGAAGCGGATGCCGTGGCGGCGCAGGAAGGTCGAGGCCCAGGCACCGGCCGCGCACAATATAGCGTCGGTGCGGATCATGCCCCGTTCGGTATGGACGCCAGTGACCTGGCCGTTCGTAATGTCTAGGCCACGCGCGGAACATTGCTGGTGAATGGTCGCGCCGAGAGCGCGGGCGCCTTCCGCCAATATCGGCGCTGCCAAGGCGGGTTCAGCCTTGCCGTCTCGCACCGAATGAAGGCCGCCGACCCAGTTGCGGCGCGTCTGGGGAATGCGCGCGGCCGCTTCCTTGGCGCTCAACATATAGGTTTCGACGCCAAACTCGCGTGCGGTGGGCAGCCACGATTCCCATCCTGCCAACATCGCTGCGTCGTCGGTGGTGTAGATAAGGCCGGAGCGGCGAAAGCCCAGATCCTGCCCGATCTCTGGCGCCAGACTGTCCCAGAGGCGCATCGACAGCAACGACAAGGGCATTTCGCGCGGATCGCGATTTTGCAGGCGGCACCAGCCCCAACTGCGGCTCGATTGTTCGCAGGCGATGTGGCCTTTTTCGATCAGGGCGACCTTCAAGCCGCGCTTTGCCAGATAATAGGTGGCCGCCGTACCGACGATACCCCCACCCACCACGACGACATCGACCGCGTCGGGCAGATGGTCGTCACTGGCGACCTGTTGAACGAAGGGCAGCATCATCGGCTCCTGAAGGGTCAGTCGGTTGTAGCGGGCAGGCTGGCGATCGCGTCGACCTCGACCAGATAGCCATAATGGAGTTCGGGGACGGGGACGACCGTGCGAGCAGGCTTGGCATCGCCCAGCATGTCGGCATAGACGGCGTTGAAGCGCGGCCAGTTGTCGATGCCGACGATATAGGCGGTGACCCGGCACAGGTCGGACAGTTCAGCCCCAGCCGCTTTCAGGATCGCCAGCATGTTGGCGATGGCTTGCCGCGCCTGCGTTTCGAATTCCATGTCGGACAGGGGTGCCTTGTCGGCCCGGATCGGTAGCTGACCCGAAATATAGAGCGTGTTCCCCGACCGGATCGCCTGCGCATAATGGCCGGCCGGAGCGGGGGCAGTGTCGGTCAGGATCGGTTGCGGTGTGTTGGTCATTACCATCCTCCAAAACGCTGCCATTGTGCCACGACCTGATCGTCGGTGCCGTGAACGACATGATAGCGGCGATGCTGCGCGCCGGTGGCGCAGGCATGGTTGGGCAGCACACGCACCCGGTCGCCGATCTTGAGGTCGGGCAAGGCCGCGCCAGAGCCAGGGCGGACCATGATGATGCCATGTTCCTGATTGGCGTCGGCCAGAATGAGATCATCATAGGCCGTGCCGCTGCTGTCGCAGACGACGCCATAGCCCTGATTGACCGCTTGTTTGGATGTGCCGCGATCCTGCGACATCGCCATCCAGCCCGCGTCGATCAATATCCAGCCCTTGTCGCGCTGATGCCCGATCACGGTCGCCAGCACGGAAAGCGCGATATCCTCGACGCGACATATGCCAACGCCTGTCATCACCAGATCGAAGAACATGAAGACGCCCGCGCGCACTTCGGTCACGCCAGTCAGGTCTTGCGCGTGGTGCGCCGTCGGGGAGGAACCCATGCTGACCACCGGACAGGGTAGGCCCGCGTCGCGCAGGATGGCGGCGGCATCGACAACGGCGCGGCGCTCCTCCTCGGCACAGCGGCGCAGCGCCTCTTCCCCGCGCGCGGCATAGCTGCCGCCCGCATGGGTCAGCACGCCGCGCAGTTCGCCGCCCTGGGTCAGCGCCTGCCCGATCGCGACCAGCCGGTCCCGGTCGGTCGGCAACACGCCGGAGCGATGGCCGTCGCAGTCGATTTCGATCAGCGCAGGAATGGCATCGCCCGCTTCGCGCGATGCGGCGGCCACGGCCTGCGCCTGTTCGACCGTGTCGAGGACGATAGCGAGGTCGATGCCCTGTTTGCGCAGGGCGATGACCTTGGCCAGTTTCCAAGGCGCGATCCCCACCGCATAGATGATGTCGCGGACACCGGCGGCGGCGAAAAATTCCGCTTCCTTGAGGGTCGAGACCGTCGCCGGTCCCTGCGGCGTGCTCATGACGCGGTGGGCGACCTCGATCGACTTAGCAGTCTTGAGATGCGGGCGCAGCGATACGCCTAAGGGCGCGAGCCGGTCGCGCAGGCGGGCGATGTTGCGGTCCATGCGGTCGGCGTCGAGGATGAGACAGGGCGTCTCCAGATCGGCGAGGCGCGCGGGCGCCGCTTCGTCCTGCGGCGGTTCCACGGTTTGGGCTATCGTCACGGCCGGTTCCTTGTTGGCATCATCATGTTTGTCATGGGAAATAGCCCAGTATCGCCTTGGTCTCCAAATATTCCTCCAGGCCGAACACGCCATATTCGCGGCCGTTACCCGACTGTTTATAGCCGCCAAAGGGGGCCATGCCGTCCCAGGCCGGATGGTTGATATGGACTTGCCCGGCGCGGATTTGCGCGGCGACGGCGCGGGCGCGGTCCAGGTCGCGCGACTGGACGTGCGCGCCGAGGCCGTAGACCGTGTCGTTGGCGATCCGCACCGCGTCGGCTTCGTTGGCATAGGGGATGAGGCAGAGGACGGGGCCGAAGATTTCCTCCTGCGCGATGCGCATGGTGGGGCGCACGTCGGAGAAGATGGTGGGCCGGACGAAAAAGCCTGTGTCCTGGCCATCGGGCCGCCCCGGACCGCCGCACACCAGCCGCGCCCCTTCGGCCATGCCGATGCGGATCATGGCCTGCACCTTGTCGAACTGGCTGCGATTGGCGACCGGGCCAAGGTCCGTGCCGTCCAGAGCGGGATCGCCGACGACCAACGCGGCGGCGGCGGTTGCGGCGAGCGCTTCGATCTGCGCCAGCCTTTCGGCTGGCACCAGCATCCGCGTGGGGGCGCTGCAGGATTGGCCGACATTGCGGAAGGCCGAGGCCACACCCAAGGGTACGACCCGTTCGAAATCGGCATCGTCCAGCAGGATGTTGGGCGACTTGCCGCCCAGTTCCTGCGTCACCCGCTTGACCGTCGGGGCGGCGGCCTGCGCTACCAGTACGCCCGCGCGGGTGGAGCCGGTGATCGAGATCATGTCGATGCCCGGATGCGCGGCGAGCGTTGCGCCGACCTCTGTGCCGGTGCCACTGACGAGGTTGAAGATGCCCGCCGGTGTCCCAGCGTCGTGCATGATCTGCGCGAAGAGATGCGCGCTGAAGGGTGATAGTTCGCTCGGTTTCAGGATGACCGCGCAGCCAGCGGCGATGGCGGGCGCGACCTTGGCCGTGACCTGGTAGAGCGGCCAGTTCCAGGGCGTGATGAGGCCGCAGACGCCGATGGCTTCGCGCAGGATCGCGGTGCTGCCCTGCTGCCGGAGGAAGGCATAATCTTCCAGCACGTCGATCGCGGCGCGGACATGGGCGATGCCGAACGGCACCTGCGACGCGCGGGCGAAGCCGATCGCCGAACCCATTTCCAGACAGATCGCCTGCGCCAAGAGTTCGAACCGCTCTTCCATCAGCGTCAATATCCGGCGGAGCAAAGCGATCCGTTCGGCGGGGGCGGTCTGGGAGAAGGCAGGGAAGGCGCGGCGGGCAGCCAGGACGGCGGCGTCGACATCCGCCGCGCTGCCCTGGACGACCGCCCCGATCTGTCGCTCGGTCACCGGGCTGATCACCGGGATGGCCGGGAGCGGTTTTGCCGGGTCGACCCAGGCTCCGTCGATATAGAGCCGATCGCAGGATGGGGTGGTCATAAACGCGGCTTTCTTCGATGAAACGGACAGCGACCCGTACATTGGTTTTGACATGCCATGGGTCGCAGAATATGCCGATTTCTGAAGTCCGCAATTAACATATTCTGTATTTATGGCTAAGATGAAACTTAATGCTTTCGACGGATGACCTCCGCTTTTTCCATATGATCGCCAGCGCGCCGTCGCTGGCCGAGGCGGCGCGCAGGTTGAATGTCACGCCGCCTGCGGTCACGCAACGCTTGCGGGCGCTGGAGGAGCGGGTGGGGGTGAAGCTGATCGACCGGACATCTCGCGGTCTGCGCCTGACCGACGAAGGGGAGTTGATCGCGTCGGACGGGGCGGACATCATCAGCGCGATCGAACAATTGTCGGAACGGGTGGCAAGCCGCACCCGGCAGGTCAGCGGCCATCTGCGCGTAGCGGCCCCCTATGGTTTTGGCAGGCGGCATGTCGCGCCGGTGGTCTGCGACTTTGCCAAAAGCCATCCGGCGATATCGGTGACGCTGGCGCTGTCCGACAGCCCGATCCGACAAATGGCCGACAATTGGGATATCGTCGTGCATATCGGGGCGTTGCCCGAAAGCGACCGCCTGGTCACGACGCTTGCCCCCAACAGCCGCATCCTGTGCGCCGCCCCCGACTATCTTGCCCGGCATCCCCCGATCCAGACCCCGCAGGATTTGACGGCGCATCACTGCCTCGCGCTGCGCGAGAATGACGAGGATGTCACGCTCTGGCGCTTTGCCCATGCCAAGCAGGGCAAGGTGACGGTGCGGATCAAGCCGGTCATGGCGAGCAATGATGGCGAGATCATCCGCGACTGGGCGCTGGCGGGGCTGGGCATCATCTTGCGGAGCGAGTGGGATGTCGCGCAGGATCTGGCGGCGGGGCGGTTGCAGGCGATATTGCCGCGCTGGTCGCCGCCCGCCGCCGATGTGGTGGCGCTGCTCCGCGCCCGGCAGGGGCGCAGCGGGCGGACCAATGCGTTCCTGCAGGTGCTGCGCGAGAGCCTGGCTGCGCCGCTGTGGCGCAGGGATTTCACAGCGCTAGGATGAATCCTACGCAGCCTGCGAGGGTGGCGGCAACAAGGAGCATCTGAAGCCCGCGCCGAAAGCGGTGGCCATCGGTCACAACCAGGCTGACGACCAAAATTGCGACGAGCAGGCCCCAGAAGGCCGCGACCAGCGGCGCGTCATTGCCGATCCCTTGGCGCAGGACGAAGGTCAGCATCAGCGCGGCCGGGCTGCCCCAGACGATGGCGTCCCAGGCGCGGGTCAGGCGGGGATGGTCGAGGCCGCGCCGTCGCCGCTTGCCGAGCCAGATCGAGGTGCCGGTCGCGGTCATAGCGCATAGCGCAAGGCCGAACAGGGCATAAGCGATCTTGACCGGCAGGCCGCCATAATTGCCGAAGTGGAGATTATAGGCCGATGCCGCCGCCTGTTGCCCCAGCGCGCCGTCGGACAGGCCCGCCGTGCCATGATAGCCACCCTTGGCGTCGAACATATAATATTCGCCGAAAATGAGCCGGTTGGGATGAAGGCCGACGACCTGGACATGCTGTCCGGCGGTCAGCGGATCATGCAGGATCAGGTAGCTTGGATGCACATCGGGATGATGCGCCTGCATATAGCGCATGGGGGCCGCCATATCCGGGACGGGCGCGGATGCCCTGTCCGCTGCACCTTCGCCGCCGAAGATGGGGGCGTAGACGGCTGCCAGATCGCCCTTGTAGAAACTGCCCGCCAGGCCATAGCCAGTGACGACCGCGAGGCCGATCATCGCGCCGGTCAGCGCGATCATGATGGTGAAGGGCAGCGTCCATACGCCGAGCCGATTGTGCCAGTCGGCAAGCCCCACACCGCCGCTACTGCGCGCGCGCAGGCGGAAGGCATCGCGGAAGATGCGCGGATGGGCGATCACGCCGGAGATCGCCAGCGCCACGATCATGACGCCCAGGAGGCCGACGAGGATCATGCCCAGCGTCGAGGGCAGATGCAGCGTATAATGGAGCGAGAGGAGATAGTCGGACCAGGCATTTTCCTCCGGCATGGCGATGCTACCATCGGAGGCGACATGCACCGCCTGATGATCGGTGGTGATGGTGGTGCGCGGCAGGTCTTGCGTCGGCAGATGGACGTAGAGATGCGTGGTGAGCGGCTTGCCCTTCTCGCTCGCCAGCACGGTTTCCACCGCGCGTTGCACCGATTGGGGCGCGATTTCGCGCATTTCGGGGGCGGCGGGCTGCTCGATCCGTTGCCATTCGGCGAAGAAGACGACGATCGTGCCAGTCAGGCAGACGAGATAGAGGAAGGCACCCGCCAGCAGGCCGATGGCGGCATGGGCCGAGAGCACGTCGCGAACGGTCGCCTTGTCGAAACCTTTGGCGCGCACGCCTTCGCCATTGCTCATTACATCATTCCCCACAGGATGGACAGGCCGCCGACCAGAAGCGGCGCGCCCAGCATCAGCCATTGCGTGCGCCGCCGCTTTGCCAGCATCAGCAGGACGACCAGGATCGACCATAGCAGAGGCGTCAGGAAGAGGGTGACGACATTGGCATTGGCCTCCACTGCCCCGCTGGCGGACACCCAGACGCGCATGGCCAGCGCTAGGGCGAGCGATGTGACGAGGGCGAGCGGCACCGTGATCAGGAAGGTCAGCAGGCGGCGGCCGATATAGGATGGCTCGCCCGCGTCAGGCAGCATATGCGCGCGCCGTTGGGGCGGGCGTGCCTTGTCACGCGGCGCGGTCCAGCCCGCGACGGCTAGGCAGGCGAAGGCGCAGAGCATCAACGACAGGCACGCCACCGACACGCCCCACGCGCCATGGCCCGCCCCTGCGGCGATCAGGCCCAAGAGCAGCAGCGCCCAGGCAGCACCCAGCAGCGGCACGGAACGCCCTTGCAACCGCCAGGCGTGACGGAGCAACAGCACTGCGGCCACCGTCATCGCTGATCCTGCCCAGACCCAGGCCATCAGAAGGCGTAGGTCAGCGTGCCGAAGACATTGCGATCCGCCCCGATGAAGCAGTCGCCGCGCGACAGGCAGGCGGCATAATGTTTCTTGTTGAACAGGTTGGTCGCATTGATCGACATGCGCCATTGCCGCCAGTTCACTTCGGCTAGGGCATCGACCAGCGTGTAGGACGGGGTGCGCACGACACCGCCCGACCAGTTTTCGCCGACATAGCGGACGCCGGTGCCGAGCCGCAGCGACTTGTCATCATCCATGCGGAACGTCTTGGTGGCCCAGGCAGATGCGCCATATTTGGGCACATTGTCGAGTTGCTGCTGATCCGCATTTTCGTTCAGATAGGCTTTGTTGTAGCTGAAATTGGCGATGATCTCATAATCGCCAGGCAGCGAGCGGCGGCCTTCGATCTCAAAGCCCTTCGATGTCGCCTTGCCTGCCTGCACCGAGACGGTTGGGGACAGGTTGATGACCCGATTGCTCTGCCGGATATGATAGGCGGTCGCGGTCAGCAGGGTGCGGTCGTCGGGGTGGAGCTTTACGCCGACCTCATATTGGCGGCCGCGTTCGGGCTTCCACAGCGTGCCGTCATTGGCGCTGCCGGAAATGGGGTTGAAGGATTCGGTATAGCTGAAAAAGGGCGAGAAGCCGGTCACGACTTCGGCGATGATGCCCGCGCGGAAGGAGGTGGCGTTCGCGGTTTCCTTGGTGCGGCTGTTGGTCGTGGGATCGAGGCTTTTGGTTTCGACATGGTCGCGCCGTCCGCCCAGCACGATCGAGATGCGATCCCACAAGCGGATCTGATCCTGCACATAGAAGCCGAGCTGCGCCTGGGTCACATTGCTGTTGGTGCCGTAGAGATAGCCCGCATCGCCCGGCTGCGGGATACCGCCGCCATAGTCGGACAGGGAGGCATAATCGATGTCGTAAATATCGATCGTTTCAAACGCGGCCCCGCCCAATTTGCGCACCCGGTTCCAGCTATAATCGACGCCCGCCAGCAGGATATGTTCGATCGCATCGCCGGTGTTGAAGTCGATCCGCACATTATTGTCGGTCGAAAAGACATCGGTGCTGGCATAGCTGCCATCGGCATAGAGGCCGATCACGCGCTGCGCGGAGTCGAGATAGGGATTGGCGGGATTGCTGTAGCTGTTGGGATAATGGGTGAAATAGGTGAGATCCGAGTCGATCACCCGCGCCTTGAGGTTCAACTGGACATGCTCGTTGAAACGATGTTCCAGCAGGGCCGTGCCCTGCAGGGTGCGGCCGTCATAGCGGTCCCAGCCGGGCTTGCCGATGAAGGTGTTGTTCGGCAACTGGCCATTGGGATTGGGCGCGAGCGTGCCGACGATCGGCAGGAATTGCGAGATCGAGCCGCCATCATCTTCCTGATACAGGCCCAGCAGCGTCAGTTCGGTCTGTTCCCCCAGTTTGAAGCGCAGCGAAGGGGCGAGCATCACGCGGTCGTCGGAGACATGATCGACCTGCGTATCGGCATCGCGGACCCGCGCGACCAGCCGCGCAGCGATTCCGTCGGTGAGTGATCCGGTGATGTCGCCCAATATTTCCTTGCGGTCGAACGAGCCATAGCGGACCGACATTTCGCCATGCGTTTCATAATCGGGCCGCTTCGACACGGTGTTGATGAGGCCGCCGATCGAGCCTGACCCGAACAACACGGAGGCCGGGCCGCGCACGACCTCGACTTGCGAGAAATTATAGGGGTCGGACCGGATATTGGCGAAATAGCTGAACAGGTCGCGCATGCCATCGCGGAACTGGAGCGGGGAAATGCCGCGAATGAAGGCCCCGTCCTCGCGCCCGTCCGCGCCATAGGGGTTGGCGACCACGCCCGACACATAGCGCAGCGTATCGGCGATCGAGATCGCGCCCTGCGCCTGATAGGTTTCGGCGTTGATGATGCTGATCGGCTGGGGCGTTTCGATGAGGGGCACGTCGGTTTTCGTGCCCGCGCCGCTCGACTGGCCAGCGACCGCAGTGACGACGATGCTGGACTGGTCCGCGCCCTCCGCAGCGTCGGGTGCCTGCGCGAAGGATGGCGTGACGGTCATGGCGGTGCAGAGGCACAGCGCGAGCTTTGCGGCCTTCATAAAATCCCTTTTATGCAAATAGCGGGCGTAGGATCACCCTGTCGGGCCGCCACTAATGCGAACCACTATCATTCGCAAGTCTCTTTTGCCCTATCGCGATATGCCGGTCTTGGGCACACAGACATAGGCAAGCGATGCTGGCAAGCGGGCTATGCGCCTGCTATGTGAGCGTTACCACGCATCGGAACAGATGCCATATGATGGAGGGAGCCGATGAAGAGAAAAGCTGCAACCTGGTTGACGGGTCTCACTCCCCTATTGATGGCAGCGCCGGTTGGCGCGCAGAGTCGGCCCGCCGTTCCGCTGACCCCGCAAATCGACAATAGCCGTCCCGACTGGGAAAATCCGGCGGTTTTCGAACGCGGCAAGGAGCCTGCGCGCGCCACCGGCTTTCCGTTCGAAGACAGCGCGCGCGCGCTGGCGGGAGATCGCACGGCGTCGCGGCGCTTCCTGTCGCTCAATGGCCAGTGGCAGTTTCATTTTTCGCCCAATGTCGATGGGGCACCGGCGGATTTCTTCCGCGATGATTTCGATGCGTCGGGATGGAAGAGCATAAGCGTGCCGGCGGACTGGCAGGCGGAAGGTTATGACCAGGCGCGATACAATAATATCACCTACCCCTTCCCCGCGAACCGGCCGCTGATCCCGCATGATCGCAATCCGGTGGGGTCGTATCGCCGCGATGTCGATGTGCCGCCGGACTGGGCGGGCGAGGATGTGATATTGCACATCGGCGCTGCGGGTTCGGCCTATTATGTCTGGGTCAACGGACAGCAGGTCGGCTATAGCGAGGACAGCAAGCTGCCGTCCGAGTTCAACGTCTCGCGCTTCCTGCGCCCCGGCAAGAACAGCATCGCGATCCGCATCTATCGCTGGTCGGACGGTTCCTATCTGGAGGATCAGGATTTCTGGCGCGTATCGGGTATCGAGCGCGAAGTCTTCCTGATGGCGGCGCCGAAGACGCGCATCCGCGATTTCGCGGTGCGGGCGGGGCTGACGCAGGATTGGCGCGACGGGACGCTGGAGGTGGTGGCGAAGGTGCTGCCCGGCAGCGGGCCGATGACCATGCGCGCAACGGTGATGGATGGCGAGCAGACCTTGTCGCGCCGAACGGTCGCGGTCGTGTCGGGCACGGCTGAACAGACGGTGCGCGTTGCCGACCGGCTGCCGGGGGTGCGCGCCTGGTCGGCGGAAACGCCCAACCTCTACACGCTGCTGCTGGAGCTGCTGGACGACAAGGGTGCGGTGGTGCAGGCGACCGCCCAGCGCATCGGTTTTCGCGATGTCGCGATCCGCGATGGGCAATTGATGGTCAATGGCCGTCCGATCATGATCCGCGGCGTCAACCGGCACGAGCATGACCCGGACACGTTCCACGTCATTTCGATGGCGTCGATGCGGCGCGACATGGAGATGATGAAGCGCAACAATGTCAACGCGGTACGCACGTCGCATTATCCCAACGACCCGCGCTGGTATGATCTGGCCGATGAATATGGCCTCTATGTCATGGACGAGGCGAATATCGAATCCCACGCCTATATGGAAATGGGCTGGAAGGGCGAAGCCGAGCGCAAACTTTATCAGATTGGCTATGATCCGGCTTGGGACGCTGCCCATGTCTCACGCGTGGTCAATATGATCGAGCGGGACAAGAATCATCCGTCGATCATCTTCTGGTCGCTGGGCAATGAGGCGGGGATCGGCCCGGCGTTCGAAAAGGCGGCGGCGGAAGCGCGGCGACGCGACCCGACGCGGCTGATCAACTATCTGGGCTGGGGCACGCTGAGCGAACCGAAGCCCAATGCCTATGCCGATATCTTTGCGCCGATGTATTATAGCGTCGACCAGACGATCGCCTATGCCCGTGACCCGCGTTTCACCCAGCCGCTGATCCAGTGCGAATATGCGCATATGCAGGGCAATAGCGGGGGTAATATGGCTGACTATTGGGAGGCCATCTACGCCCATCGCAAATTGCAGGGCGGCTTCGTGTGGGACTGGGTGGATCAGTCGATGCATGCGCGCGACGAGAAGGGCGAGCCGTTTTGGGGCACGGGCGGGATTTATGGTCCCAATCCGGGGGGCGACATCGAATTTGGCGATGGGCTGATCCAGCCCGACCGCACGCCCAATCCGCATCTGTTCGAACTGCATAAAGTCTATCAGCCGATCGCCTTCCGTGCTGATGACCTGGGCAGCGGACGGTTCACAGTGATCAATCGCCATGATTTCCGCAACCTGGCCGATTTCGATCTGGGCTGGATATTGCTGGAAGACGGGATCGAGGTGGCGCGTGGGGCTATCCCCTCCCCCGCTGTCGCCGCGCGATCGGAGGCCACGATTACCGCTGCCTTGCCACAGACCCGCAAGGCTGGTGGCGAATATGTCGTGACGTTGACCGCGCGCGCGCGTGGCGGCGCGGTGCCGCTGGTCCCGGCGGGGCATTTGGTCGCCTGGGACCAGTTCGTCGTGCCGGGCGCCGTGATGGCGCAAGCGCCAGATGGTGGCGGGCCGGTCAGCATCACCGATGACCAGGCCAGTATTGTCCTGGCGGCGGCGGGGTCTGAGCTGAGGATCGACCGCGCGACCGGGCTGATCGGCTATCGCAAGGACGGCCGCGCCATCTTGTCTGGCGGCGCGCCGCATTTCTATCGCGCGCTCATCGACAATGACATAGGCACCGGCGTCGCGCGCACCCATGCGATGTGGCAGACGGCGTCGGAGAAGCGCGTCGTCGAAGCGGTGACGGTGGACCAGGCGGACAAACGCGCCGTCGCCGTCAGCGTCCGGTTCAATGTCGGCGATGGCGTGGCGCGGTTCGAGAACCGCTATGTCCTGCGCGGCGATGGTAAGGTGGCGGTGGAGGCACAATTCACGCCGTTGCAGAAGGATCTGCCCGATCCGCTGCGCATCGGCCTCGCCTATAGCATGCCTTCTGCGTTCAAGAGCGTCGAATGGTATGGCAAGGGGCCGCATGAAAGCTATGCCGACCGCCAGACCGGCGCGGCGCTGGGCCGCTGGACCGGCGCAATCGCCGATCAGCACCATGATTATATGCGACCCCAGGAAACCGGGAACAAGGTGGGCGTGCGCTGGATGAAGGTTAGCGGCGCCACCATGCCGTCCCTGACCGTGAAGGGCATGGAGCCACTGTCCGCCAATGTGCTGGCCTTTCCCTATGACGACCTAGCGCGACGTCCGCCCGGCACCTGGCGCAGCAGCGATATCAAGCCGCATGGCGACGTCACGCTGTTGATCGACAAGGTGCAAAGCGGGGTCGGTGGCACTGATAGCTGGAGCGCGCTTGGCCGACCGTTGGAGCCATATCGCATTCCGGTGACGCCGCACCGCTATGGCTTTACGCTGTCGGTCGATGCGGAGGGGGTGGCGACGACAGGCGCGCTGCCCGCCGCCGCAACGGACACGCCGATCCGCTTCTGACGCAAAAGGGGCGCGCTGCCTGTCGGTAGCGCGCCCCTATTCGGTTTCGCGTCAGCCGTCTCGCTCGACATAATGGAAATAGTCGAAGTCGGCGACGGCTCCTGTGCCCGCCATGTCCTGACAGGCCATGCCGACGAAGGTGCCGGTGAAGTTGGGCAAATAGGGCAAGGTCGCTTCGTCGGACAGAATGCTCGCGTCGCGATCGCCGGGAACCTCGTGCCAAGCTTCGTCATCGGCCATGCGATAGGAGAAGCGCATTGTTTCATGATCCACGTCCAGCCGAAGGCAGACCGGGCCGCGCGCGATCGGGATGGCGGGTGAAGTGACACTGGGACGAGCCTCGTCAGGCACGACCGACAATATCTGGATCACCGGTTGCCCCACATCGTCGGCGGTGATGTGCAGATAATGGAATTTCGTGCTGTTATAATAATGGATCAGACCGGCCGACTGCTGGAAATTGGCGGGATGGAAATCGACCAACGTTTCCGCGCTGAAGCGCCATTCGCACTGGCGTCGCGCCACCAGCGCCTGGGTGAAATGGCTGCCCACGGACTCGCGCCCGAACAGGCGCAGATGGCCCGGCCGATCCGTCAGCGAGAAAATCTGGTCGGGATAGGGCGTGCGCAGCCATTGAAAGGGGGGGGGCAAAGTCGGATCGTCGAAATCCGCGCGATCATCGGTCAGGGTGCGCGCGACGCTCACGTTTCCGACCGACGCCATCGGGCGGCCCGTTCCGTCGATCGTGCGCAGCCAGCCATCCTCGCCCCAGCGCATAGGCTGTATCGCGGTTTCCCGGCCCAATATGCAGCGATCGGACGCGGGCAGCGGGCGGCCGCAGAGATAGACGAGCCAGGGATCGCCGTTCGCCGTTTCCACCAGGTCGCCATGGCCAGCGCGAGCAAGCGGCCCATCGGGCTGATCGCGCGCCGTCAGCACTGGCCCATCGGGATGCAGTTCATAGGGGCCAAAGAGCGACCGCGACCGCGCCATCACCACGGCATGATTGCGCTCCGTCCCGCCCTCGGCCACCAAGATATGATAATAGCCGTCGCGCTTGTAGAGATGCGGCCCTTCGGTAAAGCCCAGCGGGCTGCCAGCGAAGATATTATGCCGCTCACCCAGAAGGCGGCCGGTTTTGAGGCACATTTGCTGGATGACGATCCCGGCGAAGCGTTTGTGGCCGGGGCGATGATCCCACAGCATGTTGAGCAGCCAACTACGGCCATCATCGTCGTGGAAGAGCGCGGGATCGAAGCCGCTGCTGTTCACATGGACGGGATCGGACCATTCGCCATCGATACGGTCGCACCACACCCAATAATTATGGAAGTCCCGCAGCGATACGTCCGTCCGGTCGGACCGGGTGGTGCGGCCATAGCGTTTGACGTCGGTATAGGTCAGGTGAAACCGGCCATCGGCATAGCTCAGGTCCGGCGCCCACACCCCGCAGGAATCGGGATTGCCCCGCATGTCGAGCTGGGCCGGGCGACGTAGCGGCCGGGCGACAAGCTGCCAATTGGCGAGGTCGCGGGAATGGTGGATCTGCACGCCCGGATACCATTCGAAGGTCGAAGTGGCGACATAATAGTCGTCGCCGACCCGCACGATCGAGGGATCGGGATTGAAGCCCCGCAGGATAGGATTGGTAATCGAGATCATACCGGTTTTCGCACCAAGGTCCAAAGTATGGCGGCGCCGACAAGGTCCAGCAGCCCAAGGAGAATGAAGAAGGGGCCATAGCCGACCTGGTCGACCCAACTGCCCAGCAGCAGGGTGAAGATCAGCACGCCGAGATTGGCCGCCGTGCCCGCTATGCCGGTGGCCGTCGCCACCTCATCCTGCGGGAACAGGTCGGCCGACATGGTGATGACGGTGACCGACAGGGTTTGATGGGCAAAGCCCGCGACACAGAGCAGGGCGATGGCCGCAACCGGGCTTTGCACGATGCCGACGAACATCATCGAACACATCAGCACCGCGCCGATGGTGAAGGCGCCGCGCCGCGCGTCGATCAGATGGACGCCGCGCCGCTGGAGCCAGGCGACCAGGGCTGGCCCCGCAAGACAGCCAAGGTCGGCGGCAAGGAAGGGTAGCCAGGCGAAGATCGCAATCTGCTGAATATCGAAATTGCGCACTTGCACCAGATAGAGCGGCATCCAGAGCGAGAGCATCCCCCATACCGGATCGGCGAGAAAGCGCGGGAGCGCGATGCCCCACATATCGCGACGGCGCAGCATCGTGCGCAGGTCCGGGCGCTTGCGCTTCTGCTGCAACTCCGCTTCCTGGCCATCGAGGATCTTTGTGCGTTCTTCCGCGGTGATAGCCCGGTGCCGTGCGGGCGTCTGATACCAGAATAGCCACAGGATGAGCCAGACGAGGCCGAGGCCGCCTGCGACGAAGAAGGCCGCGCGCCAGCTATGGGTGAGCACCGCCCAGGCCACCAGCGGCGGCGCGGCGACGGCACCCAGTGATGCGCCGATCTGGTACAATCCCCCTGCGGTCCCGCGCTCGCGGGCGGGGAACCATTGGGACACGACCTTCATGCCCGCAGGCTGCGCGCCGCCTTCGACCAGGCCGAGCGCGCCGCGGAGCGCGAGAAAGCCGAGCCAGCCCTGCACCAGCCCATGCGCCATGGTGATGAGCGACCAGATCAGCACGAAGAAGGTGAAACCGTAGCGCAGGCCCGCAATGTCGAGGACATAGCCTGCGACCGGCTGAAACATGATGCCGATCTGGAATGCCCCGGTGATCCAGGAATATTGTTCGGACGTGATGCCCTGTTCACCCATGATCGTAGGGGCGGCCACCCCCAGGACGCTGCGCGTCAGATAATTGATGGTCATCGCGATCGCGAACAGACCGATGATGGTCCAACGGATATGCCGGAAATAGGTCAACAGACATGTCCTGCGTTAACGTTATCATAGCGATGTAGGCGAAGGCAGCCGGACGCGGCAAGCGCTAATGTGCAGGAGGGTGCGCATCCGCCCCGATGGAGGCCATCGTCTTTGTCTTGACGGGCCTGCCATCTCGCTAGAAATGGTGCGATTGGTTCGAAAGGATGATCTTGAAGCCTCCCCATCCTCAGCAGCGCAGCGCGACCGTGGTCGATGTCGCCAAGCGTGCGGGCGTGTCCGCGATGACCGTGTCGCGCGTTATCAACGGCAATGGCAAGGTGCGCGCCGAAACCCGTCTGGCGGTCAATGCCGCGATTGCGGAACTGAACTATACGCCCAATGTCGCGGCCCGTGCGCTGGTGACGTCGCGCGAGGTGCGGATCGGCGTGATCTATTCCAATCCGAGCGCCGCTTTCATGCATGATTTCCTGATCGGCGTGTTCGAGGAAGCGTCGGTCATGGGGGCGCAATTGACGCTGCTGGGCGGGCAGGATGGTCGCCCGCCGCCGCCCGAAGCGATCCACCGCCTGATCGGATCGGGCGTGGGCGGCATCATCATCGCGCCGCCGCTGGGGGAATCGCGCGTAGTGCGCGACCCCATCCATCTGGCGCAATTGCCGATGGCAGTGGTGGGTGGCTATGCCCGCGATGCGATCTGCGTGCGGATCGACGATCGCGCGGCGGCTTATGACATGACCAAACATCTGATCGGCCTTGGCCATCGTCGCATCGGCTTCATCATCGGTAATCCTGGCCAGTCCGCCAGCGAAGACCGGCTGGCAGGATTCGACGCCGCCGTGCATGAAGCCGGGGGTATTGAGACGATATTGGTCCAGGGAGACTTCTCCTATACGTCCGGCTTGCTGGCGGGCGAGCAGTTGCTGGATATCGACCATCCGCCGACCGCCATTTTCGCGAGCAATGACGACATGGCCGCTGCGGTCGTCTCCGTCGCCCATCGCCGCCACCTGTCCGTGCCCGAAGACCTGACCGTGGTCGGCTTTGACGATACCACCGCCGCGGTGACGCTGTGGCCGCCACTCACGACGATCCGCCAGCCCGTGCGCGAACTGGCGGCCGAAGCGTTGCGCCTTTTGACCCAGGAAATCAGCACCTCGCGCAAGGTGCGCCATCCCAAATGCCTGCTGGGCCATCAGCTTATCGAGCGGCAATCGACGGCCGCCATCGCGGGATAGACGATGGCGGCCGTTTCGATCGGCGGGTGCAGGGGGAGGTCGCACCGCCGACCGTATCGGTAAAGGTCAGAATTTGAAGCGCACACCGGCACGATACATGCGGCCTACGACATCATAGAGTGCGGGATTGGCGAAATAGGGCGAGCGTGCCGGGTCACGATCGAACAGATTGTCGACCTTGGCATAGGCGGTGATCGCAGGCGTCAGATTATAGGTGCCGCCTATGTCCATGTAGAAGGCGCCGGGCATGAAATTATTGTCGATCGTCGGATTGTTGTTGGTCGAGGCCGGGCAGCTGCCGGGCTGACATTCGACATATTGTTTGCCCAACACGCCGTCGGAAAACCAGCGTTCCTGAACATAGAGGGAGAAGGTGTCGGTGGCGTAGGTCTGGATCGCCAGCCATTTCCAGTCGGGCGTATTGCCCAGGTTCGCGCCCGCCGAGTCCAGGGGAACCGAACCGAACAGACCATTGTCGGTCACGAACTTGCGGATATGGGTCGCCAATGCGCGCAGCGTCAATGTGCCGTCCAGCCCCAGTGGCCGCTGCCACACATAGCTGGCTTCGATATCGATGCCCTCGGTCTTGATCGACGCCAGGTTGAAGGCCTGGACATTGATGAAGTTCGGCCCGTTCTGGTTGTTCAGATTGAACGCATTGCAGGCGTCGGGCAGGATTTCGCGGAAGCAGAGATTGACGATGTCGCCAGCGCCCAGGCTGGAAATCACGTCGGTCAGGTTGATCTTGTAATAATCCACCGACAGGCTGACGCCGGGCAGCCAGGGGGCATTGGCCAGCGCCACGCCGAAAGTGGTGTTGCGCGCGATTTCCGGGGTCAGGTCGGTATTGCCGATCTGGTTCTGGATGGCCAGCACGTTGACGTTGCGGAAGGGGTCGAAGAAATTGGGCAAGGTGGTGGTGACGGGCGCCGCAAACAGTTCCGACAGGTTGGGCGCGCGCACATCGCGCGAGGCGACACCGCGCAGACGCAGCCCCTCAATCGGCAGATCCCAGGTGCCGCCGACCTTCCAGGCCCACACCGTTCCCGACGTGCTATAGTCCGTTACGCGGGCCGCGGCATTGATGTTGGCGCGGCCGACGGAGCTGCTGTCGAACAGCGGAAGGTCGACTTCGACAAAGGCTTCCTTGACGCTGTAGGCACCCTGGCCATTCTTGTAATTGCCCGCATACCAATTGTTGCCATCGGTCAACAGCGCGGGATCGGCAGGATATTCGCTATTGTTGGGCGACAGGTCCGACACGCCCGCACCATAGGGGTCGGCCGTGACCTTATAATATTCATGGCGATATTCCGCGCCGAACGCGACCGACAGCGGTCCTGCCCAAAGGTCGAAGGGCGAGCCGGAGAAATTGAGACTGACCACATCCTGCGTCTGGCGAGTCCGCTGATAGGGACCGTTTTCGGGCATGATGTAGGACAGGGCAGCCGCGGATGGCGGTGCGCCGCCCAGGATGTTGAGGGGCACGCAGCCATTGGCTCTGGCAACCGGATCGGCACAGACGATCGCGCCATTCAACGTCACCGCCTGAATCGCCTGGTTGAAGCGGCGGGACAGCATGATGTTGGTGACATCGACGTCGGTATAATTGGTGCCATGCTGATAATAGGCATCATAGGTCCAGTCCGATCCGGCGACCGGCACGCGGCCCTTCGCGCCAGCGACGAAGCGATATTGACGGCGGTCGGTATAGACCTGCGTATTGCCCAGCGCCGCATTGCTGGTGCCATAGGCGAAATTGGTGATGCCCGCCGTGGCGCACGCCTGCTGCACCGATGCTGGCACGAACGGGTTGCTGCATTCGATCGTCAGGTTGGGCCGGTTCATACCCCCCACCGGCTGGTTGTTTGTTTTCACCTGCGCAATATTGACGGTCCCGTAAATTTCATTGTCGGGGGCAAATTCGAAGCCCAGGCGGCCGTAGGTATTGAGCCGCTTGATGCTCGATTGCAGCGATCGACCGGCATCGACATTGCCCGACAGATCGCCGCCGATGCAGAAGCCGGGATAACAGCCATTGACCGCACCCGATGCGTTGCCGGATGGCGTGCCGTTGGAACCATATTGGAACTGGAACGGATTGCCCGCCTGGTCAAAGGCGATGCCCTGCAACGGCCCCGCAGTGATCAGGCCATATTTAGTATAATTATAGGGCTGCGCATTATCGAGCAGCAGATATTGGGGCGATCCGTCGTTGAGCGCGTTGCGATTGATCAGCGTGGTTTGCTTGAACCAGTCGCGGCCACCGGCCAGCCCGATACCGAAATCGCCGCCGCCGACGCCAGCCTCATCGCCATATTCGGCGCTGACCACGGCGCGCAGACGACCGTCGAGAAAGCTTTTGCCCGCCGCCAGTTGGACGAGATATTGCTCATTATCGCCATAGGTGGACACGCCGCCCTGGACGTTGCCCTTGAACCCTTCAAAGCGCGTGTCGGTGATGAAATTCACGACCCCGCCCACAGCGTCCGAGCCATAGGAGGCCGAAGCGCCGCCATTGACCACATCGACCTGCTTGATGAGCAGTTGCGGGAAGAGGCTGACATCGGGAACGCCGGTGACATTGGCACCGACGACGCGCTGACCGTCCAAGAGCGTCAGGGTGCGGATCGGCCCCAGGCCACGCAGCGAGAAGGAGGACAGCCCCTGCTGGCCGCTCGACGTGCTGAACGTATTGACCGTGGAGCCGGTCGATCCCTGCAGCGAGGGCAATTGGGCGATGGTGGTGAAGATATTGGGCTGCGCATTTGCCTCAATCTGCTCAGTGCCGATCATGGTAGTGGGCGTGGGCGCATTGAAGCCGTTTGACGTGATGCGCGATCCGGTGACCACGATATCCTGGTTCGTCGGGGCGGGCGCGGCCGGTGCCGATTGCGGCGCTTCCGATTGCGTGGCGGCGGGCTGCGGAGCCTGCTGCGCCAGCGCCACGGATGGCAGGGCTAGATTCGATGCTATCGCTATCATAGAGCCGGTGGCCACATAGGCGCGCCGCCATTTCAGCCCATATTGTGCCGTCGTTTTCCGTATCATGTCCATCTCCCAGTCTTTGTATTTATTGGATATTTATAACTGAACCCGCGAAATCACCCTAAGCCTGCATTCGCGTGCCGAACGGCTGGAACAGTCAGATCATCCGCCCTGCCGAAAATCAGAATGGTAACGTTAACCCGATTTATTGTGACGGCCCGAAGCTGTCAACAATCTTATGGCAGACCACTGACATTTATGTCGGCCATTTCGCTTCGGGCAACTGCCAACGGCATTGCAGACAGCCGTGGGAAGAACGACAGGTTGTTAAAAAGACAGGATTTTTCCGACCGGCTTTTAGAAGCGGAACATGATTTCCGTTCCCACCATGCGGATGGGGCGGGCGGGGCCGGTCTGGCGCAGGAAGTCGCCAGCGCGGAACAGCGATGCCGAAGCGGAGACGGACAGGATCGTGCTGGCCTGCCAGTTGGCCGACAGTTCGACCTGATTGCCGATGTACCGGGATGCCCCCTGCCCTGCGGCGCGGATCAATTGGCCGGGGACATCATAAATGCCGTCCCCGCGACTGAAGCGCCAATAGGCGATTGCCGTCATTTCGACGGTGAGCCCACGACCCAGATCGACATCGATGCTGGGATGCAGGTTGAGGATATTGCGCGGGCCGATGAGCGTCAGTTCGCCGAAATATTTGCCCTTGGGAAACAGCGCGTTGAACGTACCCAGCCGGTTGTCCCTCGGGTCATCGTCGCCACTGGCGGCATTGGCGCGCAGGCGAAGGCGGGGTTTTAGCGGGGTTTCGGCAAACGCATAGCTGGTTTCGGTCGCAATCGACCAGGCTTTGATGGACTGCGAGCCGAACCGACCGCGCTGGAGCATCGCTTCCCAGTTCCAGCCCAGTGCCGCATGGGTGCCGAACAGCCTGACGCCATAGGTTTGCCGTCGTTCGCGCGCGATCATATTGGCATAGCGGGCGGCGGCGTCGCTGTAACGGAGGGCGTAAAGATCGACTTTCACGCCTGTCGCCAGGGGTGTGGTGACATAAAAGCCGTCAAGCTGTTTGGTCGGCGAACGGCGGTCATCAAAATTGCCGGACTGCACCGCGACGGGCTTTCCCTGGAAGGCTTCGATCCGGCTGTTGCCCCGCTCCAGCATCAGCCGAACGCCGTCGAAAGGCTGCGGGATGTTGGGGCCATAGCGCAAACCGACCAGCCGCTCCGATCCAAGCGCAATCAATTCGCGCCCAGCGCGCAGCGTCAGCGACGCTTGATCGCCGATGGGTAGCTGGATATCGGCAAAGCCTTGAAGCAGGTCCAGGCCGGTTTCATCCGCCGGTCCTGCTCCCGCGCCCACGCCTCTGGCATAGCCGCCAATCCCCTGGACGAAGACACGCACGGGGCCGGCATGCAGGTCGGCAAGGGGCATGACACGCAACCAGAGATAGCCATCGTCCGGAGCGGGCGGCGCGCCCCAAAGATTGTCGGCAAAGCCCTCATAGCGGACCCGCGCTTCCGCGCCCAAGGTCAGCGTGAAACGACCGTCTTCATCCAGCGGCCGGTCCAACGGCGCCCACCAGTCGGCGCGGCGGTCGGGGGTTCCGCGCAACGGCGTCCAGTCCTCGTCATAGCGCAGGTTGGTCTGCGCGACCTGTGCCTCGGCAACCGACGGCAGGCCTAGCAAAGCCGCCAGCAGCAGCGCCCGGATCATCGCGCGACGAGGTGGCGGACCAAAGGCGGCACGGCATCCACCTGAAATGCCCGCACCGCGTCCTGCTGCACCCGGTCGGCATTGGTCACCCGCTCATGCTGGCGCAGATGTTCGAGCCAGCTTTCGACGGTGAAGGTTTCAACCACCCGGCCGGGCTGCGCGACATCCTCATAGACGCCCCAATGGATCGCGCCATCGCGGCGACGGATGCGGCGCATGTCCTGCATCGCGGCGAAGAAGTCGGGCACCAGGACCGGGTCGATGCGATATTCGATCGTCACCAGCACGGGGCCGCGATCCTGCTCGATCACCGCTTCGATCATGGGCGCGGGCCAGTGGAGCGAGGGCGAAAGGTCGAACCGGGCCGCGCTGTCGAGCGGATAGCGCCAGGCGAGCAGCAGCGACGCGAGGACCAGCGCCGCGGCCGCCAGCATCAAGGTCGCCGGAACCCCGATTTGCCCCGCAATGCTACCCCACATCATAGCGCCAGCGGTCATCGACCCCTGAAAGACCAGCAGGTAGATGGCCAGCGCGCGCGCCTTCACCCAGCCCGGCGAGCGGGCCTGCGCCCCGCCGTTCAGCGCGGCCATCATCGCGATCCATGCGAAGCCGCCCGCCCCTACCGCCATCGCCGCCGCCAGGAAATTGCTCGACCAGGAAAGGCCCGCCATCGCCGCCGCCAGCAGCACGGATGCCGCTACCGTCGTGCGATTGGCCCCCAGGCGCGCGCGCAATCGGGGCATGAGGATCGCACCAGCGACCGCGCCCAGCCCCATGAAGGCCAGCAACCCGCCATAGCCCGCTGGTCCCAGCGCGAGGTCGCGCCGCGCGACAATCGGCAACAGCGCCCATAGGCCGCTCGCGAACAGGAAGAAGCCGACCGAACGGATCAGCACGACCTGCAATTCCGGCGCGCGCAGGGCGTAGCGCAGGCCGGCCCGCATCGCGCCGACAAAATGTTCGGCAGGCAGATGCCGCGTCGCACCCTCCCGACGCCAGCGGAGCATGACGATGATCACGCCCAGCACTGACACCGCATTGAGCGCGAAAACAGCGGCGCTCCCGGCGATGGCGATGATGAGGCCGCCCATGGCGGGGCCGATCGCACGGGCGATGTTGACGCCCAGGCTGTTGAGCGCGACTGCCTGTTGCAAGGCGGGGCCAGGCACCAGTTCGGGCACGATCGCCTGAAAGGTCGGGGCCGACAGCGCCGCCCCAACAGCAATCGCGGCGGTCAGCGTCAGCAGCACCCATGGCGTCGTGAGCCCGCTCGCGGTCGCGATCGCGAGGATGATGGTCGCGACCAGGCCGAACAGTTGCGCGCCGATCAGCAGCTTGCGTCGGTCCACGATATCGGCGAGCGCCCCGGCGGGGAGCGCGAAGAGAAACATGGGCAGGGTCGTCGCGGCTTGGACGAGCGCCACCATCAGCGGGTCGTTGGACAGCGACGTCATGAGCCAGCCCGCGCCGACATCATGCATCCATGTGCCGATGTTCGACACGATCGTCGCGATCCACAAAGCGCGAAAGACAGGACACGCGAGCGGCTTGTCGTCTGTGGCGGTCATTGGCCGCGCTCTCGTAGGATCGCGGCCATCATCAGCCCGCCGATCAGGCCGATATGCTCCAAGAAAGTCACCCGCTCATGAAAGCGCGCGACCGGATCAGCCATCTGCCAGAAGGGATGCGCGATTCCCGTCGCCAAGGCCGTGAACAGGCCGAGCGCACCGGCCCCCAGCCACGCCTGCCGCCCCATGATGATCAGCAGCGATGCGCCGATCTGGACCAGGATCGTCAGCGCCGCCACCCCGGCCGGGGGCTGCAACCCGAAATGTGCCGCTTCGGCCAGCGCGCCGTTCCAGTCGATCAGCTTGGCGATGCCGCTGGTCCAATAAGGCAGGGTCAGCAGAATGGCCGCGCCGGTCGCGAAACGGCGATCGGCCAGCAAGGCGGCGATGGGACGCGGGGCCATGACTTAAACCGCCCAGCAGCCGCAGCCGACCGCACCCCAGAAGCTCTGGACGTCAGCGGCGGGCACTTGCGCGCCAAGGGCAGCGGCATGGTCATGGCCATGGACGGCGCAGCCAGATGCGCAGCCGCAGGCCGAGGCCAGCTTAGCCGCCATGTCGTCACGGCGATAATGGCCGCCGAAGGTCGCGACCGGCGACCAGTCGGGCATAGCCTTGGGTGCGGTCGGTGCGAGTGGGCCGAACTCTCCTTCGCCATAGACGATTCTACCACCCAGCACCGTCAGCACGGATCGCAGCAGGGCGATGTCATCTTCCGGCACGCTGAAATAATCGTCCGACAGCAAGGCGAGATCGGCCAGTTGCCCGGCTTTGATCTGCCCCTTCTTGCCGACCTCGTTCGAGAACCATGTGTTCCTTTCCGTCCACAGCCGCAGCGCGGTTTCGCGGTCGAGCCGGTTGCGGACGGGATAGAGCCGCAAGCCCCCGACCGTCTTCGACGTCACCAGCCAGCTAAGCGATACCCAGGGGTTGTAGCTCGCGACGCGGGTCGCGTCCGTGCCGGCGCCGACCGGAATGCCCGCCGCCATCATCTTGGCGATCGGCGGCGTCGCTTCTGCCGCCTTGGCACCATAGCGTTCGACGAAATATTCGCCCTGGAAGGCCATGCGATGCTGCACCGCGATCCCGCCGCCCAAGGCCGCGACCCGGTCGATATTCCGGTCGCTGATCGTTTCGGCATGGTCGAAGAACCAGTTGAGGCCGGTGAGCGGAATATCCTTGTTCACCTTTTCGAACACATCGAGCGCGCGGCCGATCGTCTGGTCATAGGTCGCATGCAGCCGCCAGGGCCAGCGGCGCTCAGCGAGCAGGCGGATGACCGGCTCCAGGTCGCCCTCCATCTCCGGCGCCATATCGGGGCGGGCGACACGGAAATCCTCGAAATCGGCGGCGGAATAGACCAGCATCTCGCCCGCGCCATTGTGGCGATAGCTGTCGTCGCCATCGCCCGGCTTGATCTGAGTCGACCAGCTCGCGAAATCCTTCAGCTCTTCCTTGGGTTTTTGGGTGAAGAGATTATAGGCGATGCGCAGCGTCAGTTCGCCATCCTGATGCAGCTTCTCAACGATCGCATAATCGTCCGGGTAGTTTTGCGATCCCCCGCCCGCGTCGATGACGCTGGTGACGCCGAGCGAATTCAGCTCACGCATGAAATGCTTCGTGCTGTTGAGTTGATAGTCGGGCGGCAGCTTCGGTCCCTTGGCCAGCGTCGCATAGAGGATCATGGCATTGGGCTGGGCCAGCAGCAGGCCGGTCGGGTTGCCCTGCGCATCACGAACGATCTCGCCACCCGGCGGATTGGGCGTATCCCTGGTATAGCCCACGGCGCGCAACGCAGCCGCGTTCAGCAGCGCGCGGTCATAGAGATGCAGGATGAAAACGGGCGTGTCAGGCGCGGCCGCATTGATCTCCGATATGGTGGGCAGGCGTTTTTCGGCGAACTGATGTTCGGTAAAGCCGCCGACCACGCGCACCCATTGCGGTGGCGGCGTATTTTCAGCCTGCCGTTTGAGCATGGCCATGGCTTCGGACAGGCTCGGCACGCCTTCCCAGCGCAATTCCATATTATAATTGAGGCCACCCCGGATGACGTGAATATGGCTGTCAATCAGGCCGGGGATCAGGCGACGGCCCTGCGCGTCGATGACGGTGGCGTCCGGCCCGGCGGCGGCGCGGACATCCTGTTCGCGGCCCACGGCCAGGAATTTGCCGTCGCGGATAGCGACCGCTTCCGCCACCGGATTTTCGCGGTCCAGCGTCGTCACTTTCGCATTGATCAGGATCATGTCTTTGGCGGTCATGGCGAAACTCTCCGTGGCGGTCATCAGGGCGGTCGAGGCGGCACTGGCCAGCGCCTGTCGACGGGTGATCATGCGTCGCGCCCTGAATTGGCAGGCAATTTGCCCAGCACATGATGGGCGCAGTCGGTGGCGACGAAGCGGGTCAGTTCGGGTAGGCTGGCGAGGCGCTTGGCGATGGGGATCAGCTGCTCCCCCACCAATATCCCCGCCAACCCGACCAGCGCGATGAGCGGCGGGGCGGGAGAACGAACACCCAAGAGGCTGTAGACGATACCGACCAGCAGCCCGGCACCCAGCGCAAGACAATAGGCTTTCATGGCGTCGTTCTCCCGTTCTGGCGTCAGGCCTTGATGAAGGCGAGGATGTCGGCGTTCAGCACGTCGGCATTCACCGTGAGCATGCCGTGCGGATAGCCTTCGTAAAGTTTCAGCGTCGCGTCGGGCAGCAATTGCGCCTGCAGCACGGCCGCATTTTCATACGGCACGATCTGGTCATCATCGCCATGCAGGACGAGGGTCGGCACGGTGATCGCCTTGAGGTCATCGGTCTGGTCGGTTTCGGAAAAGGCCTTGATGCCCGCATAATGGGCAAGCGCGCTGCCCATCATCCCCTGCCGCCACCAATTGTCGATCACGGCGGGCAGCACGGTCGCCCCGTCGCGATTGAAGCCATAGAAAGGCCCGGCCGCGACATCGCGGAAAAATTGCGTGCGATTGGCGGCCAGCGCAGCGCGGAACCCATCGAACGTCGCGATCGGCAGGCCGCCGGGATAGCGATCGGTCGCCAGCATGATCGGCGGCACGGCGCTCACCAGCACCGCCTTGGCAACGCGCCCATTGGGCAGGCCATGGCGCGCGACATAGGCCGCCACTTCGCCGCCGCCAGTCGAATGGCCGATATGGACGGCGTTGCGCAGGTCGAGATGATCCGCGACCGCTGCCGCGTCGGCAGCATAATGCGCCATGTCATGGCCGAAATCGACCTGGGCGGAGCGTCCATGACCGCGACGGTCATGCGCGACGACGCGATAACCCTTGGCCAGGAAGAATAGCATTTGCGCGTCCCAGTCGTCCGACGAGAGCGGCCAGCCATGGTGGAACATGATCGGCTGGGCATCCTTGCTGCCCCAATCCTTGTAGAAGATATCGACGCCGTCCGTGGTGGTGATGAAACTGCTCATGGGAAATCTCCGGTGGAAGAAATTGGGTTAGAGCCATGACCGGATCGAGCGTGATCCGGTCAGGGTGCCGGTATCAGTGACCGCCTTCGGACGCGCCGAACATGGTCTTGGCATAGGTGATGCCGATGCCGTAGCCGCCGCCCCATTTGCGGGCGATGCCGGTCGTGAGATCATAGGTTTCGCCCCGCGCCCAGTCGCGCTGGAGTTCGAGCAGATATTGCAGCGCCGTGATTGGGCGGGCACCTGCCTGGATCATCCGCGCGACAGCACGCTCATGCGCTTCTTCAGAAATGTCGCCGCAGGCGTCGGTGATGACATAGACTTCAAATCCTTGCTCCAGCGCGGACAGGGCCGGGCCGACGATGCAGACGCTGGTCCACAGGCCCGCCAGCACGATCCGGCCTTTCCCAATGCGGTTGATCTCTTCGATCACGGCGGCATCTTCCCATGTGTTCATCGACGTGCGGTCGAGCATCGCCTGGCCCGGAAAGGGATCGGTAATCTCGGTGAACATCGGGCCGGAAAAGCTCTTTTCGGCAACCGTGGTCAGTATGGTGGGGACGTTGAACCCGGCTGCGGAACTGGCAACCAGCGCGGCATTGTTGCGCAGCAGTTCGGGCGCGATCGACTTGGTGGCGAAGGCCATTTGCGACTGGAAATCGATCAGCACGAGCGCATGATCGGATGGCGACAGCAAGGCGGTTGCCGGTGTGGCGGTTGCGGTAGGCATGGACAATATCCTTTCGACGAGGACAGGAATGGGGGGCAGCAATAGGCGCTTCCTGCAAGGCGATCGTCACGGCGACGATCGGCAGGGGCAATGATTACACCCGACGACCGCTTGTCCCCACACTGGCAAGGGGGAGAGGCGGCTCCCCCATTTGGGGGAGCGCGCGCTATGGCCACGCCCGACCCCATTCGATAGGTTGCGGCAAAGCGCACCAGGGGGACTATCTTTGCGCCATATCAGGTCATGCTTGCTGATTGCGGCAGCGCTGGTCGCGACGCCACTCGCCGCCACGGGCATCGAGGGATTCAAGCATAGCAGCTGGACGCCCGAACAAGGCGCGCCCAGCAATGTCGTCGGCATCGCCCAGACGCCCGACGGCTATCTGTGGATCGCGTCGGCCGAGGGCGTCTTCCGCTTCGATGGGTTGAGCTTTGAATCCATACCGGCCCCGCGCGAGGCGCGTTTCGCCAACGCGATCCCGACCTCTGTCTTTGCCGATCGGGATGGCCGCTTATGGGTGGGCTTCAATCAGAATGCTGGCGCAGCCGTCTATCGCGCCGGTCGCTTGCACGCCTTGTCCATGCCGTCTCCCCCGCCCTCCATCCTGAAATTCACCCAGACCGCCGACGGTGCCCTTTGGGCGTCCTGGGGCGGCCAGGGAGACAGGTTGTTTCGGTATCGTAATGATAATTGGCAGGTCATGGATCGGCGCTTGAACCTGCCGCCGGGCGAGATTGCGGCGATGGCCTCGACAGCGGATGGCAGCCTTTGGGTGACGCTGGGCAACAGTCGCGCGGATGGCACGCTCGCCCGGCTGTCGCCCGGTGCCGCCCGATTCCAGACAGAGGCCGACCGCATAGGCTTTACCATGCTCGCCCGCGCGCCCGACGGCGCGCTGTGGATTTCGGATCGCAATGCCACCCGCATGATACGCGATGCCAAAGGCGCGCCGCCCATTCGCCCGCGCCTGTTTCCGCCGGTCGCGGGCGCCGCCGTCCCTACCCTGGCCTTCGACCGGCGCGGCGGCATCTGGGGCACGACGCGCGGTGTGGGGCTGTTCCGGCTCGATCCGGCGACGGGCACGGGTGTCGAGCGGCTGGAAGTCGGCCGCATGCTCTCATCCGATGCCACGATCGATGCCTTCACCGATCGCGAAGGGAGCATCTGGGTCGCGACCGATGTCGGGCTGGATCGCTATCGACCCGCCGCCATAGCCCGGCTGTCAGCTATCCCGCCCGATGTGCAGGACGGCCTGAAACTGGCCCGCGCCAGCGACGGCACGGTCTTCGTCGCGGGAAGCCACACTCTTTATGCCCTCGCACCCGTCGGCCCCGCGCGGCGCATCGCCGATGGCCTGGGTCGCATCGCAACGCTCTGCCCGGCTTCCGACGGCGGCATATGGATCGCCCATGGCGGGTCGATGACACGATATGATGCCACCGGCTCATTGACGACCAGCTTCGCCCTGCCACCCGACCCCGTAGCCCCGACCAGTTGCGCGCAGGACCGGCGCGGACGGCTGTGGATCGATGGCGCGGGCACGATCTGGGTCGGCACGAAGGCACGCTGGCAGCGGGCCGCCGCTGATCTTCAGGGTGGCGGCGCGCTGGACATCGTCGCCGATCCCGATGGCAACGGGGTGCTGGTCAATACAGGCCATGCCGACCTGCTGAAGCTCGATGCCGTCACCAGCCGCGGCGTGCCTGGCCCGCCGCTCGCCATCGGCGCGCTCGCCGCCCTGTGGACAAGCGAGGATGGCGTCTATGCCAGTGGCGCAAAGGGCATAGCGCGCATTGCCGGTGGCCGCGTGCAGCGGATCGAGGCGACGAACAATCCCTGGCTCGTCGGCGTGCGCGGCATGGCGCTGGGCAGGGACGGTGCCGCCTGGTTCCTGGTACGCCTAGGCATTGTCCGGGTCGCTGTCCGCGATCTGGCACGGGGCTTTGCGGCGCCCACGACCGCCCTTCCCCATCGTCTGTTCGACAGCCATGATGGCTATGCGACGCGCGGCCAGGCGATCAGCTTCCGCACGCCGCAGGTTGCCGCGACCGGCGATGGCCGCCTTATCTTCGCGACTCGCGCTGGCCCGCTTCTGGTCGATCCGGCCGATGCGGTCCGCAGTACGCTGTCGCCACCGGTCAGCATCCGCAGCATTACAGCCGGATCGCTGGTCCGGCGCGATCCACCGGCCAGTCTGACGCTGCCAGCGGGCACGCACACGGTTCGGATCGGCTTTGCGGTCAACAGCCTCGCCGTGCCCAGCCGCAACCGGGCCTTTTATCGCCTCGAAGGTCAGAGCGGCGGGTGGACGGCGGCGGGCGGACGGCGCGAGGCGACCTATACCAATTTGGGACCGGGTCGCTACCGGTTCCAGGTGATCGCGGTCAGTGCCGATGGCGTCTGGAACCGCCGTGGCCAGACACTTGCGATCACTATTCCACCGACCTTCCTGCAAAGCTGGACCTTCAAGCTGCTCTGCATGGCGCTGGGCCTCGCTTTGCTGTGGGTGGCCTATCGCATCCGGCTGCGCTTTCTGGCGCGCGAAATCCGCTCGCGCCTGCTCGACCGGCTGCGCGAGCGGGAGCGGGTCGCGCGCGATATCCACGATACGCTGTTGCAATCGATCCAGGCGCTGATGCTGCGCTTTCAACTCGCGGCCGATGGCCTGCCTGCGGGGCATCCGGCGCGCGGGGCACTGGAGGAAGCGATGGACCGCGCCGATGATGTGATCGCCGAAGGGCGGGACCGGCTGAGCGACCTGCGCCGGACGGAGGGCCTGGAAGATCCCGAAGCGGCGCTGCGCGAGATTGCCGGGCATCAATTGGCGGGGACGGCGATCGCGATCACGATACGCTCTTCCGGCACGGTCCGGCCGATCGATGCCGTGGCCTGGGACGAACTCGCCAGCATCGCGGCCGAAGTCCTGTTCAACGCGGCGCGCCATGCCCATGCCTCCGCGATGGTCGCCGAAATCCAGTATCGCAGCACCGGCCTGACCTTGCGCATCACCGACGATGGCATCGGCATCCCGCCCCATATGGCCAAGGAGGGACGGCAGGGCCATTTCGGCATAGCGGGCATGCGCGAACGGGCCGCCCGGATCGGCGGCCATTTTCGCATCGAAAGACGGCGCGAGGGCGGAACCGAAGTGACCGTGACAGTGCCCGCCGCCATGGTATATGGCAGCAGCAGAAAGCGATAGCGGCAGGTGGGCAGGCATGAGCGGTGTGAACGACCCATCCGAGCGCGACAGGCCGATCCGTCTGCTGGTCGTCGATGATCACCCGATGGTGCGCGAAGGGATTTGCGCCACGCTGGCCAGGCAGGACGACATGGTCATCGTCGGCGAGGCCGAAGACGGGGTCGAAGCATTGGCCCTGTTCCGCGATCTTCGCCCCGATGTCGTGCTGATGGACATTCAGATGCCCCAGATGGATGGCATAGAGGCGCTGCAGGCGATCCGCGCCGCGCGGGCCGATGCCACCGTCCTCATCCTGACCACCTATCCGGGCGACGTGCAGGCGCATCGCGCGCTGCAGGCGGGCGCGGCGGGCTATCTGCTCAAATCCTGCCTGCGCAAGGAACTGGTCGATACGGTGCGCGCCGTGCATGCGCACCGCCGCGTCATTTCACCCGCAGTTGCGCAACAGCTGGCGCTGCACGACCCGCAGGATCGGTTGACCAACCGCGAAGTCGATGTCCTGCGCCTGGTTGCCGAAGGACAGCCGAACAAGCAGATCGCCTGGCAATTGTCGGTCTCGATCGAGACCGTCAAGTCGCACCTCAAATCGATATTCGAGAAGCTGGGCGTGGACGACCGCACCCATGCGGTGACGGTCGCCGTGCGCCGGGGCTATTTCAGCTGATCGAGCTTCATGCCAAACCCAGTTCCGCGACAAGCGCCTTTTGCAGGCGGAATTTCTGAATCTTGGACGTCGACATCGGCCATTGATCGACGATGCGGACATGGCGCGGCACCTTGAAACTCGCCACCTTGCCCTTGCAATGATCGATCAATTCCTGCGTGGTCGTCTGGCTGCCATCGACCAGTTCGACGAAGGCGGCGGGCACTTCGCTATAGCGGTCGTCGGGTATGCCCACGACCTGCGCCAGCTTCACCGCCGGGTGGCTTTGCAGCATCGCCTCGATTTCCGCCGCCGCGACATTTTCGCCGCCGACCTTCAGCATATCCTTGGTCCGGCCGCGGAACATCACCTGCCCATCGGCATCCATCGACCCGATATCGCCGGTGTGGAACCAGCCATCGCGGATGACTTCCGCCGTCTTTTCCGGCGCGTTGTAATAGCCTTTGAGCATGTTGGGACCTCGTATCACGATTTCGCCATGCTCGCCCGGCGCGCAATCCCGCCCGCTTTCGACATCGACGATGCGCATTTCCCATTCGTCCAGCACTTCGCCGCATCGGCCGGTGCGCTGTTCGAAACTATTGTCCAGCCTGCTGGTCGAAACCGTCCCGGCGCCTTCGGTCAGGCCGTAGGTGCCGACTTGGATCGTGTGCGGCATCGCCGCGGTCACCGCATCCTTGATCCAGGCGGGCTGCACCGCGAAATTGGAATTCATGATCCGCAGGCTCGACAGGTCGGTGTCCCCGAATGTCGGATGAGTTATCAGATCCTGCATGATCGTGACGAAGCTTGGATAGGCGATCGTCGCCTTTTCCCGGCCCAGCATTTCGAGCGCTACGCCCGCGTCGAAATAGGGCACGGTCATATAGGCGCCGCCCAGATCGAGGATCATCGTCATCGGCAGAATGCCTGCGATGTGGAATATGGGGAGCGGCGACCACACTTTGTCCCGCCCGGTGACCTGATAGCGTTTGCCCAGATTGCGGCTGTTGCCGACCTGCGCCCGGTGGGCAATCATCGCGCCCTTGGGCGTGGCGGTCGTGCCCGATGTATAGAGAATCATCGCCACATCATCGGCGTCGACCGCGTCGATCGCATCATCGACCGCTTGTTCGGGGACATCGGCACCAAGCGCCAGCGCCTGGCTACCGCTCATCAGATAAGGCGCGCAGGGCGGGTCGAGGCAGATGATCGTGCGCAGCATCGGCGCTTCGTCCAGCGCCAGAGCCGCTGCGTCCTGCGCCTGCGTCAAGGTGGGGAGCGCCGCGACCAGTCTTTGCCCGAAATCGAGATTGTCGGCGACTTTTCCGGTTGTGACCAGCGCTACGAGATCGGCATCCTTCAACAGGAAGCTCAGTTCCGACGCCTGATAGCGGGCGTTGACCGGCACCGCGACCGCGCCAATCATGACGATGCCATAGAATATCTCGACGAAATCGGGCCGTGTGGTCAGCAATATGCCGATATTCTGGCCAGGCTGCACGCCCATGGCGATGAAGCTTTTGGCCCATGCGCGTGCCGACGCCTGGAGCGCGGCGTAACTCAGCTTGCGATCGGGAAATATCAGGGCATCGGCATCGGGCACGCGCCCGGCCGTGGCCCGCAACATCGCCCCCATCGTATAAATCGGTTCTTGGGCCACCATCACTCTCCCGGAAATTCACATTCCACTGTGCGATTGCGCTCTCAATCGAGGATCGGGCGCGGTTCTTTCGCTGGCGGTTCTCCGCCTTGGGGAAAGTGTAGTCAGGTGGATAAATAAAAACAATCTATCATGTCTTTTTTATTTGGCGATGAAAGCGAACGGGCTATCATCGCCGCATAAGAGGAGAGGGTTATGGGACAATTGGCAGGCAAGGTCGCGGTCGTCATCGGCGCAGCGGGTCCAGACAATATGGGTCAAGTCATCGCGCGGCGCTTTGCGGCCGAAGGCGCAAGGGTAGTGGTGGCAGGACGCGACGCAGAGGCGCTTGCGGAACTGGCCCAGGAATTGGACGGCATCGCCGTTGCGTGCGACATCACCAATGAAGCCGATCTCGCCGCCTTGGCCGATGTTGCGACGGCGCAACTGGGCGGCATCGATATCGCGCTGAATGCGACCGGATGGGGGCTGCTGAAACCCTTTCTGGATACGACCAAGGCCGACATCGAGAAGATCACCGCCCTGCAGTTCACCGGCGCGATCCTGTTCTACCAGGCCATGTTGCGGGGGATGCGCGACGGCGGGTCGCTGATCCAGATATCATCCGCCACCGCGTCGATCATGCTGGAAGATCACGCCGCCTATATGGGCACGAAGGCAGGGACCGACCATGTCATCCGATGCATCGCCAATGAATTTGGTCAGCGCGGCATCCGCGCCAACTCGATCGCGCCGGGCTTTACCGCAACACCCATGACCGCACGTGCCGCCCGGAATCAGGCGATCATCGACACGTTCACCCGCGAATATCCGCTGGGGCGCGTCGGCACCAGCGAGGACATAGCAGAGGCGGCGGTCTGGTTATCGTCCGATGCCTGCTTCATGACCGGACAAGTGCTTCAGGTGAATGGCGGGCTGACGCTGCGTCGCAATCCGACCAATGCGGAAATCGGTGCTGCGGTTCGGGCAGCCCGCGTTGGTTAAAGGCGCAATATCCCGGCTATCGCGTTGCGCGCGCGCTCTTCCGCCGGGACGCCCGCCTTGCGCGCTGCGGTTTGCGGGACTTCGGCTTCGATGATGGTATCGGGGTGAAGAGCAGCCTTGATCGCGCCGAGCGGAAACGCGCCTGCCCCCGGCAATCCCCGTTCCCGCACCGCTTCATGCCAGGCTGCGTCGGGCGCGATGTCCAGAGGACCGTCGCAGAGTTGCGCATAGGTGATCAGGTCGGCATGCCGCGCCACGGCCGCTGCATTGCCATCGTTGCGCATCAGATGCAGCACGTCGAGGACCAGCGTGCCGGATTGCGCGCCACGCACGATCCGCGCGGCCGATTCGATATCGCGCACGGCCGAAAATCCGTTGAATTCCAGGCCAGCGACAATGCCATGGTCAGCCGCCATGGCGCAAAAGGCGGCAAAGCATGCCATCCCTTGCGCCTCGTCCGCAATAGCGTGCAAATGCGCCGTGGCGCGCGTCGCACCGATCGCCGCACCGGTGCGCAAGCCGTCGGCAAAGCGGTCCAGATCCCCGTCCTGGTCGAGCGGAAACACCTCCAGGTTGCACACCGCTACATTTGCCCGCGCCAACGCATCGCGCACGGAAGCGACATCATCGGCCTTCACCATCGGATATATATGGCGCGCCTGTTCCGGCACATGACTGAACAATGTCACATATCCGCAGCCAAGGCGGCCCGCGATCGCGATCCATTCCACCGGCGTCACGTCGAGCGCGGTCAGGTGGTGCAGCGACAGGAGCCGGTTTTCCATCTTCAACATCCAATATAAAAATCATTCATGATTGTTTTTATGCTGGATTGTGATAGGGCAAGTCAATCAGGAGCGTGATCATGGAACTCAATGCCCTCGCCACGGCCAAGGTTGCCGACACGATGGAATTCGAACGCGGGCGCAAGGCGCCGCCCGAAGATTTCCCGCATTTGCCCGATATTCCCGGCGCACGTTATGTCGACAAGGATTTCCTGACGCTGGAGCGCGAACGCATGTGGAACCGTGCGTGGCTGTTTGCGGGACATACCGATCAGTTGCCCAATCCGGGTAGTTGGTTCCTGACCCGCAACACCGGTTCGCCCATCCTGATCGTGCGTGACCTGAGTGGCGAGGTGCAGGCCTTCTACAATACTTGCCAGCATCGCGGCGCGCCGCTGGTCACCGCCGATGCGGGCGAATCACGCGGCTTTGTATGTGGCTATCATGGGTGGAGCTACACGCTGGAGGGCAAGCTGACGGCGGTCCGCGACAAGCGCGATTTCGTCGACCTCGACTTTGCCTGCCGCTCGCTTGTCCCGGTGCGGTGCGAACGGCTGGGCAACCTCATCTTCGTCAACGAGGATGCCGAGGCGCAACCGCTGATGGACCATCTAGGCCCGATGGCGGGCGAACTTGACCAATATGCGCTCGACTCGCTGCGCTGGGTGGATTCGCGCAGCTATGACGTCGGCTGCAACGTCAAAATCCTGCTCGACGCCTTTTTGGAAGTCTATCACCTCAAATCCATTCACCAGAATACGGTGGATCGCTTCCTCGATCATCGCGGCATGTTCGTGACGCTCTGGCCCAATGGCCATAGCCGGATGCTGACCCCCAACCGCCGCCCCGACTGGCGCGACCCCGGCACCATCGGGATGCCGAAGATACCGTCGGTGACCGAAGTCCCCGCCAACAATAATGTGAGCTACCATATCTATCCCAATTTCGTGATGCCCGCCTCCGACAGCGGCATTCCGCTGCTGCAATTCTGGCCCACGTCGGACACGACATGCCGGGTCGTGTCGAGTTGGATCGCGCCGGATCATGATCCCGAAAATCCCAGCCCGTTGTGGGAAACGCGGATCAACAATTGGGAACGCATCCTATACGAAGATCTGCAATTCGCACCGCAGATCCAGGAATCGCTGGAGAGCAAAGGCTTTCGTGGCATGCCGCTCAACTATCAGGAACGGCGCATCTATCATTGGCATGAGGAACTGGACCGTCGCATCGGTTTGAACCAAGTACCGCCGGAGGCGCGGGTCGAGCAGGTGCTGCATGATTGCGTCGTTCGGGAATGAGATTTTCGCCCTCGCGATATCGTCCGATCGCTGCCATGGTGAGGCATGGCAGATAGCGACATAAGGACGCAGGGCGACGCCCTGAACGGGGCACGGCGTGACGATCAGGAAAGTGCGGCGAGCGAACGGGCGCTGCTGTTTGCCTTTGACGGGGTGCGGCCCGACCATTTCCGCACGACGCCTTTCCCCAGCAACCTGCTGCGCCTTTATGGCGGACAGGTGGTGGCGCAGGCATTGGCAGCGGTTCAACGCACAGCGCCCGCTGGACGCGCAGTGCATAGTTGCCACGCCTATTTCGTGCGCCCCGGCGACATTCACCGCCCGATCGACATCATCGTGACCCGCGACCGTGACGGACGCAGCTTTTCGGCGCGTCGCGTCGCGGTGGAACAGGATGGCAAGCTGATCCTCAGCCTGTCAGCCTCGCTCCATGATCGCGAGGAAGGACCGCGCCAGCATGTCGCGATGCCCGACGTGCCGCCGCCCGACGACCTGCCTTCGCTGGCTGATCATATCGCGTCCTTTGGCGACGCTCTGCCGAGTCGGCACTGGCCCTTCTGGCGGCGCGAAGCCTTGTTCGAGTGGCGCCCGGTTCAACCCTTTCGCCTGGGCGCGGTGCCGGTCGAATCCTCGCATCGGCAATTTTGGGTGAAGCTCAAGGCGCCGCTGGGCGACGACCTGGCCGAACATCAATGCTTTCTCGCCTATGCGTCGGACCTGCACATCCTGCATGCCGGGCTTGCACCGTTGGGGGTGAATTGGGCCGACGACCATCTGCAAACCGCGAGCCTCGACCATGCCCTCTGGTTTCATGACCCGGCGTTCCGCGTCGACGAATGGCTGCTATATGCCGTCGAAAGCCCTTTTTCGGGGAATGCGCGGTCGGTCGGGCATGGCAAAATGTTTACCGCCGACGGGCGACTGATCGCCACCGTGGCGCAGGAAGGGTTGATCCGCCTGCTGCCCACGCCGCGCCTCGATATGATCTGACACAAAGGCTAACCATGTCCGAACCGACGACCTTCGTACCAGCGCGGCCCCATCGCACGTTCGAGGATCTGGTGGTCGGCGAACGCCGTCAGTCGCGTGACATGCTGGTGACGCAGGACGCCATTTTGACCTTTGCCCGCGCCTATGACCCGCAATGGTTCCACAGCGATGCCGACATGGCCAAACAGTCGGTGTTCGGCGAACTGGTGGCAAGCGGCATTCATGTGCTGGCGATGTGGCGGCAACTCGATCATGAGATCAACAGCGACATTGATTTCGTCTGCGGTGTTGGCTGGGACGAATTGCGCCTGAAACGTGCCATCCGCGCAGGCGACATCATCCATGTCACGTCAGAGATCATCGACCTGCGCCCATCGACCACGCGCGCCGACCGGGGCACAGCGCTGACCCGCTATGCCGTATTGGTCGGATCTGAAGAGGAAGCGGTGACCTTCACCAGCATCAACTTAGTCTACACCCGCGAAGGGGTAGCGCAGCGTCAAGCTGGCTGACCCCCTGCCCCGTCTTCAGCGTCGCTGGTCGAACCGGCGGCCCAGCATGGCGCCGGCGATATTGACCTTCTGAATGTCGATCGCGCCGCCTGCAATGCCCCAGCCCCAACTGTCGCGCAAACGGCGTTCCATCGGGAAATCCTTGGAATAGCCATAGGCACCCATCAACTGCATGGCGTCGCCGGTCACCTCGCGCGCGATGGTGTTGGCGAAGCATTTGCCCGTCGAACTATGCAGGATGGACGGCAGGCCATCCTGCGCATTGGCCGCCGCACGCCAGATCAGCAACCGCGCCGCCTCGCACTTCATATACATTTCGGCGAGCTTCAACTGGACCGCCTGAAACTCCACGATGGGTTTGCCGAACTGTTTGCGCTCCTGAACATAGGCGGACACGTCCTCCAGCGCGCCGGAGGCCTGGCCCAGCGCCATCGTCGCATTGCCGCACCGTTCCAGATCGAACGCTTCCATCAATTGCTTGAAGCCCCCGGCGGGCACGATGATATTTTCGACCGGTACTTCGCAATCGTCGAAATTAAGGTCCGACGATGGCACGCCGCGAAAGCCCATCAACTGTTCGTTGGGACCAAAGCTCAAGCCGGGCCGGTCCTTTTCCACCAGCACCGCGCCAATCGCCTTGGCCCCCGGATCGTCCGACAAACGGCAATAGACGACATAGGCGTCGGCATGTCCGCCGCCCGAACACCATCGCTTCGTGCCGTTGATGATAACCCGGTCGCCTTTGACGACACCCTTGGTTTTCAGGTCGGTCAGCGCGCTGCCTGCGTCGGGCTCCGACATCGACACCGCCACCACCATCTCGCCAGCGCACACGGCGGGGACGACCCGACGCTTGAGGCTGTCGCTGCCGAAATATTCGATGGCGCGCACCGGGCCGACCGACGATTCAAAAATGGGAAAGGCGACCGCCGAGGAAATCTTGGCAAATTCCTCCAGCACGATCAACGCTTCGATATTGCCTAGGCCCAGCCCGCCAAGGTCGGATGACACGTTGATGCCCAGAAAGCCCATTTCGGCAAAGCGCTTGATCAGATCATGGCTGGGCGGGCGGTTGTCCCGCTCCAGTTCCGCCGCGATGCCGGGCAATTCGGCGCGGGCGAAATCGCGCGCGGCCGACTGCAATTCGATCTGGTCGGGTGACAATGTAAAGTTCAAGCTATCCTCCCTTGGCGGCGTCGCTGCGCCCGCTCGATGGTTAAAGCAGTTCAGGATGTTCGATCAGATTGGCGAGCGCAGCCATGAACCGTCCGCCGTCCCCGCCGTCGATCGCGCGATGATCGCACGACAGGGACAGGTGGAACACCGGCACGATTCGCAAGGCACCATCGTCGTCAATGGGTTCGGGCCGCGCCGTGCCCACGGCCAGGATCGCGCCCTGCGGCGGATTGATGATGGCGTCGAACTGCTCAACCCCGAAACCGCCCAGATTGGACAGGGAAAAGCTGCCGCCGCTAAATTCATGGGGCTGCAGCTTTCCGGCCTTCGCCCGTTGCGCCAGGGCGACCATGGTGGTCGATATGTCCGCCACGCTGCGATTGTCGGCATGGGTGACGATGGGCGTCACCAGTCCTTTGTCCGTCGCCACGGCCACCGCGATATCGGCGGCATCGAACATATATATGTCGGTGCCATGCACCTGGATGTTCATGCGCGGCACCTCCATCAAGGCCAATGCGCAGGCCTTGATCAGATAGTCGTTCACGCTGGGCTTCTGCCCCGTAACCGCCGCGCGCAGCGCCAGCAGCCGGTCGGCACGCACCCGTCGCCGGACGTAAAAATGCGGGATGGTTGCCTTCGCCTCGGTCAACCTGCGGGCGATGGTGCGGCGCATGGACGACATGGGCGTTATCGTCATGCCATCGCCATCCGCGACCGAGGGGGCCTGCGCGGCGGCTTCGACAGGCGTATCGATCTTTGTCTCGCGCGCGGCCTTGGCCAGTACGTCCGCCTTGCATATGCGTCCTCGCGGTCCCGACCCTTCGATCCCGTCGAGCGAGACATTGTGGATGGCCGACAATCGCCGCGCCATGGGCGAAGCGAAGGCTCCGGTGTCGGGCGACATCGGATAGGGTCCAGCGAGGCTGGTCGATGGTGCCGGGCGTATGGCCTGATCCACATCCTGCGCCGTGATCCGCCCGCCCCGACCAGACCCGGCGATGGCCGCCACATCGATGTCGGACTCCAGTACCTTCTGCCGGGCTGCCGGGCTGATGAATAAGTTGTCGGGAATGGGGATCGCGACCGGCTTGGTTGGCTCTGCCACCATGGCGGGCGCAGCATTCTCTTCGCCTGCCACATCAAAACTCGAATCGACCGGCCTGAAGGCGGCGATGACGGCGTCGATCTCCGCTTCACTTGCTTCGCCGCCATCGCTCAAGACCGCCAGCAACGCGCCGACCGGACAGGTTTCCCCAGCCTTTGCGATGATCCGCACGAACCGTCCGGGCGCCTCCGCCTCGACCTCGTTGGTGATCTTGTCGGTTTCGATCAGCGTCAGCGTCGTACCCCGTTCGAACGGCGCATTTTCCGCGACCATCCATTCGGCAATGGTGCCTTCGCTCATTTCGATGCCCCATTTGGGCATGGTGAAGGGCTTGAGTATCGCCATCATCCTACCCTTTATCGGAAAGCGAGGACGGAGCGGACTGCATCCTCGATCTTCTGGGGGGAAGGCACCCAGGCCCGCTCCAGCTCGCGGGCAAAGGGGATGGGCGAATGCGGCCCGGTGACCATGACCGGTGGCGCGCGCAGGCTGGTAAAGGCCTTGGACGCTACGATCGCGGAAATGTCTGCGGCGAGGCTGCATCTTGGCGGGCTTTCGTCCACGACCACCAGCCGTCCGGTCGTTTCCACCGAGTCCAATATCGCTTCCTCGTCCAGCGGACTGGTGGTGCGCAGGTCGATGAGGTCGACGCCGATGCCGTCCTTGGCCAGTTTGTCCGCCGCTTTCTCGCCAAAGCCGACCATCCGGCCACAGGCGACGACCGTCACGTCGCCGCCCTCCCGCACCATCCGCGCCTGGCCGAATGGTTGGCGATAATCGCCGTCGGGCACTTCGCCCTTCACGCCGTAGAGCGTCTTATGTTCGAAGAACATCACAGGATCGTCGCCGCGCAAGGCTTCGGTCAGCAGCCCCTTGGCATCGGCCGGCGTTGTGGGCAGCACAACCTTCAGCCCCGGCATGGCGGTCAACATGGCATAGACCGACTGGCTATGCTGCGCCGCCGTGTTCATGCCCGCGCCGTAGATCAGCCGCACGACGGCCGGGCATTTGGTCTTGCCCCCGAACATGTAACGAAACTTCGCCATCTGATTCCATAGCTGGTCCAGGCTGACGCCGACGAAATCGGCGAACATCAATTCGGCGACAGGGCGTTTCCCGGCCAGCGCCGCGCCCGCCGCCGCGCCGATGATCGCGCTTTCGGAAATCGGCGTGTCGATCACGCGATTGGCACCGAATTTGGCGAAGAGGCCGGGGGTCGTACCCCATATACCGCCGATCGCTTCCTGACCGCCGGCCGTTCCCGCGCCGCCAACGACATCTTCACCCAGCACGATGATGCTGGAATCCCGCTCCATTTCGGACATCAGCGTGCTGCTGATCGCCTCGCGGATATTCATGATGGCCATGTGTCCGCTTCCCTTCAATATGTGACGTAGACATCTTCGGCGACACTCGCCGGGTCGGGCACCTCGGCCGCGCGGGCCTCCGCCGTCGCCTCGTCGATCAGTTGCGCGACTTCCGCGTCGATCGCGTCCAGTTGCGCCATGTCGATCAGCTTCGCTTCGCCCACACGCGCGCGAAACGATTTGAGGCAATCGCGTGTCTCGCGAATGCGATCGATTTCGCCCGGCCCCCGATAGCGTTGCGGGTCGCCTTCGAAATGGCCGTAAAAGCGTTCGGTATCGAGTTCGATCGCCGCCGGGCCGTTCCCCGCGCGAACATAGTCCAGCAATTCGCGCATGACTTCATAGGTGTCGAAATAATCGCACCCGTCTGCACGCCAGGCCCGCATGCCGAACGCCTCGGCGCGGCTGGCAATATCCTTGTTCGTACCGACCGCATAATCGACGCCGGTATGTTCGGAATAATGATTATTTTCAAAGACGAAGATCGCCGGTGCCTTGACCACGACGGCCATGTTCATGGCTTCGAAGGTCGTGCCCTGATTGCATGCGCCGTCGCCGGAAAAGGCGATGGCTACGCGCCCGTTGCCGTCCAGCTTCGCCGCGATCGCTGCGCCCACCGCCTGCGGCGCGCCGGCACCTACGATACCGTTTGCGCCCAGCATCCCGACCGAGAGGTCCGCAATATGCATGGACCCGCCACGCCCTTTGCACAGGCCGTCACGCTTGCCGTAAATCTCCTTCATCATGCCCTTCACATCGCATCCCTTGGCAATGCAATGGCCATGGCCGCGATGGGTCGACACGATCAGATCTTCATTGGTCAAATGGTCGCATACGCCCACGGCCGCCGCTTCCTGACCGCAGTAGAGATGGGTGAAACCCAAAATCTCGCCGGTTTTGATCTCTTCGTGCAGCCGCTCCTCGAAGCTGCGGATCGTGACCATCCGGCGATAGGCGCCCAGCAGGTCGTCCCTGGAAAGCTGCATCACTATACTCCTTGAAGACGCACTATGTCAGACATCGCCCGGACGCTTGCCATCGGGGCCATAGACGTAGCGGTCGATCACACTGTGAAAATGGCGGATGCGCAGTTCCTGATCGCCGATCCACAGACCCTTGAAGGCGTCGGAATGCATGCCTTTCTGAACGGTCGGCAGGTTGAAGGCATCCTGGTCCAGCACCTGGCCGATCGACTTGTCGCCATGCTTGAAATATTTATGCTTGGGACGTTCGGGCCAGGGTTCTCCTTCGGGCACCAGTTCGAACATCCAGATATCATAATACATCTTGTCCGGGTCGGTCGCATGCGGGCGCTGACGAAACATCATGATGTCGTCGGCATGAACGTTCATCGAGACGTTGGGAAAGATGGTATAATGATAATCGTCGGTCAGCTGATCGTCGTTGAGGTCGGAATAATCCTTGCCCTGCGATGGACCGTGCTTGCGTTTAAACAGTTGCACGTCGCGGCGGATGTCGCTCACACGTCCTTCATATTCAGCCGGGTCCATCCCCGCACTGACCATGATCTCGTGGATGGCTGGTGGGATTTGTGACGGCAGCGCGACGCGCGGGCTGACCGTCGCGAACGGGATCAGATAGCGGTTATGCTTGTCGTAACAGTCGATCTGCACATGGATATCGTCGAGATACCATAAGAGCTGCGGATGGATGCCCTGGACATGATAGGTTTCGTTGAACGCATCGACGCTGGCTTTCCAGTTGCAGTCCCATTCGACCGTAATGTCGCGCGTCCACGCCATCCGGTCAGCATGATAAGGCGCGATATGCTGCTGCATCGGCGCGAGATATTCGTCCAGCGGCTCGACATCGGGGTTGAGCGAAAACCACACGAACCCCTCCCATTCCGCACAGGGGTAGCTGGGCAGGGCCGCACCAGGCGGGCACCCTTGCGGAAAGGTATCCAGATCAGGAATGCGCGTGATCGCGCCGCCGAGATCATAGGTCCAGTGATGATACATGCACTGGAAATGCTCGGCATTGCCTAGCCCTTCGGGTCGCAACTTATTGCCGCGGTGCAGGCAGACATTGGGGAAAGCCCGGATGGAGCCATCCTGCTGCCGCACGATCAGGACGGATTCCTTGCCGATTTCGGTGCAGATATAGTCGCCCGGCTCCGCAATATCGCCGGACCGCCCGCCCAGCAGCCACACCTTCGTCCAGATCCGATCCCATTCCAGCTGCATGAATGCGCGGCTGGTATAGCGTTCGGCCGGAATGATGTCATAGCCCAGATCCGGGTCTTCCTCCTTCTGGGTAGGCGTCCCATTGGGCCAGTCCTGCGGGTTAACCCGGATGACATCGACTTTGCGTTTGACGTCCATTGCTGCTTTCCTTGGGCGTGAAGCCCGGAATGGATGGTTAGAAATGGGTGCGGTTGGTAAAACCGCCATCGACCACCAGATGCGATCCGTTGCACCAGCTGGCCGCGGGGCTGGCCAGGAAAACGATGCACCGCGCCACTTCTTCAGGCGTGCCCAATCGGCCGCTGGGTTGTTGGCGCAACTGGCTGTTGTAGAATTTCTCCATCGTGCCCTTTATCATGTCCCAATTGCCGCCTTCGAACTCGATCGGGCCGGGCGACACGACATTGACGCGAATGCCATCCTTGCCATGGAACAACGCCAACTGCTTGCCCCATGTCACGAGCGAGGCCTTCATCGCATTATAGGCCTGGGGACCACCCATGGCTTCGCCGGTCGAGGTGGAAGCAATCAGGATGATGGAGCCGGACTGTTGCTCGGTCATCACGGGGATCACCGCCTCCACGGCACGGACCGGTCCCATCACATCGACTTCGAAGGCGTTGTTCCAATATTTCTCGCTGCCCATGCCGCCGCCCGCCGAGCTGATGGGAATCAATATGTCGCACCCACCCAGTTCCTCGATCGCCCATTGCAGCCAACTCTTATAATCGTCGGCTTTCTTGACGTTCACCGGCTTTCCGATGACGCGGGTGCCATAACGGCCAAGCGACGCGATCGCGTCCTTGACGCTATCCTCAGACCGGGCGGTAATCGCGAGATCGCAGCCTTCGCGCGCCAGTATTTCAGCAACCGCCATGCCGATGCCCCGTGCGGCGCCGACCAGAATGGCTTTCTTGCCCTGTAATCCAAGGTCCATCTTCCGCTCCCTGCTATGCCTTGAGTTCTTCGATACGTGGCAGACGGCATAACTGCGCGCCGCCGCTGATCTGCATGATGTCGCCGGTCGTGTAGCAATCGATCGCCGCCAGATAGGATATGGCGGCGGCGACCTGGTCGGGCTGCGTCAGTTCGCCGAGCGCCGTTTCGCGGCGGTACAGCGCATCCAGCCGCGCATTGCTCAAAAATGCTTCTGTCATTGGTGTGAGCGCAAAGCCTGGCGCAACGGCATTGACCCTGATGCCGAGCGGCCCGAATTCCAGCGCTGCAATCCGCACGACATGATCCAGCGCTGCCTTGGCCGCCGAGTAAGCGACCAAGCCTTGACCCGCCAGGCGCGAGACGACCGATGAAAAGAGGATGATGCTCGCGCCGCGCGGCATGATGGCACCGAAATGCTTGAGCAACAGGATGTTTGCCGTGACATGCATGGCCAACTGCGCCTCGATGTCGGCGCGGGTGGTTTTCAGGATCGATCGCCCCAACGTTGTGCCCGATGCGTTGACCAGCACGTCCACGGGGCCAGCGCGTTCCGCAAGGGCCGCGATGGCGGCTTCGTCCAATATGTCGCACGAAACCACATCGGCATCGAGCGCCTGCGCCAGAGGCGCCAACCGTTCAACCGCCCGCCCCGCCAGAATGATCGCACATCCATCCTGCGCGAGTCGGCGAGCCGCAGCTTCGCCCAAACCTCCAACGCTGGATGCGCCAATTATCAAGGCTGTCCGTTTCTCCATCCCTTATTCATGAACGAGCGGCCGGACGGACGCAAGCAGGAAACAATCATGACTGTTTTTTATCGGTCTGGCGATAGGCTTCTGACGGCGTCATCATAGACAATCCCGCGCAAACAGGCTTGACTTCGACGAGAAAAAACAGTCATGATTGTTTTTTGAAAGGACGAAATATATGGCTCTCGCCTCTGCGCGCCCAGCCACTGCACGCCGCGGGATCAAGGCGCAGTCGGCCACCGGACCAACGCAGCAATCGCTCAAAAGCGCACAGACACGTGCGCGGCTGATTGATGCGACCATAAGATGTATTGTCAAATTTGGCTATGCCAATACGACAACGCCGCAAGTCGCCGCCGAAGCAGGCCTGTCGCGTGGTGCGATGTTGCACCATTTCGAAAATGGCGCGGCGATGATCAAGGCGACCATCGTCGAACTGCATGAAAAGCGGCTGCGCGCCTTTCGCCGGGCGGCGGAAACGACCGACCATGACGCATCGACGATGGTCAGCACCTATTGGCGACAGTTGCAGAAACCCGCCTTCGTCGCCTTTCATGAGCTGGCTCTGGCCGCACGCACCAACGCCGACCTTGCGCGCATACTCCAACCGCTCCAGATCGAATTCCGGCAGAAATTCAATTCTCAGGCTGTGCAGCTTTTCCCCGAATGGCAAAGCGATCCCGTCAGCTTCGACCTTGCCATGACGCTGTCGCAAACGATGTTGGAGGGCATGGCCATCAACCTGCTGACCGGGGCGATCGAGGAAAGCATGGTCCAGCCCATGCTGCGCCTGCTGGAACAGCAAATCCGTCTGATGCGTCCGGGGCCGAAGGATCAGCCCAAATGAGGCCGGCCCCAGCCTATCCCGCGGCGGAGCAGGTCGTAGAAAACCGGGTAGTTCCAGGCGCAACGCTGTGGGTGCGGCCAGAATCCGGCGATGGGTTGCAGGTCGTAATGGCCCCGGCAATGGCCCAGCGTCAGATACAATATCGCGCCTTTGCCCAGCGTCCGTTCATACAGGACCGGCACCTGGGGATCGTCCCACTGGGCGTCGCGAAATTCCTCGCAGGTGCCGGTGAAGCTGGTGTGCAGCAGCACGTCGATATCGGCCGTGCGATGGGTCAGATACAATTCATCCTCTATCCGAAAATCGCGCAGTCCTTGCGTCATGACATGATCACCGCGCGTCACGGCGACCTTGAACGGCGCTATCGGGGGATGTCCGGCAAAGCGGGTGCCCAGCAACTGGGTGAAGGCGGGCTGTTCATCGGGTGTGTCGACAACACCATCCTGAGCAAAGCGCAGCACTGAATTGGTGCCATGGAGTGCCAGCCAGCGCCCTCCCTGCTCTACCCAGCTACGTAGCATGGCGGTCTGGTCCGGGGTGGGCATGAGGTCGCAAGTATAGGTTATCAAAAGATCGGCCGCCGTGATGCGGTCGACATCGGCATAGTCCGAAGACACGGAGGCACGGATTTCAGCATGTTCAGCCAGCAATTTGAGCAGTTCCAGCCGCGCGAAATCGATATCGTGGAACTTGCCTGCCGCAACCAGATGAACCTTCATTCTCGTCTCTCCCTCGCACATGCACGCGCGATGGTAGGACCGGGGATGGGCTTTGCAAGCGCGGGCGCACCGGCATGAGCGGGCGTGGCCAGGGACCGTTGGCGGGCGTCAGGATATTGGACCTGACGAGCGTGTTGATGGGCCCATATGCGACCCAGATCTTTGCCGACCTAGGTGCCGATGTCATCAAGGTGGAAAGCCCCGATGGCGACACCACTCGCTACTTGCCGCCGGGAAACGACCCGGCGCGGGGCGGCATGTTCATGAACGTCAATCGGGGCAAGCGCAGCATTGTCCTTGACCTCAAGCAACCCGCGGCGCGCGACGTGCTGCTGACGCTGGCGAAGACGGCGGACGTTTTCATCCACTCGATGCGGGCGCAGGCGATCGCCCGGCTGGGCCTGGACTATGCCGCGCTGAATGCGGCGAATCCTCGCATCATCTACGCCAATCTCTATGGTTTTGCCCGCTCCGGCCCCTATCGCGACTATCCGGCCTATGACGATATCGTTCAGGCGGCATCCGGCATCGTGGACTTGCAGGCGCGCCTTTCGAAGGGCGAGCCGACTTACCTCGCCACCGTGGTAGCGGACAAGGTGGCAGGGTTGACCGGTGCCTATGCGGTCATGGCCGCGCTGTTTGCGCGCGAACGCGACGGCATGGGACAGGAAATCGAGGTGCCGATGTTCGAAACCCTGGTGTCGTTCGCGACCGTCGAACATCTGTGCGGGTCGCTATTCGTGCCCCCTCTTGGTCCGCCCGAATATCCCCGCGCAACGTCAGAGGCCCGCCGCCCCTACAAAACCAGCGACGGTTACATCGGGGTGATGATCTACAACGACAAGCATTGGCGGTCCTTCTTCCAGGCCATCGGCGATCCTGATTGGTCCAAAGACCCGATGTTCGCGTCCATGCGTAGCCGGACGGAAAATATCGGTGTCGTGCTGGCGCGCGTGGCCCAAGTGATGGAACAGCGCAGCACCGAGGAATGGATCATCCTGCTGCGCAAGGCGCAAATCCCGGCGATGGCGATCGCCAGCCTGAGTGACTTGCTGCACGACCCGCATCTGGTCGCGACGGGATTTTGGGAAGAGCGCGACACGGACGAAGGCCTGTTGCGCTTTCCGGGCATACCGACGAGTTTTTCGCGTACCCCCGGTGCGATCGGCGATCCTGGCCCGGCGCTGGGTGCCGACGGGCGTGCCATATTGGCCGAAACGGGCCTGTCGGATGCAGCGATCGACGCCTTGGTTGACAGCGGCGCCCTCCAACTGGCGCAACCGGCATGAGCGGGCCTGAGGCGCATTGGCGCACCGCGCTGGCCGACGGGCGCTTCCTGTTGCAGCGCGCCATATCGAGCGGCACCGTCTATTTTCCGCCCCGTCTGGCAGAGCCTGGCAGTGGCGACACCGATGTCGAATGGATCGAATCGATGGGGATGGGCACTGTCTATTCGCTGACATGGATATCGCAACGGCCGCCTGCCTCGGCCTATAATGTCGTTCTGGTCGACCTTGACGAAGGCGTGCGCCTGATGAGCCGCGTCGATGGGACGACCGTCGACACCTTACAGATTGGATGCCGCGTGCGCGCCCATATCATCGACGAAGACGGCGCTCCGCTGCTCATCTTCAAGCCGGTGGCGCACTGACATGGGCGGCACATTCCCACGCGGCGAAGCGGCCATTGCCGGCATGGCGACGTTCGGCATCGGCGAGGCGCCCGGCTATACGGCCATGGAGCTGGCGGCCAAGGCCGGCATGGGCGCGATTGCGGACGCCAACCTGTCGCTCAGCGATGTCGATGGCCTGTTCATCTGCCTGCCCGACGATTTGTTCGCGGGGCTGTCCTTTGCCGAATATCTGGGCTTGAGCCCCCGCTTTACCGACAATAACCGCACCGGCGGATCGTCGTTCATGAGCCACATGATCACCGCCGCCCTGGCGCTCGATGCCGGTTATATCGACGTGGCGCTGATCGCTTATGGATCGAACCAGCGCAGCAGCGGCGGCAAACTTTCGACCCCGATCAAGAGCAACAATTGGGACGCGCCCTATCGTCCCCTATTCCCTTTATCCTCCTACGCGCTGGCGGCCGCCCGGCACATGCACGATTATGGCACCACCCGCGAACAAATGGCACAGGTCGCCGTGTCGGCCCGGCTATGGGCGAATAGCAACCCCGAAGCCTTTGCCAAGGGGCCGCTGAGCATCGAGGATTGTCTGGCGGCCCGGATCATCAGTTCCCCCCTGTCCGCGCGCGACTGTTGCCTGGTGACCGACGGCGCGGGGGCGATCGTCATGACGCGCACCGACCATGCGGCGACGCTGGTGCAATCGCCCGTGCCGCTATTGGGCGCGGCGGCAGCGACATGGTCGAACGCGATCGCGCAATTGCCCGACATTACGACGACGGCGGCGGCCGAGTCGGGTCCGCGGGCTTATGCGGCTGCAGGCGTTGGACCTGCCGATGTGCAAGTGCTCCAGCTCTATGATGCTTTCACCATCAACACGATCCTGTTTCTGGAAGATCTAGGCTTTTGTCCAAAAGGGGAAGGCGGACGGTTCGTGTCCGACGGCCGGATCGCGCCGGGCGGCGCATTGCCCGTCAATACCAATGGCGGCGGGCTGTCCTGCTGCCATCCCGGCATGTACGGGTTGTTCGCGATCATCGAAGCAGCGCGCCAGGTCAGGGGCATCGCCGCCAACCAGATCCCCGCCGTCGACATCGCGCTGGCCCATGGGAATGGGGGAACGCTATCCAGCCAGGCGACAGTGATACTGGGCAGTATGGCGACGTTGTGAATATGCGCCAAGAACGACCACAATAAAGACATTCGTGTTTGTTTTTTATTCCAGACTTGCTAGGCAGGGATATAAGCATGATGGCGTGATGCATCCCCAAATGGGATGCGTGATCGAGAAAGGTAGCGGGGCGTGAGCGAACCCAAGATTTTCAGGCCCGACCTCAACGACCCCACCCGCCCCAAGCGCGGGTTGACCGATGCCGATTTGGCCGTGCGTGACACAGTCTATCGATCCGACATGCTGGCTGGACAGACATTGCTGATTACCGGCGGTGGCAGCGGCATGGGAAAAGCAGCCGCCTTTCTCGCCGCGCGACTGGGGGCCAACGTCGCGATCTGCGGGCGGGACGAGGATAAATTGCTGCGGGCACGCGACGTCATTCTGGAAGCCACGGGCGTCGAGATTTTCACGCAAAGCACCACGATCCGCGATCCCGATGCGGTAGAAGCGCTGATTGGCGCAGTCCATGACAGATTTGGCGGGATCGACACCGTCGTCAACAATGCCGGAGGGCAATTCCCTCAGGACGCGATCGACTTTTCGCGCAAGGGCTGGCTGGCGGTGATCGATACCAATCTGAACGGCACATGGTGGATGATGCAGGAAGCCGCCAAGCGCTGGCGCGCGGACGGCAAGCCGGGCAATATCGTTAACATCGTCGCCAATGTCGAGCGCGGCATGCCGCAGGCCGCGCATACCTGCGCCGCGCGGGCGGGCGTCATCTATCTATCCAAGACGCTGGCCACCGAATGGGCACCGCATAATATCCGCGTGAACTGCATTGGCCCCGGCGTCATAGAGACCGAAGGCTTTGCCATGTATCCCGAAGAAGCGCTGGCGCGGTTCCATAAGGCCAACCCGATGAAGCAACGCGGCGACGCATGGGATGTAGCCCAGTCCATCGCCTATCTCGCCTCCCCCGCCGCGCGGTTCATCAACGGCGACCTCATCATTCTGGATGGCGGCCAGGCACAGTGGGGCGTCGTTTGGCCCGGCGGCATACCCGATTATTTCGACGAAGGTGGCGCAGCTTGATCCATGGTGCCAAGGAACGGAAAGGGGTGGTCGGGCGCGATGACCTGTAGCAATTCCACGACATTACCATCGCAATCGCGACCATAGGTGGCCTGCATCGTGTCCGGCCCGCCGGGCGGACAGTGAAAGTCCATGCCCAACGCACTAAGCCTGGCATATTCCGCTTCGATATCATCGACATAAAGGCATAGGTGGATCAGCCCATGATCGCACATGCGGCGATCAGTGCGCGTGCCGACGGGTTCGAGATATTGGAACACTTCGATATAGAAGCGGTCGAGCCGGATCATCGCATAATGGGCGGCGGAGCCGGGTAATTGCACCATCCGGCCGATCCGTTCGTTGTCCGCTTCCCAGCCACCGTCAGCTACTCGTTCAAATCCATACCAGCGCTGATAATGATCGACGAACCGTTCCAGATCGGGCGTGGAAACCGCCAGATGATGCACACCGCATATCATTGAACGACATCCTCCTTGAGATTTTTTCAGACGCCTGACTGCGGCTTATCATCTGGATGATAGCCACAATACAAACAAGCGTGAATGCTTTTTTCTTGATGCTGTCGAGAAAGCAGGCCTATGCTTGGGCCGTAGGAAAATGCCTGGGGAGAGTGATGTGAAGGATCTGGCGCACAGGATTGCGCGACTGGAGGCGGAGTCGCAAATCCGGCAGCTCGTCGCCCGCTATTGCTTCTATATCGACGATCGGCAGCGCGATTTGATCGGCACATTGTTCACCGACGATGCAACTTTGCGATCCGCCGATGGCGTGATGAACGCGACCGGGGTGGATGCGATCCTCGACCAATATGATGGCCGCTTCGATGTTTTGGGTCCAGGCCATCATTTCATGCATGACGTCCTGATAGACTTTGTCGGCGACGGACAAACAGAGGCGATCGGCAGGGTATCGGGCCATGCCGAATTGTGGCGCATGAATCGCATGATGGTCGCCGCCATCCGGTATGACGATGTATATCGCAATACCGATGACGGTTGGAAATTCGCCGATCGCGTCATCAACTTCCTCTATTATGTCGCGGTTGCCGACTATCCCGACATCCTGCGTACCCCCATGCGCAATCATGCCTATCCCGACCCACGTCCGGCCGATTTCCCCGAAGCGCTGCCAAGCTGGATCGCCTATGAAAAATCGCGCGGGCGAGGATAGGGCATGACCGCCGCTACCCCCGGATTGATCGTCGAACGGCTTGACTCTATCCTGATCCTGACGATCAGCCGCGCCCATTGCCGCAACGCCATCGACGCGGCGACATCCGCCGCCATCGACGGACAGATGAGCCTCGCTGAAAGCGACCCGACAATCGGTGCCGTCATTCTGACTGGCGCAGGCGACATCGCCTTTTGCGCCGGCATGGACATGAAGGAAGCCGCCCGGATCGGTCCCGGCCATGGCCTGATCCCCGGACGCGGATTTGCCGGCATCACCGAACGCCAGCGGACGAAGCCCCTGATCGCTGCGGTCAACGGCATAGCTGTTGCCGGTGGCCTGGAACTGGCGCTGGCCGCCGACATCATCATTGCCGCCGAACATGCCTGTTTCGGTCTGAGCGAAGTCAAGCGTGGACTATTCGCCTTTGCGGGTGGCATTCAGCGGCTTGCCCGTCAAATCCCCCGATCAATGGCCATGTCGATGATCCTGACCGGTGACCCGGTACCCGCGGCCCGCATGTGGCAATTGGGCTTGGTCAGCGATGTCGTGCCCGGCGATCGGCTACGCGACCACGTTATCGATTATGCCCAGACCATTTTGGGTCATAGCTGGGATGCGATTGCCAATGGCAAGGCGCTATATGACATGGCGGTCGACATGCCGATCTCCCAGGGACTGCGGGTCGGCAATGCCTTTGGCATGGCGACGTTGTCGAGTGCGGGCAGCCGCGAAGGGATAGCGGCCTTCGCTGAAAAACGGACAGTCCCCTACCCACGGGATAGAGACTGACGATAGCGCCATCCTTCCGACCCGCCATCACATAAGCGTTGCGCAAGGCAGCCGAATGGTGGGACGGCGATCCTGCGACATTGCTGCGCGACCTACCGCCCTCTCCCCGATCCTGACTGCTCAGCCGAGCGACCGATAAAAGTCCAGCTGCATGTCGCCATCGACGCACGCCAGGATCGACGGCACCAGCCGCTCATGAAAATCGATCTGCATGTGATGGTCGAACGCTGCATCGTCGCGGAACGTCGCCACGACCTGAAACAGATCGGCGTCCGTCTCCGACTGGAACAGTTCATACACGATCGCATCGGGTTCCCGCGCGTGGACCAGCGCCTTGAGTTCCCCCTGCAACGCGATAAGTTCGGTGCGCTTTTCCGGCTTGCTGCGCAATTGCGCAATAAAGCTCTTGCCGCTCATACCGTTTCCCCTTCCAGGTCATAGAGCATCTCGCGCTCGTAGCCGCCCGCCATGCAACCGATCATCTTTTCGATCAGCGGTTTGCCATGCGCTGTTTCCATATGCGCCTTATCCGCAGCTTCATCGATGAAGGATTCGAAGACCGCGAACATGCCTTCGCCCGCCAGGCGAAAAAATTGAAAGGCGAGCGTTCCGGGTTCACGATCGACGAGCCCTTCCATCTGGCGGGCGAGACTTACAAACTCGGATTCCTTTTCAGGCAAAACCTGAAAGCGCGACAGAAAACTATAGGCCATGGTGCAGTTCCTTCCGCAGCGGGTCGACCGGATCGGCGCGCGCCCCGCCATTCGATTAAAAACAATCATGCCTGTATCTACAAGGAAAAAGAGACGCGCCGATCACTTTGCTGCATCGCAACAAAGTTCAAGCCCAGCGTCAAAATGGCCATGATAAAAAACAAACATGCCTGATTGCCTTTTCCAACTTCTCGTTTAATCTGCCAGCAACTGGGGAACGAAACCGATAACGGTTCGGCGCAGGGAGAGGACAAACACATGATCAACAGAATCTGGCTCGTGAGTTCCGCTTGTGGGGCATTGGCTGCCGCTGTCGTCGCAGCACCGGCATCGGCGCAGACGACCAATGCGCAAACCGCGCCGCAGGCCGCGCAGACCGACAATGTCGGCCTTCAGGACATAGTCGTCACCGCGACCCGTCGCGCCACCAATCTTCAGGATACGCCGATTGCCGTCAGCGCGATCGACCAGACCCTGATCCAACAGGCCAGCCCCCGCGATATTGGCGACCTGGCGGCCTATGTCCCGAATTTTTCGGCCGGGACGATCACCAATTTCAACGCCGCATCCTTTGCCATGCGTGGGGTCGGCCAGACGACCATCATCGTCTATTTCGAGCCGCCCGTCGCGGTGCTGATGGATGACTTCGTCGTGTCCAGCGTCCAGACTCAATTGCTCGATACGTTCGACATCGCGCAGGTTGAAGTCTTGCGCGGACCGCAAGGCACGTTGTTTGGCAAGAACACGACGGGCGGCGCCGTCACCGTGCGCAGCAAACGGCCGGTCATGAATGAACTGTCCATCGAAACGCGCGCGCAAGCGGGCAGCTTTGGCACGCGCAAGATACAGGCGGCGGTCAATGTGCCGATCGTGGACGATATTCTCGCCCTCCGCCTTGTCGGCGGCTATGAAAAGAGCGAGGGCTATTATCGCAATGGCGCCTGCTACGGCCCCGTACAGGGATTTGTCCCCAGCAAATTCGACGGCGCAGCCGGATGCCTTAGTGGCGAACGCCTGGGCGGTAAGGATGTCTGGCAGGCGCGAGCCAAGCTGTTGTTCGAGCCGACGGATAGGGTCCATGCCCTGCTGCAATATGAATGGATTCGCGACACCTCCGACGTCGTGCCTTCCGTCAACGAAAATGCGCTCTACACGGGGTCTGCGCCGTTCCTGACGGACCTGCTTAAAACCATCATCCCTAATCCCAACAGCAATGATCCACTCGATAACGCTGCTTATACCGGCCGCAGCGACGCTCTTCTGAAAATGGGGCTAGGCCAGCGGATCAGCGTGGACGGGATCTACCTCAATCTCGACTTCGACTTCAATATCGGCACGTTGACATCGGTTTCGGGTTATCGGTTCCAGCGATCGCGCCTGCCCAACAGCTATGCAGGCGCTGCGCCCGTTGCAGCCGACGGCCAGTCGCTGTCCTTTTTCGACGCGACTCGTGACGATGACCGCAAGACCTGGCAGCAGGAACTGCGCTTTGCGACCGACACCGGCGGGCCTTTCGATGCGGTTTTCGGCGGCTTTTATCAGAAGGAAAAGATCGACTTCTGCGTCGGGCAAGTTCTGGGCTTTCTCGACCTGACCAGCGGTCCCTTGCCCTTTGGCAACTGGAACGACACGCCCTATATTTTGTGCAACGCGCAAAAATCCGAGTCCAAGGCCGTGTTTGCCGAAGGCACGTTCAAGATCATGCCCGGTCTGACATTGACGGGCGGCGCGCGCTATAGCTGGGAAAACAAAACCTGGTTTGGCCGTCAGCAGACCTTTATCCCAGCTCTTGGCGGCGGATTTGATCCGACGATCACAATCGGCAACGCCCTGGACGCCAGCGTGTTCAACTATCCCGCAGGCGTCGTCAGCGTCGATGCGCGCGCCCGCGAACTGACCTACCGCGCCAGCTTGGGCTATCAGGCAACGCGTGATGTCTTCCTGTACGGCACATTCTCCCATGGCTTCAAGGGCGGCGGGTTCAACGATCAGATCGGCGGATTTGCGGCATTTGGCAGCGATCTCGACGCCTTTCGGACAGCGGCCGCAGCGACCCGCCCGGAAACCGCCGACAGCTTCGAAGCCGGCATCAAGAGCGAATTTTTCGATAGTCGCCTGCGCTTCAACCTGACCGGCTTCCATGTGAAATATAAGGATCTGCAAAAGCAGCTAAACGTGCCGATCACCGTCAATGGGCAGCCCAATCAGGTGACGGTATTCGTCAATGCCGCAAGCGCGACCGTCAACGGCTTGGAACTGGAAACATCGGCTACGCCGTTTCAGGGTTTCACTCTGCGCGGTGTGATGGGGTATCAGGACGCGAAATACGGAACCTATAATGCGCCCGGTGCTGGCTATGACCTGGCGACCGCGCCGCTGGATCGCGCGCCCAAATGGCAATGGACGGTGGATGGCACCTATGAGGTGCCGGTTGGTGCGGACTGGAAGGTCGTTCTGAACGGCAATGCGGCCTATAGCGGGCGCAACCTGTCCACGCAGGCGATCGACGATCCGCGCGGCAACACCTTCCTGAATGCGCGTACGTTGTTCAACGCTTCCATCACGCTGGCGGAAGTGAATGACAAATATTTCGCTCGGTTGATCGGTCGCAACCTGTCCGACAAGCGCTATCGCATCGCGTCGCAAAATGTCGCGGGCTTGTGGCTCAACAGTCAATTTGGTCCGCCACGCTATTTCGGTCTGGAAATCGGGACGAAGTTCGGCCGATGAAATCGATATTGTTCGCTCCGCTCGCGCTCGCGCTGTCATTGACGGCGTGCGGCCGAGCGGATGGTGAAGCGCTAGATGCCACCGCAGAGCCAAGGGAAGCGACCAGCGTCTGGCGCGCCCAACTGACCGATGGCAGTGACGGGCGCGACTGGCCGGCATTTGGCCGCACCTATGGCGAACAACATTACAGCCCGCTGGATCAGGTGAACGCCGACACGGTCAAGCGGCTTGGCCTTGCCTGGTCCTATGATCTGCCGGTGGGCAATCCTGCGACCGGGCCGATCGAAATAGACGGCATTCTCTATTTTGCATCGGGCTACAGCATTGTTCATGCCATCGATGTGCGGTCGGGTAAGCTGCTATGGCAATATGACCCCAAGGCACCCGAAGCGTCCGGGCACAAGCTACGCCAGGGCTGGGGTAGCCGTGGCATAGCCTATTGGAATGGCAAGGTTTATACCGGGACACAGGATGGTCGTCTGATCGCCATCGATGCAAAGTCCGGCAAGCCGGTCTGGACCGCGCAGACGATGGGCAAGGACGACTATCGTTTCATCAGCGGCCCGCCTCGTGTGTTCGACGGCATGGTCGTTATCGGCAATGGCGGCGCGGACGAAGCCGCCATTCGGGGCTATGCGACGGCCTATGATGCGGAGACCGGGGCGCAGAAATGGCGTTTTTACACGGTGCCGGGCAATCCCGCCAACGGGTTTGAAGACAAAGCCATGGAAATGGCGGCCAAGACATGGTTCGGCGAATGGTGGAAACATGGCGGCGGCGGTACGGTGTGGAACGCCATCACCTATGACGAGGAAAGCGACACGCTGTTGCTGGGCACTGGCAATGGCAGCCCATGGAATCGCAAGATCCGCAGCGCGGGCAAGGGCGACAATCTGTTTCTCTGCTCGATCGTTGCGGTCGATGCCAAGACCGGTGCCTATAAATGGCATTATCAGATCAATCCGGGCGAAAGCTGGGACTTCAACGCCGCGATGGACATGCAGCTCGCCGACCTGACGATAGACGGCAAGCTGCGCAAAGTGGTGATGACGGCGCCGAAGAACGGCTTCTTCTACGTCATCGACCGGACCAACGGCAAACTCATCTCGGCCAAGCCCTTCGTTACGACGACATGGGCCAAGAACATCGACCTGAAGACCGGACGGCCGGTGGAAATCGCCAATGTCCGCTACGAAAATGGGCCGGTGACTTTCCGCCCGACGCCCGTCGGCGCGCATAGCTGGGTGCCGATGGCGTTCAGCCCGCAATCGGGCCTGACTTACATTCCGGCGATCGACCTGGAAGTCACGTTCGACGACAGCGGCATTACGGCTAAGAACTGGAAACGCACCGGTGGCATGGCCCTCGACTATGGCGTGCGACCGGACATTCGCGTTCCTGCAGGCGCAACGGTGCTGAGCTATCTGGTCGCCTGGAACCCGGTGACGCAGAAGGAAGCATGGCGCATTCCCACACCTGGCCATTTCAACAGCGGCGTGATGGCGACGGGCGGCGGCCTGGTGTTTCAGGGGCATCCCGATTCCCGGTTCAACGCTTATGACGCCAAGACCGGCAAGACGCTGTGGGATTTCGACGCGCGCGCGCCGATCGTCGCGCCACCGATCAGCTATTGGGTCGATGGCACGCAATATGTCACCGTCATCGCAGGCATGGGTACGAGCGCCGGGCTGTTCGGTCCCTTGATGACTAAGTTCGGCATTGATTATCGCACCCAGGCGCGCCGCGTCCTGACCTTTGCCCTGGATGGCAAGGGCACATTGCCACCCAAGACCCCCTACACCCCCACGGCGCCGGCGGACCCGGATTTCCGCCCCGATGCGGCGGCGGCCAAAGCGGGCGAAGGCATATTCAACCAGCGATGTGCCGTATGCCATGGCGGCGGGGCTGTGGCAGGCGGCGTTGCGCCTGACCTGCGGACATCGGGCGTCATCCTGTCGGCGGAGACACTGACCGCGATCTTGCATGATGGGATGCTGGTTTCCAACGGCATGCCCCAGTTCGAGGAATTAAGCGCCAAGGACCGTGAAAATATCCGCCACTATATGCGGACACGAGCGGACGACTTGCGCAACGGGCGGCCCTGATGGGCCGCCCCTCCTTTTAGAGCGACCGAACCGGATCCTTGCCATCCCATCGTGCCGCCACATCCTTCACATCGGCGAATAATGCCCGCATTGGTTCGCCCATTTCGATCAGTTCGACCATGGTGCCGGGAAACAGCCTGTCGGTATCCAGATAGGCGAAGCGCGATATGGGCAGCACACCTTCCAAGGCGACGCCAATCCCTGCAGCGCGGGCCGCCGCCATCTGTGCGTCATAGTCGGTGGCGATCGTGCCCAGATGATGCACGCCGCTGCGTCCTGCATCCAGAAATTCCCGATAGATGGATGGCGCGCTGCCAGGCTGGATGATCTCTATCATGGTATCGCCACTATAGGATATCGCCGCCTGTCCCAGTAGGTCGTAATCCGGCGCCACGCGCTGGCCCCGCACCTCGATCCATTCGGCCTGCAATGGCAGAGGAAAGAGAAAGAAGGGGCCAATGCCCATCGTGCGGACCATATGGTCGATCGCTGCCATCGCGTCCGGCACCACATAGGCGATCTGGAACACTGGCCCGAATGTCTGGCTCATCGCTTCATCCTCTCATATTGTCTCATTGCGCCTGTGCCGCACCGGCCAAAAAGCGAATAAGCTTGCAAAACAATCATGCATGTTTTTTATTGCAAGTCGAGCCGCTTCAGAACGGACTCGCAGCGACAATGAAGGTCGCAAAGGAGAGATGCGATGACGGTCGACTTCCGCCTGTGGAATATCCATGTCGGGACACCCCACCCCTTTAACGATCCAGCTCCGCCGATCGACAACGGCACCGATCGCCCGACCAGCGCGCGCTATCATGACAAGGCATTCGCCGCCGCAGAATGGGAAACGGTATTCGCCCGAAGCTGGTTGCTGGCCTGCCCCCTGTCCGACGTCCGCGAACCGGGCGACTTTGCCACGTTCGACATCGGGCCGGAAAGCTTCATCATCGTGCGCGGCGATAATGGCGATGTTTATGCGCATTATAATGTCTGCCCCCATCGCGGCAGTCGGCTGGTGCTTGCCGACACGGGTAGCGCAGCGCAATTCACCTGCCCCTTCCATAGCTGGCAGTTCGATCTGGAAGGGCATAATATCGCGGTTACCGACCCTGAAACATTCCGCCCGGAGGTCTTATGCCATGATCTGAACATGACCTCTGTCCGCTGCGAAGTGGCCGCTGGTCTGGTCTTCATTTCCATGGACCCCGACATCGAGCCGGTCGCGCAATGGCTCGGCCCCGTGCTGCCGCAACTGGAGCTTTATGAAATCGATAGGATGCATGTCGTCCAGCATCGCAAGTCCGATTGGGGTGCCAACTGGAAGGGCGGCGTCGATGCCTTTGCCGAAATCTATCATCTCCATGCCGTCCATCCCCAGACCCAGTGTCTGATGGACGACCGCACCCAGATCGATCTCTATCCCGGTGGCCTCAGCCGCCAGTTCGTGCCATTTGCCCAACCCAGCCCTCGTTTCCCTGACCAGGATAGCGTCAATCCAGGCATCGCCATGATGTTGCAGGACGCCGGGATCGACCCCGCCAGCTATCAGGGGACGGCCCATGACACGCGGGCAGCGGTGCAGCAGGCCAAGCGGGAGCGCGCAGCGCGACACGGCCTGAACTATGACCGGTTCAGCGATACGCAACTGAGTGACTCGACGGTCTATAGCCTGTTTCCCAACGCGCAGGTCGGCTGCCACCCCGAAGCAATCTTCCTGCACCGCTTCCTCCCGCACGCGACCGATCCGAACCAGTTCACTTATGACACCTGCATCCTGTATCGCCACGTCGATGCACCGGGTTATTGCCCGCCTGCATGGATGGGGCTGGGCGACGATATCGACCTGACCGGCGATGACCGGCCCGACATCGTCCACACCGGCCTTGGCGAGCCGCCGGGCCTTGGCGAAGTGCTGGATCAGGATTCCGACCTTCTTCCCATCGTCCAGGCGGGCGCACGCTCACGCGGCTTCCGCGGTCCCTTGTGGAGCGAACAGGAAGCGAGGCTGCGCCATTTTCATGCCGAACTGGACCGGCGCATGGCACAGGGGCCACGGTCATGAATTATGATCCCCGAAGCTGGGCCGTGCATAAGGGGTCGGTGCATCCCTTTGATGCGCCTGCCCCCTATGTCGATAATGGCACAGCCGTGCCCGACCCGGCCCGCTACACCGACGCCGATTTTGCCGCCAAGGAATGGGACCGGGTCTTCACCAAATGCTGGTTGCTGGCAGGGCCAGTCAGCGACGTGCGCGAACCAGGCGACTGGATGCGGTTCGACATCGGCGTCGAAAGCTTCATCATCGTGCGCGGTGACGATGGGGCGCTGGCCGCTCATTATAACGTATGCCCCCATCGCGGCAGCCGACTGGTGATGGACGATGTCGGATCGCAGAGCAGTTTCACCTGTCCATTCCACAGCTGGAAATTCGCGCTCGACGGTCGCAACATCGCCGTGACCGACGCCGAGACATTCCGGCCCGAAGTGTTATGCCACGACATCAACCTGTCGTCGGTGCGCGTGGAGGAAGCGGCCGGGCTGGTCTTCATTTCCATGTCGGACGATGTGCCCCCGCTGCGCGACTATCTGGGCACCATCCTGCCCATGCTCGAAACCTATGAAATGGACCAGATGTATGTGGTTCAGCATCGCCGGTCCGACTGGGCTGCCAATTGGAAAGGCGGGGTAGATGCTTTTTACGAAAGCTATCACCTTCACGCCATTCATCCGCAGACCATGGGGATGCTGGACGACCGCACTCATATCGACCTGTTTGAAAATGGCATGAGCCGCCAGTTCGTGCCCTTTGGCCAGCCCAATTCGCATTTCCCCGATCAACAAGGGATCAATCCGGGTATCGCCGTCATGCTTCAGGATGCGGGGCTTGATCCGGAGCGTTTTGACGGCACCGCCGCTGATAGCCGGTCGGCCATCGCCATGGCCAAGCGGGACCGGGCCAAGCGCCTGGGCCTCGACTATGACCGGTTCAGCGACGCGCAGCTGACGGACGCCACCATATTCGGCGTGTTCCCCAATGCCCAGATCGGCTGTCATCCCGAAGCGGTGTTCCTGCATCGGTTCAAACCGCATGCCGACGACCCGAACCAGTTCACCTACGACACCACGATATTATATCGCCACATCGACGTGCCCGGTTATGGTGCGCCCTTGTGGATGGGATTGGCGGACGATGTCGATATGTCGGGCGGGACACGGCCTGACGTGGTGCATACCGCCCTAGGGGAATCGCCGGGAATGGGCGAAGTGCTCGATCAGGATTCCGACCTTCTCCCTATCGTTCAGGCCGGTGCCCGCTCACGCGGTTTTCGCGGGCCGCTATGGGGAGAGCAGGAAGCGCGCCTGCGCCACTTCCACAACCATCTCGACCAGTGGATGAGCAAGCCGGATTGAACCCAGGCACGGGGCGGGTCCAACGCGCCCCGTGCCGTCCGGTCAGAAAGGCCGGATGGTCACGCCATTGTCGACCACCATCTCCGCGCCAGTGACGAAGCGCGATTCATCCGACGCCAGGAATATGATCATCGCCGCGACATCTTCGGGCGCGCCGCTTTCGCCGGGTTTCAAGACACCGGCGGGAACGGTCTTTTCATGACCGGGCCGCCCCTCCGCCTGTTGCACCATCGGCGTTTCGATCGAGCCGGGATGCACCGAATTACAGCGAATCTTATATCCTTTTTCCTGGCACATCACCGCAATCGACTTGGTCATCGACCGCACCGCGCCCTTGGCAGCGGAATAAGCGAAGAAGATCGGATAGCCGAGCAGCGCGCCCGTGGATGACATGTTGATGATGGACCCGCCATAATTCCGATTCATCAACGGGATCGCATATTTGCATCCCAGAAAGACGCCTTCGCTCATCACCGCATTGACCCAGCGATATTGTTCCAGCGTGGTGCCCTCGACATCGGCGCTCAACACGACGCCAGCATTGTTCACCAATATGTCGAGCCGCCCGAACCGCTGTTCGATGGCCTCCATGGTGGTAATCCAGTCTTTTTCCGACGCTACGTCGAGTGCCAGTGCCATTGCGTCGCCGCCGATTTGGTCCGCAACGCGTTGGGCGGTTTCCAGTTTGACGTCGGTTACGACCACCATGGCTCCTTCTCGTGCCAGCGCGACGCAATCCGCGGCACCAAGGCCCGAACCGCCGCCTGTGACCAACGCAACCTTGCCTTCTACCCGGCCCATATCACTCTCCTGATCCAGCGTGCATTGTCACGCCCTGTATGATGCCTACGATAACGCAGGCGATCCGTGCGTCCAGATAAAACATTCAGGATTGTCTTTTTTTACGGCCGCTATACCATGCCATTACGGATGATATGGAACAGGATATTGTATGACGCGACATCGGCTCGCCACTCTGGATGATGTGCCCGAAACAGGGAGCAAGGCGTTCGACGTCGATGGTCGTTCGGTCCTGGTGTGCCGATCCAGCGCCGGTGTTTTCGCGATCGAGAATATGTGCAGCCACGCCTATGCCCTGCTGGAGGGTGGGAAGGTAAAGGGACCGTATATCTTCTGCCCCCTGCACGGTATCCGTTTCAACATGCGTGACGGCACACCTAACGGCACGCTCACGAAAAAGCCGATCGCCGTGTATGAAACCGAATTGATCGGTGAGGAAATATACGCCGACATTCCAGACGACTGATATTCGTCGAACTGCTGCCTAAGGGCAGCCAATGCGACCAAGGCTTTGACGCCTCCGCGCTGCGCCACAGGGTAAGCGGAAGTCGATGACGATCGCAGCCAAGCGATCCGACCATTATTTGCGACTGCGCGCGCCGCCCGGCAAACTAGGGCCATCCAAGATCATCGGAACAGCCAGGGTGCGCGATCCCGTGCGTACTTCGCTTGCGCGGAACCGGAATTGGCGGCCGCATACCGCGCGTGGGCGAAACCCGTCACCTTTCCGTACTACATGTAACATGTTCAAATTCATCGATAAATAATTGTCAGGACAGTGTTCATATAAAAAGCAAGCATGATTGTCTTTTTGGTCTTTCAATAAACGAACATCTATGTTCTTTTATGGATGTCGCTGCATTGGCAGTGGTCACCATTCCGAGTCGCAACACAAGCGACCGGGATTTGAGAGGGAGGATGCTATGGGTGGATTCCGCCAACGGTCGAATTACGTCTACGGGGCAGCCGCAGGCCTGCTATTCTCAAGCGTCAGCACCATTGCCGTGGCGCAAACGGATGCAGGGCAAGTCGCTTCAAACCCACCGCCAGCGTCAGCGCCGCAAGAGCGCGGCCAGGTGTCGGGTCTCGAAGATATCGTCGTTACCGCCCGCCGTGTGTCGGAATCGCTTCAGGACACGCCGATTGCCGTCACGGCTTTTTCATCGGAGGCCATCGATCGCAAGTTCGCGACGGATATTCGCGCACTTGCCGGCGATGTGCCGAACGTGGTCATCACCAATGTGCCCGGCTTCAACGCCGCCTCGATCGGCATCCGCGGGCAATCCACAGGCGATATCATCCTGACCTTCGAGCCTGCAATCGGTGTCGTCGTTGACGATTTCGTGCTGGCGCATGTGCAGACCCAATTGTTCGACCTTTTTGACATAGAGCGCATCGAAGTGCTGCGCGGCCCGCAGGGAACTTTGTTCGGGAAGAACACCGTCGGCGGTGTCGTCAATGTCCTCACCAAACGCCCCGAACGGACCTTTGGCGGCGAGTTGCGTGTGGGTTATTCGAGCTTCAATACCAAGGATATCAAGGCGTCGCTCAACATCCCGCTTGCGGACAATCTGTTCTTTCGCGTCGCCGGCTCCTTCCAGGAAGGCGATGGCTATTACCGCCTGTCGAAGAATAATGGCGTCGATGGCATACAGGGGCTGCCGGGCACGGGTGTGCAGGGCGGTGACAAACCAGGCCAATGGAGCGCCGGCAAATTGCTGAGCGCGGCGGAGTAAAAACCAGCCATTGGTAAGGTTGCTCTTTTTGGAGCGGCCGGGGATGTTTGCCGTGGAGAGCTATGCAGCGGTACGCCGCTTTGTGTTTGTTGAAGGGAACAGCCAGCGGGAGGCAGCGAAGGTTTTCGGCCTGAGCCGAGAGACGATCGCGAAGATGTGCCGTTTCTCGCTGCCGCCTGGCTACACGCGCTCCAAGCCTGTCGCCAAGCCGAAGCTAGGATTGTTGCTGCCGGTGATCGACCGGATACTGGCTGAGGATTACGTCGCGCCGGTCAAGCAGCGGCATACGGCCAAGCGGATTTTTGAGCGGTTGCGCGATGAACATGGCTACGGCGGTGGCTATACGGTGGTGAAGGATTACGTGCGGCAGAGCCGTGTGCGCAGCCGCGAGACCTTCGTGCCGCTGGCGCATCCGCCAGGGCACGCTCAGGTGGACTTTGGCGAAGCGGTGGGCGTGATCGGTGGAGTGCGGCAGAAGGTGCATTTCTTCTGCATGGACCTTCCGCAGTCGGATGCCTGTTTTGTGAAGGCCTATCCTGCCGAGACGACGGAAGCCTTTCTGGACGGACATGTTTGCGCGTTCGCCTTCTTTGGCGGGGTGCCGCTCTCGATCCTGTACGACAATACCAAGATCGCGGTCGCCAAAATCTGCGGGGATGGCAAGCGTGAGCGGACCCAGGCCTTCACGGGGCTGGTCAGCCACCACCTGTTTGCCGATCGCTTTGGCCGCCCAGGCAAGGGCAACGACAAGGGGAAGGTCGAAGGGCTGGTGAAGTATGCGCGCTCGCACTTCATGGTGCCGATCCCGCGCGCGGCGACCTATGACGACTTCAACGCAGAGCTGGAACGGCGGTGCCGGGCCCGGCAGGAAGAGCGAGCCGGGCGCCACACCGAGACGATCGGGGAGCGCCTGGCGGCAGATCTGGCGGCTTTGCGCCCGCTGCCCGCCGGCACGTTCGAACCATGCGAGACCAAGGGGGCACGCGTCTCCTCGACCGCGCTCGTGCGCTACCGCACCAACGATTACTCGGTGCCGACCTGCTATGGCTTCCAGGACGTTGTAGTGAAGGGCTTCGTCGACCGGGTTGCCATCCTGTGCGGGGGCGAGGAGATTGCCCGTCATCCGCGCTGTTATGGCGAGGCCATGTTTGTGGCAAACCCGCTGCATTATCTAGCGCTGATCGAGACCAAGCCAGGCGCGCTCGATCAGGCCGCCGCGCTTCAGGACTGGACCCTGCCGGAGGACTTCCAGCACCTGCGGCATCTCCTTGAGGTGCGGATGGGCAACAAGGGGAAGCGCGAGTTCATTCAGGTCCTGCGCCTGCTTGAGGCAATGCCGATGGAGGTGGTGACCTTCGCGGTGAAAGAGGCCATCCACATCGGGGCTATCGGCTTCGATGCGGTCAAGCAGATCGCACTGGCGCGGATCGAGCGTAGACCCGCCCGGCTCGACCTGGAAGCGTATCCGCACCTGCCCAGGATGGAGGTCAAGACCACACGCGCTGCCGACTATGCCAGCCTGCTGCCGGGGATCGCTGCATGAGCCGGGCGGGGGATGACAAGATGCCCATCGGCACGACGGCGGGCACGCCGCAGGTGCTGCTGGCGCATCATCTCAAGCAGCTCAAATTGCCCACCGTGCTGCGCGAGTATGAGAAGCTGGCCCGGGAATGTGCGCGCGATGGCGTGGATCATACCCGCTATCTTCTGCGCCTTATCGAGCTGGAACTCATCGACCGGGAGCGGCGCACGGTGGAGCGCCGTATCCGCGCCGCCCGGTTCCCGGCGGTCAAGAGCCTGGACACCTTCGACTTCACGGCCATCCCCAGCCTCAACAAGATGCTCGTGCTCGAACTGGCGCGTTGCGAGTATATCCTGCGGCGGGAAAACATCATCGCGCTGGGCAACAGCGGGACAGGCAAAACCCATGTAGCGCTCGCCCTGGGCTTGGCCGCCTGCCAGAAGGGCTTCAGCGTCCTGTTCACCACCGCTGCCGCCCTGGTGAACCAGTTGATGGAGGCCCGCGATGAAAAGCGGCTCCTGAGGATGCAGCGCGAACTTGCCGCCGTAAAACTGCTGATTGTCGATGAACTGGGCTATGTCCCGCTCTCGCCGACGGGGGCCGAACTGCTGTTCGAAACCTTCTCCCAGCGCTACGAGCGCGGCTCCACGATCGTGACCTCAAATCTACCCTTCGAGGACTGGACCCAGGTCCTGGGCTCTGAGCGGCTGACTGGCGCGCTCCTTGATCGCCTTACCCACCACGTCAGCATCCTGGCCATGAATGGCGACAGCTACCGGCTCAAGCAGTCTGCCCGCCGCCGCCGCACCGCCGGGGCGGACCAAAACCAGGCCACCACGCCCGACTGAAATGCCGAAAACGGCCAATATGCAAAGGGCCCCGATCGGGGCCCTTTGCATATCATCCGCGCCACATTCACTGGCCTGCTTTTACTCCGCCATGCTGGCCTAAAATCCGACCGCCGTTGACACACGGGAAAGCGTCGCAGTGGCAGCCGCTATTTCAGCGGCCGGGCCAAACTGCTCTGGGAACCAACGCCCGACACCGATTTAATGCTGACCTACGAAATGCTGCGCGATCGCGGCGATTCACCGCCGAGTGTCAATGAGACGCCCGCCGGGTTTCTGTTCGACGTCGTTGGTTTTCCAGGCATCCAGACAACCGGAAAAAGCCCTTTTGAGACCGGCACGACATTATGTGCGGGTGACGCGAACAATGTCGGCAATGCTACCACGCCGACCTGCCCCGGCACGTTGCGGGGGCATCGCATCGATGTCGATGGACTATATCTGCGGGGCGAGCACAGGATAGATGGTGTCGGTGCGATAACGATGGTGGGTGGATACCGCCGTGTGAAATCGATCCTGCCGTCTGACTATACCGGCGAGAACGCCTTTCTCTTCGTGTCGACCCGCGACGATGTGCGCGAGCAATATAGTCTGGAAACCCGCTTCAGCTCCGATTTTTCGGACAGGCTGAAGATGACGGTAGGCGCCATGTATTGGGGACAGACGCTGGACGCCAACGCGACGTCTCTGCTGGGCTTCCTGCGTTTCCTTGGCGATCCCACGGCGCTCACCGATCCGAACCAGTCGACGGCGGACTATAAGGTCGATAGCTATGCCGTGTTTGGCGAAGCCGAATATAAGCTGGCGGACGCCTTCTCGCTGTTCCTGGGTGGACGGTATACGAAGGAGGAAAAGAGCTTCTCCATCCGGCCGCAGGTCCGCAGGTCCACGATCGCAACGGGGTTCTGGCCGGAATATTCCGATAGTGCCAAATTCTCCAAGCCGACGATCAGAGCAGGCTATCGCTGGGAAATTGCCGACGGGATCAACAATTATTTCACCTACAGCCAGGGCTATAAGTCGGGCGGCTATAATGAGCAGGCGATGTCGGCAACCTCTGCCCTGCCCTTTCGGGAGGAGACGGCGGACAGTTTCGAACTGGGGTTGAAAACGGAAACGCCCGATCGTCGCCTGCGCTTCAACGCCGCTGCCTTCTACGTGAAATATAATGATCTGCAGCGTGACACGGTCGTGCCGTTCATCGACCCCATCACGGGTCTGCCCGGCCAGGAGACACGCACGACCAATGCCGGTAGGGCCGAGGTCTACGGACTGGAACTGGAACTGGGTGCAGTGCCGGTCGATGGCCTGACGCTGGGCGCTTCGATGGGCTATCAGAAAGCCAGATATCTCGAATTCTTTACCGATATCGATGGCAACGGCACGAACGAGGATGCGTCTTTCCTCAAGTTGCGCAACGTGCCGAAGATTACGGCAAATGTCACCGCAAACTATGAATTTCCACCTGCAGCATGGGGGCAGATCAGCCTGAATGCAGATGCCAATTACCAGTCGGAATATGAATCGGTGACGCTCAACGCACCCTTCACGCAGGGGCAGGCGCGAACGCTGGTCGGGGCCAGCATCCACTGGTCCGATCCGTCGGAAAAATACCGAGTGTCGGTTTACGGACGCAACCTGCTCGACAAGGTCTACCGTGTTTCCGCCAATTCCGTCGCAGGGCTGTTCAACTTCACCAATTATGCGCCGCCGCGCTCCTTTGGTGTCGAATTTGCCGCGAAATTCTGAGCCACAAGATGACTTTAGCCTGTCCCCTCCCGATCGCCGTCATTGTCCGACGCGATCTGGACATACCTGCCGGGTCAGCGTGGCCGACCCGGCAAATTTTTCAGGCTGTGGGCGCGCCCGATGCCTTCAGGGACAAGATCGAACGCAAAACTTATCCGGTCTTGCGCACCGCCGAAGGGCAAGGTCGTATGCCACAGATAGGATGGGAACAGGATCATCCGCCCCGCCCGTGGTTCGTAGGCGTGGCGTGTGCCACCACCGCCCAGACTGTCGGGCAAGGCCCCAATCGCGAACCAACCCTGCTGCCCTTCGACCGTTTCTTTCGGCAAGGCGGGATAATAGACCCCCGACAGCCAGTTGGGCGCATGGATATGCGGTTCCACGGCGCCGCCCGGCGACAATATCGTTCCCCACATCGTCAGCGTCCAACGATCGGGCATCGCTTGTACGAAGGGGTGTGCGCTACGGACCAGACCCGCCAGATAGGCCTCAAGCTCGCCCGTCGCAATCTGCGCCAAGGCTTGCAACGCCGGTGTGTCGGCCTTCGCAAGGTCGTCGCTTTGCTGCCCTTTGCGGGTCACAAGACCGTCCGGTTCGAACGTCAGCGAAGCGTGGCTGCGCAGTTCGCCTTCCAAGGCGGCGTTGAAAGCGGCCATGGTGGAGAAACCTGGCGCGCTGTCGACATCCACGACCTTTACGAACCGATCAAGTCCGATGAGTTCGCGCCGTTCTTCGGCATGACCCAAATGATCGAGGGCAGCCGATTTGAGAGCCAGCGGGGTCGTCACGGTTGGCAATGCCGCAATAAGACGATCCGTCACGCCGACGGCGTCATCATATCGGCCCATGCGGATCAAGGCGCGCGCCAGGTTGACGCCCACGGGGTGGTTGATCGGCCCGGTTGCGAATGCGGTCGCATAAATAGCAACCGCTTCTTGCAGATTGCCCTTCGTTTCCAGCAGTCCGCCGAGCTGATTGGCCGCGCGCGTATGTCCCGGCAGGCGCTGGACCATCTGCACCGCGCTTGCTTCGGCCTCGCTCATGCGCCCTTCTGCGGACAGCGCGTCGACCAGATTAAGCGCCGCCTCGACATGATCGGGGCGGATCGAGAGCGCCTTGCGATAGGCAGCGATCGCATCGCCCTGCCGCCTCGTGCGCGCAAGCGCGACACCCAGATTGTTCCATGCTTCGAAATGCGCAGGATTGGCAGCGATAGCCTGACGCAATGGCGTTTCGGCCTCTTCGGCGCGATCCGCGGCGATCAGGCAGGAACCGAGATTGGCAAGCGTCACCGCCGATCCTGGGCGCAAGACAAGCGACCGTTGCAACGTCTCGATCGCCTCCGCAAATCGCCCGGCCTTCTTGAGCGCAATGGCGTGGTTGCCGAGGCGAGCGGGATTGTCCGGGTCACCGGCCCGCGCGCGCGCAAAGGCGTCCAGCGCTGCGGCATCGTCTCCCGTGCGCTGGGCGACCAGTCCCAGCAGCGTGAGAGCATCGGGATCATCATGGCGCTGAGCCAGCAGCGCCGCGATATGCGGCCGGGCCGCTGCCGGATCTGGCCCTTGCGCCAGCCTGACCGCCTTATCCAGCAAATCCGAATACATTGATCGAAAGGCCTCACAGATGATTGGCGTACTCATGCATGTCCGCACGAAGCCGGAAAAGTCAAACAGCTTTGCCGCGCTCGTCGCCCAACTGCAAAAGGACGTGCGGGCGAATGAACCCGATGTCCCGATCTTTCAGGTCATGCGCAGCCAGGACGACCCCGCGCTGTTCGTCTTCATCGAAGTGTTCGCGAATGAAGCGGCACGGCGTGCCCATGCGGACATGCCCTATCACAAGGCGATGTCGGTCGCAGGCTGGGCCTGTGTCGAGGGTGATCCGGACATCCGCCTGTTCACGCCATTGACCGATCATCACATTCAAGGAGACGCATAATGATCGCTTCGCTCGAAGGACGGGTGGCACTGGTGACAGGCTGCACCGGTGGCATCGGTTCGGAAATCTGCCGCACATTGGCCGAGGTAGGCGCTACCGTTATCGGCGCTGATATCGCTGCCGACGGAACCGCCTGGAGCCAAGGCATAGCTAACAGCCAATATCACCCGTTAGATGTCACCAACGAGGACGACTGGCAGAGGGTGGTCGCCGCCGTCGAGGCGGACCATGGCGCGCTGGATATTCTGGTGCATGTCGCGGGTATCGTGGTGGTCGAAAAGATGCAGAACACCAGCATCGAACAATGGCGCAAACAGATGGCCGTCAATGTCGATGGTCCGTTTTTGGGCACGAAAGTCGCGGCCGACCTGATGCAGCGTACCGGTGCCCAACGTCCCTTCGGCAGCTCCATCATCATCATTTCGTCGGTAGCGGGCATGATCGGGTCGCCGCTGCATACCGGCTATTGCGCATCGAAGGGCGCCGTGCGGCTATTTTCGAAAGCCTGCGCGATGGAGTTCTCGGCGCTTGGCTACAAGATTAGGGTGAACAGCGTTCACCCCAGCGGTGTGAACACCACCATGGTCGATCACATCCTGCAACGGATCGTCGATAATGGGTTCGCGGCGTCGGTGGAGGAGGCCGCCAAGGGCCTTGCCCCCGCCCATCCGATTGGGCGCATGGCCGATCCTATCGACATCGCCAAGACGGTGCGCTTCCTGGCCTCCGACGAGTCCGGCTACATGCATGGCTCCGAACTGGTGGTCGATGGCGGATATACCGCGCAATGACCCGCTTTGCCGGACAGATTGCGCTGGTCACCGGCGGCACGTCGGGGATCGGCGAAGCGGTTGTGCGGTCTTTCGCGGCGCAGGGCGCGAAAGTCGCCATTTTGTCCAACGCCCCCCAGGATGAACTCGACGCCGCGATAGCGAGTGGTAGCGTCGCGGCAGCCCGGCAGGTTGATATCGCCGATGCCGATGCGGTGGCGCACGCCGTAGCATCGATCGAAACCGAACTCGGCGCCGCCGACATATTGGTCAACAACGCTGCCATCTGGCAGCCCAATCCGGTGCCGGACAGTCCGATCGCGCTGTTCGACCGGCATATCGACGTCAATCTGAAAGGCAGCTTCTACGTCACCCAAGCAGTGCTTCCCGCGATGATCGCGCGGGGCGAAGGCCGCATCATCTTCGTCAGCTCGGTCAGCGGGATTGCGGGTCGTGCAGGCGATAGCGCCTATTCGGCATCGAAAGCCGGGGTCGCCATGCTGGCCCGCACCCTAGCGGCCGAACAGGGACCAAAAGGCATCCGCATCAATTGCGTATGCCCCGGCGCCGTCGCGACGCCCCTGACCGCTGGCCTGCGCACACCGGCGGGCGAGCAGGCGATCGCGGCGCTGATGGAAAACCTTCCCAGCCCCCGGCGCCAGTTCTTCATGGACCCGACGCAGATTGCCGACCTCATTCTCTATCTGGCCAGTCCCCAATCCAGCGCGGTCCATGGCGCTGTGATCGCCGCCGACGAAGGCCTGACCGCCACCATGTAATTCCATTCGAGGAGATTGAAGATGACCATCGAGCATGACGCCGGAAAAACGGGCGATCTTATCGTAAGCATCGCCGATGCCCGCGCACATGAGTTGGGACAGGGGACCACCATTCGCCTGCTGCGCTACAGCGAGGAGACGGGCGATTGGGTGCTGTGGGTCGAAATGCAGCCCGGCGCGACATTCGCACCGCACTGGCATCTGGGGCATGGCCAATATTTCGTCACGAAGGGCGAACTGCTCTACGATGTCGGGTCGGCACCAGCCGGAACCTACGGCTATGAACCGATCGGGTCGCGCCACAACGAAGCCCGGTGCGAGCAAGTGACGGAATATCTGTTCATGGGCCATGGCGCGGTCGCCTTTACCGGCCCGGACGGCGACGTACGCTTCATCCTGAACCATGAATTTCTGCGCGACCTCGCCCAAGGCGCGCTGGTCTCCGACATCTCGAACGAGGGCACCGACGCTGCCCTGGCGGCGGCTTGACCATGACCAACGCCCGCGTTGCGCGCCTGCGCGCCCAGCTTGCCGCAGAAGGTTTGAGTGCCGTCGTCCTCAGTCACCCGCATGATGTCCGATACGCTACCGGCTATCATTCGGTGCTGGAACGCTGGACACAGATGGAGCCGTTTGCCGCAGCGATCCTATTCGCCGATCCGGCCAAGCCCACCATATTAGTGATCCCGGAAGCCAATCTGGGCATCGTCGCGGTCCTCAACCGTCACGCGCCCACCTGCACTTTCGACGAGATCCGCACGTTCGACATGCTGAACTTCTGCGAGGTGAGCCGCTATGTCGATCCTGATCGCGCAAGCAGTCGCCTTGCCGATGATGCCATGGCGATTGCGGGTGCCATCCGCGGCACATGCCAGCCCGACATAGCCGCGGCCGTGACGGCGGCGATGGTCGATCATGGGCTGGTCGGATGTACGATCGGCTTCGACGAACATCGCCTCTCCGCTGCCGCCATGTCGGGGGCACCGCATGTCTATCGCGACGCGCTCGACCTGATGATGCGCGTGCGCGTGGTGAAGACGCCGGAGGAACTGGCGCGCTATCGCACGGTGGGCAAGATGGCCGATCGCGTCATCGCGCATGCCGGGTCGCTGCTTCACGAAGGGGCGGACTGGAACCATGTCCAGGCGGGCATTTGCGACTTCATGGTCCGCAACCAGGTCATTCCCGTCGATGAAGGTGCGATGCTCTTTGGCGGAAGCTATGATGGCGATGACTTTATCCCCGACCTGTTCCGCACCGCAGGGAATCGCCCGCTGCGCAAGGGCGACATTGTCATTCTCGAAACACAGGGAGTCCTCGACGGCTTCTGGATCGATATCAACCGGACCGCCGTCATCGGGACGCCCCCACAGGACTATCAACGGCTGCACGACATCTTGCGCGATGGCTTTCTCAAGATGGTGGACATGCTGCGTCCAGGCGTATCGACCAACAGCCTGCCTGCGATCGGCTACGACCATCTCAAGGCGCACGGCGTCGCTGCACCGGAAAAGCTGCTGGTTGTCGCCCATGGCATCGGCCTGATGCCGCTCGAAATACCGCTTCCCTATCCCGCTGCCGGGCTGGCGGGGGTGAAGCAGGGGTTCGTGATGGAAGAGGGCATGCTCATCAGCCTCGATAGCCTGTTCTTCGGCGCGAAGCTCGGCCCGTGCCACATGGAAAATGTCTACGCCATCACCGCTGATGGACCCGAACCCATGTACGCCGCGCCACTCGAACTGTTCGTGGCCGACCGCAGCTCTGCCTCCGCCGAAGCCGCCTTTGCCTGAAAGTCCTTATCCCCTGAAGGAATAGTCATGACCGATAGACCCAACGATCGCAGCCTTGAAAAATACCGCAGGATGTTGCGTATCCGCCATTTCGAAGACAAGGCGGAAGCCATTCATGCTGCCGGCGAAATTCCTGGCGCACTCCACACCTATGCCGGGCAGGAAGCCTCCGGCGTCGGTGCCTGCATCGCGCTGCGTAACGACGATTATATGGTGGGTACGCATCGCAGCCATGGTCATCCCATCGCCAAAGGGGCCAAGTTACGCCCGTTGATGGCCGAACTGCTCGGCAAGGCGACGGGCATCTGCAAAGGCAAGGGTGGCTCGATGCACCTGTCCGACTTTTCCGTCGGCAGCCTGGGCGAAACGAGCATTGTCGGGTCCGGCATACCGGTTGCAGCAGGTGCGGCGCTGGGGTCAAAGCTGCAAGGCAACGATCGCGTCGCGCTGTGCTTTTTCGGCGATGGCGCAACCAACGAAGGGGCTTTCCACGAAGGCATGAACCTGGCGGCGGTGTGGAAACTGCCAGCCATCTTCGTGTGCGAGAATAATGGCTATGCCGTTTCCACGCCAGCCTCCGCCGCAGTGCCGGTGAAGGACATAGCCGAGCGGGCAAAAGCCTATGCCATGCCCGCAATCATCGTCGATGGGCAGGATGTCGATGCGGTGGAAGCGGCCGTGACGGAAGCTGTGGAGCGTGCCCGTACCGGCGGTGGGCCGACCCTGGTCGAGACCAAGACCTATCGTTATGCCGACCATGCCGTGAACATGGGCCGCATCCTGCTGGATCGGGGGACGGAGGTAGACGAGTGGCGCAAACGCGATCCGCTCACGCTCTATCGTGCGCGCCTGCTGGAAGCGGGAGTCACCGCCGCCATACTCGATAGCATGGAGCAGGAGGTGGCCGACGAAGTCGCCGACGCCCTGCAGTTCGCGCGCGACAGCGCCTATCCCGAACAGGCCGATGCGTTTGACGATGTGTTCGTCGATCGTCTGCCCATCCCCGATTACCTGACCGCTTGAAGGCAAGGACCAGTTCATGACCAAGGCCACATATCTCGAAGCGATCCGCCAGGCACAACATGAGGAAATGTCGCGCGACAAACGCGTCTTCATCATGGGTGAGGACATCATCTGCAACGTGTTCGGCACCACCACCGGCTTCGTCGATTCCTTCGGTGTGGAGCGCGTGCGCGATACGCCGATTTCAGAAAATGGATTCATCGGCGCGGCGGCCGGTGCGAGCATGGTGGGGATGCGACCCATCGTCGATGCGACCATCGCCTCATTCCTCTATCCTGCCATGGATCAGATCATGAGCATTATCGCCAAGTCCCGCTATATTTACGGCGGACAGGCGACGTTGCCGCTCGTGATCCGTACATGCCTGTTCTACGGCAATTCCAACGCGGCGCAGCATAGCGACCGACCCTATTCGATGTTCATGAACGTTCCAGGTCTCAAGATCATGGTGCCGTCCAACGCCTATGACATGAAAGGCATGTTGAAGACCGCAATCCGTGATGATGACCCGGTCCTGTGTTTCGAAGACAGCACCTGCTGGACCAGCAAGTCCGAGATGCCCGACGATCCAGATTTCATCATTCCGTTGGGCAAGGGGGACATCAAGCGGGAAGGCACCGACATTTCCGTGATCGCCGTTGCCGGCGCGGTTCCGTTAGCGCTCAAGGCCGCGCAAGTGCTCGCGAAGGAGGGCATATCGATCGAAGTCGTCGATCCACGCAGTCTGGTGCCACTCGACAAGGCCCTCATTTTGAGATCGGTGCGCAAGACCGGCCGCGCGATCACGGTCGATCCCGCCCATCAGACATGCAGCGCCGCCAGCGAGATATCCGCCCTGATCGTCGAGCAGGCGTTCGACGCGCTGCGTGGCCCGGTATTACGGGTCGCGACAGCCGATACGCACCTGCCTTTCTCGCCCGCCATCGAAAAGGGGCTCTATCCCACCGTCGACCGCATCGTTGCGGCCGCTCGCACCCTTGTCGGTGCGGCCCGACCCGTTCCGGCATAGGAGGACGTCATCATGGCCAACATGAAGGTGCTGCTCCCCCAGTTCGGGATGGGAATGCAGGATGCCGATATCGTCCGATGGCTCAAGGGTGTCGGCGACAAGGTCGAGGCAGGCGAGCCTTTGGTCGAAGTGGAAGCGGCCAAAGCAACCGTCGAAGTGCCATCACCCGGTTCGGGAACCCTGACCGACATTCTGGTGGCGGAAGGCGAATCCGCCGATGTCCGCAGCCACATCGCGACGATCCTGGTCTGACATGCCAAGGACATGGCGCAAACGGCGGTGGGCCATTAGCGGCCTCATCTTGCTGGTCGCCCTTGCAGGTGCGGGCCTGTGGTGGCGCATTGCGCATCCGCCGTTGCCGCCTTTGTTCATTCCTACCCGCCTGCCCGCCCAGACCGCCTGGGCACAATGGGGGGCTACGGCGGCCGGCACGCGCTACACGGAAGCGGCGCAGATCGTACCGGGCAATGTCGGCCATCTCCAGGTCGCCTGGCGCTATTCGACGGGCGAACTGTCGCGTCGCCCGGAGGCGATACTGGCCAACAGCACCAGCGAGACCACGCCGATACTGGCCGCGGGTTCGCTGGTGACATGCACCCCCTTTTCCCGCGTCATCGCGCTTGATCCGGCCACGGGACGGGAGAAGTGGACATTCGATCCCAAGATCGACCCGAATTTCAAGCTGCCCGATCAATATATCTGTCGTGGCGTATCGCAATGGCGCGATCCCGAAGCGGCATCGGGCGCGCTGTGCGCCGAGCGCATTATCCTAGCCACAGTCGACATGCGCCTGATCGCGCTGGATGCCGGCACCGGGCGGACCTGCCCCGGATTTGGCCAAAACGGTACGGTGCGGATCGATCCGGGGCCACTCCATCATCCTGGCGAGGTCAAGCTGGCCGCACCTGCAGCGATCGCGGCGGGCAGCATCGTGGTCGGCACGTCGGTTCTGGACAATGTCCGCGCCAGCGCCCCGCGCGGCATCATTCGCGCCTATGATGTTCGGACGGGGCAGCCGCGCTGGACATTCGACCCTATTCCCCAGACGGGTGGCAGCGATCGCGACTGGATGGGCGATAGTCGCCTGAAAACCGGTGCTGCCAATGTCTGGTCGGTCATATCTGCCGATACGCAGCGCGGGCTGGTCTTCCTGCCCACGTCCAGTGCATCGCCCGACTATTATGGTGGCCAGCGTCCGGGTGACAACCGGCATGCCAACAGCGTCGTGGCGTTGAATGCCCGAACCGGTGCGCTCGTCTGGGCGCGCCAGCTGATCCATCATGATATCTGGGATTATGATACGCCCGCTCAACCGACCCTTGTCGACATCCAGCGCGATGGTCGCGCGGTCCCGGCACTGGTCCAGCCCACCAAGCAAGGCTATGTCTTCATCCTCGACCGCCGCACCGGTGCGCCCTTATTTCCCATCGACGAAGTGCCGGTGCCGCAAGGCGGCATGCCGGGCGAGTGGCTGTCACCGACGCAGCCGCGACCAAGATTGCCCAAGCCGATCGTACCGCAATCCGTAAAGCCGGAAGACGCATGGGGTTTTACCGCCTGGGACCGCGGGAAATGTCGCGACCTCATCGCCCGCTATCGCAGCGAAGGGCTGTTTACCCCGATCAGCGAACGCGGGACGATCACCTACCCCGCCGCTTCGGGTGGCGCGAACTGGGGGGCGGGTGCGATCGATCCTGCGCGGCAAATCTACTATATCAATTCCAGCCGCATCGCTTCCGTCATCCGGTTGCGTCGGCGCGCGCCGGGCGCCGGTGGGACCGTCAAGCTCTCGGCGACCGAAGACGTGTCCCCGATGGCGGGCACCCCTTATGAAGTGAAGCGCGAATGGTTGCTGTCGCCGTTGGGCGCCCCCTGTACCAAGCCGCCATGGGGCGGACTGACCGCGATCGACCTGCGATCGGGCCGCACGCTTTGGGACGTGCCGCTGGGCACCATCAACGACAAGGTCGCCGTACCGCTGCCCTTCGATCTCTCCTTGGGCACGCCCAATATCGGCGGGCCGATCGCAACGAAGGGCGGCGTCCTGTTCATCGCCGCAACCATGGACGGCTATCTGCGGGCGATCGAAATGGCCACGGGGAAGGAATTATGGCGCGACGCCCTACCCGGTGGCAGCCAGACGACACCGATGAGCTATATGGCGGGCGGGCGGCAATTCGTGGTCGTCGCGTCGGGCCAGCATATGTGGTTTCAAACCAAGCGATCGGATGAGATCGTGGCCTACGCCTTGCCGATGAAATGATCGCCTTCGTCGCGTTGCGCGCGGTTGGTAGACGCGCGCGACCCGATGTCGCTCAGTCCCAATGACATCTGCTTGTCCGCCAGCATGGCGATATAGCTACTACGAACAGGATCGATCAGGACGAGACCGGCGGTCTTGAGAAAATTGGCATGGAGTTCGATACGGCAGTGATCTTCATCGACGGCGCCCACCGCCCAGCGATGATAGACCAGAAATTCGGTCGCTACGAATTCTTGTGCGATGCGTTCGAGGTCGAGATCTTCGCGCGTATGCCCTTGCCGTATTTCGCGGTCCATCCAGTTGCGAAAGCGGTTATACGCCACGGATCGTAATTCGCGGATCGCATCGACACGCGGCTCCATGGAAAAATAGAAACCGATCACGACCCGCGCATATTCCGCATCACGCTGCATTTCCGACACCATCCAGTCGAGTTCATCGAAAACGACGTCTATGGTATAATCGCGCTGGCGACGGGCGATGGAGGCACGGACCTCGCGCAACCGGTCTGACACGGTTGCCAGAATTACGCCCTCTTTGTCGTCGAACAGCCTGTAAAGCGTTCTAGGTGCGACCTCTGCTTCCCGGCTTAGACGGTCGATGGTCAGGCCCGTCGTACCCCCCTCCCCCAGAATACGGTGCGCGCAGTCAATGATGCGCTGGCGCCGCTCAGTCATGATGGCGCTGGTATATTTCCGGCGACGCTTTGGCGCTGCTTCAATCGCGGCAATCGGATTTTCGAGTTGCCCGGCCGTGATGTTCGATTTGGAATTGTCTGCCATTCTCGTAACGACCCTACGCGGCAGGCCGGGCGCATTCAACTTACAAAATTGCGCGATAGCGATACCGCAGCCACACGGGCGAAATCTCGCTTCTATTCCGCAAGGCTATCGCCCAACGCCAAGCTTTCATTGCAAACTTGGGACGGCAACTGCCTCGGTCGATAGCGTAACGGGTCCGGCCAGACCCGAGAGCCGCAGCGGTGCGTCGGGCATGTAGGTGGGTGCTGCGGTAAAAGTCACCTTCCGCGCGCCAGGCTGTTGGTCGCCAATGAGCCGATTGACCCAAAGATTGGCCACCTTCACTTCCAAACGGTTTTCACCCGCCTTGATCAACTTGCCGATGTCGATGCGATACGGTGCGAGCCAGACGGTACCAGCCACCTGTCCGTTGACCCGCACCTCCGCCACATCGCCGACTTTGCCGAGGTCGAGCCACAGCGGCGCGCCAGATTGCACGCCTTTAGGCAAGGTGAACCCTGTCTGGTACGTGGCAACGCCCGAAAAATATTTGACACCCTCATCATGGGTTGTTTCCAATGGTGCGAGGGTTCTCATTTCAAGCCGTTCCGGGGCACCGCGACCGGGCTGGAAGCTGACGCTCCAGGGACGGTCGAGCGTCGCGATCCTAAGCTGGATTTTGGTAGGCAGGCTCATCGCCCTATGGGTGGTTGGCTTGCGGAACAGGATGAAGAAGGCGTCCTCTGCGTCCACGTCAAGCGGGATCACAGTTTCACTGCCATCAATGCTGTACGCAATGGGCGCAGCACTACCGTCGATCGCGCGCCAGATTTCTGGCTGCCGTCCCGTCACGCGGAATCTCGCTTCTATCCGGGCTGCCTTGTCGGTGCGGTTGTTGACGAAATAGAGGTCGCCATCGGCAAGTTTGCGATGAACGAACCGATAGTCGGCGTCCGTTGCGCCAGCCGTCACATGAAAGTCAGGGTCGAGACCGATTCCTGCCAATGCCGCTTCGACATCGGTATTGGCGATCACGCGCCCCTTGGCGTTCAGCGACCCGCTCCACAGCCGGTCCGCCAGTGCCTTGAACGCTGAAGCGTCGTCCAACAGCCCCGGCGCGCGCTGCGGTGCCATGCCAATCACCGTCGCGCCGTCATCGACCAGCGCAGCGATCCGACGCAATGTGGGTAGGGTCATCACCTTACTCGACGAGCCCAGATACAAGGCGCGATAGCGCGCGCCGCTTCTGGCGACCAGTTCGCCATTTTCGACGGTCAGCTGCTTTGTCAATATGTCGGCATTTACGAAGTCATAGGCGTAGCGCGTCGGCAGGTCGCCCGGCACGCCATGTTCGAACAGCGAGGTGATCGGCTGATCCTCGCCATAGAAATAGGCGATATCCGCGCTGTCGCGGCCCTGCTGTAGCAGATATCCGGTACGCGCCATATAATCGACCCAGGGCTTGGCCATTTCTGCCCAGCTTTCATGCCGGTTGAAATATTGACCGAAGATCATGAGGCTGAGGCCGGGCACCTTGTCATCCACCGGCTGATGGACGGAGGTGTGGACGATCGGCCGGTTGATCCCCGACGCGAATTCCAGATCGATGACGCGCTTGAGGTCCGAAGGCGCGAACGCCCAGGGCGCGAAGGCCGATGTCATGCTTTCGGCCGATACGATATTCTGGCCATAAATATGGGCGACCGAGGCCGCGCCCTTCATGTCGCCGATGAGCGTCGGCCGGGGATTTCCGCCGCGGTTGAAGGTCCACATGGCCGCCATCGGCACATCGGCATGGGCGCGCATCGCCAAGTCGTCACCCAGCACCGGGCGACCATTTTCCAGTGCCTCACCATAGACGGTCAGGCCATGTTCGTGCGCGACCTTGGCCACCGTGCCATAATGGGCGTCGGCCATCAGGTCGGCCAGAGTCTGGCGGAAATCATGGAGGAAGGCGTCGCTCTTAGCGGTTGATCCCACGATTGCGCCGGTCAGCGCGGGCAGGAACGGCACCGGGTCATAGCCGCGCCGCGCCTGAAATTCCTCGACCATGCGCGGGGTCCAGTTCGCCGCGCCCACCTCGATGCTGTCGGTGAGCAGCGCCCGGATGCCCTTCTTGCCGATCCATTCCGCACCTACCGTGTCTCGATACATGCCAAGATAGGTTTCAAGATAGCGGCGCACGGCGGCGGCATCATATTTGTCGACCTCCAGCCCCGTGGCTTCGGGCGTGGCGGGGTGATTGGTCTTGCCGGTTAACGACCAGCCCATCCGCACGATCCGCCAATCCTCTCCCTTTGGCGCGATCCAGTCGAGCGTGCCATCGGCGCGCAGCTTGTCGGTCAGATCGATCACTTTGGCTGGATCGATCGCGTCGCCATTGCCCACTGGCTTCAGCACGCCATAATCGGGCAGGATAGTATAGCCTGCCTTCGCCTCGAAGCGGTCCAGTTTCGCTTCCCCATGCAGCCGGAAATCGCCGATCGCCAAGGTCGGCGTCTTCTCCTGAGCGAAGATATCGATCTTGATCGCGCCGGGCGCGCCTTCATCCAGGGCAGGCGTTTTGGGGCCGGTGTTGAGGCTGAGGATCAAGCGGAAACGGCGCGCGGTGACGGCGTCGAAGCCGATCGTCGTGCTGGCTTCCCCCAACGGGAAATCGCCCAGTCGATGCCATCTGCCGTCCTGCTCAACTTCCAGCACCGGTTGATACAGCGGATCACGAAAGGGGGGCTTCGCGTTGGGAATGTAGAGGGTCGCAGCGCGCACCGTGACGGGTTTGCCATAATCCAATATCAGCGTGCCCGCTTGTGCATCGGAGCCGACCGACAGCGCAGCCGTGCTTTCCATGTTGGCGTCAGTCAGCGCGTCGAGCGCAACTGCCCTGCCATCGCCCTGCATCGCGGCTGGGCGCGGTAGCGATGCCGCTGCCATGGGATAGGCCAGCACTTTCGCATCGCGATAGAGCGGCTCGATCGGCTTGCCTTTTGCGAGGAAGCCATCCTGGGCTTCATGGGACCGGGCACTTTGAAACGTGCCGATGACCGAAGGCGGCAAGGGCAACGGGCCCGCAAACCGCGCACCACCGCGCAAATCGGCCTCCGCCCAGACCAGCTTCTTCATACCGTCTTGCGGCTCCACCCATGGTCCGCCCGTCTCGCTCCAGCCAGGCGATGCAGCGATGGCGAATTCCAGTCCCTTGGCGTCAGCGGTCTTTACCGCATGGCGGAACGCATCCTTCCATCCGTCCGTCATATAGGTCAGCCGGTCCGCCACGATTTGCGGCGTCATCAGATTGGCATCGAAATTCTGGACCCCGCCAATGCCCATGCGCGCCATCCAGTCGAGATCCTTGTCGATCCCGTCCTTCGTCACGTTGCCGTTCATCCAGTGCCACCAGACGCGCGGACGCGCCGATTGGGGCGGGTTGGCGAAGCCATCGGCCAGATCGTCGGCCAGCGATGGCGAGGCAAAGGCGACGCAAGCCAGCAGGGCCACAAGGCGAACGGTTTTGGGCATGGGCATGATCCTTGCGGTCAGGGGCGCTTGGACAGAAGGCCGCGTGCCTCCATCCAGGCATAAAATTGCGGCATCAGGCCCATGGTGGTGGTGCCGGGCTTGCCCGCGCCAAAGCCATGATCGCCCCGCTCATAGGCATGGAGTTCGACCGGGCGCCCCGCCTCGCGCCATGCTTCGACAATGGCAAAGCCCTGCCGCTTGAACAGGCCATCGTCCATGGCGATCGCATTGAACATGGGCGGCGCATCGGCAGGCACGGCGATGTCCGTCATCGGGCCGTAAATGTAGCCGATGAAGGCAGGCCGCTGATCGCCCTTTCCTTCCAGCGTGGCGTTCAGCGTCGTCATCGCCCCTGCCGAAAATCCGATCATGCCGGTGCGGGCCGGGTCGATGCCATAGCTTGCCGCGCGGCTGCGCACGATCGCCAGCGCCTTGAGCGCGTCCTGCGTTGCGCGCGGTTCCTCGATCGTGCGGACCGCGCCGGGCTTTGCCGCGTCGGCGAAACGCGCGCCCATCATGCCCAGAAATGCGCGATCATCGCGCGGCGTTTCGTTCAGCCGATATTTCAGGACGAAAGCAGCAACGCCATGATCGGCCAGCCAGCGCGCAACGTCGCTTCCCTCCCCCGTCATTGATAATGACAGGAAAGCGCCGCCCGGCGCGACGATGACGGCCGCGCCGGTCGCCTTGGCCGGATCGGGCAGATAGGGGGTGATGGTCGGGCGCACGACGTTGCGAACCATCACATTGTCGATGGCGTTGGTGCCGATCGTCACCTGCATCCGCGACCATTGTTCATCCTGTCCCGCCTTTACCGCTGGCTGGTCGGGGTAAAGCGGGACCGCTGCGCTCTGGTCGGGTGCTGGCACGGCGTCCATCTTCACGTTGGGCTGTGCCAAGACAGGGGTAGCGATGGCCAGCGCCAAAGCCAGGGAAAGCAACTTCATCGGGTCATCCTCTGCAATATCAGGCTTGTTATCAATGCGCCAAATGTCCCGCCATACAGCAGTTTAAGGCCCAGCGCCGCGCCCCAGCCGATGGAAGAAAGGCCCGCCTGCGTCGTCGCAATGGCAAGCCCCGCCCCTAAGGCACCGCCGGCCAGCGCACAGGTGAACGCGCGCAGGACGATCACCCGGACCGGCACCGCCAGCGACAATCGCCTGCGCGTGATCAAGGCGGGGACCAGCGCACTCATCAGCGACACCGCAATGCTCTGCGGCACAAAATCCAGCCCCAGCGCATCGGGCGCGGCCCATTCCAGCAGACGAACCGCTATGCCGAACACCGCCAGAAAGAAGGCAAGGCTCAGTGCGGCATTGATCGTGAAACTGACACCTGCTTCGCGCCGGATTGAGAGCTTGGCGGTTGCCATCATGCGCGCTTACAGGGCATTGCGACGCGCGATCGCGCCATAGATTGCTGCGCTCGGCTTGGCCGTCCGTGCGAACGTCACTGGATCGACGCTGTGCAGGCCGAATTTGGGTTTATAACCGAAAATCCATTCGAAATTGTCGAGCAGCGACCAGTGGCAATAGCCCTGCACCGGGACGCCATCGTCCATCACTTTTTTCAGGTCGGCGAGTGCGGCTGGAATGAAGGCCTGACGCACGCTGTCGTCGGTCGTGCCGACGCCATGTTCGGATACCAGGATCGGCGCCCCGGTCGCCTGATGGGCATAGCGCACGGCACCCGCCAGTGACGGCGCCCAGACTTCGGTGCCGCCCCAGTTGACCACCGACCCCTTGGGGGCGGGCAGCCGATCCTTGTCCGTCCACAGCGCGCGCTCATAATTTTGCACGCCCAGGAAATCGTCGGTCTTGGCGACTTCGAGCCATGCGCCATAGAGTTCCTGCCGCATCGCGTCGCGGATGCTGTTCTTGCCCACGGCCTGATCGTCCATCATTGCCAGCGAAAAACCGACGGGTAGGTCCGGGCGCACCGCCTTGATCGCGGCCTTGCCAGCCTTGTGCGCGACGAGCATCCCCTTTTGCAACGCGGGCAGATCCTCCACCCCGGCGACATTGGCGGATACGAATTTCGGCACACCCAACCGCTTGGCCGCCGTTTCCAGCGTCAATTTCTGGATGTCCCACACCTGCGGCGGCAACATGGGTTTCAGCAGCAAGAGGATATTGGGTTCATTGAAGGTGATGACGCTATGGATGCCCGCGCCCAGCACCCGCATCGCCCGGTCGCAATAGCGCGCAAACAATTCCGCGCTTTCCGGGTTGGTCCAGCCACCCTGCGCACTGAACCAGCGTGGCGCGGTAAAGTGACTCATCGTCACCACCGGGGCCAGCCCGCGTGCCCGGCACCCTTCGATCACCGCTTTATAATGGTCCAGCATCGCCTGGCTGAACAAGCCCTTTTCCGGCTCGATCCGCGCCCATTCGATGCCGAAGCGATAACAGGTCAGGCCCAGATTCTTGACGATGTCCAGATCGGTTTCCCACAACGCAAAGCTGTTGCAGGCGTCGCGTGAAGGTTCGGCGAAAATGGTGGGCTGCTGATTTTCCAGAAACCACAGGTCGCTGGCGACATTATTGCCTTCGATCTGGTGCGGCGCGGTGGCCACGCCCCACAGGAAACCCTTGGGGAAGGCCGGATTGGCCGCTGCCTTGCGCGCGGCAATCGCTGGCGCGGCCAATGTGCCTGCCGCGGCCATTCCGGCCGCCAGCATCGTCCTGCGATCAAGCATCACATCATCTCCCCTATTCAATTGCTTATGTCGCGCACGAAGGCGCATATCTCGTCGGCCAGCCGCCGGTCGGCGGTGCCAAGGTGCATCGGCATCGTGTAATGATTATGCCCGGTCATGATCACCGCGCGCGGCAGTGCGCCATGCCGCGCCAGACGATCCTGCATCAGCCCGACGAACTCCGCCTGAAAGCGTGGCGGGTCATATTGCGCGCAGGCGATCAGCAGCGGCAGCGTGGTCGCGGCCACCGCATCCATCGGCATGCGGTCGTCATAGAGCGCCGCGTCGCCATAATAAGCCAGATCGCGCTGATCCAGCGGGGTATAGCCATAGAGGCCCGACAGCAGCACCGCGCCGCAAATGTCCGCGTCCCCCATCAGCTTCAGATAGCCCGCGACATGCACCGCCCCGGCGGATGTTCCCGCCAGCACGATCCGGTCCGGATCGCCGCCATGCTGCGCAGCATTGGCTTTCAGCCAGGCTACCACTGCCGCAACATCCTGTGCGCCTGCGGGCCACATATGGTCGGGGGCTAGGCGGTAGTTGATGACCACGCCGACAAACCCCGCCTGCGCCGCCATCCGCCCGACATTGGCGTTGGGCCAGGCATCGGCTCCGCCCTTATTGCCTTTCAGGAACCCTCCACCGTGGACAAAGACCAATACCGGCGCGGGGCCGATGATGTCCACCGGCGCGTAGATATCCAGCCGGTGCCGCTCATGCGGACCATAGGCGAGGTCGCCCTGCGTGACCGGAACAGCCGCCTGAAGAGCGGACTGTTCAGCGTCGAACAGCGCGCGGCATTGCGCCAGAACGTCAGGACCAAGGCCTGTCCCCATCGCGGCGATCGTGCGGTGTGTCACGGGCATCCCAAGTCGAAGCTGGAAAGATCGCGCGCCAAGTCCAACGAACCGGCATAGGATTTAGCAATATCCCCACGCAACGATGGCTCGGACTCGCTAAGCGAACCCGGTATCGCGTAATGGGTCAAGACTACCCGTTTGACCTTAGCCTGCGCTGCTATTTTCCCGATATCCGTCGCAAGCAGATGATGAGTAGACAGGTGCTTTTGCATCGACGTGAGCATTTCGGCGGACGCATCAATGCGACGCTGGCGAATCTCCTTCAACAATCTTTCCAGATCAATCACTTCGCTAACCAACATATCGGTACCAGCCGATAGGCTTGCGACTGCGTCGCTAGGCCCCGTATCGCCGGTGTAGGTGATGCTGCGCTCTCCGATACTGAACCGAAAGCTGAGCGAAACATTTGCTGTATCAGCTTTTCCATCATGGTCGAAATGACTGTTGGCCGCCGTGCTGACCGAAAGACCGTCGCCCAGAGCGATCCTTTGCCCACCACGTAGTTCAACTGCACGCACCGACCCACTTGGTGTGGGCGGCAAAGCGCCAAGTCCAAAACCGATTCGCCCCGACGGAGCCATGGAGGCCAGGATACCGTCAACAACCTCCTTGATGCCCGGAGGGCCATATACGATCAATTGACCTGGAAACTGGTTCATCCAGCGTAGCCCGATCACCGCTGCAAGTCCGCCGCTATGGTCGAGATGCAGATGGCTGATGAAAATGGTTTGGATCGACCGCATATCCAACCCGGCTCGCGCCAGTTGATTGACTGTCCCATCGCCAGTATCAACCAAGATCGACTGATCCCCGGCCAACAGCAGGTTTGACGGTTCGGCGCGGTCGGCCGTCGGCACAGGCCCACCTGCAGTGCCCAGTGTCGTCCACCGCATTGGCGGGCAAATTGAGGCCGCGAAAGCTGCTCCGCTCGTCAGTCCGAGCGCTATTGTCACGGCACATGAAATGATATGTCGCAATGCCATAAACATCGTCCTTTAGCGTGGCGGGTTCATTTGCCTTCGTTAAAAGGGGCGGTACAAACGACCGCCCCTTTTAATCAGAACTTCATTTCCGCCGAGACGCCGACCGTGCGGCGGCCTTCACGTGTCAGCCAGTTCACCCGGCCACCCGGATCGCTGAACGGCAGGCCGATGACCGCCGACTGGAACCGCTGGTCGAGCAAATTGCGCACGAACAGGCCAACGCGCCAATCGCCATCGGGATGGCCGATGCCGGAGTTGAGGCCGATCGTCCCATATCCCGGTTGCGAAGTGAAGGCCTGCACCGCTGCATATTGCACCCGGCTGCGGTAATAGAAATTCGCCGATGCGTCGAACGTGACTGTGTCATTGATCGGCAATCGCACGTCCGCACCGGCCGTGGCGCTATATTTGGGTGCTCCCGAAAGCGGCTCGCCCTTCGCCTGCACCAAGCTGGTGGTGCCTTGCAGGTAGCAGGTGTAGCCCGCCTTGACGATGTCCGGGCAGGCCGTGACATAGTCGGTGAATTTGGTGTCCGAATAGGTGAAGGACGCATTGAGCGAGAATATGGGGGTCACCCGCCAGTTGCCCTCGACCTCGAACCCGTTGGCTTCAAAGCCGCCAGCATTTTCGGTCAGGAATTCCAGCCCATTGAACACCGATGTCTGAAGATTGTTATATTTGTCAAAGAAGACGTTGGCGTTCAGCGTCACCGCACGGTCAAACAATTGCGACTTCACGCCAAAGGTGATGTCGCGCACCGTTTGCGGCGCAACCTCGACCCGCTGGCCGGTCAAGCCTGAAAAGGTCACCGTCGGCCCCAAATAGCCGCGGGCTATCGTGCCATAGAACATGAGATCGCGGTCTGGCTTGAACTGGAAACCGACGCGGCCGGACCAATCCCCCTTCTTGGTAGAACCCGTTGTGAGGGGGCGGGCTGTGTAGAAGTTCACGCGTCCGGCGACCGGCGGTCCGGGAGGGCTGGGCGGAGCAGCCGGGTCGATGATCGAGAAACTGGACGAGTCCACCCAGTCATATTGATAGCGGAGGCCGCCGATCACCGCGAACTGCTCGCTAACATTGAACTTGCCGTCGAAGAAGGCAGCGAGCGAATCCGACCGGGTCTGGGTATTGCTCTGCCCCGCCGAAATGTTGACGATGAACGGATTGAACGGCGCGGCCGGGCGCAACTGGGCACGGTTGAAGTCATTGTCATCACCCACTTTGCGGCGCGATCCATAGATGCCGGAGGTGAACTCCAGCGCGCTGCCGGCGGGCGATGTGATGCGCAATTCCTGCGACAGGAATGTCTGATCAACACCCGTAGGCTGCGCCGTGAAGATCGGAACGCTGCTGCCGTCGATGGCGAAGCGCTGCGGGCCTTCATCCAGCCGCCGCCAGGCCGTGATGGAGGTCAGGTTATAATCGCCCAGCCCCAGATTTATCTCCAGCGATGCGCCATAATTCTGCTCGCTGCTGTAGCTGTCATATTCCTCGGCCGACTTGCTATTGTCAAAGCCCGGCACGATGCCCAGCGACCTCAGATTGCCGTACCGCGCCGCCATTAGCGGGTTAGCGAAACTGGGCAGGCGGGCGATCGACCAGAGCTGGCCGGGACCGGTGCGGTCGATCTTGGAATAGTCGCCGATCAGATAGAAGCTGAGCGTATCGCTCGGCTCGAATAGCAGCTTGGCGCGTGCGCCATAGCTTTCCTCGCCGCCCCAGTCCTTCTTCTGGGTTGCGTTGTAAAGGAAACCGTCGTTGCGGCGGTAGAAGCCGAACAGGCCAAGCGCCGTGTTGGCACTGACCGGCAGGTTGAGGCTGCCGTTGACGTTCACTTCATCGAGTTCACCATAGGAGGCGAAAATCTTGCCGCCCATCTTGTCAAAGGTCGGTTTCTTGGTCGTAATGTTGACGACGCCTGACGAAGCGTTTTTGCCGAACTGCGTTCCTTGCGGCCCTTTCAGCACTTCAACCCGTTCCAGATCGCCCAGGCTGTTGATCGGGTTGCCGAAGGGGATGACGACATTGTCGACAACGGTGCCGACATTCTGCTCCGATGAGCTGGAAAAGCCGCCTGCCGTGCCTACGCCGCGCAGGCGGAAGCCGCTGTCGTTGGGCGATGTGCCGAACTGAACACCGGAAAACTGATACTGGATGTCGGTCAGACGTTGGAAGCCGCCTTCGGCCAGTTGCTCGCCACCGATCGCCGACACGGCAAGCGGTACATCCTGCAAGCGTTCTGCGCGGCGCGTGGCGGTGACGACGATGTCGGCACCACCTTCAACTGGCGTATCGGCTGCGACCTGTGGTGCTGCGTCCTGCGCGATGGCCGGTGCGGACAGCGCGATGGCGCTCGCGCTGGCGAGCGCCGCGATGGTGATGTTGAACTTACGCATGGTAACTCCTCCCCTTCTTATCATTGGGTCGTTTATTGGTTGATTATGCTTCGTCGATGATACGGTTCGTCAGCGTGCCGATGGTGCCGATCGAGACTTCCACCTTGTCCCCGGCATTCATGTAGAGTGGCGGGGTGCGCTTATCGCCGACGCCGCCGGGCGTGCCGGTAGCGATGACATCGCCGGGCGCGAGGGGCGTGAAAGCGCTGATATATTCGATGACCGTGGGAATATCCCAGATCATGTCGCCGACCGGCTGATCCTGTACCAGTTCGCCATTGAGCCGCGTCTGCACGCGCAAAGCGCCCAGATCGTCAATCTCGTCCGCCGTCACCAGCGCGGGGCCGAACCCGCCGGTGCCGGGGAAGGTCTTGCCCGGCGTGAACTGGATATTGTGGCGCTGCCAGTCGCGCGCGGAACCGTCGTTGAATGCGCTATAGCCCGCAACATAAGCCATGGCGTCGGCAGCCGCGATTTTATGACACGGCTTGCCGATAACGACCGCCAATTCGCCTTCATAATCGAAGCGCTCGGTCACGGTCGGCTTCACCATCGGCTGGCCATCGGCGACCAGGCTATCGGCATAGCGCACGAATATGGCGGGATGCGCCTTCTGCTCGCGACCGGTTTCCTTGACATGCTCAGCATAGTTGAGGCCGACGCACAGTATCTTGGCAGGGTCGGGAATGACCGGCAGAGGCACGACATCGGCAACGGCGAAGGTCGCGCCATCGGCCAGCGTCGCAAGGCTGCCGTCGGTCAGCGCGGCCTTGAGGCTTGGCACGGCGTCGTTTGCCAATTCGACGATGGTTTCGCCATTCAGGCGGCCGAAGCTGGCGGTGCCGTCGGGACGGCGGAAGCTGACATAACGCATTAGATATTGTCCTCGGTCAGAACGGCCAGCGACTGCGGTTCCCAGTCGCGGCGGTGGCGAAATTTCTCTTCGGCGGCGCGCAGGCCGTCGAAATCCTTGGTCGAAATGCCCCATTGGTCGATCCGCCTGGCAGGCCAGGTCCAGTCTTCCGGCGCACCCACGGGATAGTCGTCGGACACCTTGTTCACAGCCGTCGAAAATTCGATCACCGGGCCGAAGGGGGCGATGAAATAGGCAAACACGTTGGCCCCTGGACCATGGCGACCCGGCCCCCATGCCGGGGCCATATCCTGATCGCGCAGGCGGCCGATGCCGCGCATCACCGCGTCCAGATCTTCCATTTCGAACGCGATATGGTTCAGGCTGGAAATGCCTGCGCGGGCAAAGGCCGTCGAATGATGCGAGTCATTGCAGCGCACGAACACCATGCCCTTCGTCCGGTCGGACACGCGGAAACCCAGCGCATCTTCGACCAGATGGCCGGTCCTTTCCGCGTCGATGCTGTTGAACACCACATGGGTCAGCTTGACCGGCAGATCTGCTCCTTCGATCGGCGCAACTTCCTGCGCATCGACCAGAAAGCGGAGCAATTCGCCCTCGGCCAGCTCGACGATGATGCCATGACCGCCGCCCGGATCCTGCGACACGACGGGCGCGGCGTTCAGACCCGCAGCGCTGACCGACGCCTTGAGCTGCTCCAGCCGGTCAGCGGTGCAGACGAAGGTGGTCGAGCGAACATAGCAATCCGCCGATTCTTCCAGCGCGATCAGATAGGGGAAACTGCCTGATCCGCGCAGATAATGCGTAGCCCCTTCGACCGCCGCCGGTGCCATTCCCCAGATATCGGTCAGGAACGTCGCCGCTTCTGCCGCGCCGGGCAGCGACAATTCGATGCTGCGCAACTTCATTTGGCGTCTCCATGGGTCAGACCGGCGGCCAATATGCCCGCAATGGCGCAAGCTTCGTCGCAATCGCCGGTGTCGCCGCTGATCCCGACGGCGCCAATCACCGCACCTTCCAACTCACGGATCAGGACGCCGCCGGGCGACAGAGCCAGCTGACCGCCGGTGACGGCCACCACGCTCTGAAAGAAAGCCGGGTTGTTCGCGGCGCGGCCGGCAATGACGCGCGTGTCCGCGCCCATGCCTAACGCGCCCGTCGCCTTGGCCCTGGCAATGTCGAAGCGGAACAGGCTGGCGCCATCTTCCCGTGCGAAAGCAACCGGGTGCGCGCCTGCGTCTAGCACGACGACGGCCAGCGCCGGGGCATTGTCGCCGCGCAGCTGCGCCAAGGCGGTGTCGATGATGGTCCGTGCCTGGGCAAGGGTAAGGGTAAGGGTCATGCCGCAATCTCCTGAGAAACACTTCCGACGATCAGCGCGTCGCGCAGTGCAATCAGGTCCGCCGGTTCACCCGTGCCGAAAACATAATGGTCGGGGCGCAGCAGGAGCGCATCGGCCCTGCGTGCATCGAGCCAAGCGGCGATCGCACCGCCATCGTCCAGCGTGTCGAGCGCTACGACAGTGACATCGTTAGGCGCTGCCACGGCGTGCCGTGCGAACAGCCGCCAGCCTCCGCCCGTAACATCGTCCAGTAACTGGTCACCCACACGCGGCTGGATGAAGCGTTCGCCCGCTCCTACCCTGCCCAACGCCACGATGCCGGTCGAAATGGGGGGGATCAGATCAGCCGCGGTGCTTTGCTGCGTTACTTTGGCCGCTTCGCGCATTTCTGCGTCACGGACGGCTGCAGCAGCCGGGTCCAGCACACAGATATAGCGGCCTGCGCCCACGGCGGCGGAGATCACCGCGCGGACATGCGGGTCACGTTCGGGCTGATAGGTGTCGAGCAGCGTGTCAGGCGCGTCGCCCTGCACCACTGCGGCAATCTTCCACGCCAGATTGGCCGCGTCGCGCATCCCATGGCACATGCCCTGCCCGAAAAAGGGCGGCGTCTGGTGCGCGGCATCACCCGCCAGAAAGACGCCGCCCTGCTGCCACCGCTCGGCGATCAGGCCGTGAAAGCGATAAGTCGCTGCGCGCACGATCCTGTGTGGCACCTCGGAGAGGTAGGGTGCCACAAGGGCAGCGACATTATGCGGTTCCATCATCGTCTGGTCATCTTCACCGGGCAGCAGCATGAATTCCCAGCGGCGGTGATTGCCACGCCCCGGCACGATGGTCGCCGGGCGTTTGGGATCGCACATCATCACCGACAGTTTTTGCAGATCGGCCGCTTCCGGCACGCCCCAAAGGTCGGGGAAGCGTACCGGACCGTCGACTTCGGCATCGACCACCAGCCAGGGTTCCTCGAAATCCAGATCATCGAGCTTTATGCTCAACGCCTTGCGCACGGCACTGCGCGATCCGTCGCACGCTATGACATAGCGCGCCTGCGCCGTGTCGCCGCCCGACAGGCGCAATGTCACGCCATTTCCGTCCTGCTCCAGCCCCTCGAACCCGACACCCAGCCGCAGTTCAACCGTAGCATGGCCCGCCAGCGCATCGCGCAGATGCTGCTCCAGTTCGGGCTGGTAGAAGAAATAGTCGTTGGACCAGCTGAATGGCCGCGCCCGGCCCACCGTCCCCATATATCTGATGACGCCATGGTCGGCGCCGACATGCAGATGCCCTTCGGTATCGCGCATGTCGCCCGCCACTGCGTTGATCACACCCGCCGACTGGAACAGGCGCATCATCTCATGGTCCAGATGCACCGCACGGGGCAGCGGATAGGGGGTGGCTTCCTTCTCGATCACTAGGACTGACAGGCCGCTCTTGCCCAGTAAATTGGCCGCAAAGGCCCCTACCGGCCCGCAGCCGATAATCGCAACATCAAACATGATCGTCTTTCTTGTAGCGGTATCAGGCCGTTACCGGCTCGGTCACGGGCGCTTTGTGCAATTTACCGCCCTGCATGATCATTTTGAGACGGCTGGCATCCTGCATGATCGTCACATCCTGCGTCGGGTCGCCATCGACCAGCAGCAGGTCAGCGAGATAGCCGACCTTCACTTGCCCGACATCCAGTCCCATCAACTGACCGCCCAGCATCGTCGCGGCGCTCAGCGCTTCGGCCGGGGTGAAGCCGAAGCGGGTCACGAAATGCTCCAGATCGCGGGCATTGCGGCCATTGGGGTTGAACGGAAAACCATAATCGCCGCCGATCAGCACGCGCACACCACGCCGCTTCAACTCCGGCACCAGCACCGCTTCCAGTTCCAACCGCTCTGCCGCACTTGCCTTCATCGACGCCATGTTGATGTGCGGAGGAGGGGTTGCTTCCAGCGCGGCGACGGAAACGCCCGGACCGGGGGCATAGAAAATCTGGTCCTTGTGCGCGACCATCGCGTCCATCGCCGCTTCGTCGGCGAAGGAGCAATGATAGAGGATGCGCGCACCTGCTTCGAGCGCCAGTTGGATGGCGCGGGGTGAATAAGCATGGGTGGCAATCCACAGGCCTGCTTCATTTGCGGCATCGCCCGCTGCCTGCATCTCTTCATCGGTGTAGAGGATGTCCCCCGACGAGCCGGGCTTCAACGCATCTTCACCCGAAATTACCAGCTTGAGCGACTGGACGCCCTCCTGCGCGCAATAAGCGACGAAATCCCGCATCGACTGGGCACCACGGCCATTGAATACATCGCCGGTCTCGACGCCCTCTTCGCCTTCAGGGCTGCGTTCCAGCGTAGAGGGGACAAGGCGCGGACCGGGCGTTTCACCCGCTGCGATGGCGCGGGCCAGTTCCGGTTCGATATGATCGCCCAGCGCGCCAGCCGAATAGGCGCTCGTGAAACCATGGTCCAGCAACACACGCGCGTTGCGCCACGCTGCGACCTTCAGCTCATCGGCAGGCAGGATGAACTGGTGATAGATTTTTTCGACCGAGCTGCCCCAGGTCAAATGCGTGTGGGAATCCACCATGCCCGGCATCAACGTGCCGCCTTGCCCATCGATCACCTGATCTGCTGTCGTGGCGGCGATCATCGCTTCATCACGCAACACGGCGGCGATGCGATCCTGCTCGATCAGGACGGCTCCGGCAAATGGCGCGGTGCCTTGCCCGTCAAATATGCGAACATTGCGAATAAACCGTCGCATGCCGTCTCTCCTGCATTCCACTCTTGTTGCGCTCTCTATGGGCAAGTTTGATCAGGAACAAAAATAATGATTTTTTCCTACATCATAGGCTGGAGCTATGGATGAGCGTTTCCAACATCTCGGCCGCCAGGCGTGAAAGTCTGCCACCCGCCAATCGGCGCACACCGATACTGCGGGAAAATTCCGCTTCCTCAATCGTGATCGCGCGCAGCACGCCGATCGACAGTTCCGCCGAGGCGACCTGCATCGGCAATATCGTGACGCGCTGGCTGCCACGGACGATCGCCTTGGTCGTAAGCAGGGAGTCGCACCGGATAATGTCCTGCGGCACTGGAATGTCAGCCGCCATGAACAGCGCATCGATCTGACGTCGGAAAGCGCCGCGCGCTTCGGGCAGAACCCAGCGCGTTGCCATCATTGTCTTGAGCGATAGCCTGGCCGGAAGATGATCGTTCTGCCGCCCGACGATAAGGGCAAAGGGATCGCGCGAAAATGTGCGTTCCTCTATACCCTCTGGTGGCTGCTCGATGCCGGTGGTGACAAAGGCGAGTTCGATCTCGCCCCGGTGCAGCATTGCCGCCAGATCATGATCCGGCCGTTCCACCACATGCAGGGTAAATCGACCGATCCGCGCCTCCAACGATCGCACTGCATCGGGCAGCAGACTGACCAGCGCGCCAGGCGTGCCGCCGACGCGCAACGGCCCCAACACACCCGTGCTCGCCAGCTTCACCTCTGCCTCAGCGTCTCGCAATAGGCTGTCGATTGACTCTGCCCGGCGTAGCAACGCCTCCCCCTCCGCCGTCAGCAGAATGCCGCTACGCGACCGCTCGAAGAGCGACACCCCCAGCGCCTGTTCCAGCTGCGCGATCGCGTTGGAAACCGACGGCTGCGAGATATTGAGCGATCGCGCCCCACCGCTGATCGAATTGCTGCGGACAACCGCAAGGAAAGTTCGGATAGCGCGAGGATCAATCATATTTTGAATATGCCTGCAAACATCGCTCGATTGACATGAATGCCCGACATTATCACCGTACTTTCGACTATTTACGAAGCCACCATGCCACCCACCGTTTGGATTGTTAACTTCTATCGTAAGCGTGGGCAGTCAGAAAGATACGGACCGCTGATGGTGGCTACTCCGGAACCGTCAGCTTCGGCTCAAGGTGCTGACCGTCTTGCATTGACAGTCGCTACGATGGGTGTCGAGGTACCATGTACCATCGATGCGGAAGACAATCGATTGCGAGTCATTTTGCATCTTCCTGGCATGCTGAGCCTGATGTCAGGCGCGATCTCCGCCCTTGTCGAGAAGCAAGGCCAAGGGTTGATGCTGGACGATAAGGCGAACAAAACCATCTAAGATCAAGGTTTTTTCGTCCACGGCGACCTTTGCCCGCTCAGAAAGAAAATACCGTCTGAGCAGAGTCCTGATCCTATGTTCCAGCCTAACCACACTATTACGGCGATCAACGCCTACGCATTTGATTACCGAAAGGAAAATTGATAGCAATTGTCTGAGTTATATCCTGTGTGGCGAAATCGAAGGTCAAAACAGGATGAGCGACTTGGAGGGTATGCGAAATATGATCGTCAAACATGCAATAGCGTTGGCCATTTCCGTCGTAGCTTCTCCGCTTCTGGCTCAGCCTACTCCGATAAAGATGAGTATCGCGGCGGATGGCACTGGTCCGAAGATCGATCGCAACATCTTTGGCCAGTTTGCCGAAAATTTGGGGACCGGCATTTATGGCGGCGTCTGGGTCGGTGAGGATTCGTCGATCCCCAATGTTCGGGGCATGCGTAGCGATGTCGTGAGCGCGCTAAAGGCCTTGAAAGTCCCAAGCGTTCGCTGGCCTGGAGGCTGCTTCGCCGACGAGTATCACTGGCGCGATGGCGTAGGGCCACGGGCCAAGCGCGCAGTCACGGTAAACGGCAGTTGGGGCAATGCCCTGGAAAAGAACGACTTCGGCACCGACGAATTTTTCGACTTTCTCAATCAGATCGAATCGGAAGCCTATATTTCCGTCAATATGGGATCAGGCAGTGTCAAGGAAGCGGCCGATTGGATGGCCTATATGACCGCTGATCCGGGTACGACGGCAGGTGCGGAGCGTGCGGCCAACGGGCACCGCGAACCGTACCGCGTCAAGTTTCTGGGTATCGGCAATGAAAGCTGGAGTTGCGGCGGCGCCTATAGCGCGGACTATTATGTCGATGAGATGAAGCGCTACGCTCGCTTCACGCGCAACCTCAATATACAGCAGCAAGGCACGGACAACCCCGCTGGCGGCTCGGTCGCGGGCACAGATCCGATGCAGCGTATAGCCGTTGGCCCAGGATCGATGGATACGGCCTATACCGAAGCCGTCATGAAGGCATGGAAAGGCCATGACTGGAGTTGGAGCATCGAAGGTCTCTCGATGCATAACTACACTTGGATGAGTTGGCCTCCGTCCTTTTCAAGCATCGACTTTGGCGAGCGTGAATATGCCATGCTCATCAAGGATACGCTGAAAATGGAGGATATGATCCGGGTCCATTCGGCTGTCATGGACAAATATGATCCGGCCAAAAAAGTCCCGCTTGTCATCGATGAATGGGGCGTATGGCTTGCCAAGCTGCCCGGTAGCCGGGACGGTTTCCTGCATCAGCAGAACTCGATCCGCGATGCCATCATAGCGTCGATCAACCTCAACATGTTCACGCGCCACGCAGACCGCGTTCGCATGACGGCGATCGCCCAGATGGTGAATGTTCTCCAGGCCATGATCTTGACCGATGGGCCCAAGATGGTGCTGACGCCCACCTATCATCTCTTCAAAATGTATGTGCCCTTCCAGAACGCGACGCGACTGCCGATAGACTTCGATGCCGGGACTTACAGCTTCGGGGATGTGCGTGTTCCGCGCATAGACGCGATTGCAGCGCGGGGCACGGACGGGAAGCTTTGGATCGCGCTGACGAACGTCGATCCCTCCAAGCCTGCCGAGATAGATGCGCAGATAGCGGGTATTCGTGTCGGCGCTGCATCGGGGACAGTGCTGACTGCCGATCGGGTTGATGCGATCAACAGCTTTGACAAGCCTGACACTGTCGTGCCGCGACCGATCTCCGCACGGGTAAATGGGGGACGCCTACAGGTAACGCTGCCGCCAAAGTCGGTCACTGTGTTGTCGGTTACGCCATGATAACGCGGGGATACTGGCTTCTTTGACGCTTGAAACGATGCGCCAGCCCAGGTCGATCAGGACTGCTTCTTCGCTTCTGCAAATGGGTTCCTTATCCATGCAATCAGTTCGCCCATTTCTCGCTATCATGTCTCTGGCGGTGATATTGCCCTGGTCTGCTGCACAGGCCGACAATCCTATCATCCAGACCCGCTTTACCGCGGACCCGGCTCCGTTCGTGCATGATGGCGTGGTGTATCTCTACGCCAGCCATGACGAGGATGATGCCGACGGGTTCAAGATGCTCGACTGGCGGCTATATAGTTCGACCGACATGGTCAACTGGACCGACCGGGGCGTCGTCGCTTCGCTCAAGACATTTCCCTGGGCCGTGCAGAGCAATGATGCCTGGGCGCCGCAGGTGATCGAACGCGATGGCAAATTCTACCTTTATGCGCCGATCAGCGTGGCCGGATCGCCCAAGAATGTGATCGCCGTCGCCGTAGCGGACAGACCGGAAGGTCCGTTCAAGGATGCTATCGGCAAGCCGCTGATCGCGCCTGGCAATGGCTATATCGACCCGACCGTGTGGATCGACAATGACGGGCAGGCCTATCTCTACTGGGGCAATCCCAGCCTGTGGTATGTCAAGCTGAACAAGGACATGGTGTCCTATTCCGGTGAAATTCAGAAGGTTGCCCAGCCAGCCGATTATCAAGAAGGGCCGTGGTTCTATAAACGGGCGGGTCATTATTACATGGCCTATGCATCGACCTGCTGCCCCGAAGGGATCGGCTATGCGATGAGCAAGGGGCCGACCGGGCCGTGGGTCCACAAGGGCAAGCTCATGGACCCCAGCCCGCGCTCGACCGGCAACCACCCCGGCATCGTCGACTATAAGGGCAAATCCTATCTGTTCGGATTTCATTATGAGCTGAATTTCGACATGACGCCGATCCATCATGAGCGGCGGGCGATCAACGTCACCAGCTTCACCTATAATGCCGACGGCACCATCCCCAAACAGCCCTGGTGGGACACGAAGGGCGCAGCGCAGATTGCTCCGGTCGATCCGTACAGTAGAGTGGAGGCGGAGACGATTGCCTGGACGTCACGGATCAAGCGCGACCGGGACCGGCCCTATGATTGGGCACCGGGGGTGCTGACGGAGGCCGGGGATGCAGGCGGGATGATCGTCACGCGCACCACGAACCGCAGCTATATCAAGGTGGCGGGCGTGGATTTTGGCACGGACGGGGCTAGAACGTTCGTGGCCAAGGTCGCCAACGCGCTGCCCGGCGCGCAAATCGAATTGCGGGTGGACGGCCTGACCGGGCCGGTGATCGGCACGCTGGCGGTTGGGACGACCGGCGCGGCGGGGCATTGGCAGGAGCAATCGACCCTGGTAGCCGGCGCGACTGGCGTCCGCGACCTGTTCATCCTGTTCAAGGGCAAGGGCGATGACGAACGCTCGCTGCTCGATTTCGACTATTGGCGTTTCGCACGATGAACGGTCGCATAATGACGAACGAAATGAGGAGAGGGCTGATGTCGCCATATTGGATGGGTACGGTTGCGGCCATATTGGCATTGGCGCCGGTATCGGCACGGGCCGCGCCGCCGCCGACCGGACTGGACGAGTTGGGACAGATGCAGGCGCTTGTTCCGGCGGATGATGCGGCGTTCCACTTTCAAAAGCTGCGCAGCGGGGTTCAGTTTCGGCTGAACGGCGTCACCAAGTCGGTGATCTTCTATTCCCCAACGGTCGTGCGGGTGAACGCCAATCTGGGCGCATCCTATTGGACCCAGCGCAGCCTGGTCGTCATTCGCGAGCCTGAAGCGGTGCCCTTTACCGTACGCGAGACGGCCGACACGCTGGAACTGGTCGGGCAGAAATTGCGCGTGAGCATCGACAAAGGCAGCGGCGCGCTGACCTATCATGATCCGTCGGGACGATTGCTGACGCGCGAAAAGGCAGAGGCACCGCAGTCGATCGAGAAGCGCACTATCTCCGACGCGCCGACCTATGAGGTGGAAAATAGCTTCACGCTGCAACCCGATGAGGGGATTTACGGGTTCGGCTTCACCGCTGATGATGAGGTCAATCGCCGGAACAAGGAATTGCTGCTGGTCCAGACCAATGTCGGCATTATCATCCCGGTGATGGTATCGACACAGCGATACGGCATTTTGTGGGACGCCTATTCCCAGATGCGGTTCAAGGATGATGCACAGGGCGCGCGGTTGTGGGCGGAAAGCGCGCCGGGCGGCGTGGATTATTATTTCATGGCGGGCGATCCGGCGGCCAAAGACACGCTCGATAGCGTCGTGGGCGCCTATCGTTGGCTGACCGGGGACGCGCCGATGGTTCCCAAACAGGCGTTCGGCCTGTTCATGAGCAAGGAGCGTTACCCCACGCAGGACCGCATCGTTGAGGTTGCCAAGACCTTTCGCAAGGAAGGCTTCCCGCTCGATTATATCGTGCAGGACTGGCAATATTGGGGCAGCGACCGCGACGGCACATGGTCAGGCATGATCTGGAACCCCGAACGCTTTCCCGACCCGGCGGGGATGAACCGGACGATCCATGATCTCAACATGAAGCTGATGGTGTCGATCTGGCCATCGGTGGGCAATGACACGGCGCTGGCGCGCGAACTCGACCAATATGGCCTGCGCTTCAAACCGCTGCACTGGATTTCCAAAAAGGCGCGGGTCTATGACGCCTATAGCGCCAAGGGCCGGGAGATTTATTTCAAACATATCAAGTCCGGCCTGCTCGACAAGGGCGTGGACGCGCTGTGGATGGACGGGACGGAGGTCGAGGTGAGTTCCGCCATGTGGAACCCGGTCGACAATGTGCGCGACACCAAGGCGCTGGGCCATAATGCGATGGGCGATTTCACTCGTTACCTGAACCCCTATTCGCTGTTGACGACGCAAGGCACCTATGAGGGGCAGCGCGCTATTAGCGACAAGCGCGTCTTCACGCTGACGCGATCGGCCTGGGCGGGGGCGCAGCGCACGGGCGCGGTGTCATGGTCGGGCGACATCTATGCCAGTTGGCAGACATTCGCGCAGCAGGTGGCAGGCGGCGTCAATGTGACGGTCACGGGCAATCCCTATTGGACGCAGGATACCGGCGGGTTCTTCGTCAGCGACTTTCCCGGTGGCGAGAAGAATCCGGCATGGCGCGAACTGTTTGCGCGCTGGTTCCAATATGCCGCGTTCAACCCGATCATGCGTGTGCATGGGACGAACGTGGAGCGCGAACCCTATATCTTCAAGACGCTGGACCCGCCGGTGTACAAGACGCTGCTCGACACGGTGAACCTGCGCTATCGGTTGTTGCCCTATATCTATAGCCTGAGCGCGCAGGTGACGGCGGATCGCTCCACCTTGATGCGGCCGCTGGCGATGGATTTCCCCGACGATCCGGCGGTGCGTAACATCAACGACAGTTTCATGTTCGGATCATCGTTGCTGGTGCATCCCGTGACGCGGGCGATGTATAATATCCTGCCGTCGCTACCGACGATGGTGCCAGCGCAGCATTTGCGCTCGGCTGATGGCAAACCGGGGCTGGATGTCCAATATTTCGCGGGCGAGAATTTCGAGACGCCGCGTGGCAAGGGCGTGGACGCGAAGATCGACCATACATGGCCCGACCCACCGCTGGCCGAAATGCCGCCGGGCCTCACATCGCTCAGCCATTTTTCCGCCCGGTGGAACGGCACACTGATCGCGCCGGAGGATGGCGAGTATGAGATCGGGCTGAACGGCAATGACGGGATGCGGCTATATCTGGGCGGCAAGGTGGTGATCGACGAATGGAACCGCAGCGCGACGCGCACGCGGACGGTGAAGCAGACGCTGAAGAAGGGCGAGGCGCTTCCCGTGCGGCTGGAGTTTTTCCATCCCGAAGGTGGGCGGGTGTTCCGCTTCATATGGCGGAAGCCGAGCGAACTGCAGCGCGACAAAGCCGCAATTAATGCGCCGCGTGACCTGACGATGCGGACCTATCTGCCAGCAGGGACGGACTGGTATGATTTCTGGATCAACCAACGTCATGGCGGGGGCGAAACGGTGTCGCGCGAAGCGCCGCTCGACATCATGCCACTCTACGTCCGGGCTGGATCAATCGTGCCGATGGGGCCGGTGATGCAATATGCGACGGAAAAGCCGGACGCGCCCTATGATGTGCGCATTTATGCGGGGGCAAGTGGGCATTTCACGCTCTATGAGGACGACAACGAGACTTATGCCTATGAAAAGGGGCAGTCGGCACGCTTTGATCTCGACTGGGATGATGCGAAACGGACGCTGACAATCAGTCAACGGCGCGGGTCTTTCCCTGCGCTGATAAAGCAGCGTCGGCTTAAAATTACCGTCATAGGACATGCCGATCCTTCCGCAGCCACTGCAACCCCAGCCAGACAGACGATTTCTTATGATGGCAACAGTCAGGAGGTGCGCTTCGATGTCCCGTAGCACTGGAGGATGGATATAACGCTTCCGCGCTTTCTATATGGCCGCGTCATTGCGCCGACCGAATTCGTTCTCCAGGTCTGACCGGAAAAATGGTTTCGCGCCGAGGGCATAGAAGTCCCTGCGGATGAGCGGCGAGCGGTTGCGTTTCATGCGACGGAACGGGGCCATGCGCAGCGGGTTATGCTATGGATCGACAGGAGATGACGATGGCTGCACGACCCTATTGGAAAGGCCAGATCCGACTCGCGCTTGTGTCCATCCCTGTCGAAATCTATTCCGCGACCAGAAGTGGCGCGACGATCGCCTTCAACCAGATCCACGAGCCATCGGGCAAGCGGATCAAATATGAAAAGGTCGTGCCCGGCATCGGGCCGATCGATCTCGACGACATCGTTAAAGGCTTTGAATATGCCAAGGGCGAATATGTGCTGTTGGACGAGAAGGACATCGAAGGCGTCAAGCTGGAGAGCAAGAAGACGCTTGAGTTGACCCAGTTTGTCGATGCACACGACATCGACATGATCTATTTCGAAAAGCCCTATTATGTCGTGCCCGCCGACGACCTGGCGGAGGAAGCCTTCATCGTCCTGCGGGAAGCGCTGCGGCGCAGTCGGAAGGTTGGCCTTGGCCAACTGGCGATGCGTGGCCGGGAATATGTCGTCAGCATTAAGGCGTGCGGGCGCGGCATGGTGATGGAGACGTTGCGCTACGCCGATGAAGTCAACAAGGCCGCCAGCTATTTCCGCGAGATTGGCGATGACGAGCCGGACGATGAATTGCTCGAACTCGCCACGACCTTGATCGACAAGAAAACAGGCAAATTCGACGCGAACGATTTTCACGATCGCTATGTCGATGCGTTGAAAGAGCTGATCGAGCATAAGAAGAAGGGGAAGACGCTCAACATCGATAGCGATGATGACGCCAGCGCCGATCCACGCGGCAGCAATGTCGTGGATCTTATGGCGGCGCTCAAGAAATCCATAGGCCCGGCGAGCAAGGCCAAGACGACCGCGAAGAAACCAGCGGGCAAGGCAGCGGCCAAAAGCGGCGCGAAGTCGGCAGGCAAAACATCCGCCAAGAAGCGGGCATGACCCGATTGAGATACCCTCGGAACGAGTCGCCACGTCTGCGGATTGACGGGCAAAGGGACGGATCAAACCGGCATGGCCAAGGCGCAGGATAAATCTCCGAAGGACAGCCTGGCCCTTTATCGGGCGAAGCGCGATTTTGCGCGCACGGCCGAGCCTGCGGGCGCGGCGTTTCCGACGACCGGCAACGGCTTTGTCGTCCAGAAACATGCAGCGTCGCGGCTGCATTATGATTTCCGACTGGAACTGGATGGCGTGCTGGTCAGCTGGGCCGTCACCCGTGGGCCGAGCGCCAATCCCGACGACAAGCGTCTGGCCGTGCGGACCGAAGATCACCCGCTTGATTATGCGCGGTTCGAAGGCCTGATCCCCAAAGGCGAATATGGCGGCGGCACCGTCATGCTGTGGGACAATGGCACATGGGAAGCTGTGGCGGGTAAAGACCCCCGCAAGACGCTGCCCGAAGGGCATCTCCATTTCGTCCTCCACGGCCGCCGGATGCAGGGCGAATGGATCTTGTTCCGGCTTAAGCCACGGGGGAAGGAGCGCGGCGAAAACTGGATATTGCGCAAGGTCAATGACGGCTTCGCCGGTGGGTCGGACGATCTGGTCAGTCACCATCTCACCAGTATCGACAGCGGCCGCACGATGGAGGAAATCGCCGCCGGAAAAACCGTTCCCAAGCGCAAAGTCGCAAAGGCGAAAGCGGCTGTACGCGGAAAAGCGAAGGGCGATGCTCCGCCGCCGTTTCAGCCGGTACAGTTGGCGACGCTGGTCGATCATGTGCCAGCGGGCAATCATTGGCTCCATGAGCTGAAATATGATGGCTATCGCACGCTGTTGGCCATCGGCGGCGACAATGGCCGCGCCTACACCCGATCAGGCCTCGACTGGTCCGATCGCTTTGCCGGGTTAATCGCCGACGCGACAAAATTGGACGCATCCAGCGCTTTGCTCGACGGCGAGGCCGTTGTGATCCTGCCCGATGGCCGCACCAGCTTTCAGGGTTTGCAGGCCGCCCTCAAGGACGATCCAGGTCGGATCGACTATATGGCGTTCGACCTGCTGGCATTGAATGGCGAGGATCTGACCGGGCGGCCGTTGCTTGAACGCAAGGCGATGCTCGCCACGCTGATCGGCGACGGGGTGGGGCATATTCGTTATTCCGACCACATTGTTGGGCGCGGCGAGCAACTGTTCGAGCGTTTTTGCGGCGCGGGACTTGAAGGCGTCATCTCCAAGCAGATGGATGCGCGCTATTCCGGCGCGCGATCGGGCAATTGGGTCAAGACCAAGTGCATCCGGCGACAGGAATTCGTGATTGTAGGCTGGTTGCCCTCAGACAAGCGACGCGGGTTCCGGTCGCTGCTGCTGGGCGTCCATGAAAATGGCGCGCTGCGGTTCGCCGGGAAGGTCGGCACGGGCTTTTCGGCAGATGAGATGGCGCGGCTGCTGGCCTTGATGGCACCGCTGGCCCGGAAGACGCCGACGGTCGAGGCCCCGCGCGCGGCGGTGCGCGAGGCGCGCTGGATCACACCGAAACTGGTCGCCGAGGTCGCCTTTGCCGAATTTACCGACGAAGGCGTGCTGCGCCATTCAAGCTATCTGGGTCTACGTGAGGACAAGAAGCCGGAAGCCGTCGTGCTGGAGGTCGAAGCACCGGTCGAACAGGCGACGCAGCCCGCCGCGACCAGCGGGGTCAAGATCAGCAATCGCGATCGGGTGATCTTCCCGGAAGGCAAGCTCACCAAGGGCGAACTGGCCGACTATTATGAGACGGTGGCGGATATCATGCTGCCCTGGGCAGGTAGTCGGCCGATCAGCCTCGTGCGCTGTCCGCAGGGCCGCGACAAGAAATGCTTCTTCCAGAAGCATGATGCTGGCAGTTTCGGCAACGACGTCAAGCAGGTGGGTATCCTCGAAAAGGACAGCCATGAAGAACCCTATCTCTTCGTCGATGCGCCTGCGGGGCTGCTGACCTGCGTTCAGATGGGGACGATCGAATTTCACGGCTGGGGCGCTAGGATCGAGGATGTCGAGAAGCCCGACCGGCTTGTGTTCGATCTTGATCCCGATGAGGGGTTGGCGTTCAAGGATGTGGTGTCGGCGGCCTTCCACCTGCAGGATATGCTGGCGCAGATGGGCCTCGTGACCTTCCCGATGGTGACGGGTGGCAAGGGGGTGCATGTGATCGCGCCGCTGACCCCCAGCGCGGAATGGCCGCAGGTCAAGGATTTCGCGCATCGGTTTGCCACCGCTTTGTCGCAGGCTGACCCCGACCGGTTCACCGCCGCACTCGCCAAGGCGAAGCGGACGGGCAAGATTTTCATCGACTATTTGCGCAACCAGCGCGGCGCGACGGCCGTCATGCCCTATAGCGCGCGATCGCGGCCGTTCGCACCGATCGCCGTGCCGATCAGCTGGGAGGAACTGCGCACGCTCGATGGCCCAGACCATTGGCATATCGGGGATGCAAGCGAGATGGTGAAACGCGCGGCTTCGAAGGATCTGGCCCATTGGGGCAGAGCTGATCAGATTCTGCCCGACCTATAGATTGGGTCGGGCAGAATTTTCAAAATTCAATCGATGCCGACGCTTTGAAGGTGCGGGGCATGCCCTGCAACAGGTCGGGACGGAAGCTGTCGAACGCGGACGCCCAATAGCGCCGGTTGGCTATGTTATCGACGCCCGCGCGCAGCGTTAGCGGGCTGTCGCCCAGCAGCGAGACATGGCGCAGGCCGAGGTCAAACCGTGTCCAGCTAGGCAGGAACAGCGTGTTATCAAGGTTGGCGGCCTGCTTTCCCGTATGCACCGCCCGGCCCGTAACGGTGAACGCCGGGGCGAACGGCAGATCCCATTCGACATTGGCATTGAGCATATATTCGGGAACGCCGGTCGGTTTATTGCCTTCATTGACCCCACCTTGGGTCCGACGCAGCTCGGCGTCGATCACCGATCCGCCAGCGATCAGGCGCAGGCCGTCTACCGGCTCCGCGTCGATGCTTAATTCTATACCGCGGTGCCGCTGCGTACCGAACGGGCCATAGACAAGAAAGCCCGGCTGCGCCGTGTCGAGCGTATAGATAGCGATGTCGCGATCGATCTGGAATAAGGCTAGGCTGGCGTTCAGCTTGCCAAGCGCAACCTTGCCACCCAATTCATATTGCCTGGATAGAAAGGGGGGAAGCGTCTCACCGCCATTGCTGACGGGCAGGACGCCGGTGCCGGTATTGGCGCTGACCGCTGCAGTGGCGCCGGGCACCAACGCCTCTATCCGGTTGGCGTAGAATGACACGCCGTTGACGGGCTTGAAGACGAGACCGAGGACCGGCGTCACGGCATCTTCATCATAGCGGCCGGTCAAGCCACCGGCAGCGATTGGTCCCGTGGCGTTTGCGGCATAGGATTTGCTGCCGATCATCTGCAGCCGCAGTCCGGCGGTGATCTGCAGCCGGTCGTTCCAGAAACCGATGGTGTCGGACACGAACAGACTGCTCAATTTCTGCCGGTTGATCGGGAACGGATCGTCAATATCGCCGCCTGCGAAGGTGACCACATCGGGACGCGGGACAGCGACCGGATCATAGATATTGGTCGCCACCGGCGAGGCCGCATAGAATAAATAGGCATTGCGGTTGACCAGCCAGTTGATCGATCCGCCGACATTGACCTCATGCGTCCAGAGGCGCGATGCCAGCTTGGCGCGCAGACCTACGGTAGCCGCCTCGTTGTTATCCGTGCGCGGGATATAGGAACCCTGTGCCGTGGCCGCGCCGGTTGCTGCGTCGGTCAGTCTTATGGTCTGGTAGAAGCCGCGCTCCGACCCGTCGCGCGCGCCGAATGATGCATAGAGCAGCGCATTGTCGGCAATGTCATATTCGGCCCTAAATTGCCCGAAGATATCGCGCAGCGTGCTATTCTGCCATGGCTGACCATAATTGGTCGATGACCCCGGCACGGCAGGAATGATATTGCCGACCACCAGCTTGGGCCGCTGGTGCGCCACCCTTACACGCTGGTAGACGATGTCGAGCGCGAGCCGCAGCGGGCCATTGTCATAGTCGATGGCGCCGCCCAACAGGTAGGAGCTGCGAAATTCATCGTCGATTGCCACATCGCCCCGTCGCGCCGTGCCGTTGATCCGCACGCCCCATTCGTCGTTCGCCCCATAGCGACGGCTGACGTCGAACGCACCGCCAATATGCTCTGGCCCGGTATAGTTGACGGTCAGCCGATTGAGATCACGCGCGCCCGCACGCTTGGGCATCAGGTTGACGCTGCCGCCGATGCCGCTGCCGCCCGGCGCGGCACCGTTGATGAAGGCGCTGGAGCCGTTCAGCACCTGAACCGACTGGGCGAGTTCGGGCGCGACCAACTGGCGCGGCGCTATGCCATAAAGGCCACCGAACCCGACATCGTCTCCGCTCAGAGCAAAGCCGCGGATGACGAACAGTTCGCCCGCAATCCCAAAGCCCAGCGTCGTGCGGATCGAGGGATCATTTTCCAAGACCTGGCCGAGTGTCTGCGGCTGCTGGTTAAGGATCAGCGCCTCATTATAGGTCTTGATGCTGAACGGCGTGTCTTGCGCAGCCTTGTCGCCGAATATGCCGACATTACCTCCGCGCAACACAGCCGTCTGGTTCTGCTTCTGCGCGGTAACGATGATGGCACTGTCCTGCGCGAAGGCGGGCACAGCGAAGGTCGCGAGCGATGCGCCGATCATCAGGCGCGAAAATTTGGACGTCACAATGGTATCCCCCAGGATAAAAGATCGAAAGATGGGCTGAATCAGCGTCTATGTTTCCGCATCGCCCAGACGACCGCGAGAGGCGGGACCAGGAGAGCCGCCCAAGACAACCAATCCGCCGCGCCGTCACCGGCCAGCGCAGACACCAGCCCGACCAGACTCAGTAGCGCGATGATCAGCGGCGCCGCGAAAATATGGCGAAGCGACCGGACATGATTTCGGGACTTGCCAGTCATTCCGCTGCCGCCACGAGACCACCGCTCTCGACCTCTCGGACGTGCGCGTCAGCACCCGCACGCCGCTTGCCCAGCCACAGCAGCAAGCCGGTCCACAGGACATAGAGGGTGAAAAGGTCAAGGATCGCCCAGAGGATCTTGAGCGGCAGCGCACCATAGTCGCCAAAATGCAGGGGTTGCGAATAGGATAGCGCAACCATGTACCAGGGCATTTGGCGGATGTCGGTCAGCACGCCGCTTTCGCCATCGACCAGCGCTGGCGTCAGCACATGTTCGGTCAGCTTCGTCGTGCCCTGCAGGAAAACGGCATAATGATGCTTGCTGCTGAACCCACCCCCAGGGAAGGCGATGAATTGCGGGTTATTGCCAGGGCGCGCCGCCCGTACCGCCGCCATGGCTTTGTCGATCGACCCGTATCGCGACGGTGGCAATGGCGGCTGGCCCGCATAGGCTAGGGTCATTTCGGCAAGTTCGCCCATCTGCCACATCTGGCGCAGCGGCGTCGCGGCGGCATTGATCACGCCGGTCAGCCCGACGACGCCCATCCACGCCAGGGCAACGATGCCCAACAGATTATGATAGTCGATCTGCCGCAGCCGCCGACTACGGCTCACGCGCAGGGTGCCGAAGTCCAGCTTGCGCATGAAGGGCGCGTAGAGAACCGTCCCTGACAGCAGCGCGATGAAAAACAGGAAGCCCATGGCACCCAGGAAAAGCATGCCGGGCAGACCCATAAACATGTCGGTATGCAGTTGGAGCAGAAAATGCATCACGCCTTCCTCGCTCTCCCGACCCGTCACTTCCCCGGTCGCGCGATCAAGAACGTGAATGGTCATGTCCGCACCACTGCTGTCCGGCTGCGGGGCCGTGGTGATGGTCATCAGTGGCGTGTCATTGTCGAACGCCATGAATACCGGAACTTGGCCCGGTGCATTTGCCAAAACCGTCCCCAGCAAAGCATCAAGCGATTTCAAGCCGGGCGCATCGCTGGATGAAGGCGGTCCCGCTACCGCCATGCTGTCGGGTTCGCCTGACAGCGCGTCGATTTCATCGTGAAAGATCAGCGGCAGTCCGGTGACGCAAAGCATCAGCAGGAACAGCGTGCAGATGAGGCTGGTCCATTTATGAACGAGATACCACACGCGGATTGTGCCGCGGGTCATTATAGAGCGCCCCTTGCTTAGTAATGCGAATTATTCGCGATAAATCGGCGCGTGCGAATATTCAAGGGGGTTTGACCAAACTGCTGACGATATCCCTCTTTTGGTCATCCCCGTACCGGTGAACGGCCCTAGGGAAGAGACGGCGAAGCCGCTCGCTTTACGCGCGACGTTGCCAGCCAGCCTGGCTTAGGAAGCGCGCATCATGGCTCGATCCCGGCACGTTCGCGAGTGAGGCGCTTCGCAAGCAATTCACGCGATCGGGCAGCATAGCGGCGGCAGGCCCCAGGCGTATCATTATATCGACCTTGGCCTGCATTATCCGGATGTGCCGAGATCAGTATGTCACATGGCAATCTGTCCATCCGCTCGTAGCTCGCCGCAAAACCCCTGATGATCGCAGCGCTTGAGGGCGCTATGTAGCGATAGCCATCGGCTGACACCGGATTGAGGCTGGCGGCGAAGACGATCGCCTTGCAGACCTTGCCTTCACAGGCTTTCCAGTTCCAACTCATGCTGCCCATCGTATGACCGGATGTTGCGTGTGCGGTGATCGCCGTGCGCCCAAGCCTCAGCACTTCGCGGTCCTTGACGGCGCGCAGGCGCGTCACACGCGGCCAGCGGCCGCCATAACCCAGTTGTGGATCATCTTTCATATGCGCCCCTAACCGCAAGCCTTCAGCCCCGCGCGCGCTTGCAACGATGGTTGCACCGGTGTCGCGGGCGAGCGCGGCAAGTCCGCCGCTATGATCAAAATGCGGTTCCGTACTCAGAATAAATTTGATGTCTTTAGGGTCGAAGCCAAGCGCGAGGACATTATTCATTATCGCCGGTGCCGCTTGCGGAAGTGCGCCATCGATCAATATCAGCCCTGCACCTGTGTCGATCAATGCGATACTCAGTCCCCCAAAGCCGACGAGATAGGTGTTCCCGAAGATTTTTTCCGGCGGCACTGGCGCAAGCCATTCCTTGGCCCGCTCTGTGGCCATCGGGCGGGTCAATGGATCGATCTGGCCTCGTGCGGGGACGCTGGCCTTGGCAGCGACCAAAGACGGTGCCCCGTGCCCGATGGTTGGTTGCGGACCTGAAACCAGGGCGGCGATTGTCAGTATTGCGATCATATCCTGTCTCCCATTCACCGCTGGGATGCCCGCCGACGTCGCACGTTACAAAGCATGATTTCTCGACAAAGCCATGAGAATAATCGATGGCAAGGCCATGGATCGCGCCCAACTTCCGCTCAACGCCCTGCGCGCTTTCGAGGCGGCAGCGCGTCATCTCAATTTCACCCGCGCAGCGATAGAATTGTGCGTCAGTCAGGGCGCGGTCAGCCATCAGGTCGCGCAGCTCGAACGTCGCCTTGGCACGCGCCTCTTCCTCAGGCTGCCGCGCGGCCTCGCGCTCACCGACGAGGGGCATGCGCTTGTGCCCGTACTTGCCGAAGCCTTTGATCGTGTCGGCGCGACGCTCGACCAATATGCTGATGGCCGGTTCCGAGAGGCGCTCAAGGTCGGGGTCGTCGGCACGTTCGCCACCGGTTGGCTGATTGCGCGCCTGGACGCCTTTGCCCGTTTGCATCCTTCGATTGATCTGCGCATCTCGACCAACAACAATCGTGTCGATCTGGCGGGCGAAGCGCTCGATTTCGCGATCCGCTTTGGCGACGGTGCGTGGCATGGTACGCATGCCGAGCCATTGCTGGCTGCACCCATGGCACCCGTCTGTGCGCCGGTCATTGCCGCGCGGTTGAAGGCCCCCATCGACCTTTTCCATGAACAAATGTTGCGGTCGTACCGACCCGATGAATGGGCGCTGTGGTTCGAGGCTGCAGCCGTACCTGTCCCGATGCTGCGCGGTCCCGTTTTCGATAGTTCAGCGCTGATGGCCTCGGCCGCTGCCGCTGGACATGGTGTCGCGCTGGTGCCGCTCGCGATGTTCACCCGCGAACTGGCCTCGGAACAACTGATGCAGCCTTTTGCAATCACGGTCGACGTCGGCCGTTACTGGCTCACTCGTCTGATCTCACGCCCGGAAAGTGATGCGATGCGCCGCTTTCGCCATTGGCTTATGGATGAGATAGCAGCGCCATCACCCATGGATCAGCGATAAAAAACTACTGGAGTGGCGAGTTAGTTTTAGTGCGGCACGGTTGGAGTGGAAGAGCGTTTTCGGTTATGCCGTTGGAGGCAGGTTCGCGGTCGCAACCTGCCCCCCCCATCAGCCATCAACGATCCGCTTTGTCCGCAGCCTGACGGGCCGCCAATTGGCGAGCAGCCGTTGCCGTCGCGTCAGCGGCAGTCACTATGTCGTCCCTGTCATTATCCTGCTCAGCGAAGGCACGGGTGCCGGAGGCGTCATATTCGGCCTGGGTCATCTTTGCGTCCTTATCCTTGTCCAGTACAGCGAAGCGGACATAGGTTTGGCGAATCTGACGTTGCCGTTCCTCTGTCTTTTTTTCCTCGCTGCGGTCCGATCTGGCGAGTTGCTGTTCCAGCCGGGCGCGATATTCCGCGACATATTCGGCCTCCGACACCCAGCCATCGCTGTTGGTGTCGGTCGCCTGGAAGCGGACCAGTCGCCCGGCGTCGAATTCGGCGCGGGTCACCTGCCCGTCCTTCTCGGCATCATAGTCGCGGATGAAGGCGGAACCTTCATGTGGGGCGGCTGCGGCATTCCCGGCGATGGCGAGCAAGGCAGCAGCGAGAGAAATTTGGATTTTCATACTATCTCCGATGAAGGAAGAACGGGGCGATCAGGCCGCGTCGAAGGTCAGCGTATAGGTGTAGCTGCGATAGGGTGTTTCGGACCCTGCCGGGGCTGCGCCGCGATGGCGTACAAGGATGAGATAGGTGCCCGCATCCGGCGGCGTCAGGGCGAAGCGCCCATCGGTTCCGCTTTTGATCTGCGCGACGACCTTGCGCCCGTCATAAAGACCAGCGCTGCGGAACAGGCTGATGTCGGCCTGAGGAAGCGGCTTCCCCTCGAACAGCAAGGCAAAGCTGGCGCCGGATCCGGCAACGATGGCGTTGGGGTGGGTGATCGCCTGGATTTCCAGCGCCCGCCCCGATGGCTTGAGCGTCGTGTCGGTCGGTTGGCCGCGCGTCACATAGGCTTCGGCGAGGGTCATGCTCTGCACATCGACCTGCTCGACATTAGCGGGCGGCGTCCCGCCTTCACCGCGCATCGCCCATTTGTCGCCTTGCCGGAACATCTTGCCCTTGCGCCCGGCACGCTGGCCGCTGGTCACCCGATAGGTGCCGTCGGCGGGAATCGCCGCTTCAAAGACAGTCAGGTCGCGCAAATGGGTGACGGGGCCGGTCGGCACGTCCCGGCCATCGGGCGCGACCAGATGGAAGGGTGCGTCGCGCATGGCGACTTCGGGCAGGAAGGCGTCCTCGGCAAAGGCCGCCTGGACAGTGACATGGTCGCCCTTGGCCCCCAGGTCGAATGTGGTCGGCAACATATAGGGCATATGGGCCTGCGCCATGGTGGTGCAGAACAATGTCAGGCCCAGCGCAGCGGAATGGAATCGCGATATCTTCATAAATCCCCTTTCTAGCCTCAGCACTATATCTAATGCGACTCACTTGCAATATCATTCATTGCTGCTAGGTGCTGGCTGGACCGGGCGGGTCAACGCCCGCCTACTGCCGAAGGGGGCCGCATATGATGTTGAAGACCAAAATGAAGCTGGCATTGGGGACCGCGCTGATCGTCACGCCGATCCAGGCATGGGCGCAGGACACCGCCGCCGATGCGCCGCAAACGACGCGCATGACGCTCGATCGGATGGTGATATCCGCGGGCACGGAAAAGGTCGCGATCGACACGCCGCAGGCGGTCAGCACGCTCGATCAGGACGATATCGACCAGATCCAGGCAACGACGATTGGTGACTTGCTGGAGGCCATGCCGGGCGTCAATGTCCAGGGCGGCGTCGGCCAGCTGGGTCAGGGGTTCAACATTCGCGGCCTCGGCACGGCGATCGGCGACAGCGACAATCGCATCCTGCTGACCGTCGATGGCGTGACCAAATTCTACGAACAATATCGCATGGGGGCGCTGTTCAGCGAACCGGAACTCTACAAGCGGGTGGAAGTGCTGCGCGGCCCAGCCTCTTCAACCCTCTATGGCGCGGGCGCGTTGGCGGGCGTCATCAATTTCACGACCAAGGATGCGTCCGACTTTCTGGCCGATGGCGATCCGCTGGCGGTGCGGCTGAAGGCTGCGACCGAAACCAACGCGCAGGCGCATACCCTGTCGGGGATCGTCGCGGTGCAGCCGGTCGAGGGGGTCGAACTGCTGGGCAGCTATAATTACCGGCGCAGCGACGATTATAAGAGCGGCAATGGTGAAACGGTAGCGGCTTCCGCCACCTTGTCGGATAGTTGGCTGGTCAAGGGCCGGGTAGCAATCGGCGGCAACAAGAAACATGCGATCTGGGCCAGCTACCAGGACTGGGTGAGCGATGCGCCGCAGGTCTATGATCAGATATCCGCAGCGACAGGCGCGGCGCTGATGCGCCGCCGCGTTCACGACAAGACGGCGGTGCTCGGCTATGTAAACGACTTCGACGGCAGCAAGATTTTCAATATCGAAGCGCAGATCGCCTATTCCCTATCGAAGGTGCATCAGACCGAAACCACTTTCCTTGGCCCCCTCGCCTATTCCGATTTTTCCTATGAAAGCTGGCAGGCCAAGGTCCAGAACAGCAGCGAGTTCGCCATGGGCGGCGACTGGACGACCTTCCTGATTCTAGGCGGTCAGTGGAGTACCCAGGAACGGCGCAACCCGCGCGTTGCGTTCGACGGCACGGTCACGCCGGGCGCGGGCACCCATCCCGAAGGCAGTATGGACCGCTATGGCCTGTTCGGGCAGTTGGAGATCGTCTGGTCCGACAAGCTGACCATCATGCCGGGTGTCCGGGTCGATTGGAACGACTTGAAACCCGGTGACACGGTGGTTGGCGGCACGACACTGACCGAGCGGGTCAAGGATAGCGGCATTTCGCCCAAGCTGGCGGCGCTCTATAACATCACCCCCTGGATCGGCCTGTTCGGATCGGTGGCGCGCACCGTGCGAATGCCCAATGTCGACGAAGTGTTTACGCGTGCTGCGACCCCCGCGCCCCTGGGGCGTCCCAACAATTCCGGTCTTCGCCGGGAGAAATCGGATAATATCGAGGCGGGCTTCACCCTGTCCTTCGATGACATGATAGGCTCGAATGACCGGTTTCGGGCCAAGACGACCCTGTTTCGCAATGACGTCAAGGATCTGATCATCCAGGGGGCGGCCACGTCGGGAACGCCCTATTTCCAGAATATCGGCCGGTCACGCTTCAAGGGTATCGAGGTGGAGGCGGAATATGGCCTCGGCGGTTTCTTCGCCCGCGCCAACGCGTCCTTCGTCGATGGCAAGGACCGGCTAACGGATAATTATCTCAACACGATTCCGGCCAACGACTATCGGTTGACGCTGGGCTATGTCGATACCGCCACCGGCCTGTCCGGCGGCTGGTCCGGCGAATTTGCCGAACGGCAGGACAGGGTGACGACGGGCAATTTCTCATCGGCCGGGTCCGGCCTGCCGACGCCGGGCTATAGCGTCCATAATCTCTTCTTCGCGTTCAGGCCGCAGAGCGGCGCGGCGAAAGGTTTCGAGTTCCGCATCGCGATGGATAATGTCTTCGACAAACACTATCGCCGCCATCTCTCCGCGCTTGCAGCAGAGGGGCAGAGCTTCAAGTTCACCGTGGCCAATATGTTCTAACGCCATGGCACGGGCAACGCCTTCCTTTCGCATCGGCGGGCCAGCGGCGGCATCGCTGCTGGTCAACGGGCTGCTGATTGCGGCTCTGCTTAACCTTGGCATGGGGCATGGCGCGCGGCGCAGAGACTCACCGGTGCTGACGGTCGTGTCGCTGGCGGTGTTGAAGGGAACGGAGCAGGGGAAAGACGAAGCGGAGGCGTCGGCTCCCCCTACCCAGCCTGCTGCGGCTGACCCACCACCTGTCGCGCCCCCGTCGCCAGCGCTTGCGCCCGTCATTCCCGTCTCGATCGCGCCGCCGATCAGCGCAATTGCTTCCAGTCTGCCGCCTACGCCATCGATCCAACACACGGTATTGGTCGCCACCCCATCTACAGCACCGTCGCCCCCGGCCCAGCCCGTTTCGGGTTCGGTATCGCCAACGACATCGGCCGCCCGTAGCGGGGTCGCCGATGGCCTGGACGTCAAGGCACCGCCTGGCACCAGCCGGACCTATGCCGCCAAGATACGATCCTGGCTCTATGCCCATAAAATCTACCCCCGCCGCGCGCGGATGCGGCGGCAGGAGGGATTGGTACAGGTTCGTTTCATCCTCGATCGCACCGGTATGTTAGTGGAAGGCGCGATCATTCGAGGATCGGGCAACGCCGTGCTGGACGAAGAGGCCGAGGCGATGATGCGGCGTGCATCCCCCTATCCCCCCGCGCCCAGCGATTTGCGCGGCGAGCGGATCGAATTCACCGCGCCGATCGAATTCGTCCTGCCGGTCTGAACCGGGGAAGGCCGGCAGCGGTAGGATGGTGGAAGCCCTGACGGGGCGCTCGGCGGTGCTGGCGGCTCGGTGCGTAGTGATGGGTCAATGACAAGACCGGGGTGGCGCTTGTCTCCGCGAGCCTTCGCCGTGGCGCGGCTCAATGTGACGATTTCGTTTCATCAATCCAGTTCGAGCTTCATCTGATTGTCATCTCCTAGCCTCTGGCAAGTCACATCCTTGGGGCATCGGCGTCCTCATTCAAAAAAGGGGTTCGCCAACATGACACGCCGTATGCAGTTTTTCGTCGCCCTACTTTCCAGCAGCACCGCCTTCCCAGTTGCGGCCCAGACCATGGCGCCCGAAGTCGAGGCAGCAGGCGGCGAGCAGATCATCGTCACCGCGCAGAAGATCGAACAGCGGGCGATGGACGTGCCCATCACCATATCGGCCGTCAGCGGCAAGCGGATGGCGGAAATCGGCGTTTCCGACTTGGACGAATTGTCCAACTATATCCCCGGCCTCAACATCCAGGAACAGAGCGCCAACAATCCGGGTATCGTCATTCGCGGCATCACGTCGGACAGCGGATCGGCCCAGCAAGCGCCGCGCGTCACCCTTTATTATAACGGCGTCGACATTTCCCGCTCGCGTGGCTCCTATCAGGACATCTACGATATGGAGCGGATCGAGGTCATCAAAGGACCGCAGGCGACCTTGTTCGGAACCGCGTCGGCGGTGGGCGCGATCAGCATGATCTCCGCCCGGCCCAAGCCCGGTTTCGCCGCCGAACTGACCGCCGGATACGGTAATTATGACGCCAAGTTGCTGAGCGGCTTCGTCAATGGCGGGTCGGACAAAGTCTCCGGCCGCATCGCCTTCGCCTGGAAGAAGCGCGACGGCTATGTGAAGAATCTGTCGGCGACGCAGGACGATCTCTATGCCCGCGACCAGTTGGGTGTGCGCGGCTCGCTGCGCCTTACGCCCACCGACAATTTCACCGCCGATCTCATCCTGACCTATGACCGTCAGCGCAATTCCGGTACGCCCTTCATCTCGCGCGCACTGCCGACCTCGCAGGGGCCGGGCAACCCCTTTGGCGCGGCCAATCTGAGCGGTTCGCCGCTATCGTCTTCCGCTCTGCGTGGTGACAAGCTGGGCCTGCGCCGCGACGTTTATGACGCGAACCTGACCTTCAGCTGGGACATCGCCGACGACTGGACGCTGACGATGGTCCACGGCTATCGCGATTTCGACAGCAATGAGATTTTCGATGCGGACGGTTCGGCCGCCTGGTATCTGGAATTTGGCGAGGAGGCGAAGGGCTGGCAGGCGAGCCATGAAACCCGCTTTTCGTATGCTGGCGACCATTTCCGTGGCGCGTTCGGCTGGAATATGTTCCGTGAGAAAAGCAATCAGCGCGTGCCTTTCTCGACGGAAGAAGGCACCTATATCCAGTGCGCGACACGCCTGATCCCCGGCCTCGCCTGTGTAGCGGCCGACGGCACTGTCACGGCATCGCAGGCGACGGCGATCCTCACGCAAGGCGCGGCGACAGTCATTCCCTACAACTCGGTCTTTGAAAATCAGGGCAAGAATGACAGCTATTCGATGTTCGCGGATGGCACCTGGCTCGCCAGCCCGTCGCTGGAACTGACGGCAGGCATCCGCGCGCTCATTGAAAAGCGCCGGTCGGGCTTCGTGACGACTGTACCCAACTCCGTGCTGAGCGGCGCGCCGCTGATTCCGGGTCAGGTCAACACCAATGGCCGCGTCCTGCGTGCCGAAGACAGTTTCGCCGCCTTCCTGCCACGCTTCAATATCCTCTATCGTTTCTCACCCAATCTGAACGGCTTTGCCACTGTGTCGAAGGGCCGCCGGTCACCGACCGTCAGCCTGGACGCGGCCGCTGGCGGCGTTGCCCGCATCAATCGGATCGCGGGGGAAAATGTGTGGAACTATGAAGTCGGGCTGAAGGCCAATAGTGGCATCATTTCCGGTTCGCTGGGTGTCTATTATCAGAAATATGATAATTTCCAGGTCAGTGTGACCGGCACCGACGGCGTCAATCGGACAGTCAGCGCCGGGACGGCCAGCAATCTGGGCGTTGAAGCGGAGGTCGCGATCCAGCCCACCAGCTGGCTGAACATCTTCGCCAATGGCGGCTATATCGATGGCGGCATCGACAATAAGGAAGCCAATGGCCGCTTTGCGGGCGACCAGTTCCGTCTCCAGCCCAAATTCCAGTCGGCGGCGGGCTTCACCATTGACGCGCCGCTGGGCAATGGCATGCGCGTCTTCGCAACGCCCAGCCTCACCTATCGCAGCAAAATCTATTTCGAAGTGCCGAACACCGAAGCCATCAGCCAGAAGGCTGTCATGCTGGCGAACCTGCGCGCAGGCATCGGCTTTGCGGATGATCGCTACGAGATTTCAGGTTTCATCCGCAACCTCACGAACAAGGACTATCTGCTCGATGCCGGCAATACCGGCGGCGGCTTCAGCATCCCGACCTACATCCCCGCAGAACCGCGCTTCTACGGCGTGCAGCTCACCGGCCGCTTCTGAACGGCGAGAGGAAGGAACAATCATGCGCTTCACCATCGATCGCCGCCTGCTCATCAAGGGCAGCATATTGGGCCTGGGGGCCCTGTCCATTCCCGGCGCCGCGCAGATATTGGGCGCGCGCGGCTTTAGCCATGGCGTAGCCAGCGGCGAACCGGGCATGGACAGCGTGCTGCTCTGGACCCGCTATGTCGGGTCAGGAGACAGCAAGTTGCGGGCCGAAGTCGCCACCGATCCGGCCTTTACCAAGGTCGTGTCGGGCGGCGAAGTCACCGCCCGCGCCGATGCCGATCACACAGCGAAGATCACCGTCACTGGCCTTCAACCCGGCCAACGGTATTTCTATCGGTTCATCGCGCCCGATGGCGCGATCAGCCGGATCGGTCGCACCCGCACCTTGCCGCAAGGTGACGTGTCGCGCTTCGGCATCGGCCTCTTCTCCTGCTCCAACATGCCCTTTGGCTTCTTCAACGCCTATGGCCATGCCGCGGTGCGCGACGATATCGACCTGGTCATCCATTGCGGCGACTATCTCTATGAATATGATCGCGGTCATTACCCCAGTCTGGAAGACGCCGTTCCCGGCCGGATCATCGAACCGGCGAACGAGATGGTGACGCTGGCCGACTATCGCCTGCGCTACGCCTCCTACCGGCTCGACCCTGATCTTCAGGCGCTGCACGCCGCCTTCCCGATGATCGCCCAATGGGACGATCATGAACTGACCAATGACGCCTATAAGGATGGCGCGGAGAATCATCAGCCCGACATGGAAGGCGAATGGGCGGTGCGCAAAGCGGCGGCGCAGAAGGTCTATCGTGAATGGATGCCCGTCTCCGATGCGATGTATGACAGTTTCCAGATCGGTACGCTGGCGACCATCTTCCGTCCTGAAACCCGGATCACAGCGCGCAACAAGCAATTAAGCGTCGGCGAAGCGGTCGCCGGGCGTGGCGATCTGGCCAAGGCGCTGGCCGATTTCCGCGATGGTGCCTGGAGCATGCAGGATCGCACCCTGATGGGCGCGGAGCAGGAAAAGTGGCTCTATGATGGCCTGGGTAAGTCCAAGAAGGACGGCACAGCTTGGCAGATACTCGCCCAGCAAGTGATCATGGGCTATGGCCGTTTTCCAACCAATGCGGCCGATTGGGTGCCTACCAATTCCCCGGCGATCGTGCGCACGAGGCTGGCCGGTGCGGTCGCCGCGTCGCAGGCGGGGCTACCCTATAATATGGATAGCTGGGACGGCTATCCGGCGGCGCGCAACCGCCTCTATGACGCGGCGCTCGCGGCCGATGCCGACCTTGTCGTCTTGTCGGGCGACAGCCACAATGCCTGGGGCTATAATCTGGGTGAGCGCGGCCCTGGCCAGGGCGACAGCAAGCATAGGGTCGGCGTGGAATTTGCGGGGCACAGCGTTACCTCGCCGGGTTTCGAAGCCTATGCCAAGGGCGTGCCGCCAGCCGACATCGCCCGCGCCCTCCGCGCGGTCAATCCGGGCATGGCCTTCTGCGATACCAGCCAGCGCGGCTATGTCTCGCTAGAGGTAACGCCGCAGCAGGTCGCAGGCTCCTGGCACTTCATGAAGGATATCCGCACGCGCACGACCGACCTTGCAGGCACGCACCGCATGACCGTGCAGCGCGGCGCGAAGCTGCTGCAGAACGCATAAGGCATAGGCAAACCCCGCCATTGCAGGATGGCGGGGTTCGCACCCGAGGCAATGCTAAGCGCCGCGCGTCCGTCGGCGCGGAGCATCACGGCGTCTATCGACGATCATCATCATGAACATGCAAATCAGAGAATGTTGGCATAGTGGCGTGCGGCGACACCGCCAAATATCTGCATTTGCCGCATGATCTTCTTACAACTGGGGACATTGTTGCCGCGCGGCGCGCTGGCGCCTGTACGTCAGGGCCGTGAGCAAGCGCGCATGGCGGGCATGGCTGATGTCGTTGGCGCGCATCAGTGCTATCGCGCATAGGCTGCCGACGATCGGTACGGCTAGTCCCAGGCTGAGCATAGCTGTCTGCACCAATGCTGGCTGGACAGTTTCGGGCACATAGCCGAGCCAGCCCAGTGTCCAGCCGATCAGCGCCGTGGAGGCCGCTCCGCTCGCCTTTACCACCACAAGATAGAAGGCGAATAGCCCGGTTTCGAACCGGCGGTGGTGACGCCAGGCGACGACGTCCACGGCATCGGCCAGCAAGCCCCAGGGCAGCATGAAAATGCTGGCGAACCCGAAGCCGATCAGTAGCGTGCAAGCGATCAGGGCATTGGGCCATGCGAGACACAGGGCGAACAGCATGATGCCGCTAATGCAGACGGCATGGCCTGCAGCCAGCAGGGTCGCTTTGCTGAACCGGCCAGTCATCGACGTCCAGGCCAGAACGCCCAAAAACTGGCCGGTGGTCAGGCCCAGCAGCAGCATCTTCACCAGATCCGGGCGCTGGACCACATAGGTGCCGATATAGAGCAGCATCCGGCTGAACATCGGGATGGCAAAGCCGGTGATGAAAGCGAGGAGCGCCAGCGCCAGGATCAGGGGGTCGCGCAACGGAATCGCAATGCCGTCGCCCTCGACCGCTGGGTCGGGTGGGGGCGTCGAACCGTTGTTCGATGCCAAGGCACTAAGAATCATGGTCGCGGCAAAGAGAATACAGGCGATGACACCGGCCACGGCAAGCCGATCGAAGTCCCCTGTCCGCCCGGCGGATTGTACCATCGGCGCGAGGATGATGGCGATCGCCAGGGAACTGATCGTGCTGAAGAACAGGCGATAGCCCGACACGCGGCCCCGCGATCGGCTGTCCGATGTTACCCGCGCCATGAGTGCATTGTGCGGCACGTCGATCACTGCATAGGCACCGCGAAACAGCAGCAGCCCGGCGGCCACGATCCACAGATCGCGCACGCCGAGCGCTGGCAGGGCATAGAGCAAGGCGAAGGCCGCGCCGCAGGGTGTGGCGGCGGCCGCGACCATCCAGCGATAACCTCGCCCAGTGCGTCGCAGACGGATAACCAGCTTTGCCGCCAACAGGTCGAAGACGAGATCGCCCAGCACCGCGACCAGCATCAGGGAACCCGCGCTGGTCGGCGACTGGCCCAACAGGTCGGTCAGGAGAAACAGGATGGTGAGATCGGCCCCGGAAAAGAGCAGCGCCTTACCCATATTGCCGGAGGAATAAGCGAGCAGCCGACCTTCGCGCCCTGCCCGTTCGCGCAGCGGCGTTCGCCGGTGCAGGTTCTGCTTTGACGCTCGCGACGATGTCAGCACATGATGTCCGCTCAACCCATGTCTGCGGTCCAGCGCGCCGACATTTCGGGGACGGCGCCTAGTGGCGCTCTCTTACAGTTTGGCGACTCTGAGGCTTGAGCGGGCATGGCCAGCGACAGCGGACAGGAAAGCGCCATTTGCGCCGATCAGACAAATCGCCCTATAGCGCAAACGCCCGTAGCGGGACGATGACGCCCAGAAGCAAGGGTGCGGTCGATTTGGGATATGTGGATGAAACGCCAGAAAGCCTCCAGCCTTGCCGACCTGTCCGCACTTGCCGGCATGTCCATCTCCACGGTGTCCCGCGCCTTGGCCGACAATCCGCTCGTCGCGGTCGCTACCCGCGACAAGATAAAGCAGTTGGCGCGCGAGCATGATTTCCAGATCAATGTTGCCGCGCGCAATTTTCGGCTGCAGCGGACCGGCGCAGTGGGCGTGATATTGCCGTTGGGCCATGAGACCGAGCAGCATCTGACCGATCCCTTCTTCATGAGCCTGATCGCCTCACTGGCCGACGCACTGGCCGATCGCGGTTATGACCTGCTGCTCTCGCGCGTCATTCCCTCGAACGACCAATGGCTCAAAGCCTTTGTCGAATCCGGCAAGGTGGATGGCGTCATCATCGTCGGGCAATCGGACCAGATCGACGTGATCGAAACAGTGTCCGCCAGCTATGCGCCGCTGATCGTGTGGGGGGCGTCGATACCCGGTTACAGCCAGTTGACCGTGGGGTCGGACAATTTCGAGGGCGGACGGCTGGCCGCGCAGCATCTTCTGTCGCAAGGCCGGAAAAAGCTGACTTTCGTCGGCAATCCTGCGGTGCCGGAATTCGCGGCCCGCTTTGCTGGTTTCACCGCGGCGATCGCGCGGGCTGGGGTGCCGCAAGGCGCTGTCCTGCCCTCGCATGTCACGGCTGAAGCCGCCTATGCGACGGTACGGACATATCTGAAAGAGGATGCGGCGCCGGATGGCATCGTCGCTGCGTCGGACGTGATTGCGCTCAATGCGCTGCGCGCAATTGCCGACCATGGATTGCGCGTGCCCGAAGATGTCGCCGTGGTGGGCTATGACGATGTGTTCATCGCCGAACAGACAACGCCACCGCTGACGACGATTCGGCAGAATTTCGTGCTGGGCGCGCAGATGATGGTCGACTTGCTGTTCCGCCGGATCGCGGGCGAGGAGGCCGCCTCCGTCTCCCTTCAGCCAACGCTCGTGTTGCGCGCTTCGGCCTAAACCCCTTTCGAAACCAAGCGATTGCCTCGATAAGCAAAAAGTTTTGCAAACGTTTGCATTTAAGATTGCAAACGTTTGTTTTTGGAAATATCAGGGCGGCAACAAGATAGTTGCGCATAGGGGATGATCGGTGAGGGCTGAAGTGAGGATTGTGCCGGGTTCGGCACGTCGATTTGGCCATGACGAGCATCCTGCCCTGCGCTCTCTTTCAACGCCTTCTCCGGCCGTTCGTTCCGCCGGGGCGAAGTCGGACCTCCGCCAAAGACTGCACGCTTTGGCGGGGGTCATGACATGGGCGAGCTTCGCCGCATGAGCGAAATGCCTGCCACCAGCCATTGGACTGCAAAGGACGTCGAGCGCATCGATCGCGCTACAGCGCCTTGCGCTCCGGTCATCCCGGCGCAGCGTCGCGTGATCGAGACGCTGGACCTGTGGGATTATTGGCCGGTGCAGACCGTCGATGGTCATCCGGCCGATATTGCAGGCGGCACGCTGTTCATAGCTCTGTCGGCACCCATTCTGCCCGACCCCGACGCCAGACATGCCGTGGCGCGGATGCGGCTGCTGCATCGCGTCGAGGGTGAATGGTGTGATCTGGGGCAGGTTTTGCCGGACGGTTTTTCGCCCGGCAGTCGCGAATGGTCCGGTTCGGCCATCCTTTCGCCCGACGGCGAGACGATCACGCTTTATTATACTGTGGCCGGCGTTCGGGGCGAGGTGGAAACCAGCTTTGCCCAGCGGCTATTCTTTACCTGCGCGGCCTTGACCGTGCAGGATGGCGCCATAGCGCTTTCGCCATGGTCGGAGCCTGTCGAGTTTCTGGAGCCGGACGATGTTCATTATAGCCGCGACATGGCAGGCGGCGGTGCGGTCGGCACGATCAAGGCGTTTCGCGATCCGGCCTTTTTCCGCGATCCGGCCGACAATCAAGACTATATCCTGTTTGCCGGATCGATAGCCCGGTCGCGTTCGGCGTGGAATGGGGCCGTCGGCATTGCGCGCCATGTCGCTGACCAAGAATGGGAGATCTTGCCGCCGCTCGTCGAGGCGGATGGGCTGAACAATGAGCTGGAACGGCCGCATGTCATCATGCGGGACGGGCGCTATTATCTGTTCTGGTCGACGCAGACAAAGGTGTTCGCGGCCGATGGCCCGGCTGGGCCGACTGGGCTTTACGGGATGGTGGCGGACAGGCTGTTGGGCCCGTGGCGACCGCTCAATGGGTCGGGGCTGGTGTTCGGCAACCCACCTTCCGCCCCGTTCCAGGCCTATAGCTGGCTGGTGCTGCCGGATCTATGCGTGCAGAGCTTTGCCGACCTCGTCGGATTGGCGGAGCTACCGCGCGATGTCATGCAGGCGCGGGCGCATTTCGGCGGCACCCCGGCCCCCGAATTGCGGCTTATGATCGACGGCGACAAGGCATGGCTGGCATGATGGCACTGGAAACCATGATCGCGGGCGTCGAATTGGGCGGCACCAAATGTATCGCGACGCTGGCGCGGGGCAAGGATATCCTGCGGCAGGAGCGCTGGGCGACCGAGGGGCCGGAGACGCTCGATCGGATTTCGGCAACCTTGGCGGCATGGCAGGACGAGGTGCCGTTCGCGGCGATCGGGATCGGCAGCTTCGGGCCGCTCTGCTTGGACGCCAGCAGTCCGCGTTTTGGCCACATGGAGAACACACCCAAGCCCGGCTGGGCGGGGGCGGATGTGCATGGCCATTTTGCGCGCCGCTTCGCCCTGCCCGTCGGCATCGACACGGATGTCGGGGGCGCGGCCCTGGCCGAGGGGCAATGGGGCGCGGCGATGGGATGTGCGGTGCATGGCTATGCGACGATCGGGACGGGCGTTGGCCTTGGCCTGGTGGTCGATGGCAAGGCGGTGCATGGCCGCCTTCACCCCGAAGCAGGACATATGCGTATCCGGCGGATGCCGGGCGATATGTTCGAAGGCGCCTGCCCTGCCCATGGTGATTGCCTGGAGGGGCTGATCGGTGGTCCGGCGCTGGCGGCGCGGGCGAACGGCGCGCTGGCGGATATGCCCGATGACGATCCGCTTTGGGATCGGGTGGCGCGCGAACTGGGCGAATGGGTGGCGATGCTGATCCTGTGCGTGTCGCCCCAGCGACTGGTGATCGGCGGCGGGGTGCTGGATTACCGTCCGACCCTGCTTGCGAAGATACGGGTGGCGGTCGCCGCCAATCTGGGCGGTTATCTGGCGGGGCTGGATCTCGCTGCGCTGGAGACGTTGATCGTGCCGCCTGCCTTGGGGCGCGATGCGGGGCCATTGGGGGCGATCATCGTGGGGCAGAATGCGTTGAGGGGGAGCCAGGCATGAACGAATGGCGCTATTCTGGCATATCCGCCGCGATCGTGGCGCTGAGCGGCTGCACATCGTTGACCGATGTCGCGCCGACCGCAGCGGTCGGTGATCGCTGCGCCGCCTTTGCATCGACACTGCAAGGCCATTGGCCCGACGCCTCTACGCGGGTGACCAGCGCGGTGTTCGTGCCGGAAGGGCCAGCGCCCGCCCCCGATGCGCGCGGTTTTCAATATGACAGCACGGTTCCGCTGAAAGCACATTGCGACGTGCAGGCGGTAATGGCCGAGCGGCAGGGCGTGGACGGTCAGAGCTATGCGATCAAATTCCATCTGCGCCTGCCGATGGAGTGGAATGGACGGTTTCTGTTCCAGGGCGGCGGTGGGACGAATGGCGACATTGGCAATGCGTTGGGCGCGCTGGCCGGTGTCGGTCTGGTAACGCCAGCGCTTGCCCGGGGCTATGCGGTGGTCAGCCAGGATTCGGGGCATGACAATGCGGTCAACAGCGATCCGGCCAAAGGCGGTGCGGTGGCGTTCGGCTTCGACCCGCAAGCGCGGCGCAACTATGCCTATGCGTCATTGGGCGCGGTGACCGATGCGGCCAAGGCTGCGATCGCGACCTTTTATGGCAGCGCACCGCGCTATTCCTATTTTGCGGGCTGTTCCAAAGGCGGCCAGGAAGGATTGGCGGTCGCGCATCGCTATCCTGATGCGTTCGACGGGATCGTTGCGGCGGCGCCGGGCATGTCGCTGCCGCGTGCGGCGTTGGCGCAGGCTTGGGACGTGCAGACATTCGGACGCCTGGTGGCCCCCAGCCCCGATGGCGTGCGACCGTTCGGACAATTGGCGAACGCATTTTCGACCAGCGAATTGGGGATCGTTCGGCAGGCCATACTGAAGGCGTGCGACGCCAAGGATGGCGTGGCCGATGGTCTGGTCGCGCATTATGGCCAGTGCGGCAATGAAGATGTGCTGCCGGTGTTGCGCAGTTTTGCCTGTACCGGACAGCGAAACGGACAGTGTTTGTCCAATTTGCAGATCGATGCGCTTGTCCGGTCCATGGCCGGTCCGCGCAAGAGTGATGGGTCGCCCCTCTATGTCCGTTTTCCCTGGGACGGAGGCGTTGGCGAGCCGGGCTGGGCGGTGTGGAAAGTCGGACTGGCCAAGGAAGGTGTCCCAGCGCTGAGCATCGTCGTCGGCGGATCGGCCCTTTCCGCCATCTTCCAGACGCCGCCCAAGCTGGTGGCTGCCGATCCGCAGGGCATGATGCAGTGGCAGATGGGCTATGATTTCGATCGCGATGCGGACGCCATCTATCGGGTGGCGGCCCCCTTCCCGGCTTCGGGTTGGGACATGATGTCGGCGCGGTCTCCCGATATTGATGGTTTCCGGGCCGCTGGCGGCAAGCTGATCGTGCCGCATGGCGCGGCCGATCCGGTCTTTTCGCTGGACGACACGCTGCAATGGTATCGGGAGGTCGACGCCCGCTACGCGGGCAAAGGCGCGGACACCGTGCGCGTCTTCCCTGTGCCCGGCATGAACCATTGCGAGGGCGGGCCATCGACCGATCGCTACGACGCCTTTGCCGCGATGGTCGATTGGGTCGAACAGGGCCGTGCGCCCGAACAACTGAATGCCGTGGCCCCGGCGGCCAGTCCGTGGCCGGGCCGCACCCGGCCGATCTGCCGATACCCCGCCTATGCCCGGTATAAGGGCCAGGGCGATGTCGAGAAAAAGGAAAGCTTCGAATGCGTAAGAGGATGATAGGTCGACTTGCCCTTGGGGTCATCGCAATGCAGGCGGCGTTGCTGCCGATGCAGGCGATGGCGGCGGACGATGGCCGGTGGGTGGCGAGCTGGGCATCCAGCCCTTCCCTGCCCGTGGCCAAGCTGCCGTTCGATTTCTGGCAGCCCGCGCCGGAGGTTCAGGGGACCATCCGCTATCGCCTGCGCCTGAGCGCTGGCGGCACGATGATCCAGGTGCGCCTGTCGGGTGAAGCCCAGCCCAGCGATGTCCAGATTGGCGGAGCGACCATCGCCCTGGCCGATGCGCAGGGACGGATCGACGACGCCACCGTTCGACCGTTGACCTTTTCGGGGGCGCGCATGGTGCGGCTGCCCGCAGGTGCGCCCCTGTTGTCCGACCCGCTGCCCTTGCAGGTCAAGCCGGGCTCGGTCGCAGTCATCAGCGTCTATTTGCCCGCCAAGGTCACGGTGCCGCAGGCCGACCCCAATCACAGCGCCGAGTGGGCAGTTGGTGGCGACCAGACCGGAGCGGCGACGCTGCGTAGTGCTAAATCGGTATCCATGCGTGAAATCGTCACGTCGGTCCTGGTGCAGTCGGACAAGGACGCCCGGACGATCGTCGCCTTTGGCGATTCCATTACCGATGGCTTTGGGGCCAAGGATCCGCTGCTGCGCGGTTGGCCGGGGCAGTTGGCCAAGATGCTGAACGCGAAGGGGATCGCCAATGTCGGCATCGCCAATGCGGGCATCGGCGGCAATCGCGTGCTGCGCGAGGAAGTCGGGCCAAGCGGCCTTGCGCGGTTCGACCGGGACGCGCTGGCTGTGCCGGGCGTTACCGACATCGTCCTGCTGGAGGGGATCAACGATCTGGGGCTGAGCGGTCTGGACAATCCGCGCACCGACGGGCTGCATGACACGATCACCGCCGATGACCTGATCGCGGGCTATCGCCAGATGATCGCGCGGGCGCGGGCACAGGGGATCAAGGTTCATGGCGCGACGCTGACGCCGTTCCTGGGTTCGACCTTTCCGGGCTATGCGACGCCCGCCAAGGAAGTGATCCGCCAGGCCATCAACCAGTGGATCCGCACCAGCGGCGAGTTTGACGGCGTGATCGATTTCGACGCCGCTGTCCGCGATCCGGCCGCACCCGACCATATCCTCGCCCAATATGATTGCGGCGACAAACTCCACCCGTCGGACGCGGGCTATGCCGTCATGGCCAAGGCCGCATGGGACCATTTCAACTTCTAAATCATAGCATGAAAACAATGACTTGGATCGAAACAGGGTGACGATCCAAGCCTCCATAAAAAGGGAGAGTATCGTGAAGCATTTCTCATTTCTGTTCGTCGGCGCCAGTGTCGCCGCCTTGTCCTTCCCCGCGCTGGCGCAGGATGTAGCGCCGCCGCAGGCTGAAACGGACATGGCCGATAATTATGGCGGCGACATCATCGTCACCGCGCAAAAAACCTCCGAGAAATTGTCCAAGGCACCGGTCGCCATCAGCGTCGTGTCGCAGGACAGTTTGAACCGGCAGGGCGTGGATTCCGCCGCAGCGCTGACCAGCACGGTGCCGGGCCTGCAATCGAGCCAGAACGGCTTTGCCATTCGTGGCATCGGCAGCAACAACAGCTTCAGCGGCTATTCCACGGTCGCGACGCAGATTGACGGCATCTATGATCCGTCTGCCGCCGTGCTAACGCTCGGCCTGTTCGACCTTGGTTCTGTCGAAGTTCTGCGTGGGCCGCAGGGCACCGTTTATGGGCGCAACGCGACCGCGGGCGTGGTCAACATCAATACGGCCGATCCGGGCAAGGATCTGGGCTTCAATGCCGATATCCAATATGGCCGGTTCAACGAAGTGCGCGCGCGTGCCGCCGTCGACCTGCCGATCAGCGACGCCTTTGCCCTGCGCATTGCCGCCTATCGTCAGGTTGATGACGGGTTCGAAAGCAAATATGGCGCCCGGCAGAATTACAACAAGACCGACCAGGCGGGCTTGCGCGTCAACAGCATCCTGCGTCTGGGCGACAGCCTGACCTGGCGCCTTTCGCTCAACTATGGGGAAAATAAGGGCACCATCCCGCTGACCTATATGCGCAGCCGCAACGTCTATCCCGATGCGGATATCGCGGCAGGCACGTTCGGCCCGATCCAAACCATCTATGATGAAGTCGTCAATCCGGGTCAGGATCTGGTCACCGACAATCAGATGGACCTGAAATATTATGCCGCCCGGTCGCGGCTGACCTGGCAGGCGACCGACGCGCTCTCGCTCACCTATCTGGCGGGTTATTCGGTGCTGAAGAATAACGGCGTGGATTCTGCGACCGGCGTGTTCACGCAGCAGAATATCAACCGTCGGACCGAAACCCAGTCGCATGAGGTGAACGTCAATTATAATGCGGGCCGGTTCGACCTGGTGCTGGGCGGCTTCCTCTATCAGGATAAGCAACCATCGGGCACGCGCCTGTTGCACGCCGGCGATACAGCGCCTGCGCCGTTCGGCAGCATCCTCACTGCTGCGGGACTCGCCAAGGTCGCAGGCACGGGCAATAATATCACGACCATCAGCGGCGTCGATGTCGTGACCTCCTATCGCGGTCAGGGCACCAAGTCGCAGGCGGTGTTCGGGCAGGGCACCTATGAACTGGCACCGGGTTTGAAAATCCTGGGCGGCGTGCGGTCGACCTGGGAGCAGGTCAACCAGCGCAATATCGAACTGGTCTGTCCCGGCGACACGATCACGCTGGAGAATATCACGCCAACGACCTGTCCCGGCATTCCCTTTGTCTATGCCCTGACCGATGACACCAACCGGCCGGAAGCGAAATTTTCCAATGTCAGTTGGAAGGCGGGCGTGAATTACGAGCTGACGCCCGAAACGCTGGCCTATGCCAGCGTCGGCACGGGTTTTCGTGGCGGTGGCCTAGAAGCCACCGGCAACGCGCCGGAGTTCCGGGAATATCAGCCCGAAACCGTTACCAACTACGAAATCGGCGTGCGCAGCTCGCTGATGGGGGGCAAGCTCTACCTCGCCGCCACGGCGTTCAACATGGACTATAAGGATCTGCAGGTATCGAGCATCGTGCTCAATCCGCTGACCAATCAGGTGTCGGCGGTGACGACCAATGCCGCGACGGCGCGGCTGCGCGGGATCGAACTGGAAGCGATCGTCCGACCGACGAGCAATGACCGGATCAGCGGCTTCGTCTCCTATCTCGACGCGAAGATCCGGTCCTTCCCGACGGCATCGGACAACCTCAACTCGGGCAGCGGCAACTATAACGGCGTCACCGGTGCGTTCGGTAACCTGCCTTTGCCCACCAACGTCGTGCGCGACGTATCGGGCAATGAACTGCCCAATGCGCCAAAGTGGAGCGCGCGGGTCAGCTATGCGCATATCTTCGACCTGGGCGGTGCGGGTAGCCTGACGCCGAGCGTGGACTTCTATGTCCAGTCGCGGACGTTCAGCGACATCCAAAATTATGCGCAGAGCCGCCGCGCATCCTATACCAAGACCGACCTCAACCTGCGGTATGAAACCGAAGATGGACAATTGTCCATCACCGGCTTCGTCAACAATCTGGAGGATGAGCGCGTGGCCAATAATCTGGTGACGGTGTGGAGTTCCACCACCGCCAATTATGATCCGCCGCGCACTTATGGCGTGCGCCTCGGCATGCAATTCTAAGCTAGGGTGGGGCGTCCCGTGGGGGACGTCCCATTTTTTCGGAAAGGGCAGCATCATGGCCGACAGGCAATTCCAGAACGACCCGCAGACGCGCCGTAGCCTGTTGCTCTCCGCTGGCGGACTGGCGGCCGTTCCCTTCATGGCGAAAGCGGCCGCGCCTGCGCCCGTGGCAGAGGACATTCCCAAGGCGGAATTCGTCTATGAGGCGATCGTGACATTGGGGCCAGCCGAAGAGATTGGCGAGACGCCCCATGGCAAGCGCGTGCGCATTCCCATCACCGGCGGCACATTCAAGGGGCCACGGATCAGCGGCACCATCTTTCCCGAAGGCATGGATTGGCAATTGATCCGCCCCGACGGCATGACCGAATTGGAGGCCGCCTATCTGATGCGGGAGGCCGACGGCACCGTCATCCACATCCGCAACAAAGGCGTGGCGGGCAAGGGCTATGCGCGGACGAGCGCCGTGTTCGAAGTGCCCAATGGGCCGCATGCCTGGCTGAACGAAGCCGTGTTTGCAGGGACGGTCGGCCCGGTGCCGGAGATGGACACTCCCGCCGTGCGCATCCGCATGTACAAGCTGGTTTAGGACCGCAGACAAATGGCACGCATTCGTTGGCTCACCTATTTGATGTTCCTGATGTTCGCGATGACATCGGAATCGGTCGGGGTGATCATTCCGTCGGTGATCCGCGAATTCGGTCTGGGCATGACGGCGGGCGGCGCGTTCCACTATGCTACGATGAGCGGCATCGCGCTGGGTGGCGTATTGCTGGGATCGATGGCGGACCGGTTCGGGCGTAAGCCGACGATTTTAGTGGGCCTCGCGCTGTTCGGCTTGAGCGCGTCCCTGTTCGCCTGGGTCAGCAGTTTCGGCCTGTTCCTGGTCCTGCTGTTCGTCGGCGGGCTTGCGGTCGGCATTTTCAAGACGGCGGCGCTGGCGTTGATCGGCGACATATCGACATCGACGCGCGCGCATACGGCGACCATGAATGTCGTCGAGGGGTTTTTCGGCATCGGTGCGATCATCGGGCCGGCGATCGTCGCCTATTTGCTGTCGCATGATGCGTCGTGGAAATGGCTCTATCTGATCGCGGCTGCGCTGTGCGGATTGCTCATGATCCTCGCCTGGCGCGTCCCCTACCCGCCGGCGCAGGCGAAAACGGACAGCGCGCCGATGGCCGATATGCTGGCGATGATGCGCAATCGCTATGCGCTGGCCTTCAGCAGCGGGATCATGCTCTACGTGGGGGTCGAGACTGCCATCTATGTGTGGATGCCGACATTGTTGGCGGGCTATGCCGGGCCGGGCTGGCAATGGGCGGCCTATGCGCTGTCGATCTTCTTCATCCTGCGCGTCATCGGCCGCTTTGCCGGCTTCTGGCTGCTGGAGCGGTTCAACTGGACGGCGGTGCTGGCCTTGTGCGGCATTGCCATCCTGGTGTGCTTTGCGCTGGCCATTTTTGGCGGGCGGCCGATGGCGGTGATGACGCTGCCCTTGTCGGGCCTGTTCATGTCGGTGCTGTATCCGACGCTCAATTCCAAGGGCATCAGTTGCTTTCCAAAGCCACAGCATGGCGCGATTTCGGGGGTCATCCTCTTCTTCACCTGCGTCAGTGCGGTGGTTGCACCGTTGGCGATGGGGTTGATCGGCGATTATTTCGGCGACGCCATTTATGGCTTCTATCTGGCGACGCTGTTTGCAGCCGTGCTGGCGGGGGGGCTGGTGCTCAACATGATCTTCGATCCGGCGAGCGGGGAGTTGGCAAAGCGGGGCGCGCTCGACTATCGGGCTTGAGCGCGTACCGCACAAATTTGCTGACAGGTGCGCCAATTTGAAGGATAGACGTTCCTTTATCTGGGACGCATGGCGAACATGATATGAGCGATAGCGAAGACAGCAAGGAACCGGGCGTCAAGGGCACGCAGACGCTGATGCGCGCGCTCGACATCATGGACGAAGTAATCGACGGCCCCATTCGCGCTGCTGACCTGGCCCGTAAACTGGGCATGAGCAAGACCACGGCACACCGGCTGGTGCAGGCGCTCAAGTCGCGCAACTATCTGGCCGTGACGCGGGATGGCTTTGCGCTGGGGCCGAAGCTGCTGCAGCTAGGCGTGCTGGCGACCGAGCAGATCGACTTTGTGCGGATCGCGCGGCCATTCATGGAATTATTGTCCGAGCGCAGCGGCTTTTGCGTGTTCGTGGGCAAGCGCGAGGGGGATTTCTCCCGCCATCTCGACCGGGTGACGGGGACGCAGCGGTTGCGCGTGGCGACGGCACCGGGCGATCGTCGGCCGATCGCGGAAACGGGCCTCGGCAAGGCGCTGTTGCTGGACGAGGACGAAGCGACCTGGGAGCGGCTGTATGTCGCGGCCAAGGGCGGCAAGCCATCGCGCGCAGCGATCAATGCTTTCATCGTCGAAATGCAAGGCCACAAGGCGCGAGGCGAAGTGCTGCATGACAGCGAATTGGGTGACGGTGTCCGATCGATCGCGACACCGATCCGCGATGCGAAGGGCAATATCTGCATCGCTATTTCGATCGCCAGCGCCGCCCATTATCTGACCGACGAATTGCGCACGACGTTGGCGCTGCAGGTGATGCGGTCGGCCGAGCAGATCAGCGCTGCGGTGGGGTATAGCGGCCCGCGCTGAACGGGCGACTCTCCCCGCAAAAACAATGAGGGCGCGATCATTGTGATGATCGCGCCCTTTAGGTTGGGGAGAGGGTGTCTTTACATCCGGTAGGTCACGCCGAAGGTGAAGGTGCGGCCGATGCGCGTTTCGAACAAAGTGTCCTGCCGCACGCTGTCGGTATAAAGGCGGTTCTGTTCATCGGTCAGGTTCTGGGCCTCGACAATGAGCTTGAGACGATCGGTCACGGCGAAGGAGGCCGATGCGTCCATGTAGAAGGTCTTGGCATTGCCGACCAGATCGCTGCCCGGCGAGGCGGGGATGCCGCGGATGAATTTATCGCGGAAATTGCCCGTGGTGCGGATGCTGAACTTCTCATCCTCATAATAGAGGGTGCCCGACGCCGTGTTCTTCGACAGGCCGACAAGGTCCGCCGTGGTGGTCACCGTCGGCACGCCGTTCACGCTGGCGAGGATATAGTCGATCTTCGACGTAACGTGAGTGAAGTTCGCCAGCATGCCGAAATTGCCGAGGAAACCGTCGAAGAAGGTGAAGGGTATCTGCGCATTCAGCTCGATACCCTTCAGCGGGCCGCCCGGCGTATTGAACGGCTGCGACACGTTGAAGGGTTCGCTGGGGTCGGTGTTGCTGTTTTCGAGCAGACCATTGGGCAGGCCCAACTGGTTGAACGGAATGAGGCTGTTCACATTCTGAACGAAGCTCTTGATGTCCTTGTAGAAGAAGGCGGCGGACAGCAAAGAGCCGGGACGGAAATACCATTCCACCGCGACGTCGAACGTGTTGGCACGGATCGGGTCGAGGAAGGGATTGTTGATATTGCCGACGCGGGTGACCGGGTTGACGCCGCTGGTGGGGGTCAGCAGGCCCAGTTCCGGGCGCGCCAGCACCTTCGCACCGGAGAAGCGCACCAGCAGATTTTGCATCGGCTCGATCACGACATTGGCGGACGGCAGCCAATCATCATAGACATTGCGGGCAGCAGCGAACCGGCCGGCAAGGCCGGTAGGCGTGGTGGCGCTGGCGATCTGGATATAGCCCGACGAAAGCATGTCGGTCTTGACATAGCGCACGCCCGCATCGCCGCGCACTCTGAAGCCGATGGCATCCTCAAGGTCGAAATTGGCCATTACATAGCCGCTCGTCACCTCTTCGCGGACCCGGCTGCGGCCACCGCCACATTCGACGCCGCAATAGCGTACTGCATCGAAGCCGAACGTATCAGCCCATTTTTCGGCATCTATGGCTGCCCAGCCACTGGGCGCACCATTGCCCCATAGCTTGTCGACGCCGCCGATGGTGGTCGTGATGTCTGCCAACGTCGTGCCGGCAGGCAGGGCGCGGACCACCGTGTCGGCATTGAAGGGCCGCAGGAAGGTGGAGAGGAAGTCGCTGCGCCGATACTGGCCGCCCGCCCGGATCGAGAAGGTTTCGCTCGCCTTCCACGTCAGGTTCGCGCCAGCGGTGAGATTGTCGGTCTTGTTGCGGGACGGCTTGCCCTGGAAGCTGAAGCCGCCGCGCACGGTGCCATCGGCGAGCGGCGGCGCATAGGCAAAGCTGCCGGGGTTGCCGACATCCGTGCCAAAGCCCAAAACCGGCGTGCTGCCGCCATCCCGGAAGTCGATCGAGAAACCATCGACATCGACGGCATCCATGAAGGTTTGCAGGCGCTTCTTGCCGTTCCAGATCGAGCGGTTGAACCCGACGATCGCGTCGACGGTCAGGCTGTCGTTCAGCTCGCGCTTGAAATTGACATTGGCCTGTTTGAAGGTCGAGACGAAATTATCGACCAGCCCTTCGGAGCGCACATCGACGCCGTCGAACACGCCATGGACCAGCGATCCATTCTCGTCGAATTCGATCTCGCGCACCGACGTCATCGGCTGGCCGAGGTTCGAGGCGTTACGCGCGAAGGACACGGCGGCGATATAATTGTCGCGACGGGTCACTTCGAACCGCGAATAGAGGAAGTCGACGGAGATATCGGTCTGGTCGTCCGGCTGATATTGCAGGGTCAACGATCCGCCGATCCGTTCCTGCTTCTGCTCGCTATTGAGATAGCGCGGCAGGCGGGGGAAGAAGGCGCCGCTGCCCGGCGTTCCTTCTGCGCCTTCGCGACGCAGATTCTGGATCGTGTCATAGGCCGCCTGCGTGCTGGTGCGCGGATTGCCGTTGCTGCAGTTTGCGGCCGTTACGCCGCGCGTCGCCAATTGTTCAGGCGTCTGGCCTGCCGTATTGATCGGTGCGCCCAGCGGCGAACAGAAGCCGCCATTGATATTGGCAGGCAACAGATCGACGGCGGAATAGCCGACTTCACGCAAGTTGCGCTGTTGATAGGCAACCGACCCCAATATGCCAAAACCGCTATCGCCGAACTGTTTGGAGACCAGCAGCGAGGCGCGCGGATCGACCTTTTTCGACAATTCGTTATAGACGCCGCGCGCCGTCATCGAGAGGACGAAGTCATCCTTCTGATCGAAGGGCTTGGGCGCGGAGAGGTCGACGGTCGCACCGAGCGAGCCTTCCTCGATATCGGCCGAGGGTGTCTTGCGCACGGAGAGGGCCGAGAAGATTTCGGTCGGGAAGACGTTGAAGTCGAAGCTGCGGCCATTATTGCCTGCGCCATAAATGTCCGAGCCGCCGGTTTGCGCCGTGCCTTCCATGCCGTTGATGCGGACGCGGGTGAACCCAGCGCCGAGGCCACGGACCGAGATGTTGCGGCCTTCGCCACCATCGCCACGCGCAAGCGCCACGCCGGGCACGCGCTGCATCGATTCAGCGAGGTTCGAGTCGGGGAATTTGCCGATGTCTTCAGCAACGATCGAATCGATCGCTGCCGCTTCACGGCGTTTCATGCCGAGCGCGCTGTCGAGCGAGGCTCGGAAGCCAGTGACGACGATATCGGCGGTTTCGGATTGATCGGCGACGGGCTGATCCTGGGCGATGGCGGGAACCGCCACGAGCAACGTGGTGGCGATCGCAATCGCCGAGCTGCGGCGCGCAAATGCGGAACGGGTGTGCAACATGACTTCCTCCCCTATTGACCGGTTGCCATCACCCCGATGACATCCGAATGTCCCACTATGTGGATTACGGTGTCATCCTATATTGGGAGTCGCGGAATGGAAAGAAAAATCATCATATGATTTTAATATCCACATTGTGGGATATTTACATCTGCGCCGGAGGATGACGCGAGAGGAAAGGCCATTGACCCTGATATAATCCCTATATATGGGTTATAAACCTATTTAGCGGGATAGATATTGGCCTCTGCACGGGCCGATATTCTGGGGGGAGCGTGGCGGCCTTCGTGGCGCTCCCCCGCTCTTGCACTTCTGCAAAGGCCCATGTCATGCCGTCCAGCGCTGCGCTCTTCCTGATGCTGGCGGCCGCTGGCGGGGGGGAGACCATCGTCCTTAACCGCGACTCGTTGCAACCCTATCAGGCGGCAAGCCACGGCGTCGAACCGGGTGGCAATGCGCAGGGTTTTGCCTATTCCATCGCGCTGCCCGAAGGCCGCTATCGCGTGACTGTGCGATTGGGGGACCGGACGCGGGCGGGCGATACGACGGTCAAGGCCGAGGCGCGTCGCCTGATGCTGCGCTCTGTACGCACCCGCAAAGGAGAGGAAGTCGAGCGCCGTTTCCTGGTGGATGTCCGCACGCCCGCGCTGCCGCCGCCACCGCTCACGGCGCCGGGTGGCGACCGGGTGCGGATCGATGGGCGGGATGCGCAGGAATTTACCTGGGACGACAAGCTGACGCTGGAGTTCCTCGGCCAACCGGCGGTCCGGTCGATCCGCGTTGAGCCGGTCACGGCCCCGGCGATCTTTCTGGCGGGAGATTCCACCGTCACCGATCAATATGCGGAACCCGCGGCGAGTTGGGGCCAGATGTTGCCCGCGCTGCTGGATGACCGGATCGTCGTCGCCAATCACGCCAAGTCGGGCGAGACGCTCAAATCTTTCCTGACCAGCTTACGCTTCGACAAGCTGCTGTCGGCGATGCGGCCCGGCGACTGGTTGTTCATCCAGTTCGGGCATAATGACCAGAAGCAGCAATGGCCGCAGACCTGGGTCGCGCCGGATTCGACCTACCCCGCCTATCTGCGCGCCTATATCGCCGAAGCGCGACGGCGCGGCGCGCATCCAGTCCTGGTGACATCGCCCGAACGGCGCAATTTCGATGCGCAGGGGAAGATCATCGATACGCTGAGCGACTATGCGGCGGCGGTGCGGAAGGTCGCGGCGGAAGATGGCGTCCCGCTGATCGACCTGAACGCGGACAGCCGCGCCATCTATGAAGCGCTTGGCCCCGATGTCGCGCCCGCAGCCTTCAACGATGGCGGCAAGGACAAGACGCATCATAATAACTACGGCGCGTGGTTGCTGGCGAGCGCCGTGGCGCAGCGCATCCGCGATACCATCCCTGCGCTTGCCCCGCATGTGAGCGCCGGTGCCTTCGCGCCTGCAAAGCCCCCCACGGCAGCGCAGGTCGCCATTGTCCCAAGCCTGATCCACAGCGATCAGCGCCCGGCCGGGAACTGACATGGACATGACTCGCCGCGATCTAGCGTTGGGACTGGCCAATCTCGCTCTGGCGGCCCTGCCCTTCCCCGCCCATGCCGCGCGACGCTTCGATGTGCGGGATCATGGTGCGCGCGGCGACGGCATTGCGATCGACAGCGATGCAATCAACGCAGCGATCGAGGCGGCATCGCGCGGCGGCGGCGGCACCGTCCTGCTAACGCGCGGGCGCTATTTGTGTTTCTCGATCCGGCTGCGCAGCCGCGTTACCTTGCTGTTGGGAGAAGGTGCGGTGATCGAGGCGGCCGATCCGGCGCGCCATGCCGGGCGTTATGACCTGCCCGAAGAGGGGATCGATCAGCTGTATCAGGATTTCGGCCATAGCCATTGGCACAACAGCCTGATCTGGGGCGATGATGTGCGGAAGGTCGCTATCCTTGGCCCCGGCGCAATCGATGGCGCGGGCCTGACCCGCGATGGCCCCGGCGCGCGCTGGAAGCGCCAGGCAGGCGAGCGTCCGCTGTCGATGCGGGCGATGACGCAGGCGCAGATTGATGACCTGGAACCGGCCGCTGCCGCGATGGCGGGCAAGGGGAATAAGGCGATCGCGTTCAAAAATGGTCGCGACATCCGCCTGTCGGGCTTCACCATCCGCAAGGGCGGGCATTTCGCCATATTGGCGACGGGCACGCAAAAGCTGCGCATCGACCGGCTGACGATCGATACCGACCGCGACGGCATCGATCTCGATTGTGTGCGCGACGTGGTGGTGGAGCGCTGCCGCGTCAATTCGCCCAATGACGATGCGATCGTAGTCAAGAGCAGCCATGCGCTCGGGCGGGCGATCGCCGCCGAGGATATCTTGATCCGCGATTGCGACTTGTCGGGCTATGATATGGGGTCGCTGATCGACGGCACCCGGACGACCCGCCAGCAGATCGCCCCCGATCAGGATCGCGTCACCGGACGGATCAAACTGGGGACCGAGAGCAATGGCGGTTATCGCAACATCCGCATCGAGGATTGCCGCTTCACCCGCTGCCGGGGGCTGGCACTGGAGACGGTCGATGGCGGGGTGATGGAGCATATCGTCGCGCGTCGGCTGACCATGCGCGACGTGACCACTGCGCCCCTTTTCCTGCGGCTGGGCGACCGGCGGCGCGGGCCGGAGGGGACAGGGATCGGCGCGATCCGCCATGTCGAGATAAGCGAGGTCGATGCGCGTGGCATCGATCATCGCTTCCCGGCCACGATTGCGGGCCTGCCTGGCCATCCGATCAGCGACGTGACGCTGCGCGATATCCACCTGGACTATGAGGGCGGCGGCGCGGCGCAGGATGCCGCACGGCGGCCCGCCGAACTGGCCGACGCTTATCCTGAGCCAAGCATGTTCGGCATTCTGCCCGCCTGGGCGCTGTGGGCGCGGCACGCCGAGCGGCTGACGATCGAGCGGTTCACGGCGGCGACACGCTCGCCCGACCAGCGTCCGCCCTTGCTGTTCGACGATGTGCGGCATCTGACGGTGCGAAACACGCCACTGTGGCGTTGACGAACAATTGGGACGATGTTACCAAATATAGGTCATAGGTTCCATAATGTGGTTTATAGGGGAAGAGCCGAGATGTCGATCCACGCCTTCAAGATGCAATTGAAGCCCGGCGTCGTGGACGAATATCGTCGCCGCCATGACGAAATATGGCCCGAACTGTCCGATCTGCTGCGCCAGTCGGGTATCTCCGATTATTCCATCTTTCTGGATGAAGATACGCTCAGCCTGTTCGCTGTGCTGACGCTGGCGGCGGAGAATCAGCGCGAAACGCTGCCCGATCATCCCGTGATGCAGAAATGGTGGGCCTATATGGCGCCGTTGATGGAGGTCGAGCCGGACAACCGACCCAAGGAATGGCCGCTCCCCCTGCTGTTCCACATGGATTGATCCGACCGATGCGCTCCTTCATTGCCGCCCTGCTGCTGGGCTCGGCCCTGGCTATCCCTGCGATGGCGCAGGTTGCCAAGCCTACCGCCAACCTGTCCGCCCCGGTCAAGAGCTTTGGTCGCGTCTCCTATGATGCGCGCTCGCTGATGATCGATGGCGAGCGCAAGATCATCTGGGGCGGGGAATTTCACCCCTTCCGCCTGCCCTCGCCCGACCTGTGGCGCGACATATTGCAGAAGATGAGGGCGAGTGGGTTCAACACCGTCGCCCTCTATTTCGACTGGGGCTATCATAGCCCGAAACAGGGCGTGTACGACTTTACCGGCATCCGCGACATCGACCGGTTGCTCACCATGGCGGAAGAGGAAGGTCTCTACGTCATTACTCGCGCCGGTCCCTATGTGAATGCCGAACTGTCGCGCGGCGGCTTTCCCGGCTGGCTGGTCAACCAGCGCGCCCGTGCGCGCACCGACGACCCGGATTATCTCAAGGCCGTCGATGAATGGCTAGACCAAATCAACCCGATCATCGCGCGGCACCAGATCAATGCGGAAAAGGCGCGCAAGGGCGGCGTCATCCTGCACCAGATCGAAAACGAACTAGCGCTGACGACGCCTGCGCAGCGGCGCTATATGGATCACCTCTATGCCAAGGCGCGGGCAGACGGCATCACTGTGCCGATCTTTCACAATGATCAGGGCCGCAATGGCTATTGGACGCCAGAATCCTCGACGGTCGAGAAGGTCGTCACCGGCCCGAACGATATGTATGCGTTCGATGGCTATCCGGGCGGCACCTGCACCGTCACCGGCCAGCCGACCCGCGATGTCGCAGCGCCCGATTGGGGCTATTATGGCACGGGCGGGGCGAAGGGCGGCGCGTCGGCTTCCCCCGATACGCCGGGATTTGCGGCCGAGTTCGGCGGTGGCTGGTTCGATTATTGGGGGTCGAACGGCGGCTATGACTGCAACGCGATCCAGCGCGGCAAGCGGTTCCAGCGGGTCTTCTATGGCACGAACCTGGCCAACGGCATCGGCATCCAGAGCTTTTACATGACCTATGGCGGCACCAGCTGGGGCTGGTTGCCTGGTCCGGTGGTGTTCACCAGCTATGATTATGGCGCGGCGATTTCCGAACCCCGTGCGCTGCGCGAAAAGGCGCAGGAGATGAAGCAGTTGGGCGGCCTCATCGCGTCCGTCCCCGATCTGGCGGGCATGATTCCGGCCGGGCCGGTCGAGATTTCATCACCCAATATCCAGATTTATCATAATAAAAGCCCGGAAACCGACGCTCGTTTCCTGATGGTGACGCACAAGCCGTCCAACGGGCAGACGAACGACAGCTTCACCTTTACTGCCGACCTGCCCGATGGGCGTTATACCGTGCCGATGCGCCTCAATGGCTTTGACGCGAAATGGTTGGTCGCGGGCGTAACGCTGGGTGGGCAAAGACTGGTCTATTCCACGTCGGAACTGCAATCGGCGCAGCGGCAGGATAAGGGCGACCTGATGCTGCTCTATGGCCGCGCTGGGGAGCCGGGCGAGACCGTGCTGCGCTACACCAGCGCGCCGACCGTGACCGTGATCGAGGGGGAAGCCACCAGCCGTTTCGACGCGGCGAAGGGCGACTTGAAACTCAGCTACCGCCATCAAGGCCGCGCGATCGTGCGGATCGAGGGCGGCGGGCGGCCGCCGCTGACGGTGATCCTGGCCGATGAAGCTGAGGCCGTCCGCTATTGGCGGCAGGGCGACATGTTGATCCGTGGCCCGGACCTGGTGCGCCATGCGACGGTGAAGGGCGGCACGCTGGCCCTGACCGGGGATACCGCCATACAAAGTCCGCTCGAAATCTGGGCGCCGGGCACGATCCGCAGCGTGACGTGGAACGGCGGGAAGATCGCCACCCGCACCACGCCGTCGGGCAGCCTTGCGGCCACGCAGCCGCTTGCCGGTCCCGCCGCCATTGCACTGCCCGCGCTGACCGACTGGCGCATGGCCAAGGGTTCGCCGGAAGCGGACCCGGCCTTCGACGATAGCAATTGGCAGGCGATCGACAAACGCTCATCGGCCAGCATTACCGCGCGACCCGATGGGCAGCCGAATATGGGCATGGACGCCTATGGCTTTCATGATGGCGATGTCTGGTATCGTGGCCGCTTCACTGGAACGCCCGATGCCAAGACGCTGTCGCTCTATTATGGTGCGGGTGGTTCTGGCCTCGTCCAGGCGTGGATCGACGGGCAATTTATCGGCGAGGCGGAAACGCCGGACGGCCTGCCCCGGCCGATCACCACCGGCACGGCGCGCTTTGCCCTGCCCGCCAGTGCCCAAAGTGGCGAGCATATCCTGTCCGTCATGGTCCGCAACAATGGCCATAATTGGGATTTGGACAGCGATGATTTCCACAAGGAGGCCCGTGGCCTGATCTCCGCATCGCTGGAAGGTGGTCCAAGTAAACGCAGCTTTGCCGTGCCGATCGCCTGGAAGATTCAGGGCAAGCGAGGCGGCGAGATGCTGGCTGATCCTGTACGCGGTCCGGCCAATAATGGCGGCCTCTATGGCGAGCGCATGGGATGGCATCTGCCCGGCTTCGATGACAAGCGCTGGGCGAAGGCAACCGTCCCTGCCACGCAGGCAGAAGCGGGAACAAGCTGGTATCGCACCAGCTTCGACCTAGCCGTGCCCAAGGGGCAGGACGCGACCATCGCGCTCAGCTTCGGCGACGCGACCAAGCCGCGATCGCCGGTTCGCTATCGGGTGCTGATGTTCGTCAATGGCTGGAACATGGGGCAGTTTATCGCCCATGTCGGGCCGCAGCGCAGCTTCCCCATTCCCGAAGGCATATTGAACCATCGGGGCAAGAACCATGTCGCGCTGGCCGTCACATCCGACGGGCAGCCTGGCGATGCGCTCGAAGCCGTGCGCCTCGTCACCCTTCATTCCGTGAAAGGCGGTCTGCCAGTGCAGATGGTTACCGCGCCAAACGCACCTTCAGACCTTAAGGAGTAAGAATAAGTGGCCGCACTCAATCATGATGTCCCGCGCGCCCAAGTGGTCGACGCCATCGACCGGCTGATGGACAATCTCGTCAATATCAAGGACGAGACCGGCGAGTTCCTTTTGCATCTGGACGATGGCCGCATCATCGACACCAAAGGTTGGGCCGGGTGGGAATGGACCCATGGGATCGGCCTGTTCGGCATGTGGCGTTATTATGAGCAGACCGGCGACCAAAAGGCGTTGGGCATCATCAAGCAATGGTTCGAGGATCGCTTTGCCGAAGGCACGCCGACCAAGAATATCAATACGATGGCGCCTTTCATCACGCTCGCCTATCTTTACGAGCATGAGCCGGACCCGCGCTACATCCCGTATCTCGACACTTGGGCCGAATGGTTGATGGCCCCCGATGGCCTGCCCAAGACCGAAGAAGGTGGCTTTCAGCATATCGTCTATAATGACGAAAATCCGGGCGAGATGTGGGACGACACGCTGATGATGTCGGTGCTGCCGCTGGCCAAGATCGGCCTGCTGCTGAACCGCCCCGCCTATGTCGAGGAAGCCAAGCGCCAGTTCCTCATCCACATCAAATATCTGTTCGATACCAAGACGGGCCTGTGGTTCCATGGCTGGGATTTCAACGGTCGTCATAATTTTGCAGAAGCGCTGTGGGCGCGCGGCAATTGCTGGGTGACGATCGCCATCCCTGAAATCATCGAGATACTGGATCTGCCGCAGGGTGATGCGTTCCGCACCTTCCTGATCGACACGCTGGCGGCGCAGGTGAAGACATTGGCGCAGACGCAGGACGCCGATACGGGCCTGTGGCACACGCTGATCGTCGATCCGACCAGCTATCTGGAAGCGTCGGCCACGGCCGGATTTGCCTATGGCATCCTCAAGGCCGTGCGGAAGGGTTACCTGCCGCGCCATTATGAGGCTGTCGGCATCAAGGCGGTACGCGGCGTGCTGGCCAATATCGACGATGCGGGCGAGTTGCAGCAGGTGAGCTTTGGCACCGCGATGGGCGACACCCAGCAATTCTACAAGGATATTGCGCTGACCTCCATGCCCTATGGCCAGAGCCTCGCCATCTGCGCGCTGGGTGAATTTCTGCGCAGCTATATCTGACATAATGAGAGCTTGGACGGCGGCGGGTCTTAGAAGGAGCGCCGCCGTCCAGGGCCAGAATGATAATAAGGCGGAGGAGCCGAACATGCCCAACCCAGCACCCATTCGCACCGTTCGCCTGCGCAATTATCTCGCTTATGGGTCCAATGACGTGTTGGGCGCAGGGTCGATGGCGGTCATTTCCGGTTGGGTATTGATCTTCTACACCCAGTTTTGCGGGCTTTCCGCCGGACAGGCGGCGACGATTTTTGCGGTCGCGCGTATCCTGGACGCCGTTGCTTCGCCGATGATCGGCTATATTTCAGACCATTTCGGCAGCACTCGGTTCGGCCAGCGTTTCGGGCGTCGGCGCTTTTTCATCCTGGCGGCGATCCCGCTATTGCCCAGCTTCGCGCTTATGTGGCTGCCGGGCCAGACCTTCTGGTATTATCTTGTCAGCTATGTGCTGTTTGAACTCGTCTATGCGATGGAGATCATCCCGTTCGAGACATTGGCTGCCGAAATGTCGAGCGATTATAAGACCAAGGCGAAGTTCGCAGGCGCGCGCATCCTGTTCGGGCAGGCGTCAGCCATTTTGGCGGGCTTCCTGCCGCTCTGGCTGATCACGACGTTGGGTCGGGACAGTGCCGACACGTTTTTCTATATGGGCATCATTTTCGCCGCGCTGTTCATGCTGACGGCCGGGCTGCTGTATCTGTTCAGTTGGGAACGGCATATGCCGGGCGGGGTGCAGCTCACGCAGGCCGCGCCGACCGCTGGCATGGGGCAGGCGTTCAAGGCGCTGTATCGCAACCTTTTTTCCACCATGCGTATTCGGGCGTTCCGGCTCCATCTGGGTATGTATCTGGGCGGCTATATCAGTCAGGATATTTTCAACGCGGCCTTCACCTTCTTCGTCATCTTTGCACTGACGGGGTCGATGGCGATCGCATCGGGGCTGCTTGGCACCATGTATATCGTGCAGTTCGTGGCGGTCATCATCGCGATCAACCTGGCGCTGCGGGCGTCGCCGTCGCGCGCCTATCAGATTGCGGCGGCCAGCTTCGCGGCGGGTGCGCTGACGCTCATTGGCCTGTGGGTGCTGGGCATCCCGGCGAGCAGCCCGATGATCTGGCTGCCGATCATCCTGGCTGGCCTGGGTCGCGGCGCGCTCAACTATATCCCCTGGGCGACCTATAATTATATGGCGGACGTGGACGAGATCGTCACCAGCCAGCGCCGCGAGGGCAGCTTTGCCGGTGTCATGACCTTCGTGCGCAAGGCGACGCAGGCCGCGGCTGTTGCGGGCGTGGGGTTCATCATGCAGGCGGGTGGCTTCGTGTCCGGTGCGCCAGTGCAAAGCTATGATGCCATCCTGACGATCGCTCTGTTGCTGGGCATCGGCACGGTGGGGATGCTGGGCTTTGGTATCCTTGTGTCCACCCGCTTCCGCCTCAGCCCCGCCACCCACGATGTCCTGATGGCCGAGATCGAGCATCTGCGGGGCGGCGGGCAAACCCCGACCAGCCCGGAGGCGGGCCGGATCGTCGAGGATCTGTCAGGCTGGCGCTATGATCAGCTATGGGGCAGAAACCCGGTCGCCCGCTGACAAAGGATCGATCATGCGCCCTGTCCTGCTTCTTGCCGCTCTTGCCCTGTCAGCCACGCCCGCTGCGGCCCAGCACTGGTCGCGCAGCTGGATGGCTGCGCCGCTCGTCTGGACCGCTCCCGCCGACAAGCGCCCGGACCTGACCGACCGTACGGTGCGGCAGGTCGTTCGCCTGTCCAGTGGCGGCGCGCGTATCCGGCTGCGCTTGTCCAACGAAATGGCGGTTGCGCCGCTGACGATCGGCGCAGTCCATGTCGCGCTGGCCGGGGAGGATGGCGCGACCCTGCCGGGCACCGACCGCGTCGTCGCGTTCAACCGCGTGCAGGGGGCAACGCTTTCCCCGCGCGCGCCGTTGCTGAGCGACGCGATCGACCTGCCGGTCAAGCCGCTTTCCCGGCTGACGATCAGCATCCATCTGCCCCAGGGCGCAGCCACGCCCACTGTCCATGCCTATGCCGCCGCCACCAACTGGATCGCGCCGGGCGACCAGACCGCCGCGATCAACCTGACCGGGGCGACGACCATCGGGCCGCGGCTCATCCTGTCCGCCGTGGAAGTGGAAACCGCCCGGCCCGCCCCCACCATCGTCACGCTGGGCGATTCCATCACCGACGGCGTGCGCGCGACCAATGACAGCAACCGGCGCTGGCCCGACCTGCTGGCCGAACGGTTCCAGAGGGCGGGGCGGAGGAATGTCGCGATCGCCAATGCCGGGATCAGCGCCAACCGCCTCTTGTCCGAAGGCGAGGGCTATAATGCGCTCGCGCGCTTCGACAGCGATGTGCTGGCGGTGCCGGGTGTCAGCCATGTGGTTATCCTGGAGGGTGTCAATGATATCGGCGCGGCGACGGCGCAGAAACGCCCTTTACCGAGCGCCGATGACCTGATCGGTGCCTATCGGCAGATGATCGCGCGGGCGCAAGGCAAGGGTGTGAAGGTCATCCTCGCCACCATCCTGCCCTATAGGGGCGCTGGCTATTGGAGCGAAGAGGGCGAGGCCGTCCGTGTCGCCGTCAACGACTGGATCCGCACGACTGACGAAGCCGATGGCATGATCGATCTCGCCAAGGCGATCGCCGACCCCGGCGATCCGGCGCGGATGGCGAAGCCCTATGATGTGGGCGACGCGCTGCACCCCAATGATGCGGGATTTGCGGCGATGGCGGCTGCGTTCGATCTGCGCCTGTTTCGATGATTGCTGCGCTGCTTTTGGTCGCGGCCGCCAGCGCGCCGATCGCGCCCAAACCGCTCTATCGCGATCCCATCCATGATGGCGCGGCTGACGCCTCGACCGTCTATGACCGGGCCAGCGGCGAATGGGTGATGTTCTATACCAACCGTCGCGCCGACCTGCCCATGGAAGACGCTAAGGACGTGCGGTGGGTCCATGGCACCGCCATCGGCACCGCCCGGTCGAAGGATGGCGCGCGCTGGCGTTACAGCGGGACGGCCGCCATCCCCCAAAGCTGCACCGGCGAGACGCTCTGGGCACCCGAAGTCCAGTTTCTCGGCGGGCAATGGCATATGTGGCTGACCGTTGTGCCGGGGGTCTTCCGCGACTGGAATGCGCCGCGCTTCATCGTTCACCTGACCAGCCCCGACTTAGCGACATGGAAATGCGGCGAGCGGCTCGATCTTGGTTCCGACCGGGTGATCGATGCCAGCGTCATAGCGTTGCCTGACGGGGGCTATCGCCTCTTCTTCAACGACGAACGCGAGAATAAGGCAATCCGTACGGCGGACAGCAAAGATCTGGTCCACTGGACGGTTGGTAAGCGCCTGACCGACACGCCCGGCGAAGGCCCCAAGGCATTCCGCTGGAAGGGGCGTTGGTGGCTGATCTCCGACGCGTGGAAAGGGTTGTTGGTCATGCGGTCCGACGATGCGGAAACATGGACGCGGCAGGAGGGCCATATCCTTGGCGTTCCCGGCACCCATCCCACCGACCGCGCCAAGGGCCAGCACCCCGACATCATCGTGGCGGGGGACCGGGCCTATATCCTCTATTTCGTCCATCAGGATGGCGAGGATGAAGCGCGCGTCAATCCCGACTGGAAACGCCGCAGCGTCCTCCAGATCGCGGAACTGGTCGAACGCGATGGGTCTATTTCGGTCGATCGCAACGCCCCGGTGTCAGTCGCGCTAAAACCCTGAGCAGCGATTACAGGAACCCGACCTGCCGCAGCCAAGCTTCGCATAGCGTTGGCCAGATCGACACCGGCATGTCCGTCGTGTCGAGCGCAAAGCCATGCGGCGCATCGGCAAAGATATGGAGTTCGGTTGATCCTCCAGCGTCCCGCAATGCCCTATGCAGGCGGTGGGCATTCTCCACCGGGACCACCGGGTCATTGCCGGCATAGACGATGAAGGTCGGCGGTGGTTCGGACAGCAGTTGGGCGTCGGGCTGCAGCGCATCGTAGAGCGCCTGCTTTTCGACCGGCGGCAATGGCGGTTTATCGGCGACGACCGTTCGGCCCTTTGCATTGGTCGAGATGGGGGCATAGCCAATGACCAGGATATCGGGCGGCTGCAAATCGGCTTTTCCCCATTCCGCCGGATAGTCGGCGGCAAGGCAGGCGGCGAGATGACCGCCGGACGAAAGGCCGACGACACCCAGCCCTTCCCTTGCAAATCCACTGGAACGGGCCAGCGCCATGGCCGCATGCGCGTCGTCGAGCGGGGCGGATGGGCCATTGCTTGCATCGGGAAAGCGATGGATCAACAGGAAGACAAATAGCCCAGCCGATTGAGCCAGCGCGCGATCTGCACGCCCTCCCGCCCTGCCATCAGCGCGACATAGCCGCCCCCGCCCAGCACCAGCATCGCCCGGCCATTGGGGCGATCGGGCGCATAGCCTAGCAGGACGGGGCGTTCGACTGCCGTGACCACGGCTTGCTCTGGCGGAGCGGTGTTGTCCTCCAGCGTGAAGGCGCCTGTTGCTGCGCCATGCAGCGGCCAGACCTGATCAGCACCCAGCATCTTGCACTCCCATCGGGCAACCATGGGTGGGATAGGCTTCCCCATCCAGTTCCACCGCTTCGCGCACCACCTCGACCCGATCGCCGGTGTCGCGCATTTCATAGAATTTGGCCAAGGCGCGCTTGAAGGGGCGATGCACGACCATCATCAGCCGCCCATCGAATGCGCGGAAGAGCATGCCATGCCCACTGTCGCGCTCGACCAATGGCCCTAATTGCTCCCAGGGGCCAGTTACCGTGCCGGATGTGGAACGGGCCAGCGCCTGGACATAGCCATCCCTGCCATAGCTCGACCAGAGCATCAGCAGCGTACCCTTCGCCGTGCGGAACAGTTCGGGGCCGTCGGTGACATGAACGATGTCGCCTTCAGGCTGTTTTTGCCCCACCACCCAGTCGGCCTCGTCAGCGCGGAACAGCTGGCGCGGCAGCCCGGCTGCCGACAGGTCATCCTTGAGCGGCATCGCATCGATCGTGCCGGTGCCGACCTGCATCCATTCATGGGCATAGACGAGCCAGGGCTTGCCCGCTGCATCAATATGCAGCGTGCCATCGAGCGTCATGGCATCGGCCGGGGCGATCGGATCGCCGCCGCGCACCAGGGCAAAGGGACCGTCGAGCCGGTCGGATACCGCCAGCAAGGTGGTGCGCCGATAGGTCGGGCGCTTGGCCTTTGCCTGGATGGCGGCAGCTTCGTTATGGAAGGTCGCCAGCAGATGCCAGCGCCCCTTCCAGCGATGGACTTCGGGTGCCCAGGCTCCCTCATTCGCCCATGTCCCGTCCGGCAAGGTGAAGACGATGCGCGGCTTTTCCCAATGGGCAAGGTCGCGGCTGACATAAGCCATGATACCCAGCCGTTTGTCGCCGGTGACGGCGGGATCGTTGCGGCTGAACAGCCAATAGGTCTGGCTGTCGGTATCCGCGACCACCCATGGATCATGGATACGCAGATGGGATGTCAGCAGCGGCGCTTGTGCCGCCAGGGGAGCAGCGAACACCAACAGCAACAGGGCAAGCAAGCCCCGCATCAGCCCGCCATCCGATTGCCATAGCCGATGATCAGCGTGGCGAAGACCAGCAGGCCTACGCCGCTCCACACCATACGGCGAACGGCCGGTGCGGCGTCTTTCCACTCGCGAAAGGCAAAGCCCCAGCAGGTACCGAAGATGATGATCGACGCCATGTGCAGGGTCCAGCTGGAAAAGCCGAAGCGACCCATCTGGCTTTCGCCCATGGTGTAGAAGAAGAATTGGAAATACCAGGCCGTGCCCGCCAGCGCACAGAGCAGGACATTGGGCAGCAGCGCGGGGCGCTTGCCATCTGCGTCGGGTGCGCCGAGCCACTGGCCCGCAGACTTGTTTTTCACGATCAGCCACCCGCACCAGACCGCGTTGGTGATGAGGCCGCCGAACATGACGATGCACAGCGTCGGCAGGCCAGTCCAGAGCGGTCCCGTCCCAGCAGCCGCCGACAGCGCCTTGACCGGTTCGCCCGCCGCAAGGCCAAAGGCGAAGCAGGAGGACATGATGCCGGAGAAGATGGCGACGGCGATGCCTTTCTTGAAATCGAACTCGGCAACGGCGGCGGCCTTTTGTTCAGGCGAGAGCGCGGCATCCTTGCGCGCGCCGGCCATGGCGACGACGATGATGCCCAGCACGGTCACGGCCAGCCCCAGCAGCACGATCTGCCCATGCAGCGTGCCTGCGATCTGCGTCATGAAGCTGCCATCGACGATCGGCGGAATCAGCGTGCCGAACACGGTGCAAAGGCCCAGCACCACCGCCATGCCGAGCGAAAGGCCAAGATAGCGCATAGTCAGGCCATAGGTCAGGCCGCCAAAGCCCCATAGGAAGCCGAAAAATATGCACCAACCGACGACCGAGCCCGGCACCTGCGCCATCACGCCCATCAGATCGTTGGTCTGGACCGAGGCAAAGAACCAGGGTGCGATGACCCAGGAGAAGATGCCGCCGGTCAGCCAGAAAATCTCCCAATTCCAGCGCTTCACCCCGCGATAGGGGACATAGAAGCTGGCCGAGGCAAGGCCCCCCAGCCAGTGGAACAAGACGCCGAGCAGTGGATTGCCGATCATATATCAAGTCCCAGGCGATAGAGGCGATTGGCGTTGCCGCCGAACAGGGCGCGGCGGTCGGCTTCGGCCAAATCCGCGATGATGGCGTGATAGGCCTCCATATAGCGGTCGATTGGGCCAAACAGCTTGTCGGTCGGCGTGTCGCTGGCGAACATGCAACGATCGACACCGAACAGGTCGATCGTTTCGCGGACAAAGGGCGCGATCGTCTCGCGGCTCCAGTCGCGGCGGATGAAGCCCATGCCCGACAGCTTGACGGAGACATGGGGTAGCGCTGCGAGGGCCTGCATGCCCCGCCGCCAATCGCCGACACCGTCCGCGTCGGTCAGCACCGGCATGCCGAGATGGTTGATGATGACGGGGATGTCGGGGTGGCGCTCGATGAGCGGGACAAGTCCCGGCATCTGCCCCGGATAGCATTGCAGGTCGAAGGACAAGTCGTGCTTTGCCAGCAAGCCATAGCCCGCCTGCCATTGCGGATCGACGGTCAGGTCGGTAGGCGTGTAGCTGCGCCGAGGGTCGGGGTGCCAGTTGACGATATGGCGGATGCCCTTGACGCGGCTGTGCGCGGCTTGCGCGGACAATAGTACATCGACGTGCGGGCCGTTGAGCGCGGCGAAGGCGACGATGCCGGTGGGCAGCCCCTCGATCGCAGCAAGGCCATCGAGCCACTGGGTTTCACGCAGCGCGCTGTCCGCCGCCGCGCCCGCATCGACATGCACGGCGCCAATGACATTCCAGCGTGCGAGGTCTGCGCGATATTCCGCGATGCCATAATCATGCGCGATCGGTTCGACGCTGCCGTTCGGCCCATCCTCGGCGAAGGGCGGGCTGAGCCAGTCGTAGCGGATATGCGCCAGATCCCATAAATGGATATGCGCATCGACAAAGGGGATCATGGCCGTCCTCTCCTTATCCCATCTCTCCGTTCGCTCTGAGCTTGTCGAAGGGTCTTACTTCTTCAGAAGAAGGCTTCGACAGGCTCAGCCCGAACGGCACTGGAGGCTTGTTCCAACGCGGCGTGCTGGCTCTTGTCGGCCAGTCGCGCCGCGCGACTTGTGTCAGAAAGTGGTGCGACCGCCCGACGTGTCGAAGGTCGATGCGGTGGTGAAGCTGCATTCCTCGCTTGCCATGAAGCAGACCATCGCGGCGGATTCGCTGACTTCACCCAGGCGCCCCATCGGGATCTTGGAGCGCATATAATCGACCTGGCTTTGGGGCAGCTGTGCGAGAATGGGGCTTTCGAAGGTGGCGGGGGTCAGGGCATTGGCGATCACGCCCTTGCCGGCCAGTTCCTTGCCCAGGCTCTTGGTCAGCCCGATCACGCCCGCCTTGCTTGCGGAATAAGCGGAGGCATTGGGATTGCCTTCCTTACCAGCAACCGAGGCCAAGTTGACGATGCGGCCATAGCCATTTTCGAGCATGAACGGCACCACTGCGCGGTTGCAGTAAAAGAGGCCGTTCAAGTTGATGTCGATCACGCTGCGCCAGCTGTCGAGCGGATAGTCCCATAGGGTCGCGGTCGCGCCGGTAATGCCCGCAGAGCAAACCAGCACGTCGACTTTGCCCAGTGCTTCCGCGCTGGACTTGGCTGCCGCCTCCACTGCCGCCTGATCGGAGACATCGAGCGCGACCACATGGGTCGCGCCGATCTCCGCTTTGGTTTCCGCCAGCGCATCGGCGTTCACGTCCCACAAGGCAACCTTACCGCCTTCGGCTACGATCCGCGCGGCGACCTGTTTGCCCAGGCCCGACGCGCCGCCGGTGACGATAGCGCAGCGTCCTTCATAACGACCAGCAAAGACGCTCATCCGAGCACCTCGTCGCCCAGATGCCGCCATTCGACGACATTCTGCGTCTGGGTGCCCAGCTTGGCGATGCCCAGTTCCATCACGTCACCGGCCTTGAGGTAGATGGCGGTCGGCTTCTTACCTTCGCCGACGCCCGGCGGCGTGCCGGTGATCATCAGGTCGCCGGGATAGAGCGTGATATATTCGCTGACATAAGCGATGAGCTGCGCGACGGTGAAGATCATCGTGCGGGTGTTGCCGGTCTGCATCCGATCGCCATTGACGTTCAGATACATGTCGAGATCCTGGCAATCGCCCACCTCGTCGGGCGTCACCAGCCAAGGGCCGGTCGGGCAGAAGGTGTCATGCCCCTTGCCTTTGCTCCACTGGGTGCCGCGCTGCTTCTGGTTGAAGCGTTCCGACACGTCGTTGACCAGCGTGTAGCCCGCGACCTTCGACAGCGCGTCCTCTTCGCTCACGAAGCGGCAGGTTTCGCCGATGATGACGCCCAGCTCGACTTCCCAGTCGCCATGGGTCGCGCCCTTGGGCAGCATCACTTCATCGTTTGGCCCATTGAGCGACGACAAAGCCTTCATGAACATCATCGGTTCGGTCGGGATCGGCAGGTTGGATTCGATCGCATGATCCTCATAATTGAGGCCGATGGCGACGATCTTGCCCACGCCCTTCAACGGCACGCCATAGCGCGGCGTCCCCTCCACGATCGGCAGCGACGCGATGTCGGCGGCCTTGGCGGCGGCCAGCGTCTCGATCGTCAGCTCGGCGACCACGCCTGACAAGTCGCGGATATTGCCATCCGTATCGACGATACCGGGCTTTTCCTGGCCACGCGGGCCAAAACGGCAGAATTTCATGGCAATCTCGCTTCTTGCTTAGTGAGTATAGGGGCGGTGCATCGCGATATCGCGGTTCAGTTCGACGCCGAAGCCGGGCGCGTCGAGCGCGCTGGCTTTGAGCCGACCATTTTCGGGCACTGGCTCGCCGATCAACTGTGGGTGGAACATCGGCACCACTTCGGTTGGTCCTGGATGCATCATCAGGAATTCGGCGAAGGGCGAATTGTGGCGGGTGATGACGAAATGGTAGCTGTAGACCGAGGAGCCGTGCGGCACGACCATCTTGCCATGGGCGTCGGCCATCGCGCTGATCTTGAGCAATTCGGTCACGCCGCCGCACCAGCCGACATCGGGCTGGATGATGTCGCAGCAATCCATTTCCAGCAACATGCGGAAGCCCCAGCGGGTCGCCTCATGCTCGCCGGTCGTCACCAGCATCCCCTTGGGGACGTTGCGCTTAAGTTGGCTGTAGCCCCAATAATCGTCGGGGCTGATCGCTTCCTCCATCCACTTCAACCCATGTTCGTGCGCCGCGATGGCGAGGCGCGTGGCATAATCGACGTCGAGCGCCATCCAGCAATCCCACATCAGCCAGAAGTCGGGACCGCATTTTTCGCGCATGTCCGCCAGTTCGGCGATATTCTTTTTCAGCCCTTCGATCCCCTCGGCCGGGCCATGGTGCAGCGGCATCTTGCCGCCGATGAAGCCCAGTTCCTTGGCGACATCGGGCCGCGCGCCGGTAGCGTAGAATTGCAGTTCATCGCGCACCGCCCCGCCCAGCAGATGATAGACCGGCTCCTGCCGCAACTTGCCCAGCAAATCCCACAGCGCCAGATCGACACCGGAAATGGCGTTCACGACCAGACCCTTGCGCCCATAATATTGGGTCGAGAAATACATCTGGTCCCAGATTTTCTCATAATCGGTGGGCGCGCGGCCTTCCAGAAACCGGGCCAGATGCTTTTCGACGATGAACGCTGCGGGTTCGCCGCCGGTCGTCACGGCAAAGCCGATCGTGCCATCTTCCGCCTCGATCTCGACGACCAAAGTGCCCAGCACGTTGATGCCGAAGCTCTGGCGCGACTGGCGATATTCGGTATAGCGCGACATCGGCGTCGCAATATGGTCGTCGATCCAGTGGCCTTCGCCCTGGTCATGATAGTCGGCACCGCCACCGCGCACGGTGAAGGCCCGGACATGCTTGATTTTCGGCAAGGTCACGATCGGCACGCACACACTCCCTGAACCATGCCGACGTCCAATATATGGGACAAGACGGCAGAAACTTCCAAAATCTGAGCAAAATGGCGATAAAGGTCGGACAGCAGGCATGGAGGCATGTTCGAAAGAATCACGCTTAGTCCTCGCCTTCGCCCTTGTTTTTCTCATTTTGTGGGATAGAGTGTTATTAGATGAGACAGAAAACGTCAAATCCAGAATCGGGTGAACGAGAGGAAAAGTCGAAAGCCGCCGGGTCGCAGACCTTGCAGCGTGGGCTGGACCTGCTCGACCAGGTGATCGACGGGCCGGTAAAGCTCGCCGACCTGTCCGAACGGATGGGTCTCACCCGATCGACCACCCACCGCCTCGCCAACGCGATGGTGGAACGGGGATTCCTCACTTTCCTGCCGCGCGAAGGCTATCAGTTGGGGCCGAAACTGCTGCAACTCGGTTTCCTGGCGCAAGCGCAGGCCGATGTGGTGCAGATCGCCCGCCCGCATCTCGAAGCCCTGGCCGCCGCCAGCGAAGATACGGTGCATCTCGGTCGACTCGATGGCGATCAGGCGCTTTATCTCGACAAGATAGCCGGGCGTCGCCGCGTCGAAATATCCAGCCGCATCGGCGATCGTCATCCCTTGACCTCGACCGGGCTTGGCAAGGCGCTGCTGCTGGACGACAGCGAAACGGTCTGGACCCGGCTGTTCGACGCTGAGCGCGAAGATGGCACCCATGATGCCGATGCGGCCCTCTGGTTCGACCGGATGCGCGCTTATGTCGCGCAGGGACGCACGTTCGATCTTGAAGAAAATGAGGACCAGATACGCTGCGTCGCAGCCCCGGTGCGTGATGCATCGGGTGCGATCGTCGCCGCCATCAGCCTGTCGAGCGCGGCCCAATATATGGACGACGAGCGGATGCAGGCGCTGAGCGCCGATGTCCGCGCGGCGGCCCACGCCATCAGCGCCGATCTGGGCTGGACCCCTGGCGTCAAACCACCCAACCGCCCTGCACGGCGGTAACCAGCCAAAGAAAGGGCCGATCCCATGAAACTGCTTGAAGGCAAGACCGTCCTCGTCACCGGCGCATCGACCGGTATCGGCCGCGCCGCCGCGATTGGTGCCGCGCAGCATGGGGCCGATGTCGCGATCAACTATGCCAATAGCGATGGGCCTGCCGCGAGTTGTGTCGCCGAGATCGAGGCACTGGGCCAGCGTGCCATCGCGGTGAAGGGCGACGTTGCTGATCCGCAGACCGCACAGGATTTCGTGGCAAAAGCGGTGGACGCCTTCGGCAAGGTCGATGTGATGGTCAGCAATGCGGGCATCTGCCCCTTCCACGCCTTTCTGGATATGCCCGTGGACGTGGTCGAGCGCACCTTCAAGGTGAACCTGCATGGCGCCTATTTCATGGTGCAGGCCGCCGCGCAGCAGATGGTGAAACAGGGCCATGGCGGCTCGATCGTCGCCGTTTCCTCCATCTCCGCGCTTGTGGGCGGTGAGTTTCAGACCCATTATACGCCGACCAAGGCGGGCGTTCATTCGCTGATGCAGTCCACCGCCATTGCGCTCGGCAAACATGGCATTCGCTGCAACAGCGTGCTGCCCGGCACCATCCTGACCGAGATCAACAAGGATGACCTCGCCGACGTCGAAAAGCGGACCTATATGGAGCAGCGCACGCCGCTGGGTCGGCTGGGCGCGCCGGAAGATCTGGCGGGTCCGATCGTGTTCCTGGCGTCGGACATGGCCGCCTATGTCACCGGCGCGGCGCTGCTGGTGGATGGCGGCATGTATGTGAACTTGCAGTAAACCGTGATGCTCCCCCTCACCTCCGTTCGCCCTGAGCCTGTCGAAGGGCTTTCTTTCTCGCTTGGCGAAATCTGGGCTTCGACAAGCTCAGCCCGAACGGGGGGAGAGCAGAATGCGTAAGTTCGCTGGTCATGCTGTAAGGATGGTGCAGATTGTCCTGTTGGGCGTCATCCTCACCACCCCCGCAAACGCCACCCGTCCTGGCAACACCATCCTGATCGCGGGGGATTCCACCGCGGCCGACTATGCGCCGGCGCGGTATCCGCAGACGGGATGGGGGACGATGCTACGCTGCGCCGTGGCGCCCAATGTCCGCATTCTCAACCATGCCATGGGCGGCCGCTCGACCCGCAGCTTTTTGGCGGAGGGGCGCTGGGACCGGCTGCGTGCCGATATCCTGCCCGGCGACACGGTGCTGATCCAGTTCGGCCATAATGATGCGACGCGGGCGAAGCCGGAGCGCTGGGCACCGGCGCAGACCGACTATCGTGATAATCTACTGCGCTTCATTCGTGACGTGCGGATGGCGGGCGGCGTGCCCGTCCTCGTCACCCCTGTTACGCGGCGCAATTTCGGGCCGGAAGGCCGCGCCGTCGCGGATTTTGCTGCATGGTCGGGCGCGATGCGCGATCTGGCGATCAAGACCGGCACGCCATTGATCGACTTGGAGGCCCGCTCACGGGCATGGCTCGATCGCGCCGGGCCGAAGGGGTCGAAAGCGCTCTATCTCCATTATAGCGCGCAGGACAATGTGGCCGCTTTCCCCAAAGGCATCAGCGACAATACCCATTTTAGCGAATTGGGCGCGCGGCAGGTGGCCGATCTGGTTGCCGAGGGTCTGAAATCACTTGCCCTTCCCATTTCCGAGAAAATCGAGGCGCCGCGCCCGGCCGTGACTCGAACCACCCCGCTTGGAAGGACGGATTGCCAATGACACCGCCGATCGACCGCCGCACCCTCCTTGCCGGAACCCTCGCCTCCGCCACGCTAGCAACGCCTGCTATGGCGCAGAGCTTCCCTCTGCCCCAGGGGTTCGAACGGTTTCCGATCTGGCCCGGCAAAGCGCCGGGTGGCGAACGGGTCACGGTGCAGGAGGTCGAAAGCCTCCGTCGGCCCGATAGCGGCCCGGATGACGGCGTGTTCGCGCATGTGGTGACCCCGACACTCACCTTGCTGCGCCCCGCCAAGCCCAATGGCGCGGCGATCCTGCTCATCCCCGGCGGGGGCTATAGCCGCGTGGCGATCGGCCATGAAGGCTATAATATCGCCCGCCGGTTCGCGGAGGCGGGCTATGTCTGTTTCTCGCTGCTCTACCGCCTGCCCGCCGATGGCTGGGCGGCAGGCGCAGAGGCACCGTTGCAGGATGCCCAGCGCGCCCTGCGCCTGATCCGCGCATTGGCCCCGCGGGAGAAGTTCGACGCGAACCGGATCGGTGTGATGGGCTTTTCGGCGGGGGGACATCTAGCGGCCTGGCTGACCAGTCGCACGCCCCAGGAAAGCTATACGCCGGTCGATGCCGCCGACCGCGAACCGATAAGGGCCGCAATTGCCGCCTATATGTATCCGGTGATCCAGATGGAGAGCGCGTTCGTCCATACCGGATCGCGCGCGCAATTGCTTGGCCCTGATCCAACGGCGGAACGGAAGCGCGCCTATTCGCTCGACCAGGATGTGAGTGCAGAGACCCCGCCCGTCTTCCTCGCCCATGCGTTGGACGACAAGGCGGTGCCGCCTGAAAACAGCCTGGCCATGCTGGCTGCGTTGCGCGCCAAAGGCATAGCGGCGGAGTGCCATTTGTTCGAGAATGGCGGCCATGGCTTTGGCCTTGTCGCCTCGCCGGCAGCACCAGCGCCCTGGCCAGACCTGTTCCTGAATTTCGCGAGACGCCACGGCCTATGAGCGCACATGTCGCCCTGTTCGTCACCTGCTTGGTCGATATCATGCGTCCGCGCATTGGCTTCGCCGCGATCCGTGCGCTTGAAGCGGCGGGCTGTACCGTCGTCGTGCCGCAGGGACAGACCTGTTGCGGCCAGCCTGCGCTCAATAGCGGCGACCGCGCGCATGCCGTGGCGCTGGCCAAGCAGACGATCGAAGCGCTCGAACCTTATGAAGCAGTTGTCGTTCCCTCCGGCTCCTGTGCGGGGACGATCCGCTGCCACTATCCCGAACTGTTCGACGATGATGCGGCGTGGCAATTGCGCGCGCAGGCCGTCGCCGCCAAGACCTTCGAGGTGATGGCCTATCTGGATGAGGTCTGCGGCTGGAAACCGGAGGGCGTCGCCCTGCCCGCCACCGCCACAGCAACCTATCATGATAGTTGTTCGGGGCTTCGCGAACTGGGGATCAAGGCGCAGCCCCGCCGCCTGCTCAAAGCCGTTGATGGCCTGTCGATGACGCCGCTGCCGGGCGCGGAAACCTGCTGCGGTTTTGGCGGCACTTTCTGCGTCAAATATCCCGCCATCTCCAACGCCGTCGTCGGCGAGAAAGCCGATGCGATTGACGCGACCGGCGCAGACCTGCTGCTGGCGGGCGACCTTGGCTGCCTGATGAACATGGCGGGCAAGCTCCACCGTAATGGCTCCAAGGTCCGCGCCTTCCACGCGATCGAACTGATTGCGGGCATGGGCGACGGCCCGGCGATCGGCGAAGAGGCATGAGCGGCTTTACGGATCGCGCCGACGCGGCGCTGGCGGATCCGATCCTTAAGATCGCGGTCGAGCGCACGGCTGGCACGGCGGAGGCCAAGCGCGCAATAGCTGTCGATGCTTTCCCCGATTTCGAAGCTGCGCGGACACGTGCGGCTGCGATCAAGGATCATGTGATCGCGCATCTTGGCGCCTATCTCGAACAATTCGAAGCCAGCGCCATAGCGTCGGGGGCGCAGGTCCATTGGGCACAGACGGCAGACGAAGCCTGCCGGATCGTCATCGACATCTGCAAGGCGGCGGGGGCACGGACGGTCGCCCGCTCCAAATCCATGCTAGGCGAGGAAATCGGCTTGCCCCATGCGCTGGAGGAGGCGGGTATTGTCCGGGTCGAGACGGACCTTGCCGAACATATCATCCAATTGGCCGACGAACGGCCGTCCCACATCATCTGGCCCGCGATGCACAAGACGCGCGAACAGGTGTCCGCCTTGTTCCGCGCGAAACATGCCAATCCGCATGAGGAAGAAACGATCGCCGCCATGGCCCAGAGCGCCCGGCGCGAACTGCGCGGGGCGATGCTGGGCGCGGATGTCGGGATATCGGGTGCGAACTTCCTGATCGCAGATAGCGGCGCGGTCTGCACCGTCACCAACGAAGGCAATGCCGAACTCTCGCTCGTCCCGCCGCGCGTGCATATCGTGACGGCGGGGATCGAAAAGATCGTGCCGTCCATGCCCCACGCTATCCATATGCTGCGGATGCTGGCACGGTCTGCCACTGGCGCGGCGCTGACCCAATATACGACCTTTTACACCGGTCCAAAGCGCGTTGGCGACCGCGACGGGCCGGAGCAGATGCACATCGTGCTGGTGGACAATGGCCGCACCAAAATGCGCGAGGAAGGTCTGGCGGAGATGCTGCGCTGCATCCGCTGCGGCGCGTGCATGAACCATTGCGTGGTGTTCCGCCAGATTGGCGGCCATGCTTATGGCGGCACTTATCCGGGGCCGATGGGGGCGGTGCTAACGCCTGCGCTCGACGGCTTAGCGCCCAATCGCGACCTTGCCCATGCCTGCACTTTGAATGGCAAATGTCAGGAGGTCTGCCCGGTCAAGATCCCGCTCCCCACGCTGCTCAAGGGCTGGCGCGAGAAAAGCTGGCGCGAAGGGCTGGAGCCGACCTCAATGCGCTGGGGGTTGGGTGTCTGGGCTTGGTTTGCGCGCCGTCCCGCGCTCTATCGCCTGGGCACCGCCTTAGCGATCCGGGCGATGCGGCTGATCGGCCGTACCGGCTGGATCGCCAGCCTGCCGCTGGCGAGCGGCTGGACCAAGCATCGCGACCTGCCCAAACCCGCCGCCCGCAGCTTCATGGCGCAATATCAGCAGGAGCAGCGTAAATGAGCGCCCGCAACGCCATCCTCGCCCGTCTGGAAGGTCCGAAGCCGATCGCTTCAGAAGCCGTATCCCTGCTCGACGCCCCCGAACGTCCGGCGGTGGACGCCTCGGCGCTTGAAGCCGAATTTCTCGCCCGTCTCGCTTTGCCCAGCGTTAATGCCAGCCATGACCGTATCGCCAGCCTGGCAGACCTGCCCGCTGCCCTCGCACGCTACCTGACCGAACAGAAGGAACCCTTGACCCTTTGTTGCCCGCCTGATCCGCGCCTGACGGTGTGCGACTGGTCCGCCTTCACCCTGCACGCCGATGCCGCCCCCGACGAAGGCGCTACCCTCGCCATTGCACGCAGGGGTATCGCCGAAACCGGGTCGCTGATCTTCGAAACCAGTCCGATCGCGCCGATGCTGCCCAATTTCCTGACGCTGCATCATATCGTGCTGTTGGCGATCCGCGACATCTCCCCCCACCTGGAGGATGCGCCCCTGCCGGGGTCACAGCCACGCGCCCATTACTGGATCACCGGCGTATCCGGCACCACGGATATCGAGGGCACCTATGTGCGCGGCGCGCACGGCCCGCGCTTCCTGCATGTCATTCTGCTTCAAGAATGATGACCGCATATCGGTTCATCATTCCACATTAAGGGATAAATACTTTCCTTCGTGGCACTGGACGCTATAAGGCTTGGCAAAGCCATTCAGGAGATAGCCGATGTTCGACAAGACCTATTACGCGACGCACCCCGACATGATGGAATGCGTGTCGAACGAGGAATTGCGTGATCGCTATCTGATCGGCGGGTTGTTCCGCGATGGCGAGTGCGTGCTGAACTATACCCATGCCGACCGCTTCGTGATTGGCGGGGTCGCGGTGGCGGATGCGCCGGTCGCGCTGCCGGCGCAGACCGAGCCGGCTTCGGCGGCAGGTCATCCGTTCCTCGAACGGCGCGAAATGGCGGTGGTGAACGTCTCGAACGTCGAAGGCACCGTTACCGTCGATGGCGAGAGCTTCACGCTGGGCAACAAGGATTGCCTCTATGTCACCATGGGCGCGAAGGATGTGCAGTTCGCCGGCGCAGGCGCGCGCTTCTATCTCGCGTCCTGCCCGGCGCATAAGGGCTTTGCCACCCGCAAGCTCGGTATCGCCGATGCCAATGCGCTCGAACGTGGCTCCCTCGAAGAATCCAACGAGCGCACCATCTTCCAGCTCGTCATCCCCGGCATCTGCGACAGCGCGCAGCTGGTCATGGGGCTGACCGTGCTCAAGCCCGGTTCGGTCTGGAACACCATGCCCCCGCACATTCATGAGCGGCGCAGCGAGATTTATTTCTACTTCGAACTGGATGGGCCATCGGATCGCGTTTTCCACTATATGGGCGAAGGCGATGCGATGCGGCATATCGTCATGGCCAATGAGGAAGCGGTAATCTCGCCACCCTGGTCGGTGCATATGGGGTCGGGCACCAAGGCCTATGCCTTCATCTGGGCGATGGCGGGCGAGAATCAGGATTATACCGACATGAACGTGCTGGATATCTGCCAGCTCGCCTGACTCAAAGTGAGAGCGCCGTTCGTGTCGAGCGAAGTCGAGACACGCTCGCACAGCGCCCGAATGGTTTCTCGACCCTGGCCTGTCCTGAGCGCCTGCCTTGGCAGGCAGTCGAAGGGCTCGAAACGAACGGAAATAGCATGACCAACCCCTTCGACCTCAGCGGCAAAGTCGCCATCGTCACTGGCGCGAATACCGGTATTGGCCAGGCGATCGCCCTGTCACTGGCTGCGGCCGGTGCGGACATCGCCGCGGTCGGCCGCACTCCCGCGCAGGAAACCGTCGACAAGGTCCGCGCGCTGGGGCGTAAGGCGGAGATCATCTCCGCCGACCTGTCGACCATAGAGCCGGTCCAGCGCGTGGTGGACGAGACGCTGGAAAAGCTCGGCGGGCTGCACATTCTGGTCAACAATGCCGGGATCATCCGCCGTGCCGACAGCGTCGACTTTACCGAGGCAGACTGGGACGCCGTGATCGACACCAATTTGAAGGTGCTGTTCTTCCTGTGTCAGGCGGCGGGTCGCCACATGATCGCCCAGGGCGCGGGCAAGATCATCAACATCGCCTCATTGTTGTCCTTCCAGGGCGGCATCCGCGTGCCAAGCTATACCGCGTCCAAGAGCGGCGTGGCTGGCCTGACCAAGCTGCTGGCGAACGAATGGGCGGCCAAGGGCGTCAACGTCAACGCCATCGCGCCAGGCTATATCGCCACCAACAACACCGCCGCGCTGCAGGCCGACGAGACCCGCAACCGCCAGATTCAGGAACGCATCCCGGTCGGCCGCTGGGGCGATCCATCCGACATTGGCGGGGCGGCCGTGTTCCTCGCGTCGAGCGCGGCGGGCTATATTCATGGGCATACCCTCGCCGTTGATGGCGGATGGCTCGCGCGCTGATCGCCTGACCCGCGCGAAGCAACGCCCTTCGACAGGCTCAGGGCGAACGGACGATCAAACAGAGGAGGGATAACCCTCCCAACCCAAATCATGGAGGATGGATGCCCGATATCGACAGGCGTGCCGCGCTTACCGCCACTGGTCGCGTTGCACTGGGAGCCGCCCTCCCCGCTCCCGCCTTCGCGCAATCGCCGCTTGCGCTCGGTGCCGGAAAGTCCGGCCCGCCGCTCAAAACGGGCCATCTGCGCATGGGCACGGGAACCGGCCCCAATGGCACGATCGGCCTCACCAACCTGACGCTGCTTCGCGATGGCCAGCCCTGGCTGCCGGTGATGGGCGAATTTCATTTCACCCGCTTTCCGGCGCGCTATTGGGCGGAAGAATTGCGCAAAATGAAGGCGGCGGGCATCACCATTGTCGCCAGCTATATATTGTGGAATCATGTGGAGCTGGCACCGGTCCAGATCGACTGGACTGGCGACCGCGACATTCGTCGCTTCATCCAGCTATGCGACGCCGAGGGATTGCTCTTCTTCCTGCGGCCCGGACCCTGGGGCCATGCCGAGGCGCGCTTTGGCGGCATCCCCGACTGGATCGTCGCAGGCACGCACCCGCGCAGCAATGATGCCGCTTATCTGGCAGAGGTCGAACGCTTCTGGCGCAGTCTTCATGACCAGGTGAAGGGCCTGTTCTGGAAGGATGGCGGTCCGATCGTCGGCATGCAGATCGAGAATGAATATAATCTCGATGGGCCGGGTCAAGGCCGCGCCCATATCGCAACGCTCAAAAGCATGGCGCAGAAGATCGGCTATGACGTGCCTCTCTATACGGTTACTGGCTGGGACCAGACGCTCTACCCCAAGGGCGAGGTCGTTCCCGTCCATGGCGGCTATCCTGACGAACCCTGGTCGGCCAAAACCACCGCGCTGCCGCCCAAGGAAAATTACCTGTTCCGCTTCGATAGCCGGGTGAGCGGTGACCTAGGTGCGCAGACCCGAAGCAATCGCCGGGGCGACGCCGATAGCGATATGGCGGACACGCCCTTCCTGGGCGCGGAATATGGCGGTGGCGTGCCCGTCATGTATCGCCGCCGACCGCTGCTCGACCCCAAGGATGTGGCGGCCGCCGTCACCACGCAGGTCGGGTCGGGCGTCAATCTGCTGGGCTATTATATGTTCCACGGCGGGGCAAACCCGCTCGCGCAGGGTCGCACCCTGGAAGAGACCCAACGGTCGGGGGGCTATAATGACTGTCCGATCATCGGCTATGATTTTCAGGCGCCGATCGGCCAATATGGCGAGGTGAACCCGGTCAACGCTGCGCTGCGACCGCTCCATTATTTCCTTGGGCAATATGGCGATCGGCTCGCACCCATGGCCGTTCAGGCCCCGGCTCGACTACCCAGCGACAAGAACGACCTGCAAATCCTGCGCTGGTCGGTCCGGTCGCGGGGCGATAGCGGCTTCCTGTTCGTCAACAACCATGTCCGTCAATATGAGACGCCCGCCCATCGCGGCGTGCAGTTCACCGTCCAACTGACCAGTGGCCCGGTCGTCCTGCCGTCGCGGCCAGTCACGATTGCAACAGGCGACTACTTCTTCTGGCCGATCGGCCTGGACTTGGACGGCGTGTTGCTCAGTTGGGCCACCGCCCAGCCCGTCACTCGACTGGCCGATGCGGATGGCCCGATCCATGTGTTGATCGCCACTGCGCCAGGGTCCGTCGAACTCGCCTTCCCTTCGGGCACGCGCCTGTCCGCGCCATCGCGCGCAGAAGGTCCGCACGTCATCGCCGATGTCCCGCCTGCCCCGGACAGGCTGCTGACCGTGACCGGAGCCGATGGCCGCAAGGTTCGGTTGCTTCTGCTCGATCAGATGTCCGCGCGCAGCCTGTGGGTTGGCAACCTGTCGGGCCAGCGCCGCCTTGTCCTGACGTCTGCCGACACGATGTTCGGAACTGACAGCCTGACCCTGCGCCAGCGCGGCGATCCCGCCTTCCGCTATCGCATGCTGCCCGGTCGAGCGGGCACGGCAACGGCGAAAGGCCCGGCATCCAGAGCGATTCCCTTTACCCGGAGCCGCACCCCCGGCACGGCACCACCCATCGTCATCGGCGGCCCCGCCGACGCCGCGATGCAGCCCCTGCCCGAAGCGCATCGCGCGGCCGCCGCCTTCACCTTCACGCTACCCAAGGATGCGCTGGCGACCGGCGACGCCTTTCTGGAGCTTGACTGGCGCGGCGACATAGGTCGCCTGTTCGACGGCATGGATATGCTGGACGATGCCTTTTGGGACGGCCGCGTCGGGCGCATCGGCCTCAAGCGCTTTGCCGAACGGTTGGGGCGACCATGGACACTGACCATCCTGCCGCTGCGTGCCGACGCGCCCATCTACCTGGACGATAGTGCCCGTGCGAAACTGCCCAAAGCGGCCCAAGTCGCGGACCTGCTCACCCTTCGCCTCGTCCCCGAATATCAGTTGGAGATCCGCGCATGACCGCCCTCACCCGCCGCGCCACGCTTGGCCTCGCCGCTCTGCCATTGCTGCCCGCTCCTGCGCTGGCCGCGCCCAAGAAGACCGGCGCACGCCCCGGCCCCTTCCTGATCGGCGCGGACATCAGCTGGATTCCCGAAGATGAGGCCGCAGGGGCTCGCTATTTCGTCAAGGATCAGCAGAAGGATCCCATCCTCCTGCTGCGGGACGCGGGGTTCAACGCCATTCGCCTGCGCATCTTCGTCGATCCGGCGAATGGCTATTCGAAGCGAGAACCAGATAAGGCATGGGCCGGGCTAGAACAGACCGTCAAACTTGGCCGCCGCGTCCGCGACGCGGGCCTATATCTGGTCCTGAGCTTTCATTATAGCGACACTTGGGCAGACCCTGAACATCAGGGCGTGCCCGCTGCCTGGGCAGGCTATGACCTGCCCAGGCTCGCCAAAGCCGTCGATGCCCACACGCATGACACGCTCGTCGCGATGCGCGCGGGCGGCGCGCCTGTCGACATGGCGGTGATCGGTAACGAAACGACCTTTGGCATATTATGGCCCCATGGCCGGGTGAAGCTGTCCACCCCGACCGGCAACCCCATCACCGACGCCAATCATGCCAAGGTCGGCCAGGTTGGTGGCTTCGATGCCTTCGCCGCCTTGTTGCGCGTGGGCATAGCGGGGGCGCGCCGCGCCGAACCGGGCATCGCCATCCAGTTGCACAATCATCTAGGCCGTCATTGGGGCATCGTGCGCGAATGGACCGACGCGCTGATGGCACGCAATGTCGATTTCGACGTCATCGGCTTTTCCGCCTATCAGCAGCAGCGACAGGGCGACTGGGCCAACAGCTTCGACCAGTTCCTCAAACGCTATCCGGGCAAGGGGCTGCTGGTCGCCGAATATTCCAGCCGCAAACGCTATATCAACGATCTGGTCCACGCCCTGCCGGACAAGCGCGGCTGGGGCACGTTCATCTGGGAACCGACGCGGCATCAGGAAGCGATCTTCGACCGCAATGGCGAGAATGCGGGCGAAGGCCCCAAACCTGACCTGTTGAGCCAAGGCATCAACAGCGCCGAAGCCCCCGGCGGCCTTGCCACCGCTGCGCCAGCGCCCAAGCCCCAACCGACAGGACCGATGGGCGTTGGCGGTGACTATATCGCCAATCCCCTGCTCGATCTCTATGGTCGGATGGCGAAGGATTATCGACCGTGAACCGCCGCGACTTCACGCTGGGCGCTGGGGCGCTGGCGCTCACCGCTTGCGCGACGCGCCCGGTGGTCGGGGCCGATCCGTTGGTGTTCGCCTATTTCACGACCGGCAAGGGCGAGGCGGATGGCCTGAAACTGGCTACCAGCGACGATGGCTTCACCTTTCGCCCGTTGGCGGGCGGGCGCAGCCTGCTGGTGCCGCAAGTCGGCGAGAAAAAGCTGTTGCGCGATCCCTTCCTGTTTCGGGACGGAGCCCTCTATCATCTGCTGTGGACCACCGCATGGGAGGGCGTGACGATCGGCCATGCCACCAGCCGCGACCTCGTCCACTGGTCGCCGCAACAGGCTATTCCGGTCATGGCGACCATAAGCGGCACGCGCAATTGCTGGGCACCCGAAGCCATCTATGATCCGCGCGCGCGGCACTGGCTGCTCTTCTGGTCAAGCACGGTCACCGGCCGCTACCGCGAAACCGAAGGCACGTCGGAATCAGGGTACAACCATCGCCTCTGGGCCACCACTACGCGCGACTTCACGACCTTTTCACCGCCGCAACCGCTTTATGATCCCGGTTTCAGCGTCATCGACGGCAGTTTTGCGCACGCGCCGGACGGGAGCCTGCACCTGATCGTCAAGGATGAGACGGTGTCGCCACCGCGCAAATGGTTGCGTAGCGCGCCCACCCGCAGTCCGTCCGGTCCCTTTGGCGCGCTGTCCGCCCCTTTCTCGCCTGCCTGGGTCGAAGGGCCAATGACCGCGCGCATTGGCGATGCGCTTGTCTGTTATTACGACATTTACAAGGAAGGCCGCTGGGGCGCGGCGATGACCCGCGACATGGTGACATGGCAGGATGTCAGCGATCGGCTGGCGCTGCCACATGGCGCGCGCCACGGCTCGTTGCTTCGCGTGCCGCGTGGAGTGATCGACGCGATCGAGAACGAATAGACAAGGCCTTCACGCCATCGCGAAGGCTTTGAGCGCGCGAAGGTCGCGGGTGATCCATTTGGCGTCGCGAGCGAACATCTCATCATCCATGCCGGGCTGACGGAACAGCGTCAGCATCAGCTCCGCCCCATGGCCATTGGCGATGACGCGCAAAGGGACATGGATTTCCGTGCCGTTCCCGGTATCGACATAATGATCCATCACGCCGAACGCATTATGCGGCGTGAAGCGGATGGCCACCGGACCTTCCGGGCCATCGGCTAACCACCGATCACCTTCCTGGCGAAGATTGGATTCGGCAAGGCCGGAAGCCCATTTGGGGAAGATTTCCGGCCGCCAGATACGGTCGTAGAGCGCCTGCCAATCCCGGTCGATCGATATGCTGTAGGTGCGTGCAGGCAGCATGAGGCCTCTCCATCCTGGGTCCAAAGTCGATGCCCGATAGCGGTATAAAGACACGCTGTCACCGATTGGTCGAGCGAGGATGGGCCAGTTTGCACAGCATTTTTACAGGATTTTCATGGGTAAGGCCATCAACCCCCATCGATAGTTCATGCGCATAGCGGCCATTTTCGGCTCCGATGAAAAGGAGTCTTTCATGACGTTCGACTTTGCCCTTGCTGGTCTGGTGGCGTTGGGCCTGCTGGGCTATCTGACCGCTGTGCTGATCCGGCCGGAGCGCTTCTGATGGCCGGCACCTCTCTGTTCGAGCGCGCGCTGCTGCTGCCTGCGGTCCGCGATGCGTTCATCAAGCTCGATCCCCGGACGCTGGTGCGCAATCCGGTGATGTTCACCACGGCCATCGTCGCCATGGTGGCGACGGTCATCCTGCTGCGCCACATGATCGTCGGTACGGGCGATCTGGCGTTCGAAGCACAACTCATATTCTGGCTGTGGCTAACCGTGTTGTTCGGCAATTTCGCCGAAGCGCTGGCAGAGGGGCGTGGCAAGGCGCAGGCGCAAAGCCTGCGCGCGACCAAGGACCAGATCGTCGCGCTGCGCATCGGGAAAAATGGCGCGACCGAGGAAGTGCCTGCCACGCTGTTGCGGCAAGGCGATGTGGTGCTGGTCACGCAAGGCAGGCAGATCCCGGCCGATGGCGAAGTCGTGGTCGGCGTCGCCTCCGTCAACGAAGCCGCGATCACCGGCGAGAGTGCACCGGTGATCCGCGAGGCAGGCGGGGACCGGTCGGCCGTGACGGCTGGCACGACCGTCCTGTCCGATCAAATCCAGGTCAAGGTGACAGCGGAACCGGGCAGCGGCTTTCTCGATCGCATGATTGCGCTTGTGGAAGGCGCAAGCCGGCAGAAGACGCCGAATGAGATTGCGTTGACCATCCTGCTTACGGGGCTGACGCTGATCTTTCTCGTCGCGGTGGGGACGCTCCCGGCCTTTGCCGCTTATGCGGGCGGCGTGCTCTCCGTGCCGGTGCTGATCGCGCTTTTCGTCGCGCTGATCCCCACCACCATATCGGGACTGTTGTCCGCCATCGGCATTGCGGGCATGGACCGGCTGATCCGTTTCAACGTGCTGGCCAAATCGGGCCGGGCAGTCGAAGCAGCAGGCGACATCGGCACATTGTTGCTCGACAAGACCGGCACCATCACGATCGGCGACCGGCAGGCAAGTGAGTTCGTACCGCTGCCGGGCGTGGCACAGGCGGACCTGATCGCCGCAGCGCGGATCGCCAGCCTGTCCGACACCACGCCGGAGGGCCGGTCGATCGTGACGCTGGCGGGAGACGGCGACGCCCTGCCCGCCGACGCTGTGCCGGTGGGCTTCACCGCGCAGACGCGGGTGAGCGGGATCGACCTGCCGGGGCGAAGCATCCGCAAAGGGGCCGTGGATGCGGTCCTCAAGCTGGGCGACTTCCCCGAAGACATCGTCCGCGCGCTCAGGAAGATTACCGATCGTATCGCGCAAGCGGGAGGCACGCCGCTGGCGGTGGTGGAAAATGGCCGGCTACTGGGTGCGGTGCATCTCAAGGATGTGATCAAGGCGGGTATCCGCGAACGCTTTGGCGAATTACGGCGCATGGGCATCCGCACGGTCATGATCACGGGCGACAATCCGCTGACGGCAGCGGCGATCGCGGCGGAAGCCGGGGTCGATGACTTTCTGGCCGAAGCAACGCCAGAGGATAAGCTCGCCTATATCCGCAAGGAACAGGCAGAGGGCAAGCTGGTCGCCATGTGCGGCGATGGCACCAATGATGCGCCTGCGCTGGCCCAGTCCGATGTGGGTGTCGCGATGAATACTGGCACGCAGGCAGCGCGCGAGGCCGGCAATATGGTCGATCTGGACAGCGATCCCACCAAGTTGATCGAGGTGGTGGGTATCGGCAAGCAGTTGCTGATGACGCGCGGGGCGCTGACCACCTTCTCGATCGCCAATGATGTCGCCAAATATTTCGCGATCCTGCCTGCCATTTTCGTGGTGCTGTATCCGTCGCTTGGCGTGCTCAACCTGATGGGGCTGGCGAGCCCGTCGAGCGCCATCCTCTCGGCGATCATCTTCAATGCGCTCATCATTCCGCTGCTGGTGCCGCTGGCGCTCCGGGGCGTCGCGTATCGCCCCATGCCTGCGGCCAGCCAGTTGCTCCACAATCTGGGCGTCTATGGTGCGGGCGGCGTGATCGCCCCCTTTATCGGCATCAAGCTCATCGACGTCGCCGTTGCCGGCCTCGGCCTGGTTTGAGCGGGAAAGGACCAGATCATGTTAACAGCCATTCTCACCATCATCCTGATCGTCGGCGGCGCGGCGCTGCTGTCCTGGCCGCTCGGCCACTATATGGCGGCGCTCTTTTCGGGGCGCTTCGCGCGCGCCGATGGCCTGTTTGTGCGAGTTGCGGGACGCGCGCCGCAGCAGGATTGGAAGCACTATTCGGTCGCACTGCTGGCGTTCAACACCCTGATGTTCGTGTTTGTCTTTCTGCTGCTGGCGACGCAGCATTGGCTCCCGCTCAATCCCGATGGCCAGACCGCCGCTTCGCTCGACCTGGTGTTCAACACAGCGGCGTCCTTTACCACCAATACCAATTTGCAGCATTATTCCGGGGAGAGCAGCTGGAGCTATCTGGCCCAGCTTGGCGGGCTGATGTGGCTGCAATTCGTGTCCGCCGCCACCGGGATCGCCGCTCTGGCAGCCCTGGCCCGCGGGATTGCCGGGCAAGCGAGCATGGGCAATTTCTTCCTCGACCTGCAACGGGCGACCTTTTGCGTGCTTTTGCCCCTGGCGATCCTTGTCGCGCTGGCGCTGGCGCTGAGCGGCGTGCCGATGACCTTTGAGGGCGCGGCCCATGTAACGACGCTGGAGGGCGTAGCGCAGACAATCGCGCGCGGGCCTGCCGCCGCGTTTGTCGCGATCAAGCAATTGGGCACCAATGGCGGCGGCTTCTTTGGTCCCAACTCGACGCACCCGTTGGAAAACCCGAACTTCTGGTCGAACGGCTTTTCGATGATCGCCATCATTATCATTCCGATGGCTTGCGTATGGATGTTCGGCCGGATCATCGGGCGGATGAAACATGCCGGTGTGATTTTCGCCGTGATGCTCGCCTTTCTGCTGCTAAAGATCGGCGGATCGGTCGCCTTCGAAGCCGCGCCGACCCAGGCCTTCGTCCACCTGCCGGTGATGCAGGATGTCGGCAATCTGGAGGGCAAGGAATTGCGCCTTGGCGCGACGACCGGGCCGCTCTGGGCGGTGCTGACTACGTCGACCAGCAACGGGTCGGTCGCGGCCATGCATGATAGCCTCAACCCCCTCACCGGCCTGATGCCGATGATCGGCATGTGGCTCAACGCCACCTTCGGCGGGGTCGGCGTGGGCATGATCAACATGTTCCTCTATATCGTCGTGGCGGTCTTCATTGCCGGGATGATGGTGGGGCGGACGCCCGAATATCTGGGGCACAAGGTCGAAGGCGGGGAAATGCGGCTGGCCATATTGGCGCTGTTCAGCCACGCCCTGCTCATATTGGGTGGCACCGCCCTGTTCGCGGCGACCGCCTGGGGGCAGGCGACGCTGCACAATGTCGGCGCGCATGGCTTTTCCGAAATCCTCTACGAATTCAGCTCTGCGGGGGCGAATAACGGGTCGGGCTTCGAGGGGTTGGGCGACAATACCGGGCCTTGGAACATCGCCACCGGGCTGGTCATGCTGATCGGACGCTATCTGCCGATCATCGTGCCGCTGGCGATTGTCGGATCGCTGATGGCCAAGAAGCGCAGTGCGGAAAGCGCGGGCACGCTGAGCGTGGAGGGCGGCAGTTTCGGCATCATGCTGGTGATCACCATCCTGATCTTCGGCGCGCTGACCTTCTTCCCCGCCGCCGCGCTCGGCCCGATCGCCGAACATGTGACATTGATGCGCTAAGCGGCCGCTTGGTCGAAAGGATTATACGCAATGGCCTATCTCATTCCCTCGATCCGCCTTTGGCTGGTGACGCTGCTTGTTTGCGTTGTCGGCTACACGCTGCTCGTTCTCGCCTTCGCGCAGAGCGTCGCGCCGTTTCGGGCCAATGGATCGATCATCATAGTCGATGGCCGGGCGGTCGGCAGCGAACTGGCGGCGCAAAATTTCACGTCCGACCGCTATTTCTGGCCGCGTCCGTCCGCCGCCGATTATGACGGCATGGGCGCGGCGGGTAGCAACCTGTCGCCAACCAGCGAGACACTGGCCAAGCGGGCCGCCGACACCGTCGCGCGCTATGGGGCAACGTCGGCCAATCCGGTTCCGGCCGATATCGTGGCGGCGTCGGGTGGAGGGCTGGACCCGCATATCTCCCGCGCCGGAGCGCTGTATCAGGTGCAGCGGGTGGCGCGCGCGCGCGGCATCGATCCAGCGGCGGTGACGCGGCTCGTGGATGATGACGTGATCGTGCCGGGTGGCCCCTTCGCGCCCGACCGGATCGTCAATGTGCTGCAACTCAATCTGGCGCTGGATCGCCTGAAGCCATAGAGCAGGTCCAGCGATGACCCAGTCCACCCCCTCCACCGATACCGATCATTATCTGCGGCTGGCGCGCCAGGAGCAGCGCGGGCGTCTGACCGTCTATCTGGGTGCTGCGCCAGGCGTGGGTAAGACCTATCGCATGTTGCAGGATGCGGCGCGGCGACAGGCGGAGGGGGTGGATGTCGTCGTCGGCGTGGCGGAAACCCATGGCCGCAGCGAGACGGCGCTGCTGCTGGAACCGTTGCGCATATTGCCGCGCCACCGCGTCGATCATCAGGGCCATGCGCTGGACGAGTTCGACATCGACGCTGCGATCGCGCGGCATCCGGGGCTGATTCTGGTCGATGAACTGGCGCATAGCAATGCGCCGGGCAGCCGCCACCCCAAGCGGTGGCAGGATGTGGAGGAATTGCTGGCGGCGGGCATCGACGTCGCTACCACGGTCAACATCCAGCATATCGAAAGCCTCAATGACGTCGTCGCGGGCTTCACCCATATCCGCGTGCGGGAAACCGTGCCCGACCAGATATTGGACGATGCCGAACTGATCATCGTCGATTTGCCCCCGGATGCTTTGATCGAGCGACTGGCGGCGGGCAAAATCTATCTGCCCGACACGGCGGGGCGAGCGCTCTCCAACTTCTTCACGCCTACCAAGCTGGCGGCGTTGCGCGAACTGGCACTGCGCTTTGCCGCCCGCAGCGTCGACCGGCGCCTCACCGATCAGTTGCGCACGGCAGGCGACGAGGGCGATTTCGTCGCTGGCGAGCGGCTGATGGTCGCGGTGAGCCCCGGCAAAGGCGGGGCGCAGGTCGTCCGCCATGCCAGGCGGATGGCCGATATATTTCATGCGCCCTGGACCGCAGTAGTTGTCGAAAGCGGCCGGGCGCGCGCGATCGTCGGCGCGCAGCGCGAGCAGTTGGCCGACAATCTGGCGCTGGCGGCGTCGCTTGGCGCGTCGCTGATGACCGTTGCGGCCGACCATGTCGGGGACGCGCTGGTCGATCAGGCCCGACAATTGCGAGCCAGCCAAATCGTGATCGGCAAGAGCCGCCGGTCGCGCTGGTTCGAATGGCGACATGGATCGATCGCCCAGGACGTGATCCGCAAGGCGCAAGGGGTTGCGGTGCATGTCGTGCCGCTCAGCGATGCGGATGAGAGGCCCGACAAGCCGCGTGAAGCGGCCTTTGCCCGCGACGATATAGTGGCGTTTGCGATCGTCGTCGCAACCGTTGCCGTGCTGCGGCTGGTCCAGCCATGGCTGCCGTTCGGCGCGATCGACCTGCTGTTGTTGATTCCCGTCATCCTGTCCGCCACGGTGCTGCGGCTTCGCGCGGGTCTCTGGTCGGCGGTCTGGGCCGCGCTCTGCTATAATTTCTTCTTCATCCCGCCCCTGCATAGCCTGACCATCGACGATCCCCAGAATGTCATCACCTTTGCCGTGTTGGCGCTGGTTGCGGCCGTGGTAGGCTGGCTTGCCGGGCGCATCCGGCGGCAGGCCGAAACGAGCGCCGGGGTCGCGCGCCTTAATGCGTCGCTGGCGCGTTTTGCGGGCTTGATGGGGGGACTGTCGGAGAAGGAGGAGACGGCGCGGGTAGCTTGCCGCGAAATCGGCAATCTGCTCGATGTCGAGGCGGTGATCGTCACGATTGAGGATGGCGATATCGTCGTGCGCGGCAATGACGCCTATCGCCGGATTGACATGATCGACGAAGCCGCGGTCCGCTGGGCGCTGGAACAGGGTATAGCGACGGGACGCGATACGGGCACATTGAACGCATCCGATTGGCAATTCCATCCGCTCAAGACATCTCTTGGCACCATGGGGGCACTGGGACTGGCGCGGCCTTCGCAGGAGCGGATCATCCGGCCCGACGATGCGGTCATGCTCGCCTCGCTCGTGGACCAGACCGCACTGGCGCATGAACGCATCGTGCTGGAGGGACAGGCGCGCCAAGTCGATGCTTTGCGGGAGCGGGACCGCCTGCGCGGCGCGTTATTGGGCAGCATCGCGCATGACCTGCGCACCCCGCTTACGGCCGTGATCGCTGCGACGGAGGCGATCCCGGCGGAAGGAGCGTTCGCCGAAGAGATCGGCATCGCCCGTTCGGAATCGCGGCGGTTGCAGCGCTTTCTCGACGATCTGCTGGAGGCGTCCCGGATCGAACATGGCGCGATCGAACCGCGATGGGAGAGCGTCGACCTGACTGATGTCATCACCGACGTCCTGCGGGCGCTGCGCCAAGACGAGGCAGGCGCGCGGGTCACGACGCGGATCGACGGGGATTGCCCGTTCGTGTCCAGCGATCCGCTGTTGTTGCGCCATGTGCTGATCAACCTCATCGACAATGCGCTGAAATTTTCGCCTGTCACGACGCAGGTGGAGGTCGAATTGCTCTGCCGCGACGGGGATGTCCTGTGCCGCGTGCTGGATTCCGGCCCCGGCCTGCCCGCCGATACGGAGGCCTTGTTCGATCGCTTCCACCGGCTGGAGGGGAGCGACCGGGTCGGTGGATCGGGACTCGGCCTGTGGATCGCCAAGAATTTTACCGAAGCAGTCGGCGGGACGATCACGGCCGGTAACCGGGCGGATGGCGGCGCGATGTTCGAGGTCATATTGCCGGGGCGCCCCAAGGATGAAGCGGAAGGACGCGCAGTCGATGCATAAGGATATGCTGATCGTCGAGGATGAGCCCGCGATCCGGCGCTTGCTGATGGGGGCGCTCGATCGGACGGGGCTGACCTATGGCGAGGCATCGACCGCCGCCGAAGCGTTGCGCCTGGCGGCCATCCAGCCCCATCCGCTGTTGGCCCTGCTTGACCTTGGCTTGCCCGATCGGGACGGGCTGGAGATCATCCCGCAACTGGTAGAGGCCGGATTGGCGGTCATCGTGCTGACCGCCCGCGATGCCACCGACGAAAAGGTGGCGGCGCTTGACCTGGGCGCGGATGATTTCGTGACCAAGCCCTTCGACAGCGCCGAACTGCTGGCGCGCATACGCTCGGCGCTGCGGCGCAAGACCGGCAGCCGCGCAGACCCGCAACGGCGGGCGTTCGAGGGCGGCACGATCGATCGCGAAGCCCATGCCGTGACGATCGGTGGCGGGGCGGTGGCGCTGACACCGCGCGAGTTCGACCTGTTCTGGGCGTTGTGCGAAAAGCCAGGTCGCGTCTTGACGCACAGGACGTTGCTCGAAACCGTCTGGGGCGTGGCCCATCGCGACGATGTCGATTACCTCCGCGTCGCCATTCGCGCCCTGCGCAAGAAGGTCGAAGCGGATCCGTCGCGTCCGAAGCTCATCATCAATGAACCCGGTGTCGGCTACCGCCTGGCAGGGTCGACACCGAGGGTCGCGTGAAGCGGAAGCCTTTTCGGTTCGGCGCACCGGTAGGATACTGTTAACATTCTTGCGCCCATGATGGCGTATGGAGAGACGCGCCAAGAATGGAACGCATCGCCGAATTTCGGCATTCAGCGCGGCAGGTGAGAGTAGCCTGCCGGACGCCGTCTATCGCGACCTCGTCTCCACGCTCTTTGCCATGGCGATGCCGATCATCGGCTTTGGCATCCTCTACGCCCTTGTCGGCACGCTGATCTTTCTCAAATGGCAGGATGGCGTGATAGCCGTTCTGACCAGTATCGCCATTGTGATCACCATGGCGCGTGTCTGGCTCATAAGAGCCTATAATCGCGCGGGAAGCACTACGCAGGATATCCCGGCGCTGAAGGCATGGGAGAGACGCTATGCGTTTTTGACCTATATATTCGCGCTATTGCTGGCGGCGCTCCACATACGCGCCTTGTCCGCGCACGAGCCGCTCGTGCATATCGCAACGATCAGCCTCATCTTCACCTTTGGTGCGGGAATCGTATCGCGCAACGCCTCTCGCCCCAAGTTATGCGTCATGAGCTTGTCGCTGGTGGTTCTGCCGACGGCGGTCGCCATGCTGCTCCATGCCACGCGCGAATATGGCCAATTGCTGCACGCCGAGTTTTTTGCCCTGCAAGCCCTGCTGCTGGTCACGGTCGCACTGATGAGCTTGCAGTCGGTGCGGCATCTCTATGCATCGTCCGTCGAACATTTGACCACCAAAAATGATCTGGCGACGCTTGCGCGCTTCGATCCGCTCACCGGCCTCCCCAACCGCCTGTTGTTGCGGGAGACTTTTCAAACCAACGTGCAATCGTCGGAGATTGGCGACCAGATGGCAGTCCATTATCTGGATCTCGACGGCTTCAAGGCGATCAACGATCGATATGGCCATCCCGCTGGCGATGCGGTGCTGCGGGAGGTGGCGCGGCGGCTGCAAAGCATGATCCGGACAGAGGATGTGGCGTGCCGTTTGGGTGGCGACGAATTTCTGCTGCTTCAAGGCCATGTGCGGCATCAGGACCAAGCCGACCTGCTTGCCCGGCGCATCATCAAGCAGTTGAGCGAACCCTATCTGGTCGATGGGATAGAAATGCGCATCACTGTCAGCGTCGGCATTGCTATGGCCCCCGAATTCGGCCTGGAGCTGGAGCGGCTGATGGCTTTTGCCGATACCGCCCTGTACCGATCCAAGGCCAAGGGGAAGGCGCAGGTGCATTTTTGTACAGCAGAGGATTTACGACAATCCGGGCAGGCCGTAGCCTGAGCGCGGCTTAAAGCGCCTTTGTCGATACGAGCGTCACGCCGACAACATGCCCAGCCCCGCCCTGATATGTGTCAATCGGCGTGCAAACGGGACCCCTTATCGGCGCGCAAAAGGGACCCCCTGTCAGGATGGCGGAGCGTTGATGTGACGGGCTTCCTTGCGCTGCGCGCGGCGTAGGGAGGGCGTAGCCCGACCGGAGGCGCGCGCAGCGCAAAACATCTTCTAATTGATCGGTGCTGGGGGGGATCAGCTGCGGTTTTTGAAGCGCCAGCTGTCATTGCCGGTCTCGACGATGTCGCAATGATGGGTGACGCGGTCGAGGAGCGCGGTGGTCATCTTGGGATCGCCGAACGTTTCATGATGCTGCTTTCCTGGAAGGGGTCATACTGTAATTTGGCGCTGTGAGCGCCTTTATTTGCTGGAGGGTCAGTTCCACCTGCCACGGCTGTCCCTTCTTTAGTTGCCGGCCCTGAAGCTTACCGCGTTTCAGCCATTTGAACACCGTCTGCTCAGTGACGCCGAGCGCGGTCGCGGCACCTTGGATCGAGTAGCTGCCATCCGGCCAACGGGGCGGATTATGCTCGACGCCGTTGATCTTTACGGTGGGGATATTCCAGCGCTGGCGCAACAGGTGCACCGTGTTGTGGTCGAACAGCCCGTCCAGGCTGTTCCGCAGACCCTCTGTGTTGAGCGCGGTAGCGACCTCGGCGTCCATCATGCCAGCGGCGTTGAGCTCTCGGATCCGCTGTTCTAGCACGTCGGCATGAGCAGCTTCAGCATAGGATTGAGTGCGCCGCATGACCCAGTGTTCGGTCGCTGCGCCCGTCTGCCAGATGATGCGGATCCACACCATGCCTTTCGCCCGCCGCTGATCTAGAATGACCTTGTCGATCACGAGGCGGAGCATCGCCTTGCGTTCGCTGTTCTCGATTCTTTCCCAAAGATCAGGCAGGTCGATGCCGAACGCTGCGATACGGGCGCGATCGTCGGCATTCAACGCAACGGTTTGCTCCGTCTTCCACCGCCGATAGTCCTGCTCGACCTTTTCGACCTCACGCAGCTTGCTTTCCCAGATGCTTTCGAGCGAACGGGCAACGAGGCGGTTTTCCGGCTCGACCGCGTCATATTGGCGCCGGGCACGCTCGCATTCATATTCGGCGCGTTCGCGCTTGAGTGTCCATTGCCGTTCGAGTCCATGGACGTCCGCGTCGATGGCGTCGAGCGCGGCCAACGCGATGGCGAGTTGGTCAGGGGTGAGCGCTGCAAGGAACTGCCGTTCGACCTCAGCCTCAACCCGCGGCGCACGCACCTCTTGGCAATATTGACCGACGCAGGTCGCTCGTTCGGAACGGCACCGATATACCGGATGGTTGCTGTCAGGGCCAGAGTAGTTGAGTGCCATGCGCCGTCCGCAACTGCCACACATCGCTATACCCTGCAGCAGCGCCTTTCCCTTCCGAGGCATGCCACGATGCCCGGCTTTGAAGTTGCCGACATTGTCCGTGAGCTTGTCGCTGATCGCCATATGCGTCTCCCAACTGATATACGCTGGATGAGCATTCTGGATGCAGACTTCCCACTGTTCGCGCGGAACAGCGCGCGTCGGGTTATTGGCCCCCTCGCTTCGCTTTTCGGGCGCAGCACACCGGCGTCCGTAGACATAGGCTCCCGCATAGACAGGGTTTTTCAGGATATTGCGCACACGCGCATCGGTTGCATCGCGCCAGGCTATTTCGTGTGGCGCCGGTCCCTTCAACGGCCTGACCGGCAGGGCAAGATCGGCCTGGCGCAGATAGCGCACTGCTGCCTTTGCGCTTCCCAGGCGCATGAAGCTGTCGAACACAAGTCTGATGCGCTCCTGAACCTGGGCGTCGGGATTGAGCATGATCCCTCCGGCGGGCGCGTAGATCAGCCCTGCCGGAAGCGGGATACGCAGTTCGCCGCGCGCCGCCTTCTGCCGTTCCCCCGTGTGCAGGCGCATGCGGATCTGATGCAGCTCAGCCTCGCTCATGATCCCCGAGAGACCCAACAAAAGCCGATCATGGTAAAGTCCAGGATCATATATTCGTTCGCTGTCGGCGATGAGAACGCTGAACATCGAGCAGAGCTGAAGCAGTTGATGCCAGTCACTGTTGTTGCGTGCGAGGCGCGACGCGTCGTAGCTCAGAACGAGACCGGCGTGACCCAAGCCAACTTCAGCGATTAGGCGTTGGAAGCCGTATCGGTGCTGAGCCTCCGCGCCGGATTTCCCCAGATCGTCGTCGATGATCTCGACCCGTTCGCGCGGCCAGCCAAGGCCAAGCGCGCGGTCGACAAGCCGATACTGAAGCGCCGTGCTTTCCTGGTGATGGCGGATCTGGCCGACGCTCGACTGACGGACATAGACATAGGCCAGCTTGGCCTGCTGCGTGGTGCTTATCCGTTCATCTACGGCATAATCTCTCAACATCGGTGTCACCGGCGTAGCGGGCAGTTGGGCGCGAGCACAAAGCCTGCGCTATCGTCGCCGCCAGCTGACGCTGGATTGCTGGCGGCAGGCTCGACCATATCTGGATCTTTGGCCGTCTCCGGGGAGAGCTGATGTTCACTCTGGCATTCCTCGTCCTGTGATGAACGGCGCAACGCCTCTGCCAGCGCAACGACTCGCATTAGGATGGAGCCTGAGACCAACGGCGCGGATTTCGAGTCAGGCGGAGCGGTAGCCAGATCGGTGACGGAGCGAAGGATGTTTCGCTGCCCGCCATGCGGCACCCGGATAGTCATCCAAGCCGGCCCGCGATCAGACACCAGCTTCAGAACTTCGAACCGCTCGCCGAAGAGCGGATGCTGAGGGCACGTCACCGTTACATGGCGGATCAGCCCGTCGATATCAGGGGTATCACTGGATGGTTGGCTCGCCGAACACGGTGGGCCACTCGCCAAAGGCGAGGTTGGTGGTGATGATGACGCTGGTCTGCTCATAGAGTTTGCTGATCAGGTGGAACAGCAGCTGGCCGCCTGATCGGGCGAACGGCAGATAGCCCAGTTCATCGAGCACGATCAGATCGAGGCGGGATAGCTGGGCGGCGAGAGCGCCACTCTTGCCGATCCTGGCCTCCTCTTCGAGGCGGGTCACCAGATCGACCGTGTTGAAGTAGCGGCCTCGGGCGCCGGAGCGCACTACATTGGCGGTGATGGCGATGGCCAGATGGGTCTTTCCTGTGCCTGTGCCGCCGACCAGGACGATATTGCGCCGTGCGGGCAGGAACGCGCCGCTGTGCAATGAACGCACAAGCCCCTCGTTGATCGGGGTACCCTCGAACCGGAAGGCATCGATGTCCTTTACGACTGGCAGCCTGGCAGCGGCCATCCGGTATCGGATCGACGCGGCATGACGATGCGTCGCCTCCGCTCGCAGGAGATCGGTCAGTATCTCCATGGTGGTGCGCTGGCGCTGAAGGCCGGTGATGACGGCATCGTCGAACGCGCCCGCCATGCCCTTGAGTCCAAGCCCGCGCATGGCCTCGATCATATCATGCCGCTGCATCGAAGGTCCTCAGCTGGTCGTAACGGGCACAGTCGGCGATCGGGGGATGGCGCAGAGCGCTATCCTCGGAGGTGATGATCGTCAGCGGACGCGGCGGTTCCCGGCGTCGTGCCAGGATGTTGAGGATCAGGTCGTCGCTTGCCGTGCCCGTCGCCAGTGCCTCATGCACAGCGGCTTCGACAGGCTCCAGGCCATCGGTCAGTACGGCCGACAGTACACGGACGAACCGGCGATCGGCATCGTCGCCATTACCCAGCTTGCGGCGCAGGCGGGCAAGCGCCGGTGGCAGATCCCAGTCCTGGAAGGGGGCACCGTTCCGCAGCGCGCCAGGCTTGCGGGCCAGCACTGGCAGATAATGCCAGGGGTCATAGATCGTGCGGTTGCGCCCAAAGTAGCGAGGATGTTCAGCGACAACCTCTTCGCCGCAGCGAACGACGATGCGATCGGCATAGGCGCGGACCTGCACCGTGCGTCGTGCCACCGTCGATAGCACCGAGTAGCGATTGCGGTCGAAGCTGATCAGGCAGGTGCCGGTCACAGCATGCTCGCTCTCATTGAAGCCGTCGAACGGTCCCAGCATCGGCTGCAGCGCAGATCGTTCGATCTCCAGCATCTGCGCCACGGTCAGCTCTCCCTGTTCGGGATGGGGCTGCCGTTCCGCCCAGCGCCGACACTCGGCCTCCAGCCAGCCATTGAGCTCTTCGAGACTGGCGAACCGCAACCGGGGCTGGAAGAAGCGACCCCGGATCGTCTGCACCTGGTTCTCGACCTGACCCTTCTCCCATCCCGCCGCAGGCGAGCAGGCCGTGGGCTCGACCATATAATGGTCGGTCATGATCAGGAACCGCCGGTTGAAGACGCGTTCCTTGCCGGTGAACACGCTCGTCACAGCCGTCTTCATATTATCGTAGATGCCGCGCCCTGGCACGCCGCCGAAGAAAGCAAAGCCGCGCGCATGCGCGTCGAACAGCATCTCCTGGCTCTCACGAGGATAAGCCCGGACATAGACCGCGCGTGAGGCACACAGTCGCATATGCGCGACCTTCACCCGCATCGGTGCCCCGGCGATCTCAACATCTTCATGGCTCCAGTCGAACTGGTAGGCCTCGCCTGGCCTGAACATCAGCGGGATGAAGGCCGTGACACCATCGCCGGCATCTTTGCGCCGCTCGATCTTCCAGCGCGTCGTATAGCGCCGCACCGCATCGTAAGAACCCTCAAAGCCTTCGCGCACCAGCAGGTCATGGATCCGCGTCATCCGCAGCCGGTCACGCCTGCCGCGCAGCTCGTTCTCTTCCAGCAGCGTGTTCAGGCGCTCCTGAAACGGACCGATCCTGGGCAGCGGCTGAACCTTGCGCTGATAATCAAAGGCGCCCTCCGGCGCTCGGACCGCTTTGCGGATGACCTTCCGCGACACATGCAGATCCCGTGCGATCGCCTTGATCGCCTTGCCTCCGGCATACTCGCGCCGGATCCGTAAAACTGTCTCCAAAACCAACATCCCGATCTCGCCGCCTGAAAATCCAGCCGGCTGCTTAAACCATCGAAATGAGGGGTCCCTTTTAGACGCCGATCACCCCGCTAACGGGGTCCTTTTTGCACGCCGATCCACACCCTTCGCGGGCAGGGGCGGTTTGCCTGTTCGAACCATGGTGATACGAAAAGCTGCTCGAACGGGCATAGCATCACGCGCGACAAACTCGAAGCGCGCGTCCTTGATGGTCTGCGCGATCGCATGATGACCGCCGAGGTCGCGGCAGAGGCCATTCGGACCTATGTCGAGGAGAGCAACCGGATCAACCACCAGCGCCGCGCGTCAGAAATCGCTGATCGAACCGAGCTCCAGAAAGTCCTCAAGGCGATCAAGGGCCTCGTGACACTCGCAAAGGCAGGCAAGGGCACACGCGCGCTTGTCGATGAGCTTTTGGAGCTGGAAGCGCAGGAGGATGCGATCCGCGCTCGTTTGGCTGCGGCCCCTGCTGACGTGCCTGACATCCACCCCAACATCTCTGAGATTTATCGGCGCAAAGTCGAGCGACTGACTCACGCACTATCGCAGCCGGAAGAGCGCCAGGAAGCCGCCGATGCGTTGCGGGCGCTGATCGAGCGGATCGAGCTTACGCCCGGCGCGAAGCGCGGTGAGGTCAACGCGATGCTCTACGGCGAGTTTGGCAGGATCCTGGAGTGGATCGAACGTAAGCGGTGTTTTCAGCCCACGGCACTCCATGGCATGAGGTCGCCGACGCTGTTTGCGGGATGACCATTGGCCAGGCTGGTGAGGGTTTCGGTCAGCCAGATATTCGGGTTGGTGCCGGAGAGTTTGCAGTTCTCGATGAGCGTGGCGATCACCGCCCAGTTGTCGCCGCCTTCATCGGAGCCGGCGAACAGCGCATTCTTCCGATTGAGCGCGAGGGGGCGGATAGAGCGTTCGACGGTGTTGCTGTCGAGGTCGATGCGACCATCGTCCAGGAAGCGCGACAGGCCATCCCAGCGGTTGAGCGCATAGCGGATCGCTTCGCCGATCTTGCTCTTGGCGCTGACCTGGCGATTGCGGGCATCGAGATATTGGCGAAGGTCATCGACGATGATGCGGCTGCGGTCGTGGCGTACAGCCCGGCGTTGCTCCGCCGATGATCCTCGCACCTCATCTTCGATGGCATAGAGCAAGGCGACGCGACGCAGCACTTCCGTTGCCACCGGAGAGCTGTCGGCCAGCTCGTAGAACTTGCGCCGGACGTGTGCCCAGCAAAAGGCAAGGCTGATCTGCTGACGACGCCTGGCGAGCGCGGCATAGCCGCCATAGCCATCGACCTGCAGGATACCTGCAAAATCGCCGAGATGCGCTTCTGCCCGTTCGCCCCTGCGATCGGCCGCATAGACATAGGCGACCATCGGCGGATCATCGGCGCCCCAAGGTCGGTCGTCGCGGGCATAGGCCCATAGCTGGCCGGTCTTGGTCCGCCCACGCCCCGGATCGAGCACCGGCGCAGTCGTCTCGTCCGCGAACAGCCGTTCGGATCGTCGAAGCCGTTCGAGGATGTGATCACGCAAGGGGCGCAGATACCAGGCTGCCCGACCCACCCAGTCAGCCAGGGTGGATCGATCAAGCTGGATGCCTTGCCGGGCGTAGATCTGGGCCTGCCGGTAGAGCGGCAGGTGATCGGCGTACTTGGCGACGAGCACCTGGGCGATCAGCGCCTCGGTGGGAATACCGCCCTCGACGATCCGTGCTGGTGCCGGGGCCTGAACGACTGCGCTCTCGCACGAACGACAGCCGTAGCGCGGCCGGCGGGTGACGAGGACGCGGAAAGTGGTGGGCACGACGTCGAGGCGCTCGGCCACGTCCTCGCCGATCTGGTGGAGCGCGTCGCCGCAGCACGGACAGGCCTTGTCCTCGACGTCGACGACTTGCTCGATCCGTTCGAGATGAGCCGGCAGTGAACCGCGGTTGGTCTTGCGCGGACGAGCGGCTTGCCTCCGGCTTGCCTTGTCGTGCGCGTGCTCCGCCTCGGCCAAGGCCGTCTCGACTTCCTCCAGGGCAAGCTGAAGCTGGTCGGGATCCAGCTGCTCCGAGCGACGACCGAAACGGTGACGCTGGAGGGCCTCTATAATCGCCTTCAGGCGCTCGACCTCAGCCTGGAAAACCTTGAGCGCATCGAGTTCGCGGGCCTGTTCGCGGATAAGCGCACGCAGCGCTTCGACGTCATCGGGAAGGTCCGCTTCCATCAGCATGACAGTAGTGAATCAGCAGAAGAATGCCCCGTCAACCAGCAATCTGCGGGGCAATGGGGCGACGTCCGCCATGCACCCGGCGCCAGTCCAGACCTTCCAGCAAAGCGCCAAGTTGCGCCGCCGTCACGCGCATCACGCCGTCCTGGATGCCCGGCCACTTGAACCCGCCGCTCTCCAGCTTCTTGGCCATCAGGCACAGGCCGGTGCCGTCCCACCACACCAGCTTGATCCGGTCTGCGCGCTTGGCCCGGAACACGTAGATCACCCCCGAATAGGGATCGCCGCCGTACTCGGCGCCGACCAGCGCCGCGAGCGAATCCGCACCCTTGCGAAAATCCACAGGTCGTGTCGCCACCATCACGCGCGCCCCGGCGCCAGGTCCGATCACCGGGGCGTCCTGAGCGCTTCGATCACCGCGGTAATCGTGCCCGCGTCAGCGCCGCGGCCGATCTTCACAGCGACACCATCGATCTCCAACTCTACGGCGGCTTCGGTCGCGCGGCGTCGGCGACGAGGGCGACGCTTGGCAACAGTATCCGCCGCCACGCTCGGTTCGACCACGGCGGGCACAAACGACGGCGCTCCCGGTTCCGTCGGCGGTACGATTACCCCCTCGGCCTCGAGCTGCTTGCGCAAATCCCGCCGCCACGCGTAAACTTGCGAGGGATCCAGTCCATGCCGACGCGCCACGGCACTGACGCCTTCGCGGCCGGTATAACACTCCGCGACAATCGAGGCCTTCACTTCCGGCGGCCAATCCCGCCGCTTGCCGGCGCCCGTGAACACCTCAAACCGATGCGCGCCTTTGCTCACAGGATCATCACCCGAGACTATCATAGTAGCAGCGCTCTCCAGCCCGTTCAGGGCCAGGAAACTCAACGCTGCGCTTCAACTGCGCAAGGTGGGGGCAGGACACCGCTTACGATCGAACAGCGTCGAGTGGCGCAGAATGCACAAAGCCCCGGCGCTTTAGCGTCGGGGCTTTGTGGAATGTCGGTTTCGGTGGTTGCGGGAGGACGATACAACCGAAGCCGACATTCACTCTCTACTGTTATTTAAGCATGTCTCGATACTTATCTAGATCATCGAGCGTATCGACGTCGAACCCTAGCCCCGCTCGCACGATAATGGCGGCATCGGTGCGCTGTTGCCGATGATGGGCCAGGCTGTCCGGCCCGAAGGCAAATTGGAAAGGGCGATTGTCCGCAAGTGCGACTGCATTGGTCCCGCGCCCGTGCCGATCCGGCGCGAACGCGGCGCCGCTCGCTGCCGCTGCGGCCAAAAGGGACTCCACATCGTCGACGGTCAGGCAGGGCAGGTCGGCATGAACGACAATGGTCGGCCCATTGCCCAAATCATCCCGCGCCGCCGCCAACTCCTCGTTCAGTCCGCGCCCCTCGTCCCGCAACCATTGGCACAGCCAACGCGGAACAGCGGCGGGGGCGAGCAGATGCACGGCGGCAATGGATGGCAAGTCGGACAAGCAGCTAATGACCGCCTCCGCCATGGCAGCGGCCAATGCCTGTCGCTCCGGCACGTCCAATGTTGCGCTCAACCGCGATTTGGTGTCTGGCCCTTGTTTCCACGGGACGATCGCGGTCCATACCATTAGGCGCGCAATCCGGCCGCCAGATCGAGCGCTGCTTGCGCCACCCGCATTTTGTGCGTCAGCGTCGTCATCAATGTCGCGCAATGCGCAACGGCGATGCCCGGCGCGTCGCACCGATCGCCGCTGTCGATCAGCATGGCATCGATCAGCCCGGCATAGTGGTGCGCGATGCTGTCATTATCGACCGCCATGTTGAGGTCACCCATCAGCTTCGCCGTCGGTCCCTTGACCGCTTTGCCGCCGATCAGCGGCGATATGGCCACGATCGGCGCAGAAGTATGCTCCAACGCCGACCGCAAGGCGGGCACGGCCAGTAGGGGGGCGACACTGAGGAAGGGATTGGACGGGGCGATGAGGACCGCGTCGGCCGCCAGGATCGCATCCACGACGCCCGGGGCCGGCGCCGCTTCCGCTGCGCCATCGAACAGGATGGACCGCACGGCGGGTTCGCACCGCTGTTCCACGAAATAGCGCTGAAACTCCAGGCGGCCGCGATCGGTATCCAGCATTGTGGCGACGGGCTGATCGCTCATCGGCAAGATGCGGATGGGGATGTTCCAGCGAGCGGCGAAGCGGGCCGTGACCTGCGAGAGGCTTTCCCCCTGCGCCAGGGCATGGGTGCGCAAGACATGGAGCGCCATGTCGCCATCGCCCAGGGCAAACCAGTCCGGGCCGCCCAGTTCGCGCAGCCCCGCCATGAAGGCCCAGCTTTCACCTTCGCGGCCCCAGCCCTGCGCGGTATTGGCCTTGTCCGCCAGCGTGTAGAGCAAAGTGTCGATATCGGGCGAGACATGCAGGCCCAGATGCCGGAAGTCGTCGCCAGTATTGACGATCGCGGTCAGCGTGTCTGGCGGCAGGATGTGCGAGAGGCCGAGGACAAGCTTGGCCCCGCCGACCCCGCCGGTCAGGACGACGACGCGCTTCACGCGAACAGATCCTCGTGCGACGGGCGGACCAGGTCGGCGGCGGGGCGCGAGGCGCCCGTCACTGCATAGCCGCGCAGCAGGGCGGCGGGAATACCCTCCGCCCCCTCCCCCGTGGCCAGGCAGGCGGCGGTGGCTATGATATCCCCAAGGGCGATCTGGGTGACTTCCAGGGTCCGGCCATCCCGGTCGATTTCGCCGCGCCGGTCGTCCAGCGCGGGCAGGCCCGCCGCCCCGATGGCGACCGCCACGACGCCCATGCGCCAGGGCCGCCCGAAACTGTCCGATATGATGACGGGCATGGCGAGTTGCCGGTGCAGCGACGCGGCGGTCGCATCCGGGTCGATCGGCAGGAGCAGCGCGCGATCGCCGGTCCCCGCGCCGATGTTCGAGCGGTCGATGCCCGCATTGGCCATGACATGGCCCAGCCGGTGCCGGGCGATCAGCACATGGGGCACGGCGCGGATGATGGCGCTGGATTCGTCGAGCACCAGTTGCACCAGCCGGGCGTCCTTGCGGGTGATGCCGGCCAGCCTGATCGCTTCATCGGAGGGCACGACATCGTCCAGCGCGACGAAGCGCCCCTGCGCCTTCGACACGATTTTCTGGGTCACGACCAATATGTCGTCAGGGCGCGGTTCGATGCCGCGCCGATCCAGCGCGCCGCGCAGGACGTCCGCCAGATCGTCGCCCGGCTGGACCTCCCCAATCCCTGTCAGGGGGATGATTTCTATCATTGCGTCACGTCTTCTCCCGGCGGCATCGCCTGTCCTGCGATGCCGCCGCCCCCTGCGTCAACCCTGGCGGTCTGGACGGACGCTTTTGGCCGCGATCAGCCCCATTGCAGGTGCAGGTCGGGGACGTGGAGGATGTTGCCCACGAAATAGGGAATCTGGAACCCGTCCTTGACCCGAAATTCGGGCAGGGTCGTGACAAATTCCTCCACCGCGATCTGCAATTCCAGACGCGCCAGATGCATCCCCAGGCATTTGTGGATGCCGCTGCCAAGCGACATATGGGGTGCCTTGCGATCGAAGCGGATCGCCTGCGGATCTTCGTAAAAGGCAGGGTCACGGCCGATGACGGGCGTGCTGAACGCAACATAGTCGCCCGGCATAATCATCTGCCCCTGAATCTCGATCACCTTGGTCGCGATGCGGAAGGCGGTGACGGGGGCGAAGGCGCGCAGAAATTCCTCCACCGCCAGCACGATCAGCGAAGGATTAGCGCGCAGTTCATTCTGCTTGTCGGGGTGGGTGGCGAGATAGGCGAAGATGTTGCCCAGCAGCGACGTCACCGTGTCCAGCCCGCCGATATAGAGGTTGAAACAATGGCCGAGCACTTCGTCGTCATTCCACAGGCGACCATCGACCTCGAACGTCAGTATCTTGCTGATATAATCGTCGCGCGGCGCAACCCGGCGGGCCTCTATCTCCTCCATCAGATAGTTTTTGACGCAGCGCACGGCATTGCCGCGCACTTCCCAGTCGTTACTGTGGAGCAGTTCCTTTTCCCATTTCAGGAATTCGGCCATCCGATCCTGCGGCAGACCGAGCAGGTCGAGCACGATGAAGATCGGGAATTTTTCGGAGAAGTCGGCGATGAAATCGCACGCGCCCTTGTCCTTGAACTGGTCGATCAGGGTGCGGGCGCGCTCGCGCACCTGGTCCTTCAACGCGAACATTTTTTGCGGGGCGAAATGGCTGTTGAGCGCCTTGCGATAGGCGGTGTGGACCGGCGGATCGGCCTCTGTCGGGATCACCAGCCAATTTTCACCGATATTCTGGGCCCATTTGCCCATGCCGTTTTTCGTGAAATTGTCGGCGTCGCGCAGCATCGCCTGCACGTCTTCGGCATTTTTGAGCAGCCAGCCGGGCTGGTCGCCGGGAAAGATGTTGGTGACATAGGTGACCGCCGGCAGGTCCGCGTGCATTTGCGGGATCAGCACTTCGTGCGGATTGTCATAGGTCACCTTGCGCGCGAACAGCGGCAGGGCCATCGCCAGTTCGGCAGGGACATGGGCTGGCAGGGGCTTTTGCGCGAGTGCGGTCATGGAAATCTCCGAGGGGTGAAAGGGCAAGGGTTCCCCTTGCCAAAGACAGGTGCGGCCATGGCCGCCCGCCACATGATGGCGGCGACGCGGATCAACCGCGAGACAAGGAGGCGATGGATATGAACGAGGCAGAGACGCTGGATCTGGAACAGGCGATCCGCGACAATTACCGGTTGTGGAACGAGGGCAAGCGCGAGGAGCTGGACCGGCTGTTCGCAGCGATGGGGCCGGACGGCTTCACCATCGAATATGTGGGCGCACCGGCGATCGACGGTCCCACCGCGATGGCCGACATGTGGACGAAGTATGGCGGCCAATGCATCACCGAACCGGTCGAGGTGATCGTCAACGGCAGCGAAGGCGCGGCCTATGTCGCCAATCGGCTCCAGACCCCGGACGGCGTCGTGACGCTGCCCAGCCTGGAAACCTACAAGGTCGAGGACGGACAGCTGACCATCCGCTATTTTCACCGGGCCGCGCATTAAGGATCGGCAGGCGGCGGGCATGTCAGTCCGCTGCCTGCATGAAGGCCAAAAGGTCGGCATAATGAGGCTGGTGGATCAGCCCGCCGCCAGAGATGGAGATATTCTCGCCGGTGATGTAGCGCGATTCGTCGGACGCGAGGAAGGCGACCAGCGCAGCGATATCGTCAGGCGTCCCAAACTCAGGCGTCAATATGTGACGCTGGATGATTTCCTTCAAGCCTGGCACCGTCTTTTCCAGCGCCTCGGTCAGGACCACGCCGGGCGCGATGCTGTTGCAGCGGACATTCTGCCGTCCATGCTGGGTGGCGACATATTTGGTGAGGCCGATGATCGCGGCCTTGGACGATCCATAGGCGATGCGCGCCAGGTCGCCCGCGCTGCCCGAATTGGACGCAGTATTGATGATCGACCCGCCGCCGCCCGCGACCATGTGGGGAATCGCATATTTGCACCCCAGCAGATAGCCGGTCAGGTTGACGTCCAATATCTCGCGCCAGATGGCGATAGGAATGTCGACGGCGGTGGTGTCCTGCGGGCTTTTGGCCGGGTCGGTCATCGCCGCATTATTGTGCAAGATGTGTAGGCCGCCGAAATGATCGACGCAGCGGTCCACCAGCGCCTTGACCGAGGCGGGATCGGCTGCGTCGAACTGGACCGCCAGCGCCTTGTCGCCCAGGGGCTGCGCCGCGCGGACAGCCGCATCCTCGAACAGGTCGGCGATCACAACGTACGCGCCTTCGGCAACGAAGCGCCGGGCGACGGCGGACCCGATACCCCCCCCGCCGCCGGTGATGATCGCAACCCTGTTTTCCAACCGCATCATGCCAGTCTATTCTCCATGTTCAGCTTTGGGGAGAAAGCAGGTCGGCCCTGCCCCCTGCCCCGTTCGGTCAGAATTTGAACGTCGTTTCCACGCCATAGGTGGCGGGCTGACCGACATAGGCCACCGCGATGCCCAACGTCCGGTAGAGGTCGGGGAAGCGGCGCAGCAGATATTTCTTGTTGGTGATGTTGCGGCCGTACAGCGCGACTTCGACATTGGGGTTGTCGAGCTTGAAGGCGATGCGGCCGTTGAAGATGCCATAGCCGGGCACCTTACCCAGCGCGTTTTCGACATCATAGGCCGCCTTGGTCGCGGCAGAGGCCTGTTCCGCCGCCTTGACCGCGTCGAAATGCTGCGACCCGACATAGGCATAGGCCCCTGTCACGGCGAGCGTGCCGCCACCTACATCCAGCTTCTGCGTGGCGCTGATGTTGAGCTGCCTCTTGGGCAATTGCAGCAGCGGCAGGCCGCTTAAATCGACGACGCAGCCATTGACGACGCCGGCGGGGTTGGTGCAGCCGCTGCCCGCGACAACCTGCGTCTCGCTGAAGCTGCCCTTGACATATTTGCCGTTCTGCAAGCTGCCATTGGCGCTGAACGTCATCCCTTCCCACGGGATTACGGTGATTTCATTTTCGATGCCCCAGATGCGGACCTTGCCGTTATTCTGGATATATTGGGTGACGCCGATGCCGGGGACGAAGCTGTTGACGATCGCCTGATTATCATCCTTCCAGGTGTGGAAGATCGCGGTGTTGAAGCGCACGCGCCGGTCGAACAGGTCGACCTTCAGGCCCGCCTCGACATCCTTGACCTTTTCCGGCGAGAAGGCGGGAAGACCGCCGGCGCGTAGGTTCCAGCCGCCAGCCTTGGCCGCGCCGCGGGTGGCGAGATAGAGGAAGATATTGTCGGCCGCCTGCCAGTCGATGCCCAGGTTCCAGGCGGGATAGTTGAACTTGGCGTTCTGGACCTGGTTGCAGGTCGTGGGGGTCACCGGTTCCGATGGGGTGACCGTGCAGTTAATGCCGGTGGGCGTGCCTGCGACGGCCACATCATAGGGGCGGCCCAGAACCTGCGCATTGTGCAGCACGCTGTTGCGCGTGTCCCAGGTGTAGCGGAAGCCACCGACTGCGCGGATCGTAGGCGTGATCTCATAATAGGCCTGGGCGAACAGGCCGAACGTCTTGTTGGTGACGTCCGCGTTGGAGTCGCGGATCAGCCCGCCGAAAATCTGCGAACGGCTGAATTCATAGCCGCTTTCCTTGCCGGCATAAGCGCCGGTGATGAAGCTCAAACTATCGGTGATGTCGCCTGATAGCTGGAGTTCCTGCGAGACATAATAGGAGCCAGACCCGGCGAAAGTGCCTAGGAGCGGGACGGCGGTGCCGTCCGTATCGCTGAGGCCATAGTTCATCGAGTGGCGATAGCCGGTGATCGATTTGAGGTTCAGGCCGCCCAGTTCGACATTGAGCGTGCCAGAAAAGCCATAGACTTCGAGCGTGTTGAACGGCTGCACGCCGTACAGCGCCTGCGCTTCGGGCGTCAGCGTGCCGATGCCCGCCGCGAGCGACGTGCCGGTGGCTGTATTATCCCACCAGTCGGCCTTCCTGAGCAGCCCCGCGGTCAGGCCGGGCTGGAAGGGGGCGGGAACGATGGCGGGGTTGAAGGCCCAGAGTGCGGTCTGCTGGCCATGATTGGACTGGCGGTTCCAGTCGCCCGACAGGGTGAAATCCCAGCCTTCACCATCATATTTCAGCTTGCCGCGCAGGAATTTCGACCTGTTGTCGGCGAAATCGCGATTGTTGAGCGGGTTGGTGCCATAGCCTTCACGTTCATTTATCGCGCCGCTGACCCGTATGGCCAGACCCTGCGCCAGCGGCACGTTGACGCTCGCCGACACGCCCAGATTGTCGTAATTGCCATATTCGGCCTTGAACGTGCCGCTCAACTGATCGTCGGGATCGCTGGTGATGATGTTGATCGCGCCGCCGGTGGTGTTGCGGCCGAACAGCGTGCCTTGCGGCCCGCGCAGCACTTCCAGGCGCTGAATGTCCTGCAGATCGGTCATGCCAGTGGAGGGACGGGGAATATAGATGCCGTCGATATAGGTGGCGACGGCGGGATCATTGGCCAGGATCGGCTGGAGATTGCCCTGGCCGCGAATGGCGACGAAGACGATGCCGTCGCCGCCGGCCGAGCCGCGGCCGATGACCAGGCCCGGTGCGGTGCGTTGCAGATCGACGACATTTTCGACCTTGGCCGTGGTCAGCGCTTCCGGGCTGAGCGCGGTGACGGCGATCGGCGTCGTCTGAAGGCTTTCTTCAGTACGGCGGGCGGTGACGACGATGTCCTGAATGCCTTCCGCGCCGGACTGCGGCTGTTGAGCATAAGCAGGCTGCGCTATGGCGGCGATGAACGCGCCTGTGGCGATGGTTCCCAGAGTGACGGCCTTGGTCATAAATCCTCCCTGTTTATTTTTATGTTGGTGCCTGGTCGGGCACGTCATTGCGGGATGATGCTAACGGAGCGGCGGTGGACCCTAAAGGGAGCGCGCCCTGATTGACTGTATCCCGACAGGTTTTGGCCGCTGCCCGACAGTTTGCGCGTCAATGCAGCTGGATCGGCAGGCAGCGATATTCCCTGGGCGTCTGGCCGGTTGCCGCGCGAAAGGCGGCAGAAAAGGCGGATGTGCTGCTGAAACCGCAGCGCCAGCTGACTTCCTTGATCCGGGCGGTGTCGCCGCGTAGTAATTCCTTGGCCAAAGCGATGCGGCTGGTCGCGACAAATTCGCCCAGGCTGACGCCGGTTCCATCCTTGAACACGCGCGCGACATGCCGCACGCTCATATTGCAGCCGCGGGCGATGTCCGCGACGCCCAGTGGGCCCGACAGATTGTCCATCACATAATCGACGATATGGCGCACCTGCCGCCCGCAGCGCGACATCCCCCCGCTCAGATCCTGCGGCCCAAGATGGCGGACGAGTTCGACCGCCAGGCCCATCAGCATGGACTGGATCAGCGTCTGGCTGGCGAAACCGGGGTTACGCAGTTCGGCCGCGAGCCCTTCAAACATGCGGCGCATAGCGATATTCTGGACGTCGGCGCACGGCTCCATCCCCTGGAGCGGGCGTTCGCCATCGAACAATTCGTCCAGAAAGCTGTCGCCCAGCACGACGCAGACCAGATGGCGTTCCTGCAAAGCGGGTTCGCCGACATATTGGCGGTGCGGCGGCATGTAGAGGATGTCGCCCGCCGCTGCACGCCGGTTCGGCCCGCCCATGCTGACGATGCTGCGGCGTGGCTGGCTGTCCAGCGAATAGTCGAGATAATGTTTTTCCGGGCTGAAGACGCCGCTGCAAGGCAAGACCCAGTCGAAGTGGCGTACATCGACCCGTGCATCGCACATGGTCGCATGCGCCTCTATATAGAAGTTTTTAACTCCGAACCTTTCCTGGCCGGTCCAATCGCTCTCCGGTCGAAACATCCTGTCCTCCGCCCGTTTCTATTTTTGCGTATGCGCCTGCATAGCCGGACTGATGCCGCCTGGCACTATCTTCGGGTAGGTATTCGCGTGGCCTTATCGCGACAGTATCTGGCCGAAGGGCGGCATAGCCCGGCGATGGTGCGCGCGCGCCCGACGGCTAGGCTGCGCCATCCTGATAATCGGAGAGGCCCAGCATGTATCATCCCCCAACGCCAAGAAGGGCCGCGCCATGAGAGCGCCCGGCGATGCGCGCCCCGACGCCCGCCCAGATATAGGTCGCTACCCCTGGTATGTGCTGGGGATATTGACGCTGGCGCAGACCTGCCACGGCATCGATCGCGCCGTCATCGGCCTGGTGCTGGCGCCGGTCGGGCGGGAATTCGCGTTGTCGGACGGGCAGCTGGGGATATTGGCGGGCTTTGCCTATGGCATCTTCTTCGCGCTGGCCGCCCTGCCCTTCGGCATTGCGGTCGATAGCTGGAACCGGCGCAACCTGATGGCCGCCGCGCTGACGTTGTGGAGCGGGGCGACCGCTCTATGCGGGCTGGCCACCGGCTTCTGGACGCTGGTGATCGGCCGCGCGGCTGTGGGCACGGCGGAGGCGGGTGGTTCCCCCACCGGCATGTCGCTGCTGAGCGATTATTTCGGCGAGGATCGCCGTGCGACCGCGATCGGCATCTGGTATCTAAGTTCGGGCATTGGCCTGGCCATCGCCTTCCTGGTGGGCGGCGCGATCGTTCAGAGCGCGGGATGGCGATGGGCCTTCGTCGCGGCCGGCGTGCCGGGGCTGCTGCTGGCGCCGATCCTGCTGCTGACAGTCCGCGAGCCGCGGCGCGGCGGGCTGGACGGCCCGGCCAAGCCGCAGCATAGCGAGCGCGGGGGCCTGATCCAGCGTATCGGCCTGCTCGCGGCGCGACCGGGGCTGCTCTACTGCATCGGCGCTATCGTACTGATCGCGGCGGGGATTTACGGGATGAGCACATGGCTCACGACCTTCCTGATCCGCGTCCATGCCATGCCGATCGGCCGGGCGGGGATGATCATCGCCATCGCCTATGGCGGGCTGGGGTCGCTGGGCGGTTTCCTGGCGGGCTGGGTGATCGATGCGATCAATCGGCGGCGTGGCGGGTTCGACCCTGCGCGGACCGCGCTGTTCGGGGCGATCATCCCGCTGCTGACCGCCATCACCGGGATCGGCACGATGCTGGTGCATGACCTGCAACCGATGCTGGTGCTGCTGATGGCCTGCGGCTTTTTGAGCGCATCCTATAACGGGCCGATCTATGCCGTGATCGTCACGATCGCGGGGCCGCGGCTGCGCGGTCTGGCGGTGTCGATGGTGCAACTAGGCGCAAACCTGATCGGCGTGGGGGCCGGCACCTATCTGATCGGTGCGGTCAGCGATTATGTGGGCGGGAATGAGGGCATCGCCTGGGGCATCGGCATCGCGATGCTGTTCACCTTTGCCGGTGGGTTAATGTTGCTGATGGCGTCGCGCGCGATACGGCGGGCGGCGGTGCAGGACGTGACATGAAAAAGGGGCGGCCCGGTCGATTATGACCGGGCCGCCCCTTTTGCTTCAGGATCGTTCGTTCATTCCGCAGCTGCGGCGCGTTCCTTGCGGCGGGCCTTGGCCGCTTCTATCCCACGGAACACGGCCGTCGTATTGCCAGCACCGGCGTAGAAGAGGAGGAACAGGGGCAGGAAATCCAGTTCCTCATCCGTGAATTCATCGTTGGTCAGGGCGCCGTTCATCTGGATTTCGACCAGGTCGGGCCGCCCCAGCATTGCCGTGGCCCCCAACACTAGCAGGCGCTTTTCGCGCATCGAGAAGATGTCGCTACCCCACAGATTAGCAAATTGATTGCCGACGATTTCCTGGTTGAAGGACGAGTCGCGGAACGGCAGCGTCATCGCCGACGTGCCCGGCCCATAGACCTTGTCGAAAACTTCCAGACCCTTTTGCCACTGGGCTTCGTCGATGCTCATGCTTTCTCTCCCATCACATCAGCTAGGCCAACGACGGCCTGGTCCGTCCGGCGCGCCAATTCGACCAGCGGCAGCGTAATGCCGTAGCTGCGCGCCAGATCGATCGCGGCGTCCAGATCCTTTATCATCAGCGCGCGGGTATATTCGCGGATCGCCGCCTCCTGATCGCCCGATGCCGGATCGTCGCGTATGGCCAGCATCAACGGGCCGCCCACGCTGTCGGAGCTGGCCTCGATCACGTCGCTCAGCTGGCGGACGTCGACACCGGCGTTGCGGCAAAGGACCGCCGCCTCATAGCCTGCGCGCAGGCCGCCGAAGACGATGACGTTGCGCGCGATCTTTGCCGCCATGCCAGCGCCGGGACCGCCCATATGCGCGACCAGCTTGGCAAAGCCGTCCAGCACCGGGCGCACCCGTGCGACGCCCTCGGCCGAGCCGCCGACCAGGCAGACCAGGCCGTTTTCGCGCGACTTGGGACCGCCGGTCACGCCGCTGTCGATCAGATCGACGCCGGCCGCGTCGGTCAGCGCCCGGATCGCGTCAAGATCCTCGATCGAGACGGTGGCGACCAGCACGATGCTCATGCCCGGTCTCGCCTGCGACAGCACGCCGTCCGGGCCGGACAGGACGTCGATCGTCTGCTTGGCATTGACCACGGCGATGATGACGACATCAGCCTGCCGCGCCAGTTCGGCCGGGCTGGCCACCACTGGCGGCACGCCGTCCAGCGTATCCGCCGCGTCCGCGCGAACGTCATAGACCGCCGCCAACTGGCCGCTGCGCGCCAAACAGATGGCCACCCCCGCCCCGATCTGCCCCAATCCAATTACGCCTGCGTTTCCCATCCTCAACATCCTTTCCGCCGCCTGTTCGCGGTCCTGTGGTCACAATGGCGACAGCGTGGCATAGCCATGGCCCCCGCGTCATCCCGATCATCGCGGCGTGGCCGAACATCGACAGCTTTGCGGGCGGTCACGACGCATTTGCCTCTCGCGGCAGATTTTTGGCGGCCAGCATATAGTGGACCACCGCCAGCACCAGGACCGATGCGGCGACCTGCATACTCAGTTGCAGGCCGTCCGCCGAGGCGGCAAGACAGGCGGGTGTGGGCCGCGCGGAGGCCGATGCCAGGCAGTCGGCGGCATAATCGCCTACATAGAGGAAAGCGGCGAGTCGGTCGCTGAGATAGCCCAGCACCACCGACCCCAGGCCCAGGCCCGCAACCGTCTGGCCAAAACTGTGCAGCGCGGCGGCCGAGGCGCGCATCCGTGGTTCGACCAGCGACTGGGTGATCGTCATGATCGCGGGAAGGAAGGCGTAAAGCAATGTGGTGGCCAGGAACAGGAAGCCCACTAGCCAGCGCCAGTCGCTCTGTTGGATAGCCAGAAGATAGAGCGGCAGCGCCAGCCCCACCGCGATGGCGGGCGCCCAGCCGCCCCAGCGCATGTCGCGCCGGATCAGGCCGCCGATCAGATAGCCGCCGCTGACCTGCCCCACCATCGTCGCCAGGCTGAAGGAAAGCGCGAAGACCATGCCCGCCTGCGCCAGGGGCAGGTCGTAGCGGCGCACCAGCAGGGGAATGAGGAACAGGTTGGTGCCGAACCCGACCATGCCGACAAAGCCGCTGCCAAAGGTCAGGTGCAGGAAGGCAGGCGATCGCCCCAGCCGCCGCAGCACCGCGCCGAAGGGGGGCGTGTCCGCCCGGTCGCCCGCATCGGTGCGGACGGGTTCTGGGATGGTCAGGAACAGCAAGAGCGCCAGCAGCAACCCCGGCGCGCCGACCGCCAGCAGGGCCAGCCGCCAGCCGAAATGCTGGGCAATGGCGCCGCCGCCGATCGCGGCGATGGCGCCGCCCAAGGGCACGCCAAGCGCAATGAGGGAAAAGACGACAGCGCGGCGCGGCGGATCGAACCGGTCGGAGATCATCGACACCAGCGCGGGGGTGAAGCCTGCCTCCCCCACGCCCACGCCCATGCGGCAGAGCAGCAGTTGGAGATAGCTGCCCGCCGCGCCCGACAGCGCGGTCATGAACGACCAGAGCACGGTCACAGCGGCGATGATGCGGACCCGGCTATAGCGTTCGGCCAGCCGCGCAAGCGGGATGCCGAGCGCGGCGTAGAAGAGCGAGAAGGCGAGGCCGCCGAGCATCCCGAGTTGAAGGTCGCTGAGTTGCAGGTCGTGGCGAATCGCTTCGCCCACCACCGCGATGATGGTGCGATCGATGAAGTTGAACATGTAGATCGCGCCCAGCAGCAACAGGAACCAGCGGTCACGCGCGCCAAAACCTGTCTTCCCCATCCTCATCCCCTTTCAGCCTCTTCCCGGCTTTGCGCCGGTAGCACGATACACATAGAACAGATTCTTTTCTATGTGTATCAGTTTCCTCTTGAAACCATCTGGCCGCTGCGGCAACAGATCGGCATTATCGACAGAAGGAATTTTGCATATGAAGACGATCATCATCGCGATCGCGGCGCTGGGCTTGGCGACGCCTGCACTGGCCCAGGCCCCCGCGATCGACCGTAACGAAGCAATCTTTTCCGCCGAGGGCACCAAGATCGGCAAGGTCGAAAAGGTGGTGACGGGCGATGACGGCGCGGTAGCCGCCGTGCGCATCATCTATCGCGGCAAGTTCATCACCATTCCCGCCGCCACGCTGACCGCGAGCGACAAGGGCGTCACCACCAGCCTGTCGAACGCCGACCTCAAGAAGCTCTGAACCTCTGTGGCGGAGGGGGGCGGCAGGCCATGGCCCCCGCCCCCCGGCTTATGGGCAGGCATGGCGGCCACGCGGAACGCGCGTCAGGCCGCCTTGTCTTCGAGCGGCACGAGATTTTGCATGAAGGCGGCGAAGTCCGGGCCAAGCTCTGGAATAGGCAGACCCAATTTTTCGGCCAGATAGAGCGTCATGAAATTATCCTGCAGCGACCGGTTGGTGGCAGGAATATTGCCGATGCCGACCTGCCGGTCGAACGCGCCGACCGCGACCAGCGCCATGCGCAGCGCGGCGACGATGTCGTAATAATCGAGATGCTGGGCCTTTTGCCCGGATGCTGCTTCCCAGATGGCGATCGTCTCGTCGCGGCTTGGCAGCCCCTCCAACCGGGTGACGCCGAAACGGCGGCCGAACAGGTCGTCGAAATAGAGCCACCAGGCCAGGTCCAGCTCCGCGGGTCCCAGTGCGGCGAGTTCCCAGTCGATCAGCGCGTTGACGCTGCCGTCGGGCGCGAACATGACGTTGGACGGCGTTGGGTCGCCCCACAGCACGTTGACGCCCGCGTCGGCAGGCATGTTCGCGCGGACATAGGCCATGGCGGTATCGACGATCGGCATCGGCCGACCCTGTCCCGCCGCCCGGTGCCAAGCTTCGAGCGCGCCGACATATTGGTCGAGGCCTGGCGCGCCATTTTCAGGCTGGGCGAGAAATTCGAACCCGTCGCGCCAATCGATCGTCGCCAGGGTGGCAAAGGCGGCGATGGCGTTGGTGAAGCTGGCGCGGCGCTGGTCGGGGGTCATGTCGACCAGCCAGCCGTCAAGATTATAATTGGGTTTCTGCTTTGCGCATTCGCCCTCTACCTTGCCCATGACCAGGAAGGGCAAGCCCAATATGTCGGGATCGAGATGCATACCGATCCATGGCGGCACGGGCACGTCTCCGCGCGCGTAGAGCGCCGCCATCATCTTGCCCTGTAGCCCCAGGCTGCTGCCGAACACGACTTCCAGGTCCATCGGCTGGCGACGCACGACCAACGTCTGATTCTGTGACCCTACCGGATCGGCATAATCGACGTCAACGAAGAAAATGTCCGCCGAAAAGCCAGCGCCCAGCGTCACGTCGAGCGGACGGACGACGATATCGCGCCAGTCGGGCTTTTCGCTGGCCAGCCAAAATTGCAACTGGGTGGTGATGCGGTCGGGCGTCAGATAGTCCATCGCCTACAGGCCCTTTGCCGCCAGCGCGCGCTTCAGTTCGGTGGTCAGCGGCCCCATATCCTTGGGCGAGGCGCCGTGGAGCAGGATTTCGTCCGCCCCCGCATCCAGAAAGTCCATCAACTGATCGGCACATTGCGCGGCGGTGCCGACGGCCGCGCCTTCGTCGAGCCAATGTTGCGGCATCAGCTTGCTGACATCGACCAGTTCCTGCCTGGTATAGGCCTGGTCGGCCGGCTTGCCGTTCAGGCTGGCGATCTTGGGATGGGCGCGGATCTGGTCCAGCACGCACTTGTCCCAGCCGTTGATATCGACGATCAGGTCGCCGAAACCGGGCAGTTCGAAATAGGTGATGGCTCGACCGCCGACCACGGCTTCCTCCTCATCCTTGGGCAGGTCGGGGGCAACGATGATATTGTGGTAGATGCGGACCGCCATGGGATCACGCCCGGCCTTTTCGGCGGCGTCGCGCACGATCTTCGTGCTGTTCTTCACCCCTTGCGCCGACACGAAGGGATGCAGCAGCACGCCGTCGCAATGTTCGCCGGCAAATTCCAGGCTTTTGGGGCCGATGGCGGTGAAGATGATCGGCGGCGGGGTGCCGCCATGACGATCGGTCAGGCTGATCGCGGGGAATTTTCCCAGCACGCCTTCATAATCGACCTTTTCCCCCGCCCAGAGGCGGCGGCAGATGGAAATCAGGTCGGCCAGCCGCTCCATCGTGATCGGCGGCGATCCCAGCATCTTCATGTAAGCCGGGACGGCGCGCGCGAACATCAGGCGGAAACGGTCGCCACTCAACGCCTGCATCAGGTCCGCGACGCTGGCGGTGACGAGGGGGTGGCGCATCGTCGCGTACATGGTGCCGGTGATGCGGATCTTCGACGTTGCCTGCGACACCGCGCCCGCAAGGACGGCGGGTTCCTTCAGCGCATAGCGTTCAGAAATCCACACGCAGCCAAGGCCGATACGCTCAGCCTCCTGCGCTTCCTCGATACCCCGGCGCGGATCGCTGACCCGTCCAGGCAGGATATAGGTGCCGAACTTGTCGAACAGCGCCTGCGCGCCGGGTTCCATTGCTGCCGTCATATCCTGTCCTCTCAAATCTATAGAGACAGGATTGCCGCGCGAGCGACGCTTCGCAACCTGTCAAAGGACAGGCGCGGGATGCACTTCGACAGTGAGGCGGGTGAGTTTGAGGAACGCGATCTTCCATCCACCGTCCACGCGCACATAGCGTTCGGTGTAGTGGCCAAAGCCGGTGATCGATGCGCCGCCGGGGATCGGGCATGTGCCGGGCGCCCAGACCACCCGGTCCTGCATGGCGGTGACGACATCGGCGCTATCGCCTCGCAGGGCGATTTCGGACGAATGGACCTGATGCGCGGTCTGCGCGTCGATGACGGCGGAGCGGACCTGCTCCAGAATCGCGGCATGGCCGGTGATCGGCGGGTTTCCGGTATCTTCCTGCACGTCCATCACTGCGTCGGGCGTGAACAGGGCGATGAAGCCGTCCCAATCCTTGGCATCGAGCAGGCGGCAATAGCGCGCCTTCACCTGACGGATCGCCTCATAATCTAGCAGCATGGCCAGTGCATCGCTCATGATAATATCGACCTCACCAGATGACGCGCATATGGGCGCGCAATGTGCGCTCACGGATCGCGGCGTCGCGCGCTTCCGGCGTTACCAGCACCGTGTCGGGGGGCAGATGGCTGCGGACGTCGGCCAGCTTCACTTTGCGCATTGTCGGCGTGGGCCGGGCTTCGCTGTTGAACCAGCGGCCCTGGACAGCGCCGCTCGCATAGCCCGCCGTATCGAGCCAGTTATGGACGCCCGGATCGCGCGCAGAAATGACCGCGCGGAACACGCCGTCACCATCGATCACAGCCTGCGCATCGTTCAGGCTCGACTGGTTGTGATACCAGTCGGTCGTTTCATAGAGGTCATTGGTCAGGATGAGCGACCAATAGGCGACGTCGGCCGGGATCGCTACTGCGGTAATCAGCGCTTCGTCATCGCCCAGATCATAGACGCCCTCATAATAGGATTGGCGGGCAAGGCCGGTCATCTGCGAGAAGTCCACGACTTTCAGCGTGTTGATGAGGCCTTCGTCGCGCAGCTTCTGCACCTTATCGGGGAAGGCCAGGGCGCAGACCGCCGCGGTTTTCGGTATTTCGGCAAAGCGATGCGCCAGTTGCGCCAGCGTCGGGCGCCCCTTGGCCGCTTTGTCCGCATCCAGCCGGACGACGCCTAGGCGCGGTTCACGCTCCACGCCCCAGTCGCAACCGACGATGCGGACCATCAGCTTTTCGGTGTCCGGTTTCAATTCCCACCAGTCGCCGCTGTGGCCCTCCGGCCGGGTCGGCGAGAGGATGACGTCGAACGCGCCGTCCGGGCCGACGGCTAGATCGTCGAAATCATTGGCGTCCTGTGCAGGATGATGCTGGCCGGTGCGCAGGGTGTCGGGGCCAAGCTGCGCCAGGATCATCATCCGGGTCGTGCCGCGATCGCCCCGGATGCGATAGGTGCCGCCCTTTTCGATCAACGCCGCCTTGTAGATGGTGTCTGCATTGGGCTGAAAGATATTCTGGCAGATATTGAGTTCGGGCACGAAGATCGGATGGCTGCGGTCATGCATGATCGCGTCGTTGGTGGTGCGCAGGACGCCGGAGAGCAGCAGGCGCATGGCCTCCTGCATCACCTGCGGGTCTTCATGCAGCCGCGCCGGGATGCGATCGCGCATTTGCTGGCCCAGCGGGCGCAGTTGGTCGAGCAACTGTTCCCATTCGTAGATCGCAGTGTCCGTCATCTCATTCTCCGCCAGTAACGAGAGTTTGCCGCAGCGCGTCGCGCCGATCGGCATCCACACCCGCCGCCTGAAAATAGCCGTCGATCCCGCCCCATTGCGACGCCACGACATCAAGCGCGCGGTTCAGGAAATCGGCATGGACGCCGATCAGCACCGCGACCATGTCGTCAGGCGGAACAAAGCCGAACGTCTTTTGCAGATCGCCCTTCAGATGGCCCGACATCACCAAATTCTGGCCGAACACGTCGGACTTGCGATAATCTTCGGCGATCGCATCGCGCGGGACGCCCAGCAGGTCGAGGATCAGGGCGACCACCACGCCGGTCCGGTCCTTACCCGCCGTGCAGTGGACCAGCATCGGCGTGTCGCCCGCCAGCAGCGCGTCGACCATCGGCCCGACATGGGGCAGGAACGCCTGGGGCATCAGGCCATAATTATGAGTCATCACGGCGATGGCGCGCGCCTGTGTCGGGTCGCGGCCTAGCGTCATCCACATATCTTCGCCCTGCGCGCGCAGGTCGGTGTTCATGTCGAGATCAAGGATGCGGCAATCGGCCCCGCACCAGTCATGGGGCGCCTTTTCGCGCTCCATGTCCGAGCGGAGGTCGGCGACGGTGCGAAAGCCCAGTTCGGCCAGTTCGGCATGATGGTCTGCAAGGAAACTGGCCGGGCCTTCGGATCGGTACAGGATGCCGGGTCGCACCTGCCGGCCATCGCGGGTCGGCAGTCCGCCGATATCGCGGAAGTTGAGGCGGGACAGGGCAAGGGTCATGACGGACTTTCCAGTGGAGGGTAGGCAGGCACGATGCCGCGCATCTGGGCCAGCAGGTCCGGCGACATCCAGACATGTTCGACATAATGGCCCAGCGTGGCGCGCTCGTCGGTGTAGATGTAGCGCAGCATGTCGCCGATCGCCCCGTCGAACGCGACCGGATGCGTAGTTAGGTCGAGCGAGGCGACATGCGCGTCCCAGTTGGAGAGCGGACCGTCGATGCGGGCAGCGATATGGTGGAAGCGGATGGCCAGATCGTCGCCGCCGGGCAGGACGTCGCTAAACAGTGGCGCGGTGTCGCCAATCGGTTCGATCAGTTCGACCTCGACCCCGCCGACCAGCGCCAGCGCGATCTTGAGCACCGGCTTGCCCGCCGAGTTTTCGCCCGGCTGGATGTTCGACATTTCGAAAAAGCCCGGCGTGCCGTATTCGGCGGTCAGCCGGGCCATGGCGGCGGCCAGATCGTTGGTCACATAGGCGATCTGGCTATGATGGCTGTTGGGCCGGGCGAACATGCGCTTCTCCTATAAGGCGTGCCCGATCAGCCGCATCGCGGCTGGCCTGGCACCTGCCGGACGGTCAGTTGGCGAACAGCTTGCCACCGTCGATGACCAGCGTGTCGCCCGTATGATAGGCGGCCATGTCGCTGGCGAGATAGACGACAGCGCCTTCCAGATCGGCGGGCTTGCCCGCGCGGCCCAGTGGTGCTTTGGCCGCGACCATGTCAGCGAGCATCTGGCCGATGGCGGGGTCGGCAAAGGTCATGTCGGTTTCGATGAAGCCCGGCGCGATGACGTTGCAGCGCACTCCGATCGGACCCAGTTCGGCGGCTAGCGCCTTGGCCAGAGAATTAAGGGCGCCCTTGGCGATGCCGTAATGGGCCATGGTAGGTACGCCCTGAAAGATAGACCCGCTGCCGCAGATGATGAGTGACCCGCCCGGATCGCCGGCCTCAGCCCTTGCCTTCATATGCCGAGCGGTTTCCCGCAGCGCAAAGACTGCGCCATCGAGATTGACGTCGATCAGTTTGCGGTATGTTCCTACATCCATGTCGGTGAAGGCAACCTGGGTGGCGATACCCGCATTGGCGACCAATGTATCGACCCGGCCCATCGCGTCGAGCGCACGAGCAAAACCAGCTACGATTGCTGGTTCGCTGGCCACATCGACGCTGTCGGCAAACACTCGGACCCCATATTGACGCAACGCATGCGTTGCCTCTTCATTTCGATCCGAGCGACGACCCCACAGGATGATGTCGCTTCCTGCACGGGCCAGCCCCCTGGCATAGCCGAACCCCAGTCCCGAATTGGCACCAGTGACCAGCGCCACTTTGCCGCTAAGATCGAACAGATTTTCCGGCATAGCGTGTCTCCTGATAGCCGCCCGTCATGGGGCAGCGCTTTGGCGTAACAGTGTTGGGGAAATCACTCGGCGACAAGCATGCCGACTTTCGCAGTCACGCCAAAGGCATCGCAAAAACGCCTTGCTCTCAATGTAGCATCGTTTTCCGAAACTGTCGGGGGGTGATCCCGGTAGCTCTACGAAAAGCAGAAGAAAAGGCCGCTGCGCTATCGAATCCACACTCCCAGGCAACAACCTTAATTGCGGGCCCCACTTGGCGCAGCAACTGTCTGGCCCGATTGATCTTGCGATCTGTAACATAATGGGTGAGTGTCTGACCGGTGGCGGCGCGGAACTGGCGGAAGAAATGGCGGTTGGACAGGCCGCACTCCGCTGCCAGATCGGCGACGGTCGGGGGCTTGCCGGGTTGTTCGATGCGATCGGTGATCCGCCGGACCTGCGCACGGGACAGCCCGGAGCGTGCGCCCTCTTCCTTGACCGAAAGGCGCAGATAGCGTTGCAGATCGACCCAGGCCTGCACCCACAGGGCCTGCGCCAGCATATCGCTACAAAAGCCCGGCGCGGCGATCTCGTCCGCGATGCGCCGCAGCCCGTCGCGTACGGCCGGGCTGCGGACGTCGAGCGATGCCTGCAAGGCCGCCTCCGACATGGCCATATCTTCGCCGTCGAACGCTGCGCCGTCGAAGCCGCAGCAGATCGACGTCTGTTCTCCCTCTCCCCAGGCGGTGTGCAGCGGCGTGCCGGCCGGAATGAAGAGGATATCGCCCAGTGCGTTGCAGGGCGTGTCATAGCCGCCGCAGGGTGGGCCGGGACGGGGCGACAACGCCAGGTCGAGAAAGCTGCGGGGCGAGGAGAAGACGCCCGCCTGCGCCCCGCGAAAACGGTAATGGTGCAGTTCCATTACCAAGCCCGGCAACGCGATCCGCCCATTGACTGTGCAGTCGATGGCGGACGTGACGGGCAGGTCATAGACTTGGGAAGCAGCGTCCATTCATCCTCTCCGCTTGGGCCTTTCCCTGACCCTTTGGCGCGATGGCGTAGCAATTGGCGCAGCGGCGATGGCCCCGCACCTTGCCGGCGACAGGGTCGGCACGATTAGATGCGCCAACAAAAACAGGAGAGCGACATGGGCAGTTCCACGCAAGATGTGGCCGCACGCTGGAACATCATCGACATTACCGATCTACATCATCCGGTGCTAACTGAGGTTCAGAAACAGGTGATGGCCGGGGCCGAGGCGGCGGCGGACCAGATCGTGTTCCAGCCCGCGTTCATATTGGGCGCGGCGCAGGCGCAGACCGGCCTGTCGGATTTCGGCGCGGCGGATTTTCGCGAACGGTTGGCGGTGTGGTGCCAGGCGATCGACGAGGATGCCAATGCGTCCGCCGTCGCCCGCGCCACCCTGTTCCAGATGATGATCCGCTATGCCGCGACCCGGTTGCGGATCGAGGATATCGTCAAGCGCCACCCGGAGATAGTGGACATCCCGATCGAGCGGCCGATCATCGTCGCGGGCCTGCCGCGATCGGGCACGACGCATTTGCTGGGGCTGTTGTCGGCCGATCGCCGTTTCCGGTCGCTGCCCTGGTGGGAGGCCATCGCGCCGGTGCCCGCGCCCGACGAGGCGCCGACGCCCGACGACGCCAATCCGCGCTGGACCAAGGCGGAACAGGGGTGGCGGATGATGGAGTCTATCCTGCCGCACATGGCGATCATGCATGAATTTTCGCCCGACCATATCAGTGAGGATATCGAGTTGCAGGCGCCCGATTTCTCCTCCTACCTGATCGAATGGCTGGCAATGGTGCCGCGCTGGCGCGACTATTATCTGAGCCATGACCAGTCGGGCACCTATGCCTATCTGAAGAAGGCGTTGCAGGTACTGACATTCCTGAACGGCCCCAACCGCTGGGTTATCAAATGCCCGCAGCATATGGAGCAATTGCCCGCGCTGTATAAGATCTTCCCCGACGCGACCTTCGTCATCACCCATCGCGATCCGGTGGGGTCGATCCGGTCGCAACTGACCATGTATACTTACGCAGCGCGGATGTTTCGCAAGTGGGTCGATTTACAGGAGCCGCTGGGCTATTGGCCCGACCGCTATGAGAGGCTGTTGCGCGCCTGCGTGCGGGACCGCGACATATTGCCGCCCAATCAGACGATCGACGTCTATTTCCACGATTGGATCAAAAATCCCGATCCGATCCTGAAGGAAATTTACCGCATCGCCGACATCCCCCTGACCGATGAGGTGCTGGCCGACCTACATCTCTATCTGGCCGAGCATGGCGAGCAGACGAAGGGCAAGATCGTCTATGACCTGGAACGCGATTTCCATGTCACCGCCGAAGAGTTGCGGCGGCCCTTCACCTTCTATTTCGATCGGTTTCCGGTTGCGATCGAAGTGAAATAGAGCGCGTCCCGCCCTGTCTTCCGGCAGGCAGGGCGGCGTGTCCGTGTGCATAAAGCTGGTCGACCATTCCGATTCCAGACGAGGAATATCATGCCCGAACTGAACGTCATCACCCGCGACGGCACCTGCAAGACGATCGATGCGCCCGCCGACATTTCTGTGATGGAAGCCATCCGCGATGCCGGCTTCGACGAATTGCTGGCGCTGTGTGGCGGCTGCTGTTCGTGCGCGACCTGCCATGTCTATGTCGACCCCGCGGTCGCCGCGAGCCTGCCGCCGGTCACGGACGATGAAAGCGACCTGCTCGACGGATCGTCGCATCGCAACGACCTTTCGCGCCTGTCGTGCCAGATCATGTTGACGCAGGCCCTGTCGGGCATGACCGTCACGATCGCGCCCGAAGATTGACGGCAGCGCGGGTCAGGCGACGGGCGGCAGCAGCGCGGCGAGCAGGAAACCGGCCAGCCGGTCGGCCTGCGCGGCGGCATGGGCGTCATCGACTTCGCCCCCTGCCCCCAGCCGCTGTTGCATCGGCACGGCGGAGAAGTAGAAGCCCACCCCCTGTACCAGCAATGCCATCAGCGCGGGGGTGGACAGATCGTGCACCGGCCGTTGCCGCCGCACCGCGTCCAGCAGATCGTCCAGTCGCCGCTGGAACGGCAGCACGAAATGTTCGACGATATGGTCGAGCCGCCAGGTCGAGCGGCATCCTTCGACATTGGTGAGCGAGACGATGTCGCCATTGCGGGTCGCCCAGAGGCAGAAGCGCTGGATCAGGTGGCGCAGGCGGACTTCGGCGTCTGCGGGTTCGTCGAACGCGGCTTCGACGAAGGGCGATGCCTGCGCCATGCGCCAATCGACTGCGCGGACCCACAAATCCTCCTTCCGCCCGAAGCGGACGTTGAGCAGATTATGGCTGACGCCCAGCCGCTTGGACAGGTCGCGCAGCGTCGTCCCTTCATAGCCGCGTTCGGCGAAGGTCGCGAAGGCAAGCCCAAGCAACTGGTCCTCATCCAAGGCCTGGACGGCATTGAGGGCGGGGCGGCCACGGGCGCGCTGGGGTCGATCGAGCATCTGCTGATCCATAGTGAAAAGACGTTGACATATAAATTGTCATACGTCAATTTAATCGCAGGAGTAAGGATAACCGCTATGAGTCTCGATACCGATCTTTGGTGGGCCGTCGCCCGGTCTGAGGAAGTCACGTCCAAAAAGCCGCTGTCGGTGGACATTGGCGACCAGCCGGTGGTGCTGTGGCGCGACCATCAGGGCATTGCCCGCGCGCTGGAGGATCGCTGTCCCCACCGCCGCGCGCCGCTGTCGCTGGGCTGTATCCGCGACAACGGGCTGATCCAGTGCGGCTATCATGGCTGGAGCTATGATGGCGAGACGGGGCGGCTGAAAGAGATCCCAAACATGAAGGATCAACAGAAATTTCCGCCGCTTTACAAGGCCAATGCCTTCGGCGTCAGCGAACAGGCCGGCTTCGTGCGCGTCTGCCTGAACCCCAAGGCAGAGGCGCCACTGAGCGCTGACCCTAAATATGGCTATATCGGCACGGTCAACGTCAGTTGCGGCCATCAGGAATATCTCGATGCCCTGTATGACGATCCCGCGCTGATCCTGGCGATCCGGGGCGTGCGGTTCAGCCCCTATATCATGTCCGAACTGCATGAAGAGGGCGAAATGCTGGTGATGGAGCGCAGTTGCCAATGGCACCCGCTGCATTGGCCATCGCATTTCGTCGCCGAATTTCCGCTGACGCTGCTGACCCGCACCCATCCGCTGACCGGCGAGACGCGTCTGACGCTGCGCGACGACGCCTTCAACGACCTGCTCCATGCCGTGCTGTCCCCCGTCCCTGCAGCGCGCGGCGTGACCGCCGTGCGCTGGCGCGCGGAACTGGGCGTGCGTCGGCCGGGGCTGCGTGGCGCGATGCTGCGCGGGATCAATCCGCTGACCGTCCTGTCGTCCATCGACGGATCGAAGCTGCGGACCACCAAGCCGACCGTATCGCTGCATGGCGAGGATTTGCGCAACGCCCTGCTCGACGCGCCGCAGGACACCCACGACCAGACCGTAGCGGCCTGAAGGAGGATTTGACCATGTTAGACATCGCCGATCACCCCGCATCCCATGACGACAATAGCGCGCCGCCATCCGGTGGCAGCCCGATCGCCATGAATGTCGTCAACCGCTGGGTTCCGCACAATATCGTGATGCGCGACAGCTGGTTCCCGGTCGCCCACGACTATTCGGTGACGGGCAAGCCGGTGCGCCGTGCCGTCTATTCCAACCCGATTTTCCTGTGGCGCGACAATGGCGTGGTCGTGGCCAGCGAGTTCCACCCCAATGAGCGCGTGGTGCGTGACAAGAGCGACTATACCGACGCACGTGGCCACTATCCGGTGATGGAACATTATGGGGTGGTCTGGATCTGGCTGGGCAATCCGCTGGCGGCCGATCCGCGCCATTTGCCCAGCCTGCCCTTCCTGCCGCCCAAGGGTGGCCTGCCCCGGCACATGACGGCGACGGTGCGCTTCGAAAGCGCCGCGCCGATCAGCCTCGAGAATCTGATCGACCTGACCCATGCCGATTTCCTGCACGCCGACGTCGTGGGCGACGAACGGTCGGACAGCGAGACGATCGAGACCTATTATGACAGCGAGACCGTCACCATGGTCCGCACCTGCGTCAATAAATCGGTCGCGCCCGTGATGAAATTCTTCAGCGGCATCAAGCAGCCGACCCAGAATGTGCGGCAGGTGATCCGCATCTATCTGCGGTCGCATTGCGCGATCGCCTATGGCCGGTTCAGCCCCGGCGACGACGTGCCGCTGTTCCACCCCTGCACCCCTGAAACGCGGGATCGTACGCGGATGGAAATGGTCATGAACACCAGCAATGCCGGGCGCATGTTCAGCTATGTCATGCCCAAGGCGGGCTACAAGGTGTCGCGGCAGGACAGCTATATGACCTCCCCGCAAAGCCCGCGTTACATGCGCCATACCGACCGCAAGGATTTGCACAGCAAGTTCGACCAGGCCGGGCAGCGTTATCGCATGGCGATGATGGAACTGGCCGATCGCCAGGCAAAGGGCGACTTCGCCTATCGCGATAATGTGAGCGCCGATTGCAGCGACATCATCGGCCTGCGCAAGGAACTGTTCCAGTTCTGATCTCCCCCTCCCCCTGAAGGGCGGACCACTATGGTCCGCCCGGTTTTTTCGGGATGCTTCATGCCAAAGCTCGTCAACGCCGTCGGCGGCGAACGCCGCTGGTGGGGGGTCATGCCGACCCTGCCCGCCCCCATGATGGGCGGGATCGGCCAGAAGATGGAGCAGGTCGGCTTCGAGGGTTGCTTTTCGCTCCAGATTTACGGCCCGCCCTTCGTGCCGATGGCGGCGACGGCTGCGCTGACCAGCAGCCTGAAGGTGGGCACCGGCGTCGCGATCGCGGGCACGCGCAGCCCGGTCGAAACCGCCTATGCGGCGATGGACGTGGACCGGATTTCGGGCGGGCGCTTCGTGCTGGGGCTGGGGTCCAGCATCAAGAGTTGTGTCACCGGCATGTATGGCGAACCGGAACGCAAATTGCTGACCCATTTGCGCGAGAGCGTGAAGGTGATCCGCTATGTCATTGCCAACGCGCATACCGGGCTGGACCCGATCGAGGGCGAGTACTTCACCGCCGATTTTGGCGAGATGATGCTGACGGCGCCGCCAGTTCGTGTGGAAATCCCGATCTGGATCGCTGCGTTGCAGGACAAGATGACCGCGCTGGCGCTGGAGGTTGGCGACGGGCTGATGGTCCATGCGCTCTGGTCGGCGGCCTATGCGCGCAGCAAGCTGCCCTTCATCGAAGCGACGCTGGCCAAATATGGCCGCGCGCGCAGCGACATAGAGATTAACGCCTGGCCTTGGATCGCGGTCAACGACGACAAGCAGAAGGCGATCGACGACAGCCGCGCGACGGTGGCCGCCTATTCGGGCTATAAGGAATATGAGCCGTTCTTCGAAGCGATCGGCTTTGGCGACCAGGCGCGGGCCTGCCAACTGAGCCTGGGCGAACATGGCGACATCGCCAAGGTGATCGGCAATGTGTCCGATGATATGGTAGAGGCGTTCGTGACCTGCGGCCCGGTGGACGAGGTGCTGGAGAAGATCGAGCCCTTCTGGGACGTGGTGGATTCGCTCTGCCCGATGACGCCCTATCGCCACCTGACGATGGCGCAGATGACCGACTATAATGCGGGTCTGTACGCACTGGTCGCCACCGCGAAGGCGCGGGCCGGGGTCAGCGAACCCGCCTGAACGGTCAGACGGGCACCAGCGCTTCCGCCATCGCCTGCCCCGCAATATAGCCCGTCACCATCGCCGGACCAACATTGCAGCCATGGGCGGGCGACTTGCCGCGCCAGATGGAATTGGCGTCCAGCCCCGCGGCATAGAGGCCCGCGACCGGCGCACCACCGGTGCCGATGACCCGACAATGCGCGTCGATCTTCAAGCCCACCGTGGTCGATCCGTCGCCCGGATGGATCTTGATCGCGTAGAAAGGCGCCTTTTCGACGCGGCCGAGGCAGGGGTTGGGTTTGTGCTTCGGGTCGCCGATCTCGATGTCGATCTGGGTATCGCCCTTGCCGAAATCGGGGTCTCTGCCGGTTTCGGCGTAACGATTCATCTTGGCCACGGTCGCGAGCAGGCCGTCGCCATCGACGCCGATCTTGTCGGCGAGTGCCCGCAGAGTCGGCGCTTCGATCACATAGCCAGCCGCGATCAGCTTTTTCAGCCCGCCGCCGCCGGGCAGCACCATGCCCATGCCGTAGGTCTTGACGCAATGGGCGTCGCCGATGATATGGGCGGGCACCGTACCGGTGGCGTGCATCGCCTCAACGAAATGCACCGACGCTTCGTTGCCGAACCGCTCGCCCTTCCCGTTGACGGCGATGCAGCCGGGTTTCGACATGTCGATCAGATGCGCGTAGCGGGCGACATAGCCGTCGGGCCGGGTCATGGTGGATACCACGGCCCAAACGGCGTTGACCAGATTGTCGCCGTCCAGCGATGCGCCAGCCTCCAGACCCATATTCATGCCGTCGCCGGTATTTTCGTAGGGGAGGATAGAGACATGGTCCTCCGCATAAGGGATATAGGCTTTGCGCAATTGCTCGCTGGCGGAAAAGCCGCCCGCCGCCAGCAGCACGCCGACGTTGGCGGCGATATCCTCGCCACCCACGCGCACGCCGGTCACGCGGCCGTCGGCGACCAGCAGGCGATCGACCGCCGCGTACTTGCGCAGGGTTATGCCCGCGTCGAGCGCGGACCGCAGCAGCCGCGCGACAAGGGCGTTGCCCATCGTCAGACGGGTGCCACGCGGGTAGCGGCGCAGCTTGTCCGCGCCGAATTTCGCGGCAAGCTTGCCGAAGTGGAACAGGGATTTGGGCGAAGGCATCTCCGCCAAATAGGGCAGATCGAACAGGTCGATCATGAAGCCGCCGGGTGCGTTGAATTCCTCGCGCGCGGGGCGCAGGTCGGCGAAATGCGCGCCGAGCTTCTTGCCGTCATATTCCTGGGGCGACAGCAGGCGGCCATGGTCGGCGGACCCGGCGATGTCGGGATACCAGTCGCTGCTGGGCGGCGAGAGGAGGAAGCGGACGGCGCTGTTGTTTTCCAGCCAGGCGACCATGGCCGGCGCGGCGTCAAGATAGGCGTCGATCAGCGCCGGGTCGGCGCTTGGCCCGATGACGTCCAGCACATATTGGCGCGCGACCGCGGCGCTGTCATCGACCCCGGCGGCCTGCGCCTGCGGACTGCCCGGCACCCAGATGCCGCCCCCCGATATAGCGGTGGTGCCGCCGAAATGCGCGGCCTTTTCCAGCACCAGCACCGACAGGCCTGCCGCAGCGGCCCGCAGCGCCGCCGTCAAGCCCGCCGCGCCCGATCCGACGACGACCACATCATATTGGGTCATGATCTACTCCGATTCACTATGCGGGTGGGCAATGCTCACACCCTGGGCATGATTTCTTCGGCTACCCAGTGCAGGCGCTCAATATATTCGGTCAGGCCCGTCATGCCCGGTGGCAGCGGCACGATCGTTTCGTTGACGCCCAAATCCTTCAGCCAGCCGATCTGGTCGATGATTTTCTGCGCATTGCGGGTGCCGGGCGCGCGGGGATCATCCATAATTTCGTGATGGGCGCCGACATTTAGCATTTCCAGCGCGAAGAACAGGTCGATCGGGCGACCGTCATAGGTCGGCTGCGCGCGGATAAGGTCGAGACATGCGGGGAATTTTTCGGGCGGGGTGCGGAAGGGCGACCAGCCGTCGCCGAATTTCGCCACCCGCTTCAATACCGGTTCCGCGTCACCGCCGAACCAGATCGGCAGGCGCGGCTGCTGCACCGGCTTGGGCGCGAAGCCGACATTCTTGAAGGAGACAAATTCCCCTTCGAACGTCGGCGTGTCGGACGTCCATAGTTCGATGATTGCGGCGACATATTCGTCCGCCATGCGCCCGCGATTGTGGAAATCGACGCCCAGCATGTCGAATTCCTCCTTCAGCCAGCCGACGCCGAACAGCGCGGTCGCGCGGCCGCCGCTCAGCCAGTCGAGCGTGGACCAGGCCTTGGCCTGTACGATCGGGCTTTGCAGCGGCAGGATGGAGACGGACGAGCTGACCCGCATTTTCGATGTCCGCCCGGCGAGGAAAGCGAGCGCCACCGTGCCATGGACATAATGGTCGCCAGACAGGGCGATATGTTCCTGCGGGATGATGAAATGTTCGCCCAACATGCATTTGTTGAAGCCCAGATCGTCAGCGACCTTAAGCGCGCGACCGATATCGTCGCCGGTCAGCGCATGTTCCCATGGCTGGGTCATCGCCGCCACATGCATCGAATTGGGCACGCCGATGTTGAGCTTCATTCCTCTATCCCCTGTATCGTTTATGCCCGGCAGGATGGCGCGCCCGGTGGCCGGGTCGCACCTTCCGCCCGGAAGGGGTTGCGCTCAATCCGTCGGCGGGATCAGGTCGCCGGTGATGCGGATGCCCGCGCCGTCAACCTTGTAGGTCTTGTTGAGGAAGATGAGGATCGAGGTCAGGGCTTCGGCCGCCGCCGAATTGCACAGCGCGCCACCGTGCAGGCCGCGCAGGCCCATCGCGTCGGCCAACGCGACGACCTGGCCCCGCGCCGCCTTGTCATCGCCGAACACCAGCACGTCGCAGCCGACATCGACATCCTTGGCCAGCTTGTGCGCGGCGACATTGTGGAAGGCAGACACGACAGTCATCCCTTCGCCCAGCGCGGCCTGCGCGCGGAGCGCGGCCGATCCCTCGGCGGGGAGTTGCACGCGCATCACCTTGGGCGGGACCAGCGGGACGGTGGTGTCCACCACGATCTTGCCCGCGACATGGGGCGCGATGTCGCGCAGCGTCGCGTCCTGCGCCGCGAAGGGCACGGTGACGATGACGATGTCCGCGCCGGCCGCCGCGTCGATATTGGTGGCGCCGGAGAGGCCGTGGCCGAGTTCCGCCGCCGTCTTTTGCGCGCCGTCCGCGCTGCGCGATCCGATAACGACGGGATAGCCCGCACGGGCGAGGCGCCAGGCGATCGCCGCGCCCAGATTGCCGGTGCCGCCGACGACGGCGATGGATGGAAAGTTCATGCGCTGGTTCCTGATTGCATGGCAGCGAAGCGCATCATGTCCGCATAGACCGCCGAATGGGATGTAAAGCCGCCATCGGCGACGATCGATGCGCCCGTAACATAACGGGCCTGGTCGGACGCGAGGAAGGCGACGACTTCGGCGATATCCTCCGGCCGGCCCAGATAATCGACCAGATTATGTTCGGTCATCAGCTTCTGGGCCTCTGGCGGCATATTGTCGTCCAGCGCCTCTGTCATCACCAGGCCGACCACGACCACGTTGGAGCGGATGCCCTGCTTGCCATATTGGGTGGCGATATATTTGGAGAGGCCCAGCATCCCTGCCTTGGTCGTGCCATAGGCAGGATAGTCGACATCGCCCGCCAGCCCCTTGCCGGAACCTGTGAAGACGATCGACCCGCCGCCTGCCGACAGCAGATGGGGGATGGCGTGCTTGGCGCACAGCATCGACCCGCGCAGGTTGGTGGCAAAAGTGCGATCCCAGAAGGCGACGTCCATGTCGGCGATCAGCGCGTCTTCGTGCATCAGGCCGGTCTGGGCGGCGTTGCTGTGGAGGATATGGAGGCCGCCGAAATGATCGACCACCTTGGTTATGCCCGCCGCGATCGAGGCTTCCTCCATCACGTCCATGGCGACGGCGAGCGCCTGCCCGCCCTGCGCCGTGATTTCGTCGACCACATGGGACAGGCGCGATTCGGTGCGGCCGGTGATCGCGACCTTCGCGCCGCGCTGCGCCATCATCAGCGCGGTGGCGCGGCCGATGCCGCTGCCGCCGCCGGTGATGATCGCGACCTTGTCCTTCAGAGGGTGCAAGAGATCGGTCATAGGGACTCCGTGATGTGGGTTTGCCGGGGCGATACCGGATCATAAAGGGTAGTGCGCTGGCGGACGGGACGTCCGACCGATGCGGCGAGCGCACGCATTTGCGTGGGGCCAAATTCCTGGCCGTTGACGCCACCCGCCGCGCGGGTGATCGATTCGTCCATGAGCGTGCCGCCCATGTCGTTGGCGCCCGCGTTCAGGATTGCCGCCGCCCCCTCCGGTCCCATCTTGACCCAGGACACCTGGATATTGGGGATCAGCGGATGCAGGACGATGCGGGCGATGGCGTGCATCAGCACCGCCTCGCGATAGCTTGGTCCCGACCGGGCCAGCCCCTTGCGCCAGATCGGCGCTTCCATATGGACGAAGGGCAAGGGGACAAATTCGGTGAAGCCGCCGGTCTGTTCCTGCAAGGCGCGGATGCGCAGCAGGTGGCGCGCCCAGTGGCGATAGCCCTCGACATGGCCGAACATGATCGTCGCGGTGCTGCGCAGGCCGATGCCATGGGCCACGCGCATCACTTCGATCCATTCGTCTGCGCTGACCTTGTCCGGGCATATCAGCGCGCGGATTTCGGGGTCGAGTATCTCGGCCGCGGTGCCGGGCAAGGTGGAGAGGCCCGCCGCCTTCAACTGCGCCAGATAATCCTCCAGCGGCAGGCCCAGCGTATGCGCGCCATGGGTAACTTCCAGCGGGGAGAAAGCGTGGATATGGATGTCCGGCGCGGCTTTGCGCACGGCCTTCAGAACGGAGAGATAGGTGTTGCCGTCATAGTCGGGATGGATGCCCCCTTGCAGGCAGACTTCGGTGGCGCCGCGATCCCATGCTTCGGCCGCGCGCCGTCCAACCTCGGCATAGTCGAGCCGGTAGGCGGGGCCGCGCATCGCCTTCGTACTGCCCTTCGAAAAGGCGCAGAAGCCGCATTTGTAGAGGCAGATATTGGTGTAGTTGATGTTGCGATTGACGGCATAGGTCAGCGTGTCGCCGATAGTCTCCTGCCGCAGCCGGTCGGCCTGGGCGACGATGGCAGCAAGGTCGTGGCCATCGGCATCGAACAGGGTGACGATGTCACGCTCGCTCAGGCGCGCACCAGCTTCGGCGTGGCGCAGGAGCGCCTGCACCGATGCCGATGCCTGGCCGACATCGCCGCCGATCAACGCGGGCGCGTCGTCGCCATGCCCGGCGGCCCAATCGTCGGGCTTGGGCAGGCCGCGTCCGTCGATCGCGCGCAGGATAAGGGTTGCGACCGCAGGCGCGGCCCAATCCTGCGCCGCCAGCGCGTAACGTGGCCCGATGGCAAGGCGTTGGGAAAGCGTGCGGCCAGCGGCGCGGGTGGCCTGCGCCAATGTCTCCAGATGGGGCCATGGGGCTTCGGGGTTCACATGGTCGGGCGTCACCGGCGACACCCCGCCCCAGTCGTTTACCCCGGCCCGGATCAGCGGAGCAAGATCGACTTGGTCGTGGAGGTTGGGCGGCGCCTGGATCGTCATGTCCGGTCCCAGGATCAGCCGCGCGGCGGCGATCGTCCAGAGATGATCGTCGAGCGCCGGTTCGGCATGCTCGGCCATCCGCGTGCCCGGCTTGGCCCGGAAATTCTGGATGATGACTTCCTGAATATGGCCATATTGGCGATGCAGGTCGCGGATGGCGACCAGCGCGTCGACCTGTTCGTCGCGGGTTTCGCCGATGCCGATCAGCAGCCCGGTGGTGAAAGGCACTTTGGTGCGGCCCGCCTCCGCGATCGTGGCCAGACGACGCGCAGGCTGCTTGTCGGGCGAGCCGAAATGCGGGCCGCCACGCGCGCACAGCCGATCTGCGCTGCTTTCCAGCATGATGCCCATCGACGCGGCATGGGGGCGCAGCAGGGCATAGTCGGCCGCGTCCATCAGGCCGGGGTTGAGGTGGGGCAACAGGCCGGTTTCGCGCAGGACCAGTTCCGCCATTTCGGCGAGGTAGGAAAGCGTGGAATCATGGCCCAGCCGGGCCAGCGCGTCGCGCGCCGCGGCATAGCGGTCCTCGGGCCGGTCGCCCAGGGTGAACAGCGCCTCCCGGCACCCGGCCTCAGCGCCCGCGCGCGCGATCGCCAGGACTTCTTCGCGGCTGAGATAGGCGTCGACCGCCGGCGCCGGTGTGGTGGCAAAGGTGCAGTAATGGCAGACGTCGCGGCATAATTTGGTGAGCGGAATGAACACTTTGCGCGAATAGGTGACGCGGGTGCCATGCCCCTCCAGCGTCAGCGCTTCCGCCTGCGTCATCATCGCGGCCAGCGTGCTGGCGCGCAGCAGGGCCGCAATCTCGCCAGCGGCCGCGTCCATGCGATGCAGATCGTCCAAAGTCACATCCTACTCCGCAGTTATCCCGGCCCGAGGCGCAGGCGGGGCAGATGCTATCTGCCCCGCCTGCCTTCTCATCAGAAGCTGTATTTCGCGCTGACGCCCCAGGTCCGTGGCTCCCCGGCATAGACCGAGCTGAGCGGGAAGGAGGACAGCAATACGCTGGACGCCGAGAAATATTCTTCCTTGAAGACATTCTTCACGAACACGCCCAGATCCAGGCCCGTGCCGCCAATGCCGCGCCAGTCGAGGCGGGCGTTGACCAGCTTGTAGCCGGGCAGCTTTTCGCCGTTCTGGCCACCGAAATCATCGGTCATGAACAGGTCCGAGTTGAAGGCGAGATCGCCGTCGGCCGGCTTGATCGGCAGGATCCAGCTCACGCTCGCCGTGCCGGAGAATTTGGGCGAGTAGGTGTTGATTTGCGCCTTGCCCAGCGTGACCGAGGCGGGCAGCCCGTTCGGTACGTTGACGCTTTCCACCTTCACGTCGGTATAGGCGGCGTTGAAGGACACGGTGAAGTTGCGGGTGGGGCTGATCGAGGCTTCCAGTTCCACGCCCCATATCCGCAGGTTGGCGACATTGGCCGCCAGCGATCCGTTGGTCGGCGAATCCGGCGTGCCATTGGGGATGATGGTCTGCGTGTTGAGGAATTGCAGCGCGTTTTTATACTTGCTGTAATAGGCCGCGATGTTCAATCGGCCGCGTGCCTCCCCCACATGATAGTCATATTTCGACCCCAGTTCGACGTCGGTGATCCGCTCCTCGCCGGTCTTCTGGAAGGCGCGCAGGTCGGGGCAGACGCCGCCGGTTGCGACGCAGGACGGATCGACGCCGCCGGTGGTGAAGGGCGTTTCGAACAGCGGGGTGTTGATGTTCACGCCGCGATAGCCGCGCCGCGACGAAATGTAGAGCAGCCAGTCGGGCGTCGCCTTGTAATCCAGGCCGATGGTCCAGCTCGGCTCCTCCCCCTTGTTGGAGACGGTGCCGACGCCATCGGCCAAGCCAAGCGCTGCCGTGGCCAGGCAGGTATCCTCATCGACGTAGCTGGTGCCGATCGTGCCGCCGCAGGCCGATACCTTGTCCCAGCTGTAACGCGCGCCGAGGTTCAGTTTCAGCTTATCCGTGATTTCATAACCGATCTGGCCATAGACCGCGAAATTCTTGTTGCGGACATGCGCGCTAACCGCAGGCGCTGGCACTCCACCGACCGAGAAGGCCGTGAATTGCGATCCGGTGGGACCGGCGGACTTGTCGTTATTGTAGAAGACGCCGGTGATGAAGTTGAACGACCCGAAATCGCCCAGCAACTGGGTTTCGTTGGTCAGATACTGGCGATCCAGCACCGACGCGGCGTGGAACAGGGTGAAGGGCACAGCAGCGGGGAGTGGCGCGGGCAGGCCGGTGGGGATCGACAGATTTTGCAGCGCGCCGGTGTTGATCAGCTGATTGCTGAAATTCTTGCGGAAACCGAAGATGTTGCGCAGCGTCAGGTCGCCAAAGCTGAACGAGGTGTCGTTGGTGATCGACGTCATCTTGCGCGACGAACGGCCGCCATTGATGCCGCCGTCGAACGAACCGCGCCGGTTGGCGCGCTGCGTTTCGAGCGCCTGCTGTGCCTGCGGGTCCAGCACGCCGAGGCCGAAGGCGGCGAGCGAGAAATTCTGGCGCAGCAGATAAAGGCCACCGGCCAGTTCGTCGCTCTTGAAATATTCGTAGATGGTGGTGCTTTTCAGACCCTCGATCGGCTCCAGCAGCAAGGACAGGCGGAAGGCGTCCTGCTTGATATTGTCAAAGCCGGGGCCACCGTCGAACGCGATCGTACGAGGATCCTGCCGCCGGACCTGGCCGGCCGCGCGGAACGCCACCTTGTCGGCGATGATGGGGACGTTGATCGCCCCTTCCAGTTCGCGATAGTCGAAGCTGCCATAGGTGCCCTCGACATAACCTTCAAATTCATAGGTCGGGCGCTGGCTGCCGATGACGACGGCGCCACCCAGCGTGTTGCGGCCGAACAACGTGCCCTGCGGCCCTTTGAGCACCTGGATGCTGCCGATGTCGTAGGTCGGCACGTTGGAGCCGACGGCAGGCAGCGGGGTGTCGTTCAGGTAGATGACGACGCCCGGCGTGACTTCGCCCAGCGGCAATTGGCCGATGCCGCGCAGGGTGAGCGCGACATTGTCCTTGCCGCCTTCGGACGAGAAGGTGAAGCCCGGTGCGATCGTCTTGACGTCGCTGACCGTCTGGACGGTGCTGCGTTCCAGCGAGGCGGCCGAGAAGGCGGAGATGGAGACGGACACGTCCTGCAACCGTTCTTCGCGACGGCGGGCGGTGACGACGATGTCGCCACTGCTGGAACTTTCAGCCTGGGGCGCGGCGCTGGTCGCGTCCTGCGCCCAGAGCGGGGTCGCCAAGGTCGCACCGGTCGTCAGCAACGCCAGTCTCAAAATGCCGAATTTCATTCTCTCTCTCCCTTGGCCGATCTGGATCGCCTGTTCTTTTTGCAGGCATCGTCCTTACCGGCGCATAGAGGCGGTCATAGCCGCCATTCTCCACCTACCTTTCGGCAGGAATCGTTGAACAGATTGAAACTAATCTGTCTCTCGTGGTAATTATGCCGCAGGCTTTTGGCGTGGCGATTAGGACCAGCGGCGGATGATGTCCGCCGCGTCCGCGCTGGCGGCTTCGGTGATGGCCCCTGCCGTGCGATCCAGCCTGGGCGCGGGTGCCGGTTGGGCGATGCTTTCCCGCTGCATAAAGGTGCCGCGCGCCTGATTATGCGGATGCCCCGGCGCTTCGGCCATCGCCAGAACCGGGGTGACGCACGCATCGGTCTCCCCGAAATGATCGGCCCATGCGTCGCGCGTGCGGGTCGCGAAGACGGCCGTAAAATCGGCCTGCATCGCTGGCCAAGTCGCGCGGTCGTTCTGGTCGTAGCGACGATCCGACAGGCCCAGCCCATCGACCATCTGGGCAAAGAATTTGGGTTCCAAGCAACCGACCGCGACATGCCGACCATCCGCACACATATAGCAGCGATAGAAAGGCGCGGCCCCGTCCAGCAGGTTGGAGGCGGGCGCATCGGTCCATAGCCCCTTGGGCTGCCAAGCGTAAAAAAGGCTCATCAGCGACGCGACGCCGTCGGTGATGCAGGCGTCGACCACCTGCCCCTGTCCCGTTCGTTGCGCCGACAGCAGGGCGCTGAGCAGGCCGAAGATCAGGAACATAGCGCCGCCACCATAATCGCCCACCAGATTGAGCGGCACCGGCGGCGGCGCGCCCTGTTCGCCCATCGCGTTCAGCGCGCCGGTGATTGAGAGATAGTTGATGTCATGCCCAGCGCGCATCGCCAGTGGACCCGATTGGCCCCACCCGGTCATGCGGCCGAACACCAGGCGCGGATTGCGCGCCAGGCAGATGTCCGGGCCGATGCCCAGCCGCTCCATCACACCAGGGCGATAGCCCTCTATCAGGCCGTCCGCCCGATCAATCAGGTCGAGCAGCTGGGCGCGGTCATCATCGCGCTTGAGGTCGAGATGGATCACCGTCCGGCTGCGGTGGAGAATGTCGCCGCCGACATCGTCCCATTCGCCCGCGCCCGCCGATGGTGGTCGCGCGACGCGGATGATCTCCGCCCCCATATCCGCCAACAGCATCGCCGCCAGCGGCACCGGGCCGATAGCGTCGATCTCGACGATGCGGATACCGGCCAGCGGCCCCGATAGCTTGGTCATCAGATGTTGGTCCGGTCCGCGCCCTTGAGGTCCAGAATAGCGCGAGCCTCATCCGGCGTAGCCACTTCCAGCCCCATACCCTCGATGATCTGGCGCGCGGTCGCGACCTGTTCGGCATTGGTCTGCGCCAGGCGGCCGGGGCCGCCCCAGAGCGAATCCTCCAGCCCCACCCGCACATTGCCGCCCATCGACGCGGCCATGGCGACGATACTCATCTGGCGCGCGCCTGCGCCTAGCACCGACCATTGATATTGATCGCCGAACAGTCGGTCGGCGGTGCGTTTCATATGCATGATGTCGTCGGGATGGCTGCCGATGCCGCCCAATATGCCAAAGCAGGTCTGGATGAACAAAGGCGCCTTCACCAGCCCGCGGTCAAGGAAATATTTGAGGTTGTAGAGGTGGCTGGTGTCGTAACATTCAAATTCGAAGCGGGTGCCGAGCGGCGACAGGGTGGCCAGCAGATATTCGATATCCGCATAGGTATTCTTGAACACCAGGTCGCGCGATGCTTCCAGTGCGACCGGTTCCCAGTCATGCTTGAAGTCCTTGAACCGGTCCAGCATCGGGAACAGGCCAAAGCCCATCGTGCCCATATTGAGGCTGGCGACTTCGGGCGCGAAGCTCTGCGCCGGGCGCATCCGTTCCTGCACGGTCATGGAAGGATGGCCGCCGGTGGTCAGGTTCAGCACCGCGTCGCTGCGCTGCCTGATGACCTTGAGGAAGGGCGTGAACAAGTCGGGATTCTGGTCGGGCCGCCCGTCGACGGGATTGCGGGCGTGCAGGTGGATGATCGCCGCGCCCGCTTCCGCCGCGCCGATCGCCGACTCTGCGATCTCCTCTGCCGTGATCGGCAGATAGGGCGACATGGAAGGGGTATGGATGGCGCCGGTGATGGCGCAGCTGATGATGACTTTACGTTTGGCCATGATGGTTCCTTTCGCCCGGCTGGGCGATGGCAGGCGCGTGAGGACGCGCAATCTATCCTTGGGTAGGCGGAAGCGGGAGCGTCAGGGCAGGATGCCAAGCTGGCGCGCGCGCAACACCGCCTGCGGCCGCCGCCGAACGCCCAGCTTGTCGTAGATCTGCTGCATATACCATTTGACCGTGCCTTCGGTCAGGCCAAGCCGGTCGCCGATTTCGCGGTTGCGCAGGCCCCCGCTCACCATCATCAAGATATCGACTTCCCGGTTGGCAAGGCGACCAGTCAGGCCGAAATCATCGTCATCCTCCTCGTCGCTTTCGATCTGCGGGCCGCTGCGCATCAGCGACACCAGCCGCACGGCGAAGCGGTCGGCCGGGGTTTCCAGTTCCGGCCCCTGTGCATAGGCTTCGGTCAGCAGCGAGGCGATGACTTCGCCTTCATCGACGAAGATGCGGACCCAGCCCGCCGGTTCGGCCATTTCGACCGCGGTCCGCACGGCGCGACGAGCTTCGGACCGATTGCCCTGTAACACGGCGATTTCCGCCAGCAACAGTTCGAACGTCACGGCTGAGCGGACGGCCCCGGCGCGACGGACGAATTCCAGCCAGCGATGCGCAACCTTGCGCGCGCGGCTGAGCCGATGGCGCTGCATCTCGATCCGTAGCCAAGCGATGGCGATGCTTTCGTTGCGGCGCGTGGGATGCAGCGTGGGGATCGGTTCGCCGTCCAGTTGCGAATCGCCCGCGGCAAAATGCCGTTCGGCTTCCTCGATCTGGCCGGCCTTGATGAGCAGGCGGACCTCTTCCGCCACGATGAAGGCGCGCATCCGGTCCAGCCCACATTCGATCGCGACCAGATGCGCGTCGTTGAGCGTCGACAGCGCGCCCGGCAGATCGCCGCGCGCGGCGCGCAGCCGGGCGTTGACGATGTAGCCCGACGCCATCTGGTCCGCGAATCCCCATTGCCGCACCACGGGCAGGTGGCGTTCGACCAGCGCCGCCGCGCCATCCAGATCGCCCGCGTCATAAAGGAGTTCCGCCAGTGGCAAGGCGGGCAGCGCCGCAAGGCCCGACCCCTCGCCATGAATGTCGCGGGCCAGGGTAAGGGCCTCGTCCAGGAAACGATGCGCCAGCTGCGTCTTGCCCTGCGCCATCAGCGTCGGCGCGACCGAGGCCTTGAGCGCGATCGACGCGAAGTCCGATCCGGGGCGAGACAAAGCGCGCCGGGTTTCCGCCTCAAGCTTGAGCATGTCCTGGAAATGATAGAGTTCGCGCCGCGCCGACATCAATTGCGCGAGCAGGGTGCAGCTGAGATAGGCGTGGCTTTCGGCCATTTCCGCAAGCAGGGGTTCGGCTTCCGCCTCCACCTCCACCATATCGTCGCGCGCCGCCGCCAGCATGACGAGGCGATGGCGGATCATCAGATTCAGTTGTTCATTATCATGCGCCGACACGTCGTCGCTCTGGTTGCGCGCTTCGTGGATCGACCGCGCGGTGGCGATCAGCCTGTCGGCGGCGGCGAACGACAATTGCCGTATCCGCCGCCAAGCCAAAGCCAGCAGCAGATAGGGGTGTTGTGCCAATACGGCCCAGGGGAGTTCCGCGCCCAACTCGTCGATCCGATACAGATAACCCGAATAGGTGAGTTGTTCGGCCAGCCGATCCAACTGTCCGGCCAGGAAAGCCTGATCCCCGCTCAGTCGGGCATGTTCGACCGCCTTGAGGATGTCGCCCGTCGCGGCGAAATGATCGCTCGCGCGGCAATGCATCATGGCGGCGCGCGCGGGGGCCCGGTCCATCAGGCGGCCCAGCACCATGTCGCGGAACAGGCGGTGATAGGCGTAGCGGCCATGTTCCTGATCGATCGGATTGAGGAACAGCCCTTCGCGAAAGACGCGATCCAGCATGGCGCGCGCATCGTCATTGCCCGTCACCGCCGCACAGGCGGAAGGGGTGAGTTCATCCAGAATTGATGTGTCGACCAGGAAACGGCGCACGTCGTCGGGCTGCTGGCCAAGCACCTCTTCATGGAAATATTCAGCAAATTCCGGACGCAGGCCGGTCAGCCGCATCTGGCCCGCCCCCTGCGCGCCGCGCCGGTAGAGATCGCAAGCGATGACGACGCCCGATACCCAGCCCTGGGTATCGCGCACGATATCCTGCAAATTTTGCGCATCGATCGGCGCGCCCACGCTCATCGTTACCAGTTGCGTGGCTTCAGCCAGCGTCAGAGAGAGGTCGGCATTACCCACCTCGACCAGGAAACCGAGCGCCCGCATCCGCGCCAGCGGCAGTCCTACCGAGCCGCGCGCCGCCACGATCATGGTCAGGCCGTCGCGCGCGCTGGACGACAGCTGGGCGATGAAGGCCAGGGTCGCTTCGTCCAGCAGTTGCGCGTCGTCGATGACGATGACCGGCTTGGGTTCGACCACCGTCGACAGCGCCTCGAGCCACACGGCATCACCCGCGTCGGCGTCGAGATCGGCCCAATCCAGCCGGGCCGCGACGCCGGCAGCCTTGAGCGCGAGCAGGAAGGACGCCTTGTTGCCGATGCCCGCGCGCGCCGCCAGCCACAGCAGCGGTCGCCCCTCCGCCCGCAGACGTTCGGCCCAGAACAGCATGGCCGTGGTCTTGCCGCTGCCTGCCGGCGCGGACACCACCGTCATGCGGGATAGGGCAACCTTTGGGATCAGCGCCAGCAGCGCCGGACGCTCGATCAGCGTCGGAGTGATGCGGGGCGGCAGGACGATTGTCGGGACAACGGCCATTCAGTCTCTCCTGTTCGTGCTGCGTGGCACGATTCGTTTTATTGTTGCAAATATATTCTGACCGTTGAAATCTGAAATGCAATCCCCTTTTCCTATCCACAGATAGGTCATGAGCGCGCCAGAACATTGTCCTGATGGCATGACAGGCTGCGTCGCGGGCGCGCCATCCAGAAAAAGGCAGGCGATCCCAACGGCCGCGCCGACGCATCAGGAAAGGTTCACCATGAAGGCCCTGTATCTCGAAAAGATCGACGGACCCGATTCCGTTATCATGGCGGATGTCGAAACGCCCGTGCCCGGCCCCGGCGAAGTCCGGGTCGCTATCAAAGCCGCGTCGATCAATCACCGCGAACTGTTCATCACCCATGGCCAATATCCCGGCATGACCGTGCCCACGACGCTGGGTTGCGACGGCGCGGGCGTGGTGGACATGATCGGCGAGGGCGTGAGCGGGGCCAGCGAAGGCGACGAGGTCGTCCTCTACCCCGCCCGCAACTGGGGGCCGAACCGTCATGCCCCCGCCGCCGATTTCGGCCTGCTGGGGATGCCCTTTGCCGGGACGATCGCCGAATATATCTGCGTGCCGGTCGAAAATCTGGCGCCCAAGCCTGCCTTCATGAGCTTCGAGGAAGCCGGCGCGATGCCGCTGACGGCGCTGACATCCTGGCGAGCGCTGATGTTCAAGGGGCGGTTGCAGGCGGGCGAGACGCTGCTGATCAGCGGCGTGGGCGGCGGTGTTGCCACCTTCGGCCTGGCCTTTGCCGTCGCCAAAGGCGCCAATGTCTATGTCACCGGCGAGAACCAGGAGGTGATCGACCGCGCGATCGCCATGGGGGCCAAGGGCGGCCTGCTCTACACCGACCCCGACTGGCGCAAGCAGGTCGGCAAGCTGACCGGCGGCGTCGACGTCGTGTTGGACGGCGCGCCCGCGCCCAGCTTCGCCAATTATGTCCGCGCGATCAATCCGGGCGCGCGCATCGTCATCTACGGGTCGACCGCGGGCAACGAGATCAAGTTCAACGCGACCGACATCTTCCTGAAAAGCGCCAGCATCGTCGGCAGCCAAGTGGGCGATCCGCAGGATTTCCAAGAGATGCTGGCATTTGCGAGTGATCATCAAATCAGGCCGGTGATCGAAGCCACCTACCCGCTGGCGCAGGCGAAGGAAGCGCTGCTGCATCTGCGCGACAGTCACAAATTCGGCAAAGTCGTGGTGACGATGTGAGCTACCTGTTCAGCCTAGCGGGCAAGAAGGCGATCGTCACCGGCGGCGCGCAGGGGCTGGGCCGGATGATCGCCGAAGGGCTGCTGCGCGCGGGCGCGACGGTGGCGATCACGTCGCGCAAGGCCGATATCTGCGAGGCTGCGGCGAGCGAGATGGGGGCATTGGGTACTTGCATCCCCCTGCCCGCCGATCTTTCGACGCCGGAGGCCGCAGTCGATCTGGTCGCGCGCTACCGCGATGCCGTGGGGGCGTGCCATATCCTGGTCAATAATGCGGGCAAGACCTGGGGCGGAGAGATAGACAGTTTCCCCGACAAGGCGTGGCCCGGCGTGATGGCGGTGAATGTCCAGACTCCCTTCACCATGGTGCGCGAATTGCTGCCCGAACTGGGCGCGGCAGGAACCGACGACGATCCGGCGCGGATCATCAATATCGGCTCGGTCGCGGGCATGAAGACCGAGCGGCTGAGCGCCTATAGTTATGCCGCCAGCAAGGCGGCGGTCCATATGATGACGCGCGACCTGGCGGGCGATCTGGCCGCGCGCAACATCACGGTGAATGCGGTCATCCCCGGCTTCTTCCCGACCAAGATGACCGCGCATATGCGCGACGACGACAGTGTCGATGCGGGGCTGCTGGCTCATATTCCGCTGGGTCGCCTGGGCAAGCCGGACGACATCGCCGGGATTGTCGTATTTCTATGTTCGCGGGCGGGCGCTTATGTGACGGGCGCGCAAATTCCGGTCGATGGCGGCGTGGTCGGTTGCGGCTGATATCATGACCCACAGTCTCCACATTCTGGCCGACCGGATCGCGATAGAGGCATGCCTGTATCGCTACGCCCATCTGATCGATGCAATGCAGTATCACCGGATTGCGGACGAGGTGTTCACGCCCGACGGCATCATCGATTTTGGCGGGGCGAAGGCGGTGGGACGGGACGCCATCCATGCGCAATGCATGACCTATCAGGGGTCGCTACTGGGCTGCTGCCACAATGTCACCAATGTCGTGATCGAGGTGGATGGCGACGAAGCGCGGGCGGCCAGCCGCATCCTGGCCTGGCATTGGTTCGCGATTCCCGATGCCGATCCGCTGCGTGCCACCGATCTGCTGGCGGTGGGCGGATATGAGGACCGGCTGCGGCGCACGCCTAACGGGTGGCGCATCCGTGAACGGCGTGGTTTGAATTTCGGTACGGGTGTCGGTGCCGGGCAAGTGCCCGAACCTATGCGGCCGATCTTTACGGGGATGCATGGGCGCGCGCCGACCTGGCCCGCTTGACTGGCAGGCGAGGCCGCGCCCCGCCGCCTCGCCTATAGCTGCCAGCCGCCGCCCGCGACGATGACCTGGCCGGTGATGTAGTCCGCTTCGGGCAAGCACAAAAGATAGACCGCGCCGGCGGCTTCCTCCGGCGTGCCCGCGCGGCCCAGCGGTATGCCCTTTTCCATCGCTTCCAAGATTTCGTCGCTGACACCGGCCTTGATGTCCTTGCCCTTCACATTGATGGTCGAACTGCCCGCCTCCCCCGCGGTCATCCGCGTCATGATCGCGCCGAAGGCGACAGCGTTGACGGTGACATTATAGCGGCCCCATTCCTTCATCACGGTCTTGGTCAGGCCCACGATCCCGGCCTTGCCAGCGGCATAGCCCGCCTGCCCAGGATTGCCCCCCAGCCCCGCGACCGAGGAGATGTTGACGACGGTGCGGCGTGTGGCGCGGCCATGTGCGGCGATCTCCGCCTTGGCCGCCGCCGCGATGACCGGTTGGGCGGCGCGCAGGATGCGGAACGGGGCGCTTAGATGCACGTCCAGCATCGCCATCCATTGTTCGTCGCTGGTCTTTTGTAGCACCGAATCCCAAGCATAGCCGGCATTGTTGACGATGATGTCGATCGTGCCGAAGGCGTCGGCCGCTGCGGCGATGAATTGCTCGCCGAAATCCAGCGCAGTTACGTCGCCCACGCATACCACTGCGCGGACACCCAGCGCCTCAATCTCTGCGGCCGTTGCATGGGCGACGTCATCGTCCAGGTCGTTGACGACGATATGCGCGCCATTGCGCGCCAGCTTGAGCGCGATCGCCTTGCCAATGCCGCGACCCGACCCGGATACCAGGGCCACCTTACCATCCAATATCTTCACGTTACTTCCCGTTCCCTTCAAAATCCGGCGACGCAAGCCCGTCCACCATCCATGACCACTATGCCCCGATCGGGGACGCTGGCGCGAAACAGCACATCAACGCCATCGCGCCAGATTTCCGTTCGCACCGTTTCACCCGGCCAGACCGGAGCGGTGAAACGCGAACTAATCGCCGTAAGAAGAGCGGGGTTGCCACCACAGCATGAATGAACCAGCGCCCGGCTGACCAGCCCCATCGTCGCCAGCCCATGCAGGATCGGTCGATCGAACCCGGCCGACGCGGCGGTTCCGGCATCCACATGCAGCGGGTTGCGATCCCCGGTCAGGCGATAGAGCAGCGCCTGGTTGATCGCGGTCGGCAGGTCGAGCAAGGCATGGGCCGGCTCGTCGGGCATGGCGACGGCTGCCGCACCGGGCAGATCGCGCGGCCCGCCAAAGCCACCCGTGCCGCGCAACACCCAGGTCTCTTCCATCTCCGCGATCACCAGGTCGGTCGGCGTCATCAGGGTCCGCTTGGCACGCACCAGCGCAGGCTTGCCCGGTCCCTTATCGGCGATATCGCCAATCTCGATCCGACCGTGCACCAGTTGGCCCAGCTCCAGCGGGCGGAACAGACGCAAACTCTGTTCGCCATGCAGGATGTTGGCCCAGTCCCAGCCCAGTTCCGCCGCCATCGGCCAAAAACCGGGCGTACCTAGCACCAGCGCCATGGTCGGCAGCACCGCCAAGTCACGCTCGAACACCAGATTCTGTTCATCGATCGGCCCGAGACCCGCGCCCACGCCCAGTGCGTAGAGGATGGCGCTGCGCGGATCGCACATATCCTCCGCCGCGGGAATGGCGAAGTCCCGCAAGCGATCCAGGTTCAACATCGGCACTCTCCCGGCAGCAACTTAGGACAGCTTGCGTTCGTCCAGCCCCAGCCCCCGCCCGATGATTTCGCGCATAATTTCGCTGGTGCCTGCAAAGATACGGCTGATCCGCGCGTCGGTATACATGCGGCTGATGCGATATTCTTCCATATAGCCTGCGCCGCCATGCAACTGGACACATTCGTCCATGACCCGGCCCTCAAGTTCGCTGCTCAGCAGCTTGGCCGCCGATGCATCCTCCGCCGTCAATTCGCCCGCGTTCAGCAGCAGGACGCATTGGTCCACATAGGTCTGGAGCGCGTCCAATTCGGCGCGCATCGACGCCATCTTGAAGCGTGTATTCTGGAAAGCGCCGATCGGTTTGCCGAACGCCTTGCGCTCCTTCACATAATCCAGTGTGATGTCGAAGGCGGTCTGCGCCGTCGCCATGAAGCCGATCGCGGCTACCAGCCGCTCCTGCGCCAGGAAACGGGCGAGATATTTGAAGCCCTGGGTCGGATCGCCCAGCACATTGGCCTTGGGCACCTTCACATCGTTAAAGAAGAGTTCGGCGGTGTCCTGCGCCTTCAGGCCCATCTTGGCGAGTTTGCGGCCGCGTTCGAACCCGTCCATGCCACGTTCAACCACGAACAGGCCAAGGCCATGGCGGCTGTTGGGATCGGTCCGCGCGGCAACCACGATTAGGTCGCCCAATATGCCGTTGGAGATATAGGTTTTCGCGCCGTTCAAAAGCCAATGGTCGCCCTGATCGGTGGCGCTGGTTCGCATCCCGGCCAGGTCGCTGCCCGTCGAAGGTTCCGTCATCGCGACGGCCAGGATCTTTTCGCCGTTAACGATGCCGGGCATCCAGCGATCCTTCTGTTCATCATTGCCCAGTTTGGCGAAGTAGGGCGCGACGAGATCATTATGCAGGTTGATGTAGAAACCCACATCGCCATGGCGCATATTTTCTTCGATGATGATCTGTTCGAAGCGGAAATCGTCGATCCCCGCGCCGCCATATTTTTCGTCCGCCCAGGTGCAGAGCAGACCCTGCGCCCCGGCTTTGAGATACAGCTCGCGGTCGACAATGCCCTGTTCGCGAAACCGCTCGGCATGGGCGCCGACTTCGGTGCTCATGAATTTGACGACGCTGTCGCGAAACTGTTCATGTTCCGGTTCGAAGATGAGGCGTCTCATGCCGGGACCGGCTCCTTGACCGTGGTTTCGCTGGCGGGGGTGTAGAAATCTTCACCCCGCGCCGCCTTGTCGCGCAGCCAGGCGGACGGCAGGAAGCGCGGCCCGTAAAGCTGCGCCAGACGGTCAGATTCCTGTACGAATGTTTTGATGCCGATGGTGTCGATATAGCTGATCGTGCCGCCGGTCCACGCTGGGAATCCCCAGCCATAGATCGCGCCAAGATCGGCATCCTGCGGCGTTTCCAGGACATTTTCTTCCAGGCACCGGGCGGTTTCCATAGCCTGCGCATAGAGATAGCGCTGCTTGAGTTCCTCGATGTCCCAGTCCGCTTTCGTGGGGAAATGATCGGCCAGCCCCTTCCACAGATGCTTCTTGCCGCCTTCGGGATAGTCGTAGAAGGCCCCGCCTGCCTTGCGGCTGGAGCGGCCGATCTCGTCCTTCATGCGGCGCATGACGGCAACGCCGGCGGGCGGCGTATAGGCGTCGCCTTCCTCGGCGATCGCCTGATCGACGATCTTGAGCGGCAGGTCGAGCGTCAGCTCGTCCAGCAGCGCCAACGGGCCAACGGGCATCCCTACCGCCTTGGCCGCATTCTCGATCACCGCAGGCGGCACGCCTTCAGCCAGCATCGCCGCGCCTTCGTGGATCAGCATCTGGAACACGCGGCTGGTGTAGAAGCCGCGGCTGTCGTTGACGACGATCGGCGTCTTGCGCAGTTGGGCGATATAATCGAGGCCCTTGGCCAGCGTCGCCTTGCTGGTCTGCTTGCCCATGATGACTTCGACCAGGCCCATGCGCTCGACCGGCGAGAAGAAGTGCAGGCCGATAAACTGGTCGGGGCGCTGTGATGCCTGCGCCAGTTGAGATATCGGCAGGGTCGAGGTGTTGGAGGCGAACACTGCATGGTCGGGCAACACCGCTTCGGCTTTGCGCGTCGTTTCCGCCTTGATCCCGGTGTCCTCGAACACCGCCTCTACCACGAGGTCGCAGCCGTCGAGCAGGGCGAAATCGTCGGTAGGGGTTATGCGGGCGAGGACGGCGTCGGCCTTGTCCTGTGTCGTCTTGCCCTTTTCGATCAGCTTGCCCAGCACCCTGGCCGCATAATCCTTGCCCTTTTGTGCGGTCGCGGTGTCGCGGTCGATCAGGATCACCTCGATCCCCGCATTAGCGGAGACATAGGCAATGCCCGCGCCCATCATGCCCGCGCCCAGCACGCCGACCTTCTTCGCCGCGAATTTCTCAAAGCCTTCGGGACGGCGCGCGCCCTTTTCAGCGGCCTGCTTGGAAATGAAGGTGGTGCGAATGATGTTGCGCGCGACCGGATCGGTCAGCAGCTTGGCGAAATATTTGCCCTCGACGGTCAGCGCCTTGTCGAAGGGCAGTTGCAGACCCTGGAACACGCAATTGAGGATCGCCAGCGGAGCTGGCTGATTATAGCCCACTTTGGCGATGCCACCCGTCGCCATCATATAAGCCGTCGAGTCTTCAGGGACGGTCAGCCCTTTCTTCTGCGGTGGGGTCCAGCCCTTGACGTCCCATGGCTTGACCGGGTCGGGCGCGGTCGCAAGCCAGGCTTTGGCCGCGTCGATCAGCGTGTCGGCGGAAACCACCTCGTCCACGATCTTCAGCTTAAGGGCTTCGGCGGGGCCGACCGAACGGCCCGACAGCAGCAGGTCGAGCGCGGTTTTCATCCCCGCGATCAGGCCCAGCCGCACCGTGCCGCCCGATCCAGGAAGCAGGCCGACATTGACTTCGGGCAGGCCAACCTGCACCTTTGCGTCGTCCACCAATATGCGCCGATGGCAGGCAAGCGTGAGTTCGAACCCACCGCCCAGCGCCAGCCCGTTGATCGCCGCGACCCAGGGCTTGCCCGACTGTTCGATCGCCCGGTGCATGTCGGTCGCGCGCTTGGAGAAAGCGTAGGCTTGGCTTGCCGTCAGCGTGCCGAAGCCGTTGACCAGTTGCTTAAGGTCGGCACCCGCCATGAAGCTGGCCTTGGCCGATGTCAGGATGACGCCCGTGATGCTGTCATCTTCCGCGATCTGCTTCGTCACCGCTTCCATATCGGCTAAAAAAGCGTCGTTGACGACGTTCATCGATCCTTCCGCGTCGAGGGTCAGGATCGCGAAGCCGTCATCGGCCTTTTGCAGTTGCATGGTCTTCATGGAATGTCCCGCTCTATAGTTCGCAAGGGCGCGTTCAGACGCGCTCGATGATGGCGGCCGTGCCCAGGCCGTTGGCGGCGCACAGCGTGATGAGGCCAGTTGCTGCGTCGCGCCGTTCCAGTTCGTCCAGAACGGTGCCCAGGATCATCGCGCCGGTCGCGCCGAGCGGATGGCCCATAGCGATCGCACCGCCATTCACGTTGATCTGGTCATCGGGGATGTCGAGGTCACGCTGGAAGCGCATCACGACGCTGGCGAAGGCTTCGTTCAGTTCCCACAAGTCAATGTCCTTTTCGGTCATCCCGCCTGCCTTCAACGCCTTGCGCGACACGGCGGTGGGCGCGGTCAGCATGATCGTGGGTTCAGAGCCGATATTGGCATAGGAGCGGATACGCCCGCGCGGCTTCAATCCCGCTTTCTCGCCGAACGCCTTCGATCCCACCAGCACCAATCCAGAACCATCGACGATGCCGGAGCTGTTGCCGCCGTGGTGGACATAGTTGATTTCTTCCAGCTCGGGATATTTCGCCTTGCCCACTGCCTCGAACCCTGCCTTGCCATAGCCTTCGAACGCCGGCTTGAGCTTGGCGAGGCTTTCGACCGTGGTGCCGGGGCGCATATGTTCGTCGCGGTCGAGGATGACTTCACCCAGCACATCTGTCACCGGGACGATCGAGCGCTTGAAATAGCCCTGGTCCCAGGCATGGGCGGCCTTGCGCTGGCTTTCGACGGCGAAGCCGTCGACATCCTCGCGGGTATATCCGTCGAGCGTAGCGATAATGTCCGCGCCGATGCCTTGGGGGGCGTAATAATTGCTGAAAGCCACGGCGGGGTCTGACGTCCAGGCGCCGGAGTCATAGCCCATCACCGTGCGACTCATCGACTCAACGCCGCCGCCGATACCCGCGTCGATCATCCCGGCATGAACCTGCGCAGCGATCAAGCTGACCGCGTCAAGGCCGGTGGCGCAGAAGCGATGAATCTGCTGCCCCGCGACGGTCTGGGCATAGCCTGCCTGCAACACCGCCGCACGCGCCAATACCCCGCCTTGTTCGCCGACAGGCTGTGCCATGCCAATGATCACATCGTCGAGCAGCGCGGTATCGAGATTGTTGCGCGACTGAAGCGCCTTGAGCAACTGCGTCGCCATTTCGACCGAGCTTATCTCATGCAGCGCGCCATCCGGGCGGCCCTTGCCGCGCGGCGTGCGAACATGATCGTAGATATAGGCTTCCATCGTAAATTCCCGATCCGTGATCCGATATTTTGCTGTGTCCGCTCTTGGCGTGGGCGGCCCTGTCCGCACCTATCCAACGAAAGGCGCATGGACGGACGCACGCTGCAATCTGAAGGCCAATCGGGATCTACGGGTATTAGGAGCGGGCTTTCGTGGGCATCAAGGGCGAGAACAGCGCCGCAATTCGCATCTCTGCGACAACCCTGGGCGACCTGCTGATGAAGGGGTGGGACAAGGGCGGCGGCAAGGAGGCGCTGGTATTTCCGGGCGAACGCAAAAGCTATGATGATGTGGTGGCTGGCGTAATTAACCGCGCGCGCGGACTGAAGGCGCTGGGCATCGGGCGCGGCGACCATGTCGGCATCTTGCTGCCGTCCAGCATAGAATTTGTCGAGGCGCTGTTCGCCAACGCGATGTGTGGCGCGGTGTCGGTGCTGATGAACGCGCGCTACAAGGCGCCGGAAATGGCCTATGTCGCGCAAAATGCCGATCTGCGCGCGATCGTGACCAATGATTTGGTAACCGAGCATGTCGATTTCGGCGCGCGGCTGGTGGAGGCCTTTCCCGACCTACCGACAGCGGCCGATCCCGCTGCCCTGACCCTTGCAGGCACGCCGCTGCTGACGCAGATCATCATGCTGGGCGGGCGTTCCGCGCCCGGCTTCGTCGACCAGGCCCGGTTCGATGCGGCGGTACAAAGCGTCAGCGAAAGCGACATCCACGACACGCGCCTGACCGTGCGGGTGCGCGATACCGCGATGATCCTCTACACTTCCGGCACATCGGCCAATCCCAAGGGGTGCCTGCTCAGCCATGAGGCAGTGACGCGCGAGGCGAACAATCTGGCGCGCTATCGCTGGGGCTTCCAGCCTGACGAGCGGGCCTGGTCGCCGCTGCCACTGTTCCATATCGCGGCGATGCTGTGCATGTTGGGAGCGATGGATGTAGGCGGCACCTTTATCGGCCAGCCGCATTTCGACGCCGGGGAAAGCCTGCGCCAGATCGAGGCGGAGCAGGTGACGATGATGTTCCTGCCCTTCGTCACTTTCCATCAGGCGATGATTGCTCACCCCGATTGGGACAAGACGGATATGTCATCCGTCCGTCTGCAAAATAGCTGCTTTGCGTTCATGCCGGACCGGGTTGGGCAGGCCTATCGCGACAAGGCCCCAAATATGCTGCAAGTGGGCACCATGGGCATGACCGAGGCGACCGGCATCGTCACCACTGGCGGCCCAGCTATGGACCCGGAAATGGGTTTCAGAAAACTGGGCTACCCGCTCGCCGGGATCGAGATGAAGATCGTCGACCCCGATACCGGCGCGGAACGGGGCGTGGACGAGCGGGGCGAGATTTTGATCCGGGGCTATAATCTGTTCGACGGCTACTATCGCGACGCGGAAAAGACCGCCGAAGCGATCGACGTGGACGGATGGTATCATAGCGCCGACATCGGATCGATCGATGCGGACGGCCATATGATGTTCCATGGCCGGTTCAAGGATATGCTGAAAGTCGGTGGCGAGAATGTCGCAGCGGCCGAGGTCGAGGCGGTGCTGGCCAGCCACCCAGCCGTGCGGCTGGCGCAGGTCATCGGCTTGCCCGACGATCGGCTGGCCGAGATTCCGGCGGCCTATATCGAGCGCGATGGCGACGTCGCGGTGGAGCCGGACGAACTGATCGCCTACACCAAATCGCGCCTGGCGTCGTTCAAGGTGCCGCGCCACATAAGATTTATCGACGAATGGCCGATGTCGGCGTCGAAGATCCAGAAGTTCAAACTGCGCGCGGCGCTGATGGCCGAACTAGGCCTGAGCGACTGACAAGGCAGAAAAATAGGAGAGGTTGAATGCGGGTCATCATCACAGGCGCGGCGAGCGGCATCGGGCGGGCCTGCGCGCAATTGCTGGCCGCAGGCAGCGTAATCGCGGGCGAGCATCAGTTGCTGTTGGCCGATCGGGATGCCGCCAATCTTGAGAGCGTAGCCGATGCGATCGGACCGGCGGCGGCGACCTGCGTGGTCGACCTAGCCGAGCTGGATTGCGGCGACCGGATCGTCGCGGCGGCAATGGCGCATATGGACGGGATCGACGCAGTCATCAGCAATGCCGGAATCATCATGGGCGGGGCGCTGATTGATCTGCCCGCCAGCGACTTCGACCGTATATTCGCGATTAACACACGGTCCGCCTGGCTGCTGGCCAAGGCGGCGCATCCGCATCTCAAGGCCAGCGGCGGGGCGTTCGTGGCCACCGCATCCATGTCCGCCACCGCGCCGACGCCTGCGCTAGGTTTCTACTCGTGCAGCAAGGCCGCGTTACTGATGATGATCCGGCAGCTCAGCATCGAATGGGGACCGGACGGCATTCGGTGCAACACCGTGTCCCCTGGCCCGACCTATACGCCGATGACGGCAGCAGGCTATGACGACCCGGCGAGGCGCGACCAGCGCGAGGCGACCATACCGCTGCGCAAGCTGGGCGTGGCGGAGGATGTTGCCAACGCCATCCTATTCCTGATCGGGCCCCATGCGGGGCACATCAGCGGCATCGACATATTGGTCGATGGCGGGATGAGCAACATGCTGATGCCCGCCAGTGGTGGCGGCACCGGGCAGAAGCGGCAGAATTAGGATGGGGTCAGGCCGCCCGCACCTGTGTTTTCTGGCCCGGCAGGCGCATCGCGCCGTCCTGTGCATCAACCAGCAGGCGGGCGGTCGCCACCAAGTGATCGCCCAGCAGCGCGACCGCCCGATCGGCGTCGCGACGCAACGTCGCGGTGACGATATCGCTATGTTCATGGACCAAGTCGCGCTCGCCGGTCGCCAGCGGGACGGTCAGGTAGCGATAGCGTTCCGATTGCGCGTAGAGCCAGTCGCGCATCCGCAGCAGCCAGGGGCTGTCGCAGGCGGCCACCAAAGCATGGTGGAATGCGCCATGGGCGTCGGCATAATCCTCGTTCAGGCGGGCAGGATCAGTGGGATCGCGGGTCGGCGTCTTGCTGAGGCGATGGGCGGCGCTGACGATCGCGGATTCCCAGTCCAGCCCGCCGCGTGCGATGGCGCGTCGCAGGCATTGCCCCTCTATATCGCTGCGCACTGTCACCAGATCCATCAGGTCGCCGATCGAAATCGGCGTCGCGCGAAAGCCCCGCGCATCGTCTTGCGTCACGAAACCTTCGGACGTCAGGCGCGACAGGGCTTCGCGCACCGCGCCCAGGCTGAAGCCGCGATTGTCGGACACGTCTTTGATATTGATCCGATCGCCCGGCACCAGCCGGCACGTCAGGAGATCGTCCCGCAATTGGCGATAGGCCCGCTCAGTCAGGCTCAGCTTCTTCATCATCGCCAAAGCCATAGCAGTTTTGAAACCAGAGGCAAATACAAATAGTATATTTCGGTTATCAGAATATATTTCATGTTGACCTGGACGGCGGCGGCCCTCACGGTGGCAGGGTATCAGGAGGATAGAATCATGCGTTTGGCTAAGGTTTCGAAAAATGGGCAGACCGGTTTGGCGGTCGATACCGGCGCGGGCGTCAAGGCGCTGTTCGGCGATGCCGCGCTCTATGATCTCGACGCGCTGATCGCGCAGGGCGGCGGCGCGCTGACGCAGGCAGGCTATGCGGTCGTGGCAGGCGGCAAGGATGTTGCCATCGACGATCTGACGTTCCTGCCGCCGCTGATCAAGGCGCCCAAGATCCTGTGCCTGGGCCTGAACTATAAAGACCATGCGGCAGAGGGTGGTTTCCAGGTGCCCGAATTCCCGACCGTGTTCGGCAGGTTCAATAGCAGCCTGATCGGCCATGGCGCGCCCATCATCAAGCCGCCCTGCTCCGACCAGCTCGACTATGAAGCCGAAATGGTCGCAGTCGTCGGCAAGGGCGGCAAGGATATCGCCAAGGAAGACGCGCTGTCGCACATCGTCGCCTATTCAGTGTTCAACGACGGGTCGATCCGCGATTATCAGCTGAAGACCCCGCAATGGACCGTCGGCAAGAATTTCGACGATACCGGCGCGTTCGGGCCATGGCTGGTGACGGCGGACGAACTGCCCGCGGGCGGCGCGGGCCTGAAGATCGAGACGCGCCTGAATGGCCAGACCGTACAGAGCGCCAACACGTCCGACATGGTGTTCGACGTGGTCGATACCGTTGCCCTGCTCTCGACCTGCTTCACGCTGGAGGCGGGCGACGTGCTGGTGATGGGGACGCCGTCCGGCATCGGCCTGGCGCGCAATCCCCCGCTGTTCATGAAGGATGGCGATGTGTGCGAAGTGGAGATCGAGAAAATCGGCCTGCTGGTCAACCCGATTAAGGCGGCCTGAGCAGCGAAAGGGCGGCGGCACGATCCGCCGCCCGACATGCCAAGGAGGACAGGATGAACGACAAGAGCATCGCCGGGCGGCGCGCCAATGTACTGGGCGTCCATTCGATTGACCATTTCGCGCTGGCCGTCCCGGATCTGGAGGACGCGCGCCGCTTCTACAGCCTCTTTGGTCTGGACGTGCGCGAGAGCGACGGCAGGCTGCATCTTTTCACACAGGGCAATCTTCATCGCTGGGGCGTCATCACGCAGGGCGCGGGCGCCAAGCAACTGCGCTATCTGAGCTTTGGCGTCTATGCCGACGAGATGGATGCGTTTGCCGCGCATCTCGATGCCTGTGGCGTCACCTATATCGACGCGCCTACGAGTGCGGACACGCAGGGCATCTGGTTCAGCGGCTTTGATGGCCTGCCGATCAATATCCGCCCGGCCGACAAGGCGACGCCGGCCGAAAAAAGCCATTTCTCCTTTGCCAGCGCCCCGCCCGGTCAGTCCGGCGCGATCCTCAACAGCCAGGCACCCAAGGTCCATCCCCGTCGCCTGTCGCACTTCGCGATCTTCACGACCGATGTGAACGCGGCCATCACTTATTATGAAAAGACGCTGGGCCTGCGCCTGTCTGACAAGAGCGAGCCGGGCGTCGCCTTTCTGCACGGCGTGCATGGCAGCGACCATCATCTGCTCGCACTCGTCCTGTCGGACCGACGCGGGATGCATCATAATAGCTGGGACGTAAGCTCCGTTATGGAAGTGGGCCTTGGCGGATCGACTATGGCGCGGGCGGGCTATGGTCCCAACTGGGGCGTGGGCCAGCATGTGCTGGGGGCCAATTATTTCTATTATGTCCGTGACCCATGGGGCAGTTTCAGCGAATATTCGGCCGACATCGACTTCATTCCCCATGACGTCGAATGGCCATCAGCCAATCATGCGCCCGAAGATAGCATGTTCCTGTGGGGGCCGGACCCCTTCCCCGAATTCATCCAGAACACCGAACCTGCGGAGGCTGACCTGCCATGACCACATTTGTTTTACTCCACGGCGGCGGCATGGGTGGCTGGACCTGGAAATATGTCCGCGAGCTGCTCGAAGCGCGGGGGCACAGGGTTTATACGCCGACCTTCACCGGCTTTGGCGAGCGCGCGCACCTGACCGGCCGGCATGTCGGCAACACGGTCCATGTGCAGGATATTGTCAACGTCCTGCATTATGAGGATCTGCATGATGTCGTGCTGGTCGCGCACAGCTATGCCGGGACGGTGGCGCCGGGCGTGATCGCGCAAGCGGGCGACCGCATCGCCAGCGTCATTTATCTGGACGCCATCGTGCCCCATTCAGGCGAGCGCATCGCGTCGCTGATGGGCTATGTACCCGAAGACCAACTCGCTGGCCTGGACGCGATGCTGGAGGCAGGCGAAGGGCCGATAGGCTCTGGCGTAGATGTGATGCAGCGGGACGCGGCCAAGACGCACCCGCATCTGATGGACGCTGACCGGCAGCAATGGCTGCTCGATAATCTCACCGACCAGCCGATGCGGGCGACATCCTGTGTCATTCCTATAGGGGCTGAAACGATCACCAAGCCTGTCGATTATATTGCGGCGGCCATCACCGTCATGACCGCGATGCATCATCGCGCGCGGGCGCTGGGCTGGACGATCCACGACCATCCGGGTGATCATGCGCTGCTGGTGGGCGATCCCGAAGGGACGGTCGACCTGATCCTGAAGATCGCAGCCTCTAAGGGCGCGCCATGAATATCGACGCGCTTTTTTCCGTGCAGGGCCGCGTTGCGCTTGTCACGGGCGGGTCGAGCGGCATCGGCCGCCATATTGCCACCGGCTACGCCGCGGCCGGGGCGAAGGTCTATATCTGCGCCCGAACCGAGGCCAAGGTGTTGGCGGCAGCGCAGGCGATCAGCGAGGTAACCGGTGGCACCTGCATCGGCCTGACCGCCGACCTGTCGACCCTTGCTGGGATCGACGCTCTGGTGGCGCAGGTGGCTGCGCGCGAAGACGCGATGCACATGCTAGTCAATAATGCCGGGACGATGGCCGATGCACCGATTGACGGTTATAGCGAGGACGACTGGGACCAGGTGATCGACCTGAACCTGAAGGCGCCTTTCTTCATCCTCCAGAAATTCCTGCCATTGTTGCGCGCGGGCGGCACGGCGGAACGGCCAGCTTCGCTCATCAATATCGGCTCGGTGGGCGCGCTGAAGGTCGGGCCGAAAGAAAATTACGCCTATCAAGCGTCAAAGGGCGCAATCCACTGGCTGGCCAAGGGGCTGGCCAAGCGACTGGGCCGCGACAACATCACCGCCAATGTGATCGCACCGGGATTTTTCGAATCCGAGATGACGGTGATCGCGTCGGACGAGATGCGCAAAATGGTGGAGGGCATGGTGCCGCGCGGGCGCGTGGGGACGCCGGAAGATTTGGCCGGAACGGCCATCTATCTGGCGTCGCGCGCGGGTGCCTATGTCACCGGTTCGGTCATTCCGGTCGAAGGAGGATTGTCGATCTAATATGGGTCAACTTCATTTTGTGGCTATTGGCGGCACCTTGCGCGCCTTCTCTTCAACCGAGCGCGCGCTTCGCAAAGCACTAGCCCTTGCCGAGACACGAGGTGCGCGAACGACATTGTTATCTGGCGATGCCATCAACTTTCCGCTTTATTCGCCGGAAAATGCAGTTCGATCTGAGCTTGCCAGCGCCTATGTCGAAACGCTGCGGTCCGCTGACGCAGTCATCTTAGGATCACCCGGTTATCACGGTGCGATTTCCGGCTTTGTGAAAAATGCGCTGGATTATGTTGAAGATCTGAATCGGGATGATCGTTGTTATTTTGACGGCCTGCCGGTCGGCTGCATTGCCACGGCGGCGGGGTGGCAAGCCGCGGTCGCCACACTTCAACAGTTGCGTGTCATAACTCATGCCTTGCGCGGCTGGCCGACACCATTGGGTATTGCCATCAATACCATCGGTGAAACTGGAGACCCAGTCGAACAAAATCCCATTCCCGCCCATTTGGGCATGATGGTGGATCAACTGTTTCAATTTTATAATCGTTCGACCCTATAAGAGGATAGGTTCTCAAAGACCCTGACAGGTGCCCAATAGTCGGGCAAAGAGAACAGGAAAGACAATGGATTTTTCGCTCACCGAGGAGCAGCAGGCGTTTCGCGACATCGTGCGCCGCTGGGTCGATGTAGAGGCGCCCAAGGACTGGATGCGCGCGCTGGAGGCCGACGAGGAAAATTACCCCTACGCGCTGTGGGACAAGATTGCCGAGCAGGGCTTCTTCGGCATCGGCATACCAGAGGAATATGACGGCCTGGGCGGCGACGTCATGATGCAGATGATCTTCGCGCGCGAATTTGCGCGGACTGCTGGCGGACTGCTGTGGGTGTGGGGCCTGACATCCTTTGGCGGGGCCAAGACGATCAGTGCGGTCGGCACCGAGGAACAGAAGAACCGCTGGCTGCGGCCGATGGCGCAGGGCAAGCTGCGCGTGTCGCTTTCCATGACCGAACCCGATGGCGGCACCGATGTGCTGGGCGCAATGAAGACCCATGCCGAAAAGGTGGATGGCGGCTGGAAACTGAATGGGGCGAAGATGTGGACGACCGGCGCGAAGGCGGCCGACCGCCTGCTCGTCCTGGCCCGCACCGACAAGAATGTGGAAAAGAAGCATCACGGCCTGACCATGTTCTTCGTCGATGCCAAGACGCCGGGCATCACCGCGTCGCTGCTGCCCAAGCTGGGGATGCGCGCGATGGGGTCGTGCGAGGTCCATTATGAGGATGTGTTCGTCCCCGATGCGGACGTTCTGGGGCAACCGGGGCAGGCCTGGTACGCGATGCTGCCGACGCTGAACAATGAGCGGATCATGGTCGGCGCGCAATGCCTGGGCGCGATCGACGGGGTGCTGGAAGATGCGCTGGCCTATATGCTCCAGCGCAAGGCCTTTGGCGGCATCATCGGGCGGTTCCAGGTGTTGCAGCATTATGTCGCGAATATCGCGACCTGGCAGAAGACTACCGAATTGCTGCTCAACAATGTCGCGTGGATGCAGTCCAATGGCATGAATTGCGGCGTCGAGGCCAACATGCTCAAGATGGTCGCGACGGAAAATGCGGTGAAGGCCGCCGACCTTGGCATCCAGATATTGGGCGGCATGGGCTATTCGGCGGAAACCGACATGCAGCGTTACTGGCGCGATCACCGGATTTTGCGGATGACGCCGATCAGCAACGAGATGGTCCGCAACTCGATCGCCGAAAGCCTCGGCCTGCCGCGCTCTTATTAGGGACCAGCCATGAGCGATCTCGACACCCTGCCCCCCGCTCCCGACGCTGCCGGCATATCGCTGGACGGCACGACGGTCTTCACGATCAGCGCGGAAGAGAATGCCGCGCTGTGCCGATCCACCGGGATCGAACCGGCCAGCGACGGCACTGCCCACCCGATCTATTATTATGTCGCCACGCAGGTTGCGATGGGCAAGACCGTCGCGGGCGTGTGCGAAGCCTGCCAGTTCGATGTCGATGACGGTCCGATGATGGGCAGCAGCGGCGTCAAGTTCGACGCGCCGCTGATGGTCGGGACAAGCTACAAGGTGACGGGCGAAATATTGAGCCTGATCCGCAAGCGCAGCCGCAAGCTGGGCGTGATGGACGTGCTGACCTATCGCCTGCGCCTGCATCTGTTGGACGGGATGCAGGTTCTGGAAACCGATAATGTCTGGGTGCTGCCGCGCAAGGAGTTTGCCGCATGAGCTATGCCGTCGGCGACACGTTGCCGCCCTTCACGATCGAGAGCGTCAGCGCCGAAGCGATGGAGCAATGGGCGATTTTCTTGGCCGATCCTAACCCCATCCATCTGGATGTCGAGGTGGTGAAGGCCAAGGGGCTGGGCGACCGAGTCATCAACCAGGGCCCGGCGAACGTCGCCTATATGATGAACATGCTGATGCGCGCTTTCCCCGGCGGGCGGATCAAGGCGATGGATTCGCGCTTTCTGGACAATGTCTATGGCGGCGACCGCGCGACCGTGACCGGCACGGTCGCGACCATCGAGGGAAACAGCATCACCTGCGCATTCACGCTGGATGTCGAGGGACGGGGCACCGTCAATTCCGGCACGGCGACGATAGAAATCTAAAAATTCCGAGGAGATAAGATTATGCCAAGCGGACCTTTTGCCCATGTGTGCATGGTCGTGCGCGACCTGGACACCGCGATCGTGGACTGGACCAAGATCCTGCGCGTGCTGGACCCAGCCAGCCTGGAAAAGCGCCTGGTTAAATATGACGAATTTTCCAGCGGTGCGGACGCGGGCATGAAATGGGCGACCTTCGTCAATGACGGCGGCACGGAAATCCAGTTCATCCAGCCCGCCCCCGGCACGCCGATGGGCGACCGGTTGGACAAGGTGGGCGAGCATGTCCATCACCTCTGCTATTCGACCGACGATGTGCCAGGTGCCATGGAGAAGCTGCGGGCCGAAGGGTTGCACCTGCCCGGTGGCGGCCAGACCCATAACGACCCCGACATGACCTGGCAGAAGTGGAGCTGGATCGGCCACAAGAGCACGCATGGCGCGATGATCGAAGTGGCGTCGCCCTACGAGAGCCGCAATGACGGCAAATGGCACCATGCGCCGGGCAAGTTCGCCTATGCCGGTCCCGGCGAACATGAGTGCTTCGCCGAAATCGCGCCGCCGATCGCCGCCGAATAAGCACGGAGCGCCCGGCATGATGTCCGCGACCCGGATCAGCCTGCCGGGCGACGGCATCACCCTGGTCGCGGACGCCTATGGCGACCCGACCGCGCCGCCCGTATGCTTCTTCCATGGCGGCGGGCAAAGTCGGCGGTCCTGGGCCGGATCGGCGCGGCGGGTGGCACAGGCGGGCTATTATGGCCTGACCTTCGACCTGCGGGGCCATGGCGACAGCGATTGGGCCAGCGATGGCGACTATCTGCTGGAAGCCTATGGCCGCGATGTCGAGGCGATCCTGATGGCGCTTTACCGCCCCGTCGCGCTGGTGGGCGCGTCTCGCGGCGGCCAGTGCGCGCTGGTCGGCGGGTCGCGCCATCCCGATCGCGTGCGCCTCATCATGCTGGCCGACGTTGCGCCGCATATCGACGACGCCGGAGTGGAGGAGATACGCGGTTTCTTCCGCGCCAGTAAAGCGGGCTTCGCGTCGCTGGACGAGGCCGCCGATGCGCTGCACCGCCATCTGGGCCAGCCACGTGTGGCCGATGTGTCGGGCCTGGCCAAGGCGATGCGAACAGATGGCGAGCGGCTGTTCTGGCACTGGGATCCGCGCACGACTTCGCAGGAATTTCTGCATCCGCCATCCGAAGGCGAAGCGCTGGTGGCAGCCGCGATGCGCGTCACCACGCCGGTCGTTCTGGTGAAGGCGGAACTGAGCGAGATCGTGTCGGACGAGAGTGTCCGCCAGTTTCAGGCGCTGACCCCGCAACTGGAGGTCGAGGTCGCGCATGGCGTGGGCCATATGTTCACCGGCGACCATAATGACGCCTTTGCCGAACGGCTGCTCCGACATTTGACCACGTATCTGCCGCTATGAACCGGGGTGCGGCCTTTGTCGTCGGCGGTACGGGCGGGCTAGGCGGCATCATTTGTCGTCGACTCGCGGACGAATGGGATGGCGTGGCGATCGGCTACCGCTCTAGCGCGGACAAGGCGCGCGCGGTGATCGACACGCTGCGCGGACGCCAGGACCGAGCGATTGCCGTCCATGCCGACCTGTCCGACATGGCCAGCATCCAGAGCGGCTTTGCCGACGTCAAGGCGCGGTTCGGTGCGATAGGAACGGTGATTTTCGCCAGCGGTGTGGACATTGCCCAACCCTTCGTCAGTCAGATCGGCGAGGATCAATGGCGGCAGGTGATCGAGGTCGAATTGATCGGCTTTACCCGCATCGTCGCCGCCGCGCTGCCCCACTTCCGCGTGCAGGGTTTCGGCAATTTCGTATCGGTGGTGTCGGTCGCCAATTATTGCTTCCCGCCGGGCGATGCCCTGTCCTCGGTGCCCAAGGCGGGGATCGAGGCGCTGGGCCGCGCCATTGCGAAAGAGGAAGGCCGCTATGGCATCCGCGCGAACATGGTTGCGCCCGGCATCATCAACGCGGGACTGGGGGCCGAATTTCTCACCACCCTCTACACGCCCGCCATCTGGGAAGCGCAGCGCAAGCGGATCGCGCTCCAGCGCTTTGGCGATGGCGAGGATATTGCGCAGGCCGTTGCCTTCCTGGCGTCGGAGCGCGCGCGCTACATTACTGGCCAGACATTGATCGTCGATGGCGGCTTCAGCCTTTGAACGGATAGAGCGATCCATGCCGAAGTTCACACTGTCCCTGAACGTCGAAACCGCGGTCGATTTCGGCGAACCGATCCAGATCGCGGCAACACTGGCGATACCCGACAGACTGCCCGATGGCCCGATCGACCTGCTCGTTTGCCTGCATGGCGGCACCTATAGCCGCTGGTATTGGGATGCGCAGATTGATGGATGGCCGGGCTATAGTTTCGTCGATCATTGCTTGGCACAGGGCAAGGCGGTGTTGGCGCTGGACGCGCTGGGTATGGGCGAGAGCAGCCAGCCGGGCCGGGAAGATGTGTTGACACCCCATGTCGGCGCACAAGCGCATCATCTGGCGCTGGCGGCGGTTCTGGAACGGATGGAGGTCGGGGAATGGGGCGCGCATATCGCGGGGCGCACGCGGCGGATAACCGGCATCGGCCATTCGATGGGCGGAATGCTGACGATCGTGCAACAGGCGCAATGGGCCAGTTTCGATCAGGTCGCGGTACTTGGCTTTACCAATATTGGTCTGGCCATGTCGGACGAGGTGCAATCCGCCATCGGGGCGCAGGTGGCAGGGCCAGGCTATGGCGCGGCCAATCGCGCGGCGATGCACGGCTATTTCCATGCAGCAGACGTGCCCGAAACGGTGATCGCAGCCGACGATGCGCGGGCGTCGCTGACGCCCAACAGCTATGGGCGGCTGGCCATCATGCCCGGCGGCGTTGCGGCGGAGGCTGCCGCGATCGCCGCGCCGGTCTATCTGCATTTTGCCGACATCGACGTAAGCCCTGAACCCCATGCCGAACCGGCGGAGTATTGCGGATCGCGCCATGTCACGCTGACGACGCTGGCGGAAGCAGCCCATTGCCATAATTTCGCATCGACCCGGCTGCAAAGCTGGACGATGCTGCACCGGTGGATCGACCATATCGGTGCCATCGGCTGATGAAGATATTGCCCCGGCCACCCAGAAGGCGGCCGGGGCCACGCTTGCTTATTTATACGGGTCGACCGGCTGCGGCACCTTGATGACTTCCAGATCCTTGAGCATCGTCAGCACGTCCGAGATCGAATAGATATGGTCGATCTTGCCGTCGCGGAAGCGCAGCCAGGAGAACCACAGGACGTTGAGTTCGTTGCCAGTCGGCTGGACGCCCATATAGGGACCGCCGGTATGCTTACCATGATGATGGCACAGCACGCAGATTTCATCCTCGCCCCGGCCCCATGCCTTGATCGTGCGATAGATGCTGGGCGGGAAAGTGGTGTACAGGCCCTGCGGCGAGGTTTTCCAGACATGATAGGTGCCCAGGTCCGGCCGGTTTGGATTGTCATAGGTCATGGTGTCGGTATTGAAGAAGGCATCCATGCCGTCCCAGTCACCGCGATTAATGACTTCGTGCAGGTCCATCCAGTGATTGACCATATATGCCTGGCTGTCGGTCAGCCCGGCGGTGATTTCAGCCCGTGTCTCTGCGGACAGGACGAAATCGGCTTCGGTGAACGGGGCTAGACCCATTTATACTCTCCTAGATAAATGCTTGAGGCAAATTGGCCCGCTGACATGTGCCTGCGGTAACGCCTCATCCCCTGTCGCTATCCCTTCGACACCTACCCAACGAAAGGCGGCTGGCCAACCGGCCTGTGCGACCAATCATTCTATAGAATGAAGGAGAGTGGGTGATGCTGACCGTGCAGGAGATGTCGGACCGGTTCGAAATACAGGATTTGATCGTGGGCTATTGCTACGCGGTCGACAGCCGCGACTGGGATGCGCTGGACCAGTATTTCACGGCCGACGCGGTGATCGACTATTCCGAAATGGTCGGCGTTTCGGGCAGCCTGGCCGAGATCAAACAGTTTCTGGCGAGCAGCCTGACGCCGATCCTGGCGTTCCAGCACGGGGTATCGACCACCCGCTACAACATCGATGGCGACCGCGCGCAGACCAAGACCGTCTGCATCAATCCCATGACCGTCAGCGATGGCACGAACGCCGAGACGCTGGTTTTCGGCCTGTGGTATATCCATGATTATGTCCGCACGCCTGCGGGATGGCGGATCAGCCGCCTGTACGAACAGAAATGCTATCGCATGAACGTGCCCGACTGGCTGACCGCACAACTGCCTGCCTGATCGCATCCGTCGCCCCCTTCCCTGCCCCCGTGCGCCAAGGTGCCTTCATGCAACGCTTCCTTAATGCCGCCTTCCTGATCCTGCTTGTCGTGACGGGGTTTTCGCTTGCATGGCTTGGTGGGCGTTTGCTGATGCTCGGCGGATCGCCCTGGTATCTGCTGTCCGGGCTGGTCATGGTCGTCGTCGCGCTGCTCGGCTGGCGGAGAGCTCCGCTGTCGATCGCTTTGTTCTGGGCTTTTCTGGCGGCGAACCTCGCCTGGGCCTTGTGGGAGGTAGGGCTGGACGGATGGGCGCTGGCCCCGCGCCTGGCCATGCCGCTGTGCCTTGGCCTCTATATGCTGACCCCCTATTATCGGCGCCACGTCGGGCGATCCGCCCCGTTGCCGGGCGGACGTGTGCTGTGGCCCGCGCTGGCGCTGATCGTGGTGGCTGGCGTCGGCTTGGCCTTCTGGGCCGATCGCACGCCTGCCGCGGCGAGTCGGATATGGGGTCCGGCCCCCGCCAGCGCGGCCGATGGTGACTGGATCGCCTATGGCAACGACCGAGGCGGATCGCGCTATTCCGCGCTGGAACAGATCAGCCCGTCCAATGTCGGCAACCTCCAACCGGCGTGGACCTATCGCACCGGCAAGGTGGGCGACGGCAAACAGGGCACCGCCTTTCAGGTCAACCCGATCAAGGTCGGTAACCGCCTGTTCCTGTGCGCGGGCAATAATGACGTGATCGCGCTGGACCCGGAAACCGGGCGGCAATTGTGGCGGCATAATCCCAAGACCGACCTGGCCGGGGTCTATGGCCTGGTGTGCCGGGGCGTGACCTATTATCGAGTGCCCGGCGCTACGGGGGCCTGCGCCGAACGCATCTTCACCGCCACGCTCGACGCGCGGCTGATCGCGCTGGATGCCGCGACTGGGCGGCCCTGCCCCGGTTTCGGGCGCGGCGGACAGGTCGACCTGAAGACAGGGCTGGGCCAGGTGGACAAGGGCTATTATTTCGTCACTTCGCCCCCCGCCCTGGTGCGCGGGCGGCTGGTGCTGGGCGGCTGGGTAACGGACGGGCAGAAGATCAGGGAGCCGTCGGGCGTCATTCGCGCTTTCGATGCAGTGACCGGCGATTTCGCCTGGGCATTCGACATCGGCCGCCCCGACGACCATGGCCTGCCGGCGCCCGGCGCGACATTCACGCCCGGCACGCCCAATAGCTGGGCGCCGATGAGTTCGGACGAGACGCTGGGCCTGGTCTATGTGCCGACAGGCAACGCCACGCCCGATTATTTCGGCGGGCACCGGACGGCCAACGATGATCGCTACGCCAGTTCGGTGATTGCCCTGGACGGCATGACCGGCGCGGTGCGATGGTCGTTCCAGACGACGCATCATGATCTGTGGGATTATGACGTGCCGGCCCAGCCCACGCTGATCGACCTGCCCGGCGGGGTGCGCGGCCTGCTCCAGCCCACCAAGCGCGGCGAAATCTTCTTCCTCGACCGCGCGACCGGCAAGCCGATCCTGCCGGTCGAGGAACGCCCCGTGCCCCAGGGGGTGGTGCCGGGCGAACGCCTGTCGAAAACCCAGCCCTATTCGGTCGGCATCCCCAGCTTTACCGGGCCACGCCCGACGGAAAAGGGCATGTGGGGGCTGACCCCGATCGACCAGGCAATCTGCCGCATCCGGTTCAGGGAGGCGCGGTTCGATGGCGACATGACGCCGCTGTCGACGCAGCATCCGACGATCACCTGGCCCGGCTATCTGGGCGGGATCGATTGGGGCGGGGTCTCGGTCGATCCCCGGCGCGCGCTGATGATCGTCAACAACAACCAGGTCGGCAATTATAACCGCCTGATCCCGCGCGCAGAGGCCAACCGGCGCGGCATCAAGCCGATGAACGCCGTCCATATGGGCGATGTCGGTGGCCCCGCGGCGCAACAGGGCGTGCCCTATGCCGCGCAGATCGCGCCGTTCCTGTCGCCGCTTGCCATTCCCTGCCAGCAGCCGCCCTATGGCCGGATCAATGCCGTGGACTTGAAAACCGGGAAGATGGTGTGGAGTCGCCTGCTGGGCACGTCGCGCGACAGCGGGCCGCTGGCGCTGCCGACCTTCGTGCCGATTCCGATGGGGGTGCCCAATATCGGCGGATCGGTGGCGACGGCCAGCGGGCTGACGTTTATAGGCGCGACCCAGGAACATGCGTTCCGCTCCTATGACACAGCGACCGGCCGCCTGCTGTGGAAAGCGCGCCTGCCCGCCGGCGGCAATGCGTCGCCCAGCAGCTATTGGTCCAACGCCAGCGGGCGCCAGTTCGTGGTGATCGCGGCCGGTGGCCACGGCGCGATGCTGTCTGGTTCCAGCGACCAGTTGATTGCCTATGCCCTGCCAAAGAAATGATCGGCCGTCGGCTCGATCCTATCGTTTGGCGGGCAAGATCCGCCGTCCCTTTCCTATGTTGTCCAACGACATGAGGGAGGATCAGAATGGCGGCACATGGCAGCCTCACGCGCAGGGCGCTGCTTTCGGCGGATGACGAGCGGGCGATCCACCATTTGCTGATGCGCTATGCGACCGGGATCGACACGCGCGACTGGCCGCTGTTCCGCACCTGCTTCGCACGGGATTGCGAAGCCGATTATGGCCGCTTCGGCCGCTGGCGCGGGCCGCGCGAGATCACCGAATATATGGAAGGCGCGCACCGCCATATGGGCGCGACGCTGCACCGGATCAGCAATATCGTGGTGGAAAGCTGTAACGACGAAATCGTCGCGCGCAGCTATGTTGACGCCATCCTGATGGACCAGATCCAGGGCGTGACTCATCGAGCCACCGGCTACTATGACGATTGCCTGATCCGCACATCGGCCGGATGGCGCATATCCCGGCGGAAATTCACGATGGTCAAGGCCGGGCTGGATGGGTGATGCCAACCGCCAGGTGATTCTGGTCGCACGGCCGACCGGCATCGCGCAGGCAGCCGATTTCGCGATCCGGCCCGGCCCGATCGACCAGCCCGGTCCCGGCCAGATACTGGTGCGCAATCATTATCTGTCGGTTGAACCGGCGATGCGCGGCTGGATAGCCGATCGCGGCAATTATGCCGCGCCGGTGCCGATCGGATCGGTGATGCGCGCGCTGGCCGCGGGACAGGTGGTAGCATCGGGCGACGCGGCCTATCAGATCGGCGATCATGTCGCGGGCTGGTTTGGCTGGCAGGACTATGCCTGCGTTTCGATAGACCAGGTGGTGCAGCGGACCAGCGCAGCGGAAATGCGCGCGTCGTTGGGCATATTAGGGATCAACGGCGTCACCGCCTATCTGGCGCTGACGATGATCGGCCAGCCGCGCGCGGGTGAGACTGTGCTGGTGTCCACGGCCGCCGGGGCCGTCGGATCAGCGGTGGGGCAGATTGCTCGTATATTGGGGTGCCGCACGATAGGCATCGCGGGTGGCCCGGACAAGGCGCGGCGATGCGTCGAGCACTTCGGCTATGACAGCGCGATCGATTATCGCGGGGAAGATGTGGGATCGGCGGTGGCGCAGATCGCGCCGGAGGGGATCGACATTTATTTCGACAATGTGGCGGGGGCCATCAGCGACGCGGTGCTGTCGCATCTGGCCATGAAGGGCCGGGTCGTGCTGTGCGGCACTGCGTCCATCGATCGCTGGGAACCCTGGCCGCAAGGGCCGCGGGTCGAGCGCCATCTGCTGGTCAAGCGCGCGCGGATGGAGGGGTTCGTCATCTTCGACCATATGGACCGCTATGGCGATGCCGTAGCCCAGTTGCGCGCGTGGATCGGCGAGGGCCGCCTGACCTGGCGGGAAGAGATATTGGACGGAATCGAAGCCTGCCGGGATGCGCTGGCGGGGCTTTACCGTGGCGAAAATGACGGCAAGCGGCTGATCCGCCTCGTCTGACAATGGATGAAGGAGAGATGCCATGACCAGTTTGACGGGGAAGATCGCGATCGTGACCGGTGCGTCGTCGGGTATCGGCGCAGCTACGGCGCATGCGTTAGCGGGCGCGGGTGCGACGCTGGTGCTGGTGGCGCGCCGGGCGGATCGGCTCGCGGCGCTGGCGGAGGACCTTGGCGCCGACTGCCTGCCCTTCGTGGCCGACATGGCCGAGGCGGACGCGCCTCAGCGGCTGCATGATAGGGTGATGGCGCAGTTCGGGCGCGCTGACATCCTCGTGAACAATGCCGGCATCCTTCATGCCGCGTCGATCGATCAGTTCGACCTGGACCAGTTACGACCGATGATCGCGCTAAATTATGAAGCGGTGGTGCGGACCTGCACGTTGTTCGGGCGGTCGATGAAGGCGGCGGGCACTGGCCAGATCATTAACATATCCAGCATCGGCGCGAACATCATCGCGCCGGGAGTGGGCGTCTATGGCGGGCTGAAGCGGGCGCTGGAGGCGTTCACCGATTGCCTGCGCGTCGAGCTGGCGGGCAGCGGGGTCAAGGTCGGCATTGTCGCGCCAGGCACCACCAGCACGGAGATTTTCGAGGATATGAAAGCGCGCGGCCAGCCCGCCTGGGACAGTTTCATCCCCGCTATGCAGCCCGGCGACGTGGCTAATGCCGTGCGGTACATGGCGGCGCAGTCGGATCGCACCAATATGGCGCGGATTCAGGTCTATGCCGCCGCGGACACGCATTAATCCAGCGTGGCGTAAGCCTCCAGCCGGAACGGATCGACCGCGCTGCCATCGCGCATCTTGCGGACCCAGTAGGGGTCCATCAGCAGCGCGCGGCCGACGGCGATCAGGTCAAATTCGCCCTGCGCCATGCGGTCCGCCACCAAATCCAGATTATCGGTCATCACCGTTGGCTGGGCGAAGGAGGATTGCAGATCCTTGCTGAGGCCGACGCCACCGACCGCGATTACTGGCTTGCCAGTCAGCTGCTTGATCCATCCGGCAAGGCCCATGTCCGACCCTTCGAACGCGGGGGTCGAAAACAGGCGGGTGCTGGCGTCAAAGATGTCGACACCGGCGTCCGCGATCGGGGCCAGCATGGCGGCCAGTTCATCGGGCGTCTGGGCGCTGCGGGCGTCATAATCCTGCAATTTCCATTGCGAGAAGCGGAAGATGATCGGGAAGTCGGGCGCAGTCGCGGCGCGGACGGCGCGTACGACTTCCGCTGCGAACAGCGCGCGGGTGGCAGCATCCCCACCCCAGCGGTCATCGCGCAGATTGGTGCGGTGCCACAGGAAACTGTCGATCAGATAGCCATGGGCGCCATGCAGCGCGATGCCATCGAAGCCGACCGCGCGGGCGTTGGCCGCGCTGCGGGCGAAGGCGGCGATGATGTCGCCGATTTCGCTGTCGGTCAGCGGCGTCGTGGGTTCCCGCACCGCGTCGAGATAATCGGGCGGTACCATCGCCCTGTCGGTCGGCCCCCAGATGCCCGATGGCCGGGCGGAGGGGGCGTGCGGATCATAGCCGGTGCCCGGCACGCGGATGACACCCTGATGCCATAATTGCGGGACGATAAGCCCGCCAGCAGTATGGACGCCCGCGACGATGGCGCGCCAGCGTGCCATCGCTGCGTCGCCATGCAGGAGCGGAGACGCGCCGCCGCCCATGGATTCGCGCCCCAGGGCGGCCGGATGATCCACCCCGATGCCTTCGGTCACGATCAGGCCGACATCCGCTTCCGCACGGCGACGATAATAAGCGGGGACCCCGTCAGACGGCACACCGCCCGGTGCGAAATTGCGGGTCATCGGCGCCATGACGAAGCGGTTGCGCAGGCGCAGGCCCGCCACATTGACGGGCGTGAACAGCATGTCTCTAGCGTCAGTCATCTTCCATTCTCCCTGGCGTCCCATGGCCGCGCTGCTGCCGCAGCGACGCGCGACGAGGAACCTACCCATCGGCGGGTGCCTCATCGGCTCAGCGGGCAGAGCCTTTCGCCATGGGATGCGCAGCAGCCAATCAGGCGTCGACGACAGCAAGTGCCGCCTGGGGACAGGCCTCCGCCCCTTCGCGCGCCTGCTCCTCCAGACCCGCTGGCACGATGGGATCATCGACGAAAACGATGCCGTTGGAATCGAGCTTGTACACTTCAGGACAGATTTCGGCGCACACGCCATAGCCGCAGCAGGCTGCCTTATCGATCACCACCTTCAACGTCTGACTCATCATCCTCTCCTTATGACACAACATTACAGCTTGAACAGATTTAGTTCAATATGTATAACGTGATTCACGATGGATTTTCCGAGGAGAGGAAGATGCTGCACAAGGCCGGGTTGACTCTGAGCGATGGGACCACGCTCGACGACCTCATCAACCGCGACATGAACGAAGTGTCGCTGCGGGTGATGAACGACAAGGAACTATACGAACTGGAAATGGAGCGCGTCTTCGCGCGGACCTGGCTGTTGCTGGGCCATGAGTCGGAAATTCCCAAGGCGGGCGACTATGTCATGCGCGACATGGCCGAGGATAATGTGATCGTCTCGCGGGCACGCGACGGCGAAGTGCACGTCATGCTCAACGTCTGTCCACATCGCGGCATGAAGGTGTGCACCGCCGAAGCGGGCAATGCCGCAGCGCATCGCTGCATCTATCATGGCTGGGCGTTCCGTTCCGACGGCAGCTTCATCGGCGCGCCGATCGAAAAGGAACAGATGCACGGCAACCGCCACAGCAAGGACGAACTGGGCCTGAAAAAGGCGCGGGTACATCTTTATGGCGGGCTGATCTTTGCGACATGGAGCAAAGATCTGTCGTTCGAGGATTATCTGGGCGACGCGAAATTCTATCTCGACCAGCTATTCTGCCGCACCGACAATGGCCTGGAAATGCTTGGCCCCCCGCAGCGCTTCGTGCTGCCGTGCAACTGGAAGATCCCCGGCGAACAGTCGGGTTCGGACGGTTTCCACACGTTGACGCTGCACCGGTCGCTGATGGAAGGCGGCATCATGGGCGGCACGGCCGAGTCGATCTACGACACCGCGCCCGGCATGTATGGCGTCGATATCTCGGTGCCGCAGGGGCACACGCTGCGCTGCCTGGAAGCGGCGCAGACCTTCAAGATGTTTGCCGACATCAGTTTCGAGGGCAAGACGACCGAGGAGCGGCTGAACCTGCTGACCCCGCCGGGCGTGACCAAGGACATGATCCCGCAGCTGTTCAAGAATCTGTCGGAAGCGCAGGTCAACCAGCTGGCGACCATCCCTCCGCAGGTCGGCGGCATGTTCCCCAATATCCTGATCGCCTTCATCTTTGCGCCGCGCATGGATGGCGGCGCGTCGGGCGCGCTTTCGCTACACACTTATGTGCCGCGCGGGCCGGACAAGGTGGAGTTCATCAACTTCATCTTCGCCGAGAAGGATGCGCCGGAGGACGTAAAGCGGGACATGCTCCAAAACGCTATCTGGTCCACCGGCACGTCCGGCACGATCGAGCAGGACGACGCCGACACATGGCCGCAGATCATGCGCAATTCGCGCGGGCATATGAGCAAGACCATGACGCTGAAATATCAGGCGCTCCATGGTCATGAACGGCCCGAAGGCTGGGTCGGCGGGGGTGATCTATATCCTGGCTTTACCAAGGACGACACGCAATGGGCGTGGTGGTCGGCCTATTATGACCTGATGGCCGAAGCCTGAGCGACGCGAAGAGAGAGGATCACAACATGACCGTGAACTACGCGACCGCCGCGATCGACAAGACGAGCGTCATGCGCGGGCTTGTATCCACCCAGCGCGTGCCGTTGGGTTCGGAGGTCTATAACCGCCTGCTCGAAACCCTGTATGACGAGGCGGCGGCGCTTGACGAGCGCCGGTTCGACGACTGGGTCGCCTATTTGGAGCAGGATCTGGTCTATACAGCGCCCCTGCGCCTGACCCGCAACGGTCCCAACAAGGACCGCGACGTCGTGCGCACGATGAAGCATTTCGACGAGAATTATGCGTCGATCCTGATGCGGACCGGGCGCCTGTCGAAAAGCGCCTGGGCGGAAGATCCGCCATCGCGCACGCGCCGCTTCGTCACCAATGTCCGTATTGCCCAGTGCGAGACGGCAGGCGAATATGAAGTTGTGAGCTATCTGTACGTCGAGCGCAGCCGGTTCGATAACCCGGAAAACGAGTCGATCACGGCCGAACGGCGGGACGTGTGGCGGCTGGTCGATGGTGCCTACAAGCTGGCCGTGCGCGAAATTATCGTCGATCAATCGACGCTGGGCATGTCCAACTTCGCGATCTTCCTCTGACGGGGTGATGGCAATGACAGGCTCCCCCCATATCGTGGTGATCGGCAGCGGCTTGGCTGGCTATGGGGTCCTGCGTGAGTTGCGCAAACTCGCACCGGGCGCCCGGCTGACCTTGGTGACGCAAGATGACGGACATTTCTATTCCAAGCCCGCTTTGTCCACCGCACTAGCCAAGGGCAAGGTGGCCGATACGCTGGTCACCACGGCGGCGGAGAAAATGGCGACGCAGTTGAAGCTGGACCTGCGCGCCGGTCGGGTGGTCGAGGCGATCGACCGGCAGGACAAGGCGGTGCTGACCACCGGCGGGCCGATCTTTTACGACCGGCTGGTGCTAGCGCTGGGGGCGGACCCTATACGGCCGCCAATTGACGGCGATGCGGCCCACCGGGCGATGGCGGTCAATAGCATCGACCATTATCGGGAATTTCGTGAAAAATTGGCCGACGGCGCGCGCGTGCTCATCATGGGCAGCGGGCTTGTGGGCACGGAATTTGCCAATGACCTGGCGGCGACCGGCTATCGGCCGGTCGTGGTCGACATGCTCGGTCACCCACTGGCGCAATTGGTGCCGCCCGCCGTGGGCGCGCGCATCCGCGATACACTGAGCGCCAAGGGCGTGGAATGGCATCTGGGCCGCAAGGTGATGGCGATCCACAAGGCGGAAGGTGGCATCCGCGCGGAACTGGACGATGGGCTGGTCGTGGAGGCGGCGGTGGTGTTGTCCGCCGTCGGCCTGCGTCCGAACGTGCAACTGGCGCAGGATGCCGGGCTGATCGTGGAGCGCGGCATCCTGGTCGACCAGACCGGTCGCACCAGCGATCCGGACATTTTCGCGATCGGCGACTGTGCCCAATATCCCAGCGGTCTGGCCGCCTATATCACGCCGATCATGGCCGCCGCGCGCGCGATCGCGCCCAGTGCGCTAGGCACGCCGACCGACATTCGCTTTCCCCCGCTGTCAGTGCAGGTCAAGACGACCGCCTGCCCCGTCGTGCTGCTGCCCACGCCGCAGGGCGTGGCGGGTGCGTGGGAGGAAGCGGCGAACGACGCGATGGGCCTGAAATATCTGTTCCGCGACGGCGATGGCGCTGTCCGCGGCTATGTCTTCACACAGGATTATTGCCAGGAACGCATGGACATGGACCGTGCCCTGAGCGAGCCACTAATGGGAGTTGCGGCGTGACGGCTTTGGTACAGGACAAGGTTGCGATCGTCACCGGCGGGGCCAAGGGGTTGGGCCATGGCATATCCCGCTGCCTGGCGCGGGAGGGTGCGCATCTGCTCATCACCGGGCGCGACGGCGCGGCGGCGGAAGCGGTAGCGGCAGAGATTTCGGCGGAGTTTGGCATGCGCGCCGTCGGCATGTCCGCCGATGTCGGCGTCAAGGCCGATGCGGAAGCGATGATCGACCGCGCGGTCGCCGAATTTGGCGGCATCGACATTCTCGTCAACAACGCCTCGCTGCTGTCGGACAACGTCCTGCTGGAACAGAAGACCGACGAGATGCTCAAGCGCACGCTGGAAATCGGCACCTGGGGCAGTTGGTGGGCGATGCGTGCGGCCTTCCCGCATATGAAGGCGCGGGGCGGCGGGTCGATCGTCAACTTCTATTCGATCGATGCGCAGACCGGTGCCTGGCTGCATGCCGATTATAATATGAACAAGGGCGCGATCATGGGCCTGACCCGCAGTGCGGCGGTGGAATGGGGGCGGTTCAACATCCGCACCAATGCGATCGCGCCGACCGGCATGGGCCAGGTTTTCGCGCAACTGGTGCAGGACGTGCCGGGCTTTCTGGACATGGCGACCGCCAGCAATCCGTTGAAGCGCGCGGGCGACCCGGAACTGGATATCGGCCCGGTGGTGCTGTTCCTGGCGTCGGACATGTCGCGTTTCGTCAATGGCGAGCTGATCAACGTGGATGGCGGGCAGCATCTGCCCGGCTATGTGAGCGTTCCGCACAATCTTGCCGAGATGGAAGCCCAGACATGAAATTGATGCCGCACACCGACTGGAGCGATATCGTCGCCACCGATCAATCCGGCAGCGTCCAGAAAATCCTGGATGGCACGCTGCGCGCGATCGGAAGCATCGGTGCGCGGCGCCTGTCGATGAGCGACATCAGCGAGGCGAGCGGCGTGTCGCGCGGCACGCTCTACCGCTATTTCACGTCCAAGGAGGACGTGCTGGCGGCGGTCAGCGAATATATATGCAGCAGTTTCGAAAAGGGAATTATCGAGGCGGGCGAAGGCATAGCCGATCCGATCGAGCGGTTCCGCGCGGTGATGCGCTTTTACGGCCGCTTCACCATCGAACGGTCGCCAGACGGCATATTCGAGGTCGAACCGGCCTTCCACCTCAATTTCCTGCGCAGTCATTTCAGCCGCCACAAGGCCGCCGTGCAGCAGGCGCTGGACCCGGTACTTGACCATTTCGAGATGCTGACGGGCAGCCGCCTGGACCGCGACATTTTCTGCGACACGATGGTGCGGTTGCAACTGAGCACCCTCATCATTCCGGCCACGCCGCAATGGCTGGCCATCTGGAACGGGGCGCCCGACCGGTTGTGCAAATGGGCGCTGCAAATCGCCGGCCACCATGCCGAACATAAGAGAGGATGAATTGATGGCTACCCTGGCAAAGTTAGAATCCACCACCAAGGTCGGCTTCGCCGACAAGAGCGTGGCTGACGCGCTGGTCGAAAAGGCGCGCAGCCTGCGCGATTTCCTTCAGAGCGAAGCGCCTGACGGCGAAAAACGCCGCTGCCCGACCCCGGCGGTCGACCAGATGTTAAAGGACGAAGGCTTCCTGCGCCTACTGGTGCCGCAGCGTCTGGGCGGTTTTGGCCTGTCCCCGACCGATTTCTGCCGCGTACAGATCGAAATCGCGAAAGGCGATCCAGCGATCAGCTGGGTCATGCAGATCATCAACGGCACCAGCTGGATCACCAGCCTGGCCCCTGATGGCGTGCAGGACGCGGTGTTCGCCGACCGTCCGCAGACGGTGTGCGGCGCGTACAACCCGCCCGGCAAGGCGCGCAAGGTCGATGGCGGCTGGATCATCAATGGCAAATGGCCCTATATGTCCGGGTCACGCCAGTCGACCTGGGCGCAGCAGGGCGTGGTGCTGGAAGATTATGACGGTCCCGTCGTTCCGGGCATCAACATGTGCTACCTGCCGATGGACGCCATGACGATCGAGGACAGCTGGTTCGTGTCGGGGATGCAAGGCACCGGGTCCGACACCGCGATCGCCAAGGACGTGTTCATTCCCGACGCGCAGATGGCGCTGATGACCGAGAGAACCGGCCAGATCGACCCGACCAAGCGCCATTTCGGTGCGCCGTCCGACCTGCTGCCCGCCGTTCCGGTCGTACGCACGACCGGCATCGCGCAGTTGATCGGCGCAGTGGAGGCGATGCTGGAAATCGTGAGGGCAGAAGCGCCCAAGAAGCCGGTGCTGACCACCATCATCGGTCCGCGCACAAGTTCCGGCGCCCATATGCGCGACCTGGGCGAGGCCGCCGCGATGATCGACACGGCCAAGCTGATCCTGTTCGACCTGACCGCTAAGCTCGACCGGGTCGGCCTGGGCGAGGAATTCACTATGGCGGAGAAGGCCAAGCACCGGGCAGCGGGCGCGCAGATGATCGAACTGGTTCATGGGGCGAGCGAATCGCTGATGTTCCAGGTGGGGTCTTCGGCCTTCGCGCTGGACAAGCCGATCAATCGCTATTGGCGCGACGTGTCGATGGCGACACGGCATATCCAGAATATCCCGACCATAGGCTACGAAATCTTCGGTCGCGCCTTGACTGGTGCGGACCCGATTTCGCCGCCGGGCGCCTATTGACCCTCGGCGCCGCCCGCTCGACCGAGTGGGCGGCGCTGCTGTTGGTTGCAGGATGATCGCGATGTCCCCCGCCTATGTCGATCCGACCGTTCGCCTGTTCGGCGACGTGCGGCTGGGTGAGGATTGCAGCCTATGGCCCTATGCCGTCATCCGGTGCGAGCGGGCGTTCGTCTCGGTGGGCCGCTGCGCAAGCGTGCAGGATCATGCGATGGTCCATATCGGCTGGGACGATCCGACCGTCATCGGCGATTATTGCACCATCGGCCACCGCGCCGTGGTGCATGGCTGCACGATCGAACCGGCCTGCCTGATCGGGGTTGGCGCGACGATCATGGAGCGGTGCGTCATCGGTCATGGATCGATCATCGCGGGGCATTGTTTCCTGCCGCCTGATACCATCGTGCCGCCCCATTCACTCGTGATGGGAACGCCCGGGCGAGTTGTACGCCAGATCGACAAGCTGCGCGACCATGTGATCGATGCGCTGCTCTATCGCGACAATGGGTGCGGCTATGCGCGGGGCGATCATCGGGTGTGGGAGCGGGCAGACCGGGAGGCGCTTGGCAGGGAGGCGGACGACATAATTGCCCGCGAAGCAGCGGGCTGGGGGATGCCATGACCGACATATTGGACCGGCTGTTCCGGCAGGCGCGTACCCATAATGGCTGGACCGACCAGCCCGTTACCGGCGCGATAGTGCGCACGCTCTACGATCTGGCCAAATGGGGGCCGACGACTGCGAACAGCAATCCCGCACGGTTCGTCTTCATTCGTTCGGTGGAGGCGAAGGCGCGGCTGATGCCACACATCAATGCGGGCAATGTCGATAAGGTCGCGCAGGCGCCCTGCACCGTCATCATCGCCGGGGACACGCGATTTTACGAGGAATATGCTACCCTGTTCCCGTCCCGTGACATGCGGAGCGTGTTCGAGGGGAAGGATGCGCTGATCGCCGAGACGGTGGCGCGGTCATCGACCTTGCAGGGCGCTTATCTCATCATGTCGGCGCGAACGCTGGCGCTGGATTGCGGGCCGATGTCGGGCTTCGACGCGGCGGGCGTGGACAGTGAATTTTTCCCTGATGGACGGTGGAAAGCCAATTTCCTGTGCAATATCGGCTATGGCCGAGCCGAAGCGCTGCATCCGCGGAACCCGCGCCTGGATTTTGACGCAGCCTGCCTGGACCTGTAGGGCGTCCGTCGCGAGACGAACGCCCGCCATCGATCAGGCGGCAGGAGTCCAGACCAGCGGGAGTGCGACGGGCTGGATCATGCCCAGATGGCATTCGACCGTGTGACCCGGCGCAATACGGAATTGCGGGATGCGGGCGAGAAATTCCTCCATCGCGATCCGTAATTCCCGCCGCGCCAGATGCATGCCCACACAGGTATGGATACCAAAGCCAAAGCCGACATGGCGTGGCTTACGGTCTAGCCGCACCTGTGTCGGCGCATCGAACTCGGCCGGATCGCGGCCCGCGAGCGTGGTCGACATCGCGACCTTTTCCCCCGGCATGAAGCGCACGCCGGCGACCTCCGTTTCCTTGATGCAGGTGCGAAAGGTCGTGACCGCGCCATAGGCCCGCATCAGTTCATCAATCGCATGCGGGATGTCGGACGGATTGGCGCGCAGATGCGCCTGATCCTCCATCGCGCTGCCCAGATGACGGAAATGCAGACCCATATTGGTCGAGACGGTATCAAGCCCGCCGATGAACAGGTTGAACATAAAGCCCAGCAGTTCATCCCGCGTCAGTGGCCGATCGCCGATCCGACCCTGCACCCCGAAGCTGATAAGGTCGTCGCGCGGATTGGCGCGTCGATCGTCAATCTCCCCGCCCAGATAATCAAGCACGCTGCGTGTGGCCTCGGCAATCTGCGCGAGGTCGTGATTGTGGAGCAGGTTCTGTTCCCACTCCATGAATTCCGCTACCCGGTCATGCGGCAGCCCCATCAGATCCATGAACACCTTGATCGGAAATTCGAACGCGAACTCGCTCATGAATTCGCACGAACCGCGCGCGGCGAACGCGTCGATATATTCGATCGCATATTGACGGATCTTGCCCTCCAGCGCGGCCATCGCCTTGGGCGTGAAGGCCGGGTTTACCATCTGGCGGAACGGGCCATGGGCGGGCGGGTCCAACTCAGCGGGCGAATTGATCCAGTTGCCGCCGACCAGTTTGGAATAGGGGGAAAAATCGGTCGACGAAAAATGTTCGGTGTCCAGGTAGATGGAGCGCAGATGCGCCATGCGCCGTGGCACCCAGGCTGCGGTTCCGCCCGGATAGGCGTGAGGCGCATAGATGATGTCGGGGCCTTCATGCACCGCCATCGCCATATCGTCGAACGGATCGCGGTCCGTCGTCATGCCAAAGATGAAGGGAAAGTCGGGCTTGACCAGATCGGCCGGCACATGGTCGGGAATGGGTTGCGGGGGGAACATCATGATCGTCTGTCTCCTTGATCGACGGGGAGACTGCGCGCCCGCCCCCGCCATTTCACCTGTCTTTCAGAAGGGCCGGGGTTCAGAAGGAACGCGGCAGCCCTAGGCTTTCGGCGATGCCGTTGCGCACCATTTCATTGGTGATAGGGCCGATCCGCCACAGTCGACTGTCGCGCCAGTAACGCTGCATGTCGGTTTCGGCGGAATAGCCCATCCCGCCCAATATCTGGATGCCCAGGTCTGCGGCGGCATTGGCGTTTTCCGATGCCATGAGTTTGAGCATATTGGCCTCCACCCCGACATTTTCGCCCCGCGCCTGTTTGTCGGCGCAGAAATGCAGCATTAGTTCGGTGGTCTTCTGCATGGTCGCAATGTCGGCGACATAATGTTGCAAGCTCTGGAATCGGCCGATGACCCCGCCGAACGCCTTGCGCTGCTTCATATAATCGAGCGCATCTTCCAACACGCCGTCGATGACGCCAAGGCAGAAGGCGCCGACCATGATCCGTTCATTGTTGAGCGTTGGCAGCAGCATGTACCAGGCCTTGTGCGGTTCCCCCAGCACCTGTTCGTCGGCGACGAAGGCGTCCTCGAAATGTACCGAGCAACTGCCCATCGAGCGCATACCGAGTTTGGCGAGCGGGGTGATCTTCACGCCCGCTGTGTTGATCGGCACCCAGAACAGGGTCAGCCCCTGGTGCTTCTTTTCAGCGTCCTTGTCGCTGCGCGCGATCACCAGCAGATAGTCGGCGACATGGGCGGAGGAGGACCAGATCTTTTCGCCATTGAGTTTCCAGCCCCCCTCGACCCGTTCGGCTGTCGTGGTCATCGCGCCCAACAGGTCGGTGCCGCCGCTCGGCTCGGTAAAGGCGATCGCGGCCTTCAACTGCCCGGTGGCGATCAGCGGCAGATATTTCGCCTTTTGTTCGGGCGACCCATAAAGGCCGATCGATTTCGACCCGGCAAAGCTGGTGATGCCCCAGATCCAGGCGAGGCCACCCAGCGACCGGGCCAGTTCGCGCGCCAGCAGCATCTGCATGACAACATCGCCGCCTTGCCCGTCATACTCCTCCGATATGCCGATGCCGTGAAAGCCCGCTTCGGTGAATTTGTCCCACAGCGCGAAGGGGTAGTTGTGTTCGTCCTTTTCCAGCGCGCGCGCCCATTCCTTGGGCACTTCCTTGTCGATCCAGCGCCGCGCCATGTCCTGAAAGGAACGATATTCCTCTGGCAGTTCGAAATCCATGTCCTGTGTCTTTCTTGCTTATCGGGAAGGGTGATCGGATGCGGCCGGGCAGCCTGCATCTGCGATGGCGATCAGGCGCGTGGCCATGCGATCGAGGCAGGCCAGCACGCCGGGATGGTCGCCCGCCTTGAACGCCGCCAAGATCGCCTGATGCTGTTCCAGGCCAATCGTCGTCAGCGTCTGGAGGCCATGCAGCAGGATGAAGCGGGCGATCAGACCGCGCCGGTCAAGGGTCGAGCGCAGCAGTTCGCGGTTCGCCGACGCGGTGATGAAGATGGTGTGGAAATCCAGCCCAGCGGCAATCGCTCCGGCATGGTCGTCCCCGTCCAGCGCCGTGCGATAGTCAGCGATTGCCTGATCGAGCAGGACTGCTCGCCCTGCGCCGATATAGCCCATCCCCCAGGCATAGCCCAGCCGCCACAATTCCCATTGCACGCGCAACAGGTCGCGGGTGGCGGGGAAATCAATCGGGGTGACGCGCTTCAACCTATGCGCCTCGATCTCCACCAATCCTTCGGATGCCAGCGTGCCAAGCGCCTCACGGATCGGCGTGGCGCTGACGTTCAGACTGGCGGCGAGTGCGGTTTCGCGCAGCAAGGTGCCGGGCGCGATAGTGCCGGACACGATGGCGTCGCGCAGGCGATCGACCACCGCCTGCCGCAGGGTGGAGGGCGAACGCAACGGTTCCCCCATCATTCCGCCCGATGGCGGCAAAGACGGCGCTATGGCCGGTGGGAGGTTGGGCAATTCCATAGTCTATAGAATGATTGCGCCCAGCCCGAACTGCGCCTGTCGAGGGATAGGGTCGAGCGAGAGGGATGCAGGCTAGTGCGGAGTCATGAACTGCCCGAAATGTCGCGCGCCGATCGATGGCTTTGGAACCGGCTGCATTGCATGTGGCCATAGCGGCGGCGACCTGCGCCGGGCATTGGTATGGACGCTGGTCCCCACCGGCGTGATTGCCGCGACGCTGGGCGCATCCATCGCCATCGCCGAAGCGCATCGCACTGGCAGCAGCCGAAACCGCTACAGCAATGCGATCGAGGAAAGGGATGCGCCTGGACGAACGCAATCCTTCGCCAAGCTGATGCATGATGCAGGCGAGGTCTGTACAAGTACGAAGCGTTCGCTGTTTCGGGGCGACATCGGCACCAATGCGGTCTGGGCCATTGGTTGCGGCGACACCGGCGACTGGATGATCCTGATCGCGGACAATGGCGCGACCCGCGTGGCGCAGTGCGGGCCGCTGGAAAAAGCAGGCACCCCATGCTGGACGCCGCTTGATTCCTGATCGTTCGGCGGGACGAGCCAGCTTTAGCCGACCGGAACGCCCTGCCCCACGGACCACCACTCAAGACTCGGCCCGTCGCGCGCCAGCCGTAGCCACACCGTGTCGAACGCCGCAGCCAGCATGACGGGCGAAGCATCCAGCGCCCTGAAAGTCCGCAAGAGCATTTCGTCCATATAGGAACGCGGCGCCATGCCTCCCCGCATCAGCCGCCGCCGCGCTTCGATCGTGACCCCGACGATAAGGTCGACGGCCATGTCGCTGGAAGCGAAATCCATCTGCCCCTTCTGCCGGGCATCGTCGAGCACATCGCGGACCATAAGGTCAAAGCTGCTGGCGCGTTCGAAATAATTGACATAATCTACGCGACAGGTAAAGCCGCTCCATCGCGGATCATGCCAGGCGCGCAACATTGTGATCGCCACGCCGCCCACCGCGCGCAGCAACGGGGCGTCATCGTCATCGAACAGCCGACGATAATCGCCGATCATGCCCGCCGTCAGCCGCTCGCCCAGCGCATCGACGGCGGCTTCCAGCGATTCGAAATATTTGTAGAAACTGCCGCGCGACACGGCGGCCGCCTGGATCACGTCGTCGATCACCAGATGGCCGTTCGCCTGACCCGGCTGATACAGGTCGAATACCGTGTCGAGCAGCCGGTCGCGCATCCGTTCCCGCCGCAACGCCGCCGCCCGGCTGCGCGGGTCGATGGCGGGCGGGACGGATGTGGTCTCGGACATGGCCTGCTACTGCATCGGATGGAAATAGCGCGCAAGCAGGCTGCCATCGTCGCCGAACACATAATGTTCGATGCTGTAGATTTTCATCGGATGCCCGTCATGCACACCTTCGTTGCGGACGTAGATGACCGCTTCGTTGCCGCTGACCTTCACATCCTCCACCACCAACTGCCAGCCGAGAAACTGGTCGCATAGCGCCTCCAGCTTGTCCCACCCCGCCTCCACCGGGGCCGTCGCAGGATCCTGCACCTTGAACCCGCCCGGCGCTATCGCGCGGAAGGCAGCCATGAAATCATCGATCCGGCCTTCGCTGAACATGATGGCTTGGCTGGTCAGAAATGTCGCTATCTCCTGCGTCGTGGGTATCGGCATCCATTCTCTCCTGTTGTTATGCTGTTGCCCAAGCGGGTGCGGGCGCAATGTCCGGCAGCAGGCGGATGTTGGACGGCATGCCCGCAATCGCGCGGCCGTACAGCTCGATCGACAGCGGCGCGTTGAGCGCATTGTGGCGGGTGCCGACATTGAGGTCGCGCCAGAGGCGCTGGAGCGGGCTAGCCAGCGCAAAGGCGCCCGGCCCCGCCACGTCCATCAAGCGGTTGCCCGCCGCGCGCAGCAATTCCATCGCATAGCCGCAATCGGCCTGAATCTGCGCCTTGTCATAGCCGGTCAGCACCCGTTGCTGCGCGCTATCGTCCAGCAGCTCGGCGGCGCGGCGGATGTGGAGCCAAGCCGAATCGATCTCTATCGCCGCCCGGCCCATCAGGCCGACCAGCGCCTCCGACCCCGCCTGGCTGGCATAAGTCCACCCCACCACGGGCCGCCCGGCCATCGCCTGCGTCACGCCCTCCAGCAGAGCGCTCGCCGCGCCTAGCATCGGTGCCAGTACGCCCAGCGGAAACAGCGGCTCCATAGGCCAGCGGTCGCGCGGCTCCAGCCCTGGCATCGTTAGCAGCAGATCGGCCGATGGCGCGCGGCCCGTCCACAGGACCAGCGCTTCGGGCACGAACAGGTCGTCCGCCACGATCATGTTGCTGCCCGACCCGGCCATGCCTGCGACGTGCCAGTTATTCTCGATCCGGCATGCCGCATCGCGCAGGTCGAGGAAGGCCATGGCCGCTTCGCCCCCTTGCGCCGTGTCGACCATGACCCCATTGAGCGCCCAATCGGCGTGTAGGCAGCCCGATCCATAGCCCCAGCGGCCCGACATGCGATAGCCGCCCGTCACCGCCACCGCCTTGCCGGTCAGGGCCGAAGCGCTGCAAAACAGTTCGTCCCCAGTGCGGAACAGCAGGTCGGTTGCCGACGATGGCAGGGCCAGAGCGGTGCCAGTGATCCCCGACAGCAAGCCATAAGCCCAGGCGGTGCCGACACAGCCCTTGGCCAGTTCCGCCACCGTTTCGATATGGGTGATGAGGCGATGGCCAGGCCCGCCAGCACGACGCGGCGCCGTGATGTGAAACAGGCCGGATTCCTGTAGCGCCGCCATCACTGGTGCCACGATCCGCCGTTGCCGCTCACAATCGTCGGCATAACGTTCCAGCACGGGCCGCAGCGATGCCGCAACCCTGACAGGGTCCGTCACTTGGGCGACGCGCCTGTGTGTCTGCATCATTTCGACCGGCATGATCGGCTCCTCTCCATCCGCCTGGATATATAATGACATTATTGTCGTTATATGCAATGGCCAATCGTCGGTGGGATTTCATCTGCTGCTTTGGGAAGTCCCCCCTGCCTCCCGATAGGCAGAGTGAAGACAATTGCCTTATAGGGTCTGGCGCTAGCCATCCGAGAGCCGGCGAACGGCTGGCACCAAGAGAGGATTTTCATCCGATGCGTAAGATCGACTTGCCTGCTTTCGATGCCCCAGCCTTCGCTGCGGCCTATGGTCCCTGGGCCGTCATCGCGGGTGCTTCGGAAGGCACCGGCGCCTGCTATGCGCGGCAACTGGCCGCCATGGGCATCAACCTGGTGCTGGTGTCGCGCCGCCTGCCTGCGCTGGAAGCGCTAGGGCAGGAACTGGCCGCAGAACATGGCATCGCCTTTCGCGCATTGACCGCCGACCTGACGGAAATGGGCGAGGGATCGCGGCTGGTGGAGGCGACGGCCGATCTGGATATCGGCCTTTATATTTCCAACGCTGGGGCAGATGGCGCGGGCAACAGCTTCTTTGGCGTGCCGGTCGAACGGTCGCTGCGCCTGCTGACCATGAATGCGGCTAATGTGCTGGAGGCCGTCCATGGCTTTGGCAACCGGTTCCAGGCGCGTGGCAAGGGCGGTTTCGTCATCATGTCGTCGGGCGCGGGCCTGGGTGGGCAGCCATGGCTGGCGATGTATTCGGCGACCAAGGCTTTCGAATTGAACTTCGTGGAATCGCTGTGGGCCGAGCTGGACGGCCAGACTATCGACATTGTCGGCGTCGCCGCGCCGATCATGGACACGCCCACCCTGCGCCGCGCGACCGAAGGGCTGGGGATGGATTATAGCATCGCTTATGATCCGGCCGAAGTGTGCGCGCTGGCGCTCGCCATGCTGGGCAAGGAGCCGCTGGTGATCGTGCCCGATGGTCCCGACGAAAACAAAATCCCGCAGATCCAGGCCGACCGCAAAGCCCGCCTGCTGGCGCTGGCGGAATGGGGCAAGGCCTATACCGCCGCCGCCACCGCCTGAAGCAACAGAGGACAGAGAGCATGACCGATCAGGTGGACGTCGTCGTCATTGGAGCCGGGCATAATGGCATGGCCGCGGCCGGCTATCTGGCGCGCGAGGGCAAGAAGGTGCTGGTCGTCGAGCGGATGGCCAAGGTCGGGGGCATGACCAGTTCGGGCTATATGATCCCCGAAGCGCCCAATCATCTGGTGACGCCCTGCGCCGTCGAACTGCTGTTCGCGCGCAAATCCGGCATAATCGAGGATTTCGAGCTGGCCAAATATGGCCTCAAAACCGTCGATCCCGACCCGACCTATGCTTATCTGCACCCCGATGGCAGCTCCATCGCGCTGTTTTACGATTACAAACGCACAACCGAGGACATAGCCCGGATCAACCGTAACGACGGCAAAGCCTATCTGAAGTTCATGGAAACGCTGAACGTCATGATGGACATTGGCTTTCCGATGATGATGGCAGAACCAGGCCGCCCGGACATGAAAAACCTGTCCAAGATGATCGGCAGCGCGGTGCGTAACGTGCGGTTGAAGGATGAACTGGTCGCCATGTCGAAGGCGACGGCCGATCAGGTCGCGTGCGAACGGTTCGAACATCCCGCGACCATCGCCCTGCTGCTGGGCATCGCGGCCGGTGCCGGGCCGGTGGATGATGATGGCAATGCGGCGGCCTATATGATCTTCGCGGTCACGCATAAATATGGCACCGGCAAGCCGATCGGCTCGCTCCAGTCCTTTTCCGACGCGCTGGCGCGCAGCATCGAAGCGTCCGGTGCGACGATCCAGCTTAACGCCCCCGTCGCCGAAATCATCGTCGATGATGGCGCGGCAAAGGGCGTGCGGCTGGAGGATGGCCGGGTGATCCGGGCGAAGATGGTCATTGCCACCTGCGACCCGCGCACCGCCATGCGCATGACTACACCGGGCGGGGTCGATCGCGCACTAATGCAGCGGATTGAACATGCGCCCTCAAACCGGTCCAACGCTGCGCCGTTCCTGGCCAATATCGCGATGTCGGGACCATTGCGCCTGAAGAAGCATCAGGATTTGCGCCATGACGACGCGGACCTGAATAAGGCGGTCGGCCTGATCGGCACGTCCGAAGAAGTACGCGAATCCTTCGCCACCGCGCGGCGCGGCGACATTCCCGATCGCCATGCGATGTCGCTCAGCCCGCTGTCGAACAGCGACCCGACGCAGGCACCGCCGGGCGGATCGCTGGCCTATGTCTATCTGCCTGCCATGGCGGTGGATGCGCGCGAGGGCTGGTCGCCCGCGCTCAAGGACAAGACCATGTCATCGGTCATCAGCCATCTGGGCGACTATTATGACGGGCTGGACACCGAAGTCGGGCGCTTCGTGGAAACCGCGCGGGAACGGGAAAAGCGGTTGAACGTCACCAATGGTTGTGTAACCCATATCGATTTCGGCGCGCTGCGTTCGGGCGTGCATCGCCCCGCCACTGGTTTTGGCGGTCCCAAGCCGCCCTTCCCCGGATTTCTGATCGGCGGCGCGGGCGCGCATCCGGGCGGCGGCGTGTCGGGCATTGCCGGCCGGATCGCGGCCAATCGCGCGCTGCGTGAACTCAAGAAAATGAAATAAGGGATGGATGCCATGACAAGTTTCGTAAATCCGGTCGGCATCCCTGCAAAGCTGGAGAATGTCACTGCCGAATGGCTGACACAGATCATGCAGGCGCGCTTTCCCGGCATCGTTGTGCAGGAGATGGAAGCAGTGTTCCTGCGCAACAGCCACACGACCAAATATCAGGTCAAGCTGACGCTCAACGATGTTGGAAAGGCGGCGGGTATCCCGGAGAATGTATGCCTGAAGGCTAATTGGGCGCAGTTCGAAAGCCAGGGCATCTGTCGGTTGGAAGCCAGGTTTTACGAAGATTTTCGCCGCCTCGTCGCCTTCCCCGCGCCCCGCTCCTTCTTCGAGGCGTGGGATCCGCGCGATAATAGCGGCCAGGGACTGGTCGTGATGGAGGATCTTTCGATCGAGGGCGGCCATTTCGGCGTCAGCACTGACCATATGGGCGTGGAGGAAGCCGCGCGCGCCGTCGCCAGCCTGGCGAAAATCCATGGTGCCTTCTGGGATAGCCCGGTACTGCACGCGGCCGACTGGCTGCCCGTGTCGATGGTGACGGCAGTCGACGCGCAGCAGCTACACATGATGTATAGTTTTGCGGAAGCAAACCATGCAATGCCTGAATATCAGGCGTTCCTGCCAAGCTGGATCAAGGGCGACCTGTCGCGGCTGCATACGGTGTTCGACGCGCTGGTCAACTTCGCGCAGCATAAGGAACAGGGACCATGGTGCCTGGTCCATGGCGACAGCCATCAGGGCAACAGCTATCTGCGCCCCGACGGCGAGCGGGTGTGGCTGGACTGGCAACTGGTGCGCAAGGGGCGGCCGATCCGCGACTTCACCTATTTCCTGCTCGGCGCGCTGACGATCGAGGAGCGGCGCGCCAATGAACGCGACCTGTTGCGCCATTATCGCCGCTGCCTTATCGAAACCGGGGCGCAGGGCGTACCGGACGACGAGACATTGTGGGAATATTATCGCCGCTGGCCACCCTATGCGATGCAGGCATGGATCGCCAATATGGACGAGTGGGGGCAAAAGGGGATGCACATCGTCGAGCGTATCTTCGTCGCGGGCGAGGATTTGGGCACGGTCGAAGCGCTGGGCGTCACTTTCTAAAGATAAGGGAAAAGCGCCATGTCGGATTCCATCACGCCCTTTACAGTGGCCATTCCGCAGGAGGCTCTGGACGATCTGCATCGGCGGATCGTTCACACACGCTGGCCAGCAGCGGAGACGGTTGCGGACTGGAGCCAGGGCGTGCCGATCGCCGCGATGCGCGACTTGTGCACCTATTGGGCCGATGGCTATGACTGGCGGCGGTGTGAGGCGGCGCTCAACGCCCTGCCCCAGTTCATGATGCAGATCGACGACCTAGCGATCCATTTCCTGCATGTGCGCAGCCCCCGGCCCGATGCCGTGCCGCTGATCCTGACCCATGGCTGGCCCGGATCGGTGCTGGAGTTCATGAAGGTCATCGGCCCGCTCAGCGATCCTGCGACCGCCGATGCGCCAGCCTTCCACCTCGTCATCCCGTCCCTGCCCGGCTATGGTTTTTCCGACAAGCCCATCGCGACCGGATGGGGCGTCGAAAAAATCGCAGACGCCTGGATCACGCTGATGCGGCGGCTGGGCTATGATCGTTTCTTCGCGCAGGGCGGCGACTGGGGCGCGGCGGTCACGACCGCCATCGCCATGGCCGCGCCGCCGGAACTGGCGGGCGTCCACCTCAACATGCCGCTGGTCTTTCCCGAAGCCGCCGACTTTGCCGACCTGACGCCCGCCGAGGCCAAGACGGTCGAGCGGATGCAATATTATCAGGACCATGATGCGGGCTATGCCAAGTTGCAGGGCACAAGGCCGCAGACGGTCGGCTATGCGCTGGCGGATTCTCCGGTCGGGCAGGCAGCGTGGATATACGAGAAATTCCAGGCTTGGTCCGACAATGGTGGCCGGGCGGAAGACGCGCTGAGCCGCGACGACATGCTGGACATCATCAGCCTCTACTGGCTGACCAACAGCGGTGCTTCATCGGGGCGGCTTTACTGGGAAAGCGCGGGCGCGTTCAAGGCGCAGCGGCTGGACCTGCCAGTCGGTGTCAGCATCTTCGCGCAGGAAATCTTTCGCCCCTCGCGCCGCTGGGCCGAACGCAGCTATTCCGATCTGGTCCACTGGAACGAACTGCCGGTCGGCGGCCATTTCGCTGCGTTCGAGCAGCCTGCGCTGTTTGCAGTGGAATTGCAGGCCTGCTTTGGCGCGATGCAGCCCCGCGCCTGATTTCAGCCCGGCAGGAAGCTGAGTGGTGCGCCCATGGTTGCGCGGTAGGACACAGGCTGCTTGCCGTCCGTATCGCGCAGGCCATAGCCTTCACCCAGTTCCGCGCCAATCAGCGCCTTGCCTGACAGGGCGGCAAGATCGGGATCGTCCATCAACCGGTCGAGGACCAAGCCGGAAAATTCCGGGGTTTCCCAGGACGGCAACATGGCGCGCAACTCTTCGGGCAGCATTTCGGGTGGCATGGCGCGCACCGCATCGGTCAGGATGAAACCGGGCCACAGGGATACCGCCGACACGCCATGGGGCGCCAGGTCGATCGCCATGTCGGCGGTCATCTTGTCCGTTCCTGCCTTCGCCGCGCCATAGGCTGGACCGTGGAAATAGGACACTGCGCCGTAGAAGGATATGCTGGCGATCAGACCCCTGCCCGCCGCGACCATCATAGGTGCTGCATGATAGGCGGCGACATAGGACGATCGCAGGCCGACATTTATCATGTCAGCCAGATGGAGTGGCTTTTCCCAGAAACCTCCCGGTGCGATCAGGTCCATTGCATGGACGGCCGCGACATTGTTGACCAGCAGGTCCAGCCTGCCGCCGGTCCACTCCGCCAGCTTGGCGAAGGCTGCGGCCACCGCATCATCGTCGCGATGGTCGCAGAGCAGCGCCAGCCCTTTGCCCCCGGCCCGGTCGATCTCCGCGACAACGGCGTCCAGTTCTAACCTGTCCCGCCCAGTGACGGCGACCCTATGGCCGCGCGATGCCAGGCCCCTTGCGATGCCACGCCCCAATCCGCGCGTTGCGCCTGTCATCAGCACCATCTTGTCGCTCATATGCCTGTCCCTGTTCTGTTCATGCCCTGCGCGTGACCGGCAACACCACATTGCTGGCCGCCACGCCCAGCGCAGTGGGGCCAAAAAGCTGGAGCTGCCGGCCCTCTATCGTGCCAAGTAGGGTGATGAGCGCCGCGTCCTGGTCCGGGCCGGCAGCGTTCACATACGCCTCCAGCGCCGTGGCGGCCGCGTTCCAGTCCTGAAACGGCCGATCCAGCAGCGCCGTCACATCGGCGATGTTGCGTGCGACCATATCCGCGCCATGGGCATCGGCGCGCTCCGCCCATTCGACCAGTTCCGCCACCTGCCTTTTCTGCATCTGCGCCCCTTCGTCGGCCATGGCCAGTCCGGCCAGCGTATCGGCGATCTTGGCCATCAACGGCGCATTGTCACCCTGTCGTTCGACCAGTGGCGGCAAATCGGGCAGCGCCACCCCCGACAGGGCAGACAGGGCCAGCAGGATCGACCGGCGCAGTGCCAGGTCGAACATCAGATAGACCGAATGAGGATCGCCCGCTTTGGGCGCACCCACGGTCCCGGTGAACTGCATCGTGCCCAGCAGGGAAAATTGCAGGACGTGGAACAGCACCGCGTCATGGTCGACCGGCTCGCCCGTCGCCTCTTCATAATAGCCGACCAGTTCCGCCAGCGGCGCGCCCAGCGGTTCGAAACTGTCGCGCATCCCCATCGTCGCGATATCGACCAGCGGATCGCCGATCATCGAAAATTCGAAATCATACAGCTTTGTCATCGCGCCCTGATCGACCAGATATTGGCCCGAATCGAACTGGATGAAGCTGGCTTGAGTGCGGTAATCCGGCACGTTGCGACGCAGCCAGCCGATCACGAACGCCAGCAAAGGTTCGGGGCGGCTCTTGGTGCGCCGATAATGCGGCATATAGGCGTCCAGCCCGGCCAGCGCGATCGCCTCGGCACCGTCCGGCTGGTGTAGCCCGGCCGCGACGAAGGGTTCGATCGGCAGCCGGTGCATCGCCGCGACGGCGTGCATATAGTCGCGCCCGATCGCGATCCTCGTTGCATCGTCCAGGGTAGAGAAATCGCGCGTACCCGCTATCGCTTCCATGACGATGCAGGGCGGATCGGCGAGATAGCCATGGATTTCCGGCACCGGCAGTCCCTGCCTGTGAAGCAGGTCGATCACGTCCGCCTCACGCTTGAGGTCGGGAAAGATCGACACGTCGCCGCCCCGGTCGCCGCGCAGGTGGAGGCGGCGCACCACCCCGTCCACCTCCACATCGGCGAACCAGGAAGGGCGCCAACGGATCAGCCGTTCCAGGCCCACGACTTTGCCGCCGGTCAGGTGTTCGACATAGCCGGTGATGCGCCCGACCGCCGCATCGTCATAGTCGTTGAGGGGGACGGGGCCGCTCACGGCGCGAAGGCCTCCGCTGCGGCGCGCGTGTCCATATATTCTCGCCCCGACAGAATCTGGCCGTCGCGGATCACCAGCAGATTATGATAGTCGTTGCGATAGACCCGGTCGGGGAAGATCATTTCGCCGCGCACTTCCACCGCGACCCTGTCCCCTTCGGCCGTGATGCCGACCACCTGCGCGCTGCGCCGCTGCTCCGACAACAGGCCGCCGGTTACGCTGGCGATGAAATCGGCGCGGCTCATGTCGCCAAAGCCTGATATCCACCATGTGCAGTCGGGATGCTGCAACGCTTCGATCGTTGCGGCGTCCCCCTCTTCCACCGCCTGCATGTAGCGGCGAGCGACCGCCTTGTTCGCTTCGAGGTCGGCCATGCTCATTCTCCCAGACGATAGCGCAGGGTCAGGCCATATTGGCGCGGCGGACCGAAGATAGCTGTGTTGAAGCCCAACCCCGCCCCCGATACGGCACCGATCGCCTGATAGGTCTTGTTGAAGACGTTGGTCATAGTGACGCCGACGTCGATCGGGCGGCCACCGACATTACGCCAGTCCAGCCGTATGTTGGCCAGGCCATAGGCTGGTAACGCCGTGTCGACGAAGGA